>NZ_JBEHHI010000002.1:0-1002450 GCF_041020385.1 Rhodovulum iodosum | reverse complement strand
CCCGAGATCGTTGATCGCGACCACCTCGATATCGGTGCGTCCCGATTCCACGATGGCCCTGAGAACGTTCCGCCCGATGCGGCCGAACCCGTTGATGGCGACTTTAACTGTCATCTTGTTGTTCCTCTCTCTGTCTCTGGTGCTGTCTTCCGGCGCCAGATGCGGAAAATCCGCCCCAAGGTCAAGCGCCCGAGGGGCGCGTCAGCGCCAGAAGGCGAGATACTCGATCAGCCCGAAGAGCTTGCGGGCGAGAAAGAGCGTGCCGGCGCCATCCTGCAGCAGGATGTCGAGGCCGAGCGCGGCGGCAATGATCAGCAAGAGGATGGCGGCGATGCGGTTCGTCATCGGCCTAGAGCAGCGTCCGGACCTTTTCGGCCACCGCCTCGGCGGTGATGCCGAAATGGCGGTAGAGCTCGTCGGCGGGCGCCGAGGCACCGAAGCCGTGCATCCCGACAAAGCCCGATTTCCCGCGCTTTCCGCGTTCTCCGTAAAGCCAGCGGTCCCAGCCGAAGCGGATCGCCGCCTCGACGGCCACGCGGACAGGCCCGCCGGGGAGGATGCGCTTGCGGTAGGCCTCGTCCTGCTCTTCGAAGATCTCCCAGCAGGGCATCGAGACGACGCGGGTGCCGATGCCCTCGGCCTCGAGGATCGCGCGGGCCTCGACCGCGATGGCCACTTCGGAGCCGGTCGCCAGCAGGATCGCCCGGCGCCTGGCCTCGGAATCGGCGATCACATAGGCGCCACGGGCGGTGAGGTTGACGCCCTTGTGATCGGTCCTGAGCGTCGGCAGGCCCTGGCGCGACAGTGCCAGCACGCTGGGGGTGGCCGTGGCGGTCAGCGCCAGTTCCCACGCCTCGGCGGTTTCGACCGTGTCGGCGGGGCGGAAGACGTTGAGGTTGGGCTGGGCACGCAGGGATGCCAGCTGTTCGACGGGCTGGTGGGTGGGTCCGTCTTCGCCCAGCCCGATGCTGTCATGGGTCAGCACGTAGGTCACCGGCATGCCCATCAGCGAGGACAGCCGGATCGCCGCGCGGGCGTAGTCGGAAAACACCAGGAAGGTGCCGCCATAGGGGCGCAGCCCGCCATGCAGCGCGAGGCCGTTCATCGCCGCGGCCATGCCGTGTTCGCGGATGCCGAAATGCAGGTAGCGGCCCTTGCGGTTTTCCGGGGAAAACTCGCCCAGGTCGCCGGTCTTGGTGTTGTTCGAGCCGGTCAGGTCGGCCGAGCCGCCCACGGTTTCGGGCATGACCGGGTTGATCACCTCGAGCGCATGTTCCGACCCCTTGCGGGTGGCCAGCTTGGGCGCCTCGTCGCTGATCTGTTTCTTCAGCGCCTTGATCCGGGCCGAGAGCCTTTTCGGCGGCTCGCCGGCCAGGACGCGGGCGAATTCGCGCCGCCGCGCGTCCGACAGGGCCGCGCGGCGTTCTTCCCAGGCCAGCCGCTCGGCGGCGCCGCGGCGCCCGATCTCTTCCCACTGGGCCTTGAGGTCGGGCGGGATGTCGAAGGGCTTGCGGTCCCATCCATAGGCGGCCTTGGCATCGTCGATCAGCGTCGTCTCGGTCAGCGCGCCGTGGGCCTTGGCGGTGTCCTGCGCGCTGGTGCCATAGCCGATATGGGTGCGGCAGGCGATCAGCGTCGGGGTGTCCGAGGCCCTGGCGGCGCCGATCACCCGGTCGATATCCTCGGGGTCGTGGCCGTCGCAGTCGTAGACCGACCAGCCGGCGGACTCGAACCGCTTGATCTGATCGGTGCGGTCGGCCAGCGCCACAGCGCCGTCAATGGTGATGCCGTTATGGTCCCAGAACACCACGAGCCGGCTGAGCGCCTGGCGGCCGGCCAGCGTGATGGCCTCCTGGCTGACGCCTTCCATCAGGCAGCCATCGCCGGCAAAGACCCAGGTGCGGTGGTCGACCAGCCGTTTGCCGAAGCGCGCGCGCAGCATTTCCTCGGCGATTGCCATGCCCACCGCGTTGGCCAACCCCTGGCCCAGCGGGCCGGTGGTGGTTTCGATCCCGCGCGCCGCACCGTATTCGGGGTGGCCCGCCGTGACCGAGCCCAACTGGCGGAAGCGTTTGATTTCGTCCAGCGACACGTCGGGCGATCCGGTGAGGTAGAGCAGCCCGTAAAGCAGCATCGAGCCGTGGCCGTTGGACAGAACGAAGCGGTCGCGGTCGGGCCAGTCGGGATGGGCGGCGTCGAATTTCAGGTGTTTCCCGAACAGGACCGTGGCGATGTCGGCCATGCCCAGCGGCATGCCGGTATGGCCCGAATTCGCCGCGGCGACGGCGTCGAGCGCGAGCGTGCGCAGCGCGGCGGCCTGGCGCCAATGCTCGGGATGGGCCTGGGCAAGGGCTTGGATCTCCATGGCGCGCCGTCTCCTTGCAGATGGGGTCGGTTTTGCTTAGCAGGGCCGGCGGCAAGATCAAGCGCGGCGTCCGAAGGACGGGCGAGGGGGGGCGAAATTCCCCCGCGCATTGGCTAAGATTGTTCGATAATACGAGAGCCGATTCGCGCCCCCGCGGCGCCGGGATGAGTACAGACGGGACCGGGAGCAGGCAGCATGAGCGATATTTCGCAACTCGAAGGCCGCATAACCGCGGCGCTGGAGCGGATCGGTAATGGGGTCGAGGCGCTGAAAGCGGCGCCGGCGACCCCGCCGGTCGAGGACAAGAGCGCCGAACTGGCCGCGTTGGCCGAGGCGCTGGAGTCCGAGCGCACCGCCAATGCCCAGCTTGAAGAGCGGGTGAAGGCGCTGCACGAGAAACAGCAAACCAAGCTTGCCGGGCTTGAGCGGCAGGTGGCCGCGCTGAGCGAGCGCGCCGACCAGAGCGAGGCCGAGGCCGCGCATTTGAAAAAGGTGAATGCCGCGCTGCGCAGGGCCAATGCCGACCTGCGCGCGGCCAACGCCCAGGGGCTGGGCGATGCGGGCGCGATCAATGCCGGGCTGGCGGCCGAGCTGGAGGCGCTGCGCGCGCTGCGCGAGGGCGACCGGGCCGAGCTTGACGGGATTATCAGCGAAATCGCCGAGCTGGTGCCGGCCGAGGAGGAGACGCGCAATGCCTGACGTTCAGATCATGATCGGCGGGCGGGCCTTCGAAGTGGCCTGCCAGGAAGGCGAAGAGCCCTACCTGCGGGCGGCTGCCAAGCTTTTGGACGTGGAAGCCTCCAGCCTGGTGGAGCAGATCGGTCGCCTGCCGGAATCGCGGATGTTGCTGATGGCCGGGCTGATGCTGGCCGACAAGACCGCCGCGCTGGACGAAAAACTGAACAGCGTCGAGGCGGCGTTCGAGCAGCAATCGACCGAGATCGAGCGGCTCAAGGCCCGGCCCGTGCCGACGCCCGAGCGGGTGGAGGTGCCGGTGATCCCGGCGGCGGTGACCGAGACGCTGGCCGAGATCGCCGCGCGTGCCGAGTCGCTGGCCGATGCGGTGGACGACGCCGCGGCGAAGTCGGCGTAGGCCGCCGCGTTCCGGGGCAGGAATGGCAGGGTCAACGCGATGCCCGGACGGGCCGCGCGGGCGCGATCAGCGGGGGCGCGTGCGACCGCCGCGGGTTGCCTCGCGGCGCAGCCGGCGGCGGCGCAACAGCCCCTCGACGGTGTCCTGAACGTGCCCGTAGACCACGGCCGCGCCCAGCATGGCCATGATGGCGCCGACAAAGGTCAGCATGCCGCCGATAAAGCCGAAGAAGGCGCCGTCGGGCAGCCACCAGCCCAGCAACAGCATCACGATGCCCACAGCGCCGACGACCGCAAAGCTGCGCGCCATGCGAGCGGGGTCGCCCCAGTTCTGTGCCAGTAGCAGGCGTGCCAGCCGCGAGCCGGCCTTTTCGCCCTCGCCGGCGCTGGCCCGTTCGGCGAGGCCGGGCGAGCCCTGCATCTCTGCGGACAGGCTGTGGCCGGGCGCGGCCTTCCAGCCCTTGGGCGTCAGGATGTCGATGATCGGCGGGGTCTTGAACTGCAGGCCGGCGCGGGGGCGCTCGGCCGTCCCGTCCGCGTCGGTTTCGGGATCGGTCTGGGCATCGGACGTTTCGGTCATGGTATCGCTCCGTTCGGAGGAAGGGGGCCTTGAAACGATTGGATCGGCGGTTTCGATCCCCGCGGCCGCGGGGCGCGTCTGTGCGGGACGGGCGGGGGCCATTTTGCGGGCGGGCGCCGTGCCCACACGTTCGGCCCGGGCCTTCAGACGGGTCCGCAGGGTCTGCAGCGCCGGCCATGACACGAACAGTGCCGACAGCGCGACGACGGACAGCGCCAGGCCGGGGCCCGCCGCCAGAAACAGCGCGCCCGCCCCGTAGGCCGCGACCAAGATGATCACCAGGTCGCGCGACCGGTTCTGCTCTTGCGGCGGCTGGCTATCGTCGGGCGGGCTCATCGGGAGGTCTCCCTGCTATTTCGGCGGCGCCGGGTCGGCCAGCGCCGCAGGGCCTGACATCTGAACAAGATATGTGCCCTGCGGCGCGCAGTTGAAAAGGGGGCGGCGCTGCGGCGCCGGGTCGCGTGGACCTCAGGCGTTGGCAGCGCGGATCTTGTCGGCGGCAGCCTTGTCGTAGTTCACGCCCTTGTCCTCGAAAAGCTGGTCGAGCTCGCCCGACAGCGTCATCTCGGTGATGATGTCGCAACCGCCGACGAACTCGCCCTTGACGTAGAGTTGCGGTATCGTGGGCCAGTCGGAATAGTCCTTGATGCCCTGGCGGATCGCCTCGTCTTCCAGCACGTTCACGTCCTGGAAGTCGACCCCCATGAACCCAAGCACTCCGGCCACGCGGCTGGAAAAGCCGCATTGCGGCGCACCCTTGGTGCCCTTCATGAACAGCACCACGTCATTGGTGGTCACGGTGTCTTCAATGCGCGTCTTCGTGTCGGTCATCGTTGCGTTCCTCTTCCTGTTCGCGAGCCTTCACCGGCTCCATGATTGCCCATCCGCCGAGAACGGGGGCCAAGCCGCACGCCGTCGCCGCCAGGCGCGCATCGCCCACCCCGAACCGGCGGTCCGGCGTCCGCGTGGCAAACGTACCCTATTTGCGCTCGCGGCCATCCTTAGTCGGGCGCGCGGGTGGTCAGCGCCAGCGCGTGCAATTCCCCGTGAGAACCGTCCATCTTGCCCTTGAGCGCGGCGTAGACGGCGCGCTGCTGCTGAACGCGGTTCATACCGCGAAAGCTTTCGTCGATCACCTCGGCGGCGTAGTGATTGCCGTCGCCGGCGATGTCGGTGATGGTGATCTGCGCATCGGGAAACTGAGTGCGGATCAGGGTTTCGATCTCTTCGGGCGCAATGGCCATCTGGATGCGTCCTTTCTGTTGTCATTGAAGATGTAAGGGAGCGCCGGGGCCGGGGCAAGCCGTCAGCCCGCGCTGACCTTGCGAAGCATTCCCTTCACGGGCCACCCGTCCGCCGCGGCGCCTTGCAGGCCTAGCCCAGCGCCTTTTCGAACGCGCCGCGGTAGAGCGCCGAGAGTTCGGCCAGCGGCGCGCTGGCGCCGTCGAAATCGACCGTGCTGCCGCCGAAGCGGCCAATCGCTGTCAGCGTCACGCCGGCCTTGCCTGCCGCCACCATCAGCGCCTCGGCCGCGTCGAACGGCGCGGCGATCAGGTAGCGCGCCTGGTCTTCGCCGAAAAGCTTGCCGGTGTCGACCGCGTCGAGCTGTACGCCGACGCCGCCGGCCTCTGCCATCTCGAAGGCGGCGAGCGCGAGGCCGCCGTCGGACAGATCGGTGGCCGCCGCGATGAGCCGGCGGTTGTCGCGGATGAATTCGCCGTGGCGCCGCTCTGCCTCGAGGTCCACCGCCGGCGCGTCGCCGTCTTCGCGGCCGAACATCTCATAGAGCAGCGCGGACTGGCCCAGATGGCCCGCGGTCTCGCCCAACAGCAGCGCCACGTTGCCGGGCTGCGGCACGCCAGCGATCAGATCGTCGAGATGGTCGAGCAGGCCCACCGCGCCGATCGTGGGCGTGGGCAGGATCGGCGCGCCGTCGGTTTCGTTGTAAAGCGACACGTTGCCCGACACGATGGGCATGTCGAGCGCGGAACATGCCGCGCCGATGCCTTTGATGGCGCCGACGAACTGGCCCATGATCTCGGGCTTTTCGGGGTTGCCGAAATTGAGGTTGTCGGTGGCGGCCAGCGGCCGGGCGCCCACCGCCGAGAGGTTCCGGTAGGCCTCGGCCACCGCCTGTTTGCCGCCCTCGACGGGGTTGGCGCGCACGTAGCGCGGCGTCACATCCGAGGTGAAGGCAAGCGCCTTGTCGGTACCATGCACCCGGATCACGCCGGCGCCGAGGCCGGGGCGGCGCAATGTATCGGCCATCACCTGGCTGTCGTATTGTTCGTAGACCCACTGCTTGGCGGCGTGGTTGGGGCTGCCGAGCAGCGCCTTCAGCCCCTCGATGGGATCGATCGCCGGCACCTCGGCCATTTCGGCTGCCGCCGGGGGCTCGACCCACGGGCGGTCGTATTCGGGGGCCGAGGAAGAGAGTTTGGACAGCGGCAGATCGGCCCAGCAGGAGCCCTTGTGCATGATGACGAAGCGGTCCTCGGCGACGGTTTCGCCGACGATGGCGAAATCTAGGTCCCATTTGTCGAAGATCGCGCGCGCCTCGGCCTCTTTGTCGGGGCGCAGCACCATGAGCATCCGCTCCTGGCTTTCCGACAGCATCATCTCGTAGGCGGTCATCGCGGTTTCGCGCTGCGGCACCTGGTCGAGGTCCAGCCGGATGCCCAGGCCCCCCTTGTCGCCCATCTCGACGGCCGAGCATGTCAGCCCCGCCGCGCCCATGTCCTGGATCGAGATCACCGCGCCCGAGGCCATCAGCTCCATGCACGCCTCCATGAGGCGTTTCTCGGTGAAGGGGTCGCCGACCTGCACCGTGGGGCGCTTTTCCTCGATGCCCTCGTCGAACTCGGCCGAGGCCATGGTGGCGCCACCCACGCCGTCGCGCCCCGTTTTCGCGCCGAGATAGACCACGGGCATGCCGACGCCCGAAGCGGCCGAGTAGAAGATCTTGTCGGCCTCGGCGAGGCCCGCGGCAAAGGCGTTGACCAGGCAGTTGCCGTTATAGGCGGCATGAAAGCGGACCTCGCCGCCCACGGTGGGCACGCCGAAGCAGTTGCCGTAGCCGCCGATGCCCTCGACCACGCCATGCACCAGTTGCCGCGTCTTGGGATGATCGACCGCGCCGAAGCTGAGCGCGTTCATTGCCGCGACGGGGCGCGCGCCCATGGTAAAGACATCGCGCAGGATGCCGCCCACGCCGGTGGCCGCGCCCTGGTATGGCTCGATGTAGGAGGGGTGGTTGTGGCTCTCCATCTTGAAGACCACGGCCTGACCGTCGCCGATATCGACGACGCCGGCGTTCTCGCCCGGCCCGCAGATCACCTGGGGGCCGTCGGTTGGCAGGGTGCGCAGCCATTTCTTGGAGGATTTGTAGGAACAGTGCTCGTTCCACATGGCCGAAAAGATGCCAAGCTCGGTAAAGGTCGGGTCCCGGTTCAACAGGCGGACGATCTCGGCGTATTCCTCGGGGTTCAGCCCGTGTGCCTGGATCAGTTCGTCGGTGATCTGCGGTTCGGTCATGCGGTGCGGCCCTTCGCGTCATTCGTTGCCCGCTCATAGGCCATGCTTTGCAGGGAAGGAAGGGGTGGTCGGCACGCGCGCCGCGCATGGTCTTCCTCGCGCCCCGCGGTGAGTGGTGGACGATCGCCGCGCGGCTGCCGGCCCTGCGCGCTTTCTTAGCCCTTTCGCCTGTGCCACTGTCGCGCGTGACAATCCCGACACAGGTGGCGCGGCAATGGCAAAAGCGGGCGGACTGGTATTTGCGCCAAGCTCGAACCCGACCGGGATCGTTCTCATGGCGCTGGCCATGTTCTTTTTCGCTTCCGCGGATACGATCGCGAAGTTCATGACTGCGGGATACCATCCCATGCAGATCGTCGGAATCCGGCAGCTTGGCCTGTTCGTCGGCGCGCTCGTCTACCTTTCGATCAAGGGCCTGTCCAAGCTCCGCAGCCGCCGTCCGGGCCTGCAGTTTCTGCGCGGGGTCTGCGCGACGCTGTCGGCCGCGCTGTTCGTCATCGCGCTGAGCTTCATTCCGCTCACCGATGCCGCCTCGATTGCCTTCGCCGCGCCCTTCTTCGTGCCCATCCTGGGTTATCTTCTGTTGGGCGAGCCTGTCGGCGTGCGGCGGTGGGCTGCGATCGTGGTCGGCTTCATCGGCACCCTGATCATCATCCGGCCCGGGTTCGAGTCGTTCCACCCGGCCTATTTCCTCGTCGTTCTAGCCGCGTTTCTGTTCGCCGCACGCCAAGTGATTTCGCGCATCCTTGGCGCCACCGAACCGACGGCGACAACGGTGCTCTTCACCGCGCTGACCAGCGTCGCGTTGCTGGCCCTGGTTCAACCCTTCGTCTGGCGGCCTGTCGCGGCGGGCGATGTCTGGCTTTTCGTTCTCTATGCCGCGGCAGCCGGGTTGGGTGAGTTCCTGGTGATCAAGGCGCTGGAGATCGCGGAGGCCGTGGTGGTCGCCCCGCTGCAATACACCATGATCTTCTGGACAACGGGGTTCAGCTTTTTCGTTTTCGACGCGATGCCCGATACCGTGACCTTTGCCGGTGCGGCCATCATCATCGCGTCGGGAATTTACTCGCTCTACCGTGAACATCTGGCGCATCAGCGCGCCGTGGGCCCGCGGGGTGTCGATAGCAAGTAGGGCCTGCTGGGCGTGCCGGAGGCAGCCGTGTGACCGGGCGACGGGCGACCAACGAGGCGAGCGCCAGCTCGCGCCCCGGACCGGCGCCGTGTCGGCCTGGATAGGGGACCATGACGAACCGCCGGCGCGTGACGCCGTTCGGCAGCTTGGCCTCGCGGCAAAAAAGAGGCCGAGACAAAGCTCGGCCCAAGTCCAACAGGGAGGTAAAGGGAAAGCCTCAACTTTCACCTTCCCTTTCGAAATATTGAGCCAAAACTATACATTCAAGAACAAAAATGCTTCGGCGCGGCAAAGCCGTGATGCCTGTTGCACATATCTCACGTCTTTGGCTGGTCCTTGCGGCGCTGCGCGGAGACGGCGATCTCTTCCATGACGAAGTCACGAAAGGCGCCGATGCGGCGGGAATGGCGTAACTCCTCGGGGTAGGCGAGGTAGACCGGCACTTCGGTGCTTTCCAGATCGGGCAGCACGCGGACCAGCGTGGGAAAGTCCTCGGTCACGTAGTCGGGCAGCACGCCGATTCCCAGCCCGTTCAGTACGGCCTGCAACACGCCGAAATAGTTGTTCACCGTCAGGGTCGAGGGGATGTCGTGGGTCATCAGCTCCTGCACCAGCCGCGCGCCGGCATTGACCTGGGTCGAGGCGATGTTCTGGCAGATCAGGCGGTGCGCGCCGAGATCGTCCATGTTTTCGGGCACGCCATGGGCGTCCAGGTAGTCGGGCAGGGCGTAAAGGCGCATTTTCACGCTCATCAGCCGGCGGCGGATCAGGTCGGCCTGGCTGGGTTCTTTCATGCGGATCGCCACGTCGGCCTCGCGCATCGGCAGGTCGAGCACGCGCTCTTCCAGCATCAGGTCGATCTTGAGCTCCGGGTACTTGGCGTAGAGCTTGGGCAGGCGCTTGGCGAGCCACAGCGAGCCGAAGCCGGTGGTGGTGGTCACGCGCAATTCGCCGAACACCTCTTCGACGCTGTCGCGGATGCGCGCCACGGCGGCGTCCAGCCTCTTGTTCATGGCGGTGGTGGCGTCGAACAGCAATTCGCCTTGCTCGGTGAGAATCAGCCCCCGTGCGTGACGGTGAAAAAGCGTGGTGTTGAGGCTTTCCTCAAGTGCGCGAATCTGCCGGCTGACCGCCGATTGCGACAGGTGCAGCGTATCGCCCGCATGGGTCAGCGACCCCGCGTCCGCGACCGCGTGAAATATTCTGAGCTTGTCCCAGTCAAGCATGGCAATATTGCATTGCCGGTTCTCCTTTTACGCAACACTCTTACCGTTGCGCTTTCACGATTGGCAATCGGAACGGGCGCGGGGATTTGATTTTGTAGGTCAGACTATTTGACCTAACATAGGGCCCAAACTCAAAGAGCAAAGGGAGGGTTCGCATGACTCGTCATGACGTGAGCCTGAACGACCGGTACGACCTGTCGAAGACGCCGGTGCTGTTGAACGGCACACAGGCGCTGGTGCGGCTGATGCTGATGCAGGCCGCCCGCGACCGGGCCGCGGGGCTGAACACCGCGGGCTACGTTACCGGCTATCGCGGCTCGCCGCTGGGCGCGGTCGACATGCAGATGGCCCGCGCCCACGACGTTCTGCAGGCGGCCAACGTGCGCTTTCAGCCGGGGCTGAACGAAGACCTTGCCGCCACCGCGCTGTGGGGAACGCAGCAGGCGGAATTGCGGGGCGAGGGAAGATACGACGGCGTCTTTGGCCTGTGGTACGGCAAGGGGCCGGGGGTGGACCGCTCGGGCGACGTGATGCGCCACGCCAATATGGCCGGCACCGCGCCCCATGGCGGCGTGCTGATGGCGATGGGCGACGATCACACGGGCGAGTCCTCGACCACGTGCCACCAGTCGGACTGGGCGATGGTCGATGCCTACATGCCCGTGCTGTCGCCCGCCGGGGTTCAGGAGATCCTCGATTACGGGCTTTACGGCTATGCGCTGTCGCGCTTCGCGGGGGTCTGGGCGGGGCTGAAGCTGATGAAGGACACCGTCGAGGTGACCTCGGTCGTCGATGGCCGGCCCGACCGGATGTCTTTTGTCACGCCCGGTTTCGACATGCCCGAGGGCGGCCTCAACATCCGGCTGAACGATCACTGGGTGCCGCAAGAGGCGCGCATGATCGACCACAAGCGGTTCGCGGCCGAGGCCTTTGCCCATGCCAACCGGATCGACCGGCGGGTCTGGGGCGGGCCGGGGGCAAAGATCGGGCTGGTGGCCGCCGGCAAGAACTGGCTCGACCTCGTCCACGCGCTCAGCCTTCTGGGCATCGACGAGGCCGAGGCCGAGCGGCTGGGCATCGCCACCTACAAGGTGGGCCAGACCTGGCCGCTGGACATGAAGGGCTTTTCCGATTTCGCCGAGACGCTCGACCTGATCGTCGTGGTCGAGGAAAAGCGCAAGCTGATCGAGGTGCAGGCGAAAGAGGCGATCTTTCACGACCGGCGCGGCCGGCGCATCTACGGCTGGCAGAACGACCGCGGGGAAGAGCTGTTCCCGACGCGGTACGCGCTCGATCCGGTGACGATCGCCGAAAAGCTGGGCGGCATCCTGATCGAGGAAGGGCGCGAGAGCGACCGCCTGCGCGCCGCGCTGACCCGTATTTCCGAGGCCCGCCGCGCCGACAATGCCGAGGAGCTGGCCGCGCGGCTGCCCTATTTCTGCGCCGGCTGCCCGCACAACACCTCGACCCGCCTGCCCGAGGGCAGCCGCGCCTATGCCGGGATCGGGTGCCACATCATGGCGATGTGGATGGACCGCGAGACCTCCGGCTACACCCACATGGGCGCCGAGGGGGCCAACTGGATCGGCGAAGCGCCGTTTTCCACCACGGGCCATGTGTTCCAGAACATGGGCGACGGCACCTATAACCATTCCGGCCGGCTGGCGATCCATGCCGCCGTCGCCGCCGGCGTGACCATGACCTACAAGATCCTCTACAACGACGCCGTGGCGATGACCGGCGGGCAGGGCAACGATGGCGGCCTCGGTCCGCATCAGATCGTGGCCGAATTGCTGGCCGCCGGGGTCAAGGCCGTCGAGGTGGTCTATGACGAGAAAGAGGATATCGACCCCAAGAGCTTCCCCGCCGGTGTGTCCTGCCACCCGCGTGACAAGCTGATGCAGGTGCAGGACCGGCTGAAGCGTACCGAGGGCGTGACCGCCATCGTCTACGTCCAGACCTGCGCCGCCGAAAAGCGCCGCCGCCGCAAGAAGGGCGCCTTTCCCGACCCCGACACGCGGGTCTTCATCAACACCGATATCTGCGAGGGCTGCGGCGATTGCGGGGTGCAGTCGAACTGCGTGGCCATCGTTCCCGAAGAGACCGAGCTGGGCCGCAAACGCGCCATCGACCAGTCGGCCTGCAACAAGGATTTCTCGTGCCTCAAGGGGTTCTGCCCCAGCTTCGTGACGCTCAGCGGCGCGACGGTGCGCAAACAGGCCAGCGCCGAGGTCGATATCGGCGATCTGCCCGAGCCCGTGCTGCCGGCTATCGACGGCACCCATAACATCGTCATCACCGGGGTCGGCGGCACCGGCGCCGTTACCATCGGCGCGATCCTGGCCATGGCCGCGCATCTCGACGGCAAGGGCGCGGGGATGATGGAAATGGCCGGCCTCGCCCAAAAGGGCGGCGCGGTGCATATCCACTGCCGCATCGCCGAGCAACCGGGCGACATCTCGGCCATTCGCGTGGCGACCGGAGAGGCCGACGCGGTGATCGGCGGCGACCTGGTGGTGACGGCCGGGGCCAAGACGCAAGGCTTGATGACCAAGGGGCGGACCGGCGCGGTGGTCAATTCGCACGACATCGTCACCGGCGCCTTTACCCGCGACCCCGAATTCCGCATCCCCTCGGGCCGGCTTCGCCTGTCGCTCGAGGCGCGCATGGGCGAGGCGGTGCAATTTCTCGACACCAGCGAACTGGCCCGCCGCCTGATGGGCGACACGATCTTTTCCAACATGATCGTGCTGGGCGCGGCCTGGCAGCGCGGGCTGGTGCCGGTCGGGTTCGCCGCGCTGGATCGCGCGATCGAGCTGAACGGCGCCGGGGTGGCCGCCAACCGCCGGGCGTTCGAGATCGGGCGCTGGGCGGCGGCGCACCCCGACAAGGCGGCCGAGGCGACCGCGCCCGAGGTGGCCCGGCCGAAGACCCTGGAAGATGTGATCGGCTTTCGTGAAACCCACCTGCGGGCCTACCAGTCGGGCCGGCTGGCCCGGCGCTACCGCCGGCTGGTGGAGCGCGCCGACGACGTGCGCCTGAAAGAGGCCATCGCCAAGGGCTATCACAAGCTTCTGGCCTACAAGGACGAGTACGAGGTCGCGCGGCTGCACCTGGAAACCGAGGAAAAGGCGCGCGAGGTCTTCGACGGCGATTTCGACATCGCCTACCACCTCGCGCCGCCGTTCCTGCCGGGCGGGGACGCCGACGGCCGCCCGGCAAAGCGGCGCTTCGGGCAATGGATGGGCGGGGGCTTTCGCGTGCTGGCCGCGCTACGGCCGCTGCGCGGCACGCCGCTCGACCCGTTCGGCTGGCAGCACGAGCGGCGCCAAGAGCGCCGGCTGATCGCGCAGTACGAGGCCGACATGACCCGCGCGCTGGCGGCGATGACGCCCGACACGCGCGACGCGGTCATCGCGCTGGCCGAGCTGCCGTTGCAGATTCGCGGCTTCGGCCCGGTGAAATCCGCGAACCTGGCCGAGGCCGAGACGCGGCGCGCCGAGCTATGGGCCGCAATCGACGCCGGCGACGCACCGATGCGCGAAGCGGCGGAATAGCGGGGCCCGGAATTTCCTGAAATTCCTGGCAGTATTCCTGCCGGAATTTCGGGCCTGAACAGATGGCCCGGCGCGCGCCGGCGCGGCTTTATAAAAGCTTTGCCGGGGCGCCGTTTTGGTGTAGCTCCGCCTCCAGCCCGGCATCGGAGGCGGGGTACGAGGAGAACGAGGCGGCGATGCGCAGCCAGGTCGCGCGGGATATCAGCTATGCCGGTTCGGCCCAGACCAAGGGGGGGCGGGTGCTGATCCGGGTTCTGGAAAACGCGACCGGCAGGCTCGGCCTGATCCGCAGGGCCGAGGGGTATGACCGCGAGGTCGCCGCCGGGCGCGACTTCTGGGAGGTCATGGCCGAGCGGTACGGGCTCAGCCTTCAGGTCATGGCCGGCAGCCTCGACAACATCCCGGCCGAAGGCCCGCTGATCCTGATCGCCAACCACCCCTACGGCATCCTCGACGGGCTGATGATGGGCTATATCCTGTCCACCGTGCGGGGCGATTTCCGCATACTCGCAAATTCGGTGTTCCGCAAGGCGGCGGAGCTGAACCGCATCATCCTGCCGATCGGTTTCGAGGAAACGAAAGAGGCGATGCGCCAGAACATCGAGACCCGCCGCCTGGCGCTCGATTACCTCGCGCGCGGCGGCGCGGTGGGGGTGTTTCCCGGCGGCACGGTCTCGACCGCCGCGCGGCCCTTTTCCTGCCCGATGGACCCGGGCTGGCGGGGCTTTACCGCGCGGATGGTGGCCAAGTCCCACGCGCAGGTGGTGCCGCTCTATTTCGAGGGGCACAATTCGCGGCTGTTCCAACTGGCCAGCCACCTGCACGAAACCCTGCGCCTGGCGCTCTTGATCAACGAGTTCCGCGCGCGGGTGGACGAGCCCGTGCGCGTGGCCATCGGCGAGCCCATCGACCGGGCGCGACTGAATGCCCATGCGGGCGACACGAAGGCGATGATGGATTTCCTGCGCCGGGCCACCTATGAGTTATCTCCAAGCCCTCTGAAGTCGTTCGATTACGGCTTCGAATTCGATGACAGGCACAGGATCTAGCGCAATGGCGGTCGGCATATTCGATTCCGGGCTCGGCGGTCTTACCGTGCTGGACGCCGTCACGCGGCGCCTGCCCGACGTGCCCTTCGTCTATTACGGCGACAACGCCCACGCGCCCTACGGCGTGCGCGATGCCGATGACGTGTACCGCCTGACCACCACGGGGGTCGAGCGGCTGTTCGCAAGCGGCTGCGACCTGGTGATCCTGGCCTGCAACACCGCCTCCGCCGCCGCGCTGAGGCGGATGCAGGAATCCTGGGTGCCCGAGGGCAAGCGCGTTCTGGGCGTGTTCGTGCCGCTGATCGAGGCCCTGACCGAGCGGCAATGGGGCGACAACTCGCCCCCGCGCGAGGTGGGGGTCAAGCATGTGGCGCTGTTCGCCACGCCGGCCACGGTCGCCTCCCGCGCGTTCCAGCGCGAACTGGCGTTCCGCGCCATCGGCGTGGATGTCGAGGCCCAGCCCTGCGGCGGTCTGGTCGACGCCATCGAACAGGGCGACGAGATGCTGGCCGAGGCGCTGGTGCGCTCTCATGTCGAGGCGCTGAGCCGGCGGATGCCGCACCCTGAGGCGGCGATCCTCGGCTGCACCCATTACCCGCTGATGGAGGCGGCGTTCCAGGTCGCGCTCGGCCCCGACGTCACGGTCTATTCACAGGCCGATATCGTGGCCGAGAGCCTCGCCGACTATCTCGAGCGCCGCCCCGAGATGGTGGGCGCGGGCAAGGAAACCATGTTCCTGACCACGGGCGAGCCCCGGACGGTATCGGACAAGGCCACCCAATTCCTGCGACGACGGATCGAATTCGCCGCGGCGTGATTGCGCGGCGCGCGTCCATTCCCTAAATATCCGTCACGTTCCAGGAAGGTCGTTCAATGACCCACTCTATCGCCATCCTCGGCGCCTCGGGCTATACCGGGGCCGAGCTTGTCCGGCTGATCGCCACCCATCCCGATCTGCGCATCGCCGCGCTGTCGGGCGAGCGCAAGGCCGGCCAGCCCATGGCCGCCGTCTTTCCCCATCTGCGCCATCTCGACCTGCCGGACCTCGTGAAGATCGAGGAAATCGACTTTTCCGGCATCGACCTGGCGTTCTGCGCGCTGCCCCACGCCACCAGCCAGGCCGTCATCAAGGAGCTGCCGCGCGATCTGAAGATCGTCGACCTCTCCGCCGATTTCCGGCTGCGCGACCCGGCCGCCTACGAGAAATGGTATGGCAAGCCCCACGCCGCGCCGGAGATGCAGGCCGAGGCCGTCTACGGCCTGACCGAGTACTACCGCGAAGAGATTCGCGCCGCCCGGCTGGTTGCCGGCACCGGCTGCAACGCCGCGACGGGCCAATATGCGCTGATCCCGCTGATAAAGGCCGGGGCGATCGACCTTGACGAGATCGTGATCGACCTCAAGGCGGGGGTTTCGGGCGCGGGCCGTGCGCTGAAGGAAAACCTGCTGCATGCCGAGCTGTCCGAAGGCTTTCACGCCTATGCCGCGGGCGGCGTCCACAGGCATCTGGGCGAGTTCGACCAGGAGTTCAGCAAGGCCGCAGGCCGCCCTGTCGAGGTGCAGTTCACGCCCCACCTTATCCCGGCCAACCGCGGGATTCTGGCCACCGTCTACCTGAGAGGCGAGGCGGGGGCGATTCATGACGCCTTGGCAAGCGCCTACAAAGATGAGACTTTCATTCAGGTTTTGCCCTTGGGCGAGCATCCCTCGACGCGCCATGTGCGCGGCTCGAATTTCGTGCATATCGGGGTGGTGGCCGACAGGCGGCCGGGCCGGGCGATGGTGATCGCCGCGCTCGACAACCTGACCAAGGGCTCGTCGGGGCAGGCGATCCAGAACGCCAACCTGATGCTGGGGCTCGACGAGGCGGCGGGGCTGATGCTGGCCCCCTGCTTTCCGTAAGGGAGAGAGACATGCGCGGACTGAAGAAGAAACGGCGGATACAGGTGATCCTGGTCGCCTTCGTGGCGCTGGCGGTGTCGACCGGGCTGATCGGCTATGCGATGCGCGACGGGATCAATTTCTTCCGCTCGCCCAGCCAGATCGCCGACACCCCGCCGGCCCCGACCGAGGTGTTCCGCATCGGCGGGCTGGTCGAGGAGGGCAGCCTGGTGCGCGGTCAGGGCGAGACCGTGCGGTTCAACGTCACCGATGGCGGCGCTGTGGTGCCGGTCACCTACAGGGGCGTGCTGCCCGACCTCTTCGCCGAGAACCAGGGCATGATCGGCACCGGCCGCCTGGTCGATGGCGTGTTCGAGGCCAGCGAGATCCTGGCCAAGCACGACGAAAGCTACATGCCCAAGGAAGTGGTCGACGCGCTGAAAGAGCAGGGGGTCTACCGCGACGCGGAGGGCGAGGCACCGAACGGTAGCTGAGCCCGGCGTTAACCCCGCCCGAGAAATCGTGCCCCCGGTTTTCATTGAAGCCGGGGGTTTTTCATGCGGTCCGTCCAGCAGCTTGCCGAAGAGATCGTCGCCCGAGAGGGCGGCTATGCGAACGACCCGGACGACCCGGGCGGCCCCACCAGGTACGGCGTCACCCTGCACACGATGCGCCGGCTGGGGATCGACCTGACCGGCGACGGTCGGGTCGATGCCCGCGACGTGCAGCGGTTGGGCCGGGCTGAGGCGGCCGAGATCTTCGTCGAGCATTATTTCCGCCGCCCGCGCATCGACGCGCTGCCCGAGGCGCTTCAGCCGGGGGTTTTCGACATGTACGTGAACGCGGGCCCCAACGCGGTGCGGCTGTTGCAGCGGCTCTTGAACGACATGGGGCAACGGGTGTCGGTCGACGGGGTGATCGGCCCGCAGACCATCGCCGCGGCCGAGGCGGCGGCCGCCGCCGCGCCGGGCCATATCGCCGACGCCTACGGTATCGCCCGGCGCAACTACTATTACAGGCTCGCCGACCGCCGCCCGGCCAGCCGCAAATACGCCCGCCGGCGCGACGGCGGCAAGGGCGGCTGGATCCTGCGCGCGGAAGAATTCATCGCGCCGCGGTATCGTCTCAGCGCGGCCGAGCATCGGGCGAGGGTCGCGGCATGGGGCTGATCGAGGGTTTGTTCTCGTTGGTCTTCGGGCAGGGCCGCAACGTGGTGGCCGAGACGGCCGAGGTGTTCCGTGTCAACGCCGAAGGGGCCGACGCGCGCGAGGCGGCGTTGCGCAACGCGGTGCTGGCCGAGTTCGCCGCCGAATTCGCCCACCCGCGCAGGGCGGCGTTCGATCGGGTTGTGGACGGGCTGAACCGCCTGCCGCGCCCGGCGCTGGCCTTCGGCACGCTGGGGCTGTTCGTGGCGGCGATGGTCGACCCGGCCTGGTTTGCCGCGCGGATGCAGGGGCTTGCGCTGGTGCCCGAGCCGCTTTGGTGGCTGATGGGCGCGATCGTCAGCTTTTACTTCGGGGCGCGGCACCAGGCCAAAGGGCAGGAGTTCCAGCGCGCCATCGCCGAGACGCTGGCCCGTGCACCGCTGGGCGTGGCGGCACGCGCGGCGGCGCCGGCGACGGGGCCGAATGCGGCGCTGTCGGCGTGGCGCGGGCAGGCGACGGCAGAGTACCGGGTTGCTGACGCCACGAGCTGAGGGCGGCGCTGGCCCCGGCATACCGCATGCGGTTGCCGGACCCCTTCCCGACATCGCCGCGTGCGGCCCAACGCTCACGTTTGCGTAACCCCCGCCCTGTGCCTTGCGAAAACCCATTGGCGTGCGGGGCCGTCAAGTTTAAGACATGGCTCATGTTTATCGAGCTTGGCCACTTTGCCCTGACCCTCGCTTTCGCCGTCGCCCTGGTGCAGATGGTGATCCCCCTCATCGGTGCCCACAAGGGCTGGAGCGGCTGGATGGCCGTGGCCCAGCCCGCCGCGACCGCGCAGTTCCTGCTGACGGCGTTCAGCTTTGCGGCGCTGACCTACGCGTTTGTCACCTCTGACTTCTCGCTGAGGGTCGTGGTCGCCAACTCGCACACGCTGAAGCCGATGCTCTACAAGATCTCGGGCGTATGGGGGAACCACGAGGGTTCGATGCTGCTATGGGTGCTGATCGTGACGCTTTTCGGCGCCATGGCGGCATGGTTCGGCGGCGGCTTGCCGCCCAGCCTGCGGGCGCGGGTTCTGGCGGTGCAATCGGCCATCGCCGTGGCCTTCTTCGCCTTTATCCTGTTCACCTCCAACCCGTTCGAGCGGCTGGCCTTCCCGCCTTTCAACGGCCAGGACCTCAACCCGCTGTTGCAGGATCCCGGCCTCGCCTTTCACCCGCCCTTCCTCTACCTCGGCTATGTCGGTCTTTCGATCTGCTTTTCCTTCGCGGTGGCCGCGCTGATCGAGGGGCGCGTCGACGCCGCCTGGGGCCGCTGGGTGCGGCCCTGGACGCTGGCCGCCTGGATCTGCCTGACCGTGGGCATCGCGCTGGGCTCGTGGTGGGCCTATTACGAGCTTGGCTGGGGCGGCTTCTGGTTCTGGGACCCGGTGGAAAACGCCAGCTTCATGCCATGGCTTGTGGCCGCCGCGCTGCTGCATTCCGCGATCGTGGTGGAAAAGCGCGAGGCGCTGAAAAGCTGGACGATCCTTCTGGCCATCGTCGCTTTCGGGTTTTCGCTGATCGGGGCGTTCATCACCCGCTCGGGCGTCATCACCAGCGTTCACGCCTTCGCCTCGGATCCCGAGCGCGGGGTGTTCCTGCTGCTGATCCTCGCGGTGTTCATGGGCGGTGCGCTGACGCTCTTTGCCGCAAGGGCCAGCGCGATGGAGGCCAAGGGCGTCTTTGGCCTGGTCAGCCGGGAAACGGCGCTGGTGTTCAACAACATCCTGCTGGCGGTTTCGGCGCTTGTGGTCTTTGTCGGCACGATCTGGCCGCTGGTGGCCGAGATGGCCTTCGACCGCAAGTTGTCGGTCGGCGCGCCGTTCTTCAACATGGCCTTCACGCCGTTCATGATGATGCTGGGGGCGATCCTGCCCATCGGCGCCATCCTGCCGTGGAAACGCGCGCGGCTGGGCCAGGCGCTGCGCCGGCTCGCCCCGGCGCTGGGGCTGGCCGTCGCGCTGGGCGCGCTGGCCTATGCCATGCAGACCGGCAAGACGGCGATGGGGCCGATCGGCGTGATGCTGGGCACCTGGCTGATCGCGGGCGCCGCGGTGGATCTGTCGGTGCGCGCGGGCCGCGGCGGAACCGGCGCCAAGCTGCGCCGCATGGCCCGGCTGCCGCGCTCCGACTGGGGCAAGGCGGTGGCCCATTCGGGGCTCGGCATCACCATGCTGGGCATCGCCACGCTGTTGGCCTGGCAACAGGAAGACATCCGCGTGGCCCAGGTGGGCGAGCGGTTCGAGGTGGGCGAATACGGCATTGTCCTGGAAAAGGTCGAACGCATCGAGGGCCCCAACTACATCTCGACCACCGGCACGATGAGCGTCTGGCGCGGCGATAACAGGGTCTCGACGCTGTTTCCGGAAAAGCGCGTCTATCCGGTGGCGGGGATGCCGACCACCGAGGCCGCGCTGGATAGCGGCGTGTTCCGCGACATCTACCTCGTGATCGGCGATGCGCAGGCCGACGGCGGGTGGGCGGTGCGCACGTATATCAAGCCGTTTGCCAACTGGATCTGGTCGGGTGCGATCATCATGGCGCTGGGCGGGCTGCTGAGCCTTTCGGACCGGCGCGTGCGTGTCGCGGCCGGCGCGCGTAAACAAACCCCGCCCTCGGGCGCGGTGCCCGCGGAGTGACACCGATGATCAAACGCCTTGCCCTGGCCCTTGCCCTGCTCGCGCCGCTGCAGGCCGCCGCGGTCGAGCCCTCGGAAATACTGGCCGACCCGGCGCTCGAAGAGCGCGCGCGCGAGATATCCAAGGGCCTGCGCTGCCTTGTCTGCCGCAACGAGAATATCGACGATTCCAACGCGTCGCTTGCCAAGGACCTGCGGCTGCTGGTGCGCGAGCGGCTGACCGAAGGCGACAGCGACGAAGAGGTGATGGACTACGTGGTCGACCGCTACGGCGAATACGTGCTGCTGCAACCCACCCTGACGGGTTCGAACATCGTACTATATATCGCGGGGCCGGCGATGCTGCTGTTGGGTCTCGGCATCGCCTTCGTCTATATCCGCGGCCGCCGCCGGCAGGAGACCGCGCAGCAAGGGCTGTCGCCCGAGGAAGAGGCCCGCCTGAAAGAGATCATGGGCGAGTAGCCCCTTTCGCCCCCCCGGCTCCTTTGCCATGGTGCGCGCGGCAGGGGCAGAAAGGGCAGCGCCATGGTCTACAAGGTCATAGAATACCGGGTCGAGGCGGATGTGGCGGTGATCACGCTGAACCGCCCCGAGGTGATGAACGCGCTCAACACCCAGATGCGTGCCGAGATCCTCGACGCCATCGGCCACGGCGCGGCCGAGGCGCGCGCGCTGGTGCTGACCGGCGCGGGCCGCGCGTTTTGTTCGGGGCAGGACCTGGGCGACCGGGTAAGCACCGCCAGCCACGACCTGGAGCGCGTGTTGCGCGACGAATACGAGCCGATGCTGAAGGCGATCACCGATTGCCCGATCCCCACCATCGCCGCTGTCAACGGCGCGGCGGCGGGGGCGGGGGCCAACCTGGCGCTGGCCGCCGACGTGGTGATCGCCTCTGAAACGGCGATGTTTCTGCAGGCCTTCGCCCGGATCGGGCTGATCCCCGATGCTGGCGGCACCTATTGGCTGCCCCGGCAGATGGGGCTGGCCAAGGCGATGGGCGCCGCGCTGTTCGCCGAGCCGATTTCGGCGCGGCAGGCTGCCGACTGGGGCATGATCTGGGAGGCCGTGCCCGAGGACCGGTTCGAGGCCCAGTGGCGCGCCCGGGCCCGCCACCTCGCCGAGGGGCCGACGGCGACCTACACGCGGCTGAAACAGGCGCTCAGGGCCAGCTTCGACAACGATCTGGACACCCAGCTTGCGCTTGAGGCGCACCTCCAGGGCGAATGCGGCGAAAGCCGGGATTTCAAGGAAGGCGTGGTGGCCTTTCTGGAAAAGCGCAAGGCGCGGTTCGAGGGCCGGTAGGGGCGCCGCGCGCGCGGTGGTCTCAGTCCGTCGGGACGGCCTGCCAGCGCGCCTCGAGCGCCTCGATGGCGCGGACGCGTTCCTCGGTCTTGGGGTGGCTCATCAGCCAGGCGGGTACTGCGCCGCCGCGCGCCTCGGTCAGCTTTTCCAACTTGGAAAACAGCGATTTCTGCGGCTCGGTGCCGATCCCGGCCTTGGTCAGCAGGGCCGCGGCATAGGCGTCGGCCTCGTATTCGTCCTGCCGGCTCAGCCGCGCGGCCAGAAGCGTGGTCAGCGCGTTCGCGATGTAGATTCCGATGCCCGGCAGGATTCGGCCCAGCACCATGGCCAGCGCCGTCCTGAGCGCGTTCTGCCCGGAAAAGTCGATCATCCGCCGCCGCGCATGGCCCAGCGCGACATGGCCCAGCTCGTGCGCGATGACGCTGGCCAGTTCCTCGGCGCTGACCTCGCCATCGCGGTAGCGGTTGTAGAACCCCCGCGTCAGGAAGATGCGCCCGTCGGGCGCGGCCAGCCCGTTGACCGGGTCGATCTCGTAGAGGTTCACCCTGATGCGCGGCAGATCCAGCGCCTTGGCCATCCGGTCGGTCAGCGATTTCAACCGCGCATCGGCCAGTTCCGACGAGCGCGCGTCCAGCTCGCGCGACGTGCGCCAGCTCGAAAAACGGTACATCGCCAGCGCATAGAGCACGGCAAGAAGGATCGGGGTGAACTTCAGCATGGTTCAGATATGGGGCCGCGGGCCGGTATGGAAAAGGGTTAAAGCGCGATCAGATCGGGCGCGTGGCGCGACAGGCGCTCGGGGCCGGTTTCGGTCAACAGCACCGAATGGCCGAGGCTCATGGCAAGCCCCGCCTCGCTGTCCATCAGGATCATGTGCAGAAAGAACACCTGGCCCGCGTCCATGGGCTGCGGGTTGCCCGCGAAAAACATCGGGAAATCCACCCAGATCGGCGCAAAGACCGCGCCCATGCCGTAGCCGCAGGCCCTGAGCCGGGCATGGCTGTAGCCCGCGCGGTCCAGCACCTCGGCATGGGCGGCGTAGACATCGCCCATCGGCGCGCCGGGCCGCATCGCCGCCTCGCAGGCCACAAGCGCCGCGCGGGCGGCGTCGTACATTCGCCGCTGCGCCGCGGGTACCGGGCCGATCACGACGGTGCGCATCATCGCCGCGTGATAGCGGGCATGGCTGCCGGCCCATTCGATGGTCACCTGGTCCTCCTCGCCCAGCCGCCAGCGCCCGGCGAAAGACCGGCACATCAGCGCCGCCTGGCCCGAGCCGAGGATGATCTCGTTCGCCGCGGGCTCGCCGCCGCCTTTCAGCATGGCGCCCTGCATCGCGGCCAGGATGTCGCCCTCGAAGGCGCCCGGCCCGAGACAGCCGAGCGCGGCGTCGAGCGCGGCGTCGGCCAGCGCCGCGGCGCGCCGGTGATGGGCGATCTCGGCGGGCGATTTGACCCGGCGCAGATCGCGGATGATCTCGTTGGCCTCTTCCAGCCCCTCGACCGCGCCGGCCACCATGCCCCCGTTATGGGCGGTCAGCCCCGCCGTCCGGGTTTCGATGCCGACCCGGCCCGCGATGCCGAGCCTGTCCAGCAGCGCGGCAAGTGCGCGCTCGGGCGCGGCCCCGGCGGCGTCTTGCCAGATATGGATGCGTTCGCGCGGCAGGGTCGAGGTGAACAGCGCCTGGCGCAGGTCGGGGGTGCGGGTCAGCAGGTCGATCCGGCCGTCGGCATCCAGCACCATGCACTGGAACATGGCAAATCCGAACGTGTCGTAGCCGGTCAGCCAGTACATGCTTTCGGGGGCGAAGATCAGCAGCGCGTCGAGCCCGGCCTGGCGGAGCGCGGCGGCGGCACGGGCGACGCGGGCGGCATATTCGTCGTCGGTGAAATGACGTGGCATGAAACGGATACCTCTGGAACGATTTAACGCCCCAGCATTTTCATCCCCCGCTCGATTCCTTCAAGCGTCATCGGCACCATGCGCCCGTCGAAGATCTCTCGGATCATGCCGATCGACTGGGTGTATTCCCAGAACCGTTCGCGCGTGGGGTTGATCCACAGGTGGTCGGGCCATTGTGCGCGGGCGCGTTCCAGCCAGACCTGCCCTGCCTCGGCGTTCCAGTGTTCGTTGGCGCCGCCGGGGTAAAGCACCTCGTAGGGCGACATCGCCGCGTCGCCCACGAAGATGCATTTGTAATCGGGCCCGTAGGTGTTGAGCACCTCCCAGGTGGGGGTCTGGGCGTCCCAGCGCCGGGCGTTGTCGCGCCAGACGCCTTCGTAAAGGCAGTTGTGGAAATAGTAGTGCTCGAGATGCTTGAACTCGGTCCGCGCGGCCGAGAACAGCTCTTCGACCACCTTGATATGGTCGTCCATCGACCCGCCCACGTCGAAGAAGAGCAGCACCTTGACCGCGTTGTGCCGCTCGGGCCGGGTCTTGACGTCGAGATAGCCGTGGTCGGCGGTGGCGCGGATCGTGCCGTCGAGGTCCAGCTCTTCATGCGCGCCTTCTCGGGCCCAGCGGCGCAGCCGTTTCAGCGCCACCTTGATGTTGCGGGTCCCCAGCTCCACGCTGTCGTCGAGATTGCGGAACTCGCGCTTGTCCCAGACCTTGACCGCCCGGCGGTGGCGGCTTTCGTCCTGCCCGATGCGCACGCCCTCGGGGTTGTAGCCGTAGGCGCCGAAGGGCGAGGTGCCGGCGGTGCCGATCCACTTGTTGCCGCCCTGGTGGCGGCCCTGCTGGTCCTTCAGGCGCTCTTTCAGCGTGTCCATCAGCTTGTCGAACCCGCCAAGCGCCTCGATCTCGGCCTTTTCGGCCTCGCTCAGGTGCTTTTCGGCCAGCCTCTTCAGCCAGTCGCCGGGCAGGTCGACGGCCTCGACCACCGCCTCCATCGGGATCGCTTCGAGCCCCTCGAACGCCTGGGCGAAGGCCCGGTCGAACCGGTCGAGATGGCGCTCGTCCTTCACCATCGCGGTGCGCGCCAGGTAGTAGAACCCCTCGACGTCGTAGGTCACCAGCCCCGCGTTCAGCCCCTCCAGAAAGCTCAGGTACTCTCTGAGGGAGACCGGGATGCCGGCATCGCGCAGGGCATGGAAGAAGGGCAGGAACATCGGTCTAGTACAGACGGTCGAGCAGTACCGAGGCAAAGAGGCCCAGCAGCGCGAAGGCGATGCCGTAGCCCGCCGCGTATTGCGCTATGTCGTAGCCGTTGCCCTTGCGCCGCCGGGCCAGAAGCCCGCCCCAAAGCGCGCCGGCAAGCGCGGCCGGTATCACGATCATGGTCGCCTCCCCGGGCTGAGCGCCGCGATATCGGAAAGTCGGGCGCGCACCTCCTTGTCCGCGCCGAAGCCATAGCGCGCCCAGCCGAGGCTGTCGAGGCGCACCGCCCGCGCCTCGGCCGGGCGGCCGAGATCGTCCAGCGCCTCGGCCTTGATCATCATCATCGTTGCCAGCAGGGCCGCGTTCTGCGCCCGGGCGGTGGCGGCGAGATGGGCATTGATCACGCCAAGGGCGGCATCGGGCTGGCCCGCCGACAGCGCAAAGGCGGCCAGGTGCATCGCCACATGGGCGGCCTGCACCCGCGTTTCGGTCGAGCCTGCATAGATCTGCCCGGCCTGCAGGAAAGAGGCCAGCGCCAGCTCGCCGTTCTCGGCCAGCGCGAGCCGCCCCTGCGCGAACAGGCTGAAGGCCAGCCGCGTGTCGGACCAGCCCTGTCCGCGGGCGATGGCCACCGCGCGGGTGGCGGCGTCGCGGCGGCGGCCGGGCGCGGTGCCGGGGCCGAGCGCGGTTTCGATCGTCTCGATCCAGGCGCGCGGGGTTTCTGGCAGGGGCGGCGGCGCGGGGCGCTGGCCCGCCGGGTTGAGCCGGGCGAGAATGGCGGGCAGGCGGTCGGCCACCGCCTCGCGGCTCATGCCGTTTCTCAGCTCCGGCGCGTAGTAGACGCGCAGGATCAGCATGTCGAACCCGGTCAGGACGGTGTTGAAATTGTCGTCGTTGAAAACGCTCTCGGGCAGCCGGTAAAGGTCGTTGAGCGGCCCCAACGCCTGGGCGATTTCCTCGTGCAGGCAGTCGCGCACCTCCTGCGGGCTGACATCGCCGGGCAGGAAGATGGCCACCTTTTCGCGCCGGGCCAGGGTCGTCCAGTCCAGCGTGCGGCTGCGGCGGGCGCGGCGGTAGGCCTCCCAGCTGTCCACCCGCGGCGCGACGAAGCAGGCGGCCTGCGGCACGGCGCGCTGCAGGGTGGCCCGCGGCACGATCTCGACGGTGATGTTGGCCGGCGCAGCGGCGGGCACGCGGCGGATGCCGATGCCCGCCTCGCGCTGCAGACGGCCGAGCAGGGCGGCCAGGTCGGGCCCGAGGCTGGCCGGCGCGGCGCCGTTGACGCGCAGCGTGATCGGCTCGGCAAAGCGGGTGAGCACCGGCAGCTCCCGGCCGCTTTCCATCCGAAAGGCGAGGTCGAGGAAATCCTTGGCGATCAGCGCATTCGGCCGGGCGGGTGCGCGCGGCCGGGCGATCGAAAAGGTTTTCATGGGCGGCAGTTGCCCGGTGGGCGCGCTGCGGCGGGCGGCGATGTCGTCGGACGGGGCCGCGCAGGCGCCGAGCGCGAGCGCGGCGAGGATCAGCCAGCGCTGCATCGCTTTAGCCCCGCACATATTTGACGAAGGGGGTGAACCGGCCGATGCGGTCGTAAAGCTGCCGGGCGGAATCGTTGAACTCCTGGGTCAGCCAGTAGACCGAGGGCGTGCCGGCGGCGTCTGCCGCGGCATAGACCGCCTCGATCAGCGCGCGACCGATGCCGCCGCCGCGCGCCTCGGCGTCGACGAAGAGGTCCTGCAGGTAGCAGACATCCTCGACCCGCCAGCAGTGCCGGTGACGGATGTAATGGACAAGGCCGGTCGGGGTGCCGTCCTCGATCGCGATCAACCCGTTCATGTCTGGCATGCCCGGGTCGAGAAGCCGGGTAAAGGTCGCCTCGTAAACCTCTGGGGGCAGAGCTGTCTGGTAAAAGTCTAGGTAGGCGCCCCACAGCCGGTCCCAGGCGGCGCGGTCGTCGCTGCGGAGCGGACGGATGATCGGATCGGGCATCGGGGCTGCGGGTCCTTCGGGGATCGGAGCCACAGGATACGGGCGTTCGCCGCATGTGCAAGCGGCGCGCCGATCACATGGGCGGGAAGGGGGCGCAAGGGCGCGCCGTGGTCCGGCGGGTGCGAACGGGGCTGTCGCGGTGGTCATGCCGGTTCGCTGTGCCGGATGGAGCGGACACCGGCATTGCGGCGGCGCTGGGGGGCGCTGCCCCCCGTCCTTCGGACTCCCCCCGGGATATTTGCGGCCAGAAGAACCCATCGCCTGCTTCTGCTTGGTCCAAATACCCCGTCGGATCGCGTTGCGAAGCAAGGCGAATCCGATCTCCGCAAGCGGCCATGGGGCGACCGAGCCCTGTTCGGGAGGGCGTGTCGGTGCCTGCCCTCAACCGCCCCGCCGCGCCATGAAGGCCAGCCGCTCGAAAAGCTGCACGTCCTGCTCGTTTTTCAGCAATGCGCCGTGCAGCTTGGGCAGCGCCGACTTGGCGTCGCGGCGCAGGTCCTCGGGCGTGAGGTCTTCGGCGAGCAACAGCTTCAGCCAGTCGAGCACTTCCGAGGTCGACGGCCGCTTCTTCAGCCCGTTCATCTCGCGGATCTCGTAAAACTGCGTCAGCGCGGCGGTCAGCAGCCGCTCCTTGATGCCGGGGAAATGCACCTCGACGATTCGCTTCATCGTCTCGGCGTCGGGGAAGCGGATGTAGTGGAAGAAACAGCGCCGCAAGAAGGCGTCGGGCAACTCCTTCTCGTTGTTCGATGTGATGATCACGATGGGCCGCGTCGCGGCGCGCACCGTCTCGCCGGTTTCGTAAACGTGAAACTCCATCCGGTCGAGTTCCTGCAGCAGGTCATTGGGAAACTCGATATCGGCCTTGTCGATCTCGTCGATCAGCAGCACCACCTTTTCGGTGGCCGCGAAGGCATCCCACAGCTTTCCGCGCTTGATGTAGTTGGCGATGTCGTGCACGCGCTCGTCACCGAGCTGGCTGTCGCGCAGGCGCGAGACGGCGTCGTATTCGTAGAGCCCCTGCTGGGCGCGGGTGGTCGACTTGATGTGCCATTCGATGATCGGCAGGTTCAGGCTTTCGGCCACCTGGCGGGCAAGTTCCGTCTTGCCGGTGCCCGGTTCGCCCTTGACCAGAAGCGGCCGTTCCAGCGTGATCGCGGCGTTGACGGCGAGCGCGAGGTCGTCATCGGCGACATAGGTTTCGGTTCCGGCGAACTTCATCGGGCATCCTCGGCGGGCAGGGCGATCCTGCCGGCGACCATAGCGCCGCAACTCTGCGCTGCAAGGGCCTGAAATTCGGCAGATCGGCTAGTGACACGGGCGCGCGCTTGGGCTACACGCTGCCGCAGGATCGCCGGGGGGTCGCGCCCCGCAGGGAGCGGCAGGCCCGGCCCGTACCGAGGGAGCAGGGATGAAAGCCGAAGTTTTCTTGCCCGAAGATTACCGGCCCGCCGAAGACGAGCCGTTTATGAACGAGCGCCAGCTCGAGTATTTCCGCCGCAAGCTGAATGCCCTGAAAACCGAAGTGCTGGACGAAAGCAAGAGCACCATCGAGGGGCTGCAGGACGGTGCGCGCAACATCCCCGACATCGCCGACCGCGCGAGCGAGGAAACCGACCGCGCGCTCGAATTGCGGATCCGCGATCGCCAGCGCAAGCTGGTCGCCAAGATCGACTCTGCGCTGCGCCGCATCGAGGAGGGCGAATACGGCTATTGCCAGGAAACCGGCGAGCCGATTTCGCTGAAGCGGCTGGACGCACGGCCGACCACGACGCTGAGCCTGGAAGCCCAGGAACGCCACGAACGCCGCGAGCGGGTACATCGCGACGATTGATCGGGCGGGCTGGCCCACGGGCCCGGCTGCAGGCTTCCGGGAGGGGAAGCGCATGACGTTGAGCGGGCGCAAGATCACCATCCTGGGGGCCGGCATCGCCGGGCTCTGTGCCGCCACGGCCATGGCCCGGCGCGGCGCCGACGTGACCGTGCTGGAAAAGTCCGAGGCGATCCGCGAGGTCGGCGCGGGGCTGCAGATCAGCCCCAACGGCGTGGCCGTGCTCAGGGCGCTGGGGCTGGAACGGGGCCTGGGCGAAAGCGCTGTGCGCGCCGACGCGGTGGTGCTGCGCGACCATCGCGAAGGGCGCGAGGTGATGCGGCTCGACCTGACGCGCAACGCCTATCCCTATTACCTCGTCCACCGGGCCGACCTTATCGCGCTTCTGGCCGAGGCGGCGCGGGCGGCCGGCGTGTCGATCCGGCTGTTGCACGAGATCACGCGGCTGGAACTCGACCCCGGGGGCGCGCGGCTGACCACCGCCCAGGGCGCCAAGTTGCAGGCCGATCTTCTGGTCGGAGCCGACGGGTTGCATTCGGTGGTGCGCAGCGCGCTCAACTCGCATGCGCGGCCGTTTTTTACCGGGCAGGTGGCGTGGCGCGCCGTCGTGCGCGCAGACGGCCCCGTGCCGCCCTTCGCCATCAACCATATCGGGCCCAACAGGCATCTGGTGCATTACCCGCTGCGTGGCGGGCAATCGGTGAACATCGTCGCGGTCGAGGAACGCAGCGCATGGACCGAGGAGGGCTGGAACCACCCCGACGACCCGGCGAACCTGCGTGCCGCGTTCGCCGAATTCCCGCCGGAACTGCGCGCGCTGCTTGATCGGGTGGAAGAGGTTTACCTCTGGGGGCTGTTCCGCCACAGGGTGGCCGAGACCTGGTACAAGGGCCCGGCTGCGATCATGGGGGACGCGGCGCACCCGACCCTGCCGTTCCTGGCCCAGGGCGCCAACATGGCGCTGGAGGACGCCTGGGTGCTGACCGAGGCGCTGGCCCGGTACGACACGATGGAAATGGCCTTGGCCGCTTACCAGGCCGCGCGCCGCCCCCGCACCGAGCGCGTGGTCGAGGCCGCCAGCCGCAACGCCTGGGCCTATCACATCTCCGCCCCGCCGATCCGCGGGGCCGCCCATGGCGCGCTCAGGCTCGCCAACAAGCTGGCGCCGGGATTCCTGGCCGACCGGTTCGACTGGCTCTACCAGCACGACGTCACGGCCCGGTCGGACTAATCGGGCTCAGGCGTCCAGCGTGATCCAGAGCGGCACGTGGTCCGAGGGTTTCTCGCGTCCGCGCATCTCGGTCTCGATCCGGCAGTCGGTCAGCAGGTCGGCGGCTTGCGGGGTCAGCAGCGCGTGGTCGATGCGGATGCCGTCGTTGCGGTTCCAGGCGCCGGCCTGGTAATCCCAGAACGAATAGTGGCCGGGCCCGCGCGTGCGGGCGCGAAACGCCTCGGTGAAGCCGAGGTTGAGAACGCGGCGAAAGGCGGCGCGGGCTTCCGGCAGGGCCAGCGCATCGTCCTTCCACGCCTCGGGGCGGGCGGCGTCTTCGTCCTGGGGGATGACGTTGTAATCGCCCGCCATCACCGCCGGTTCTTCGGCCGCCAAAAGGTCGCGCGCGCGGGCCTCCAGCCGTTTCATCCAGCACAGCTTGTAGTCGAATTTCGGCCCCGGCGCGGGGTTGCCGTTGGGCAGGTAGAGCCCGCAGAGGCGCACTGCGCGGGTGCCGACCACCGTGGCCTCGATCCAGCGGGCCTGTTCGTCGCCGTCATCGCCCGGCAGGCCGCGGGCGACGTCCTCCAGCGGCAGCTTCGACAGGATCGCCACGCCGTTGAAGCCCTTTTGGCCGTGGGTTTCGAGGTTGTAGCCGCGATCCTCGAACGGCTCGCGCGGGAACGCCTCGTCGACCGACTTGATCTCCTGCAAAAGCGCCACGTCGGGGGCGGCAGCGTCGAGCCAGTCGAGCACGGTCTGCAGGCGCGCCTTGACGCCGTTGATGTTGAAGGTCGCAATCTGCATGGCGGTCTGTCCCCTTGTCGGCCGGACTATCCCCGGCGGCGCGGCGAAAGTCCATGCCCGCAGGGTCAGGCGGTCATCTCGCGGGCGGGGCGGTGGCCGGAGGCGGCCAGCCACAGCGCGTCGAGCGCCGAAAGCGCCCCGGCGTCAAAGCCCTGCGTCTCGTCCCAGTAGCGGCCCGAAGGCACCCGATAGCCCAGCGCCGCCTCCTGCACCCCGGCGGCGGCGGCCAGCGCGCCGTCATGGGGCAGGGGCAGGGCGGCGGCCAGCGCCTTGGGCGTGCCGCGGGGAAAGACCAGCCGGCTGGGGCCGCGCGACAGGTTGACCAGCGCACAGCCCTGCCGCGCCGCGCAGATCATCAACCGCGCGGCCTTGGCTTCGAGCGATTGCAGGGTGACGTCGGCGCGCAACGGGTCGGGCGTTCCCTGACCGTAGAAATGGGTGGGGCCTGTGGTAGGGTAGACCATGTCGCAGCCGAGAAAGCCGATGACCTTGGGGCGCAGCGCGAAAAGCGCCCAATAGGCGGCGGTAAAGGTCATTGTTGCGCCCGCGTAAACAATGCCGCCGAAGGCATTGACCGCGGGGATGAAGTCCGCCTCGCGGATCAGGCGCTGGCGGGCGTCGGTCGCGGGCGGCATGCGTCGGGGCGGAAAGTCGTAGGGCGTCACCAGGTCGTCCCAGTCGGGGCGCACGCGCCAGGCGTTGTTGATCGCCACGATCCGGTCGAAGGGCGCGCGCGGCCATGCGCGGCAGGCGGTGACCGAGGGGCCCGAACCCAGCATCAGAACGACGGTCATGGCGCCACCGGGCCCTTGCGTGCAAAGCGATGTTACCGGGTTTTAGCGCGCGGCGGCACCCTGACCAGCCCCGGCGGCGCGCCGGGCCGCGATGGCGGTGCCCGCGGCCCAGCCCGAGGACCAGGCCCACTGGAAATTGTACCCGCCCAGCCAGCCGGTCACGTCCACCGCCTCACCGATCACGTAAAGCCCGGGCTGGTTGCGGCTTTCCATGCTGCGCGCGTCCAGCGCGTCGGTCGCGACGCCGCCCAGCGTGACCTCGGCGGTGCGGTAGCCCTCGCTGCCCGAGGGGGTGATGCGCCAGTCCGACAGGGCGGCGGCCATGTCGCGCAGCGCCGCGTCGGAGAGGTCGGCCATGTTGCCCCGCGGCGCGAGACTGGCGCCCAGATGCGCGGCCAGGCGGCCGGGCAAGAGCGCGGCCAGCGCGTTGGCGGGGCTCTTGCGCCCGGCCTCGGCGCGCAGGGCGCGCAGCGCGGCGAGGGCGTCCCGCCCCGGCAGCAGGTCCAGCGCCACCGCATCGCCCTCGCGCCAGTACGACGACACCTGGAGAACCGCGGGGCCCGACAGGCCGCGATGGGTGAAGAGCAGCGCCTCGTCGAACCCCGCGCCGTTGCAGGCCGCACGCACCGGCAGGCTGACCCCCGCCAGCGGTTTCAGCGCCTCGAGCGGCGCGCCCGACAGCGTCAGCGGCACCAGCGCGGGCCGCGTGTCGGTCACCCTGTGGCCGAATTGCCGGGCGACGCGGTAGGCGAAATCGGTGGCGCCCATCTTGGGGATCGACTTGCCGCCCGTGGCCAGCACCAGCGCCGGGGCGGTCGCCGTCTCGCCGGTCGACAGCGTCAGCACGAACTGCCCGTCACGATGGTCGATCTCGGCCACCGACACGCCGAGGCGCAGCACGGCACCGCCGCGGCGCGCCTCGTCGCGCAGCATCGAAACGATCTGGCGGGCCGAGTCGTCGCAAAAGAGCTGCCCCAGTGACTTTTCATGCCAGGCGATGGCGTGGCGGTCCACCAGATCGATGAAATCCCACTGGGTAAAGCGGGCCAGCGCCGATTTGGCGAAGTGGGGGTTGTCCGACAGGAAATTCTCGGGACCGCAATAAAGGTTGGTGAAATTGCACCGCCCGCCGCCCGAGATCCGGATCTTTTCGCCCGGGACCGCGGCATGGTCGATCAGCAGCGTGCCGGGCCCGGCATGGGCGGCGCACATCAGCCCGGCCGCGCCGGCGCCGATGATGATGCAGGGATGATCACTGGTCATGGCGCTGGCCTACGCAGGTCCGGGTGCAAGGCGCAAGGGGGCCGTGACCCGACGGCCGACGCAGACGGCGCCAGGCGCTTCGCGGGCGTTGTGCGCGATGCAGGCGGGGCGATCGCATTTCGGCAATTCGCAGCGCAGCGGCCATCCGCATTGCGCCCCCGGCGCCGGCCCTGTCGGCGTTGCGCGGTCGCGGCCCTAGCCGTCCTTGCGAACGGTCTTGCGCCCGGTCACCATCGGGCGGATCAGGTTTTCGCCCTTCCATTTCTTGTAAAAGGCGATGGCGGCGATGTGCAGCGCGACAAGCCCCAGCACCACCCAGCTGAGCATCGCGTGCCAAGACAGCGCGGTGCGGGCCCCGTCGTTGCTGACCCAGCCGGCCAGCGGGCCGACGTTGATGTAATCCTCGGGGTCGGCGAACAGCCCCGTGCCGGCATGCACCGCCAGCACGCCCAGCAAGAAAAACACGAACAACCCGCCCACCGGGTTATGCCCGCGCCAGTAGCTGGGCCGCCTGGCGAAGATGCGTCCGACGTAGCGGGCAATCTTGCCGGGCCCGTAGGCGAAGTTGGAAAACCGGGCATGCTCGGGGCCGATGAGGCCCCAGAGCAACCGGAAGGCAAGAAGGCCGAGCACCGCGTAGCCGAAGTAGAAATGCAGGGTCATGATGTCGGGGCCGAACTTGCCCAGCCCCCAGGCGCCGACGACCGCGATCGTCAGCGACCAGTGGAACAGGCGCAGCAGCGGGTCCCAGACCCGGACGGTTTCCAGCGTTTCGCCGTCGGCGTCGCGCGCGGTGCTCGTGTCCTTCATGGCTTAGAAGTCCTTGGCGCGGTAGTCGTCGTGGCAGCCCTTGCAGGTGCCGCCCAGTTTTTGCACGCCCGCGGCGAGTTCGGCCTTGTCGAGACCGGCGACCTCGTTCAACTCGTTCACCGCCTCGACGAAGGCCATGCCCTTTTCCTGCACGCCGGCCATGTCGTCCCAGATCTCGGGAAGGGCGCGGGTCTCGCCGGGCAGGTCGGCTTTCGACGTGCCGGGGGCGTAGAGATGGCCGAGGTTGTAGTTCGTCAGCGTGACGAGGTTGGCGGCATGGGTCTGGGCGGTGGCGCCGTCATACTCGGCCTCGCCCTTCACCATGGCGACCAGTTCGCCCATGTTGGCGCCGAGCAGTTTGTAATAGCCGCGGCGCGCCTCGACGAGGTCTTCAAGCCCCTCGGCCATGGCGGTGGCGGGCAGCGCGGCCAAAACGGCCGTAAGAACGATCTTGCGCATGTAGTCTCTCCAAAGGTTGTGGATGCGTCGCAACGCGGACCTAAAACGGACAGGTCACGATTTTCCGTCGCATTTTTTCCGCGGATCGTTCTACGCGGCGTTGTGACACGTGCGATGAAAATCACCGGCACGACGGGTCACAGTTGCGTGAGGCGCCCGGATTCGCGTCACATCGAGAACGAGGTGCCGCAGCCGCAGGAGCTACTTGCATTGGGGTTGTCGATCGTGAAGCGCGCGCCGATCAGTTCTTCGCTGAAATCGATCGTCGCGTCGGACAGGAAAGGCAGCGACACGCTGTCGATGACCACCTTTTCGCCGCCGCGTTCGAGCACCAGGTCGTCCTCGGAGGGGGCGTCGAGCGTGATCTCGTACTGAAAGCCCGAGCAGCCGCCGCCCTCGACCGCGACGCGCAGGGCCTTGCCCTGGGCGGCGACGCCGATTTCTGACAGCCGCGCGAAGGCGCGCTCGGTCACTTTGGGGGGCAGGGTGAGCGTCATCTCGGCAAATCCCGTATGAAAACCGTTATATCTCGAATATATGGGGCTGGTCAGGCGACGACAAGAACGGGGACGACATGCTGGCACCCTATGCCTGCCGGCCCGAAGACACGCGGGGGCGGCTCTATCCGGAGGACGAAAGCGCCTTCCGCTCATGCTTTCAGCGCGACCGCGACCGGATCATCCACTCCTCGGCCTTCCGTCGGCTGATGCACAAGACACAGGTCTTCGTGGTGCATGAGGGCGACAATTTCCGCACGCGGCTGACCCATTCCATCGAGGTGGCGCAGGTGGCGCGCACCGTTGCCGGTGCCCTGGGCCTGAACGAGGAACTGACCGAGGCCGTGGCGCTTGCCCACGATCTGGGCCACACCCCCTTCGGCCATACCGGCGAGGATGCGCTGGCCGCGCTTATGGCGCCCTATGGCGGGTTCGACCACAACGCCCAGGCGATCCGGATCGTGACGCGGCTGGAGCGCCACTATGCGGGGTTCGACGGTCTGAACCTGACCTGGGAGACGCTGGAAGGCATCGCCAAGCATAACGGCCCGGTGGGCGGCGAACTGCCCTACGCGCTGGCCGAGTACAATGCCCGCCACGATCTGGAGCTTTCCACCCATGCCAGCGCCGAGGCGCAGGTGGCCGCGCTGGCCGACGACATCGCCTATAACAACCATGACCTGCATGACGGCCTGCGCGCGGGGCTGTTCACCGAGGCCGACATCGCCGCGCTGCCCATCGTGGGGGCCTGCTATGCCGAGGTCGACGCGGCCCACCCCGGGCTCGATCCCAAGCGGCGCCGGCACGAGGCGCTGCGGCGGGTTTTCGGAGTGATGGTGGGTGACGTTATCGCCCAGGCCCAGGCGGTGCTGGCCGAAACCCGGCCCGACAGCCCCGCCGATGTGCGCCACATGGGCCGGCCGGTCATCCGGTTTTCCGATGCGCTCTGGGCCGATCTCAAGCAGATCCGGGCCTTTCTGTTCGCGCGGATGTACCGCGCGCCCTCGGTGATGAAGGTGCGCGCCGAGGTCACCAAGGTGGTCGAGGGCCTGTTCCCGCTCTACCTGAAGCGGACTGAGCTATTGCCCGAGAAATGGCGCGAAGACGTGGCCGCGGCGCCCGGCGAGACCGCGCTGGCGCGTATCGTGGCCGACTATATCGCGGGCATGACCGATCGCTTCGCGCTGCAAGAACATGCCCGCCTTCTGGGCGGCTCAGGCTGAAAGGACGGATCATGGCGACAGGGGCGGAAGGCGCGATGGCGCCGGTGATGGCCTTCGCTCTCGTGGGCGCATTGGGGGTGGGGGCGCAATGGCTGGCATGGCGTTTGCGGTTGCCGGCGATCGTGCTGATGCTGCTGGCGGGGCTGATCGTCGGGCCCGCGACGGGTCTGTTCGACCCGGCGCGCGATATCGGCGACCTGATGGGGCCGATGGTGGCAATCGCCGTGGCGATCATCCTGTTCGAAGGCGGGTTGACGCTGAACTTGCATTCGCTGCGCGATGCCGCGCCGGGGGTGGCGCGGCTGGTGGTGATCGGCGCGCCGCTTGGGTGGCTTCTGTCCTCGCTGGCGCTGCATTACGTGGCCGGGCTGGGCTGGGCGACCTCGGCCGTGTTCGGCGGCATCATGATCGTGACCGGCCCCACGGTGATCGCGCCGCTGCTGCGCCAGGCGCGGCTGGCGCGCCGCCCCGCGCAATTGCTGCAATGGGAGGCCATCGTCAACGACCCCGTGGGCGCACTGGCCGCGGTGCTGGCCTTCGAGGTGGTGATCGTGCTGGCCTCGCCGCTGTCGCCCGGCGACGCGGCCTGGGACATGGTCCGCGGCATCGCCTTTGCACTGGTCCTCGGCGTCCTCGCGGGCTGGGGCATCTCGGCCGCGTTCCGCCGGGCGCTGGTGCCCGAATACATGAAGGTTCCGGTGCTGTTCGCCGTGCTGCTGGGCGCCTTCGCGCTGTCAGACTGGGTGCTGCACGAAAGCGGCCTGCTGGCGGTCACGGTGATGGGGCTGGTCATCGCCAATGCCGATCTGCCCTCTTACGCCGAGATGCGCCGGTTCAAGGAACACGCCACGATTCTGCTGGTGTCGGGCGTGTTCATCCTGCTGGCGGCCAACATGAAGGTCGAAACGCTGGCCATGCTCGACTGGCGCGCGGCGGCCTTCGTGGCCGTGATGGTGCTGATCGCGCGCCCGGTGACGGTGCTGGCCTCGCTGGCGTTCTCGCGCGTGCCCTGGCCCGAGCGTTGGCTGGTGGCGCTGACCGGCCCGCGCGGCGTGGTGCTGGTGGCCGTGGCGGGGCTTTTCGGCGAGCGGCTGACATCGCTGGGCTTCGAGGACGGCGCGCGGGTCGCGCCCCTGGCCTTTGCGCTGGTGGCCGCGACGGTGGTGATGCACGGGTTCTCGCTGGCGCCGCTGGCCCGCGCTCTGGGGCTGGCCGGGGCGCAGACGCCGGGGGTGCTGATCGTCGGTGGCTCGCGCTTTGCCACGGCTCTGGGCGAGGCGCTGAAACGGGCCGAGCTGCCGGTGCTGATCGCCGACCCAAACCGGGCGCGGCTGAGCCGCGCGCGAGAGGCGGGGCTGCCCACCTTCTACGGTGACATCCTTTCGGAAACCGCCGAGCACAGCGTCGAACTGGTCAGCTACGGCATGGTGATCGCGGCCACCGACAACGATGCCTACAACACGCTGGTGGCCACCGACGTGGCGCCCGAATTCGGCCGCGAGAACGTCTTTCAGCTCAAGCGTGCCAAGCAGAAGAGCCGGCGCCACGCGCTGCCTGCCACGCTGGGCGGCAGGCCGATCGGCGGCGGGCACGGGTATTACGAAATGAACCGCCTGATGACCGAAGGCTGGCGCATCCGCCTGACCGGGCTGACCGAGGATTACCCGTTGGAAACCTGGCGCGAGGCCAACCCCGAGTCGGTCGTGCTGGGCGTGATCGCGCCCACGGGCGCGCTGAGGCTGGTGGCCGATAGCGACGAAGATCTGCGCGCGGGCGAGGGCAGCAGCCTGCTGTCGCTGAGCCCGCCCGACGAGGCGCAGGCCGAGGCCGGTTGACGCCCCGCGTTCCCGTGGTAGATCACGCCCGACCCATAGGACGCATGACATGAACCTGTTCACCGACATCCGCGCGCTCGTGATCGACAGCCTCGCCGCGATGCAGGCCGAGGGCGCGCTGCCCGAGGGGCTGGATTTCGCCAACGTCGCGGTCGAGCCGCCGCGCGATGCCGCCCATGGCGACATGGCCACCAACGCCGCGATGGTGCTGGCCAAGCCGGCGAAAGCCAAGCCGCGCGAGATCGCCGAGGCGCTGGCCGGCCGGCTGGCCGACGATGACCGCATCGAGATCGCCGAGGTGGCCGGGCCGGGTTTCATCAACCTGCGGCTGGCGCCGGCGGTCTGGCAGGGCGTGATCGACCTGGTGCTGGCCGATGGCGCGGGCTTTGGCCGCTCGGCGATGGGGCGGGGCGAGAAGGTCAATGTCGAATACGTCTCGGCCAACCCCACCGGACCCCTGCACGTGGGCCACACCCGCGGCGCGGTGTTCGGCGACGCGCTGGCGAGCCTTCTGGATTACGCGGGCTACGACGTGACCCGCGAATACTATATCAACGACGGCGGCGCGCAGGTCGATGTGCTGGCCCGCTCGGTCTACCTGCGCTACCTCGAAGCGCATGGCGAGAGCGTCGCCTTCGAGGACGGCACCTATCCGGGCGAATACCTGATCACGGTGGGCGAGGCGCTGGCGGCCGAGGTCGGCACCGCCTATGTCGATCAGCCCGAGGACGTGTGGCTGGCCGAGGTGCGCGCCTATGCCACCGACAAGATGATGGGGCTGATCCGCGACGACCTGAAGGCGCTGGGCGTCGAGATGGATGTCTTTTTCAGCGAGAAATCGCTTTACGGGACGGGCCGGATCGAGGCGGCGATCGAGGCGCTGCGCGCCAGGGGTCTGATCTACGTGGGCGTGCTGGAGCCGCCCAAGGGCAAGACCCCCGAGGATTGGGAGCCGCGCGAGCAGACGCTGTTCAAATCCACCGAACACGGCGACGACGTGGACCGGCCGATCATGAAATCCGACGGCGCCTGGACCTATTTCGCCCCCGACATCGCCTATCACTACGACAAGATCGAGCGCGGCTTCGACCAGCTGATCGACGTCTTCGGCGCCGATCACGGCGGCTACGTGAAACGCATGAAAGCCGCCGTCGCCGCGCTGTCCGACGCCCGCGTGCCGCTCGACATCAAGCTCACGCAGCTGGTCAAGCTCTACAAGAACGGCGAACCCTTCAAGATGAGCAAACGCGCGGGCACCTTCGTGACCCTGCGCGACGTGGTCGAGCAGGTGGGCCCCGATGTCACCCGCTTCGTGATGCTCACGCGCAAGAACGACGCGCCCCTGGATTTCGACTTCGACAAGGTGCTGGAGCAGTCCAGGGACAACCCTGTCTTTTACGTCCAGTACGCCCATGCCAGGGTCTGTTCGGTGCTGCGCAAGGCCGCCGAGGCGGGGATCGCGGTCGACGATCTGACGCTGGCCGCGGCCGATCTTTCGCGGCTCGACCACGAGGCCGAGCTGTCGGTGGCGAAAAAGCTGGCCGAATGGCCGCGCCTGGTGGAAATCGCCGCCCGCACGCACGAGCCGCACAGGGTCGCGTTCTACCTCTACGAGCTTGCGTCGGAGTTCCACGCGCTGTGGAACCGGGGCAACGACACGCCCGCGCTGCGCTTTGTGCAAGAGGACGACCCCGCGCTCAGCCAATCGAAAATCGCCCTTGCCCGGGCCGTGGCCGTTGTTATTTCCGCCGGTCTTGGTATCCTTGGCGTGACCCCCGTGCAGGAAATGCGCTGAGACAAGGCGCACCGGCGCGGGGCTTTGCAGGCAAGAGTATCGGGCGGTGCCACTCATGTGCCGCCCTGCGGGCAGTGAGGCGGAGCATGGCAGAATCTACCTATGACGCATTCGATGCGGGCACGGCGCAGACCGCGCCCGGACGTTCGGCCGCGCGGATCGTCGCCTGGGCCGGGGGGCTGACCTCGGCGGCGCTGGTGGCCGGTCTGGCGGTCTGGGGCTATCAACTGGTCGTGCGCGACGTGTCGGGCGTGCCGGTTGTGCGCGCGCTGGAAGGTCCGGTGCGCATCGCGCCCGAAGACCCCGGCGGAGAGCGGGCGGCCTATCAGGGGCTCGCCGTCAACCGTGTGGCCGCCGAGGGACAGGCCGCGCCCGCGCCCGACCGCGTGGCGCTGGCCCCGCGCCCGGTGTCCCTGACCGACGAGGACAGGCCGGCGGCGGATCTGAGCCCGGCCCGACGGCCCGCGCTGTCGGCCCTGCCCGAGACCGGCGACGCGGCCGGGCAGACCCCCGAGCCCGCCGCGCAGGCAGACGCGGCTGGCGCCGACGCGGCCGCCGAGGAAGAGGGCGCCACGCTGCCCGCCGGCGCGATCGCGCGCACGGTTCCGGGCGTCGCCCATTCGCCGCGCCCGCCGGCGCGGCCCGAGGGCGACCTTGCGGCGCGCATGGCCATTGCCGCGGCCACCGCCGCCGTCTCCCCCGGCATCCCCGACGAGTTGCCCGCGGGCGAGATCATCGCGGGCACGGTACTGGTCCAGCTCGGCGCCTTCGATACACCCGACGAGGCGCGCAGCGACTGGACCCGGCTGAGCGGCCGGTTCGACAGCTTCATGACCGGCAAAAGCCGCGTTGTGCAGGGCGCCGAAAGCGGCGGGCGCAGTTTCTATCGGCTGCGCGCGGCGGGGTTCGCCGATCTGGCCGACGCGCGCCGGTTTTGCGCCGCGCTGATGGCCGAGGGGGCAGACTGCATCCCGGTGGTCGCACGGTGACCGAGGGCGCCGGGGCGTTTTTCTCCGGTTGCGCCGGCCCTGTGCTGAGCGAGGCCGAGCGGCGCTTTTTCGCCGAGGCCAGGCCGCTTGGCTTCATCCTTTTCGACCGCAACATCGAAGATCCCGGCCAGCTGCGCGCGCTCACCGGTGCGCTGCGCGAGGCCGTGGGCCGCGACGCGCCCATCCTGATCGACCAGGAGGGCGGGCGCGTGCAGCGCATGAAGCCGCCCTATTGGCGGCAATGGCGCCCGGCGCTGGAGCAGATGCAATCGGCCGATCCGGGCCGGGCGGCGCGGGCGATGTTCCTGCGCTCGCGCCTGATCGCCGAGGAATTGCGCGCCGTGGGCATCGACGTCAACTGCGCGCCCGTGGCCGACCTTGCCCGCCGCGACACCCACCCGGTGCTGAAGAACCGCTGCTATGGCAGCGATGCGGTCACGGTGATCGGCGCTGCGCGCGCGGTGGCCGAGGGGCTGCTGGCCGGCGGTGTGCTGCCGGTGCTGAAACACATCCCCGGCCACGGCCGGGGCACGCTTGACAGCCATATGACGCTGCCCCGTGTCAGCGCCGACCGCGCCACGCTGGAGGCCGAGGATTTCGCGCCGTTCCGCGCGCTTGCCGACCTGCCGATGGCGATGACCGCCCATATCGTCTACGATGCGATCGACCCCGACCGGGCGGCCACGGTCTCTCCGCAGGCGATCGGGGTGATCCGCGACGAGATCGGGTTCGACGGTCTGTTGATGAGCGACGACATCTCGATGCAGGCGCTCTCGGGCGACATGAAACGGCGCACGGTCGCCGCGCTGCGCGCGGGATGCGACGCGGTCTTGCACTGCAACGGCGATATGGCCGAGATGGAGGCCGTGGCCGAAGAGGCCGGGATGCTGAGCGAGGCGGGCGCGCTGCGCGCCGCAGCGGCGCTGGCGCGCCGCAGGCCGCCCGCGCCCGCCCAGGCCGAGGCGCTGGAGGCGGAACTGGCCGAGATCCTGAAGGGTGACGTTTATGGATGACGCCGGCGAGATCGTGGACAGCATCGAGGCACGCCGCGCCGCCGAGGCGCTGATCGTCGATGTGGACGGCTTCGAGGGGCCGCTCGATCTGCTGCTGTCTCTGTCGCGCACGCAAAAGGTCGATCTGCGCAAGATCTCGGTGCTGCAACTGGCCGAGCAATATCTCGGCTTCGTCGAGCGCGCCAAGGCGCTCAGGATCGAGCTGGCCGCCGACTACCTGGTGATGGCGGCGTGGCTGGCCTTTCTCAAATCGCGGCTGTTGCTGCCGCCCGACCCCGAGGACGAGGGCCCCACGGGCGAGGATCTGGCCGCGCATCTGGCCTTTCAGCTCGAACGCCTGCAGGCGATGCGCGACGTCGCCGCGCGGCTGATGGGCCGCGACCGGCTGGGGCGCGATGTCTTCGCCCGCGGCACCCCCACCGACGTCACCCGTATCCGCCGCGTGACCTACACCGCCACGTTGCTTGACCTGATGCAGGCCTATGCCCGCATCCGCACCCGCGACGATTTCAGGCCATACGTGATGGACCGCGACTCGATCTACACGATGGAAGAGGCGCTTGACCGGATGCGCGGGCTGATCGGCTATGCGGGCGAGTGGATGACGCTGTCGAACTGGCTGCCCGAGGGGTGGGAGACCGACCCGGCGCGGCGCCGCTCGGCCACGGCGGCCAATTTCGCGGCCTCTCTCGAACTTGTGAAACAGGGCGCGGCCGAGATCCGCCAGTCTGCCACATTCGCGCCCATCGAGATCCGTAAGGTGGCGCGGTGAGCGAAGACGACGACGCCCCAACCGAAAGCAGCCTCTTCGAGGCACCGCCCCTGTCGGAACAGGAGCGCATGGTCGAGGCCGTGCTGTTTGCCAGTGCCGAGCCGGTGGGCGTGGCCGACCTGAACGCGCGGCTGCCGCATGGCTGCGACGCCGCCCGCGCGCTGGAGATGCTGCGCCGCCGCTACGAGGGGCGCGGAGTGCGCGTTGTGCGGGTGGGCGAGGCCTGGGCGATCCGCACCGCACCCGACCTGGGGTTTTTGATGCAGCGCGAGACGGTCGAGATGCGCAAGCTGTCGCGCGCGGCCGTCGAGACCTTGGCGATCATCGCCTATCATCAGCCCGTCACCCGCGCCGAGATCGAGGAAATCCGCGGGGTTTCGGTCAGCCGGGGCACCATCGACCAGCTTCTGGAGCTGGAATGGATCCGCTTCGGCCGGCGGCGGATGACACCGGGCCGGCCGGTGACCTATGTTGTCACCCAGGGCTTTCTCGACCATTTCGGGCTGGAAAGCGCGCGCGACCTGCCGGGGCTCAAGGAATTGCGCGCCGCGGGCCTGCTCGACAGCCGGCCGCCGCCCGGCGTGTCCGAAGACGGCGAAGAGGCCGAGGACGAAGGCCAAAGCGACATGTTCGAGGACGAAAGCTGACCCCAAGGAGGGCACGACGATGAATGCGAACCGAATGATCAACATGGCCGTGCGCATCGTGATGCGAAAGCTGATGAACAAGGGCATCAACGCCGGCGTCGATCTCGCCGCGCGGCGCGGCCAGGGCAACGATGACCCCGCCGACCCGCAAAAGCGCGCCGCGGCACAGCAGACCGCCAAGCGTGCGCGCCAGGCGATGCGCGTGACCCGCCGCATGGGGCGGTTCTAGCACCCGGCCGGGCGTTCGCGCCGGTTGCCCGGCGCCCGTGCCTTAGGCTGCGTGGAACACGAAGGACCGCATCGAGACCGAGCCGAGGTCGATGGCGTCGGTCATGAAGCTCAGCGCGTCGCGCGCATCGGACGCGCCGGCGATGGTCAGCGCGGGCAGGTAATGGTCCACCGTCGGGTGCGCCATGGTCAGCAGGGGCCCCAGCCCGCCGCGGTCGGTCAGCGCGGCGAGGTCGCGCGCGGCCAGTCGTTCGGCGAAGAGGGTGTCGAACTCCAGCGCGAAATCCTGAGGTTTGCCGCCGGGGTGCATGGCAGGCAGGTTGTGCACCACGTTGCCCGAGCCAAGGATCAGAACGCCCCGGTCGCGCAGCCCCGAAAGGGCACGACCGACCTCGATCTGGTGGTCCAGCCCCCGGCTCATGTCGATCGAGACCTGGAACACGGGCACATCTGCGTCGGGGTAAAGGAACTTCAGGATCGTCCATGCGCCGTGGTCGAGGCCCCAGGTGTCGTCCTCGGCGCCGTGGTGGCTGGCCAGCAGCGTCGCCACCTCGCGCGCGAGATCGGGCGCGCCGGGCGCGGGATAGTCCTGTTGGTAAAGGGCGTCGGGAAAGCCGTGGAAATCGTGGATCGTGCGCGGCAGGGCCGAGACATCGACCAGCGTCGTGCCGCGGGTCATCCAGTGGGCCGAGACCACGAGGATGGCCTCGGGCCGCGGCAGGCTGCGGCCCAGATCGGACCAGGCGCGGCTGAACGCGGTGTCTTCCAGCGCGTTCATCGGGCTGCCGTGGCCGAGGAACACCAGCGGCATCCGGTCTGAGGGTGCCAGCCGGTCACGAAGTCCGGTCAGGGCCTGGGCGGTGCTCATGTCGGGTCTCCTCGGGGCAGGGGGCCGCCTTGCGGCGGCCCGTTCGGGTCAGGCGAACTGGCCCAGCGTCCTTTGCAGGACCGGAAGGCGCAGTGCGTAGGCGCCGCTGCCCATCAGCACGAGCGCGGCTTGCGCGACGGCCCAGAACAGCGGGTATTCCCAACCGCCGCCTTCGCCGGAAAAGCTCCAGCCATTGCCCCAGTGCGCCCAGGTCGCGCCCAGCAGAACCGGGATCAGCGCCAGCGACACCAGCCGCGTGGCAACGCCGAGGATCAGTGCCAGCCCGCCGGCGATTTCCGCGAAGATAACCAGGTAGGCGAGGATGCCGGGCAGGCCGAGGCTTTCGAAGAAGGCCACGGTGCCGGGGATCGTGAAGACCTGCACCTTCATCAGGCCATGGGCGACGAAGAGCGCACCGCTGGTCACGCGCAGGCCGAGGGCGGCATAGTCGGATTGGGTTGGAGTGGTCATGACTTGGGTCCTTTCCTGCGCCGCCCCGATGGCGGCCCTTGTTGATCTGCGTTGAAATTAGAGCTTGAGGCTTCTCAACGAAATGGCGAAGCTGGTGAATAACTATCCTCAAAACGTTCCTAATGGGGCGCCATGGACATCGTCGACGAGCTCAAGGCCTTTGTCGCCACAGCCCAGACGGGCTCTTTCACGGCAGCCGCCGATCAACTGGGCGTGTCCAACCGCCTGACCTCGAAATACGTGGCCGAGCTAGAGGGGCGGCTGGGCGTCCGGCTGTTTCAGCGCACCACCCGCAAGGTCGGGCTGACCCCCGCGGGCGAGGACCTGATGGCGCGCGCGCCTGCGCTGCTGGACGACCTCGACGACCTGCTGGCCGAGGTTGCCGAGGGGTCGCGCGGGTTTTCGGGTGTCATCCGCATTTCCGCACCGGTGACCTTCGGCGAGGTCTACGTGGTCGGGATGCTGGAGCGGATCGCCCGCCGGAACCCCGGCCTGACCTTCGACCTGCGGCTCAGCGACCGCTACGCGGACCTCGCCACCGAGGGCATCGATGTCGCGTTCCGCATGGGCCGGTCCGAGATGCTGTCGCTCAAGGCGCGCAAGCTGGGCACCTTTCGCAGCATGGTGGTGGCAAGCCCGGGCTACATCGCGCAACACGGCGCGCCGGCCGCGCCCGCCGAGCTGGCCGACCACGGCTGCATCGTCGATACCAACCGGCGATCGCCCCGCCGCTGGGTCTTTCACCGGGACGGGGCCGAGCATGCGGTCAACGTGCAAGGGCGGTTTCACGTCAATTCGGCGCGGGCCGCCGTGCACCTGGCGGCCAATGGCTTCGGCATCGCCTATGCCCCGCGCTTCGTGCTGTTCGACATGCTCGACGAGGGCGCGCTGGTGTCCGTTCTGGAGGCCTACAGCGAGGAAACCGGCCCGCTCAGCGCGGTTTATCTGGAGGGGCGTGTCCTGCCGCGCAAGGTGCGCGCGCTGATCGACTTCGCGGCAGAGGATATCCGGGCCGCCGGCATACTCTGAGGCGCGGCAAAGGCGCTTGCCACCGGCGCCCGTCGGGTTAGCCTGCGGCCATGATCATCTCCCGCGGGCGGCGCTACATCTTCGTGCACATCCCCAAGACCGGCGGCACCGCCCTTGCGCTGGCGCTGGAGGCGCGGGCGATGGCAGACGACATCCTGATCGGCGACACGCCGAAAGCGCGCCGCCGCAAGCGCAGGCTGGAGGGCGTGCAAAGCGCCGGGCGGCTTTGGAAGCACTCGACCCTGGCCGATATCGAGGGGCTGGTGGCGCCCGAGGAGTTCGGTGGATTTTTCACCTGCGCGCTGGTGCGCAATCCCTGGGACCGGGCGGTGAGCTATTACCATTGGTTGCGCACCCAGCGATTTGACCACCCGGCCGTGGCGCTGGCCCGGCGACTGGCGTTCGGCGCGTTTCTCGACCATCCGCAGACCCGTGCCGGTCTGGCGGCGTGGCCCTACGGCCGTTACCTGCGCGACGGCACCGGCGCGGAACGCTGCACCGCCTGGCTGCGGCTGGAGCATCTGGCCGAGGATATCGCGCCATTCGAGGCGCATCTGGGGTTTTCCCTGCTGCCGCTGGCGCGGGTCAACGCCTCGGCGCGGCACCCCGATTTCCGCCCCTATTTCTCGTCTCGCACCGCCGAGCTGATTGCGGAGATCTGCGCCGAGGATGTCGCGCGCTTCGGCTATAGCTTCGAGGACGCGGCGCAATGTTGACCGATCGTGCGCAAACCGTCCCCCAATGGGTCATTTTTGCCGTTTTAGGGACAATGCCCCTTTTTGGGCCAGGTCGCGTCGCAATCCGGACGCGTTAACCATTTCCTATGCAGGGCACGGGCCGACTCGGCCGACGCAGACGCCGATCTGGCCCGGCGGTATCGTGTTTGACCTTGAGGGACGCCATGTTGACGCAGTTGACCCAGGCGCTTGGCGGCGAAAAGCGCAATAACCCCGGCCAAGGGGCGGGGGCCTCCGGCACCGCTGTCGTCGGGAAGGCCGCAGGATTGCCCGTGGGCACGCTTCTGGCCTGCGATGGCACTTGGCGTCGGGTCGACTCGCTTGAGCCCGGCGACCGCGTGCTGACCTTCGATCACGGCCCCCAGCCCATCGTCGAGATCGACGAAGAGGTGACCTGGTGCGAGGGTGCGGACGGCGCCGGCGAAGACTGGCCGTTCCTCGTGCCGGCCGGCGCGTTGGGCAATGTCGAGCCGATGGAGTTGATGCCCGATCAAAGCGTGCTGATCGAATCCGACCTTGCCGAGATTCTATACGGCGATCCTTTCGCACTTTTGCCGGTGGCGCTGCTGGAGGGCGTCAACGGAATCCGCCGTCGCGGCCCCACCCGCGACGGCGTCGATCTCTCCCGGCTGATTTTCGAGCGTGACGAGGTGGTCTTTGCCAACGGATCGGCGCTGCTCTACTGCCCGTGCCTGCGCAAGGGAGCAGGCAGCGCCCATGCCACCGGCTACCCGATGCCGTCGCGCGAAGAGGCGAAGGGGCTGGCGCGGACCTACGCGTCAGCGGCGGCGGGTCCGGCCGGCGCCGCCACCGAGCCCGACCTCGACCCCTATGCCGCCGCGGCCGGCGCGAAACGGTCGTAAAACCGCGCGCCGCTTTCGGCCATCTCGCGCAACAGCGCCGGCGGGGCGAACCGGCCCCCGTGCCGCGCGGCCAGCCCCTCGCATATCTCCACAGCCCGCGCCGCCCCGATCATGTCGAGCCATGAAAACGGCCCGCCCGACCACGGCGCAAAGCCCCAGCCAAGGATCGCGCCCACATCGCCCTCGCGGATATCGGTGAGCACGCCATCCTCAAGCGCGCGCACCGCCTCCAGCACCTGCGCGAAGAGCAGCCGGTGCTGGACCTCGGTCAGGCCGGGCTGGTCCGCGTCGGGGGGGAACCGTTCGGCAAGGCCGGGCCAGAGGCCGGTGCGCTTGCCCGCATCGTCATAGGCGTAAAACCCGGCCTGCGCCTTGCGCCCCATCCGGCCATCACCGGCCAGCCAGAACAGCACCTCGTCCACCGCGCCGTCGGGATAGGCGTCGCCCATCGCGGCCCTTGTCGCCTTGGCGATCTTCACGCCCAGATCGATCGAGGTCTCGTCCACCAGTTGCAGCGGCCCCAGCGGCAGGCCGACCAGCTTGGCCGCGTTCTCGACAAGCGCCGGGTTCACGCCCTCGCCGACCATGCGGATGCCCTCGTTGAGATAGGGGATGATGCAGCGGTTGGCGTAGAAAAAGCGGGCATCGTTGACCACGATGGGCGTCTTGCGGATCTGGCGGACGAAATCCAGCGCCTTGGCCACGGCCCGCGCGCCGGTCTCGCGGCCCTTGATGATCTCGACCAGCATCATCTTTTCCACCGGGCTGAAGAAATGGATGCCGATGAACTGCGCAGGCCGGGCGCTTGCGCGCGCCAGCCCGGTGATCGGCAGGGTCGAGGTGTTGGTGGCGAAAACCGCGTCGGGCCCGAGGACGGCCTCGGCCCGCTCGGTCACCCCGGCCTTTACATCGGGGTCCTCGAACACCGCCTCGACGACCAGGTCGGCGCCTTCGAGCGCGTCATAATCGGCGGTGGCGGTGATCCGGCCCAGCACTTCGGCCTTCTTCTCTTCCGTCGCCTTGCCGCGCTTGATGCCCTTGTCCATGTAATCGGCGGCATAGGCGCGGCCCTTTTCGGCGGCCTCCGCGCTCTGGTCGACCAGCACCACCTCGATGCCCGCCTGCGCGGCCACCAGCGCGATGCCGGCCCCCATCATCCCCGCGCCGAGGATGCCGATTTTCCGCACCCTCTGGTCGGGCACGCCGGCGGGGCGCGAGGCGCCCTTCTCCAGCGCCTCCTTGTTGACGAAGAGCGAGCGGATCATCGCCCCCGAGGACGGGTTCATCAGCACATGGGTAAACCACCGCGCCTCGATCTTGAGCGCGGTGTCGAAATCGACAAGCGCGCCCTCGTAGACGGCCGAAAGCAGCGCCTTGGCCGCCGGGTACACGCCCTTGGTCTTGCCGTTGACCATGGCGTTGGCGCCCACGAAGGTCATGAAGCCCTGCGGCGTGTAGGGCGCGCCGCCGGGCATCTTGTAGCCGCGCGCGTCCCACGGCTTGACCAGATCGGCGTCTTTCGCCTGCAAAACCCACTCCCTGGCGGCGGCGGCGGGGTCCTCGGCCACCTCGTCGATCAGCCCGGCCATCCTGGCCTTTTTCGGGTCCGAAAGCTTGCCCTCCAGCAGGAAGGGCGCCGCGGCCATCGCCCCCATCTTGCGCACCAGCCGCGTGGTGCCGCCCGCGCCCGGAAAGATACCGACCATGATCTCGGGCAGGCCGATCTTGGCCTTCGCGTTGTCGGCGGCAAAGATCCGGTGGCAGGCCAGCGGGATTTCCAGCCCGATGCCCAGCGCCGTGCCGGGCAGGGCGGCGGCGATCGGCTTGCCGCCTTTCCTGGTCTTGGGGTCCATCCCGGCCAGCTCGATCTTGCGCAGCAGGGCGTGGATCTTCATCACGCCCTCGAACAGGCCCCTTGCCGGGTCGTCGCCCGCCTCCTGCTTCATCCGCGCGATAGCGTTGAGGTCCATGCCGCCGGCGAAATCGGGCTTGCCGCTGGTCAGCACGATGCCCTTGACGCTGTCATCGGCCAGCGCCGCGTCGACAAGCGCCTCAAGCTCGGCAAATCCTGCCAGGCTCATCACGTTCATGCTGCGGTCCGGTACGTCCCAGGTGATGGTGGTGACGCCGTCGGCGTCGGTTGCGCTGTGAAACTCGGCCATTGTCGCTCTCCTCACACCCGTTCGATCACGGTCGCAGCCCCCATGCCGCTGGCCACGCACAGCGTTGCCAGCCCGACCTGCCTGTCGGCGCGCTCCATCTCGTCCAGCAGCGTGCCGAGGATGATGGCGCCGGTCGCTCCCAGCGGGTGGCCCATGGCGATGGCGCCCCCGTTGACGTTGACCCGCTCGGGATCGGCGTCGAAGGCCTGAAGAAACCGCAGCACCACGGCCGAAAACGCCTCGTTCACCTCGAAAAGCTCGATATCCGAAATCGCCATGCCCGCCTCGGCGAGCAGCTTTTCGGTCACCGGCACGGGGCCCGTCAGCATGATCGTCGGGTCGGTGCCGATCTTGGCCGAGGCGCGGATGCGCGCCCTGGGCGTCAGCCCGTGGGCGCGGCCGAAATCGGCATCGCCGATCAGCACCGCCGCCGCCCCGTCGACGATGCCGCTGGAATTGCCGGCATGGTGAATGTGCTCGATCCGTTCCAGGTGCGGGTATTTCATCACCGCCACCTGGTCGAAGCCCGGCATCACCTCGCCCATCTCCTTGAACGCGGGTCTGAGCGCGCCGAGGCTTTGCATGTCGGTCTCGGGGCGCATGTGCTCGTCGCGGTCGAGGATCGTCAGGCCGTTGACGTCGCGGACCGGCACCACCGATTTCGCGAACCGACCCTCGGCCCAGGCCCGCGCCGCGCGCCGCTGGCTTTCGACGGCCAGCGCGTCGGCCTGATCGCGGGTGAAGCCGTGTTCGGTGGCGATGATGTCGGCCGAAATCCCCTGCGGTACGAAATACTGCGCCATGGCGACGCTGGGGTCCACGGCGACCGCCGCCCCGTCGCTGCCCATGGCCACCCGGCCCATCATCTCGACCCCGCCCGCGATATAGGCCCGGCCCGCGCCGGCGCGCACCTGGTTGGCGGCCAGGTTCACCGCCTCCAGCCCGCTTGCGCAGAACCGGTTGATCGAAAGGCCGGGCACCTTCTGGTCCAGCGACGAGGCCAGGACCGCGGTGCGCGCGAGGCAGCCACCCTGTTCGCCCACCTGGGTCGCGTTGCCCCAGATCACGTCCTCGACCGGTGCTGCCTCCAGCCCGTTGCGCGCAACCAGCGCGTCGAGCATCTGCGCCGACAGGCCGAGCGCGGTGACCTCGTGCAGGCTGCCGTCCTGGCGGCCCCGGCCGCGGGGGCTGCGCACGGCGTCATAGATATAGGCGTCGGTCATGATCGGACCTCCCGTCGATGTGTCAGGCCCGGTCGGTGGGCGAGCCGGGCATAAGGTCATAGGGGTGTTTCCAGCCGGGCAGGGCGGCAATGCCGTCAAGCCAGCGGTCGATATTCGGCAACGCGGCGCGGTCGAAGCCGAAGGGCTCGGGATAATAAAGATACCCGCAACACGCCAGATCGGCCAGCGTGGGCGCGCCGCCCACCAGCCAGTCGCGCCCCTCCAGCGCGTGGTCCAGCGTCGTCAGCGCCGCCCGCACCCGTCCCGTAAGCCAATTGATCGCCTCGGCCGGTCGCTTTTCCTCGGGCAGGAAATTCATCATGAAGCGCAGCGCGCCGGCCTGGGACGACATCTTGTGATTGTCCCAGAACATCCAGCGCATCACATCGCGCCGCTCGGCCTCGGTCGCGCCGTCGAACCGGCCCGTCTTCTCGGCGACGTAGTACTGGATCACGCCCGACTGGCTGAGCGTGATATCGCCATCGACCATCACCGGCGCCTCGCCCATCGGGTTGAGCGCACGGAACGCGGGCCCGCGCGCCTCGCCGTTGAAGAAATCGACGAAGACCGGTGCCCAGTCGAGCCCGGCCAATTCCAGGGTCAGCGCCGCCTTGTAGGAATTGCCGCTTTCGCCGAAGCAGTAGAGCTGGATGGTCATCGTCCTCTCCCTCCTTTGTGTCTTATCCCGGGCGGCGCGCCCGGCCGAACCGCGGCGCCGTGGGTATTTTTGCCAAGAAGAAGCAGCAGGGCGCGCGCGGTAACCGACCGTTAACCATGCGCGCGCCACCCTTGGCGAGCGGTACAGGCTGGGGAGCCGATGACCGCCCAAGGAGAAGGCCCTCCGCCCCGCGCCTCCACCCCGGTATCGGCCGGGGGCGTCGTCGGGGCGGGGGGCTGGCCAGCCTGCTTCTTCTTGGTCGAAATACCCAATGGCCCGACGCCGGCCACGGGCGCGCCGCGCCCCGGGTCATCGTTTCCGCGCCTCGAGCTCGGCGTTGAAGAGGCGCAGCCGGTGGGTCAGGATCTCGTGGTCGGTCACGCTGTCGAAATGCTCGAACAGAAACGACAGCGCCTCGCCGTCGTCGAGCCCGGCCTCGCGGGAGAAGCGTTTCAGCCGGCGATAGCCGTCTTCGGTCATCGCGACGGGGAAGCGGCGGGTCAGGCGCAGGCGTTTGGGCATCGGCATCTCCTGTCTCGCGGAAAACTGCGCTCAGACTAGAACCTGTCGGCGGGCAGCGCCATGACCGTGTCGGCCCCGGTTTCGATCCGCGCAAGATGAAGCCGGGTCGCGGGCAGGTGGCGGGCCATGTAGTAGCGCCCGGTGGCGAGCTTGGTCTCGTAAAAGCCCGCGTCGCCGCGGCCCTCGGCCAGCGCGGCGCGCGCGGCAGCGGCCGTTTTCGCCCACATCAGCCCCAGGCAGACATGGCCGAAGAGGTGCAGGAAATCGCTGCTGCCGGCCAGCGCGTTCTCGGGCTTTTTCACGCCCTCGGCGACGAAATACATCGCCGCGGCCTGCAGGTCTTTCGAGGCGGCCTTGAGCGGGTCGAGGAAATCGGCCTTCAGCTCCGCGTCGTCCGCATGCGTCTTGACGACCGCCTTCACCATGTCGAAGAAATCCCGCATCGCCTGCCCGCCATCGAGCGCCAGCTTGCGCCCCACCAGGTCGAGCGCCTGGATGCCGTTGGTGCCCTCGTAGATCATGGTGATCCGGGCGTCGCGGACGAACTGGTCGAGGCCGAGGTCGCGCGTGTAGCCGGCGCCGCCGGGCACCTGCTGGGCCAGCACCGTGGCCTCGAACCCCTTGTCGGTGAGAAACCCCTTGATCACCGGGGTAAGCAACGAGATCAGCGCGTCGGCTTGCGCATCTTGCGCCCGGTTCGCGCGGTCGATCAACTCGGCGCCCCAGAAGACCAGCGCCCTGGCCCCTTCGACGAGGCTTTTCTGGTGCATCAGCATGCGCCGCACGTCGGGATGCACGAGGATCGGGTCGGCCGGGCCGTCCGGGTTGGCCGGGCCCGACAGTGCGCGGCCCTGCAACCGCTCGCACGCGAAGTCCAGCGCGCCCTGGTAGGCCGCCGCCGCCTGCGCGTAGCCCTGCAGCCCGACGCCCAGCCGCGCCTCGTTCATCATGGTGAACATCGCGCGCATGCCCTTGTGCGGCTCGCCCACGAGGAACCCGGTCGCGCCCTCGTAGCGCATCGCGCAGGTGGCGTTGCCGTGCAGGCCCATCTTGGATTCGAGGCCGGTGCAGGCGACGGCGTTGCGCTCGCCGGGGTTGCCCTCGGCATCGGGCAGGAATTTCGGGACGAGAAACAGCGAGATGCCCCGGGTGCCCTCGGGCCCGCCCGGTATTTTCGCCAGCACGAGGTGGACGATGTTCTCGGCCAGGTCGTGTTCGCCCGCCGAGATCCAGATCTTGCTGCCGGTGATGGCGTAGCTGCCGTCGGGGCGCGGCTCGGCGCGGGTCTGGATCAGGCCCAGGTCGGTTCCGCATTGGGGCTCGGTCAGGTTCATCGTGCCGGACCATTGCCCGGTGATCATCCTGGGCAGGTACGTGGCCTTTTGCGCGTCGGAGCCATGCACCTGCAGCGCCGAGATCGCCCCGTGGGTCAGTCCCTGGTACATGTTGAAGGCCATGTTGGCCGAGGCGAACATCTCGCCCACCGCCGAATGCAGCAGATAGGGCATGCCCTGCCCGCCATGGTCAGGGTCGGCGTCGAGCGCCGTCCAGCCGCCCGCACACATCTGCCCGTAGGCCGCCTTGAAACCGTCGGGCGTGCGCACGACGCCGTTCTCCAGGTTGCAGCCCTCGGCATCGCCCACCGCGTTGAGGGGCGCCAGCAGCTCGGCCGAGATCTTGCCGGCCTCTTCCAGTACGGCGGCGGTGAAGTCGGGCTCCATCTCGCCATAACCCGGGATGTCGGCGCGGGCGACCTGCAGCACCTCGTGCAGCAGGAACTGCATGTCGTCGACCGGGGGCGTGTAGCTGGGCATTGCGGGCGCTCCCTTTTCGTCGCGGGCTATTCGGCGGCGCGGTTTTGCGGCGTGTCGGCCAGCACGCTTTCGCCCCATGCCAGCCGCTCTTTCAACTCGTCGATGGCCTCGTTCAACTCGTCGCGCTGGCGTTCCATGTCGTCGAGGCGGTCGCGGGCCAGTTCGTAGACCCGGCGCAGCTGCGTGGCGTTGGGATCGTGCGGATCGTAAAGGTCGAGCAACTGGCGGATCTGTTCGAGGGTGAAGCCGAAGCGCTTGCCGCGCAGGATCAGCTTGAGCCGGCCACGGTCGCGCCGCGTGAACAGCCGCTGCTGGCCCTTGCGCACCGGCGCCAGCAATTCCTTGGATTCGTAAAAGCGCAAGGTGCGCGCGGTCACCCCGAAGGTGCGGCACATCTCGCGGATCGTCATCAGGTCGTCGTTCATCTAGTGGGTCCAGTAGAAAATCTAATGCCGCAGAGGTGCCAATGCGCGGCGCCGAAGACAATACCCGGTTACGTTGACGTTAACGTAACGTTGCGTCATTGCGCCGCCGGGGGCTTGCCGATCTGCTGTGCCACGCGGTTGCGCAGCTCTTTCAACTCGGCGATCGACGCTTCGAGTTGGGCCTTTTGATCGGTCAGAACCTTCAGTTGCCGATCGGCCAGCCCGATCACGGCCTGCATCTGCGCTTCGCTGCCGTCCTGGTCGTAAAGATCCAGCCATTGCCGGATCTCTTCGAGGCTGAAGCCGAACCGCTTGGCGCGCAGGATCAGGGTCATCCGCGCGATCTCTCGCGGGGAATAGAGCCGGGCGCGCCCGTCGCGTTCGGGCTGCAGCAATTCGATGTATTCGTAGTAGCGCAGCGTGCGGGGGGTCACCTCGAACCGCGCGCACATCTCCTTGAAAGTCAGGGTTTCGTCGGGCATCCGTCCGGCTCCGCCTGCGCATGGCCGAAGCGTAGATCAACGCCGCCGTCCGGGCAATTCAGTTCAGCAGGCCGGGCGCGAATATGTGAACGGAGTAGGCCACGATCACCGCAGGCACCGCCGAATAGGCGGTGGCCAGCACCGCCGCGCGCGGGTTGAGCGCAATGGCCGGGAACAGCGCGTCGCCGTCGTTCGAGATGGCGTTGCCGATCAGCGCGGCGAAGGGCAGCGCCCCGTTGATGTAAAGCGTGGTGACCAGAACCTGCGGGCCGCAGCCGGGCACGAAGCCCACCACGATGGCGATCAGCGGCAGGATCGGTGCGACCGCGCTGAACCACGCGGCCAGGTCGAGCCCGGCGAAGACGGTGGCGTAATCGTAGGCCAGGTAGGCGCCGATCACCCAGACCGAGATAAAGCTCGTCTCCTCGGCCATACGGGTGACGGGGCCGTCCTTGGCATTGCTCATCGCCTGAAGCGGCGAGGCGGCCCAGATGAACAGGCCCATCGCCGTGCCGGCCAGCGCCAGCCACATGACCGGCAGGCCCAGAACATTCCCGATCTCGACCTGGGCCAGTTGCGCCGCGCCCACGGCCAGGCCCGGCAGCACAGGCACGAGGTAGGCCAAATCGCGGGCGCGCAGCCGGCCGATGCGCGGCGCGATCTCGCAGTCGCCGCCCTTGAAGGTGGCGAACTCGATCCGGTTGAACCGGTCCACGACCCAGCCCGACAGGATACCCAGGACCAGCGATACGGGCAGCACCACGGCGGCCGCGTCGGGCCGGGTTGCAATCAGCAGGAAGGCCGCGTCGCCCATCGTGGCGGTCAGCGCCGCCACCACGGCGCCAAGGCCCACATTGCCCGACGAATAGGCCGCGACCACGATCACCGCGCCACCGCAGCCGGGCGTCATGCCCAGCAGCGCGGCCAGCGGCACCTGCCAGCGGCGTGCGCCGTGCAGCGCGGTGCCGATGTCGAAGCGGAACAGCCGCTCGGCGCCGTAAAACAGCATCAGCGTGGCCGCCACGAAGACGCTGACCTGCACATAGGCGTCGGTCATCAGCCCGCGGGTGACCGCACCCAATTCGCCAGGGGCGGCGGCCAGCGCCATCAGTGCCAGCGCGACGGCCAGCCGCTTGCCGCGGAACGGACCCAGGAAGTCAGACGGCAGCCGGATCTCGTCGGCCGCGGTGCGGAGGAGCCTCGTGGTCATGTTGTCCTGCAATTGCGAATAATTCTCAAATTCGGAAGTTAGCACTTGCAGCACGGCTGGCAAGCCCCAATAAGCGAAATGATCCAAAAAAGGGGGCCGAAATGGGCAATGACCAGGCCGAGGCGGCGCGCCAATTCATTGAATCGATCCCGCATTGCCGGGCGCTGGGCATCCGGGTGGATGACATCGGCGCGGGCGTGGCAGAGCTGTCGATGCCCTACGACCCGAAACTGATCGGCGACCCGAAAAGCGGGGTGATCCATGGCGGCGCGGTCTCGGCGCTGATGGACACGTGCGGCGGGGCCGCGGTGATCAGCCACCCGGCCGGCGCCGCGGGCACGGCCACGCTGGATCTGCGCATCGACTACATGCGCGCGGCCACGCCGGGCCAGCGCATCAGCGCCCGCGCCGAATGCTATCACGTCACCCGTTCGGTTGCCTTCGTGCGGGCCACCGCCCTGGACGAGGATCGAGACAAGCCGGTGGCCACCGCCACGGGCGCCTTTACCGTGGACCGCACCCGGGAGGGCGGGGCATGAGCCGGCCCGCCCCCGAACCCGTCCAGACCATCAAGCAGCGGCGCGACGCGGCGCTTTCGGCGCTGGTACAGGGCGTTCCCTATATCCGGTTCCTCGGCATCGCGTTCGAGCGGCGCGGCGACGAGCTGACGGCGCTGCTGCCCTTTGACGACGCGCTGATCGGCAACCCCGAGCTGCCCGCGCTGCATGGTGGCGTGACCGCCGCCTTTCTGGAGGTCACCGCGATCATCGGGCTGAGCTGGGCGATGATCTGGGACGACCTGGAAAGCGGCGCGCTGGACCCGCTGTCGCTGACCCCCGACACCCTGCCGCGCCTGCCCAAGACCATCGACTTCACCGTCGACTACCTGCGGGCCGGCCTGCCGCGCGACGCCTACGCGCGCGCGCGGGTCAACCGCTCGGGCCGGCGCTATGCCTCGGTTCATGTCGAGGGCTGGCAGGACAAGCGCGCGCGGCTCTTCGCGCAGGCGACGGGGCATTTCCTGATGCCGCAACGCGATGGCTGATATCGCCCGGCCGCCGCCGCCGCTGCTGGGCCATGGCCGGGTCCTCAAGATCGCCCTGCCGATCGTGCTGTCGAACGCCACGGTTCCGATCCTTGGCGCGGTCGATACCGGCGTGGTGGGCCAGCTTGGGCAGGCCGCGCCGATCGGCGCGGTCGGGATCGGCGCGATCATCCTGTCGGCGGTCTACTGGATTTTCGGCTTTTTGCGCATGGGCACCACCGGGCTGACCGCGCAGGCCTGGGGCGCACGCGACCACGCCGAGGTCGACGCGATGCTGTCGCGCGCACTGATGATCGGCCTTGCGGCGGGCTGTGCGATGATCGTGCTGCAACAGGCGATCTTCGCGGGCGCTTTCATGCTCTCGCCCGCCTCGGCCGAGGTCGAGGGTATGGCGCGGCAATACATGGCCATCCGGGTCTGGTCGGCGCCCGCGGCGATCGCGATCTACGGTCTTACCGGGTGGCTGATCGCGCAGGAACGCACCAGCGCGGTGCTGGCGATACAGCTCTGGATGAACGGGCTCAATATCGGGCTGGACCTGTTGTTCGTGCTGGTCTTCGACTGGGGGGTGCCGGGCGTGGCGGTGGCCACCTTCCTGGCGGAATGGTCGGGGGCGGGGCTGGGGCTGTGGCTGTGCCGCGGCGCGTTCCGCGGGACCGCCTGGAAGGACTGGCCGCGGGTCTTCGACCGGGCGCGGCTGCGCCACATGGCCAGCGTAAACACCGACATCCTGATCCGCTCGCTGCTGTTGCAGGCGATCTTCGTCTCGTTCCTGTTTCTCGGCGCCGATTTCGGCGATGTGCCGCTGGCGGCCAACCAGATCCTGCTGCAATTTCTCGAAATCACCGCCTACGCGCTCGATGGTTTCGCCTTCGCCGCCGAGGCGCTGGTGGGGCAGGCGCTGGGCGCCAGGGAACGGCTGGCGTTGCGCCGGGCGGCGCTGATGACCTCGTTCTGGGGGCTTCTGGCCTGCGCCGGGCTGGCGCTGGCCTTCGCGGCTTTCGGCGGCGCGATCATCGACACGATGACCACGGCCGAGACGGTGCGCGCAGAGGCGCGGCTCTACCTGCATTACATGGTCGCCGCGCCGGTGGCGGGGGTGGCCGCGTGGATGCTGGACGGTATCTTCATCGGCGCCACGCGCTCGCGCGACATGCGCAACATGATGCTGTTGTCGGCGGCGATCTACGCCGCCGCGGCGGCGGCGCTGGTGCCGGCCTTCGGCAATCACGGGCTCTGGATCGCCTTCCTGATCTCATTCGTGGCGCGCGGCATCACGCTGGGGCTGCGTTACCCCGCGCTCGAGGCGCAGGCCGCGGGGTAGCGCCACGTTGTTCGGTGCGTTTCGCTGCAAGGCGGTGGCTCGCCTGGCCGGCGATCGGGACGTTCAGTATCGACAGGGAGCCTGTAGCGTTCGCCACCCCGACCGCCGCGCTCCCGACTATTTCCGCAGTTCGATATTCCGCTCCTGGAACGCTGTCGTCGCGTTGGTGTGCGGATAGGGCTGATCCGGCACGGGGACCCCGAGGAACGCGCAGAGCGGCACCCAGCCGGAGCCGAGTTCATGCACCAGCAAACGGTCGGCCGGGATCGCCGACTTCACCTCGGCAGCATGTGCCTCGAACTCCGCCATCGCCCGCTCCTTGGTGTCGAAGCGGTCGCCGAGGAAGACCGTGATAAACTCCTGGATCTGGCGCATATGCGGCGCGTCCGGCGGCATTTCGGTCTCTCGAAAGACCTTGATCGTCTTGCTGTAAGACTCGTACCAGTCGCCGGGATCGCGCATCGACAGGATCACTTTCGCATCCGGGTACCGCTCCGCCGACTCGCGCCAGAAATGGGCGCCGGGCCAGTCGACCTGGGAGCGGTAGCCGTCGAACAGGAGGTCGAGATCGAGCTTTGCACCTCCGCAGAGATGCTCGTGCCACGGCTTCGCCTTTTCGGGATTGTCCCGGATTTCGTGCATGTGATGGCAGGGTCCGAAGCCGAGAACCGTCAACGCCTCGCGCATTGAATCCGTGCCGGTACGGCCAAGGCCCGCGCCGATAATATCCAGTGCCATTCTCAATTGCCTCCTGAAATGCGCCAACCGATCTCGCGGCGAGATTGCTGCGGGACGCGGCAAGGCTTTGGTGAGTGTGGCCGATGCGCGTGTCTTTGCATAGGACCAGTGACCGGTGCCCGAAGTCCGTCTTGCGCTTTCAGCCCTGTGCGGCCGGGGTCCCGGCATTCGGCCGCCTTGGGACGATGAACGGCAGGCGTCGCCCGGGTGACGTCTGATGATGCCCCGATCATTGGGCGAGTGCATTGGAATCAGACGGGTTTCGCGGATGACCCGTTGCCGAGCGCGGCCCTGTCGGGCGTCGTCGCGCTGTCGCAGGGCGACACCGTGGCCGCGGCCGCCATCAATGCCCTCCCCAAAATGAGCAATCTGGGCTACGCTCTTTGTGATCGGAGGAAAACCATGACACCCGTTGTGCAAGCCTGCGCCGTGGCCGCGATCGCCTTTGGAACAGGGGCGGCGACGTTGAGCGCGATGAAGGACGATCTGGCTGACTTGGCGGTGCCGAGCGTTACGTGGGAGCCGGGTGCCGCACTTGACGGCCGCGTTTTCTACACGGAGGACACGATCGAGGAAACCGGTGAAGTGATGCACGATGAGTTGCGTTTCGTGAATGGCCGGTTCCAATCCTCAAGGTGCCAACTCTACTGTGATTTCGGCTGGTCCGACTACAAGACCTGGGCCGAGGGCGACGTCATCCACTTCACCACGACGACCTATTGCCCCGACGCCCCGCACACCGTCGTCTGGTACGGCAAGGTGACAGGTGACCAAATGCGCTTCGACGGGACATGGACCACCCGGCGATGGTACTGGACGCGGCAACTCAACGTTGCCGGACAAGGATCCGTCACACCGCACGACAGCGTGGCCAGTTCCGGGTGAGCGAGCAATCGCGGCCGCCCGGGACCCTCGGCCCGGTCAAGATCGCGCTGCGCCTCGTGGGGCTTCTTGCGGTCGTGATCGCGGCGACCTGGGCGTCACACCTGCTGCGCGAGACGTTGAACCTGGAAATCATGCCAGAGAACGAACAGCAGGTGCACCGGATGATCATGCTCGGATCGGTGGCCTACATAGGGCTCTTGGCGCTGCCCTTCGTGCCGGGGGCCGAGATCGGTCTCGCCATGTTGACTGCATTCGGTGCGGCAATCGCCCCGCTGGTCTATGCATCGACAGTGGTGGCGATGATGCTGTCCTACACGGTGGGCCGCCTTTTGCCGGTCACGGCGCTGGCGCGTCTTTTGTCGGTCTTGCGGATGCGCCGCGCCGCCGCACTGGTGACGCGCGCCGCGCCACTGTCGCCCAGCGCTCGTCTGGCGATGCTGATGGAAAACGCACCGCCCCGCACGGTCGGGCTTGCTTTGCGTCACCGTTACATCGCGCTTGTGCTTACGGTGAACATGCCCGGCAATGCCGTGATCGGTGGCGGCGGCGGGATCATGATGGTGGCAGGTCTGAGCGGGATCTTTGCACCGGTGCCGACGTTTCTTGCGATAGCAGTCGCGGTGTCACCGGTTCCGCTCGGCATCGTGTTGCTGGGCGCTTGACCTCTGGGCCGCACGGTCCGCCACGCAGCAGCCAGAGCCCACCGCACCGAACGGCCGCTCGCGTTTGCTGTCTTTCGTGACCGGCGCGGCGAGCTGTTGTTCCGAGCCCCAAGGGGGCACCCAGGTCGGTGAAAGGTTCTGCTCTCCCAGAAACGCGAGGGATGCAGGGAAGAACAGGCCGGTCGGAACGGTCCATGGTCGGGGGCAGGGCGCCGTCCCAACCGAGACGCCCATCCTTTCAGGTGCTGCAGGACCGACAGGGCCGCTGGGCAGCTTGTGGCGACAGGCCGTATTCATGCGCCCGCAGGCGCTATTTCGCTGACCGCCGGCGATTCATCTGCGCTGATTTCTCTTGGCGCAAGACTGCGAAAAGGCGACAGGCAATCACGCATCGCACAGGGGATTTTTTGGGATGTGGTCTTGGGGCTGCAGGCTGGCAAACAGCCGTTCGGCAAGCGAAACCCTGCGAAATCTTCGGTTTCCACGCGAACTCGTTCTTGCGTTGCAGACCGGCTTGCCTTGGTCTTTCGCCATGATGCCGCATCGCTGGGGCAAATCGCCCGTGCCCGGAGCGGTTGCACGCGGGCGCGGCTTGGTGGACTCTGGGGCGGCGACCGGGCCAGCGCGAAAGGAAAACGCATGAAAATCGACGGCACCCATTATCGCTCGATCTGGCGGACGGCCGAGGGCCGGGTCGAGATCATCGACCAGCGCTGGCTGCCGCACGAGCTGCGCATCGTGGCGCTGGAGACGCGCGCCGATGTCGCCGCGGCGATCCGCGAGATGTGGGTGCGCGGCGCGCCCCTGATCGGGGCCACGGCGGCCTACGGGGTGGCGGTGCAGATGGCCCACGACCCGTCGGACGCGTCGCTGGCCGAAACCTGGGAGGTGCTGCATGCCACCCGGCCCACGGCGATCAACCTGCGCTGGGCGCTCGACGAGATGAGGCGGATCTTGCAGCCCATGGCGCCCGCCGACCGGGCCGACGCGGCGTTCAGGCGCGCGGGCGAGATCTGCGACGAGGATGTCGAGATCAACCGGCGCATCGGCGAGAACGGCCTTGCCATCATCCGCGACATCGCCGCGCGCAAGGGCGGGGGCCGGGTCAACGTGCTGACCCATTGCAATGCCGGGTGGCTGGCCACCGTCGACTGGGGCACCGCCACGTCACCGATCTACCATGCGGTAGAGGCCGGCATCGACGTGCATGTCTTCGTCGACGAGACGCGGCCGCGCAACCAGGGCGCGCACCTGACCGCCTGGGAGATGAACCATCACGGCGTCAGCCACGACCTGATCGTGGACAACGCCGGCGGGCACCTGATGCAGCATGGCGAGGTCGACCTGTGCATCGTCGGCACCGACCGCACCACGGCGCGCGGCGACGTGTGCAACAAGATCGGTACCTATCTCAAGGCGCTGGCGGCACAGGCCAACGGCGTGCCCTTTTACGTGGCGCTTCCCTCGCCGACGATCGACTGGACGGTGTCGGACGGGGTGCGCGAGATCCCGATCGAGGAGCGTGGGCAGGACGAGGTCACCCATGTGCAGGGCCGGCTGGAAGATGGGCGCATCGGTCATGTGCTGATCTCTCCCGACGGGACGCCGGCGCGCAACCCCGCCTTCGACGTGACGCCGGCGGCGCTGGTGACCGGGCTGATCACCGAGCGCGGCGTCGCCGAGGCCAGCGCCGCGGGGCTGGCCGCGATGTTCGCGGAGCGGGCAGTGGGGTAGGCGGTCCGCCCCTCCGATCCGACCCGATGGGCGCAGCTCGACTTGGGGTGCGGCGCGGTGTCGTGTGGGTGGGTCGCCGCTCAGTCCGGCTGGAACCCGGCGATCAGCCGCCGCAGCCCCAGATAGGCGCCGGCGCAGATCGCGATCAGCGTGACCGGGGCGGAATAGGCGAGCGTGGCAAAGGCGGTGACGCCCTGGCCCACGGAACACCCCAGCGCGACCACGCCGCCGATGCCCATCAACGCCGCGCCGCCGACCTGTCGGCCCAGTTCGCGCGGGTCTTCGCAGGCTTCCCAGCGGAAGGTGCCCTTGCGGAGCGAGCCCAGCCAGGCGCCCAGCAGCACCCCCAAGACCGACCCCACCGAAAAGGACAGCCCGCCGGCCGACGAGGTCATCAGCCACATCAGCGTGCGCCCGAGCGGCGCGGTAAATGTATGCCCCTCGACCGGCACCGCGCCCAGGCTGGCCGCGTACAATGCCGACGTGCCCCAGAGCGCCCCGGCGATGGCCAGTCCGGCGCCCGCGCTCCAGGCAATGCGCGCGGGCTCTTCCCTCAACGGGCGATAGCTGAGCGCCCAGCCGAAGAAGGCGAGCGAGACCAGTGCCGCGAATGCCAGCGGCGGCAGGCCAAGCTGATCGCGCACCAGATGCGCAAACCCCTGCATCCCGCCCGAGGGCACCTGCGGAAAGGCCCAGTCGCGCAGCGGCGCGAGCGGACCCGACAGCGTGACGAAGCCGAAGATCGAGATCACCACGACGATCACCAGCGAGCGCAGGTCGCCGCCGCCGAAGCGGGCCAGCGCCCCAAAGCCGCAATTGCCCGCCAGCGCCATGCCGTAGCCGAAGGCGAGCCCGCCGAGGATGCTGGCCAGCGGCATCCACGCGACGGCGTGATAGGCGGTCTCGCCGAGGTTGACCTGGCCCAGCGCGGCCAGAAGGTAGGTGGCCAGCACGCCCGTCCCCAGCACCACGCCCCACATGCGGAGCCGGCGCTGGTCCTGTCCGTAGATCGCGGCCTCGATGGCGCCCAGCGTGCAGAACTCGCCCAGCCGCGCGGCCAGGCCCAGCACAGTGCCGGTGATCAGGCCAATCAGCGCAGCCCAGGCGCCAACCGGAATGATGTCCATCTTGCCTCCCCGCCGGGGGCCGGGCGTGGCCCGACGCCTAGCCTTTGGTCTTTGCCGGCGGCGCGGTCTCGCCGCCGCAGAACATTTCGTACATCAGATCGAGGATGCGCCGCGCCTTGTCGTCGGACAGCGAATAGTAGATCGCCTTGCCCTCGCGCCGGTGCGACACCAGCCCTTCGAGCCTGAGGCGGGCCAATTGCTGGCTGACCGCGGCCTGGCGCGAGGACAGCAGGTTTTCCAGCTCGGTCACGGTCTTTTCACCTGTCGACAGGTGGCACAGGATCATCAGCCGCCCCTCGTGCGAGAGCGCCTTTAGAAACCCCGACGCGCTTTCGGCGTGGTGCATCATGTCGTCGGCCTGGATCTCGCCTTTGCCCTCGATCTTGTCGGGGTCGGCCGGCGGACCGGATCCGTTGGGGTGCGCTGCATCTGCTGTCATGATTGCCGTCATTGGGGTCAGAACCCCATCAGTTGTTCCTCGATGGCGGCGATGCCTTCTCGCGCGCATGCGTCGTCAAGATCGGGGCCCGGAGCGCCCGACACGCCGATGCCGGCGACCAGCGAGCCCGCGGCCTCGATCGGCACGCCGCCGCCCAGCGCCAGCGGCTCGCTCAGGTCGCGGATGCCGGAAAAGATCGTGCCCGGTGCCGTCAGTTCGCCCAGCGCCAGCGTATCGGTGCGGAAGCTGACCGAGGTCCAGGCCTTGCGGCGGGCGGTTTCCTCGACATGGGCGCCGGCGAAGCGGTCGCGCACGAAGGCCTGCATGGTGCCGAACCGGTCGACCACCGCGACGCCCACCTGATAGCCCTCGCCCCGGCAGTATTCCATCGCCGCCACGGCGGCCTCGAGCGCCACCTCGGGCTTGAGCGCCTGGAATGTCACGAAGGCGCCCTCGTCCTGCGCCTGGGCCGACCCTGCCGTCAGCGCAAGCGCTGCGGCACATACCATTTTTCTCATCCTTCGACTCCTCCCTTTTCGATGAGGGACTGTTCCCATTCGGGTTGCTCTCGCAGCATTTTCCCGATCAGTCCCCAGAAAAAATCCTCTCCCGGGTAACCTTCCAGCCGGTCGATCTCGACGCCGTCGCGCAACAGCACGAATGTCGGGGTGAAGACCGGCTTCGACTTGATCGACAGGCCCTCGGGCAGGGGCCCGCGCAGGTCGATCGTCATCAGGGGCGCAACGGCGGCCTCGGGCGTCTTCGGATAGATCGGCCCGATCTCGTTGTGCCACATGATGCAATAGGCACAGCCCGCTTGCTCGAACATCGCCAGGCGAAGCTCCGCCTGCGCGGTCGATGCCATCCCGATCACCCCGAAAAGGGCGAAAAGCCATGCCGAAAATACACGTTTCACTGAAGGTTGTCCCATTACATACATAAATCGTAATTTGTTTTCACGTCTACGGCAAGGGAGGGCCTCGATGCTGGATATTTCCTATGGTGGTGCAGCCATTGCGGGCATCTTGTCGTTCCTGTCGCCCTGCATCCTGCCGATCGTGCCCTTCTACCTGTGCTACATGGCCGGCATTTCGATGTCCGAGTTGCGCGGCGAGGACCACATCCCCGCCGGCGCGGTGCGGCGGCTGGTGATTTCGGCGGTGTTCTTCGCCCTCGGCGTGACCTCGATCTTCGTGCTGCTCGGCATGGGGGCGACGGCGCTGGGGCAGGGGTTCCGCGCCTGGCAGGACGAACTCAGCTACGTGGCGGCGGCGATCCTGCTGCTATTCGGGCTGCATTTCCTCGGTGTCATGCGCATTCCGTTTCTCTACCGCGAGGCAAGGATCGAATCGAAGGCCGAGCCCACCACGGTCGTCGGGGCCTACCTGATGGGCCTGGCCTTCGGCTTTGGCTGGACGCCCTGCGTGGGTCCGGCGCTGGCGGCGATCCTGATGGTGGCCAGCGGGATGGGCGACGTGGTCAAGGGCGGGCTCTTGCTGCTGGTCTACGGGCTGGCGATGACCTTTCCGTTCGTCATCGCGGCGGCGTTTGCCAAGCCGTTCCTCGCCTGGATGCAGCGCAACCGCAAATACATGGGCCATGTCGAAAAGGCGATGGGCGTGATGCTGATCCTCTTTGCCGTGCTGATCGCCACCAACTCTGTGGCCTACATCGCCCAGTTCATGATCGAAAAGGCTCCGTGGTTTTCCAAGATCGGTTAGAATTCGAAGGGAGGACTTGAGATGAAAATGACGACGCTTCTGGCCGCGGCGCTCATCGCGCTGGCAACCCCGGTGCTGGCCGCGCCGATGGGCGATGACGGGCTGCACAAGCCCGACTGGCTGCGCGACACGTTCAAGGACATGTCCGAGGACCTGGCCGAGGCCAAGGCCGAGGGCAAGCGCATGCTGGTCATCTGGGAGCAGCGCGGCTGTCTCTACTGCAAGAAGATGCACGAGGACGTGTTTCCCGATCCGCGCATCCAGGCGCTGATCGAGGAAAATTACTACGTGGTGCAGATGAACCTGTTCGGCGATGTCGAGGTGACCGATTTCGACGGCACCGCGATGAGCGAAAAGGACATGGCCCGCCGCTGGGGCGTGTTTTTCACGCCCACCATGATGTTCATGCCCGAAGACGTGCCCGAATCGGGGACCGCGGCCGAGGCGGCGGTTGCAACCATGCCGGGTGCTTTCGGCAAGGGCACCACTCGCGCCCTGTTCCAATGGGTTCTGGAAAAGGGCTATGAGGGCGACGAGCATTTCCAGAAATACGTGGCCCGTGTCACCGCCGAGTGAAGTAACTGACAAAGGGTCTGGCACGACGTGCGGCGCCCGCTGGGCGCCGTGCGAAACAGTCCTGGTCGGGCGTGCCCGACAAAAGCATGCAAAAAATTAGATTTGTTATTGCATACCGTGGCGCACCTCCGCTACGTTCTGTCGCAGCAATAGGACACTGGGAGGAGTCTTGAAGATGAAAAAGCTTGCGCTAAGCGCTCTGTGTCTCGTGGCCGGAATGGGCATCGCCTCGGCCGAGGTGGTCGCGCCGGGCCAGGTGACCATGGACGAGTACGGCTTCGTTCCGGAACCTCTGACCGATCAGCCGGGTGACCCTGAAAACGGCCGCAAGATCGTCGGCTCCAAGAGCATGGGCAACTGCGTCTCTTGCCATGCGATCACCGACATGGCCCAAGACGTGCCGTTCCACGGCGAGGTCGGACCGCTCCTCGACGGGCTCCCGGACCGCTACCCCGAAGCGATGGTCCGCGGCATTCTCGTAAACTCGAAAAACGTGTTCCAAGGCACCGTGATGCCCGCCTATTACAAGGTGGACGGGTTCATCCGCGTGGGCGACGGCTACACTGGCAAAGCCCTGGAGGGCGAGGTCGAGCCGCTTTTGTCGGCTCAGCAAATCGAAGACGTCGTTGCGTATCTTATGACGCTCAAGGACGAATGATCCCCTAGGGGGTCGTATCCGGAAAAGGAGATGAACATGGAATTCACCAGACGTGGAGCAATCGCGCTCGGCGCCGGCGTGGCCGTCACCCTGATGCTGCCTGCGCGCGGCGCACTGGCCGCTGCCGAAGACAGGATCGCCGAATTCACCGGCGGTGCCGCGACGGGCGAGGGCGGCATCACGCTGACCACCCCCGAGATCGCCGAGAACGGCAACACCGTGCCGATCGAGGTCGACGCCCCCGGCGCCGTGTCGATCATGGTGCTGGCCTCGGGCAACCCGACGCCGGACGTGTGCACGTTCAATTTCGGTCCGCTCGCCGGCGCCCAGCGCGCCTCGACCCGGATCCGCCTGGCCGGCACGCAAGACGTTGTTGCCGTCGCCAAGATGGCCGACGGATCCTTCGTGCAGGCCCAGAACACTGTGAAAGTCACCATCGGCGGCTGCGGCGGCTGAGCGTAGAGGAGAGAAAGACATGGCAGAAGGTGTCAAACCCCGCGTGAAGGCCCCCAAGTCGGCCTCGGCCGGCGAAACCGTGGTCATCAAGACCCTGATCAGCCACCAGATGGAATCGGGTCAGCGCAAGGATAGCGACGGCAACGTCATTCCGCGTTCGATCATCAACCGCTTCACGTGCGACTACAACGGTCAGAACATCATCGACGTGACCCTCGCCCCGGCGATCTCGACGAACCCGTATTTCGAGTTCGAGGCCGTGATCCCGGACGCCGGCGACATGAAGTTCACCTGGTACGACGACGACGGCTCGGTCTACGAAGAGACCAAGTCGGTCGCCATCGCCTGAGGCGCAACGCACGTTTCAAGGGAGGGAAACGCATGAAAATGGCATCGCTCAAGACGATGACCGCCTCGGTTGCGACGCTGGCGCTGTGCGCCGGCGTGGCCACCGCAGATGAAAACGCCGAACTCGTCGTGAACGGCGAAATCCACATGGTCACGCGCACCGATGCGCCCGAGCATTTGGAAAACATCGACGTGATCCGCTCGGGCTGGACCTTCCGCACGGAAGAGACCCAGGCCCTGCAACTGGACGATTTCGACAATCCCGGCATGATCTTCGTGGAAGAGGCGATCGAAGATTGGGACACCGTCGAAGGGTCCGAGGGCAAGGCCTGCGCCGACTGCCATAACGCCGTCGAAGACACGATGGTCGGTGTGCGCGCGGTGTATCCCAAGTGGAGCGAAGCGGCTGGCGAGGTCCGCACCCTCGAAATGCAGATCAACGATTGCCGTGAAAACCGCATGGGCGCTGAAAAGTGGGGCTACACCTCCGGCGACATGACCAACATGGTCGCGCTGATCTCTTCGGTTTCGCGCGGCATGCCGGTCGATGTGGCCATCGACGGCCCGGCGCAAGAGACCTGGGAGACAGGCAAGGAGATCTACTATACCCGCTACGGGCAGCTCGAGATGTCCTGCGCCTCCTGCCACGAGGAAAACTACGACAACTACATCCGCGCCGACCACCTGAGCCAGGGTCAGATCAACGGTTTTCCGACCTACCGGTTGAAGAATGCCAAGCTGAACTCGGTTCATGCGCGCTTCAAGGGCTGCGTGCGCGATACCCGCGCGCATACCTTCAGCCCGGGCTCGCCGGAATTCGTGGCGCTTGAGCTTTACGTCGCCTCGCGCGGCAACGGTCTGTCGGTCGAAGGGCCGTCGGTCCGCAACTAAACCTCGGAAAACCCCGCGCCGGGCGGCTCTGGCGCGGGGTTTTTCCGCTCTGAAATATTCAGTTTCGCGCATGTGAATGGGTGCGAAACCGCTGAGAGAGGACGCTCACACCATGATTTCGCGGAGAGACTTCCTGCAGGCGACGGTCGCGGCCTCGGCCATCTATGGCGCCTCGGGGATCGGCAACTGGGCAAAGCTCGCCGCCCAGCAGGCGTTGACCCAGGACCAGTTGCTGGAGTTCGACACGTTCGGCAACGTGACCCTGATGCATGTCACCGACATTCACGGCCAGCTCAAACCGATCTATTTCCGTGAGCCCGAGATCAACCTCGGCGTCGGCGCCGTGAACGGCCTGCCGCCGCATGTGACCGGCGAAGACTTTCTCAAGATGTTCGACATCAAGCCCGGCACGCCCGAGGCCTACGCGCTGACCTATGTCGATTTCGTCTCGCTGGCCAAGAGCTATGGCCGGATGGGCGGGCTGGACCGTGTGGCGACCGTGCTGAACGCGATCCGCGCCGACCGGCCCGACGCGCTGTTGCTGGACGGCGGCGACACATGGCATGGCTCTTACACCTGTCTGAAGACCGAGGCGCAGGACATGGTCAACGTCATGAACGCGCTCAAGCCCGACGCGATGACCAGTCACTGGGAATTCACCCTCGGCATCGACCGGGTGAACGAGATCGTCGAGGGGCTCGACTTCCCCTTCCTTGGCGCCAACATCTTCGATGCCGAATGGGACGAACCCGCCTACGAGCCCTACCAGATGTTCGAGCGCGGCGGCGCCAAGATCGCGGTGATCGGCCAGGCGTTCCCCTACATGCCGATCGCCAACCCCGGCTGGATGTTCCCCGGCCTCAGCTTCGGCGTCCGCGAAGAGCGGATGTACGAGGTGGTGCAGGAAGTGCGCGACGCCGGTGCCGACCTGGTGGTCGTGCTCAGCCATAACGGGTTCGACGTGGACCGCAAGATGGCCGGCCAAGTGCCTGGCATCGATGTCATTCTCACGGGTCACACCCATGACGCGCTGCCCGAGCCGGTGCTGGTGGGCAACACCCTGCTGATCGCCAGCGGCAGCAACGGCAAGTTCGTCACCCGCCTCGACCTGGACGTGCAGAACGGCCAGATGATGGGATTCCGCCACAAGCTGATCCCGATCTTCTCGGACGTGATCGAGCCCGACGCGGATGTCGCCACGCTGATCGACGAACAGCGCGCGCCCTACAAGGCCGAGTTGGAAGAGGTGCTGGGCACGACCGACACCCTGCTTTACCGCCGCGGCAATTTCAACGGCACCTGGGACGATCTGATCTGCAACGCGCTGATCGAGGAGCGCGAGGCCGATATCGCGCTCAGCCCCGGTTTCCGCTGGGCGCCCAGCCTGCTGCCGGGCGACCCGATCACCCGTGAGGATCTGTTCAACGCCACCTCGATGTCCTACCCCGCGGCCTACCGTTCAGAGATGACTGGCGAGACGCTGAACGTGATCATGGAGGACGTGGCCGACAACCTGTTCAACCCCGACCCCTACTACCAGCAGGGCGGCGACATGGTGCGCGTCGGCGGCATGGGCTACCACATCGACGTCAGCAAGCCCCAGGGCAGCCGGATCACCAACATGACCCTGCTGAAGACGGGCGAGCCGATCGACCCGGCCAGAAGCTATGTCGTCTCGGGCTGGGCCAGCGTCAACGAAGACACCGAGGGCCCCGCGATCTGGGATGTGGTGGAAAGCTACATCAAGCGCATGGGCACGGTGCATGTTGACCCGAACAAATCCGTCAAGGTGACGGGGCCCTGAGCGCCCCCGATCCGGCCCCGACAGCAACTCACACCAACCGACACGAAACATTCCGAATTGAGGAGGAGGTTGCAGACATGACCGACCAGTCACAACCCTCGACCACGCGGCGCGGCTTCATCAAGGCCGGGCTTGCCACCGGCGGCGCCATCGCCGCGGGCGGCGCGGCCAACGCGGCAGAGCCCGACCCGCTCATCACCGAGATCCAGCCCTGGGCGCAGGGCCTGGGCGATGGGGTCGATGCCGTGCCCTACGGCCTGCCCATCGAGTACGAAGACGACGTCATCCGCCGCAACGTGGAATGGCTGACGGCCGACACGATCAGCTCGATCAACTTCACGCCGATCCATGCGCTGGACGGCACGATCACGCCCCAGGGCTGCGCGTTCGAGCGGCACCATTCGGGCGCGATCGAGCTGCGCAAGCAAGACTACCGGCTGATGATCAACGGCCTGGTCGACCGGCCGCTGATCTTTACCTACGAAGATCTCGAACGCTTCCCGCGCGAGAACCGCGTTTATTTCTGCGAATGCGCGGCCAACTCGGGCATGGAATGGGCCGGTGCGCAGCTCAACGGCGCACAGTTCACCCACGGCATGATCCACAACATGGAATATTCCGGCGTTCCGCTCAGGACCCTGCTGGAAGAGGCCGGCGTGCAGACCGAGGGCAAGTGGATCTATGTCGAGGGCGCCGACGCGTCGTCGAACGGCCGTTCGATCCCGCTTGAAAAGGCGATGGACGACGTGCTGGTCGCCTTCAAGGCCAATGGCGAGGCGCTGCGCAAGGAACACGGCTATCCGGTGCGGCTGGTCGTGCCCGGCTGGGAAGGCAACTTGTGGGTCAAGTGGCTGCGCCGCATCGAAGTGACCCCCCAGGCCATCCAGAGCCGCGAGGAGACCTCGAAATACACCGACACGCTGGCCGACGGCACCAGCCGGAAATGGACCTGGGAGATGGACGCCAAGTCGGTCATCACCAGCCCCAGCCCGCAATCGCCGATCACCCACGGCCCCGGGCCGCTGGTCATCACCGGGCTGGCCTGGTCGGGACGCGGCGCGATCGAACGGGTGGACGTCACCATCGACGGAGGCAAGACCTGGCAGACCGCGCGCCTGGCCCAGCCCGGTCAGGACAAGGCGATCAGCCGCTTTTACCTGGATATCGAGTGGGACGGGTCCGAGATGTTCCTGCAATCGCGCGCGGTGGACAGCACCGGCTACGTGCAGCCGACCAAGGACCAGCTGCGCGAGGTGCGCGGCCTGAACTCGATCTATCATAACAACGGCATCCAGACCTGGTGGGTCAACGGGAACGGGGAGGCGGAGAATGTCGAAATTTCGTAATCTGGTGATCGGAACGGCGCTGGTCGGCACCCTGACCGCCGCGCCCGCCTTCGCCGAGAAATTCGGCCTGGGCCGCCCCGCGCTGCCCGAGGAAATCGCAGCTTGGAATGTCGACGTGGCCCCCGACGGCACCGGCCTGCCCGAGGGCTCGGGCTCGGTCGAGGATGGCGAGAGGCTGTTTTCCGACAATTGCGCGGTCTGCCACGGCGAATTTGCCGAGGGCGTCGGCAACTGGCCCAAGCTGGCCGGCGGCGAGGGCACGCTCGACCACGAGGACCCGCTCAAGACCGTGGGGTCCTACTGGCCCTACCTGTCGACCGCGTGGGACTATGTGCACCGTTCGATGCCCTTCGGCGGCGCCCAGTCGCTGAGCGTGGACGAGGTCTACGCGATCACCGCCTACATCCTCTACTCCAACTACCTGGTGGAAGAAGATTTCGTGCTGTCGAACGAAAACTTCCTCGATGTCGAGATGCCGAATGCCGACGGGTTCATCGTCGATGACCGCGAGGAAGCGGAAGCGCATTTCTGGAACGCCGAGCCTTGCATGGAAGACTGCAAGGACAGCGTCGAGATCACCATGCGCGCGGCGGTGCTGGACGTGACCCCCGAAGAGGAAACCGACGAGGTCGCCACCGAGCAGGAAGAAATCACGGCCGCCGCCGACACCCAGGAAGCCGCCGCCCCCGTCGCCGCGCCAGACCCCGAACTGGTCGCCGCGGGCGAAAAGGTCTTCCGCCAGTGTGCGTCCTGCCACCAGATCGGCGAGGATGCCAAGCACCGGGTGGGCCCGGTCCTGAACGGCGTCGTCGGCCGCAAGGTCGCTCAGGCCGAGGGCTTCAGGTACTCGCCGGCGCTGCAAGAAGCGGGCGAAGAGGGCATGGTCTGGGATCACGAGACGCTGGACGCCTATCTGGAAAGCCCGCGTGACGTAATCAAGCGGGGCCGGATGTCGTTCCAGGGTCTGCGTAAGGACGAAGATCGCGAGGCGGTGATCGCTTACCTGCGTTCGTTCAACTGACGCCGGTTTTCCTCCCGATCGGCCCAGGGCGGCCCCCGGACCACAGGGGGTCGCTTTTTCGTGTTTTCGGGCCGGGCTGATTCGATGGTACGGTTCCGTCCGGGAGGACGAGATGCCGACACGACGCCATATGATCGCCGGCGCGCTGGCGCTGGCCGCCGCGCGACCGTCTTTCGCCGACGCCCGCGTTGGCGATGACGGTCTGCACAAGCAAGACTGGTTTCTCGACAGCTTTCTCGAGCTGGGCGACGATCTGGCCACCGCCGCGGATCAGGGCAAGGGCCTGATGGTGCTGTTCGAACAGGCCGGCTGCCCCTACTGCCGCGAATTGCACCGGGTCAATTTCGAACGCGCCGAGATCGTGGATTACCTGACCGCGCGGTACGACGTGGTCCAGCTCGACCTCTGGGGCGCCCGCGCGGTGCTGGATTTCGACGGGCAAGAGCTGGAAGAACGCGCGCTCGCGGCGAAGTGGGGGGTGAACTTCACCCCCACCACGGTGCTGTTTCCCGCCGCGGCGGCCGGGGCCGAGAGCGCCGCCCAGGCAGAGGCGTTCCGCCTGCCGGGCTATCTGAAACCCTTCCACTACCTTTCCGCGCTGGAATACGTGGCCGAGAACGAATTCCGCGAGCAGCCGTTCCAGCGCTACCTGCAGGACAAGTTTGCCGCGTTGCGCGAACAGGGGATCGACCCAGACGTGTGGTGATTTGTCCCACGAGACAAAAGCAGTTGCTTTTCTCGTGCGAGTTGGGCGACGGTTAAAGTCATGAGGGAGAGAGTTTTTTTTGCTCTTGCGCTCGCCTTGGGAGGGGCGGGCGAGGGCGCGGCGGACGGCCATGCCGAGGCCATAGGCGATGCCGAGCGCGGCGCCGAAATTTGGGTCTATTGCAGCGGGTGCCACCAGATCGGCCCGGACGCCGAGATCGGCATCGGCCCGCCGCTGACCGGCATTTTCGGGCGCCGCGCGGCCTCGGTCGAGGGGTTTCCCTATTCCAAATCGATGTCGCGGATGGGCAGCGACGGGCTGACCTGGACGTTGACGACGCTGGATGCCTATATCGAAAATCCGCTGGTTCTTGTCTCGGGCACGCGGATGAGCTTTGAAGGGCTCGAAGACCCGACCGAACGGGCCGACCTTCTGGCCTTCCTGCGCGAGTATTCCGACAAACCGTCGAACATTCCCGAGGCCGCGCCGACGGCCCGGCCCGACTATCCGAAACTGTCCGAGGAAACGCTGGCCCTCGTCGGCGACGAGGCCTATGGCGAATACCTCTCCAGCGAGTGCACCACCTGCCACCAGCGCGACGGGTCCGACCAGGGCATCCCGTCGATCACGCTATGGCCGGAAAAGGATTTTGTCGTCGCCATGCACGCCTACAAGCAAAAGCTCAGGCCGCATCCGGTGATGCAGATGATGGCCAGCCGCTTGTCCGACGAGGAAATCGCCGCGCTGGCCGCCTATTTCGGGTCGCTGAGCAACTGACACGACACCGCCGGGGCAGCCCCCCGGCCACCGATGTGCCTTTGGAAACGCGCATCATCCAAAACGGGAGGAAACTGGGATGACATTCAACCGACGTAACTTTCTCGGCGTGGCCATCGCGGGAACCGCGGCCTTGTCCGCGCCCCGCGTGCTGGGCCAGGCCAAGCCGCACGTGGTGATCGTGGGCGGCGGCGCCGGCGGGGCAACCGCCGCGCGCTATATCGCCAAGGATTCCGACGGCGCGATCGACGTGACCCTGATCGAGCCGACGCGCAAATACTATACCTGCTTCTTTTCCAACCTATATATCGGCGGCTTCCGCGACTTTGCCTCGATTGGCCACACCTACGGCGGGCTCGCCTCCGACTACGGCGTGAACGTGGTGCATGACTGGGTGATCGGGGTGGATCGCGATGCCATGACCGTGACCACCGCCGCCGGGCACAGCTTTGGCTACGACCGGCTGATCGTGGCGCCGGGGATCGATTTCGTCGAGGGCTCGGTGCCGGGCTGGAGCACGGCGGCCCAGAACAAGATGCCCCATTCCTGGAAGGCCGGCAGCCAGACCCAACTTCTGAAAGCGCAGATCGAGGCGATGCCCGAAGGCGGCACCTACTGCATGGTGGCGCCGCCCAACCCCTTCCGCTGCCCGCCGGGGCCCTACGAGCGGGTGTCGATGGTCGCCCATGTGCTGAAGGCCAGCAACCCGACCGCGAAGATCCTGATCGTGGACCCGAAGGAGAAGTTTTCGAAACAGGCGCTGTTCGAGGAAGGCTGGAACAAGCATTACGCCGGCATGATCGAACGCGTCGGCCCGGATTTCGGCGGCGCCAACGTGTCGGTCAACCCCGACGCGATGGAGGTGGATATCGACGGAACGGTGGAAAAGGTCGACGTCTGCAACGTCATCCCGGCGCAGAAGGCGGGCCATATCGCCCATGCCATGGGGCTGACCAACGACAGCGGGTTCTGCCCGATCGACCCGGCCACGATGCAAAGCCAGGTGGATGAAAACATCCACGTCCTCGGCGATGCCACCATCGCGGGCGACATGCCGAAATCGGGCTTTTCGGCCAACAGCCAGGCCAAGGTGGCGGCGATGGCGGTGCGCGGCGCGCTGACCGACTCCCGCGTCTTCCCGGCGAAATACTCCAACACCTGCTGGTCGCTGATCGACACCGAAGACGGCATCAAGGTGGGCGCCTCCTACCAGGCCACCGACGAAAAGATCGCCAAGGTCGACGGGTTCATCAGCCAGACCGGCGAGGACGCGGCGCTGAGAAAGGCCACCTTCGAGGAATCGCTGGGCTGGTACGCGGGGATCACCGCCGACATGTTCGGCTGATCCGCCGCCCGACAAAACGCAGGCTCCGCCCGGCAGGGCGGGGCGGCACGACCGGGCTAGACCTGCATTTCCTTGGTGGCTGACAGGGTCAGTTCCGGGTGATCGCGAGTCACCCGGTCGATATCCCATTGCAGGCGGGTCATGTAGACCACGTCGCCATCGTTGTCGGTGGCCATGTGCTGCTTGTTCTTGGCGGTAAAGGCATCGACCTCGGCCTTGTCGCCATGCACCCAGCGGGCCGAGGTGAACTGTGTCGGCTCGAAGCGGACGGGCAGCCCGTATTCCAGCTCGATCCGGCTGGCCAGCACCTCGAATTGCAGCTGCCCCACCACGCCCACGATGAAGCCCGCGCCCAGCATCGGCTTGAACACCTTGGCCGCGCCCTCCTCGGCGAATTGCATCAGCGCCTTGTCGAGATGCTTGGCCTTCATCGGGTCGCCGGCGCGGCAGTTTTTCAAGAGCTCGGGCGCGAAGGACGGGATGCCGGTGACGCGCAGCGCCTCGCCCTCGGTCAGCGTGTCGCCGATGCGAAGCTGGCCGTGGTTGGGAATGCCGATGATGTCGCCCGCCCAGGCCTCTTCGGCCAGTTCCCGGTCGGAGGCCAGGAACAGCACCGGGTTGGACACCGTCATCGGTTTCTTGCTGCGCACATGGGTCAACTTCATGCCGCGCTTGAAATGCCCGCTCGCCATGCGCAGGAACGCCACCCGGTCGCGGTGCTTGGGGTCCATGTTGGCCTGCACCTTGAAGACGAAGCCCGTCACCTTGTCCTCTTCGGGGGCGATCTGGCGCGGTTCGGCGGCCTGGATCTGCGGTTCGGGCCCGTAGCGGCCGATGCCGTCCATCAGTTCCTTCACCCCGAAGGAATTGATCGCCGAGCCGAACCAGATGGGCGTCATGTGCCCCTCCAGCACCGATTGCGGGTCGAGCGTGGGCAGCAATTCGCGCGCCATCTCGACCTCTTCCAGCAGCTGCTCCAGCAGGTGCTCGGGGACATTCTCGGCGAGCTTCGGGTCGTCCAGCCCCTCGATCTTGATCGACTCGGCCACCTTGTTGCGGTCGGCGCGGTCCATCAGCTCCAACCGGTTGTTGAGCATGTCGTAGCAGCCCAGGAAATCGCGCCCCTGGCCGATGGGCCAGGAGGCGGGCGTCACGTCGATGGCGAGGTTTTCCTGGATTTCGTCGATGATGTCGAAGGTGTCGCGGCTTTCGCGGTCCATCTTGTTGCAGAAGGTCAGGATCGGCAAATCGCGCAGCCGGCAGACCTCGAACAGCTTTCGGGTCTGGCTCTCCACGCCCTTGGCGCCGTCGATGACCATCACCGCGGCGTCCACGGCGGTGAGCGTGCGGTAGGTGTCTTCGGAAAAATCGCTGTGGCCCGGCGTGTCGACCAGATTGAAGCGGAACTTGCCGAAATCGAACGACATCGCCGAGGCCGAAACCGAGATACCCCGGTCCTGCTCCATCTTCATGAAGTCCGACCGCGTGCGCCGCGCCTCGCCCTTGGCGCGCACCTGGCCCGCCATCTGGATCGCGCCGCCGTAGAGCAGAAACTTTTCGGTCAGCGTGGTCTTGCCGGCATCGGGGTGGCTGATGATGGCAAAGGTCCGGCGCCGGGCAATTTCCGGCGGCAGGTCGGGGCGGTTGGTGGGGGCGTCCAGCATGGGGGCGGATATAGGCGAGGGGGGAAGGGGGTGCAATCGTGAAGCCCTGTCTTGCCGATGTCGCGCGGCCGGCGCAGGCTGGTGAGATCATCGGCGCATCAGGGAGGATGCCATGACGTTCGAAGAGATTGCCAACGACCTGGTCGCGGGGGTGCGCGAGGGTCGGGCCAAGGCCAACCTGGACACGCTTTACGCCCCCGACGCCGTCTCGGTCGAGGCGGCGGATATGGGGCAGGGGCGCGAAACCCGCGGGCTGGACGGGATCAGGGCCAAGCATGACTGGTGGGAGGGCGCGATGGACATGCTGGAGGCCACGACCGAGGGGCCGTTCCTGCATGGCCCCGACCGCTTTGCCGTCTATTACGCGATCAAGGCCCGCAGCCGCGAGTCCGGCGATGTCAGCGAGATGCAGGAGGTCGGGCTTTACACCGTCGCCGACGGCAAGATCGTGCGCGAAGAGTTCTTTTACACGATGTGAGGGCTCAGCCCGCCGTGCCGGCCCGCGCGATCAGCAGGTCGCAGGGCGGGTCGCGCATCATGTCGTTGGCCAGACTGCCCAGCAGCGAGGGCGCGGCGCCGGCACGGCCATGGGCCCCCAGCGCCAGAAGGTCGGGGCGCAGCGCCTCGACCTGGCGGGCCAGCACCGTGTGGGCCGCTCCCTCCATGATCTCGACTTCGCCCAGCCGTCCGGGCACGTCCGGGCCCGCGCGCCACGCGGCGAGCTGCCTCTCGGCGTGGTGCAGGAAGGGGGCGCCGGTGCCAGCGCCGCCCGCGGCCGCGACGAAACCGTGATAGGGGACATGCACGGCGTGGACCCCGCATAGATCGGCCTCGGGCGCGATCCGGTCGGCCAATACCAGCGCGGCGGTCGAGGCCGGGGCGAAATCGAGCGCGGCCAGCACCCTTGCATAGGCGTGGTCCACAGGGTCGCGCACCAGCAGCACGGGCCGGGACGAGTGGCGCACGATGCGTTCCATCGTGGTCTCGCGCAGCATGTCGAGAAACGGGCGCGGGCGGTGCAGGCCCAGCACCAAGAGATCGGCGCGGGCGGCTTCTGCCATGGCCGGGATCGTTGCGGGCGGATCGCCGACGAGAACCCGCGTGTCGTGGCGTACCCGGTCGGAATAGGGGATCGAGGCGGCGAACTGCGCCAATTTCAGCTCGGCCGCGCCGCGCATCTGTTCGGCCATGTCCGCCGGCATCGCCTCGTCGATGACGCTGAGCAGGATCACCTCGCCATCCAGCCAGGCCGCGATGCGAAACGCCCGTTGCACGGCCCGGTCGGCGCGGGGCGAGAGATCGGTCGAGACGAGAACGGTGAAGGACATCGACAATCTGCCCTGCTGCGAAACACGACGCGTCCAGCATCGGGGCGGGGTGCGACGGCTGTCAACCCGCTGGCGAAAAGTTGGGGATATACATTGCTTAAGAGGTCGACTTGCCTATGCTGGACGACCCATTGCCCTGGGCCGCGCGCATCGTCCACGAGACAAGAGGAGGCCGCATCTTGAAGACCGTCCTGATCGCCAACCGCAAGGGAGGATGCGGCAAGACCACAATCGCGATCACGCTGGCCGCGGCGCTGGCCGATGGCGGCTGGCGGGTGGCGCTGGCCGATGCCGACCCGCAGAAATCGTCGCTGCGCTGGCTCAAGCGCCGTCCGGGGCGGGCGGCGCGCATCCATGGGCTGGACTGGACCGCGCCGCGCCGGCTGGGCCAGGCACCAAAAGGCACCGACTGGCTGTTCGTCGATGCGCCCGGCGCGCTATACGGCGGCGCGGCCGAGCCGCTGGTGGCCGAGGCCAAGTCGGTGATCGCGCCGATCCTGCCATCTTTCTTCGACGCCGAATCCACCCGCCGCTTCGTCAAGGATCTGCAGCAGATCAAGCGCATCCGAAAGGGCAAGGTCGGCCTTGAGATCGTCGCCAACCGGGTGCGCCCGCGCAGCCGGGGCGCGGCGCGGCTGGATGCCTTTTTCGAGGCGATCGGCCAACAGCCCGTTGCCACGCTGACCGAGCGCGCCGCCTATGCCGACCTCGCCGAGGAGGGGCTGACGATCTTTGACAAGCCGCAAAAGCTCTACGCGCCGATCCGTGCGCAATGGACCCCGCTTCTGGCCGCGCTGATCTGAGGCTCAGGACTGGCCCAGCAGGCGGCGCAGCTCTGCCGCGCCCTTGCCGCGCAACAGCGCGCCGTCGGCCTCGGTGCCGAAATGCGGCCGCTGGGCAAGCAGCGGAAACCGCCGCGCGACCTCGCGCGCCAGGTCCTCGGGCATCCGGCCCAGCATCGCCTCGTTGACCAGCAGGCTCTCGGTCGGGATGCCCTCGGCATAGAGGATCTCGTGGCGGTCGAAGACCAGGTGGAAATACTCGACGAAGCCGCCCTTGCGGATATAGGCGGTGTCGCCGTCCACCAGGTGCTGGGCCTTGACCAGCGCCTCGGCGGTCGAGGTCAGCCGCTGGCGGCCGCGCTGGTAGATGAACAGGCGCTGGTGCTGGCTGACGATCAGGTCGCTTGCGTTGCCCAGCGTGCCCTTGGCGATGACGACGGGCGCGTAGGCGCCGACCCCGCGCACCGTGCGCCGGCCGATCCAGCGCAGCGGTTGGGCGCCGTGGTCGCGGGTCAACAGCCGGTCGCCGACGGACAGGGTTTCGATCGGGCGCTGCTCGCCACCCGCCACCGCGATCATCGTGCCCCGCGTGAAGGCCACCGAGGTGATGTCGGCCAGCCGCACCGGGCCGGGCGCGGTATCGACGCGGATCAGCGCATAGCCGACCCGCGGCTCGACCGGGCCCAGCGGCAGGAAGGCCAGCCGGGCGGCCGGCCCCTCGGAGAGCAGGACCAGCAGCAACTCGACCTGCGCGCCGTCGGGCGCCATCAGCGTCAGCTTGCCGTCGATGCCCAGCCGCTCGCCCGGCTGGCCGATCTCGGTTCCCGCCGCGATCTCGGCCGCCTCGTCGCCTGCGCGCAGCACATGTGCCGACCGGGCGCTGGCGGCCGCCGCGTCGGCGACCGAAAGGTACAGCGCCTCGGCCGCTTCGCGCATCTCGTAGACATCGCCCGGGCACAGCGTCTCGCACGGGGTCAGCGCGTCGCCCTGATTGGCGCCCGCCACGGCAACCAGATCGGCCGCGTCGAAGACGTGGCAGCCATAGCTGGGGGCAGGGGGCTTGGGGATGGAACCGGTCATGGGGCAGCTCGCCAATCGACTTCCTGGGCGCTTTCACTTGGTCTGGCCACGGGCTGCCCCCAATGTGCCGCGCCGACCGCGTCCTCGTTATGGCAATTTTAGGCCCAAAGCGGCGTATCTGCAATTTGCCCGGGGGTCTCGGGACCGGTTTTCAGCGCGCCATCGGGATGCGTTGGCCGCGCCCCGGCGACAATGCCGGGCCGGAAGGTGCCATTGTTCACGCCGGCGCCGCCGGCCCGTCCAAGGGCGCGGCAGGGCGGCCGGGTCGAATCGCCGCGGCGGCCCTTTCGTGCCGCGCGCCGGGCTGGTATCGGGAAGGCGCGGGCAGGCAGGCCCGCAACGGGAAAGGGGAAACGCCGATGGAACTGGGAATCGCGGGAAAGCGGGCGCTGGTCTGTGCCTCGTCCAAGGGGCTGGGGCGCGGCTGCGCCGAGGCGCTGGCAGGGGCAGGGGTCGACCTGGTGATGAACGCGCGCGGCGCGGGCGCGCTGGAAGAGGCGGCCGAGGCGATCCGCGCGGCCAATGGCGTGGCGGTCACCGCCGTGGCCGCCGACATCACCACCGAGGACGGCCGCGCCGAGGTGCTGGCCCAGGCCGGCGACGTGGACATCCTGGTGACCAACGCGGGCGGCCCGCCGCCGGGCATGTGGAGCGACTGGGGCCGCGAGGATTTCATCAAGGCGCTCGACGCCAACATGCTGACCCCGATCGCGCTGATGAAGGCGCTGCTGCCCGGCATGATGGACCGGGGCTGGGGCCGCGTGGTCAATATCACCAGCCAGTCGGTCAAATCGCCCATTGCGGTGCTGGGCCTGTCGAACTCGGCCCGCGCCGGGCTGACCGGCTATGTCGCGGGCACATCGCGGCAGGTGGCGCCGCACGGTGTGACGATCAACAACCTGCTGCCGGGCATCCATGACACCGACCGGGCCGACGCGCTGGACAAGGGCGTGGCCGATAAGGAAGGCATCACGCTGGAGCAGGCACGCGCCAAACGGGCCGAGACCATTCCCGCCCGCCGCTACGGCACGGCCGAGGAGTTCGGCGCGATGTGCGCGTTTCTGTGCTCGCAGCATGCGGGATTTGTCGTGGGGCAGAACATCCTGCTGGATGGCGGCGCGGTGAACGCGACGCTTTGAACCGGGCCGCAGGGCCGGACTTGCCGCCGCCGGGGCGGCTTGCTATGTGTTGCCGAATTCCGAGTGTTTTCATCGGACATGATGCGTGAGGCAGACGGTGAGCACCCCGACACCCCGGCTGGAAATCAGGAACATCACCCGGCGCTTCGGCGGCCGGGCGGTGGTCGACGACGTGTCCCTTACCGTGATGCCAGGGCAGGTGACCTGCCTGTTGGGCCCCTCTGGCTGCGGCAAGTCCACCACGCTGCGCATCATCGCCGGCGTCGACATGCAGGATCAGGGCGAGATCTACATCGACGGCAAGCTGATCTGCGACACGGTTTTCCGCATCCCGCCCGAGCGGCGGGAGGTCGGGCTGATGTTTCAGGATTTCGCGCTTTTTCCGCATCTCAGCGTGGCCGAGAACGTGGCCTTCGGCCTCAACGGCCCGAAAGAGAAAAAGCGCGCCCGGGTGCAAGAGCTGCTGGCCCGGGTCGAGCTCGCGCGGTTTATCGACGACTACCCGCACGAGTTGTCGGGCGGCGAGCAGCAGCGCGTGGCGCTGGCGCGGGCGCTGGCGCCGCGGCCGCGGATCATGCTGATGGACGAGCCGTTTTCGGGCCTCGACAACCGGCTGCGCGACGAGATCCGCGACGAGACGCTGAGCGTGCTGAAGGATGAGGGTACGGCGGTGCTGCTGGTCACGCACGAGCCCGACGAGGCGATGCGCATGGCCGACGAGATCGCCCTGATGCGCGCGGGGCGCATCGTGCAGCAGGGTGCGCCCTATAACCTCTACAACGCGCCGATCGACCGGGCCGCGGCGGCGTTTTTCAGCGATATCAACGTCATCAAGGGCAAAGTTCAGAATCTTCTTACGGATACGCCCTTTGGCCAGTTCCTCACGCCGGCGATGCCCGATGGCGCCGAGGTCGACATCATCATCCGGCCGCAGCACGTCAAGATCGACTTCGACCGCAACGGCCGCGGCCCCAACCCCACGCCCGATGACGGCGTGCCCGCCCGCGCGGTGGTCGAGCGCGCCCGCTTCATGGGGTCCGAAAGCCTGGTGGAGTTCCGGATGGAGTTCGATGGGTCGGTTCTGAAGGCGACCGTTCCCGCCGTGTTCCTTCCCAAGCCCGGCACGCCGATGTGGCTGATGATCCGGCGCGACCGCTGTTTCGTGTTTCCGGCCCCGGGGCAGGAACGGGCGGCCTGAGGGGCGGCGCGGCCGGCCGGGGCGGGCGCTTGCCGACATCCACCCATAGGCGCCCGCCGGGCCGGTCAGGCCCCGCCGACAGTCACCGGCGCGCCGGTGGCCATGTCGGTGCCGATATAGGGCTTGCGCGCCGTCTTCCAGGCCGCGAAGCCGCCCTCCAGATGCGCGGCCACGTCATGGCCCGCCGCCAGATAGGCCTCTGCCACCTTGCGCGAGCGCACGCCCGAGCCGCAGTGGAACACGATCTTCTTGTCGCCGCCCTCGGGCAGGAAGGCGGGGTCGTAGGCCGCCATCGGCAACAGCAGCGCGCCGCGGATATACTCGAACATGTACTCCTGCGGGGTGCGCACGTCGATCAGCAGCACTTCGCCTTGCTTCATGGCCTGTTGCAGGTCGTCGCAGTTCCAGTGCTCCAGCGTCTTGCCGTTCATGTCCTCGGTATGCATGTCCCTGACTCCCATGGGATGAGATGAATCGGTTCGTCCGACCCAACCTTTGGGGAAACCGCAAGGCCGCCGCAAGGCCGTGCGCCCCGCGTACGGCCGAGGCGGGGGGCAATAAATCGCGGTTTTGCGGCGGAATGGGGCTTTGATCTGCCCGCGGAAGCCAATACATGTGTCAAACAGATTTCAAACCGGGACCCGGAGGTGCGCAAGGCGCGGGTCCGTAGGGAGACAGCCATGCTGAACAATATCGGCCTGCCCGGCCTTCTTCTCATCGCCGTCGTCGTGCTGGTGCTTTTCGGGCGCGGCAAGATCTCGTCGCTGATGGGTGAGGTCGGCAAGGGCATCACCGCCTTCAAGAAGGGCGTCAAGGAAGAGACCGAAGAGGCCAAGGAAAGCCTTGAGGCCGCCCGCGACGTGACCCCCGAGGAAGAAAAGGACAAGGTGTAAGCCACCTTGCCCGCTGCCCTGAGGGCCTGATCCCATGTTCGACCTCGGCTGGACCGAACTCTTGCTGATCGGCATCGTTGCGCTGATCGTGGTAGGCCCCAAGGACCTGCCCGGCATGTTCCGTACCCTGGGCCGGTTCACCGCCAAGGCGCGCAACATGGCGCGCGAGTTCCAGCGTGCCATGGATGACGCCGCCGACGAGGCCGGGGTCAAGGAGACCGCCAAGGACCTGCGCGAGATGACCAACCCGCGCAAGATGGGGCTCGACGCGGTCAAGGACGCGGCCGACAGGTTCGAGAAATGGGAGCCCAAGTTCGGCAAGGACAAGGGCAAGACCGACGAAGAGGACGCGCCGGGCCCGGCCACAGCCGAGATGACCGACGAGCGCGCCGCCCATGCCGAACGCTACCGCGCCGCCACCGCCGAGGCGGCCCGCAAGCGCAAGGCCGAAGAGCGCGCCGCCGAGCAGGCCGAAAGCGCCGCCGCCACGACAGGCCCTGACAGCAAGAGCGACGCATGAGCCACGAAGACCAGATCGAAGACAGCTCCGCCCCGCTCATCGAACATCTGGCCGAGCTGCGCACGCGGCTGATCTACTCGGTGGCCGCGTTCGTAGTGGGCATGGTGATCTGCTTCACCGTCTGGAACACGATCTTCAACTTCCTCACCCACCCGATCTGCGGCGCGCTGGCCGAGCGCGGGCAGGATTGCGGGCTTTACCTCATCAAGCTGCAGGAAGGCTTCTTCGTCGCCATCCAGATCTCGCTTTTGGGCGGGTTCGCGCTGGCCTTCCCGTTCATCGCCTACCAGATGTGGCGGTTCGTGGCGCCGGGGCTTTACCGGAAGGAAAAAAACGCTTTCCTGCCGTTCCTGCTGGCCTCGCCGATCATGTTCTTTCTCGGCGCGTCCTTTGCCTATTACGTGGTCACGCCGCTTGCCTTCGACTTCTTCCTGAACTTCCAGCAGGTCGGCCAACTCGCCTCAGAAGGCGAGGAAATCAAATCGGAAACCGCGGGCATCACGTTCCACGGTTCGGTTCAGGAATACCTCTCGCTGACCATCAAGTTCGTCCTGGCCTTCGGGCTGTGCTTTCAGTTGCCGGTGCTTCTGACGCTGATGGGCAAGGCGGGGCTGGTCTCGGCCGCGGGGCTGGGGTCGGTCAGGAAATATGCGGTCGTGGCCATCCTGGTGCTGGCCGCGCTGGTCACGCCGCCCGATGTCATCACCCAGGTCATTCTGTTTGTCGTGGTCTACGGGCTGTACGAGATTTCCATCCTGCTGGTCCGCCGCGTCGAGAAGAAGCGCGAGAAGGAACTGCGCGAACAGGGGCTGTGGTTCGAGGACGACGAAGACGAGGCCGACGACCCGCTGATGCGCGAATTCGACGAGGGCGAGGACACCCCCGAGGGCGGGCGGTGAGCGAAGAAAGCCTGGCCCGCATCGCCGAGGCGCTGGAACGGCTGAGCCCGGCCCCCGCGCCGGCCCCCGACTTCGACGCCGCCGATGCCTTCGTCTGGCATGCCGCCCCCGACCGCCTGTCGCCCGTGGCGCGGGTCAACCGGGTTGATCTCGCGCTGTTGCAGGGCATCGACCGGGCGCGCGACACGCTTTTCGAGAACACGCGCCATTTCGCCCGCGGCCTGCCGGCCAACAACGCGCTTTTGTGGGGTGCGCGGGGCATGGGAAAGTCGAGCCTGGTCAAGGCCATCCACGCCGCCGTGGTCAAAGAGGGCCACGCGCTGAAGATCGTCGAGATCCAGCGCGAGGACCTGCCCACCATCGGCCGGCTGCTTACCCTGATGCGCGCCGCGCCCGAGGCGCGTTTCCTGCTGTTTTGCGACGACCTGTCGTTTTCTCATGACGACGAGCATTACAAGTCGCTCAAGGCGGTGCTGGACGGCGGAATCGAGGGGCGGCCCGACAACGTGATCTTTTACGCCACGTCGAACCGCCGCCACCTGATGCCCCGCGACATGATCGAGAACGAACGCTCGACGGCGATCAGCCCGTCCGAGGCGACCGAGGAAAAGGTTTCGCTGTCGGACCGGTTCGGCCTCTGGCTGGGGTTCCACCCCTGCACCCAGGACGAATACCTCGCCATGATCGACGGCTATTGCACGGCCTACGGCGTGCAGGTCGAGGCCGACACGCTGCGCGCCGAGGCCATCGAATGGCAGGCCACCCGCGGCGCCCGGTCGGGCCGGGTCGCCTGGCAGTTCTTCACCGACCTCGCCGCGCGGCAAGGTGTGCGCCTCTGAATTGCGACATCCGCGGACCCGCCGCGCGCGCCGGGAACAGCGGTTGCCAGCCGGTATGACGGGCGGTCCATACGCCGTGCCTTTTGCTGACGGCGCCGGTCGCGCGGGTTTTATTTTGCCCGCTTGGCAAGGATGGCCTTCGGGGCGATGCCGTCAAATCTCGCCGGGTCGCTTCGGCGGTCGCGCGATGCGCCATCGGGGGGTGTTCGGCCGGGCTGGGGCGACGACTCTTTGCAAAACCGAGGATATTCGGTCTCACCTCGCCGCAAAATTGCCGAATCCACCGGCTACGGTCTTGCCCGTGTGCCGCGCTTGTCTGACGCTTGGCGCATAACGTGAGAGCATGAGCAGACCTCTCGGAGGAAAAGACTATGGCAGGTGTCCTGATTTCGGGCCTCGGCGGCGGCGCAGGGTTCGGCGAGCAGGTTGTCGATCGCAATGACGACGGATCGACGGCGGAAATCGATGTCAGCGAGATTTTCGAAGACGGGCTGAGGTTTTTCGGCCGCAGTTTCGACTCGCTCTGGGTCAATACAAACGGCAGCGTGACGTTCAGCGCACCGCGGCGCACCTACACGCCCACCGCGATCACCGAGGCCAGCGGCAACCCCGAGATCAGCCCGTTCTTCGCCGATGTCGACACCCGCGGCGGCGCCGTGTCGCCGACGCCGGGCGGCGTCTCGCAGGGGACCAACCTCGTCTATTACGATTTCGACGCCGAGAACGACCGCTTCGTCGTCACGTGGGACGATGTCGGATATTTCAACTCGCATACCGATTTGCTCAACAGCTTTCAGCTGATCCTGAGCGACCGCGGCGACGGCGATTTCGATATCGAGTTTCGCTACGAAGAGATCAACTGGACCACGGGCGATGCCAGCGACGGCGTGGGCGGCCTGGGTGGCTCGGTTGCCGTGGCCGGCTATACCGCGGGCACCGGCAACCCGGCCGCCTATTACGAATTGCCGGCCTCGGGCAATCAGGACGCGATCCTCGATCTGGAAAACAGCTTGGGCAACACCGGCGAGGAAGGCTATTGGTTTTTCCGCGTCCGGTCGGGCGACATCGCCACCGCCGATCTGCCCGCGGCGCCGGACTCCGGCGCGACCGGGTATCTCGCGGGCGTGGGCCACGCGGTCACGATGGACGGGGTCAGCTATGATTTCCGCGCCGCCGGCGAATTCGTACTGTTGCGCCAGATCGACGGCGGCCCCTTCGAGGTGCAGGTGCGCATGGTGCCCGAGGGCGACAACGGCACCGTTGCCCAGGCCGTCTCGATGCGGCTGGGCGAGCATGTCGTGCAGATCGATGCGGCCGACGAAAACCCGTTCCGCGTCGACGGGGTGGCCACGCGAGTGGTCAATTTCGGCTCGCTCGACGTTGGGGGCGGGCGCATCTACCGCCTGGACGAGTTGTTCGTGGTGGTCTTCCCCGGGCTCGACGGCGTGGTCAATGACGGCGACGCGCGGCTCAGCCTGCTCGTCGACGACGACGCCCAGCGCATGGACGTGACCATGGAGTTGAACCAGGAACTCATCGGCGGGCTCGAGGGGCTGCTCGGCCTGGCCAATGGTGACCCGGCCGACGATATCGCGCTGCCCGGCGGCGAGGTGCTGGACCGGCCCGTGGACCCCGACACGCTTTACGGCGATTACCGCGAAGCCTGGAGGGTAACGACCTACGACCAAAGCCTTTTCACCTACGATGCCGAGGGCGCGCTGGCCTGCGAACTGGGAGAGACGATCGACTGCTTCGACCGGCCCGACCATCCAAGCAACCTGCTTACGATCGACGATCTGGACGCGGACATCGTGGCCAACGCCCGGATCGAGGCGCTGGAGGAAGGGCTGACCGAGGGCACGTCCGCCTTCGATCAGGCGGTCTTCGACTATGCCCTGACGGGCGACGATACCTTCATCGACTCGGCCGAGGCCCGCGCCGACACGACCGGGACCTTCGGCCTGACGGGCGTGATGCTGGCCGGCAGCGCCGGCGCCGATGAACTGAGCGGCAGCTCGGGCGCCGACAACCTGCACGGGCTGGCGGGCGCCGACCGCCTGGTGGGCCGGTCCGGAGATGACTTCCTCTACGGCGGCGACGGGGCCGATCAGATCAATGGCGGCGCTGGCGATGACAGCATCCTCGGTGGCGCGACCGCGGCCGATGGCAATGACGAGATCTATGCCGGCACCGGCGCCGACCGCGTTCTGGCGGGCCATGGCGACGATGTGGTCTTCGGCATGGACGGCGACGACCTTATCAGCGGCGGCTTCGGCTTTGACGCGCTGCGGGGGCAGGATGGCGACGACGTGATCAGCGGCGGCGCCCAGTCCGACCTGATCTTCGGCGGCGACGGTGACGATTTCATCAATGGCGGCTACGGCTACGACCGCGTCAACGGCGGTGCCGGGGCGGACATGTTCTACCACCAGGGCAGCCTGGGCCACGGCATCGACTGGGTGCAGGATTTCAGCGATGCCGAGGGCGACATGCTGGTCTTCGACTATCCCTATGCCGACCGGTCCGATATCGAGGTGCGCTTTGCCGAGACGCCGGGCGCGGGCGAGGACGGGGTGGCCGAGGCCTTCATCGTGCATCCGCGTTTCAGCCAGGTGGTCTGGGTGCTGATCGACGGGGCCGAGCTCGACTCGATCGACGCGGTGTTCCAGGGCGGCACCTACGACCTGTTGGAGCTGGTCTGAACCGGAACCACCGGCGAATGCTGCAAGCCCGCATGAGGATCGCCTCGTATGGGCTTGGTTTCAAAAATGAAAACCCCATTTCCGCGACTGGCCGTGACCTCGCGCCGCAGGCCGGCTGGGCGGGTCTTTGCCGATGCCCGATGGGGGTGTCGGCGGAACACCGCCTCGTTAACCGCATCTTGTTTGACTTGCCCTTAGCCCTGTCCGAAGCACGCGGATTGAACGCAGCGATGGTGGGGACCCATGAGCAACTCGATTTCACGCCGTCCGGCGCATCTTCTGGCCGCGGCGCTTTTTGCGATGTCCGCCGTCGCGGCCCAGGCCGGGGCGATGTGCGATAACGCGCTCACCCGTGCGATTCCGGCGCGCGCCGCCGGGGCTCCGGGCGGCAGCGCGGTGGTCGAAAAGGTGCGCACGCTCGGCGGCAGCGCGCGCGACGCGGTGATCGCGGGCGAGGTGCTGTCGGGCAACGTGCCGGGCTTTCTGCGCCGTCTGACCCCCGTCGTGCTCAGCGGCCGTGCCGCTGACGGTGCCGCGGTCGAGATCACGCTCTGTGTCACGCCCGGCTATCTGGCCGTGGGCAGCGACCGCGACTTCGTGCGCGTGCCGCTGGGCCTGCCGGCGGCGGCCGAGATCGCCGACCGGTTCGATTTCCTGCTGCCGACGACCCGCATGGTCGATGCGATCCACCGGCAGGCGACGGTTGTTCTCGCGCCGAGCCCGATGGCGCCGACATCGGAAATGACATCGACCGCCTATTTCGCGCAGCACAGCGCCACGATCGACCGCGCCCTGCCGGGCAAGCGGTCGCTGTCGCTGCTGACCGCCGGCCAGAAAAAGGACCTGGTGCTGTCGATGCGGCTGCGGCAGGCGCCGGGGCGGGTGGCGATCTATGGCTGGCACCGCACCAACGGCCGGCCGATCCAGCCGCTCAGCACCGTGCACGGTGCGCGCTATGCCGATTACAGCCACGGTGTGCGCCTGGTCAGCCGGACGGCCTATATCGACGGTCAGCCGCGCGCGCTTGAGGACGTGATGCAGGACAAGCGGCTGGCGCATCTGGTCTCTAGCGAGGGTCCGATCTCGAACGCCCGCGGCCTGCTGGCTTCGCTCTACCGCTGAGGCGGGGCCGCCCCGTCGGCCAGGCCCAGAAACCCCGCCCCGGGCCGCGCGGCGACGGTCTGCACCGCGCTCTTGCCGTTGCGCCCGGCCGAGACGACCCCGACCACCCGCCAGCCCTCGGGCCCCTCGGCCAGCACCGGCGCCCCCGAGACGCCGGTCTGGACCGCGCAATCGAGCCCCAGCAGCCCCGCCCGCCGCGCCAGCGCGGTGCAGGGGCCGTGGCGGCTGAGCGCGTGCGGCCGGTCGCTGCGATAGGCGAGAATGGTGAACGGGCCCTCGGCCGGGTCGCGCGGCGAGGCCGCCGGGATCGGCCGTGCCGCGGCCCCGTCGATGGGCGCGGTCAGCCGGATCAGCGCCAGATCGCCCCGCAGCGTGGCAAAGGTGATGCCGGCGCGGGGGTGATAGGCGGGGTGCAGGATGATCTCGGCGGCGCGGCGATGGGCGGTGAAGCGGCCCTTCAGCCAGCCGGCGAGGAAGTGCACCTGGTGCGGCTCGGCGATCTTTGCGGGGCCCAGCGCATAGAGACAATGGGCCGCGGTCAGCACCAGGTCGGGGGCGATCAGCGTGCCGGTGCACATGCCGCCGCGGTCGAATCCGGTGACGTTGATCCGGCCGATGGCGTGCCAATGCGCATGGGCTGCGTCGTCCAGCACCGCGGGCCGCTCGTCGGCGGCGGCGGGCGGCACGGCGGCAAGCGCGGCAAGAAGCGCAAAGAGGCGGACGAGGGCGGTCACACCCCTTGATATGGCGCCCGAACGCGGCCATGTGAAGCGTCGGTCGGCGCGCCTTGCCAAGCCCGAGGTCTGGCAATAGGGTGCGCCGCGACACGGAACCGGGCGGCCCAGCCGCCCAAGACGGGGACAAAATCTCATGTTCGCAACGCCTGCCTTCGCGCAAGCCGCCGGTGGCGGCGCCGCCGGCGCCTTCGGCTCTTTCATCCCGCTGATCCTGATCTTTGCCATCATGTATTTCCTGCTGATCCGTCCGCAGCAGAAAAAGATGAAAGAGCATAAGGCGATGGTCTCAGCGCTGCGCCGCGGCGACCAGATCGTCACGCAGGGCGGGCTGATCGGCAAGGTGTCGAAGGTCAAGGATGAGGAAGAGGTCGAGGTCGAGCTTGCCGAGGGCGTCAAGGTGCGCGTCGTGCGCCAGACCATCGCCCAGGTTCTGAACAAGACCGAACCCGCCGAGAAAGCCTGAGCCCAAACATGCTGAGCATTCCCCTCTGGAACCGGGTGGTCATCTGGGCGCTGGTCGCGTTCGGCCTGCTCTTCGCGATGCCCAACGCCTTCTATTCCCGAGTCGAGGGGCATAACGATGCGGTCAAGGCGATCGAGGCGCAGGCCTCCACGCCCGAACTGGAGGCCGCCAGGGGGGCCTGGCCCGACTGGCTGCCGGCGACCATCGTCAACCTCGGGCTCGACCTCAGGGGCGGCGCGCATCTCTTGGCCGAGGTGCAGGTCTCCGACGTCTATGCCGACCGGATGGACGGGCTCTGGCCCGAGGTGCGCGATGCGCTGCGCGACGAGCGTGCCACGGTCGGCACGATCCGCCGGATGCCCTCGGCACCCGATGCGTTGCGGGTGCGGATCTCGCAGCCCGAGGGGATGGATGCCGCGCTGCGCGCGGTGCGCGACCTGGCCCGCCCGGTGACGACGCTGACCGGCGTCGGCAGCGCCGATATCGAGGTCGCGTCCGACGGCGACGAGGTGGTGGTGCGCCTCAGCGAGGCCGAAAAGCTGGCCACCGACAGCCGCACGGTGCAGCAGTCGCTGGAAATCATCCGCCGCCGGGTCGACGAGGTGGGCACGCGCGAGCCCAACATCCAGCGCCAGGCCGAGGACCGGATCCTGATCCAGGTGCCGGGCATCGGTTCGGCCGCCGAGTTGAAAGAGCTGATCGGCACCACCGCCCGGCTGACCTTTCACCCGGTCGTGAGCCGCACCGAAGACCCCGACCAGGAGCCGGGGCTGAGAAACGTGCTCTACCCCTCGATGGAGGACCAGGGCGTCTACTACATCCTCGAGCAGACCGCCGTGGTAAGCGGTGAGGATCTGACCGACGCCCAGCCCGCCTTCGACCAGAACGGCAGGCCCTCGGTCACCTTCCGGTTCAACCCCTCGGGCGGGCGGCAATTCGGCACCTACACGTCCGAGAACGTGGGCTCGCCCTTCGCCATCGTGCTGGACGGCGAGGTCATATCGGCCCCGGTCATCCAGGAGCCGATCCTGGGCGGCTCGGGCCAGATCACCGGCAATTTCACCGTCGAGGAATCGACGCAGCTTGCCATCCTGCTGCGCGCCGGCGCGCTGCCGGCCGAGCTGACCTTTCTCGAAGAACGCACCATCGGGCCCGAACTGGGCGCCGACAGCATTGCCGCGGGCAAGGTGGCCAGCATCGTGGCCTTTACCGCGGTGCTGGTCTTCATGGGGCTGAGCTATGGCCTGTTCGGCATCTTCGCCAATGTGGCGCTCTTGCTGAATGTCGGGCTGATCTTCGGGCTGTTGTCGGCCATCGGCGCCACGCTGACCCTGCCGGGCATCGCGGGCATCGTTCTGACCATCGGCATGGCGGTCGACGCCAATGTGCTGGTCTTTGAACGCATCCGCGAGGAGCTGAAGACCGCCAAGGGGCCGGCGCGCGCCATCGAGCTGGGCTATGAAAAGGCGCTGTCGGCCATTCTCGACGCCAACATCACCACCTTCATCACCGCGTCGATCCTGTTCATGCTGGGCTCCGGCCCGGTGCGGGGCTTTGCAATCACGCTGGGTCTGGGCATCCTCACCTCGGTCTTCACCGCCATCTACGTGACGCGGCTGATGATCGTGATGTGGCTGGAACGCCGCCGCCCGCGCACCATAACCGTCTGAGGGAAAGCCCATGCGACTGAAACTGGTTCCCTCCGAAACCAACTGGCAGTTCTTCCGCGGCTCGAAGATGACCTTCGGCGCGTCGCTGGTTGCGATGGTGCTGTCACTGCTGCTCTTCGCGATCCTGGGGCTGAATTTCGGCATCGACTTCCGCGGCGGCACCACGATCCGCACCGAAAGCACCCAGGCGGTGGACGTGGCCGCCTATCGCGACGCGCTGGCGCCGCTGGGGCTGGGCGACGTGTCGATCACCGAGGTGTTCGACCCCGCGTTCGGGGCCGACCAGAACGTGGCGCAGGTGCGCATCCAGGCCCAGGAAGGGCAGGAAAGCGTGACACCCGAGGTGATCAACGCGGTCGAGGCGGCGCTGCAAGAGGTCGATCCGACGATCACCTTCCCCTCGGTTGAAAGCGTGGGCCCCAAGGTCTCGGGCGAGCTGGTGCGCACGGCGATCCTGGCAGTCGGTCTCGCGATCGCGGCGGTGCTGGTCTATATCTGGCTACGCTTCGAATGGCAGTTCAGCCTCGGCGCGGTGGCTGCGCTGGTGCATGACGTGGTGCTGACCATCGGCATCTTCGCGGCGCTCCAGATCAAGTTCGACCTTGCGATCATCGCGGCGCTGCTGACCATCGTGGGCTATAGTCTGAACGACACCGTGGTCGTCTTCGACCGGGTGCGCGAGAACCTGCGCCGCTACAAGAAGATGGACCTCAAAGAGGTGCTGAACCTGTCGATAAACGAAACGCTCAGCCGGACGGTGATGACCTCGTTCACAACGCTGCTGGCGCTGATCTCGCTTTTCGTCCTCGGCGGCGACGTGATCCGCGGTTTCGTGTTTGCGATGATCTGGGGCGTGATCGTGGGCACCTATTCGTCGGTCTTCGTCGCTTCGAACATCTTGCTGATGCTGGGCGTCAAGCGGGACTGGTCGAAATCGGGCGACGGCGGCGCGGGCACGCAATTCGCCAATGTCGATGCCTGAGGCGCTGGGGGCGGCGCTGGCTGCCCCCGGACTTGCCTGGCTGATCCTCGTCTTTCTCGCGGGCGGCCTCGTGCGCGGGTTCACCGGTTTCGGCACGGCGCTGATCGTGATGCCCGTGGCCGGCCGTTTCCTGCCGCCGGCCGAGGCGATCGTCCTGCTGACCGTTTCGGGCATGCTGACATGGCTGGCCATCGTGCCGCGCGCCTGGGCCGAGGCCGACCGGCGCGAGGTGGGCGTACTGGCCGCTGGCGCGGTCATGGCCGCGCCGCTGGGCGTGTGGCTGTTGAGCGTGCTGGACCCCGCGCCGGTGCGCTGGGTGGTCGCCGTGGCCGCGACGGTGACGCTGGCCGCGCTGGTGTCGGGCTGGCGGTATCGCGGCCGGGTGGCGTGGCCGGGGCTGGGCGGTGTCGGCGCCTCGGCGGGCGTGCTGGGCGGGCTGACGGGGCTGACCGGGCCGCCGGTGGTGCTGTTCTACCTCGCCGGGCCGGGCCGCGCGGCGCAGGTCAGGGCCAACACGATCCTGTTTCTCGCGATCCTCGATATCGGCATCGTGGCCAACCTCTTGGCGCGCGACATGGTGACGGGCCGGGCGCTGGGCCTCGGTGCGCTGCTGGCGCTGCCTTACGTGGCGACGATCCTGATCGGCCAGCGGCTGTTCACGCCTGAGCGCGAGGGGTTTTATCGCGCCGCCGCCTATGGGATCATCGGTGCCGCGATCCTGAGCGGGCTGCCGCTGTTCGATTAGGGGGGCGACATGCGCCTGAAAGAGATCCGATATCCCGACGGTTTGCCGGTGGACGGCTACGGCCCCGGGTTCTTTCGCATCGCGGGCGAGCTGTGCGAAGGGCCGGTGCTGATCGCCGCGGGCGCGCTGGTGCCCTGGGCGGGGTTGGAGGACGAGACGCCGTTGACGGCGCTGGCAGGGCGGGTCGATCTGGTGCTGGTGGGCACCGGCGACGTGATCGCGCCGCTGCCGAACCGCTTGCAGGCGCGGCTGGAGGCGGACGGGCTGGGGGTCGAGATCATGGCCAGCCCCTCGGCCGCGCGTACCTACAACGTGCTGCTGTCGGAGGGCCGGCACGTCGCCGTGGCGCTCTTGCCGGTAACGCGGGCGGGCCGGTGAGCGCGGCGCCTTTCGGGTATTTCGACCAAGAAGAAGCGGCGGGGTTTTCCCGCTTTCGGCCTATTGGTCTTTGGGTTATGCGGTGATCCCATGGAATTGGCGGTGAGCGATCTGGCCTGCGCGCGGGGTGGGGTGCCCGTGCTGGAGGGGGTGAATTTCACCCTCGCCGGCGGCGAGGCGTTGTTGCTGCGCGGGCCCAACGGGATCGGCAAGACGACGCTGTTGCGCACGCTGGCGGGGCTGCAGCCGGCGCTGGCCGGCAGCGTGTCGGTGCCGCCCGAGGCGATGGCCTATGCCGCCCATGCGGACGGGCTGAAGGCGACGCTGAGCGTGGCCGAGAACCTGCGGTTCTGGGCCCGTATCTTCGGCACGTCGGGGATCGACGCCGCGCTGGAAGGTTTCAACCTGGTCGAGCTGGCCGACCGGCAGGCGCATAACCTGTCGGCCGGGCAGAAGCGGCGGCTGGGGCTGGCGCGGCTCTTGGTGACCGGGCGGCCGATCTGGGTGCTGGACGAGCCGACCGTGTCGCTCGACCTGGCCTCGGTGGCGCTTTTCGGCGACGCGGTGCGGCGGCATCTGGACGGCGGCGGCGCGGCGCTGATCGCCACCCATATCGACCTGGGGTTCACGGCACGGGAGCTGGACGTGACCGCGTTCCGCGCCGCGCCGCGCAGGCTGGACGCGTTCGACGAGGCTTTTGCATGATCGCGCTGCTGGTCCGCGACCTGACGCTGGCGATCCGGGCCGGGGGCGGGTTCGGGCTCGGGCTCGCCTTTTTCCTGATCGTCGTGGTGCTGGTGCCCTTTGGCGTGGGCCCCGAAGGCGAGATCCTGTCGGCCATCGCGCCGGGCATCCTGTGGGTGGGCGCGCTCTTGTCCTGCCTGTTGTCGCTCGACCGGATCTTCGCCCTCGATTTCGAGGACGGATCGCTGGACTTGCTGGCCACCGCGCCGATCCCGCTGGAGGCGGTGGTGGCGATGAAGGCGGTGGCGCATTGGCTGACCACGGGCCTGCCGCTGACGCTGGCCGCGCCAGTGCTGGGCCTTTTGATGAACCTCGATCCGGCGGGGTACAGCTGGCTGGTGGCGAGCCTGGCGCTGGGCACGCCGGCGCTGAGCATGATCGGGGCGTTCGGCGCGGCGCTGACCGTGGGGCTGAAGCGGGGCGGGCTTTTGTTGTCGCTGCTGGTGCTGCCGCTCTACGTGCCGACGCTGATCTTCGGGGCCGAGACCGTGGGGCGCGGGGCGGACGGGATGGCGACGGCGACGCCGATGCTGATGCTGGCCGGCATCACCCTGGCCACGCTGGCGCTGTTGCCCTTTGCGGCGGCTGCGGCAATCCGTATCAACCTGCGCTGAGCACCTCACGCGCTATTCAATTGAGAAGCATACCTTAGGCTTATAGGAAATCTTCATGTCGCTCTGGGAATACGCCAATCCGCAGAAATTCACGCGCACGGCGTCGGCGCTCTTGCCCTATGTCGGCGGGCTTGCGGCGCTTTGCCTGGCCGTCGGCCTCGGATGGGGCTTTTTCCTGACGCCGGAGGCCGCGAATTTCGGCTCGACGGTCAAGATCATCTACATTCACGTGCCCGCCGCGCTGATGGCGATCAATGCCTGGCTGATGATGCTGGTGGCAAGCCTGATCTGGCTGGTGCGCCGGCACCATGTCAGTGCCCTGGCGGCACGCGCCGCCGCGCCCATCGGGCTGACCATGACGCTGATCGCGCTGGTCACCGGCGCGATCTGGGGCGAGCCGATGTGGGGCACCTACTGGGCCTGGGATCCGCGGCTGACCTCTTTCCTGATCCTGTTCCTGTTCTACCTCGGCTATATCGCGCTCTGGGAGGCGATCGAGAACCCCGACGCGGCGGCCGACCTGACCAGCGTGCTGTGCCTCGTGGGCTCGGTCTTTGCGGTGCTCAGCCGCTACGCGGTCAATTTCTGGAACCAGGGCCTGCACCAGGGCGCCTCTCTGAGCCTGGACAAGGAAGAGAACGTGGCCGATGTGTATTACCAGCCGCTTTTGTTGTGCATCGCGGGCTTCGTGCTGCTCTTCGTCGCGCTGGTGCTGTTGCGCACGCGCACCGAGATCCGCGCGCGCCGGCTGAAGGCGCTGATCGCGCGGGAGCGGATGGGATGATGCCGGAACTTGGGAAATACGCCGCCGCGGTGCTGTCGTCCTACGGCATCTCGCTGGTATTGATGATCGGGCTGGTCGTGCTGTCGCTGATGCGTGGCGCGCGGGTCCGCAGGCAGTTGGACGAGGTGGAGGCGCGCAGGAAGGCCGATGGCTGAGCAACGCAAGATATCATGGCTGATGCTGCTGCCGCCGCTGATCTTCGGGGCGCTGGCACTGCTGTTCTATATCGGGGTCACCCGCGACGACCCGAACGCGCTGCCCTCGACCCGCGCGGGGCAGCCGGCGCCGCCGGTTGCGCTGGTGCAGTTGGGCGAGGGCGCGCCGTTCACCGATGACACGCTGCGCGAGGGCGGGGTCAAGCTGGTGAACTACTGGGCCAGCTGGTGCGCGCCCTGCCGGGCCGAGCACCCGATCCTCGAGGCGCTGGCCGAAGAGGGCGTGGCGATCTACGGGATCAACTACAAGGACGAGCCCGCCAAGGCGCTGCGCTTTCTGTCCGAGCTGGGCAATCCCTTTGCCGCGATGGGCGCCGATCCGGCGGGCCGCACGGCGATCGAGTGGGGGGTGTACGGCGTGCCGGAGACCTATGTCATCGACGCCGAGGGCACGATCCTGATGCGCCATGCCGGGCCGCTGACAGAGCGCATCGTCGCGGACAAGCTGCGCCCGGCACTCGATGCGGCGGCGGCGCGTTAGTTCGCGCCTGCGACAAGCAGAATCAACGCTCCAAACGCGAGAAACTCGAAGAGCGGCATACAAACGGGGATATGTGGGATACGCTGTTTCATGAACCCAGCATAATCCAAAACGCCCTGATTTGGACGATTCTTTAAACGGAATGCCAGAAACGAAATGTTTCCCGAGGCCGTTTCCGGCCGTTTTCGCGGGGCAATCTCGGGGGCCGGGCGGCACTGTTGCCCGACCATGAAAAGCGCCACATTTCCGCCGGCGGCAGGTCCCACAAAGGCGCGCGAAAAACCTGTATCGCGCCGCGAATGAGGCAGGCGGCGATTCGCTGCTGCTTCATGTCGCATTTCGCGGCTCATGGAGGCGCGTGCCTGACGTATCGGGGGGGATGGCCCCGCCGCGGCCCGACGGCCGGCGGCGGGGCAGGGGCGCGGCCGCTCAGGCGGCCTTGGCCAGGTTGCGCAGCACGTAGTGCAGCACACCGCCATGTTCGACGTATTCCTTCTCGATGGCGGTATCGATCCGGCATTTCAGCGTGATGGTCTTTTCGCTGCCATCGGCATAGCCGATGGTGCAGGGCACTTCGGCCCCGGGCTTCAGATCGCCCTCAAGCCCGGCGATCGAGAATGCCTCGTCGCCCTTCAGGCCCAACGACGAGCGGGTGTCGCCGGTGAACTCGAACGGGATCACGCCCATGCCCACGAGGTTGGAGCGGTGGATGCGTTCGAAGCTTTCGGCGATGACCGCCTTGACGCCCAGAAGCGCGGTGCCTTTGGCCGCCCAGTCGCGCGACGAGCCGGCGCCGTATTGCTCGCCACCGATCACCACCAGCGGCACCCCGGCCTCCTGCCAGGCCATGGCGGCCTCGAAGATCGAGGTCTGCTGGCCGTCCGGGCCCAGGGTATAGCCGCCCTCGACCCCGTCCAGCATCTCGTTGCGGATGCGGATGTTGGCGAAGGTGCCGCGCATCATCACCTCGTGGTTGCCGCGCCGCGAACCGTAGGAGTTGAAGTCGCGCACGGCGACCTGGCGCTCGGTCAGGTAGCGGCCGGCCGGCGTGGTGTCCTTGAAGCTGCCGGCGGGGCTGATGTGGTCGGTCGTGACCATGTCGCCGAGGATGGCCAGTGCCCGCGCGCCTTCCAGATCGGCGATCGTGCCGGGCTCGGTGTCCATGCCCTGGAAATAGGGCGGGTTCTGCACGTAGGTCGAACTCGCGGGCCAGTCGTAGGTCTCGTTCTCGGTGGTCTCGACCGACTGCCACTTCTCGTCGCCCTTGAAGACGTCGGCGTATTTCGACCTGAACGCCTCGCGGGTCACGGTGCTTTCGACCAAGTCGGCGATTTCCTTCTGGCTCGGCCAGATGTCCTTGAGATAGACCGCGTTGCCGTCCTTGTCGGTGCCGATGGGGTCGTGGGCGACGTTGATGTTCAAGTCGCCGGCGATCGCGTAGACCACGACCAGCGGCGGGCTGGCCAGGTAGTTGGCGCGCACGTCGGGGCTGATCCGGCCCTCGAAGTTACGGTTGCCCGACAGAACGCTCGTGGCGATCAGGTCGTTGTCGTGGATCGCCTTGGAGATCTCCGGCGCCAGCGGGCCCGAGTTGCCGATGCAGGTGGTGCAGCCATAGCCCACCAGGTTGAAGCCCAGCGCGTCTAGATCCTCTTGCAGGTTCGCCGCCTCCAGGTATTCGCTGACCACCTGGCTGCCGGGCGCGAGCGAGGTCTTGACCCAGGGCTTGGAGGTCAGGCCCAGCGCACGCGCCTTGCGCGCCACCAGCCCGGCGCCGATCATCACGTAGGGGTTCGAGGTGTTGGTGCAGGAAGTGATCGAGGCGATCACCACCGCGCCGTCGCGGAGGGTGTAATCGGCGCCCTCCACCTTGGCCGATTTGCGCGGGTCCACCAGCGCGTCGGGGACGGGGCCCTCAGAGGCCATCGCGGCGGCGTCGATGCTCTCGTCCTCGCCGCGGTACTCGGCCACGACGTTGAAAAAGCTGTCGGCCGCCCGGTCGAGCGGGGTGTGGTCCTGCGGGCGCTTGGGGCCCGCGATCGCCGGCACCACCGTGCCCATGTCCAGCTCCAGCGTGTCGGTATAGACCGGGTCGTAATCGGGCCCGCGCCACAGGCCGTTTTCCTTGGCATAGGCCTCGACCAGTGCGATACGGCCCTCGTCGCGGCCGGTCTGGCGCATGTAGCGCAACGTCTCGTCGTCGATGGGGAAAAAGCCGCAGGTGGCGCCGTATTCGGGGGCCATGTTGGCGAGGGTCGCCCGGTCAGCCAGCGGCAGGTGGTCCAGCCCGTCGCCGTAGAATTCGACGAACTTGCCGACCACGCCCTTCTGGCGCAGCATCTGCACGACCTTCAGCACGAGGTCGGTGGCGGTGGTGCCCTCGACCATCGCGCCGGTCAGCCTGAAGCCCACCACCTCGGGAATCAGCATCGACACCGGCTGGCCCAGCATCGCGGCCTCGGCCTCGATGCCGCCCACGCCCCAGCCCAGCACGCCCAGACCGTTGACCATGGTGGTGTGGCTGTCGGTGCCGACCAGTGTGTCGGGGTAGGCCACCGTCTCGCCATTCTGGTCCTCGTCGGTCCAGACCGTCTGGGCCAGGTATTCCAGGTTCACCTGGTGGCAGATGCCGGTCCCCGGCGGGACCACGCGGAAATTGGCGAAGGCCTTCTGGCCCCATTTCAGGAAGGTGTAGCGCTCGATGTTGCGCTCATACTCGCGGTCGACATTCATCTGGAAGGCGCGCGGGTTGCCGAACTCGTCGATCATCACGGAGTGGTCGATCACCAGGTCGACCGGGTTCAGCGGGTTGATCTTTTGCGCGTCGCCCCCCAGCGCCACGATGCCGTCGCGCATCGCGGCCAGGTCGACGACCGCCGGCACGCCGGTGAAGTCCTGCATCAGGACGCGGGCCGGGCGATAGGCGATCTCGCGGGCGGTCTTGCCGCCCTGCGCGGCCCAGTCCGAAAAGGCGCGGATGTCGTCGAGGCTGACGGTCTTGCCGTCCTCGAAGCGCAGGAGGTTTTCCAGCACCACCTTGAGCGCGGCGGGCAAGCGGGTGAAATCGCCCAACCCGGCGGCCTCGGCGGCGGGAATCGAGTAATAGGCGACGCTCGCGCCCCCGGCGGTAAGCGTCTTGCGCGTATTGGCGCTGTCCTGTCCGACTGTGATGGGCATGGCGGACCTCCGTCATTGATGCGTGGCAGGTTTCACGCTGCTCTTGCCCCATCGGACGGCGTCGATCAAGAGGGCTGCGCACATTTGTATACAATCGTGCACAAGGGCCGGGGCGCCACATCGCGGAAAATCTCGATTCCTTGATTGGCGCGGAGCGGGGGGGTGGGCTAGGACAACGGTAAGAAAACGCAGGGGAAGGGAGATTTATGCCTCGCATCGTCCGCGCGGTCACGTTGATCTGGATCGCCCTTTACGGCGTCGCCCAGGCCGAGGACAGACCGGTCATTATCGAACTGTTCACCTCGCAGGGCTGTTCTTCCTGTCCGCCGGTTGATGCCATGGTGGCAGAGTTGGCCAAGCGCGACGACGTGATTCCTCTGGCGCTGCATGTCGATTATTGGGATTACATCGGCTGGAAGGACGTCTTTGCCCAACCCGGTTTCACCCGCCGCCAAAAGGCCTATGCCCGCGCCGCCCACACCCGCTCGATCTACACGCCGCAAATCGTGGTCGGCGGGGTGGATCACGTGGTGGGCTACCGGCCGATGGACGTGGCGCAGCTGATCGAGGCGCATCGCGACGCGGCAAGCCCGGTATCGCTGAGCATCGTCCGTGACGGGGACGACGTGGTGATTACCGCGAACTCGACCGAGACCTTCGCCGAGGACGCGGTCTTGCAGGTGGTGCGCTACATCCCCGAGCGCGTGGTCGATATCGGCCGGGGCGAGAATGCGGGGCGCACCCTGCGCTACACCAACATCGTCGATGCCTGGAAGGCCGTCGCGCGCTGGGACGGCGCGGCGCCGCTGGTGGTCACGCTCGAGGCAGACGGGGAACATCCCGTCGTCGCCATCGTGCAAAAGTCCGGCCCGGGTCAGATCCTCGCAGCCGCCCGCGTGCGCTGAGCGGCCTGCCGCTCGGGCTTCCAGCGGCGGTGGATCCACAGCCACTGATCCATGTGCGCGCGCACCTGCGCCTCAAGACTGTCGTTCAGCGCCTGTGTCATGGTCTCGGGGTCGGTATGGGCGATGGGCGCTTCGGCCACGATGTCGAAGTTGAGGCCGTCGGGCCGGCGGATGCCGTAGATCGGCACCACCAGCGCGTCGTATTTCAGCGCCATCTCGGCGGCTGACAGCGCGGTTGGCGCGGTCTTGCCAAAAAAGGTCATTGGCGCGCCCTGGCGCATGTACTGGTCGATCACGATGCCCAGCATTCCGCCGCCGCGCAGAAAGCGGATCATGTCGGCGAGGCCCTGCCGCCCGCGCGGAAAGACCGGCGTGCCGATGCGCGAGATTGCGCGCACGTAATGGGCGTTGAAATAGCCGTTGCGCATCGGGTTGTAGAGCCCACCGACGCGATAGCCGCGGGCGATCAGCGCCGCGCGCGGCGCGTCGTAATTGCCGAAATGGCCCGTGACCAGCAGCACCGGGCGGCCCTGCGCGTGCGCTTGCTCCAATGCCTTGGCGCCCGGCCCCTTGACCGGCTCGTCCGCGACGCGGGCGGCGAAGGCGGGGCCGGAATAGATCTCGATCAGCGCGCGGCCGAAATTGGCGGGCACGGCGCGCACCAGCCGCGCCACCTCGGGATCGGGCAGGTCGGGGCAGGCATGGGCGAGATTGGCGCGCACGCGGCGGCCGTAGCCCGCCAGCGGCGCCACGAGGCGCGACACCGCCCAACCGGCAAAGGGAACCCGCCAGCGATAGGGCAGCGCCAGCGCCGCGCCCAGCACGGCGCGGGCGGCGAGGTTTTGGATGAATTCGCGGGGGCCCGTCCGCGGATCGGCCATGGCGCTGCCTGTCGGTTTGCGGCGGCGCGGGGCCGCCTGCGTGCGGCAAGAGATACGCGCCGCGCCGCGCGACCACAAGCCGGGGCCGGGCTATCGCCCGGCCGCGGCGCCCTCGGACAGCACGATATCGCCCGCCTCGGCCTGCTCGCGCAGGCTGGTGACGAGGCGCAGCATCGCATCCTCTGCGACGCGGGGCTTGACCGGGCCACGCTCTTCGATCTCTTCGCGCAGCTGGTCGGCCAGCCGGTGCGAAAGGTTCGACAGGATGAACCCGGCAGCGGCCTTGCTGTCGTCGCGGCCGGCGAGCGCGCCCGACAGCGCCGTGACCAGCACCTCTTGCGGCACGTTGCGCGCCAGCATCGGCACGTCGCGCGGCGACAGGCGGTCGGGGATATGCTCGAAGGTGAAGATCGCCCGGCGCACGCGTTCGGCCAGTGCCGAATCCGCGGCGTCGAGCCCGGCCAGCAGCTCTTCTCTGGTCAGCGCCTGGGCGACGTTGAGAATGGCGCCCATCCGCTCCTCCGGCGGCTCGGTGAAGGCCGGGCGCGGCGCGGCGTCCAGCGCTTCGGACAGGGCCGCGCCGATCCGGGCCACCGTGTCGGGGCCGATCTGGCTGGTGCGCGAGACGGCCAGCGCGATCTGCCGCGCCCGCGCCCCGGGCAGACGCCCCAGAATCGCCGCGGCCTTGGGGTGGGAGAGTTTCGACAGGACGACGGCGGCCACCTCGGCGCCCTCCGCGTCGATCAGCGCGACCAACTCGGCCTCGTCCAGCCCGGCGATCCGTTTCCAGGGGTCGCACGCGCCGCCCTCGCCGCGCAGATCGGCGGCGGCGCGCGCGCTGATCTGCCCTTCCAGCAGGTTTAGTGCGCCGTCCACGCCGCCGGGAAAGGCCAGCCCGCCGTCCTCGATCCGGTCGGCGAACTCGGCCACCACCCGCTCGAGCGTGGCGCCGTCGACAAAGCGGGTCTGGGCCATCTCGCGCGCCAGCCGCGCCTGCAACGCCTCGGGCAGCGTGTCGATGGGCAATGTCACGCCCTCGCCAAGGGCGAGCCGCACGATGACCGCGGCCTTGCGCGCGGGCGGCAGGGCGGGCAGGGCGTCGGGCGGGGGCTGCATCGGCGGGCTCCGGGCTGTGGCTCGGCCCGACCATCCGGCCCCGGGGTTAAGCCGCGCTTAGCGCCGGCGCCCCCGGACAAAAAAAGCGGCGGACCCGACGGGCCGCCGCAAGGCTGAATGAGGGTCGTACGCGGGCCTAGCTGGTCGCCTGGTCCACGCAGGTGCCATTGGTGGCATCGAAGGTCTGGCCCTCGGCACACTGGTTGGCATTCATCTTCTTTTCCCAGCCGCAGCCACCGGCCAGCGCCAAGGTCGGTGCAAGCGCCAGGATCAGCGCCGAAACGATCGTCTTCGCGGACATGAGGTCATCTCCCTGTTTGCGATGGGCCACAAGGTAGCACGAATTGGAGCCATTCCAAATGCGCTTGTGCGGCATCCGCCGGGACCGACCCCCAATGCCGGCCGAATATGCGCCCGGCCGCCCTCAGCGCCGCCGTCAGGACGCCGCGCCGAACACCCGCGCGAAGATCGTGTCGACATGCTTGGTATGATATCCGAGGTCGAATTTCTCTTCGATCTCGGCGGGGCTGAGCGCCGAGGTCACGTCCGGGTCGGCCAGCAATTCCTCTTTGAAATCCTTGCCTTCTTCCCAGACCTTCATGGCGTTTCTTTGCACCAGCTTGTAGGCGTCCTCGCGCGACACGCCCGCCTGGGTCAGCGCCAGCAGCACCCGCTGGCTCATCACCAGCCCGCGGAACTTGTTCATGTTGGCCAGCATGTTCTCGGGGTAGATAACCAGCTTGTCCACGACGGTGGTCAGCCGCGCCAGCGCGAAATCGAGCGTCACGGTGGCGTCGGGGCCGATATTGCGCTCGACCGAGGAATGCGAGATGTCGCGCTCGTGCCAGAGCGCCACGTTTTCCATCGCAGGGATCGCCATGCCGCGCACCAGCCGCGCCAGCCCCGTCAGGTTCTCGGTCAGGACCGGGTTGCGCTTGTGGGGCATCGCGCTGCTGCCCTTCTGCCCCTTGGCGAAGAACTCTTCGGCCTCCAGCACCTCCGTGCGCTGCATGTGGCGCACCTCGATGGCGATGTTTTCGACCGACGAGGCGACAACACCCAGCGTGGCGAAGAACATCGCGTGCCTGTCGCGCGGAATGACCTGGGTCGAGATCGGCTCGGGCGCCAGGCCCAGCTTCTCGCAGACATGGGCCTCGACCGCGGGGTCGATATTGGCGAACGTGCCGACCGCGCCCGACAGCGCGCCGGTGGCCACCTCCTCGCGCGCGGCCCGCAGGCGGGCGCGGTTGCGGTCCATCTCTGCGTAAAAGCGGGCGAAGGTCAGGCCCATCGTGGTGGGCTCGGCATGGATGCCGTGCGAGCGGCCGATCCTGACCGTGTCCTTGTGCTCGTGGGCGCGGCGCTTGAGCGCGGCGAGCAGCCCGTCGAGATCGGCCAGCAGGATGTCGGCGGCGCGCACCAGTTGCACGTTGAAACAGGTGTCCAGCACGTCCGACGAGGTCATCCCCTGGTGGACAAAGCGCGCCTGGTCGCTGCCCACGATCTCGGCCAGGTGGGTGAGAAAGGCGATCACGTCATGGCGCGTCTCGGCCTCGATCGCGTCGATGCGGGCGACGTCGAACTCGACATCCCTGGCCTTCCAGACGGCCTCGGCGTTTTCCTTCGGGATCACGCCGAGGGCGGCCTGCGCATCGCAGGCATGGGCCTCGATCTCGTACCAGATGCGGAACTTGGTCTCGGGCGACCAGATGGCCACCATCTCGGGGCGGGAATAGCGGGGGATCATCGGCGGCGCTCTTTCTCTTGGTCCGGGCTTCGGCGGTCTGATAGACCGCCCGGGCGGGCGCAGCAAGCCGCAGGAGGACGATGCCGGAACTTGAGGCTTTCGCGGGCGCATGGACGCTCGACCGCGTGATCGAGGACGCACGGGCGGGCCATGCGGCGCGGCTGGAGGGCCGGGCGGTGTTCACGCCCGGCGCCGGCGGGCTGATCCTTGACGAGACGGGCATGTTGAGCGTGCCGGGACAGCGGCCGATGCCCGCGACGCGCCGCTACATATGGCGGCAGGGGGCGGAGGGTATCGAGGTCTTCTTCGCCGATGGCCGGTTCTTTCACGCCATCGCGCCGGGCGCCACGCCCCGGGCACGGCACGACTGCCCGCCGGACCTCTACCTCGGTGCCTACGATTTCAGTGCCTGGCCCGGCTGGACCCTCGCCTGGCAGGTCGACGGCGCGGCGAAAAGCTACAGGATGAAAAGCCGCTACCGCCCGGCACCCTGAGGGCTTGCGCGCCGCCCGGGGCTCGGGCAAAACGGGCGGAACGGAATGAAGGGGAGTATCCGATCATGGCCCAGGCCCTGACCGACAAGGTTCTTGCTGAAACGCTTTGGCCCGCGCAGGGCGCGGCGCTGCGCGTGCGGCAGGCGGTGCTGGTGATCGCCGGCATCGCGGCGCTCATCGTGGCGGCGCAGATCAAGGTGCCGATGTGGCCGGTGCCGATTACTATGGGCACCTTCGCGGTGCTGACCGTTGGCGCGGCCTACGGGCCGCGGATGGGGCTTGCCACGATCCTGGGCTACCTGGGGCTCGGCGCGCTGGGCTTCGACGTCTTCGTGGGCTCGGGGGCCGAGTTGAACGGTCTCGAATACATGATGGGCGGCACCGGCGGCTATCTGCTGGGCTACGTCCTGGCCGTGGTCGCGCTGGGCTACGCCGCCCGCGCCGGCTGGGACCGCTCGGCCGGCCGCATGGCGCTGGCCATGCTCATCGGCAACGCGCTGATCTACATCCCCGGCCTGCTCTGGCTCGGCCAGCTCTACGGCTGGGACCAGCCGATCCTCGCCTGGGGGCTTACGCCGTTCCTGATCGGCGACGCGCTTAAGCTGGCACTGGCGGCGCTGTTGGTACCGGGCCTGTGGAAGCTGATCGGACGCGCCCGCGGCTGATCTGCCGGACACCGAATGCCAAAGGGGCGCGGCCACGAAGCCGCGCCCCTTTTTCGTGGCGCCGCCGGCACGGGCGGACCTTGGGTATTTTGACCAAGAAGAAGGGCAGGGGCGCGCCCGGGCCCTTCTTCTTGGCAAAAATACCCCGATCCGGCGCATGCCCCAGGCGGTGGCGCGGCTTTGAGGGCGGGCCGTCGCCCGCCTCTTGCATCGCTGCCGGGCTGCCTTAGGCTGGGCGGCGGCACAGGAGGGCGGGGCATGGCACGGATCGGGATTGTCGGGGGCAACGGCGCGCTGGGCAGCGCTATAGGCGCTGCCTTGCTGGCAGCGGGGGTGCCGGAGGGGCCGCTCTGGATCGCGTCGCGCTCGGGCACGGCCGGGCCGCTGGCCGGGCGCGCGGTGCGCGTCACGGAAGACGCGCAGGAACTGGCCGAGGCGTGCGACGTGATCCTCTTGTCGGTGCCGCCGGCCGAGGCGGGGCGGATCGGCGTCGCCGCGCCGGACAGGCTGGTGATCTCGGTGATGGCGGGGGTCACCCATCGCCGCCTGGCCGCGCTGACGGGCGCGGCCCGGGTGGTGCGCGCGATGTCCAGCCCGGCGGCGGCGCGGGGGCTGGCCTATTCGGTCTGGTTCGGCGGCGGTACGCTGACGGGGGCCGACCGGGCGCTGGTCGGCGGGCTTTTCGCCGCCTGCGGGGAGAGCGACGAACTGGCCGAGGAGAGGCAGATCGACCTCTTCACCGCGATGACCGGGCCGGTGCCGGGCTTCGTTGCCTATTTCGCGGATTGCATGCAGGGTTATGCCACCGAGCGCGGTGTGCCGGCGCCGATCGCCGAACGCGCCGTGCGCCAGCTGTTCCTCGCCGCGGGGCAGAGCCTGGCCGGCGATCCCGAAGGCCCGGCGGCGCAGGTTCAGGCCATGGTCGACTACGCCGGCAGCACGGCGGCGGGGCTGACGGTGCTGCGGGCCGGGCCGCTGGCCGCGGCCCTGGCCGAGGGGCTGGACGCGGCGGCCGAACGGGCGCGCGCCCTGGGTCAGGCGAGCGACGTTTCCACCTGAGAGGCGCGTTCCAGCGTCTGGTGCACGGGGCATTTGTCCGCGATCTCGACCAGCCGCGTGCGCTGGTCGTCATCCAGATCGCCGCTCAGGCAGATCTCGCGGTGGAACCGGTCGACCTTTTGCGCCTTGCCGGCCTCGGCGTCCTGGGCGTGCACCTTGTCATGGGTCACGTCGACCCGGACATCGGCCAGCGGCCAGCCCTTTCGGCGGGCATACATGCGGATCGTCATCGAGGTGCAGGCCCCCAGCGCGGCGGCGAGCAGACCGTAGGGCGAGAGCCCCCGGTCGGTGCCGCCATAGGCCTCGGGCTCGTCGGCCAGCAGGTGATGGGCCCCGGACGTGATATCCTGCAAAAACCCCTCCGGGTCGGCCTCGGCGACGCGGACGACGCCCTCGGGCGCGCCGGGGGGCGGCGCGGGCGTTTCGAGTTCGACATATCGCGCGGCCCAGGCGGCGATCACGCCAGCGGCGTATTCCGCGTCGCCCGCATCCGAGATCAGATGGTCGGCGCTGTCGAGGGTGACGAAGCTTTTGGGGTGCTTCGCGTGGGTGAAGATCTGGGTGGCGTTCTCGATGCCCACCACCGCGTCGCGGGGCGCGTGCATCACCAGAAGCGCGCGGCCGAGGCCGCGGATCGCGGGGTCCAGCGATTCGGCGGCCACGTCTTCCAGGAAATCCGGGCCGATCCGCACGGGCCGGCCGCCGAGGGTCAGCTCCATCACGCCCCGGGTGTCGATGCGCGGATCGGCCGCGGCGAAGTTCTGGGTCACATGCTCGGGGTCGAAGGGCGCGGCGAGGGTGACGACGGCGCGGGCCGAGGGGATGTCGGCGGCGGCCTTGAGGATCGCGGCGCCGCCCAGCGAATGGCCGATCAGCAGGTCGGGGGCGAGGCCGCGCGCCTCGAGATGCCGCGCGGCGGCGACCAGATCGGCCACGTTGCTGGTGAAGGTGGTGTTCTCGAACTCGCCCCCGGAATGGCCGAGGCCGGTGAAATCGAAGCGCAGCACGGCAAAGCCCAGCGCGGTCAGGCGCTGGGCGATGCGGCGCGCGGCGTGGATATCCTTGCCGCAGGTGAAGCAGTGGGCGAAGAGCGCGGTGGCCTTGGGCGGTCCCTCTGGCAGGTCGAGCCGGGCAGCGAGGTCGTGGCCGGCATGGCCCTCGAAACTGATCTTTTCCATCTTCATGGCGGGGCTCCGGGCTGAGTTGCTCAGACCGAGAGTGTGGGCGCGCGCTGCGTGCCGCAAGCCCCGAGGGGCCCGGTTGACGGCAAGGTGAGCGCGCCCGCCCGCCTCAGATCAACTGCATCACGGTATCGGTGATGCCGGACATGTTCATGCTGAAGCCCACGCCGGTCAGTGCCATCACCCGGGCCGTGGCCTTGAGGCTTTCGCCGGCCAGGATGTTGTAGATCAACATGCCGAAGCCGACCGGGAAGGACAGCACCATCAGCGTGGCGGACATGACGTAGACCGCCAGCTGTTCGGGGATGGCCACGGGTTCCTTCGGGGCCTCGAATTTCACGCTTTCGATCTCGATCAGGTCGCTGGCAAAGATCGACCGGCGCGAGCGGCGCAGGTTGTCGTCGTTGGGCGCTATGTCGGGCAGGCGCTTGGCGGCTCGGTTGGCCTCGTTCTCTTCGGCGGCGCTGCGCGCGAAGGCCCCTGCGTCGATCATTTCGGGGCGGGGGGTGCTGACCGGGCGCGAGATCGGGCGGCGCGGCCGGGCGGTGGCGGCCTTCGGCTGGGCCTCGGCGGCCGCGGCACGGGGGGGAGTGCGGGACTGGACAGGGGGGATCTGGACGGTGGGCGTTTCCACCTCGTCGGCGATGAACACGCTGTCGGTGTGGTGCCAATAGACGAAATCGGCATCCTCTTCGCGCAGAAGGTGGCGCACAACGTGGTAGCAGGCCGCGACCAGCACCCGAGGGGCCACGCTGCCGCCGGTCTGGCCGGGGCGGCCAGGACCGTTGCCGGCCTCGATGCACAGCGTCTCGGCGAACTCCATGTCGTCGAGCCCGGTATCGGTACGTGCCGAGCTGCCCGCGGCGCGGCGCAGGGCGCCGACGGTGACCGGCGCGGACCCGCGCGAAATGCGCAGATGCATCTTGTCGCTGGAGAACAGTACCTCGCGGTCCCCGTCGGCCTCGGTGTGGTCGAATTCCAGTGCAATGTTGCGGAACGGCCGCTTGAGGCCGTCGACCATCCCGTCAAAATCGAAGTCCTGCGGGACGGTGAAAAGGATCGTCGCAGCAGCACTGGTCAGTTGATCAGACATTCTTGTCTCCATCGCTCGGAAAAGCTCCGTTGACGCCAAGATGGCCTTCGATTGTGGGAACAGTAGGGCGCAGATAAGAAATTTGTCCCCGTTCGCGGGCCCAAACCGACGATGGTCGCCACATTCGCGACAACTTCGCCAAGGGCGGCGGATTGTTTCCGCGGGACGTGCGCGCAGGAAAAAGGGCGGCCCGAAGACCGCCCTGAGGATCGTGTCATGCGCTGCGTGCAATCAGCAGCTGTAGTACATCTTGAATTCCACCGGGTGCGGCGTGTGTTCGAAGGCGTAGATCTCTTCCCATTTGAGTTCCATGTAGCCTTCGAGCTGGTCCTTGGTGAACACGTCGCCGGCCAGCAGGAAGTCGTGGTCGGCCTCGAGCGACTCGATGGCTTCGCGCAGCGAGGCGCATACGGTCGGGATGCCTTCCAGCTCTTCCGGCGGCAGGTCGTAGAGGTTCTTGTCCATCGCCTCGCCCGGGTCGATCTTGTTCTTGATGCCGTCGAGGCCGGCCATCAGGAGCGCCGCGAAGGCGAGGTAGGGGTTCGCCGCCGGGTCGGGGAAACGGGCCTCGACGCGCTTGGCCTTGGGGCTTTCCGTCCACGGGATCCGCACGCAGCCCGAGCGGTTGCGCGCCGAGTAGGCACGCAGGACCGGGGCTTCGAAGCCCGGGATCAGGCGCTTGTAGGAGTTGGTGGAGGGGTTGGTGAAGGCGTTCAGCGTCTTGGCGTGCTTGAGGATGCCGCCGATGTAGTAAAGCGCCTCCTGGCTGAGATCGGCGTACTTGTCGCCGGCAAAGAGCGGCTTGCCGTCCTTCCAGATCGACATGTTGCAGTGCATGCCGGTGCCGTTGTCGCCCGCGATGGGCTTGGGCATGAAGGTGGCCGACTTGCCGTAGGCCTGGGCCACGTTATGGATGACGTACTTGTACTTTTGCAGGTTGTCGGCCTGCTCGGTCAGGCTGCCGAAGATCAGGCCGAGCTCGTGCTGGCACGACGCCACTTCGTGGTGGTGCTTGTCGACCTTCATGCCCATGCGCTTCATGGTCGACAGCATTTCCGAACGCAGGTCCATCGCGTCGTCGGTCGGGTTGACCGGGAAATAGCCGCCCTTGACGCCCGGACGGTGCCCGGTGTTGCCCATCTCGTACTCGGTGTCGGTGTTCCACGACGCATCGAGCGCGTCGACCTCGTAGGACACCTTGTTCATCTCCAGCGAAAACCGCACGTCGTCGAAGATGAAGAACTCGGCCTCGGGGCCCCAGTAGGAGACGTCGCCGATGCCCGACGACTTGAGGTAGGCCTCGGCCTTTTCGGCGGTCGAGCGCGGGTCGCGCTCATAGGCTTCGCCGGTGTCGGGCTCGACAATCGAGCAATGCACGCAAAGCGTCTTCTCGGCATAGAACGGATCGAGATAGGCGCTTTCGGTGTCGGGCATAAGCTTCATGTCCGAGGCTTCGATTGACTTCCAGCCGGCGATCGACGACCCGTCGAACATGAAGCCCTCGTCGAGGAAATCCTCATCGACGAGATCGGCCATCACCGTCACGTGCTGCAGCTTGCCCCGCGGGTCGGTGAAACGGATATCGACGTATTCGACATCCTCTTCCTTGATGGTCTTGAGAACTGCGTCTTTGCTCATGTGACCCTTTTCCCTTCTTTCTGGATTGGTCGCTCTCGGCCGGGCCCGCCCGACCGGTCCATATCGACGACGCGCGTCAGAGCGCGTCTTCGTCGGTCTCGCCAGTGCGGATGCGGATCGCTTGCTCCACGGGCGAGACGAAAATCTTGCCGTCACCGATCTTGTCGGTCTTGGCTGCGTTCACGATGGCCTCGACGGCGGTCTCAACCTGATCATCGGAGAGCACGACCTCGATTTTGACCTTGGGCAGGAAATCGACGACGTATTCCGCGCCGCGGTAGAGCTCGGTATGGCCCTTCTGGCGGCCAAAGCCCTTGACCTCGATTACCGAAAGGCCCTGCACCCCCGCCTCCTGAAGCGCCTCCTTCACCTCGTCGAGCTTGAAGGGCTTTATGATCGCTTCGATCTTTTTCACCGGTGCCGACTCCCTGCTTGCTGGCGGTTCGCCGCTCGACAGACCACTTTCCCTCGCGCGCGACAATTGGGTAGGATGACGCGCAGCTTGGCGCCCGGCGAAATCTGAGTTGTGCGCCTAAATTTTGTGCAAAACGCCTGCTCATGCGGCGAACTGGAAACTCGATAGGCGGCGCGATGGCCGAGCTTCTCACCTCTGCCCAAATGCGCGCCGTCGAGCAGGCGGCGATTGCCAGCGGTTCGTCAAGCGGGCTGACCCTGATGGAACGCGCCGGGCGGGCGGTGGTGGACGCGGTGTTCACCGAGTGGCCCGACCTGGCCGAGGGGCGGCATCGCGCGGTGGTTCTGTGCGGGCCGGGTAACAATGGCGGCGACGGCTTCGTGATCGCCCGCCGGCTGGCCGTCCGGGGCTGGCAGGTGGAGCTGTTCCTGCTGGGCGACCCGGACAAGCTGCCGCCCGACGCGCGGCGGATGCACGACCTGTGGGCCGCGATGGGGCCGGTGCGCGGCCTCGCCCCCGAAAGCGCGGGCGCGGGGGCGCGGCCCGATCTGCTGGTCGACGCGCTCTTCGGCACCGGGCTCAGCCGGCCGATCCCCGAGGCGGCGGTGGGCGCGTTCCGCGCGGTGCGTGAGCGAAAGGCCGGCGGGCTGCGCACGTCGCCCTGCCGGGTGGTGGCGGTCGACAGCCCCTCTGGGCTCGATTGCGACAGCGGCGAGATGTTGTTGCCAGCTCTTCCGCAAACCGCCGGCCGCGCGGGCGACGTCCAAAGCGTCGCCCCGGCCGCCCGCATGTCGCCCGACGTGCCCTTGCCCATCTCGGCCGATCTGACGGTCACCTTTCACAAGCCCAAGCTCGGCCACTACCTCGGCCATCCGCCAATGCCGTCGGGCAAGCTCGCCGTCGCCGATATCGGGCTGGCCGACTGGGACCGCCCCGAGACGCTTGCGTCTCAACCGCCCAGCGCTGAAAGGGTGCGTCTCGTCGGCCGTATCCAGCACGGCGCGCCGATGCCGGGGCGGATGTGGCCGGGGCCTCTGCTGAACGTTCCCGGGCCGGGGCTGCACAAATACGCGCGCGGCCATGCGCTGGTGCTGGCCGGCGGGCCGGGGCGCGGCGGCGCGGCCCGGCTGGCGGCGCGCGCCGCGCTCAGGGTCGGGGCGGGGCTGGTGACGGTGGCCTGCCCGCCCGAGGCGCAGGCCGAGAACGCCGCGCGGCTTGACGCGATCATGCTGCGCCCGCTGGCCGATGCCGAAGCGCTGGCCGAGATGCTGACGGATAGACGGTTGAGCGCGGTCTGCCTCGGCCCCGGGCTGGGCGTGGGCGCGGCCACCGCGGCGCTGGTGGCTGCCGCCTGCGCGTCGGCCCCCCGGGCGCCCGCGCCCCGTGCCGTCGTGCTCGACGCGGACGCGCTGACCAGCTTTGCGGACGATCCCGACGCGCTTTTCGCCGATCTGCACGCGCGCTGTGTGCTCACGCCCCATGAAGGCGAATTCGCCCGCCTCTTCCCCGATCTCGCCGCGCCCGCGCGGCGCGCGCGCGGTCAGTCCAAGGTGGAGGCCTGCCGCGCGGCGGCCGCGCGCGCCGGCTGCACCGTCCTGCTGAAAGGCCCCGACACGGTGATCGCCAGCCCCGGCGGGGCGGCCTCGATCCACGCCGCACTTTACGACCGCGCGGCCCCCTGGCTGGGAACGGCTGGGGCCGGCGACGTGCTGGCAGGGATGATCGCGGGGCTCTTGGCATCCCCCCAGGCATTCGCCAGCCCGCATCCGCACGTCGAGGTCGCCGCCTGGCTGCATGTGGAGGCCGCGCGCACCTTCGGTCCCGGCCTCATCGCCGAGGATCTGCCGGAAACCCTGCCGCGCGTTTTCCGCGACCTAGGCCTGTGACGTCCGCCCGATTGCGCGCCTGCGGCGCAAGCCTATCTTTTTTGCCGCCCTCCGGGCGGATTCGGGTATTTGGGCCAAAGAGAAGGGGCAAGGGCGCGCCCTGTAGCTTCTTCTTGGCCAAAATACCCTCGCCGAAGGCATCGCGGCGGTCGCCGCGACATGGGCTCAGTTCAGCGCGGCGGCGGGGACTTCCATGCCGTCCGCGTAGATCACCTCCGGCGCATCGAAGCGCAGGGCGAAGCGGCAGGCGCCGTCGTGGTGGATGTCGCGCAGGACACGGGCCCCGGCGCGGGTGACGATACGGTCGCCGGGGCTGAGGAATTCGACCGGAAGCGCGCCGTCCATCGTCAGCACGATGGTTCCGATCGCGAGGTCTCGGGCCTCGGCGCGCTGCGCCTGCGGCCGCGCCAGCCCGGGGGACATGTCGAACATCGCAATACCCGCTCGTTGTTTGCCTGTACTTTTTTGCGCCGAGAATATGGCAAAATTGGGTTGACGGCGAGCCCGAAAGCGGGCGCTTTTTCCGCTCGCATCCTTGGCGGGGCTTTGTTAGAAGGACGCGGATTTGACGGGGCGGCCCTTCGTGGTGCGGGGTCGCCCCGGTGGTTTTGCGGGTGTGGCGGAACTGGCAGACGCACCAGATTTAGGTTCTGGCGCCGCGAGGCGTGGGGGTTCAAGTCCCTCCACCCGCACCAGATGGGATGAGAAGGACGACAAAGATGCAGGTCACCGAGACCCTGAATGACGGCCTGAAACGCAGCTACAAGATCACCGTTTCCGCTGCGGAGCTGGACGCGAAGGTCGACGAGAAGCTGGCCGAGGCGCAGCCGCAGGTGGAGATGAAGGGCTTTCGCAAGGGCAAGGTGCCGATGGCGCTGCTAAGGAAGCAGTTTGGCAAGCGCCTGCTGGGCGAGGCGATGCAAGAGACCATCGACGGCGCGATGAACGCCCATTTCGAGGAATGCGGCGACCGCCCGGCGCTGCAGCCCGACGTCAAGGTCACCAATCCCGACTGGAAGGAAGGCGACGACGTCGAGGTCGAGATGTCCTACGAGGCGCTTCCGGAGATCCCCGAGCCCGCGCTCAAGGAGATCGCGCTGGAGAAACTGGTGGCCAAGGCCGGCGAGTCCGAGATCGACGACGCGCTGGGCAAGCTCGCCGAGAACGCCCAGAGCTTTGCCAAGCGGCGCAAGGGATCCAAGGCCAAGGACGGCGACCAGGTGGTCATCGATTTCGTCGGCAAGGTCGACGGCGAGCCCTTCGAGGGCGGCGCGGCCGAGGATTACCCGCTGGTGCTGGGCTCGCAGAGCTTCATTCCCGGTTTCGAGGACCAGCTACTCGGGGCCAAGGAAGGCGAGGAGGTGACCGTCACCGTGTCCTTCCCCGCGGATTACGGCGCGGAAAACCTGAAGGGCAAGGAAGCCACCTTCGACTGCACCATCAAGGAGGTGCGCGCGCCCAAGCCCGCCGAGATCGACGACGAGCTGGCCAAGCAGTTCGGCGCCGAGGATCTGGCCGCGCTGAAGGCGCAGATCGCCGAGCGGCTGGAGGACGAATACAGCGGTGCCGCGCGCGCGGTGATGAAGCGCGCGCTGCTGGACAAGCTGGACGAGACCGTCGCCTTCGACGTGCCGCCCAGCCTGCTGGAGGCCGAGGCCAAGCAGATCGCGCACCAGCTCTGGCACGAAGACAACCCCGATGTGCAGGGCCACGACCATCCCGAGATCGAGCCCACCGACGAACATCTGACCCTGGCCGAGCGCCGGGTGCGGCTGGGGCTCTTGCTGGCCGAGATCGGACGCAAGGCCGAGATCGAGGTGTCGGACAACGAGATGACCCAGGCGGTGATGAACCAGGCGCGGCAATACCCGGGCCAGGAGCAGCAGTTCTTCGAGTTCGTCCGGCAGAACCAGGCGCTGCAGCAGCAGATCCGCGCACCTATCTTCGAGGACAAGGTCGTCGATTACATTCTCGAACTGGCCGAGGTGACCGAAAAGGAGGTCTCCAAGGAAGAGCTGGAGAAGGCGGTCGAGGCGCTCGACGAAGAGTAGGCCTGCCGCCAGACCTCAGGATCCAAACGCCGCCCTTGGGGGCGGCGTTTTTCTTTTGGCCGGCGCTGCACCATCGGCGCGACATCGACCTGGGTGAGGCCCTGGTTTGCCGGCGCCACATTCGGTATGTCGCTGGCCGGGTCGCGGCTGGCTGCCATGGCCGGCGCAACGAAGAAGGGCCGCGCCATATGGCGCGGCCCTTCGTGATCGCGGTCGGTGAGGTTCAGTCCTCGTCGTCGGACTTGGCGCCGTTGCCGGATTCGCGCTCTTCCTCTTCGATCGCCTCGGCCAGGGCGTCATCCTCGGATGCGGCCGAGCCGATGTCCTCGAAGAGTTCGGAGATTTCGAACTCGGCGGCGGCCTCTTCCTCGGCGGCGAGGTCCTGGATCGACTTGCCGGTGGCCTGCAACTCGGCCTCTTCGGGCGAGCGGGCGACGTTGAGCTCGATCGTGATCTCGACCTCGGGGTGCAGCGCGACGGCCAGCTTGTGCAGGCCCAGCTCCTTGATCGGCGCGGTCAGCACGACCTGCTTGCGGTCGACGGAAAAGCCGGCTTCGGAGGCCGCGTCGGCGGCGTCGCGTGGCGTGACCGACCCGTAGAGCGCGCCCGAGTCGGAGGCCGAGCGAATCACGACGAATTGCTGGCCGTCCAGCCGTGCGGCCATCGCCTCGGCCTCTTTGCGGGTTTCGAGGTTGCGCGCTTCGAGCTGGGCCTTTTCGGCCTCGAAGCGGGCGATGTTGACCTCGTTGGCGCGCAGCGCCTTGCCCTGCGGCAGCAGGAAGTTGCGGGCGTAGCCGTCCTTGACGGAAACGACGTCGCCCATCTGGCCGAGCTTGGCCACGCGTTCGAGTAGAATGATGTCCATCTGTCGCGTTCCTTACTTCACGGCGTAGGGCAGCAGGGCGAGGAAGCGGGCGCGCTTGATCGCGCGGGACAGCTCGCGCTGCTTCTTCGATGAGACGGCGGTGATGCGCGAGGGCACGATCTTGCCGCGCTCGGAGACGTAGCGCTGCAGCAGGCGGGTGTCCTTGTAGTCGATCTTCGGCGCGTTGTCGCCCGAGAAGGGGCAGACCTTGCGGCGGCGGAAAAACGGTTTAGCGGCCATGTCTTACAATCCTTTCCTGAGGCTCTGTATCAACGACGCTCACGGCGCTCTTCGCGCTTTTGCATCTGTACCGAGGGGCCGTCGTCGTGCTCGTCGACCTTGATGGTCAGCACGCGCATCACGTCGTCATGCAGGCGCATGAGGCGCTCCATCTCCTGCACGGCGGGTGCGGGGGATTCGGTGCGCATGAAGGCGTAGTGGCCCTTGCGGTTCTTGTTGATCTTGTAGGCCATCGTCTTGACGCCCCAGTATTCGCTGTCGACGACCTTGCCGCCGTTGTCAGCCAGTACCGTGGAGAAATGTTCGACGAGGCCCTCGGCCTGCGCGTTGGAAAGGTCCTGACGCGCGATAAAGACATGCTCGTAAAGCGGCATGCGAACTCCAGTTCTTTTTACGGGCGCACTTCAAAGGATGGGCTGACCTTCCGCGCCCCACCCACGAGAGGCTGCACCGAGCTTCATTACGTCTGCGGAAGGAATGCGCGGGTTATACACGTCGCGCGACGCCGCGCAAGGGCCGGGGGGCGAGCCGCAGGATTTCTCCATTATTAACACGTTGACGGCGAAGTGGTGCCGCATTCGGCTGCCAGTTTGCGCGCAAACAAAGAAAATGGAGCACTCCGCGATGACCGTTCTCTCGACACATCCGAGTTTGGGGGTGACGCGTGCCCGGCCAATGCATGTTTGTGTGTGTGAAACCAACTGGGGCTACGTGTTTCGATCCGGCACGACCTTCAACGATCGGGCCGCCCTCATCGAACGGGTTTCGGCGATTGCCGGGCTGACCTTCTTCGTGCTGGCCGTGGGCCACTGGTTCTTTCCCGATGCCGATGTTGTCATGCACACGCCGATGGAGCGGCTGGCGTCGAGCTTCGGGCTGGCGTCTGCGGGGCTTGCCTTCGTTTGGATTTCCGAACGCGGCCTGCGCCACGACATCCAGGTCGATCTGGAGCGCCGGCGTCTGCGGCTGACCACCACCAACCGCCGCGGCAAGGCGCGCATCGTGCGCAGTTTCGCCTTCGCCGAGATCACCAGCCTGTTCGTCAAACGCTCGGCCGAGCCCGGCAGACCGGCGCGGCTGTGCCTGCGCGTGGCGGGAAATCGCTGGGATGTCGAGCTGATGCGCGGCAGCGCGGCGGCCCTGGCGGTGCTGCATGGACGGATCGCGGGCGATCTGCGCCCGGTCATGCCGGTTGCCGACGGTTGGGAAAAGGTGGGCCACAAGATCCGGCCGTCCGAGCCCGACGGCGAGGCCGCCTGACAAACGCTGTTCGCCAGCGAATACCGGCCGTTGAGCCCTGGGGACTTGGCCATGCGCGCCAGCGGATGACATCTTCGATATCGTATCACGCAACGGAGTATCGCAGGTGAAGAAATCCGTGTTCGCAGCGGCCGTGGCCGCCTTGGCCGCCGCGCCCGCCATGGCCGAGCGGCAGAAATGCGTGCTGGATTCGAGCTACAGCCAGAACCTCTTTTCTTAAGAGCATCTGGGCTTTTCCACGACTTGGGGGATGTTCTCGGGCGGCGAGGGCGAGATCGTGTTCGACCGCGCGGCGCCGGAACAATCGTCGGTCTCGGTGGCGTTTCCCGAGACCAGCATGTTTACCGGCTGGCAAGCGCGGTTCGAGCATTTGATGTCGGAAGATTTCTTCGGCGCAAGCCCGGACGAGAACGTCACCTACACCTCGACAGGTATCGAGGTCACCGGCGATGAGACCGCGCTGATCATCGGCGAGTTTACGCTGAACGGCGTGACCCGGCCGGTCGTGCTGGACGCACGGCTGACCCAGCAGGGGATGCATCCGATGGCCGAGAAACCCTGGGCCGGCTTTTTCGCCACGACCACGCTGAAGCACAGCGATTTCGGGTTGGGGGCCTATGTGCCCGCGGTCAGCGACGAGGTCGAGCTGCGGATCTCCATCGAGGCGATGCGGGATGAGCCCAGCGATAGCTGAGCCCGTCGTGCCCGGACGCTAAACGCCGCCGCGCCCCATCGCGGCGGCGTTTCGCTGTGGGCTGGCCTGACCCGCCGTGGCGGGCTAGGACTGGGCCGGGGCCGCGGCGGGAGGAAAGGTGCGCGATGCTGGCAGGGCTGTTTTCACCTCGGGCCGTCACCAAGCTGGCCTTCGCGCCGCCTGTGCCGCTGGCCGCGCGGTCCGGGCTGGCGCTGGTGCTGATCGTCCGCAACGAGGCGCGCCATATCGGCGAGTGGGCGGCGTTTCACCGCGCCGCCGGCGTGGCCCATGTGCTCGCCTACGACAATGGCTGCACCGACGCCACGATGCAGGTGCTGTCGCGCGAACTGGGCGACGCGCTGAGCGTGGTGCCCTGGGCGCAAAAGCTTTCCGAAGCCGGAAGCGGCCGGGAGATTCACAACCAGGTGCTGGCCTATGCCCATGCGATCTGCAATTTCGGCCCGCGCTTCCGGTGGATGGGGTGCATCGACGCCGACGAGTTTCTGGTGCCCAAGGGGGCGGGCGATCTGAACGCGGCGCTGGCGGGGTTGGCGGAGTGCCCCAACATCTCGCTGCCGTGGCACAATTTCGGGCGCAACGGGCACCAGGTGCCGCCCGAGGGGGGTGTTCTGGCCAATTACACCCGCCGTGCGGCCGACCCCATGAGCGGCGCGCGCGGCGTGACCAATTTCAAGTGCCTGTTCGACCCGGCGCGGGTGACGGCGGCCAAGGTGCATCAGTTCGACGTCGACGGGCAGGCCGTGACCTGGAATGACCGGGGCGAACGGTTTGCGGTGAAGGACCGGGTGCAGCGGGCGTTCTACTCGGCCGAGCGGATTCAGCTGAACCACTACTACACCCGATCCGAGGCCGAGCTGGTGGCCAAGATCGCCCGCGGGTCCAACCGCACGGTCGCGGCGCGCCGGCATGCCGCGCGGGTGCGGCGCAACGTGGCCAATATCGAGGCCGACGAGGTCGAGGACCGCTGCGCGCTGGCGTTTCTGGAGCGGGCCGGCTGACCGCTCGGGTTGTATCGCGGCGCGGGCGCTAACCCGACGGGAAAGCCAACGCAATTTTACCGCCCGGGCGGGGCGGGGTGCGGCCGGATTGCGCCGGCCCGCGTCTTGTGAAGCGCCGGTCGAGCGGGTAGACCCGTGCGAAATTCTGCTGGAGGCAGGGGATGAGCCGAGCATTCATTTTTCCCGGGCAGGGCGCCCAGACGATCGGCATGGGCCGGGCGCTGGCCGAGACCTACCCGGCGGCGCGCGCGGTGTTCGACGAGGTCGACGCGGCGCTGGACGAAAAGCTGAGCGCGCTGATCTGGGATGGCGATATCGCGGAACTGACACTGACGCAGAACGCCCAGCCGGCGCTGATGGCCACCTCGATGGCGTCGATGGCGGCGCTGGAGGCCGAGGGCGTGGGCGTGACGTCGGCGTTCTATGTGGCGGGCCATTCGCTGGGCGAATATTCCGCCCTTTGCGCGGCCGGGGCGATTTCGCTGGCCGACACGGCGCGGCTGCTGCGCGCCCGCGGCCAGGCGATGCAACAGGCGGTGCCTGTGGGCGAGGGCGCGATGGCGGCACTTCTGGGCCTCGACCTGGAGACCGTGCAGAGCCTTGCAAAGGCGGCGGCGCAGGAAACGCAGGCGACCTGCCAGCCGGCCAATGACAACGACCCGGCGCAGGTGGTGGTGTCGGGCAACAAGGCGGCGGTCGAGCGCGCGGTGGAGCTGGCGAAAGAGGCCGGGGCCAAGCGTGCGGTGATGCTGCCGGTTTCGGCCCCGTTCCATTGCGAATTGATGGGGCCCGCGGCCGCGGCGATGGACGAGGCGCTGAGCCATGTGGCGATCGCGCCGCCCAAGGTGCCCCTGGTGGCCAACGTGCTGGGCCAGGGCACCAGCGACCCGGCGGCGATCCGGTCGCTGTTGGTCGAGCAGGTGACCGGCATGGTGCGCTGGCGCGAGTCCATCGAATGGACGGCACGGCAGGGCGTGACTGAATTCTGGGAAATCGGCGCGGGCAAGGCCTTGTCGGGGATGGTGCGGCGTATCGCCAAAGGCGCGGCGACGCGTACCGTTGGCACACCCGACGAGGCGAAGGCCGCGGCGGACTCCGCAAGGTGAGAGGAACAGCGATGTTCGATCTGACGGGCAAGGCGGCGCTGGTGACCGGCGCTTCGGGGGGGATCGGCGGGTCCATCGCGCGGGCGCTGCATGCGCATGGCGCGACGGTCGCCCTGTCGGGCACGCGGGAGGCGCCGCTCAAGGCGCTGGCGGATGCGCTGGGCGAACGGGCCCATGTTCTGCCCTGCGATCTGTCCGACCCGGCGGCGGTCGAGGCGCTGCCCAAGGACGCGGCCAAGGCGATGGGCAGCCTGGACATCCTGGTCAACAATGCCGGGATCACCCGCGACAACCTGCTTTTGCGGATGTCCGACGACGAATGGCAAAGCGTGATCGACATCAACCTGACAGCGCAGATGCGGCTGTGCCGCGGGGTGCTGCGGGGCATGATGAAGGCGCGCTGGGGGCGGATCATCAATATCGGGTCCATCGTCGGCGCGGCGGGCAATCCGGGCCAGTGCAACTATGCCGCGGCCAAGGCCGGGCTGGTGGGGCTGTCGAAAAGCCTTGCCGCCGAGGTCGCCAGCCGCAACGTCACGGTCAACTGCATCGCGCCGGGTTTCGTGACCACGCCGATGACCGACAAGCTGACCGAAGAGCAGAAGGCCGGCCTGTTGGCGCAGGTGCCGCTGGCGCGGATGGGCGACCCCGAGGAGATCGCCGCCGCGGCGGTCTATTTGGCCAGCCCCGAGGCGGGTTACGTCACGGGCGCGACGCTGCATGTAAACGGCGGCATGGCAATGCTATAGTGGCTTTCCGGCGCGGGCCGAAAGCGTTTGCCTCGCGGAAACGATGTGCTATAGGCGGCGCAGCTTTTGCCGGGGGCATTCCCGCGCTTGGCACTTTCCCGCACAGCGCGGGGCTTGGAGCGGCCCCTTGGGGCCAACAGCAAGAAACGGGCACGGACCCCGAGGAACATGTGAGGAATTGACATGAGCGACATCGCCGATCGCGTGAAGAAGATCGTTGTCGAGCATCTGGGCGTGGAGGAAGACAAGGTGAGCGAGAACGCCTCGTTCATCGACGACCTCGGCGCCGACAGCCTGGACACGGTAGAACTGGTGATGGCCTTCGAAGAAGAGTTCGGCATCGAGATCCCGGACGACGCGGCCGAGACCATCCAGACTTTCGGCGACGCGGTGAAGTTCATCAAGGAAGCCGCCTGAACGGACGGGCCTTGAGACCGACAGAGGGGCGGGTGCCGGAAAGGCGCCCGCCCTTTTTTGTCGCATCGGGCTAAAGCGCGGCGTTAACCGCCTGGCGCAGCTCGGGGTACATGACCCAGACGAAATGTCCGGTTTCGGGATCGGCGGGTCCGCCGAACGCCAAGAGCATTGTGGCGATGTCGCCTTCGCGCGTGGCCGACTGCGGGGCGGGCAGGGCGAGGATGTCGCCGATGGCCCGACCGGCCCTTCCGTAAAGCGCATTGGCCGTTTCGTGGCCCCGATAGCCCGCCGCGGCGGCCAGCGCGCCTGCGGTCAGGCCATCCTCGCCCGCCGCGGCGTGCGCCTGGAGCATGGCGATCTGGGCCTTTGACAGGGCGGCGCGATGGAGCGCGGTTTCATATTCCTGCGTGCTGGGCACCGCGAGGCCGGTATCGGGGTGGATGCGACGGTCGGCGTGGCGCGCCGTCTCAAGCGCGTCGAGCTTGGCCTTGAGGGCGCGGATGGCCGCCTGGGCGGTGGCCCCTTCGGTCTGGGCGACGATACCGCCGCCGGTCTCGCCGCCCTTGGTGAAGGCGCGCGCCAGATAGTCTTGGCGACCAGGCAGTTTGCCGGCCTTGATGGGATGGCCCAGATGCGCGGTTTCTACGATTTCGGACACGGCGGTCTCTCCGGAATTGAGTCGGTCTATTGCGTTTGATCCTTGGGTTGTAACACCGAACCGGGCGGTCGCGACATAGCGTTCGGCGGAATGCGCCGACGACTCCTTGCCCCCCGACTGTTTTGCGCTGTATCAGGAACGCCGAACAAGGCGAGGCAGCCGAACGAGGAGGGGGCAGATGCGTCGAGTGGTGATCACCGGGTTGGGAATGGTCTCTCCGCTGGCCTGCGGGGTGGAGGAAACCTGGTCGCGGCTGTTGGCCGGGCAATCTGGCATCGGCGCCATAACCCGGTTCGACGCCTCGCGGCTGGCCACGTCCTATGCCGCCGAAATTCCTTATGGCGACGGGTCGGACGGCACGTTCAACCCCGACGACTGGATGGAGCCCAAGGAGCGGCGCAAGGTCGATGATTTCATTCTCTACGGAATTGCCGCGGCCGATCAGGCGGTGCGCGATTCCGGCTGGATGCCCGAGGACACCGAGGGGCGCGAGCGCACCGGCGTGATGATCGGGTCGGGAATCGGCGGTCTGAACTCGATCGCCGACACGGCGGTGCTGATCAAGGAGCGGGGGCCGCGGCGCGTTTCGCCCTTCTTCATCCCCGGCGCGCTGATCAATCTTGTCTCGGGGCAGGTGTCGATCCGATTTGGTTTCAAGGGCCCGAACCATGCGGTTGTGACGGCCTGCTCCACCGGTGCGCACGCCATCGGCGACGCCTCGCGGCTGATCATGTTCGGCGATGCCGACGTGATGGTGGCCGGCGGCGCGGAGAGCCCGATTTCCGAGATCGGCGTTGCCGGGTTCAACGCCGCGCGGGCGCTGTCGACCAAGCGTGGCGACGCACCCCACACGGCCTCGCGCCCCTGGGACGCCGACCGCGACGGGTTCGTGATGGGCGAAGGCGCGGGCGTGGTGGTGCTGGAGGAATACGAGCACGCGAAGGCCCGCGGCGCCAAGATCTATGCCGAGGTTCTGGGCTACGGAATGTCGGGCGACGCCTATCACATCACCGCGCCGGCCGAGGACGGCGAGGGCGGTTTCCGGTCGATGCAGGCCGCGTTGCGCCACGCCAAACTTACGCCGGCGGATGTGGATTACATCAACGCCCACGGCACCTCGACGATGGCCGACACGATCGAGTTGGGTGCAGTGGAACGTCTGCTGGGCGAGAGCGCCGAGACGACCACAATGTCCTCGACCAAATCCTCGGTCGGGCACCTTCTGGGTGCGGCCGGCGCGGTCGAGGCGATCTTCTGCGTGCTGGCCCTGCGTGACCAGATGGCGCCGCCGACGCTGAACCTCGACACCCCGCCCGAGGGCACGCGCATCGACCTGGCGCCGAAGGCGGCGGTCGAGCGCGAGATCAGCGTGGTCCTGTCCAATTCCTTCGGCTTTGGCGGCACCAACGCGTCGCTCGTGATGGGGCGGGTCGAAGGCTGATGTGGCGCGCGGTAGCCTCCAACGGTCTGACCCTGCTGGTCGTGGTGCTGTTTTGCGGCGCGGGGCTGGTGCTGTGGGGGCAGCGGCAATACACCCAGCCGGGCCCGCTGGAACAGGCGATCTGCCTGCGCGTGGAGCGCGGCGCGACGCTGTCGCGCGTGTCCGAGCAGCTGGCGGCCGAGGGCGCGGTGACCCACCCGGCGATCTTTCGGCTGGGGGCGGATTACACCGGCCGGTCGGGGCAACTGAAGGCCGGCAGCTTCCTGGTGCGGCCCGGCGCCTCGATGGACGAAATCACGGCGGCCATCACCCAGAGCGGGCGGTCGACCTGCGGCACCGAGTTGAATTTCCGCATCGGCATCGCCAATGCCGAGGTGCAGGTGCGCGAGTTGAACCCCGAGACCGAGCGCTACGAGGTGACCATAGAGTACGATCCGGGCGCGGAGGCCGCCCCCGAGGGCTATGCGGAGCTGGCCGCGCGCGCGGATCTGCGCTACCGCGTGACGCTGGCCGAGGGGGTGACCAGCTGGCAGGTGGTCGAAGAGCTGAAATCGGCCGAGTTCCTTGAGGGCGCGGTGGCCGAGCTGCCCGCCGAGGGCAGCCTTGCCCCCGACAGCTACGAGGTGACGCGGGGCGCGGAACGCGAAGAGCTGATCGCGCGGATGCAGCAGCGACAGGCCGCGATCCTGGACGAGCTGTGGGCCGAGCGCGAAGAAGGTCTGCCGCTGGACAGCCGCGAGGAGGCGCTGATCCTGGCCTCGATCGTGGAAAAGGAGACCGGTGTGCCGCAAGAGCGCGGTCAGGTCGCCAGCGTGTTCATAAACCGCCTGAACCAGGGCATCCGCCTGCAGACGGACCCAACGGTGATCTACGGGCTGACCGAGGGCCGCGCGCCGCTTGGCCGGGGCTTGCGCCAAAGCGAGCTGCGCTCGAACACGCGGTGGAACACCTATGTCATCGACGGGCTGCCGCCCACGCCGATCGCCAACCCCGGCAGGGCCTCGATCGCGGCGGCGCTGAACCCGGACGAGACCGATTTCCTCTACTTCGTGGCCGACGGGACCGGGGGGCACGCCTTTGCCGAGACCCTGGCCGAGCATAACGAGAACGTCGCCCGCTGGCGCGAGATCGAGGCCGAGCGCGGGGGAAACTAGGGCGAGGGGCGCGCGCTACGGCGCCATGAACCTGCGCCGCGCGTCCACGGCGATGTTGTAGCGTTGGTCCAGTTTTGCGATCAGCGCCATGGCGAGGCGCTTTTCTTCCGTGGTCTCGGCGCTTCTGTACGCCAGTTTCGCCCCCGCGAGGAGTTTCTTGAACTCGAACGCCTCGGGCAGCGCGCCCGCGTCGGCCATGATCCGAACCGCCACCTGGGTGGCCATGTCGGTGAAGGCCGCGCCGGACCTGTCCGGGAGCGATGGCCGACCCCCTTTAGATGATCGAGCTTGCCCTCGGCGATTGCCTTGGCGATCTGGCGTTCGACGAGCCCTTGCAGGGATCGGGGCATGTGGTGTCCAACTCTTTTCGGGCGGGGGCCGCGGGGCCAGTGGCAGGCGCCCGCCAGGCTGTGCTGACTGGCCGATCTTATCATTCTTTTGGCCGGGTCTGGCGGTCAAGCCCGGTGCCCTGACATGGCCGCTCATTTTCCATTAACCCTTTGTTAATAATAAACTTCTTGACTCTGCGGGCGGTCCCGGGTATACCTTTGGGCAAGCTGGAAGAAGTGGGCAAGCGGCCAGGGGGCAACCCCCGGGCCGCTTTTTCATTTCTCTCGTGCGGCGGGGCATGAGAAGCGGATCGAAACAGGAATGACAGTTATTACGGCCCTCCGGGGCGAGGCGGCGGCCCAGGCGGTGCTTGAAGAGGCCGAGGCCCATTACCGCCGTACGATTCACGCGCTCGACGCGATTATCGGCGAGATCGAGGCCGGCCATTCACAGCGCGCGAAGGCGTTGAAGGGCGCATTGAGCGACCTTGGCAAGGCGGCCCAGACCGCGTTCGACGAAAGGGAACGAGTTGAAAAGCGTCTCAGAACCGAAACCGGGGGCGAGTGCGGATACGCGCTCGACCTTGCCGAAGCGCGCGCCGAGATCGGGCGCCGACTGGATCGCCTCCGCGCCGCCCAAGCAGCGCGAGGCGTTCCTGAATGAGTTGAGCGAGGGGGCGCTGCTGGCGCTGCCCTACCTTTTCGAGTTCTGGGCGATGCCGCACCAGCTGCCGCCCGAGGGGCCGTGGCGGACCTGGGTGATCCTGGGCGGGCGCGGCGCGGGCAAGACGCGGGCGGGTGCGGAATGGGTGCGCGCGCAGGTCGAGGGTGCGCGGCCGCTGGACCAGGGGCGGGCGCGGCGGGTGGCGCTGGTGGGCGAGACCATCGAACAGGCGCGCGAGGTGATGGTGTTCGGGGAGAGCGGCATCCTGGCCTGCTCTCCCCCCGACCGCCGCCCGACATGGGAGGCGACGCGGCGGCGGCTGGTCTGGCCCAACGGGGCGGTGGCGCAGCTTTATTCGGCGCATGACCCCGAGCGGTTGCGGGGCCCGCAATTCGATGCCGCCTGGGCCGACGAACTGGCCAAGTGGCCCAAGGCCGAGGCGACCTGGGACATGCTGCAATTCGGGCTGCGGCTGGGCCCGTATCCACGGCAATGCGTGACGACAACGCCGCGCAACGTGGCGGTGCTGAGGGACATCCTCGCGCAGCCCTCGACGGTGGCGCGCCATGCCGCGACCGAGGCGAACCGGGCGCACCTGGCGGCGAGCTTCCTGGCCGAGGTGCGGGCGCGCTATGCGGGCACGCGGCTGGGCCGGCAGGAGTTGGACGGGGTGCTGCTGGACCAGGCCGAGGGGGCGCTCTGGTCGCTCTCGGGGCTCGACGCGGCGCGGGTGGCCGAGGCCGGGCCGCTGGACCGGGTCGTGGTGGCGGTGGACCCGCCGGTGACCGGAAACAAGACCTCGGACGAATGCGGGATTGTCGTCGTCGGAGCAACGGTCGAGGGGCCGCCGCAGGACTGGCGCGCGGTGGTGCTGGAGGATGCCAGCGTCGCGGGCGCGGCGCCTGCCGCCTGGGCCGAGGCGGCCATCGCGGCGATGGAGCGCCACGGGGCGGAGCGGCTGGTGGCCGAGGTCAACCAGGGCGGCGACCTGGTGGAAAGCGTGATCCGGCAGATCGACCCGCTGGTGCCGTTCCGCGCGGTCAGGGCCGCGCGGGGCAAGGCGGCGCGGGCCGAGCCGGTGGCGGCGCTCTACGAGCAGGGGCGGGTGAAGCACCTGCAAGGGCTCGACGCGCTGGAGGACCAGATGTGCCGGATGACGGCGCAGGGTTTCGAGGGGCGGGGCAGCCCGGACCGGGTGGACGCGCTGGTCTGGGCGATTCACGAGCTGATGATCGCGCCGGCCGCCCGTTGGCGGCGGCCGCGGCTGCGCGAGCTTTAGCCAGCGCCGCGCAGGCCGAGGGGGCGGGGCCGCCTCCGGCGGGGATATTTCAGGCCAGAAGAACTGGGGGCGGCGGGTCCGGGCGGCGGGCGCGCGCGATGGGTCATGCGAGGAGCGTAGCGAGATGAAGATCAATCCTTTCCGGCGGGCGGCGGCGCGGGCGCCCGAGGCCAAGGCCAGCGCGACCGGCGCGGTGATCGCCTGGGCTGGTGCGGGCCGGGCGGCCTGGACGCCGCGCGATACGGTGTCGCTGACCAAGACCGGGTTTTCCGGCAACCCGGTGGGGTTTCGCGCGATCAAGCTGATTGCCGAGGCGGCGGCGGCGCTGCCGCTGACCTGCCAGGACGCGGCGCGGCGCTACGACACCCACCCGGTGCTGGCGCTGTTGGCGCGGCCGAACCCGGGCCAGGGGCGGGCCGAGCTGTTCGAGGCGCTTTACGGGCAGCTTCTGCTGTCGGGCAACGCCTATCTGGAGGCGGTGGGCGGCGAGATCGGGATGCCCCTGGAGCTGCATGTGCTGCGCTCGGACCGGATGCGGCTGGTGCCCGGGGCGGACGGCTGGCCGGTGGCCTATGACTACGCGGTCGGGGGACGCAAGCACCGGTTCGACATGACCGGCGCGGCGCCGCCCGTTTGCCATATCAAGAGCTTTCATCCGCAGGACGACCATTACGGGCTGTCGCCGATGCAGGCCGCGGCGGCGGCGCTGGACGTGCACAACGCGGCCTCGCGCTGGTCGAAGGCGCTGCTGGACAATGCCGCGCGGCCCTCGGGCGCCATCGTCTATCGCGGGGCCGACGGGCAGGGGACGCTGAGCGAAGAGCAATACGCACGGCTGCAGGACGAGATGTTGAGCTATCACCAGGGGGCGGCCAATGCCGGGCGGCCGATGTTGCTGGAAGGCGGGCTCGACTGGAAGCCGATGGGCTTTTCCCCCTCGGACATGGAGTTTCAGGAGACCAAGGCGGCGGCAGCGCGCGAGATCGCGGTGGCCTTCGGGGTGCCGCCGATGCTGCTCGGCATTCCGGGCGACGCGACCTACGCCAATTACCAGGAGGCCAACCGGGCCTTTTACCGGCTGACGGTGCTGCCGCTGGCGGCCAAGGTTGCCGGCGCGATGGCCGCATTCCTGGCCCGCTTCGGGGCGGGCGAGGTGGAACTGGCGCCCGATCTCGACCGGGTGCCGGCGCTGGCGGCCGAGCGCGAGGCGCACTGGCGACGCATCGCGGCGGCCGATTTCCTGAGCGAGGACGAAAAGCGCACGCTGCTGGGCCTGCCGAAACGGGTGGGTGCATGAGCGGGACGCCGGAGCGATCGGGCTCGCGCTTTCTCTACGCGCCGTTCGAGGTGGCGAATGCCCGGATCGACGCGAACGAACGGGTCGCCGACGAGCGTTGGGCGGCGCTGGAATTCCGGCTGGGGCGGATCGAGACGGCGCTGGAGCGGCTGGAGCGGCGGCTGTGGCTGGCCGTCTATGGCGTGGTGGCCGTGGTGTTGGCGGAAGGCGCGGCCTCGGTGGTGGCGCGGCTGCCGTGAGAAAGGGGACGGGGATGAACGAGACCGACATGGGGCTGGAACGCAAGTTCTGCGCCCCCGAGGCACCGCTCGCCATCGGCGAGGGCGCGGTGATCGAGGGCTATGCATCGCTCTTTGGCGCGGCCGACCAGGGCGGGGACGTGGTGCAGGCGGGGGCCTACGGGGCCTCGCTGGCAGCGCTGGCGTCCGCTGGACGGCGGGTGAAGATGCTGTGGCAGCACGATCCGGGTGAGCCCATCGGCGTGTGGGACGAGGTGCGCGAGGACGGGCGGGGCCTGTTCGTGAAGGGCCGCCTGCTGACCGAGTTGGCCCGCGGGCGCGAGGCGGCGGCGCTGATCGGGGCGGGGGCCATCGACGGGCTGTCGATCGGCTATCGCACCCGGCGCGCGGCACGCGACGGCGCCGGGCGGCGCCTGCTCAGCGAGCTGGAGCTTTGGGAGGTGTCGCTGGTGACCTTCCCGATGTTGTCGCAGGCCCGGGTGGGGAGCAAGGCCAAGCCGGTCCCCGATGCCTGGGCGGGCGACATTGCGGCGGCCTTTGACGAGGCGCGGCGCGCGTTGGGCCGGGGCGTTGAGCCCCGCAATCAGACGGGAAGGTGAGATGAGCGAGACCGAGAGGAACGAGGCACCGGGCCACGATGGGCCGGCGCTGGAAGTGAAACGGGCGCTGAACGGGTTCCTGAGCGATTTCAGGACGTTTCAGGGCGACATCGAAACACGGCTTGAAAAACAGGAAGAGCGACTGACCATGCTGGATCGGAAAACCCAAATCGCCGGGCGCCCGGCGCTGTCGAGCGCGGCTGCGGCAGAGGCGCCCCACAAGAAGGCCTTTGCGGCCTATCTGCGCTCGGGCGACGACGAGGGCCTGCGCGGGCTGGAGCTGGAGGGCAAGGCGCTGTCCAGCGGCGTGGGGTCCGATGGCGGCTATCTGGTCGATCCCGAGACCGCCGAGACGATCAAGGGCGTGCTGCATTCCACCGCCTCGATCCGCTCGATCGCGCAAGTGGTGAGCGTCGAGGCGACCTCGTTCGACGTGCTGGTGGACCATTCCGATATCGGGTCGGGCTGGGCCAGCGAGACCGCCAACCAGGTGGAGACCGACACGCCGCAGATCGAGCGGGTGACGATCCCGCTGCACGAGCTGTCGGCGATGCCGAAGGCCAGCCAGCGCCTGCTGGACGACAGTGCCTTCGACATCGAGGGATGGCTTGCCGCGCGGATTGCCGACAAGTTTTCCCGCGCCGAGGCGGCGGCGTTCCTGACCGGTGACGGGGTGGACAAGCCCAAGGGGTTGCTGGGCCATCCGCAGGTGGCCGACGGGTCCTGGTCTTGGGGCAATCTCGGCTATATCGCCACCGGCAGCGACGGCGATTTCGACGCGATCTCGCCGGCCGACGCGATCCTCGATCTGGTCTATGCGCTGGGGGCGGAATACCGCGCCAATGCGAGCTTCGTGATGAATTCGAAGACCGCGGGCGCGGTGCGCAAGATGAAGGATGCCGACGGGCGCTTCCTGTGGACCGACGGCATGGCCGCGGGCGAGCCCGCGCGGCTGATGGGCTATCCGGTGCTGATCGCCGAGGACATGCCCGACATCGCCGCGGGCGCGGTGGCCGTCGCCTTCGGCGATTTCCGCGCCGGCTACACCATCGCCGAGCGGCCCGACCTGCGGGTGCTGCGCGACCCGTTCTCGGCCAAGCCGCACGTTCTGTTCTACGCGACCAAGCGCGTGGGCGGGGATGTGAGCGATTTCGCCGCGATCAAGCTGCTGAAATTCGCCGCGGTCTGACCGGCCGCCGCGATGGCCGCGCCCGTCGGGGTGCGGTCTGGCGCGCGCCGGGGTTTGCCGCCCCGGTCCAGTTGCTGCCTCCGCCCGGGCGGGGCGGGCCGGCGCGCGCTCTTGATGTGTTCCGGAGGTGCTCGGAGAGCGATGATGATAGTGATGGAGCAAGGCCCGGTGCCCGACGCGGCGCTGCCGGTGGACCGGTTTCGGGAGCATTTGCGCCTGGGGACGGGGTTTGCCGACGACGGCGCGCAGGACGCGGTGCTCAAGGCGCTGCTGAGGGCTGCGCTGGCTGCGGTGGAGGCGCGCACGGGCAAGGCGTTGCTGGCCCGCAGCTTTACCTTTGCGGTCGACGCCTGGCGCGAGGCGGATCGGCAGGCGCTGCCGGTGGCCCCTGTCACGGCGATCCTGTCGGTGGTCCTGCTGGACCGGGCCGGCGAGGTGCATCCGGTCGATGCCGACACGTATGTGCTCAGGCGCGACACGCATCGGCCGCAGCTGGCCGCGGTCAGCGGGGCCTTGCCGGTGGTGCCGCTGGGCGGCTCGGCCGAGATCGCCTTCGAGGCCGGGTTCGGCGCCGACTGGGCGCAGGTGCCGGCCGATCTGGCGCAAGCGGTGATGCTGTTGGCGGCGCATTACCACGAGCATCGCCACGAAGCGGCGCTGGGCGATGGCGGCATGCCGTTTGGGGTGATGGAACTGGTCGAGCGCTGGCGCACGGTGCGCATCCTGGCGGGGGGGGGTGTGCGATGAGCCCCCCGGTACTGGGCCGCAAGCTGGTACTGGAGGCGCCCGAGCGGGTGGCCGACGGGGCCGGCGGCTATGCCGAGACCTGGGTGGCGCGCGGCACGCTCTGGGCCGAGGTGACGCCGCGGACGGGGGGCGAGCGGTCGGGCGAGGAGACTGCGCTGGCCCGCGTGCCCCACCGCATCGTGGTACGCGGGGCGCCCGAGGGGGCGCCGTCGCGCCCTGTGGCCGGGCAGCGGTTTCGCGAGGGCGGGCGGCTGTTTTTCATCCGCGCGGTCGCCGAGGCCGACAGGCGCGGCCGTTACCTGACCTGTTTCGCCGAAGAGGAGGTGGCGTCATGAGCTATGGCCAGGCGTCGGCCTTGCAGAGGGCCGTTTACGCGCGGCTGGCCGGCGATCCGGCGCTGGCGGCGCTGGTGGGGGGCGCGATCTATGACGCGCTGCCGCCCGGGCCTGTGCCGGGCACCTATGTCAGCCTGGGCGCCGAGGACGTGCGCGACGCATCGGACATGACGGGCGCGGGCGCGCTGCACCGGTTCACGGTCAGCGTGATCAGCGATGCGGCGGGGTTTCAGGCGCCCAAAGCGGCGGCGGAGGCCGTGGCCGACGCACTGACCGGTGCGGCGCTGAGCCTCGACCGGGGGCACCTTGTTGGGCTGTGGTTCGACCGGGCGCGGGCGAAGCGCGTGGGCGCGGGCGACGGGCGCCGGATCGACCTGCGCTTTGCCGCGCGGGTTTCGGACGACTGATTTAGCGGAGAATGGAACAATGACGGCGCAGAACGGCAAGGATCTGTTGATCAAGCTCGACATGACCGGCGACGGTCAGTTCGAGACCATCGCGGGGCTGCGGGCCACGCGCATCGGCTTCAACGCCGAGACGGTGGACGTGACCAGCCTGGAATCGGCGGGGGGCTGGCGCGAATTGCTGGCTGGCGCGGGCGTGAAAACGGCCTCGATCAGCGGATCGGGCGTATTCAAGGACGCGGGCACCGACGAGCGGGCGCGGCAGATATTCTTCGACGGGGAGACGCCTGATTTTCAGGTCATCATTCCCGATTTCGGGGTGGTGCAGGGGCCGTTCCAACTGTCTTCGATCGAGTATGCCGGCAGCCATAACGGCGAGGCCAGCTATGAGTTGAGCCTCGCCTCGGCCGGCGCGCTGAGCTTTACCGCGCTGTGATGGCGAACCCATACGCGGGCGAGGTGGTGCTGGTGCTGGACGGCCGGCGCCACGTGCTGAAGCTGACTCTGGGCGCGCTGGCCGAGCTGGAGGCGGCGCTGGAGGCAGACACGCTGGTCGCGCTGATCGAGCGGTTCGAGGAGGGGCGGTTTTCGGTGCGCGATGTGCTGGCGCTGCTGCTTGCGGGGCTCAGGGGCGGCGGCTGGCAGGGCAGTGCGGCCGAGCTGTCCGCGGCCGAGATCGGCGGCGGGCCGGGGGCGGCGGCGCGGGCGGCGGCGATGCTGCTGGCCCGCGCCTTCGCCACGCCGGGGGCGGGCGATGACGCGCTTTGACTGGCCGGCGCTGATGCGCGCCGGGATCGCGGGGCTGGGGCTGAGACCGGCCGAGTTCTGGGCGCTGACGCCGGTGGAATTGATGCTGATGCTGGGGGTCGGGGCGGGGCCGCCGCCGATCAGCCGGGCGCGGCTGGACGAACTGGCGCGCGCCTTCCCGGATATTTCCGAAAAGGGCTGAGAAATGACGGATATCGACGACCTGGAGGCGCAGATCGACGCGCTGGAGGACACGATGGGCGGCGCGCGGGGCGTGGCTGCGGCCTTTGCGGCGGAACTGGCAGGGATGCGCGAAAGCCTGACGCTGACCAACCGCGAGGTAGGAACGCTGTCGCGCTCGATCGGTCGGGGGCTGCGGGGGGCCTTCGACGGGCTGGTTTTTGACGGGGTGAAGGCGTCGGAGGCGATGCGCGGGCTGGCGCGGTCGATCCTCGACGCGACCTATTCGGCGGCAGTGAGGCCGGTGCAGAACCACCTGGGCGGTTTGATCGCGGGTGGCATCGAGGGGCTGGTGAGCGCCGCGGTGCCGTTTGCAAAGGGGGCGGCCTTTACCCAAGGGCGCGTGGTGCCCTTTGCCAGCGGCGGCGTGGTGCGCGAGGCACGCACCTTTCCGATGCGGGGCGCGACCGGGCTGATGGGCGAGGCGGGGCCCGAGGCCATTTTGCCGCTGGCACGCGGGGCCGACGGGCGGCTGGGGGTGGCCAGCGCGGGCGCGGGGCGGCAGGTGCATGTGACGATGAACGTCACCACGCCCGACGTGCAGGGCTTTCGCCGCAGCCAGAGCCAGATCGCCGCCGAAATGGGCCGGGCGCTGGCGCGCGGCCAGCGAAACCGCTGAGGGGAGAGAAATATGGCATTCCACGAGGTTAGGTTTCCGGCCAATCTGAGCTTTGGCTCGGTCGGCGGGCCCGAGCGGCGCACCGAGATCGTCACCCTGGCCAACGGGTTCGAGGAGCGCAACACGCCCTGGGCCGATGCGCGGCGGCGCTATGACGCCGGGGTCGGGCTGCGTTCGCTCGACGATATCGAGACGCTGATCGCGTTTTTCGAGGCACGGCGGGGGCAGCTCTACGGATTTCGCTGGAAGGACTGGTCGGACTACAAGTCGTGCCGCCCGTCGCGGGAGGTGGCGTTCGACGACCAGATCATCGCCCATGGCGACGGCGCGACGCGCGATTTTCAGCTCATCAAGACCTACCACTCGGGCGGGGTGCGCTATGCCCGGCCCATCGTCAAGCCGGTGGCGGGCAGCGTGCGGATCGGCCTCGACGGCGAGGCGCTGGTCGAAACGGTGCATTTCACGGTGGATGCCGCGACCGGGTTGGTGAGCCTGGTCGACGCGCCCGATATCGGGGCCGAGGTGACGGCCGGGTTCGAGTTCGACGTGCCGGTGCGCTTCGATACGGACAGCATCCAGACCTCGGTGGCCAGCTTCCAGACCGGCGACGCGCCGCAGGTGCCGGTGGTGGAGGTGCGGGTATGAGTGTGCCGGAGGGCTTGCAGGCGCATCTTGAAACCGGGGCCACGACGCTGTGCCGGGCCTGGGCTGTGACGCGGCGCGACGGGGTGGTGCTGGGCTTTACCGATCACGACCGGGATTTGCGCTTTGGCGGGGTGCTGTTCCGCGCCGAGAGCGGGCTGACGGCACGGGCGCTGAGCCAGACCACGGGGCTGTCGGTGGACAATACCGAGGCCGTGGGCGCGCTGACCGCCGAGGCCCTGCGCGAAGAAGAGATTGCAGCGGGGCGCTACGACGGCGCCGAGGTGCGTGCCTGGCTGGTGAACTGGGCCGATTCCGATCAGCGGGTGGAGCAGTTTCGCGGCACGCTGGGAGAGATCACCCGGCGGGGCGCGGCCTTTCAGGCCGAACTGCGCGGACTGGCCGAGGCGCTGAACCAGGTGCAGGGGCGGGCTTATCAGCGGCCCTGTTCGGCTGTGCTGGGCGATGGGCGCTGCCGGGTGGACCTGAGCGCGCCGGGGTATTCCTCGGAACGGATGGCGGAAGAGGTGGCGGGGGCGCAAGTGTTCCGTTTTGCCGGGTTCGCGGGGTTCTCGCCCCGGTTTTTCGAGGCCGGGCGGCTTAGGGTGCTGTCGGGCGCGGCTCAGGGGCTGGTCGGTTTGATCAAGAACGACCGGGTAGACGGCGCGGCCCGTGTTGTCGAGCTGTGGCAGGCGCTGGGGGCCGAGGTCGTGCCCGGAGACATGCTGCGGCTGGAGGCGGGGTGCGACAAGCGGGCAGAGACCTGCCGGGTGAAATTCTGCAATTTCATAAACTTCCAAGGCTTTCCGCATCTGCCGGGCGAAGACTGGCTGATGGTCTACCCGGTGAGCGACGGGACCAACGACGGCGGGAGCCGACGGGCGTGAGCCGGGCGTTGACCGAGGCGCGGGGCTGGATCGGCACGCCCTACCGCCACCAGGGCTCGGCCAGGGGCGCCGGGGCCGATTGTCTGGGGCTCTTGCGCGGCGTGTGGCGCGCGCTTTACGGGGCCGAGCCCGAGGCGGTGCCGGCCTACACGCCCGACTGGTCCGAGCCTGCGCGCGATGAACGGCTATGGTCCGCCGCCCGGCGGCATCTGATCGACAAACCTCTCGGCCAGGCCGCGCCCGGCGACGTGATCCTGTTCCGAATGCGCGCGGGCGGGGTGGCCAAGCATCTGGGCGTGCAGGGCGAGACCGGCCCGCACCCGACATTCGTACATGCCTATTGGGGGCACGGCGTGGTGGAAAGCCCGCTGACCGGCCCCTGGGCGCGGCGCATCGTGGCGCGCTTCGCGTTTCCCTGAGGAAGGACAGACCATGGCGACAATCGTTCTTTCGGCCGTCGGCGCGGCGGCCGGTGCGGCTATGGGTGGCTCGGTGCTGGGGCTGTCCAGCGTCGTGGTGGGCCGCGCGATGGGCGCGACCCTGGGCCGGGTGATCGACCAGAAGCTTCTGGGCACGGGGTCCGAGGCGGTAAAGACCGGTCGTGTCGATCGCTTTCGCCTGACCGGCGCGGGCGAGGGGGCGCCGGTGGGAAAGTGCTGGGGCCGGGTGCGGCTGGCCGGCCACGTGATCTGGGCCTCGCGCTTTCTGGAAACCGTCACCACCTCGGGGGGCGGCGGCAAGGGTGCGCCCTCGGCCCCGGAGGTGCGCGACTACAGCTACTCGGTGAGCCTGGCGATTGCGCTTTGCGAGGGCGAAATCCGGCGGGTGGGGCGGGTCTGGGCCGACGGCGGCGAGATCGCCCCGACCGGGCTGAACATGCGTGTCTATACGGGCTCTGTCGACCAGTTGCCCGATCCGAAGATGGAAGCCGTCGAGGGGGCGGGGCAGGTGCCGGCCTATCGGGGACTTGCCTATGTGGTGATCGAGGATCTGGACCTTTCGCGTTTCGGCAACCGGGTACCGCAGTTTTCCTTCGAGGTGGTGCGTGCGGCCGACAGCGAGGTGCCCGATCTGGCGCGGCAGGTGCAGGGTGTGGCGCTGATCCCCGGCACGGGGGAATACGCGCTGGCCACGACGCCGGTGAACTATGCCGAGGGGCCGGGGGCCTATCGTGCGGCCAATCTGAACGCACCCTCGGGGCTGACCGATTTCCAGACGTCGCTGGAGCAGCTGCGCGCCGAGCTGCCCCGGTGCCGCTCGATCTCGCTGGTGGTGAGCTGGTTCGGCGATGACCTGCGCTGCGGGCAGTGCCGGGTGCGCCCCAAGGTGGAGCAGACCGAGGTCGATGGCGAGGAGATGCCCTGGCAGGTGTCGGGGCTGGCCCGCGGGGAGGCCGAGACGCTGGCCACGCTGGACGACCGCGTGGTCTATGGCGGCACGCCCACCGACCGCGCGGTGATGGAGGCGATTGCCGAGATCAATGCCGGTGGGCAGGAGGTGATGTTCTACCCCTTCATCCTGATGGAGCAGATGGAGGGCAACGGATTGGCCGACCCATGGAGCGGGGCGGACGACCAGCCGCACTTGCCCTGGCGGGGGCGGATCACCCTGTCGGCAGCGCCGGGGCGGGAGGGCTCGCCCGATGGAACGGCAGAGGCGAATGCGCAGGTCGCGGTGTTTTTCGGCACCGCCGCCCCGGACGAGTTCGAGGCGGGGCCGGAGGGCGTATCCTATACCGGCAGCGACGGCTGGTCGTTCCGCCGCTTCATCCTGCATTATGCCCATCTCTGCGTGGCGGGCGGGGGCGTGTCGGCGTTTTGCATCGGGTCCGAGATGCGCGGGTTGACGCAGATCCGCGGTGCGGGCGGCGGCTTTCCGACGGTGACGGAACTGGTGCGGCTGGCTGATGACGTGCGCTCGATCCTCGGGGACGAGACGAAGATCGGATATGCCGCCGACTGGTCGGAATATTTCGGCTATCACCCGCAGGACGGGTCGGGCGACCTTTACTTCCATCTCGATCCGCTTTGGGCCAGTCCGAACATCGATTTCATCGGCATCGACAATTACATGCCGCTCAGCGACTGGCGCGACGGGGACGAGCATGCCGACGCGTCGTGGGGCTCGATATATGCGCCAGGCTACCTGCGCGCCAATATCGAGGGCGGCGAGGGCTACGACTGGTTCTACCCCTCGGACGAGGCGGAGGTGGCGCAGCGGCGTGTGCCGATTACCGACGGGGCCTATGAAGAGCCGTGGGTCTGGCGCTACAAGGATATCCGCAACTGGTGGGGCAGCCACCATTACGAGCGGGTGGGCGGCGTGCGCAAGGCCACGCCCACGCCATGGGAGCCGCAGTCGAAACCGGTCTGGTTTACCGAGCTCGGTTGCGGCGCCATCGACAAGGGCACCAACCAGCCCAACAAGTTTGTCGACCCGAAATCCTCGGAAAGCGCGTTGCCGAAATATTCCAGCGGGGCGCGAGACGATCTGATCCAGGCGCAATATCTGCGCGCGATGTTGGGCTATTGGGCCGAGCCCGGGGTGAACCCGGTGTCTGAGGTCTATGACGGGCCGATGATCGACCTCTCCCGCGCCCATGTCTGGGCCTGGGATTCGCGGCCCTATCCTCAATTTCCGGCGCTGGCCGATCTCTGGGCCGACGGCGAGAACTACGCCCGCGGGCACTGGATCAACGGGCGCGTGTCGGCCCAGAGCCTGGCCGCGGTGGTCGACGAAATCTGCCGCAGGGCGGGGGTGCCGGCGGTGGATGTCGCGCAGCTTTACGGGCTGGTTCGGGGCTATGCGCTGGAGGGGTTGAGCGAGGGCCGGGCGGATTTGCAGCCCTTGATGCTGGCCTATGGCGTGGAGGCGGCGGAGCGGGAGGGGAAGATCGTTTTCCGCAACCGGACAGGGCGGGCGGACGGGGCGGTGGACCGGGCCCGGCTGGTCGAGTCCGAAGAAGGCGCCGATCTGGAGTTGGTGCGCAGCCCCGAGGCCGAGACCGCGGGGCGGGTGCGGCTGAGCTATGTCGAGGCCGAAGGCGATTTCCAGACGCGGGTGGCCGAGGCGGTGTTTCCCGACGAGGACAGCCTAACCGTGGCCGCCACCGAGTTTCCGCTGGCGCTGAGTGGCGGCGAGGGGCGGGCCATTGTCGAGCGCTGGCTGGCCGAGGCGCGGGTGGCGCGCGACACGGCGCGCTTTGCCCTTGCGCCTTCGGCGCTGGCGCTGGGGGCGGGCGACGTGCTGCGCCTGCCCTCGGAGGCGGGCGAGGCGCTTTACCGGGTCGACCGGGTGGAGCAGGGCACCGGGCGTGCGATCGAGGCGGTCCGGGTGGAACGCGGGGTCTATGTGCCCTCGGACGCCGTGGAAGATCGGGTGGCGCTGGCCCCCTTCGTGCCGCCCGTGCCGGTCTACCCGCTGTTTCTCGACCTGCCCTTGCTCAGGGGCGACGAGGTGCCCCATGCGCCGCATCTGGCGGTGGCCGCCGTGCCCTGGCCGGGCAGCGTGGCCGTTTACAGCGCCGTCAGCGATGCCGGCTATCGGCCGAACCTGACGCTGCGGGCGGGCGCGGTGATCGGGCGGACCGAGACGCCGCTTTACCGGGCCGAGCCGGGGCGCTGGGACCGGGGGCCGGCGCTGCGGGTGAAGGTCTTTTCCGGGGCGCTGAGCTCGGCCGAGATGGCCGAGGTGCTGGCGGGCGCAAACGCGGCGGCGATCGGGGACGGGACCTCGGAAAACTGGGAGGTGTTGCAGTTTTCCCAGGCCGAGCTGGTGGCGCCCTCGACCTACGAGTTGCGGCTCAGGCTCAGGGGGCAGGCGGGCAGCGAGGCGGTCATGCCCGATGCCTGGCCGGCGGGCAGCCTCTTTGCCCTGCTCGACGGCCGGCCCAGGCAGATCGACGTGCCGCTGTCGGCGCGGGGGTTGGAGCGGCATTACCGGATCGGCCCGGCGGGGAGGCCCTATGACGACCCGTCCTACCGGCACCGGAGCGAGGCATTTCGCGGCATCGGGCTGAGGCCCTACGCGCCCTGCCATCTGCGCGCGGCGCGACGGGCCGACGGGGCCATCGCGCTGGGCTGGGTGCGGCGCACGCGGATCGACGGCGATAGCTGGGAAGGGGTCGAGGTGCCGCTGGGCGAGGGGCGCGAGACCTATGCGGTGCGCGTGGTCTCGGGCGAGGGCGCGATCTTGCGCGAGGCGCAGGTGGGCGTGCCGGAATGGAGCTATGGCGCGGGGATGCAGGCCGCCGACGGCGCCGTGCCGCCCTTTTCCATCGAGGTGGCGCAGATATCGGACAGCTACGGGCCCGGGCCCTATCGGAGGATCGAGATCGATGAGTGACACGGCGAATTTGCAATTGCCGCTGGTGCAGGCAGCGCAGGCGCAAAAACATGTGACGGTAAACGAGGCGCTGCTGCGGCTGGATGCGCTGGTGCAGTTGCGCCTGCAATCGGTGGAAGAGACGACGCCGCCGGTGGCGCCGGCGGACGGCGATGCCTGGGGCGTGCCGGCGGGTGCGGTGAACGATTGGGAGGGCCAGCAGGGCAGGGTGGCGATTGCCGACAACGGCGGCTGGGTGTTTGTGCAGCCCCTTGCAGGCTGGCGCGCCTGGGTCCTGGACCGGGGCGGGCCGGCGGTGTTCGACGGGGCGCTTTGGGTGCGGGGGCTGACCGGTCACGGGGTGTTCGGGGCGGGACTGCGGTTCGAGACGCTGGATATCGAGCATGACATCGTGGCCGGCGGCGCGCAGGACACCGGGCCCGCGATCCCCAGCCATGCGATGGTGTTCGGGGTGACGGGCCGCGTGCGCGAGGAGATCACCGGCACACTGACCTCGTGGCGGCTGGGGGCGGACGGGTCGGACAACCGCTTTGGCAGCGGCATGGGGCTGGCCGTGGGGTCCTACGCGATCGGGACGCTGTCCGCGCCGCTGACCCATTACGCGCCCTTGCCGCTGACGCTGACGCCGGAGGGCGGAGAATTCGCCGGCGGCAAGGTGCGGCTGGCGGTGCATTACTGCGCCTTGAGCCTGCCCGACCTGTGAGGCGCCGATGCGGCCTGTTTTGCATGGCGACGCGGTGGCCGCGGCGCTGGCGTTGATGCCGTTGCCCGAGGCCGCGCGCGCGGGCGCGATCACCGCGATGCTGGCGCGGGCCGGGGCGGCGGATGCCTATCGCAAGCGGTTTGGCCGCTCCCATCCGCGCTGGGGCGACGGGTCGCTCATGGCGCTGGCGCGCGGCCGGCCGCTGCCGCCCGAGCCCGCGCTCGACGACGCGGGCTATTGCCGCTGCCTGTCGCTTGTGTTTGCGGCCATCGCCGAGTGGCGGGACCAGAAGGCGCGGCTTAGCGGGCGCAGCTGATGCAGGTCGGGGTGGTCGGGTCGAGGTCGAGCCTGCCATGGGCGATTTCGTCGCCGCATTCGGTGCAATAGCCGAACTCGCCCTCCTCGATCCGGGCCAGCGCGGCGCGGATGCGCGTCGCCTGTCCGGCGCGGCGGGCCTGTGTGGCCTTGGCCATCGCCTGCTGCTGCAACGCATCCATCCGGCTGAGCCGGCCCACCGATTGCTGATCGAGTATCACCGTCTCGGTGCCCTCGGCGCCGCGAAGGCTATCCTGTTCCAGATCGCGCAGCATCTGCTCAAGCATGGCGCGAAAGGTGGCAATCTCTTCGTTTGTCACGGTCACAACCTCGCGCGTTGGGCGTAGATCTTGGCCTTTGACTCCTATGTAGTGTAATCTCGCCATGCAATGAAAGGACGCGCCATGGCCAAGACACAGCCCCGCCTGACCGAACTGGACCCGGTTTGGAAGCGCATCTGCGACGAGGCCGAAGCCGCCGTCGCACAGGAACCGCTTTTGGGCGGTCTGATGCATTCGAGCCTTTTGCACCACGAGGGCTTTGCCAGTGCCTTGGCCTATCGTTTTGCCTTGAAGCTGTCTTCGGGCGAGATGTCCGAGCAGTTGCTGCGCGAGATCGCCGATGCGGCCTATGCCGCCGAACCGGTGCTCGGCAAGGCCGCGCGCGCCGACTTGATGGCCGTCTACGACCGCGACCCGGCCTGCCACCGCTACATACAGCCGATCCTGTTCTTCAAGGGGTTCCAGGCGTTGCAGGCCTATCGCGTCGCCCATCACCTGTGGATGCAGGGCCGGCGGGACATGGCCTATTTCGTGCAGATGCGCGTGTCGGAAATGTTCGGCGTCGACATCCACCCGGCTGCCAGGCTGGGGCAGGGAATCATGATCGACCATGCCCATTCCATCGTCATCGGCGAAACGGCGGTGGTGGGCGACAATGTCTCGATGCTGCATTCGGTGACGCTGGGCGGCACCGGCAAAGAGGAAGAGGACCGCCACCCCAAGATCGGCCACGGCGTGCTGATCGGTGCCGGCGCCAAGGTGCTGGGCAACATCACCGTCGGCCGCTGCTCGCGGGTCGCGGCGGGGTCGGTGGTGCTGGCCGATGTGCCGCCCAACTCGACCGTGGCGGGCGTCCCGGCCAGGATCGTGGGCGAGGCGGGCTGCGCCCAACCCTCGGTCGAGATGGATCACCGGCTGGGACGCGATTGCGGCTGCACCGAGACCTGAGTGCACCGCGGGGCTTTCGGCCCCGAACGATTGCCGCTGCAAAGCAATGGCCGGGGAACATTTAGAGGCCACGAACGTTCGCCTGAGAAACGCAACCAGGTAAAATCGGCGGGCTCCCGTGCGGGGCCCGCCTGAGAAAGCAGCCTTTCATGCGATTTCTCGAGCTTTGGGGCGACGCCGCCCTGACCACGGCAGGCTTCTTTTGGACGGCGTTCTGGGCCTTTGCACTGGGCTATGCCATCAGTGCGGCGATCCAGGTCTTCGTCAGCCGCGACGGGATGCGCCAGGCGATGGGCACCGGCGGGGCGCGTAGCGTCGCGCTGGGCACGGTTTTCGGCTTCATTTCTTCTTCATGCAGCTTCTCGGCGCTGGCCACCGCGCGAGCGCTGTTTGCCAAGGGCGCCGGTTTCGTGCCTGCGATGGCCTTCCTGCTGGCCTCGACCAACCTGGTGATCGAACTGGGGATCATCATCCTGGCATTTCTCAGCTGGCAGTTCGTGGTCGGCGAATATGTGGGCGGGTTGGTGCTGATCCTGCTGATGTGGGGGGTGGTCCGGCTGACCCGGCCGCGGCGGCTGATCGAGGATGCGCGCCAACGGGTCGAGGCGGGCCACGAGGACACGCGGCACCGGCTGAACGAGCTGTTTCACGGTCTCGCCGTGTGGCGGCTGCTGGCGCGGCGCTATTTCGGTGAATGGCAGATGGTCTGGAAGGATGTCACGGTGGGCTTCACCGTGGCGGGCATGATCGCCGTTTTCGTACCGCCCGCGTTTTTCGCCTGGCTCTTTCCGGGAACCGGTGCGGATGTGGATCCGACCGCGTGGCAGGCCGTGCAGCATGCGGTGATCGGGCCCGTGGCTGCCTTCATGACCTTCATCGGGTCAATGGGCAATATTCCACTGGCCGGTCTTCTCTATGCCAACGGGGTGAGCGTGGCCGGCGTGATGGCGTTCATCTTTTCCGACCTTGTGGTGTTGCCGGTTATCCGGGTCCATGCCCGGTTCTATGGTTGGAAGATGGCGCTTTATATCGCCGGCGTGTTTCTTGTGGCGCTGATCGCGGCGGCGCTGGTCATCCATTTCGGATTCCAGCTTTTCGGCCTTACCCCAACGCCGGAAGGCCACGGCTTGATGCAGCCCGAAGAGCGGTTTTCACTCGACCATACGTTCTTTTTCAATCTCGGGTTCGGCCTTGTGACACTTGCCTTCGCGGCACTCGCCGCTGCGCCCGGCGCGAAGGGCGAGCATCAACACGATCACGACCACGGCGGTGCCATCGATCGGGTGCTTTACTGGCTGGCGCTCGCCGCTTTTGCCTGGCTCGGTGCCGGGCTGCTGCTGGCCGTTTTCATCACGTGAGCGGGGTCGGCCTTGGGGCGCCGGTGCCGGACATCAGCGCCCGGCGTGCGCGAGGTGTGATCGGGCCCCGAAAAGCGTTCGCACGCCGCTCTTTGCATCGCGCAGCACTCTTTCATGGGAGCGCGGCGCAGGGCGAGGTCGTTCGCCCCGTCCGTAGGGCGTCCCCGATGCCCGTTTTCCCCCGGCGCGCCGCGTGATCCGCGGGCGCCCTGCGGCAGTTCGCGCCGCGGCGGATCAAACCAGCATGGAAAGCGGGTTTTCCAGGTTGTCCTTGATCGCCTGCAACAGCTCGGCGCCGAGCGCGCCGTCGATCACGCGGTGATCGACGCTGAGAGTGACCGACATGACGGTTGCCGTCGCAAGCTGGCCGTCTTCGCCCACCACGGGTTTTCTGACACCAGCGCCGACCGCGAGGATCGCGCCGTGGGGCGGGTTGATGACGGCATCGAAATTGTCGATGCCGAACATCCCCAGGTTGGAAATCGCAAAGCTGCCGCCCTGGTATTCGTGGGGCGCGAGCTTGCGGTCGCGCGCGCGGGCGGCGAGGTCTTTCATCTCGGCGGACAGCGCCGAGAGGGTTTTCGCCTCGGCATCGCGGAGCACCGGCGTGAAGAGCCCGCCCTCGATGGCCACGGCCACGGCCACGTCCGAGGGATTGAGTTGCAGGATGCGGTCGCCGGCCCAGACCGCGTTGGCCTTGGGCACCTGTTGCAGGGCCAGCGCGCAGGCCTTGATGATGAAGTCGTTGACCGAGAGCTTCACGCCGCGCGACTCGAGCTGGCTGTTGAGGGTCTTGCGGAAGTCGAGCAGCGCGTCCAGGCGGATGTCGCGGCGCAGGTAGAAATGCGGGATCGTCTGCTTGGCCTCGGTCAGGCGCTGGGCGATGGTCTTGCGCATGCCGTCGAGCGCGATCTCCTGGTAGTCGCGGTCGGCATAGATCTTGGCGACGGCCGCGGCGTCGGGGCCGGCCGGCATCGGCGCAGCAGCGCCGGACGCGGCCGGGGCCGCGGCGGAGGGCTGCGACGCCTCAGCGGGTTTGGCGGTCTCGACATCGGCCTTGACGATGCGGCCGCGGGGGCCGGAGCCTGCTATCTGCGCTAGATCGAGCCCCTTTTCCGCGGCAATCCGGCGGGCGAGCGGCGAGGCGAAGATGCGCGAGCCGTCGCTGGCCTCGGGTGCTGGCGGCGCGGCGGCCGGCGCGGAGCCCCCGTCGGGGGCCGCCTTGCCGCCCGCGTCGGCCTTTTCGGCCTCCGGCGCGGGTTTCGGGGCGGGGGCCGAGGCGTCGCTGTCGATATCGTCGGCGCTTTCGCCCTCTTCCAGAATCACGGCGATGGGGGTGTTGACCTTCACGCCCTCGGTGCCTGCCTCGACGAGGATCTTTCCCAGCGTGCCCTCGTCGACGGCCTCGAATTCCATCGTGGCCTTGTCGGTCTCGATCTCGGCCAGAAGGTCGCCGGCCGACACGGTGTCGCCCTCTTTCACCAGCCACTTGGCCAGCGTGCCTTCCTCCATCGTGGGGGAGAGGGCGGGCATCAGGATTTCGGTGGGCATGTCGCGCGCCTCCTCAGCGATAGGTCACTTGGCGGGCGGCCTCGATGACCTCCTTGGTGGTCACCAGCGCCAGCTTTTCGAGGTTGGCCGCATAGGGCATGGGCACGTCCTTGCCGGTGCAATTGATCACCGGCGCGTCGAGCCAGTCGAAGGCCTCCTGCATCAGCACCGCCGAAATGTGGTTGCCGATCGAGCAGACCGGCCAGCCCTCTTCGACGGTTACGCAGCGGTTGGTCTTTTTCACGCTTTCGATGACGGTCGCGGTGTCGAGGGGCCTGAGCGTGCGCAGGTCGATCACCTCGGCCTCGATGCCGTCCTTGGCCAGGGCCTCGGCGGCCTCCAGCGCGTAGGTCATGCCGATGCCGAAGCTGACGATGGTCACGTCGGACCCTTCGCGCCAGATCCGGGCCTTACCGAAGGGGACGGTGAAATCGTCCAGCGCGGGCACGTCGAAGGACCGGCCGTAAAGGATCTCGTTTTCGAGGAAGATCACCGGGTTGGGGTCGCGGATGGCGGTTTTCAGCAGGCCCTTGGCATCGGCGGCCGAATAGGGCTGAACCACCCTGAGCCCCGGCACCTGCGCGTACCAGGCGGCGTAATCCTGGCTGTGCTGGGCGGCGACGCGGGCCGCCGCGCCGTTGGGGCCGCGGAACACCATCGGGCAGCCCATCTGACCGCCCGACATGTAGAGCGTCTTGGCCGCCGAGTTGATGATCTGGTCCATCGCCTGCATCGCGAAGTTGAAGGTCATGAACTCGACGATCGGGCGCAGGCCGCCAAAGGCTGCGCCGACGCCGAGCCCGGCGAAGCCGTGTTCGGTGATCGGCGTGTCGATCACGCGCTTGGCGCCGAACTCGTCCAACAGGCCCTGGCTGATCTTGTAGGCGCCCTGGTACTCGGCCACCTCCTCGCCCATCAGAAAGACAGTGTCGTCGCGGCGCATCTCTTCGGCCATGGCGTCGCGCAGCGCCTCGCGCACGGTGGTGGATTTCATCTCGGTGCCCTCGGGCACCTCCGGCTCGGGCGCGGGGGCGGCGGCCTTGGGTTCGGCCGGGGGGGCGTCCGGCGCGGAGCCCCCGTCGGGGGCCGCCTTGCCGGCCGCGTCGGCCGCGGGCGCGGCCTCCTGCGCCTTCGCCGCGGCGGCCTCGGCATCCTCGCCTTCTTCGACCATCACGGCGATGGGGGTGTTGACCTTCACCCCCTCGGTGCCGGCGGGCACGAGGATCTTGCCCAGCGTGCCCTCGTCGACGGCCTCGAATTCCATCGTGGCCTTGTCGGTTTCGATCTCGGCCAGGATATCTCCGGCCGATACGGTATCGCCCTCGTTCACCAGCCACTTGGCGAGCGTGCCCTCTTCCATGGTGGGCGAGAGGGCGGGCATCAGGATTTCGGTGGCCATCTGCGTCTCCTCCCTCAGGCGTTCTGCGGCGCGACGTCGGCGTAGATGTCGGTATAAAGCTCTTCGAGCGCGGGCTCGGGGCTTTCCTTGGCGAATTCGGCGGCCTCGTTGACGACCGCCTTGATGTCCTTGTCGATGGCCTTGAGATCGTCATCGCTGGCGTGCTTGCCCTGCAGGATCAGCTCGCGCACATGCTCGATCGCGTCGCGCTCTTCGCGGATCTTCTGCACCTCTTCGCGCGAGCGGTACTTTGCCGGGTCCGACATGGAATGGCCGCGGTAACGATAGGTCATGATCTCAAGGATATAGGGGCCCTTGCCGGCGCGGCAGTGGGCGACGGCCTTTTCGCCGGCGGCCTTGACCGCGAGCACGTCCATCCCGTCGACCGCCTCGCCCTCGATCCCGTAGGCGGCGCCGCGTTCCCAGAAATCGGGGCTTTTCGTTGCGCGCTTGACCGAGGTGCCCATGGCGTACTGGTTGTTCTCGATCACGAAGACCGCGGGCAGGTCCCAAAGCTCGGCCATGTTGTAGGTTTCGGCCACCTGGCCCTGGTTCGCGGCACCGTCGCCGAAATAGATGAAGGTGACGCGATCGGTGCCCTTGTACATGTCCGAGAAGGCAAGGCCCGCGCCGATCGGCACCTGGGCCGCGACGATGCCGTGGCCGCCGTAGAAATGCTTCTCTTTCGAGAACATGTGCATCGAGCCGCCCTTGCCCTTGGAATAGCCGCCGTCGCGTCCCGTCAGCTCGGCCATCACGCCCTTGGGGTCCATCCCGCAGGCCAGCATGTGGCCGTGGTCGCGGTAAGAGGTCACGCGCTTGTCGCCCTCGTCGGCCGAGGCCTCGAGCCCCACGACGACCGCCTCCTGGCCGATATAGAGGTGGCAGAAGCCGCCGATCAGACCCATGCCGTAAAGCTGGCCGGCCTTTTCCTCGAATCGCCGGATCAGCAGCATATCGCGGTAGTATTGAAGCAGCTCTTCTTTGGAAATGTTTGGTTTCGCGGTCGATTTTCGCGTGGCCATCGGGCAGCGCCTCCCTGCGCGGCAAATGGTTTAACGTTAAACAATCTGTATCAGACCTGTGGCGCGAATGCGAGGGGGTTTCTGGGCGTGGCGCGGCCGCCGAACGCGGCCGGGGATGCTGCAACCGCGTTCCACCAAGGATTTTGTGCACGACGCCGGGTTGCGGGGCCTCAGCGGATCACGATCTCGTCGGCGCGCACCAGGCCCAGCACGCTGCGCGCCTGTTCGTCGAGAAGATCGAGATCGAGGTAGTCGTCCGACAGCCGGTGCGTCTTGTTGCGCATCACCTCGAGTTCGGCCGTCAGCGCCGCATGGCGGGCGCGCAGCGACTGCGCCTCGGCCTCGATCTGAACCCGGCGGAACAGGCCGAAATCACCCTGCACCGCGGCAAAGGTGAAATACATCCCCAAAGAGAAGATGACGGCGACGTAAAGGACCGCGCCTAACGCGGGGTGCTTGCGGGTGCTGCTCATGCGATCTGCCTCGAAACGCCTCTGACGGGCGCCTCCGCAAACCATCGCACAAGTGATTCGGGTTGTGAATCCCCTTTCGTCCGAAAGCCCTTATTTTTCGGACGAAAGGTCGGGCACGGGCGCCGCGCGCCCGCGCCCCCAAGGGGTCAGCCTTCCAGCGCGGCGACGCCGGGCAGGGTCTTGCCTTCCATCCATTCCAGGAAGGCGCCGCCGGCGGTCGAGATATAGCTGAAATCGTCCGCCGCGCCGGCGCCGTTCAGCGCCGCCACCGTGTCGCCGCCGCCGGCGACCGAGACCAGCGTGCCGGCCTTGGTCATGTCGGCGGCCTTCTTGGCAGCGGCGTTGGTCGCGGTGTCGAAGGGCGGGATCTCGAAGGCGCCCAGCGGGCCGTTCCAGATCAGCGTCTTGCACTTGCCGAACACCGCATCGACCTCTTCCACCGTCTTCGGCCCCGCATCGAGGATCATCGCGTCGGCGGGGCAGGCGTCGGCGGCCACGGTTTCGTTCTCGGCGCCGGCCTTGAACTCGCGCGCCACTACGACGTCGACGGGCAGCACGATCTTGCAGTTGGCCGTGTCGGCCTTTTGCATGATCTCCTTCGCCGTGCCTGTCATGTCATGCTCGGCCAGCGACTTGCCCACGTCGATGCCCTGGGCCGCGAGAAAGGTGTTGGCCATGCCGCCGCCGATCACCAGGTAATCGACCCGGCCCACGAGGTTGCCCAACAGATCGAGCTTGGTCGAGACCTTGGCGCCGCCCACCACGGCCACCACCGGCCGCTCGGGCGCGGTCAGCGCGCCTTCCAGCGCCGTCAGCTCGGCCTCCATGTTGCGGCCCGCGCATGAGGGCAGCAGCTTGGCGATGCCCTCGGTCGAGGCATGCGCGCGGTGCGCGGCGGAAAACGCGTCGTTGACATAGACATCGCCCAGCGCGGCCATGGCGGCGGCGAGCGTCGGGTCGTTCTTCTCTTCACCGGCGTGGAAGCGGGTATTTTCAAGCAGCAGGATGTCGCCTTCGCTCAGCGCGGCCACTGCCTGCTTGGCGGGAAGGCCCACGCAATCCTCGGCGAAGATCACGCCGCGGCCAAAGGCCTCTTCCAGCGCGGGCAGGGTGACCTTGAGGCTCATCTCCGGCACCACCTCGCCCTTGGGCCGGCCGAAATGGGCCAGGAGCACCGGCTTGCCGCCCTTCGCCAGGATGTCGCGCACGGTGGGGACGATCCGCGCGATGCGCGTCGCGTCGGTCACCTTGCCGTTGTCGACAGGCACGTTGATATCGACGCGGGTCAGAACCACCTTGCCGGCAAGATCCATGTCGTCGAGGGTTTTCCAGGCCATTCCGTCCGTACTCCTCCGCGGGAAATCCATTCGCGCGCCACTTGACCCATTCGCCGCCCGCCCGTCAACTGCAGCCCCCGGCTTTGGGCTTCCCTTCAGCGATATGCCGCACTAGGTTGCCGCGCGAAACGCAGCCAAGGAGCGCCCGGAATGGCCGAGATCAAGGACCCCGAAAACACCATCGTCATCGCGCTGAAGGACGGCCCGGTGACCATCGAGCTGTTGCCCGACGTGGCGCCCGCCCATTGCGCCCGGATGAAAGAGCTGGCCCGCGCCGGCGCCTATGACAACGTGGTGTTCCACCGGGTGATCGACGGCTTCATGGCGCAGACGGGCGACGTGGCCAACGGCAATGCCGAACAGGGGTTCGATTTGCGCCGCGCTGGCACCGGCGCGTCGGACCTGCCCGACCTGCCGGCCGAGTTCTCGCGCATCCCCCATGACCGCGGCACCCTGGGTGCGGCGCGGTCGTCGAACCCCAACTCGGCCAACTCGCAATTCTTCATCAATTTCGCCGACAACCATTTCCTCAACGGCCAGTACACCGTCTATGGCCGCGTGATCGAGGGGATGGAACATGTCGACGCCATCACGCGGGGCGAGCCGCCCGCGACCCCCGACCGCATGCTCAGCGTCAAGGTGGCCGCCGATGCGTAAGCTCGCCCTCGCCTTCGCCCTGACCTTGGCCGCGGGCCCGGCGCTGGCCACCGGCCTCGAGATCGAGGTCGCCGGCGAGGGGGCCAACGGCACCATCGTGGTCGACCTGCTGGAGGATGTCGCCCCCGCCCATACCGCCCGTATCGTCGAGCTGGCCCAGGAGGGGGCCTATGACGGGGTGGTGTTCCACCGCGTCATCGACGGCTTCATGGCGCAAACCGGCGACGTGGAATTCGGCACGTTCGGCGAAGACATGCGCCGCGCCGGCATGGGCGGGTCGGAAAAGCCCGACCTGGCCGCGGAGTTCTCGGATGAACCCTTCGCCCGCGGCACCCTCGGCATGGCCCGCGCGGCGGACCCGAACTCGGCCAACAGCCAGTTCTTCATCATGTTCGCCCCGGCGCCGCATCTGAACGGTCAATATACCGTGGTCGGCCGCGTGACCGATGGGATGGACGTGGTCGATGCCATCAAGCGCGGCGAGGGCCGCAACGGCGCGGTCATGGGTCAGCCCGACCGTATGGTGACGGTCACCGTCACCGAGTGACGCCCGCGCCCGGCGCGCCCGGCACACGCCGCGTCACCTTCCGGTGAGCCGGGCTCGGCAGGCGGGGCGGCATCTGCCATTCTTCGCTTTTTCGAAAGGGAGGACCGGCGATGCCACCGACACGGCTTTTCGCGCTCTTTGCGCTCTGGCTCTGGGCCGGGTCCGCTGCGGCCGATCCGACCTTCTGGGCCAACGAGTTCCCGAAAACCGATTTCAGCCGCAGCGCCGTGGGCGGCTGGGGCGAGATCGTCTCGGGCGGGCCGGGGCGCGACGGCATCCCCGCGCTGTCCGCCCCGGCCTTCCGCCCGGCGGCGGGCGAGACCCGGCTCTCCGACCGCGAGCCCGTGATGGTGCTCGACCTCGGTGCCGGGCCGGCGCGCGCCTACCCGATCCGCTACCTCACCTGGCACGAGATCGTGAACGACACCGTCGCGGGCCGGCCCGTCGCCGTCACCTTCTGCCCCTTGTGCAATTCCGGCCTCGTTTTCGACCGGCAGGTGGGCGGCGAGGTGCTCGATTTCGGCGTCACCGGCAAGCTGCGCAACTCCGACATGGTGATGTACGACCGCCAGAGCGAAAGCTGGTGGCAACAGGCCACCGGCGAGGGCATCGTCGGGCGCTACACCGGCACGCAGCTCACCCAACTCCCCGCCTGGATGCAAAGCTGGGCCGCCTTCCGCGCCGCTCATCCCGAGGGTCTGGTGATGGATCAGCCCGATTGGCCCCGCGCCTATGGCCGCAACCCCTATGTCGGCTACGACGGCGCGCGCCGGCCCTTTCTCTACCGGGGCGAAGATCCGCCCCACGGCATCCCGCCGCTCGCCCGCGTGGTGCGGGTGGGTGCGCGCGCCTGGCCGCTTTCGCGGCTGCGCGACGCCGGCGAGATCGCCGAGGCCGGCGTGGTGATCAGCTGGCGCGCGGGGCAGGCCTCGGCGCTCGACAGCGCGGCGATCGGGCAGGGCCGGGATGTCGGCAACATCCGGGTGCGCGACGGCGCGGGCCGCGACCTGCCCCATGACGTGCTGTTCGCGTTTGCCTTCCACGCCTTCTGGCCCGAAGGGACATGGATGGTCGACTGACGGCCGCTCCGGGCTGGGCGGTCTGACCGACGGCGCGATCGCCACGGACAACGGGAACGTCGTCGAAGGGCCGGACCATCGATCCGACGATCACCTTCCCCGCCGACGATATCCGCGATTTCACCGCGATCACGCTGCATGTGGACGCGTCCAACGGGGCGGCGGCGCGCCCTGGCCCGGCGCGCGCGGCCTGGCCGATCCGTGCGGGAGGCGCCTTGCGGCGCCTGCCTCCGGCGGGGATATTTCTTGCCAGAAGAAGCGCAGGGGTGGCGCGCCGCCCTTGCCCTTCTTCTTGGTGCAAATACCCAAACGGCGCCACGCCGGCCCCGGGGCGCGGCGCCGGGGGCTCAGCCGTCCAGCGTCACCAGCGCGTGGCGCTTCTTGCCGGCGCTGAGCTTGATCGGCCGGGCCAGGTCGGCGGGTCCGATCATCAGCCCCGCATCGGTCAAGGGCGCGTCGTTCAGCCGTGCGCCCTGGTCGGCGATCAGCCGCTTGGCCTCCTTGCCGGACTTGGCGAGACCCGAGCGGGTAATCAACTGCACCACCGAAATGCCCTCGCCCAGCTCCGCCGCGCTGAGCGTCAGCGTCGGCAACTCGTCGCCGGCGCCGCCCTTTTCGAACACCTCGCGCGCGGTGGCTTCGGCGGCGGTCGCCGCCTCGGCCCCGTGGCAGAGCGCGGTGACCGCGTTGGCCAGCACGATCTTGGCGTCGTTGATCTCCGAGCCGGCGAGCGCACCCAGCCTTTCGCACTCCTCGATCTCCAACTCGGTGTAGAGCTTGAGAAACCGGCCCACATCGGCATCCGCCGTGTTGCGCCAGAACTGCCAGAACGCGTAAGGGCTCAGCATCTCGGCATTCAGCCAGATCGCGCCCTCGGCCGATTTGCCCATCTTCTTGCCGTCCGCCGTGGTCAACAGCGGCGAGGTCAGCCCGAATACCTCGTCGTCGAGGATGCGGCGGGTCAGGTCGATGCCGTTGACGATGTTGCCCCACTGGTCCGAGCCGCCCATCTGCAGCCGGCAGCCGTAGCGGCGGTTGAGTTCGAGGAAGTCATAGGCCTGCAGGATCATGTAGTTGAATTCGAGAAAGCTGAGGCTCTGCTCCCGGTCGAGCCTTGATTTCACGCTTTCGAAGCTGAGCATCCGGTTGACCGAGAAATGCCGCCCGACGTCGCGCAGGAAGTCGAGGTAGTTCAGCCCGTCCAGCCACTCTGCGTTGTTGAGCATCAGCGCATCGGCCGGCCCGTCTCCGAACGTCACGTAGCTGGAAAAAACCTCCTTGATGCCGGCGATGTTGGCGTCGATCTGATCGGGCGTCAGCAACGGCCGCTCGTCGGCGCGAAAGCTGGGATCGCCCACCTTGGTGGTGCCCCCGCCCATCAGCACCAGCGGCCTGTGCCCGGTCTTTTGCAGCCAGCGCAGCATCATGATCTGGATCAGGCTGCCCACGTGCAGCGACGGCGCCGTGGCGTCAAAGCCGATATAGGCCGGTACGACCCCCGCGATCAGCGCCTCGTCCAGCCCCTGATAATCGGTGCAGTCGGCCAGATAGCCGCGCTCGATCATCACGCGCAGGAAGTCTGATTTGGGGTGATAGGTCATCGGCCCTTGTCCCTTGGTGTGGATTTCGCCAGTGATATATCGGGGCTGGCTGGGAAGGGAAAGGCCATGGGCGATGCGCGGCCGTTGCGGGCGCTGGGCACGATGTCGGGCACCTCGCTCGACGGGGTGGACGCCGCGCTGGTGGTCACCGATGGCGAAACCGTTCTCGAATTCGGCGAGACCGCGTACCGTCCCTATTCCGAGGCCGAGCGCGCGACCCTGGCCGCCGCCCTAGGCCGCTGGCCCGGCGAGGCCGGGGTCGAGGCCGCGGCAGAGGTCGTGGAGACCGCCCATGCGGAGCTTTTGTCCCGCTTCGACGGTGTCGAGCTGATCGGCTTTCACGGCCAGACACTGGCCCACGATCCCCGCGGGCGCGGCACGCATCAGGCCGGCGACGGGCGCGTGCTGGCCGAGGTGCTGGGCCTTCCGGTGGTGTGGGATTTCCGGTCGTCCGATGTCGAGATGGGCGGGCAGGGCGCGCCGCTTGCCCCGTTCTTCCATTTCGCCTGCGCGCGGTGGATCGGTGCCGAGGCGCCGCTGGCCTTCGTCAATCTCGGCGGGGTGGGCAACCTGACCTGGGTCGATCCCGCGTGCGCCCGACCCGAGGCGCCGGGCGCGCTGCTGGCCTTCGACACCGGCCCGGCCAACGCGCCGCTCAACGATCTGATGCAGGCGCGCCGCGGCCTGGCGCTGGACCGCGACGCCGCGCTGGCGGCGGAGGGCATTCCCGACGAGGGGGTGATCGCTGTGTTTCTGGACCATCCCTATTTCCTGCGCATGCCGCCCAAATCGCTGGACCGCAACGCCTTTGCGGGACTGGTCGACGCGGTGGCGCCGCTGCCCGATGCCCATGCCGCCGCGACGCTGACCGCTGCCGCGGCGGCGGCCGTGGCGCGCGGGCTGGAACATTGCCCCGAGCCGCCCGAGCGTCTTCTGGTTGCGGGCGGCGGGCGGCTGAACCCGCTGATGATGGAAATGCTGATCGAACGGTCTCAGGTGCCGGCGCTGCAGGTCGAGGCGGTGGGGCTGAACGGCGACATGCTGGAGGCCCAGGCCTTTGCCCATCTCGCTGTCAGGGTGGCGCGCGGATTGCCCACATCCGGCCCGTCCACGACGGGGGTCGCCGCGGCGGTGGGCGGCGGGCAGGTCAGCGCGCCGCCCCGTTGACCTTGGACCCGGCTCGGGGCAACAGGGGGCCATGGGCCATAAACGCATAGACAAACTGCTGGAACCGGCGGCGCGCGCGCTCTCGGCGCGGCTGTTGCCGTTTTACCGCCGCTATCCCTATCGGGGCCGGTGCAGCCTTTTCAAGGTCGACCCGCGGGGCGCCTATTCGCCGGCCGACGGGTTTTTCTACAGCCGCGTGCCCAAGGCGGCGAACACCACCGTCACCTCGGCGCTGGCAGAGCGGTCCACCTACCGCCGCCGTTTTGCCAAGGCCGGCGACGTGAAGGACGCTTACCTGCGCCCGTCCTATCTTTCGGCCCGAAGCGTCCGCGCGCTGGAGGCGGGGGTCAAGTTCACCTTCGTGCGTGACCCCTATACCCGCACGCTTTCGGCCTTTTCCGACAAGATCCTGGGCCGCCGCCCGCAGGCGCGCCCCTTTACCGAATGGTTCGGCGACTGGCCGGATGACGCACCGCCCGGGTTTGCCGATTTCTGCCGCTTCCTCGATGCCGGCGGGCTGACGCTCGACCCGCATTGGGCGCCGCAGACCGATATCCTGCTGTTGCCGGTGGCGGCGTTCGATTTCATCGGCCGCACGGAGCGGCTGGAGGAGGATCTGGCCGAGGTGCTGACGCGCATTTTCGGCCCCACCGACGCCAGGGCGATCGAAAGCCGGGGCCGGCGCACCGGCGCCAGCGACCGCGTCGCACAGGCCTACACGCCCGAGGCGCTGGACATCGTCAACCGCCTCTACGCGCGCGATTTCCGGGAGCTGGACTATCCAGTGCGCCAGACGCTGCCCGCGACCGCGACCTAGGCCGCACCCGAAAGGCGCAGTGCCGGCCGGCGCGCTGAAGGCCGGTTCAGCACCCGTCAGCCCTCAGCCCGCGGAATGTCGAGGCCCGGCGGCGCCATCTCGAACCCGTCGAAGCGAAAGCCCGGGCTGACCGTGCAGCCCGCCAGCGTCCAGTCGCCCGTGCTCTCCGCCGCCTGCCAGTGATGCGCGGGCACGATCAGCTGCGGCAGGGCACCCGCGGCCAGGTCCGGCCCGAGGGTGAGGTCGCGCGCCGGGCCGGCCTGCGTTTCGGCCAGCGACAGGATCAGCGGCGCGCCGGCGTAGAAATGCCAGATCTCGGTGGCATCGACCCGGTGCCAGTGGCTCTTTTGCCCCGCCGCCAGCAGATAGTAGATCGCGGTGCCCGCCGGCCGGGCCGATCCCTCGGTCTCGGCCACCCAGGTTTCACGATACCAGCCGCCTTCGGGATGGGGCCGAAGGTCGAGATGGGCGATGATGGTTTCTGCATGCATGGGCATACCTTACCCCCGGATATTCGCGCCGGAAAGAGCCTCCCGCCCGGCGCAATGCTGCCTTGCGGAAATTGGGGCCGGGGCCGGATTGCTGCAATGCAGCAATTCTGCTACCTGTCGCGCGAAACCAGCAAGGCGGCGCCCGGCCCGGCGCCGCAATCTGCGTAGCGGGAAACGCGACACATGAGCAACGACGACATTCTGACGCGCATCTTCGGGGTGACGCGCCACTTCATGCACCCGGCCGAACGGCCGGATCAGGCCGCCCGTGGCCGTGGCTGGGTCGATGCCTGGGGCCGACCCACCGAAGACGGTCGCGACCTGATCGATGCGATGCAGGATCAGGAATCGACGCGGGGTGTCTACCGCCTGCTGGGCTAGGCCCGCCGGCGCCGGTATCATCGGCCGCTGACTTCTTCTTGGTCCAAATACCCAACTTGCGCGCGCAGCGCGCGGCGCCGCCCCTTGGGGCGGCGCTTTCGCATCATTTCAGGATCGACGCACCCGCGTAGACGGCGCTTTCGTCCAGCATCTCCTCGATGCGGATCAGCTGGTTGTATTTCGCCAGCCGGTCCGAGCGCGACAGCGACCCGGTCTTGATCTGCCCGCAATTGGTGGCGACGGCCAGATCGGCAATCGTCGCGTCCTCGGTCTCGCCCGAGCGGTGGGACATCACGTTGGTATAACCCGCGCGGTGCGCCATCTCGACGGCGGCCAGCGTCTCGGTCAGGGTGCCGATCTGGTTGACCTTGACCAGCATCGAGTTGGCGACACCTTGCGAAATGCCGTCGGCCAGCCGCTTGGGGTTCGTCACGAACAGATCGTCGCCCACCAGCTGCACCTTGTCGCCCAGCGCCTCGGTCAGGGCTTTCCAGCCCTCCCAGTCATCCTCGGCGCAGCCGTCCTCGATCGAGATGATCGGGTAGTCGGCGCAGAGCTTGGCGAGGTAGTCGACATTCTCGGCGGCCGAGAGCGACAGGCCCTCGCCCTTCATCTCGTATTTGCCGGCCTCGAAATACTCGGTCGAGGCGCAGTCGAGGGCGAGGTACACGTCCTCGCCCGGTTTGTAGCCGGCCTTCTCGATGCTCTTGAGTATGAAATCCAGCGCGTCGCGGGTGGACGAGAGGTTGGGCGCAAAGCCGCCCTCGTCGCCGATGCCCGTCAGGTGGCCCGCCGCCGAAAGCTCTTTCTTCAGCGTGTGGAACACTTCCGAGCCCATGCGCACCGCGTCGCGCATCGTGGGCGCGGCGACCGGCATGATCATGAATTCCTGGATGTCGATCGGGTTGTCGGCGTGCTCGCCGCCATTGATGATGTTCATCATCGGCACCGGCAGGATGCGCGCCGAGGTGCCGCCCACGTAGCGGTAAAGCGGCTGGGCGGTGTAATCGGCTGCGGCCTTCGCCACCGCCAGGCTGACGCCGAGGATGGCGTTGGCGCCCAGCCGCCCCTTGTTCTCGGTGCCGTCGAGTTCCATCATCGCGTGGTCGATGCCCACCTGCTCGGTCGCGTCAAAGCCCACCAGCGCCTCGGCCAGTTCGCCGTTGACCGCAGCCACCGCGTCAAGCACGCCCTTGCCGAGATAGCGCGCCTTGTCGCCGTCGCGCCTTTCCACCGCCTCATGCGCGCCGGTCGAGGCGCCCGAGGGCACCGCCGCGCGGCCCATCGTGCCGTCTTCGAGGATCACGTCGACCTCGACGGTCGGGTTGCCGCGGCTGTCGAGGATCTCACGGCCGATGATGTCGATGATGGTGCTCATGGGGGGGCGTCCCTTTCTATGCTGCACTCGCAAACTCGGGGGTCTTCTAGCGCCGGGCGCGGCGCATGGAAAGGGCCCGTTCCCGGGTCAGCGTGTAGAGGCCCGAGGCGATGATCAGCGCGGCCCCAGTCAGGGTCGCGGCGTCGGGCCGTTCGGCGAATACCGCCATGCCGATCAGGATGGCGAAGACCAGCCGGGAGTAGCGAAACGGCGTCACCACGGCGACTTCGCCCATGCGCATCGCCTCGACGATGGCGTAATAGCCCGCGGTGCCCATCACCAGCGCGCCGGCAAGGCGCAGCGCGTCGGCCCCGCCGATGGGCACCGGGCCCGGACCGAGGGCCAGCATCACCGCCCCGAGCGGCACCAGCAGGGCAAAGGCATAGGCGGCCAGTTGCAGCGAGCCCACGTTGCGCGGCGTCGCCCGCGTGGCAAGATCGCGCAGCGCCAGCCCCACAACCGCCTGCACCGCGAAGAGCGAGGCCGGCTGGAACCCCTCCAGCCCCGGCCGCACGACCAGCAGGACCCCGGCAAAACCCACCCCGATCGCGCTCCAGCGCCGCCAGCCCACCTGCGCGCCCATGAACAATGCCGCGCCCAGCGTCACCGCCAGCGGTGTCGCCTGGATGATCGCCGAGGCCGAGGACAGCGGCGTTTTCGAGATGGCGGTGACAAAGCCCGCGGTGGCGACGATCTCGCCGAGGTTGCGCAGCATCACCGGACGGGTGAACAGAACCGGGGTCAGCAGGCGCTGGCCGCGCAACCGGGCCAGCGCACCGAAGATGACCGCGCCGCCCGCGCCCAGCACCATCAGGATCTCGCCCACCGGCAGGCTGTCGGCCACGCGCTTGACGAACATGTCCTCGATGGCAAACCCCGCCATCGCGGCGACCATCAGAAGAATGCCGCGCAGGTTTTCCATGAAGGCCGATCCCAAAGACGAGCGTTTGCCACCGCTTAGCCTGCGCCGCGGGGCGGGGGAAGGGGACTCAGCCCTTTTTCAGGGGCACGCCGTAAAGCTCCAGCCGGTGGCCTTTCAGCCGATAGCCCAGCTTTTGCGCGATCCTTTCCTGCAGCGCCTCGATGTCGGGGTCGACGAATTCGATCACCTCGCCGGTGTTGAGGTCGATGAGGTGGTCGTGGTGGTCGCGCTCGGCATCCTCGTAGCGGGCGCGGCCGTCGCGGAATTCGAGCCTTTCGAGGATGCCGGCCTCCTCGAACAGCTTGACCGTGCGGTAAACCGTGGCGATCGAGATCTTCGGGTCAACGGCGCTGGCGCGGGAATAAAGCTCTTCCACGTCGGGGTGGTCGTCGCTCTCTTCCAGAACGCGGGCGATCACCCGGCGCTGGTCGGTCATGCGCAGGCCCTTTGCCTCGCAGCGGGCGATGATGGTTTCGGTCATGGCCGCTCCTCGCTTCGGAGCGTCGGTTTAGCGGCAGCGCCGCGGCGTTTCCAGCCCCCGCGGTGCGCTCAAAGCGGGGCCGGGCCAAGAAAAACCGAATTTCCGGGCAAAATTCCTTGCAGGGGTTTCGTGCCCGCGGCGCGCGGGGCTCAGACGAGGTCGGGTTCGCGTCCCAGCCGGCGCGCCAGCGGCGCCACCGTCAGCCCCTGCACGATGATCGAAAAGACCACGACGACATAGGTCGCCGTCAGGATCAGCGGCTTCCACTCGCTGTCGGGCAGGCTGAGCGCCAGCGCGACCGATATGCCGCCCTTTAGCCCGCCCCAGGTCATGATCGGGATCGTACCGGGCGAAAAGTCCCGGAACGGGCGCAGCAGCATGACCGGCACGGCGACGGCCACCAGCCGCGCCACCAGCGCCAGCCCGATCGCCGCCACCGCCGCGGGCAGGAAATCGGCGTCGAACACCACGGCGAAAACCTCGACCCCGATCAGCAGGAACAAGACCGCGTTGAGGATCTCGTCGACCATCTTCCAGAAGGCGTCGACATAGTTGCGGGTTTCCTCGGACATGCCGTATTTCATGCCCACATGCCCGATCATCAGCCCCGCGACCACGGCCATGATCGGCGCCGAGACATGGAGCGCGACGGCCAGCTCGTAGCCGCCGAAGGCCAGCGCCAGCGTGATCAGCACCTCCAGCGCGTAATCGTCGATCCGCTTCATCACCTGGAAGGTCAGCCAGCCCAGCACCGCGCCCAGCACCGCGCCGCCGCCGGCCTCCTGCACGAAGAGCCGGAGCGCGTCCAGCACCGGGCTGGCCTCGTCGCCGTGGCCGCCATGGCCGCCGCCCGGAAAGGCAAAGCCCACGAGGACGAGGAACACGACATAGGCCACCCCGTCGTTGAACAGGCTCTCGCCGGCGATCTTGGTCTCCAGCGACCGGCGCAGGTTGGCCTCGCGCAGAACGCCGAGCACCGCCACCGGGTCGGTCGGCGAGACGATGGCGCCAAACACCAGCGCCACGATGAGCGGCATACCGGTGAGCCAGGAAAACCCCGCGCCGACCACGGCGACCGAAAGCGCCACGCCCATCGTCGCCATCAAGAGCACCGCCCAGGCCTGGACGCGCAGATCCTCCAGCTTTACATGCAGCGCCCCGGCGAAGAGCAGCAGGCCCAGCATCCCCTCCAGCAGCGCGTCGGAAAAGTCGATATCGAGCACCGCGGCGCGCAGGGTGTCGGCGATGCCGAGCCCCGGCACGGCCAGGTCGAGCGCCATCGCCGCGAGCGAGGCGCCGAGCGCGACGATCAGGATGCCGATCGCCTGGGGCAGGCGCAGCACGAAATAGTTGATCGCGCCGAAGGCGGCGGCGAGCACGATCAGGAGGGAGGCGATCTGAAGGATATTCATGGGCCGGTCCGCTGGTGGGGTTCGGTCGGGCCATAACACGCCGGAACGGGCCGCGGCGAGGCGGCATGGCGGCGTTTCGGGGGCGCTGCCCCCGCCGCCCGTTGCCGGGCGGCCCCCCCGGGATATTTCGGGCCAGAAGAAGCCCGGGCCGTCCGCGGCGGGCGGTCAGGTGCCGCAGAAGGTCTGGCGCACCTCTTCGGCGGGCTCTGGCGGTGCGGCGAGGTCGGCAACGGCGGGGTCGTCGGCGAAGGGCTTGGCCAAGGCGCCGGTCAGCCGCTCGAACGGGGCGAGATCGCCCGCGAGCGCCGCGGCGATGGCCGCCTCGACCCGGTGGTTGCGCGGGATCAGGGCGGGGTTGGCCCGTTGCATCTGCGCGCGGCGGGCCTCGGGCGATTGCGGGTCGCGGGCGAGCCGGGCCTGCCAGTCGGCCGCCCAGGCGTCGAACCGGGCGCGGTCCTGCACCTGCGCGCGCGCCCGGCCCCCGGCGAGCGCGCGGAAGCTGTTGGTGAAATCGGCGCGCTCGGCGGCCATGAGGTCGAGCAGGCGGTGGATCAGCTCGGCATCGCCGTCTTCCGCGCTGGCGAGCCCGATCTTGGGGCGGAAGGTGGCCAGCCAGTCGGATTTGAACCGCTCGGGAAAGGCGTTCAGCGCGGCGGTGGCGGTTTCGACCGCGGCATCGCGGTCCGGGTCGATCAGCGGCAGCAGGGTGAGGGCGAATTGCGCGAGGTTCCACGCGGCGATATCGGCCTGGCGGGCATAGGCATAGCGCCCCTGCACGTCGATCGAGCTGAACACCGTCTCGGGGTGGTAGCCATCGAGGAAGGCGCAAGGCCCGTAGTCGATGGTCTCGCCGGCGACGGACATGTTGTCGGTGTTCATCACGCCGTGGATGAAGCCCACGCCCATCCATTGCGCGACCAGCCGCGACTGGGCGGCGATGACCGCCTCGAAGAGGCCAAGGGCGTTGCCGGCCTCGGGGTAATGGCGCGCGATGACGTGATCGGCGAGCGCCGTCAGCGCCTCGGTGTCACGCCGGGCGGCGAAGAACTGGAAGGTGCCGACGCGGATATGGCTGGCCGCGACCCGGGTCAGCACGGCGCCGGGCAGGCGGGCCTCGCGGAAGACGTCCTCGCCCGTGGTCACCGCGGCCAGCGCGCGTGTCGTGGGGATGCCAAGCGCGTGCATCGCCTCGGAGACGATGTATTCGCGCAGGACCGGGCCGAGCCAGGCCCGCCCGTCGCCCATGCGGCTGTAGGGCGTGCGCCCCGCCCCCTTGAGCTGGATGTCGCACCGCCGCCCGTCTCGGTCCACGACCTCGCCCAGAAGGATCGCGCGCCCGTCGCCCAGTTGCGGCACGAAGCCGCCGAACTGGTGCCCGGCATAGGCCTGGGCCAGGGGCGCGGCGCCGTCGGGCACGCGGTTGCCCGCCAGCATGGCGATGCCCGCTTCGGTGGCCAGCGCCGCCGGGTCGAGGCCCAGCGCCTCGGCCAGCCCCGCGTTGAGCTTGATCAGCGCGGGCGCGCGTACCGGAACCGGATCCTGCCGGGTGAAAAAGCGGTCGGGCAGGCGGGCGTAGGAATTGTCGAAGGCGATTTGCAGGGTCATACCCCTGATATAGGGCGGCGGGCCGCCCGGTGAAATCCCGCGCCTGCGCGGTTGACGGGGGCGCGGCAGCCCTCTACCTCGCCGCCATGGCCCGTGCCCCCCTCTTGCAGCTGTCCGACATCGCCCTCACCTTCGGGGGCGATCCCGTCTTCGATGGGCTGGACCTGGTGATCCAGCCGGGCGACCGGGTGGCGCTGGTGGGCCGCAACGGGTCGGGCAAATCCACGCTGATGAAGGTGATGGCCGGGCTGGTCGAGGCCGATCGCGGCGCGCGCGTGCTCTCGCCGGGCACCACCGTGGGCTACATGGAGCAGGATCCCGACATTTCGGGCTTTGCCACGCTGGGCGATTTCGCCGCCTCCGCGCTGGCCCCCGGCGAGGAATATCGCGTCGACATGGTGTCGGAGGGTCTGAAACTCGACCCCGCCGCGCCGGTCGAGACCGCCTCGGGCGGCGAACGGCGGCGCGCGGCGCTGGCCAAGCTGCTGGCCGAGGCGCCCGGCTTGATGCTGCTCGACGAGCCCACCAACCATCTCGACATCGCGGCGATCGGCTGGCTGGAGACGCATCTGAGCGAAACCCGCACGGCCTATGTGCTGATCTCGCACGACCGGGCGTTTCTGCGCGCGCTGACCCGCGCCACGCTCTGGATCGATCGCGGCCGGGTGCGCCGTCAGGAGGCGGGGTTCGGTGATTTCGAGGCCTGGCGCGACAAGGTCTGGGCGGAAGAGGATCTCGCCCGCCACAAGATGGACCGCAAGATCAAGGCCGAGGCGCGCTGGGCGGTCGAGGGCATCTCGGCCCGGCGCAAGCGCAACCAGGGCAGGGTGCGCGCGCTGCAGGCGCTGCGCGAGGAACGCGCGGCGATGATCCGCCGCCAGGGCGCCGCGGCGATGGCGCTGGAGGCGGGGCCGAAATCGGGCAAGCGGGTGATCGAGGCGCGCGGCATCTCGAAGCGCTTTGGCGACCGCACGATCCTGCGCGAGTTTTCCCTGCGCATCCAGCGCGGCGAGCGGGTGGCGCTGGTGGGCCCCAACGGGGCGGGCAAGACGACGCTGCTGGAAATGCTGATCGGCCGGCTGCCCCCCGATACCGGCGAGGTGATCCTCGGCACCAATATCGAAATGGCGGTCTTCGACCAGAACCGCGCCGCGCTCGACCCCGATCTCAGCCTTTGGGATAGCCTCACCGGCGCGCCCGGTATGCGCGTCTCGGGCCAGTCCGACCAGGTGATGGTGCGGGGCCAGCCGCGCCACGTGGTGGGCTACCTCAAGGAATTCCTCTTCGACGAGGCCCAGGCGCGCGCGCCGGTCTCGGCGCTGTCCGGCGGCGAGAAGGCGCGGCTCTTGCTGGCCCGCATCATGGCGCGGCAGAGCAACCTGCTGGTGCTTGACGAGCCGACCAACGATCTCGATGTCGAAACGCTCGATCTTCTGCAGGACTTGCTGGGCGAGTATGACGGCACGGTCCTGCTGGTCAGCCACGACCGCGATTTCCTCGACCGTGTGGCCTCGACCACCATCGCGATGGAGGGCGACGGGCGTGCCACCGTCTACGCCGGGGGCTGGTCCGACTACCGCGCCCAGCGGGGCGCCGTCGCCGCGCCCAGGGAAGACCGCAAGCCAAAGCCCTCCGCGCCCGCCGCCAGGTCCCGCGCGATGGCGCAAAAACCGGCGCTCAGCTTTACCGAAGAGCACCGCCTCGCCGAGCTTCCCGGCCTGATCGAGCGGCTGGAGGCCGAGATCGCAAAGCTCGAGGCATTCCTCTCCGACCCGGAGCTTTTCAGCCGCGAGCCCCTGAAATTCAAGAAGGCCAGCGAGGCTCTCGTCGCGCGGCAACAGGCGCTGGCGGCGGCCGAAGAGGAATGGCTGAGCCTGGAAGAGAAAGCCGCCGGATAACGCGCCGCGCTTCCGCTTCTTCTTGGCAAAAATACCCACGGCGCACGCTTGGCCACGGGCTGTGCGTCTTTATTGATGCAATGCCTGAGAAAAACGCCCTAAGACAAAGCAATAAAAACGGAAAGGTGGAGCTTTGGCCGATACCCTGCCGCCAGCACGCGCAGGCTCGGCTCCGGCGTCAGCACCGTGAGCGTCCCGCGCGGCCGCGGGCCGGCGGCGTCATAGCCGGAGGGGCTGTAGCGCAAGGCGCGCTGCCCCTCGATCAGCCAGGCCGTCGCGTCCTCGGGGTGCAGCACGAAGGCGCCGTCGGGCAGGTCTTCGGCGCGGGCCAGATGCCGGCGCTGGCGAAACATGCGCGGCACCGCGCGGGCGGCGTGCAGCGCTGCGTCGATCTCGGCGGCCGCCGGGTCGCCGCCCCAGGCGGCGCGGTAGCGCCGGTAATCGGCGCGGCGGCATTCCGCGCAGGGCCGGTGCCCTGCGGCCAGCGCCACCGCCTCGTCGAGGAAGAAAAGCTCGGTATAGGCGCCCGGCGCCATCACTGCCCGCCTGCGCCCCTTGAACGACACTTGGCAACAGATCCAGGCCTTGTGCCGCCAGCGCCTGTGGGTCAGCCGCCCGGCGGCGTCGTGCAGGATGCCGCGGTTGCCCATCAGCGTGCCGCGCGCGGCGGTGGCCAGGAAGGTGCCATCCGGCGCGACGCGGTTGGGCCGGGGCATCAGCGCATCCTCAGCGCGCCGTCCAGCCGGATCACCTCGCCGTTGAGATAGCCGTTTTCGATGACGTGGCGCACCAGCCCGGCGAACTCTGCCGGGTCGCCCAGCCGTTTCGGGCAGGTCACCTCGGCGGCCAGCCCGTCCATCACCTCGGGGCCCAGCCCCTCCAGCATCGGCGTGCGGAACACGCCGGGCGCGATGGCGACCACCCGGATGCCCAGCGACGACAGGTCGCGCGCCACCGGCAGGGTCAGCCCCGCGACGCCGGCCTTGGCGGCGGCATAGGCGGCCTGGCCCTTCTGCCCGTCATAGGCGGCGATCGAGGCGGTGTTGACGATCACCCCGCGCTCGCCATCGGCATCGGGCGGGTTCTGCGCCATCTCGGCGGCGGCCAGCCGCATCACGTTGAACGTGCCGATCAGGTTGATCTCCACCGTGCGGCGAAAGCTGTCGAGGCCGTGGGCGCCGTCGCGGCCCAGCGTGCGCTGGGCGGTGGCGATGCCGGCGCAGTTGACGCAGACATTGATGCCGCCCATCTGGTCGGCCGCCCCCCCGATGGCCTGCTCGACCGAGGTTTCGTCGGTCACGTCGAGGGGCTGAAACCCGGCGCCGATCTCGGCGGCCAGCGCCGCGCCCGCCTGAGCATCGCGGTCGAGAATGGTGACCGCGGCATCGGCCGCGGTAAAGGCGCGGGCGGTGGCCGCGCCCAGCCCCGAGGCGGCGCCGGTGACGATCGCCTTGACTTCGGAAAACTGCATGGGCGTCCCTCGTTATGCGTGGCCCGGGCAGTGCTAGCGCCCGGGTGGCGGCGCTGTCCAGCCCCTAGCGCCGGCGGCGGCGTCCCGCGCCGGTCATCCGCCGTGCCCGGCCAGATCGGCCAGGACGGCGGGAATGGTCGTCACGTCGTCGCGGGTGCAGTCGAACTGGCCGACCTGCACGCGGATGACGAATCGGCCCTCGTGCCGGGTCTGGGTCAGGTAGATGCGCCCGTCGTCGTTGATGCGCCGCAGCAGTGCCTCGGTCGCGGCGTCGTCGGTGCAGGCGAAGGTGAAGAGCGACAACCGCGGCGCGGTGACGATCTCCAGGCCGGGCAGGGCGGCGATGGCCGCCGCCGCCTCCTCGGCCCAGGCGACGTGGTTGCGGATGCGCGCGCGCAACCCCTCCAGACCGTAGGCGCGCAGCGTGAACCACAGCTTCAGCGCCCGGAACCGGCGGCCCAGGGGCAGCGTCCATTCGTTGAAGTCGGTCACATCGCTTTGACCGAGCGTTTCCAGGTAATCCGGACGCAGCCCGAGGGTTTTGACCTGCGGCGCCGGGTCGGCGAGGAATTGCAGCGAACAGTCGAACTGCACGCCGAGCCATTTATGCGGGTTCATCACGATCGAGTCGGCACCGTCGATGCCGGCCCAAAGCGGTCGGAACTCGGGGCATATCATCGCCGAGCCCGCCCAGGCGGCGTCGACATGGGTGTAAAGCCCGTGCGCCCTGGCCACCGCCAGGCTGTCGCCGATCCGGTCCGAGGCGCCGATGCCGGTGCCGCCGACGCAGAGGATGAGGCCGGCGGGGCGATACCCCGCCGCCAGGTCGGCCCGGATCGCGGTGTCGAGCGCGGCCGGGTCCATGGCGAAATCGGCGTCGGTGGCCACCTTGACGAGGTTGTCCTGCCCGATGCCCGCCACCCGCGCGGCCTTGTCGACCGAGGAATGGGCCTGGGCGCTGGCGTAAAGCCGCAGCCGCGGCTGCAAGGCCAGCCCGGCAGTATTGCCCGCCCAGCCCAGCGCGCGCTCGCGCATGGTCAATACCGCTGCCAGCGTGGCGGTGGTGGCGCTGTCGTGGATCGTGCCGGTGAAATGCGGGGCGAGCCCCAGCGCCCGGCGCATCCAGCCCAGCATGACCTCTTCGATCTCGGTCGCCGCCGGGGCGGTCTGCCAGAGCATCGCCTGGGCGGCGATGGCATTGGCCAACTGCTCGGCCAGCATCGAGGCGGGCGCGGCATTGGCGGGGAAATAGGCGAAGAAGCGGGGGTGCTGCCAATGGGTCATCGCGCCGGGCACGAAAGCCTCGAAATCGGCGAAGATCGCCTCCATCGGCTCGGGGGTCTCGGGGGCGGCCACGGGCAGGCGGGCCGCGGTGTTGCCGGGGCGCGTCTGCGCCCGGACCGGGCGGTCGCGCAGCCCGGCGTGATAGGCCCGCGCCCAGTCGGCGGCGCGTTTCGACCAGTGGGCGAGGTCGTCGTGGTTCATCGGGGCCCTCCGCTCTGGCCGCCCGTCCTGTCGGCAAGCGGTGCGAAGTGGGTATTTCAGCCAAGAAGAAGGGGCAAGGGCGCGCCTCAGCGCAGGCCGTCGCGCACCTTCCGGGGCAGCGAATGGAGCACCGCCTCGTAGCTGGCCATGAGCCGTTCTTTCAGCTCGGTCTCGTCGGTGGTCGAGACCGGTACGGCGATCCAGCCGCCCCGGGGCAGGTAGGGCGCCTTGCCGGCGCGCCCGGTGGAGACCAGCATGTCGGCGATCTCGGCATCGGCGCATTTCAGCGACACCCGATCGCTGCCATGGGCCATCATCGCGAAGATCTTGCCGCCGATCTTCCACACGTCGGTCTGTGGCCCGAAGGGCTGTTCGCGGGTGGCGCCCTTGCGGGCGTCGCAGAATGCGATGAGGTCGTCTTCCGTCATGCCTACCAGCCTAGCCCGATTCGCGCGCTGCCGATCCGTTCATTCGGCCGCAGGCTGACGGGGTTGCGTGACAGGCGCGTGACGCCGCGCGGCCGGTCGTATTTCCATCGCCGCCGATCTGTGCCAGAACCCGGGCCGAACCTGCGGTAGGGATACGTGCCGATGACCGAGATCAGGCTTTACAACACGAAAACGCGGGCCAAGGAGCGGTTCGAGCCGCTCGATCCGGAGAATGTGCGGATCTATGTCTGCGGGCCCACGGTCTATGACCGGGCGCATCTGGGCAACGCGCGGCCGGCGGTGGTGTTCGACATGCTCTACCGGCTGATGCGCCACGTCTACGGGGCCGGGCACGTGACCTATGTGCGCAACATCACCGATGTTGAGGACAAGATCATCGCGCGCGCCGAGGAGCGCGGGATTTCCATCGACGACCTGACCGAGACCACGACGCGCTGGTATCACGAGGACATGGCCGCGCTGGGGGTGGATTATTCGGGCGACCCGCAGTTTCACGAACCCCACGCCACGGCGTTCATCGCCGAGATGGTGACGATGATCGAGGCGCTGATCGCCAAGGGCCACGCCTATGCGGCCGAGGGGCATGTGCTCTTCGACGTGAAGAGCTATGCCACCTACGGGGCGCTGTCGGGCCGGTCGGTGGACGACATGATCGCCGGCGCGCGGGTCGAGGTGGCACCCTACAAGCGCGACCCGATGGATTTCGTCCTGTGGAAGCCCTCGGAGCCCGATCAGCCCGGCTGGGACAGCCCCTGGGGCCGCGGGCGGCCGGGCTGGCATATCGAGTGCTCGGCGATGAGCCATGCGCTGTTGGGCGAGAGCTTCGACATTCACGGCGGCGGCAACGACCTGACCTTCCCGCACCATGAGAACGAGATCGCCCAGAGCTGCTGCGCGCACCCGGAGGGGCAGTTTGCCCGGGTCTGGATGCATAACGAGATGCTGCAGGTGGAGGGGAAGAAGATGTCGAAATCGCTCGGCAATTTCTTCACCGTGCATGAGCTGTTGGAGCAGGGCATTCCGGGCGAGGTGATCCGGTTCGTGTTCCTCGGCACGCATTACCGCAAGCCGATGGACTGGACCGCCGAGAAGGCGCGCGAGGCCGAGGCGGTGTTGCGCAAGTGGCGGGGGCTCGTCGCGGGCATCGAACCCGCGCCGGGCCCCGCGCCCGAGGTGGTGGCGGCGCTTTCCGACGACCTGAACACGCCGGGCGCGATCGCGGCGTTGCACGCCCTGGCGGGGGCGGGGGAGGCGGCTTTGCTGAAGGCGTCGGCCGGGCTGATGGGGCTCTTGGGCGACGACCTGGGGGAGTGGGCCGCGGCGCCGGAGGTGGATCTGAGCGGCTGGGAGGCGCGGCTGGCCGAGGCGCGGGCGACAGCGATGGAGAGCAAGGATTTCGCCGAGGTCGACCGTCTGAAGGCGGCCTTGGTGGCCGCGGGCGTCGAGGTGCGGATGAGCAAGGCGGGGGTCGAGCTGGTGCCGGGGGCTGGGTTCGACCCGGCGAAGCTGGCGGATCTGGAAATGGGTGCGATCGAATGGGAATGAGCGCAACAGAGGGCCGCGCCCGGCCCGCGGGGAGGGCGCAATCGCGCCCGCCCCGGGGGGGCGGGTCGGGCGCGGCCCGGGCCGCTGGCCCGGGCGGGGCAGGCGGTGAGGCTGGCGCTTCCAAACGACCCGGGAGCCACCCATGACGCGCGAACGCCTTTACCTCTACGACACCACGCTCCGCGACGGGCAGCAGACGCAGGGCGTGCAGTTCTCCACCGACGAGAAGATCCGCATCGCCCAGGTGCTGGACGCGCTCGGCGTCGATTACATCGAGGGCGGCTGGCCTGGGGCCAACCCCACCGACAGCGCGTTTTTCGAGGCCGCCCCCGACACCCGCGCGCGGCTGACCGCCTTTGGCATGACCAAGCGCGCCGGGCGCAGCGCCGAGAACGACGAGGTGCTGGCCGGCGTGATGAATGCCGGCACTCCGGCCATCTGCCTCGTCGGAAAGACCCACGATTTCCACGTCACCAAGGCGCTGGGCATCGCCCTTGAGGAAAATGTCGAGAACATCGCCCGGTCCATCGCCCATGTGGTGGCCCAGGGCCGCGAGGCGCTGTTCGATGCCGAGCATTTCTTCGACGGCTACAAGGCCGACCCGGCCTATGCCATCGACTGCTGCAAGGCCGCGCACGAGGCCGGCGCGCGCTGGATCGTGCTCTGCGACACCAATGGCGGCACGTTGCCCGCCGAGATGGGCGAGATCACCGCGCGGGTGATCGCAGCGGGCATCCCCGGCAGCCATCTCGGCATCCACACCCATGACGACACCGGCAACGCGGTGGCCGGCAGCCTGGCCGCCATCGAGGCGGGCGTGCGGCAGGTGCAGGGCACGCTCAACGGGCTGGGCGAGCGGTGCGGCAACGCCAACCTGACCTCGCTGATCCCGACGCTGAAGCTGAAAGAGCCCTTCGCCGGCCGGCTCGAGACCGGGGTCAGCGACGAGGCGCTCGCAGGGCTGACCCGCGCCTCGCGCCTGCTTGACGAGATCCTCAACCGGGTGCCGCTGAAAAGCGCGCCTTACGTGGGCGCCTCGGCCTTTGCGCACAAGGCGGGGCTGCATGCCAGCGCCATCGCCAAGGACCCCTCGACCTACGAACATGTCGAGCCGGGCCGCGTGGGCAACGCGCGCATCATCCCGATGTCGAACCAGGCCGGGCAGTCGAACCTGCGCAAGCGCCTGGCCGAGGCGGGCATCGCGGTGGAAAAGGGCGACCCGCGCCTTTCCCGCATCCTCGAAGAGGTCAAGCTGCGCGAGGGGCAGGGCTATTCCTACGACACCGCCCAGGCGAGCTTTGAGCTGGTGGCGCGCCGGGTGCTGGGCGAATTGCCCGAGTTTTTCGAGGTCAAGCGCTACCGCGTGACGGTGGAACGCCGCCGCGACAAGCGCAACCGGGTGGTCAGCCTCTCCGAGGCGGTGGTGGTGGTCAAGATCGGCGGCGACAAGAAGCTTTCCGTCTCCGAAAGCCTCGACCCGCAGGGCAACGACCGCGGCCCGGTCAACGCGCTGTCGCGCGCGCTGGCCAAGGACCTGGGGCCGTACCAGAGCTATATCGACGATATGCGGCTGGTGGATTTCAAGGTGCGCATCACCAATGGCGGCACCGAGGCGGTGACCCGCGTCATCATCGACAGCCAGGACGGGCAGGGCAACCGCTGGTCGACCGTGGGCGTGTCGGCCAATATCGTCGATGCCAGCTTCGAGGCGCTGCTGGACGCGATCGTTTGGAAGCTGGTGCGCGACGGGGCGCCGGCCTGATGGATTGGGCCGCGTTTTTCACCCTGCATCGGGGCCTGCCGCGCGAAGGCCCGGGCGACCGGGACAGCCTCGATTGGGCGCTTGGCCTCGCCTCGCCGCCACCCGATGGCGCGATCTGCGATGCCGGCTGCGGGCCCGGCGCCGATATCGCCGGGCTGCTGGCCCATGTGCCCGAGGGCCGGGTCGAGGCGGTGGACCTGCATGCGGGCTTCGTGGCCCAGGCCGCGGCGCGGTTTGCCGGGGAGCCCCGTGTGACCGTGCGCCAGGGCGACATGGGCGAGCTGACGGGCCCCTATGACCTGATCTGGTCGGCCGGTGCGCTCTATTTTCTCGGGGTGAGCGAGGGGCTGGGGCGCTGGCGCGCTGCGCTCGCCCCCGGCGGCGCCGTGGCCTTTTCCCAGGCATGCTGGTTCACCGATACGCCGTCAGAGAGGGCGCGCGCCTACTGGGCCGCCGAGTACCCGCAGATGACCGGCGTGGCAGGCGTTACAGCGCAGGTGCGCGCCGCGGGGTTTCAGGTGCTGGGGCAGCGCCCGGTGTCCGATGCGGCGTGGGAGGCCTATTTCTCCCCCATGGAACAGCGCGTCGCCACCCTGCGCCCGGGCGCCGACGCGGCCCTGGCGGCCGTTCTGGACGAGGCCGACGAGGAAATCGCCACCTGGCGCGCCTGCCGGGCCGAGTACGGCTATCTCGTGACCGTGGCGCGCCCGGCATGAGCATTGCGGCCTGCGCCGACCTGGTCCGCCGCGGCGACCCCGACCGCTTTCTCGCCGCCATGGCGGCGCCGCCGGGTGCGCGCGCGGTGCTGTTTCCGCTTTATGCCTTCAACCTCGAGGTCGCCCGCGCCCCCTGGGTCACGGCCGAACCGCTGATCGCCGAGATGCGCCTGCAATGGTGGCGCGACGCGCTGGCGGAAATCGCCGGCGGCGCGCCGGTGCGCCGCCACGAGGTGGCCACCCCGCTGGCCCAGGCGATCGGACCCGACGAGGCGCGCCTGCTCGACGCGCTGGTGGCCGCCCGCCGCCGCGACATCGCCGGCGCGCCCTTTCCCGATGCCGCCGCCCTCGAGGCGTATATCGACGCCACCTCGGGCCACCTGGTCTGGGCCGCGGCCCGCGCGCTGGGGGCCCGGACGGGCGAGGGGGCGGTGCGCGACCTGGCCCAGGCGGCGGGCATGGCCAACTGGCTGCTCGCCGTGCCCGAGCTTTCGGCGCGTGGCCACAGCCCGCTGCCCGACGACCGCGCGCCGGCGGTGGCGGCGCTGGCGCGGGGCGCCCTTGCGCGGCTCGCCCGTGCCAGGGCCGCCCGCGGCGAGATCCCTGCCGCGGCACAGCCCGCGCTGCTGGCCGGCTGGCGCGCCGGTGCGATCCTGAACCGGGCCGCCACGGCGCCTGGACGGGTCGCCGAGGGGCGCGTTGCCGAATCGGAATTTTCACGCCGTTTCAATATCCTGGCCCGCACTCTTTCGGGGCGGTGGTAAGCTGCGTCAGCGCTCATGGGGCCGCATCACCAGCCAGATCAGCGCGCCCCCCGCCAGCGCCAGGAACGGCACCATCGCCAGGTTGACGGACATCCAGCCCTCCTGCGCGCTGCCGCCGGAACAGTTCATCAGCCCGCCCGAGGCCAGCGAGGCCATGGTCACCCCGCCGAACACCAGCAGGTCGTTCATCCCCTGCACCCGGCCGCGTTCCTCGGGCGCATGGGCCGCCGCCAGCATCGCCGTCGCCCCGATAAAGCCGAAATTCCAGCCCACGCCCAGCAGGATCAGCGCGACGAAGAAATGGGTCAGGTCCACCCCCAGCAGCGCCGTGCCCCCGGCCGCGCCCAGGATCACCAGCCCCAGCGCGACCACCCGCTCGACCCCCAGCCGGGCGATCACATGGCCGGTAAAGAAACTCGGCAGATACATCGCCAGCACGTGGGCGGTCACCACGTCGGCCGCCGTGCCCGTGTCGAAGCCGCAGCCGACCACGGCCAGCGGCGTCGAGGTCATCACCAGGTTCATCAGCGCGTAAGAGACCATCGCGCAGATGATCGCCACCGCCACGCGCGGCGTCTTCAACAGCTCCAGCCGCGTGCGGCCCCGCGGCGCATCGGCCGAGGGCACGGGCGGGCGCGGGATGTCGAGAAACAGAAACAGCGCCGCGCCGATCAGGTTGATCGCGATCACCGCCAGGTAGGTGCCGAGGAACGGGATCACCATCGCCTGCGCCGTGACCTTGACCAGTTGCGGGCCGATCACCGCGGCGGCCAGCCCGCCGGCCAGGACGTAGGAAATCGCCTTGGGCCGAAACTCGTCCGAGGCCGTATCGGCGGCGGCGAACCGGTAAAAGCCATGCGCCGACATGTAGAGCCCGGTCAGGAACGCCCCGGCCAGGAACAGCGGAAAGGAGGCGTAAAACAGCCCCAACGCGCCGACGGTGGCCCCGGCCGTGCCGCCCGCCGCGCCCAGGAAAAACCCCGCGCGCCGTCCGAACCGCTGCATGAAGGCCGCCAGCGGCGTCGCCGCCAGCATCGAGCCCAGCACGATCAGCGAAATCGGCAGGGTCGCCCAGCACGGGTTGGGTGCCAGCGACTGCCCCGCCAGCCCGCCGATCGTGAAGATCATCGGCATCTGCGCGCCGAGAAACGCCTGCGCCATCGCCAGGACGGTCACGTTGCGTCTGGCGCGCCTCTCGGGGGCGGCGGCTGGGGCGGTGACGTCTGTCATGGCGCAGACTTAGCGGCGCCGCGCGCCGGGGAAAAGGGCCAACCGCCAGCGTTCGCCGCGCCCCTCTCTTCTTCTTGGTCAAAATACCCAACTCGCGCCCGTGCGGCCGGGCGCGGCGTCAGTTCAGATAGGGCATCGGATCGGTGCTTTCGATCCCCCTGCGCAGCTCGAAATGCAGGAAGGAAGGGTCGCCCGCGCGCACCTCGGCAACCTTCTGTCCGCGCCTGACCGTGTCGCCCTTCTGCACCGCGATCGACTGGATATTGGCGTAGACGCTCAGCAGGTTGTCGGAATGGCGGATCACCAGGATCGGCACCTGCTCGGTGTCGCGGGTGATCGCGGCCACGGTGCCGTTATCGGCCGCCAGCACGGCCGCGCCCGGCGCGGCGGCGATGTCGATCCCCTCGTTCCTGCGCTTTTCGTAGCCGCGGATGATGTTGCCCGTCACCGGCATCTGCATCCGTGCCGTCGTGGTTTTCTCGGTGTCGAGCGCGGGCGAGGCCGGGGCGGGGGCGGCCTCGGCGGCGGTCTCCTCGTCCTCGGGCAGGGGGGCGGCGGCCGAGGGCGGCGTGGGTGTCGGCGAGCCGGTGCCGGGCACGGTGGCCTGCGCCGGGGCGGCGGCGGGCATGTCGGCGGCGGGGACCGGGATCAGCAGGAACTGCCCCTCGCGCACGGTCAGGCTCTGGCCCAGCCCGTTCCAGTCGGCCAGCGCGCGGACCGAGACGTTGTAGAGCCGCGCGATGGAATAGGCGGTCTCGCCGCGCTCGACCTTGTGGCGCACCGGTTCCGGGCCGGTGGGCGCGGCGCGGGCGGGCGCCGCGGTGCTGCGGCCGCCATCGGCGCGCTCGATCGCGTCGCCGGCCAGCGTGGCGATGTCGACCTCTCCGGCGGGCCGGATCGCGCCGGTGGCGGGCGCGCCCGTCGCCGGCGACGGCTCGGCCACCCGGCGCGGCAGCGCGATGATTTCGCCCGAGTTCAGCGGCACGTCGGGGGCGATGCCGTTATAGCGGCCCAGCTCGTTGGCGGGCAGCCCGACGCGGGCGGCCACGTCGGCCACCGTGTCGCCGCGGCGCGCCACCGCCACCTGGTAGGTGGGGTAGGAGATCACGCCGCGGTTGTCGGCCTCGGGCCGGGCGGCGCTGCGGAGCTGCACCGCCTCGGCGGTGCCGGCGCCGCCGGGGCGGAAATCGTAATCGAAGCCCTCGGAACAGCCGGCCAGAACGGCCAGGCTCAGCCCCAGGGCGGCGGTGCAAAGCGGCGTGATGCGCGTGCGGGCGGGCATTGCTCGACTCCTCGTTCTCGGCCCGCGTTGCTCCGGGCCTTGCAGCATCTAGTCCTGTCCGAGCCCCTCGACCAGCGGCACGAAGCGCACCGGCCTGAGCTCGTCGTAATCGAAACCCTCGACCGTGCGGCTGACCTTGATCAGCCGCTGCACAGCGTCGGACTGCCCCACGGGCAAAACCATGATACCGCCGATCCGCAACTGCGCCAAGAGCGGCCCGGGCGGGTCTTCGGCCGCGGCGGTGACCAGAATGCGGTCGAACGGCGCCTGTTCGGGCAACCCGTGCGAGCCGTCGGCGACGATCGCGGTCACGTTGGTCAGCCCCAGCGCGTCGAAGCGCCGTTGCGCCTCGCCCACCAGCCGGCGGTGGCGCTCTACGGTGTAGACCCGCCGCGCCAGCCGCGACAGGATCGCCGCCTGGTAGCCCGACCCGGTGCCCACCTCGAGCACCTTGTCGCGGGGCTGCACGCCCAGCGCCTGGGTCATCAGCCCGACGACCGAGGGCTGGCTGATGGTCTGGCCGCAGGCGATCGGCAGCGGCATGTCCTCATAGGCGCGGTCGGCGAAGGTGCCGCGCACGAAAAGGCCGCGGTCGACGTTTTCCATCGCCGTCAGCACGCGGCTGTCGGTGACGCCCTTCGAGCGCAGGGCAAACAGGAACTGCATCTTGCGCTCGGCCGCGTCGGTCATTCCAGCCTCGCCTTGAGATCGTCCAGGCAATCATGCGCGGTCAGGTCGGCGCGCATCGGCGTGACCGCGACATACCCGTCGAGGTTCAGCGCCACGTCGCTGCCCTGGGCGGTGGGCAAATGCTGGGCGCCGCCCCTGATCCACAAGAACCGCCGTCCGGCGGGCGAGATATGCGGCTCGACCCCGAACGAGGCGTCGCTGCGATAGCCCTGCGGGCCGACCCTGACGCCCTTGACGCGGTCGGCGGGCACCGGCGGGAAGTTGACGTTGTAGAAGATCCGGTAATCGGCGCTGTCCCAATGGCCGTGATCGACCAGCGCGCGCACGGTCTGAACCCCGTGTTCCGCCGCGGCCTGGAACTGCAGCTCGGCGTCGAAATTCAGCGGCCCCAGATATTGCGACAACGCGATCGCCGGCAGGCCCTGAAGCGCAGCTTCGAGCGCGCCACCCAGCGTGCCGGAATAGAGCGCGTTCTCGGCCGCGTTGTTGCCGCGGTTGACGCCCGAGAGCACGAGGTCGGGTTTGGCATCGGCCATCACGTCGTGCAGCGCGGCCAGCACGCAATCGGCGGGCGAGCCTTCGGCGGCGTAGCGGCGCGGGCCCAGCTCGGCGATCATGAAGGGATGGGTGAACGAGATCTTGTGCGCCACCCCCGACTGCTCGAAGGCCGGCGCGACGGTCCACACCTCGCCCTCGGGGCCGGCGATTTCCTCGGCGATGGCCGACAGCACCTTGAGCCCCGGTGCGTTGATGCCGTCGTCATTGGTGATCAGAATGCGCATGCCCGCCCCGCTGCCCGTTTCGACCTTGAATAGTGGAGCAGGGCGGGGCCGTAAAGCGCCCCCGCGGGGGCTCAGCCGAGGGCGCAGTCGCGGATCATGCGCGCGGCCTCGTCCATCGGCTGGGCCAGCCGGCTGCGGTCTTCGCCGGGGAACAGGCGGTGGCGGTGCGCGGTGGGCATCGGCGCAGGCTCGAAACGCAGGACATGGACATCCTGCAACCGCGCCTGTTCGGCCTCCCACGCGGTGAAAAGCGCCCGCTGGGCCGCCTTGCAGGCCGCGTAGCCGCCCAGGAAGGGCCCCTCGGCGGTGTCGTCCACCAGGATCGCGGTGCCGCGGCCCGGCGCGGCGCGCAGCAGCGGCGCGACGAAGGCGACCAGCATCCCCAATGCGTAGACATCGGTGGTGACCGCCTTTTGCCAGAACGGGAGGTCGAGCTGCTCGGCCGGGCTGAAGGGAGGGGTCTGCACCGCGGCATGCACCCACAGGTCGAGCCGCCCCCAGCGATCGAAGATCGCCCGGCAGAGATGGCGCATCGCGTCGGTATCGGAGATGTCCATCGGGGCCAGCGTGGCGTGGCCGCCGGCCTCCTTGATGCGGTCGTCCAGCTCTTCCAGCCCGCCCTGTGTGCGGGCCACGGCGATGACGTGATACCCGGCGCGCGCCAGCGTCTCGGCCGCGGCGGCGCCGAAACCGCGCGAAGCGCCGGTGACGAGTGCGATTTTCTGGTCTGTCATGACGCGGGGTTTGCGCCCAATCCCCCGCAAGGTCAAGACCTTGGACGCGGCGGCATTGATGCAGGCCAAGGGGCGGGCACCGGAGCCGCAGCGGTGGTACGGGGCGCTGCGCGAGACGATCGGCGGGCATTGGGATGCGGTGCCTTGCCGGGTCCGTTTTTGCGGTGGTTTTTGGGGCCCTGCCGCGCTGCCTGCGTCGGACACCCCGCGCGAAACCCTCATCGACCTTCACGGCATGGCGAAGGACTGGTTCGCGGTGACAATCGTCGGGGTCCAAGCGGGGCGCAGATATGCCGATACCTGCGTCAACGCGGCCGTGCCCGACCTGGACTACGATGGATTCCTGATGCAGCAGCGCCAGGGCGGGCAGCCCGGCCCGGCGCCCGCTGCGCCGCCGGCAGATCCCGCGCCGGCTGCGCCCGAGACGCTGAAGGACCTGCCCGACTTACCGTACCTGCCCGAGTCTTGACTCACTCGGCCGCCTTCAGCTTGAAGCCCTTTTCGATCATGTCCGCGGGCGCCACCGGGTAGTCGCCCGAGAAGCAGGCATCGCAATATTGCGGGCATCCGGGGGTGCGTCCGCCGGCTTCGCCCGCGGCGCGGTAAAGCCCGTCGAGGCTGACGAAGCGCAAACTGTCCACTCCCAGGTGGTCGCGCATCTCCTCCTCCGACATCCGGCTGGCCAGCAGTTTTTCCTTCTCGGGCGTGTCGACGCCGTAAAAGCAGGGCCAGGCGGTGGGCGGGCTGGCGATGCGGAAATGCACCTCGGCCGCGCCGGCGTCGAGGATCATTTCCTTGATCTTCTGGCTGGTGGTGCCGCGCACCACGCTGTCGTCGACCAGCACCACCCGCTTGCCGGCGATCAGCGCGCGGTTGACGTTCAACTTGAGCCGCACGCCCATGTTGCGGATCTGCTCGGTCGGTTCGATGAAGGTGCGGCCGACATACTGGTTGCGGATGATGCCCATGCCGTAGGGGATGCCGCTTTCGTGGGAAAACCCGATGGCCGCGGGGGTGCCGCTGTCGGGCACCGGGCAGACCAGGTCGGCCTCGACCGGCGCCTCGCGCGCCAGTTCCACCCCGATCTGGCGTCGGGTCTCGTAAACCGAACGCCCGCCCAGGATCGAGTCGGGGCGCGAGAAATAGACATGCTCGAAAATGCAGAAGCGCGACGAGGCGTGCTGGAAGGGGCGAAAGCTCTCGACCCCGTTGCCGGCGGAAATCACCACCATCTCGCCCGGTTCGATCTCGCGCACGAAGGTGGCGCCGATGATGTCCAGCGCGCAGGTTTCCGAACTCAGCGCCCAGCCATCGCCGATCCGGCCCAGCACCAGCGGGCGCACGCCCAGCGGGTCGCGCACGCCGATCAGCTTGGTCCGGGTCATGGCGACGATCGAAAACGCGCCCTCGACCCGGCGCAGCGCGTCCTTCATCCGTTCGGGGATGGTCTTTTGGAACGAGCGCGCCATCAGGTGGATGATGCATTCGCTGTCGCTCGAGCTTTGAAAGATCGAGCCGTGGTCGATCAGCTCGCGCCGCAGCGCCTCGGCATTGACGATATTGCCGTTATGGGCAAGCGCCGCGCCGCCCATCGAGAACTCGCCGAAAAACGGCTGCACGTCGCGGATCGCCGTCTGGCCCTTGGACCCGGCGGTGGAATAGCGCACATGCCCGATGGCCAGATGCCCGGGCAGCGTTTCCATCAGGCTGGCCTTGGTGAAGTTGTCGCGGACATAGCCGAAACGGCGGGCCGAGTTGAAGCCGGTCTCGGACTCGTAGCTGACGATGCCGCCCGCCTCCTGGCCGCGATGTTGCAGCGCGTGCAGGCCGAGGGCAACGAAATTGGCGGCGTCGGCTACGCCGATCACGCCGTAGACGCCGCATTCCTCTTTCAGCTTGTCGTCGTCGAACGGGTGGGCCGGGGGCATCTCAGCCATGGGCGGCGCAGCTCCGAATCCTTGTGGGCAGGGTCGGCCCCTCTCTAAGCCCTCGCGGCGGCGGTGTCACGAAAGGATCACAAATACCCGCGGCTATTCCGACGCGGCCGGTTCGGCCTGCGGCGCCGCCGGGGCCTCGCAGGCCGCCATGAGCTGTTCGTATTGCCCGGTCAGCCAGCCCAGCGCCTGTTCGGGGTCGCGGTCGGCGATGCGCTCGCTCAACTGGGCGAAGGCGGCTGCGGACCGCGACTGGTCGACGACCTCGATTTCCTGGCTCGGCATCACCGTCTGGTAGACGAAAAAGGCGACCGCGACCAGCACGATGCCCCGCAGCGCGCCGAAGATGAAGCCAAGGCCCTGGTCGATCCCGCCCAGCGCCGAGCGCTGGACCAGCGACGAGAAAAGCGGGGTGAAGATCGACACCACCACAAGCGACACCGCAAACACCCCGGCGAAGGCCGCCACCATGCTGATCTCGCAACTGTCGCCCAGGAAATCGCCGAGCACGGGGATTTCGCGCACCAGCGGTTCGGCCTGCGGGGCGAATATGAAGGCAACGATGGCCGCCGCGATCCAGCCTGCAATCGCCATCGCTTCGCGCACGAAGCCGCGGGAAAAGGCGAGAATGGCCGAAACAACGATGATGACGGCCACGATGGCGTCGATGACGGTGAATGCTTCCATGCCTCGCTCCCTGGCGGTTCACCCCGCGCCGAATATTTCGCCCACGAAGGCGGTCAGGTCCGGCATCTGCCGCACCGTCAGCCCGGTGGGGCCCCCCAGCCTGCTCCGCGCCGGGGCGATCGCTTGTGAGAAACCAAGTTTCAGCGCTTCTTTCAACCTGTTTTCGGTCTGACCGACCGGGCGCAGCGCGCCGGAGAGCGATATTTCCCCGAAAAGCACGCAATCTGCGGGAAGTGCGGCATCCTCGCGCGCACTCAACAATGCCGCGGCAACGGCCAGATCGGCCGCCGGTTCGGAAATCTTCAGCCCGCCGGCCACGTTGAGAAAGACGTCGAGCCCGGCGAAGGGGATGCCGCAGCGCGCCTCGAGCACCGCCAGCGTCGTGGCCAGCCGCCCGGCATCCAACCCCACCACCGTGCGGCGCGGCGTGCCCAGCGGCGAGGGCGCCACGAGGGCCTGGATCTCGGTCAGCACGGGCCGGGTGCCCTCGATCCCGGCAAAGACCGCGGCGCCGGGGGCGGGCGTGCCGCGGTCCGACAGAAACAGCGCCGAGGGGTTGGCGACCTGGGCCAGCCCCTGGCCGGTCATCTCGAACACGCCGATCTCGTCGGCCGGGCCGAAGCGGTTCTTGACGCTGCGCAGGATGCGGAACGGGTGGCCGCGCTCGCCCTCGAAATAGAGCACCGTGTCGACCATGTGCTCGACCACCCGCGGCCCGGCGATCTGGCCGTCCTTGGTGACGTGGCCCACCAGCATCACCGCGGTGCCGTGACGCTTGGCGAAGCTCACCAGCTCATGCGCCGCGGCGCGCACCTGCGCCACCGAACCCGGCGCGCTGTCGACCCGGTCGGACCACAGCGTCTGGATGGAGTCGAGGATCGCGAGGTCGGGTTTCTCGGCCTCGAGCGTGGTCAGGATGTTGCGCAGGTTGGTGTCGGTGCCAAGCCGCAGGGGCGCGTCGGCCAGCCCCAGCCGCGCGGCGCGCATGCGCACCTGCGCGCCGGCCTCTTCGCCGGAGATGTAGATGCAGCCGAGCCCGTTGCGGGCAAACCGCGCGGCGGCCTGCAACAGCAGGGTGGACTTGCCGATCCCCGGATCGCCGCCCACCAGGATCGCCGAGGCCGGCACCAGCCCGCCGCCCAGCACCCGGTCGAACTCGGCCAGCCCGGCGGCGGCGCGCGGCGGCTCTGGCTCGATCGACGAAAGGCCCGACAGCGCGACCGGCCGGCCCCGCGCGGCGCCGAGGGATTTGGCCGCCGGCCCGGCCGTGAGCGGCGCCTCTTCGACCAGCGTGTTCCAGGCCCCGCAGGCGTCGCACCGGCCGGCCCATTTGCTGTGGGCCGCGCCACAGGCGGTGCAGGTGAACTGAAGGGCCGGTTTTGCCATGCCCCTTCCTGCCCGAGCGCCGCGCCCGGTTCAAGCGCGCTTGGGGGCGCTGCCCCCCGCGGCCCATCCGGGCCGCGCCCCCCGGGGTATTTGGACCAAGAAGAAGCGGCAGCTCAGGACGGGGAGGAGGGGCGGCGCGCCTCGACCATGGAGAGCGCGAGCGAGGCCAGGATGCAGAAGGTGAAGAGGTAAAGCCCCCAGGCGGTTTCGATATGGGCGCGGCCCACGCCCTTGGCGATGACGATGTAGATCGCGATCAGGAAGATGTCGGCCATGGCGAGCTTGCCCAGGATGTGCAGCGCGGGCAGCAGGCGGCGCGAGGCGAGGCCGAACTGGATGAGCGCCAGGCCGATCGTTTTCAGGATCGGCGCGAAGAGGGCGAAGACGGTGACGAGAAGGGCGAGGAAGATGTCGGTGTCCCATAGCGACCGCAGGCCGGACAGGACGGAGATTTCGGAAAGCCCGAAGAGCGGCAGCAGCCCGGCGCGCATCAGCGGCGCGACCCAGGCGATGGGAAAGAGGACGAGGAGCGCGAGGTTGGCAAGGCGCAGCAGGCGGGTCATGCGCAGGGCTCGTCGCGGGGTGGGTGCAGGCGTTCCGCATGACGCCTGCAGGCGTTCCGGCCCCTCACCGGACCGCCTCGATCGGCCCCTCGGCGCGGCCGTGGATGAACTGGTCGAGATAGGGGTCGCCGCTGTCGTCCATCTCCGCCACGGGGCCGGCCCATTTGATGACCCCGTCATGCAGCATCGCCACGTCGTCGGCGATGGCGCGCACGGAGGTCATGTCGTGGGTGATGGTCATCGCGGTCGCGCCCATCTCGACCACGATCTCGCGGATCAGCTCGTTGATCACCCCGGCCATGATCGGGTCGAGCCCGGTGGTGGGTTCGTCGAAGAAGATGATCTCGGGGTCGGCGGCGATGGCGCGGGCGAGGCCGACGCGTTTTTGCATCCCGCCCGAGAGTTCTGCGGGGAAGAGGTCGGCGACCTCGGGCTTGAGCCCCACCCGGCGCAGTTTCTCGATGGCGATCTCGCGCGCCTCGGGGCGGGGGCGCTTTTTATGGCCGCGCAGCAGGCGGAAGGCCACGTTCTGCCAGACCGAGAGCGAATCGAAGAGCGCGGCCCCCTGGAAGAGCATGCCGAAGCGGGCGAGGAAGGCCTCGCGCTCGGCGCGGGCGGCATCCTGCCCCTCGATCAGGATATTGCCCCGGTCGGGACGCACGAGGCCGAGGACGCATTTCAAAAGCACCGATTTGCCGGTGCCCGAGCCGCCGATGATGACCATGCTCTCGCCCTTGGGAACCGTCAGGTTGACCCCCCGCAGCACCCGGTTGGCGCCAAACGCCTTATGCACGTCTCGAAGGTCTATCATCCGGTGAAGAAGAGCTCTGTCAGCAGGTAGTTGGCGGCGAGGATCAGGACCGAGGCGGAGACCACGGCCGATTTGGTGGCCCGGCCCACGCCCTGCGCGCCGCGCCCCGAATTCATCCCGAAATAGCAGCCCACGAGCGCCACGAGAAAGCCGAAGACCGCGCCCTTGATCAACCCCGAGGTCACGTCCCAGACCTCGAGGAAATCGGCGGTGTTCTTGAGGTAGGCGGCGGGGTTGAAGCCCAGCCGCCCGGTGCCCACAAGGTAGCCGCCGAAGATGCCGATGGAATCGCCCACCGCGACCAGGATCGGCACGCTGATCGTGGCGGCCAGCACCCGCGGCACCGTGAGATAGCGCATCGGGTCGGTGGAGAGCGTCACCAGCGCGTCGATCTGTTCGGTCACCTTCATGGTGCCGATCTCGGCGGCGATGGAAGAGGCCACGCGGGCGGCGACCATCAGCCCGCCCAGCACCGGGCCCAGTTCGCGCGCCATGCCGATGGCGACGATCGAGGGCACCACCTCTTCGGCGTTGAAGCGCGAGCCGCCGGCATAGATCTGCAGCGCCAGCGCCGCGCCGGTGAAGAGCGCGGTCAGCCCCACCACCGGCAGGCTGTTATAGCCGATGGTCATCAGCGCGTGGCCGAATTCGCGGAAATAGAAGGGCGGGCGCAGCGCCGCGGCCAGGGTGGCGAGGAAGAACAGCCCCACCCGGCCGATTCCGGACAGAAGCGCCAGTGTCGAGCGCCCGATCCCCGCGATCGGGTCCAGCACCATCAGGCGCCCGCGCCGCTGTAGCGGCGCTTGTAGCGTGCGCCCAGCGAGGTGAGGATTTCATATCCGATGGTGCCCGCGGCGTCGGCCACGTCGTCGATGCTCTGGTCGGTGCCCAGCATCTGCAGCGTCCTGGGCTCTGATGTCAGGTGCGAGATGTCGACGCCGATCAGGTCCATCGAGACCCGGCCGACGATGGGGCAGGGCGCGCCGTCGTGGAACAGATGCCCCTTGTTGCTGAGATGGCGGGTCAGCCCGTCGGCATAGCCCGCGGCGACGGTGGCGATGCGGCACTGCGCGGGCGCGGTCCAGGTGCCGCCATAGCCCACAACCTCGCCCGGGTCGATATCGCGGGTCTGGATCACGGGGATGTCCAGATGGGCCACGGGGTCGGCCTCTTCGAAGGGCCGTCCGCCATAGAGGCCGATGCCGGGGCGGGTGACATCGAAATGGTAGTCCTTGCCCATGAGGATGCCGCCGGTGGATGCCAGCGAACGCGGCACGCCGCAGCCCTGGGTCATCTCGACGAAGGCCGCAAGCTGCTGGGCGTTCAGGGGGTCGGCCGGGTCGTCGGCCGAGGCCAGGTGGCTCATGATCAGCCGCGGGCCGGCGGTCAGCGCGATCTCGGCCACGGCCTGCCATTCGGCGCGCTCCATCCCCAGCCGGTTCATGCCGGTGTCGAGCTGGATGCCGAAGGGCTGGGCGGGCAGCGCCTCCAGGTGGCGGGTGAGCTGGTCGACCGAATTCAGCATCGGGATCAGGTCGAGATCGTTGATCATGTCGGTGTCGCCGGCCATGTGGCCGGAGAAGACGTAGATGTCGGGGCCGCGGCCCAGCGTCTCGCGGATCGCGGCGCCTTCCTCGGCGACGGCGACGAAGAAGTGCCGCGCGCCGGCGCGGGCCAGCGTGCGGGCCACTGGGCCGATGCCGAGGCCGTAGCCCTCGGCCTTGACCACCGCCGCGGTTTGCACATCCGCGGCGCTTGCACGGTCGAGCGCCTTCCAGTTTCGCGCCAGCGCGTCGAGGTCGATTGTCAGAAATCCGGTAGCCATGAGCTTGTAATGACAGGCGCGCAGGCGAGGTCAAGCCGGATTTGCGGCCTTCGGCGGTGCGCCGCGCCGACCGCGCGGTGGCGCGCGGAAGGACGCTGTGCCGCGCGCCCGTGCCGTGCGCTCTGCGGGTGCGTGCCGGAACGGCGCCCGGCCGCTGCCGCCGGCGCCGGGGCGCCCGGCGCCGTTGAACGCAGACGCGGGGGCGTCAGCCGAAATCGCCCGCGGCCCCCTGCTGCCAGGGTTTGACGAGGTTGCCGAAGCGGGTGAAGCGGCCGTCGAAGCTGAGCTCGACATTGCCGATGGGGCCGTGGCGCTGCTTGCCGATGATCACCTCGGCCTTGCCGTGCAGCGCCTCCATCCGTTCCTGCCACTTCGCCATCTCGTCGAGCTTGTCCTCCGAGGGCTTCTCGCGCTCGGCGTAGTATTCTTCGCGGAAGACGAACATCACCACATCGGCGTCCTGCTCGATCGAGCCCGATTCGCGCAGGTCCGACAATTGCGGGCGCTTGTCCTCGCGGGCCTCGACCTGGCGCGACAACTGGCTGAGCGCGACCACGGGGATGTCCAGCTCTTTCGCGATGGCCTTGAGGCCCTGGGTGATTTCCGACACCTCGTTGACCCGGCTGTCCTTGGCCGTGGCGGGGCGGACAAGCTGAAGATAGTCGACAAAAAGCGCATCCAGCCCATGGGTGCGTTTCAGCCGTCGCGCCCGCGCGGCCAGCTGGCTGATCGGCAGCGCCGGGGTGTCGTCGATGTAAAGCGGGCACGCCTCCAGCTCTTTCGCGGCCTCGACGAAACGGCGGAATTCCACCTCGGTCATCTGGCCCGATCGGATCTTTTCGCTGGGCACCTCGGCGGCCTCGGACAGGATCCGCGCGGCCAGCTGCTCGGCCGACATCTCGAGGCTGAAAAAGCCCACGACGCCGCCATCGACCGCGCCTTCGCCGCCGTCGGGCAGGGCGCCGCGGCGGTAGGTCCTGGCGATGTTGAAGGCCACGTTGGTGGCCAGCGAGGTCTTGCCCATCGAGGGCCGCCCGGCCAGGATCAGCAGGTCGGACCGGTGCAGCCCGCCCAGTTTCTTGTCCATGTCGGCAAGGCCGGTCGACAGCCCCGCCAGCCCGCCGTCGCGCTTGTAGGCGGCGTTGGCCACGCTGACGGCGTCGGTCACCGCCTTGAGGAAGGACTGGAAACCCTTGTCGACCTGTCCCTGTTCGCCGAGCATGTAAAGCGCCTGCTCGGCCTCGACGATCTGTTCGCGCGGCTCGGACCCGATCTCGACCTTGGTCGCCCGGTCCGAGATGTCGTTGCCCAGCCGGATCAGCTCGCGCCGGATCGCGAAATCATAGATCATCTGGGCGTAGTCGCGCGCCGCGTAGGTCGAGATCGCCGCACCGGCGAGGCGGGCCAGGTAGGCCGGGCCGCCCAGTTCCTTGAGCCCCTCGTCATCCTCCAGAAACGCCTTTAGCGTGACCGGCGAGGCCAGCGTGTTCTTCTGGATGCGCGTTGCGATCAGTTCGAAGATGCGCTGGTGGACGGGTTCGTAGAAATGCGGCGCCTGAACGATGGGCGAGATGCGTTCGTAAACGTCGTTGTTGGTCAGAAGCGCGCCCAGAAGCTGCTGCTCGGCGTCGATGGAATGGGGCAGGGCGCCGGATTCGCCGGTCTTGTCCTGCCCCGGTGGGATCGGTGCGATCTCGTTCATCTGGTCCCTCTGCTCCGGTGGTTCGAGCGTTGTAGGGTGTGCCGCACAGGCGGTTCAATCTGGATATGCTGTGGATGGGCTGTGCGTAACTTTTACGCTCCATCTTGGGGTCGGCAGGGGGTCGCCGTCAAGATGTTGAGGCGCTTGTGTCCGAACAGACACGGCCAAGGAATTCCGTGACCTCTTTTTTGCAAGGTCGCTGGCGTGGCGCGCGGGGCGACTCGTCAACTGCCCTTGCGCGCCTCTTGCCAGGCCCGCGGCGCGCTGAGGAAGGCCTCGACCTCTGCCAGCGTGGCGGGGTCGAAGGTTTCGGCGCGCCGGGCCTCTTCCAGCACGTCCCACCAGGTGCAGAGGTGATGAAGCCGCACCCCGTGATCGCCGAGCGTTTTCTCGGTTTCCGGGAAGATGCCGTAATAAAAGATCACCGCCGTGTGGCCACAGCTGGCGCCCGTCTCGCGGATCGCGTCGACGAAGCTGAGTTTCGAGCCGCCGTCGGTGGTCAGGTCCTCGACCAGCAGCACCCGGTCGCCTTCGCCCATCACGCCCTCGATACGGGCGTTGCGGCCATAGCCCTTGGGCTTTTTCCGGACATAGGTCATCGGCAGGGCCAGCCGCTCGGCCATCAGCGCGGCGAAGGGGATGCCGGCGGTCTCGCCCCCGGCGATGTTGGTGAACGCCTCGAAGCCGGCCTCGCGCATCACCGTGACGGCGAGGAAATCCATCAGCGTGGCGCGCACGCGGGGAAACGAGATCAGCTTGCGGCAATCTATATAGGTGGGCGAGGGCAGGCCCGAGGCCAGGGTAAAGGGTGTCTCGGCGTTGAAATGCACCGCACCCACCTCCAGCAGCATCCGCGCCGAAAGCCGGGCGATCTCGGTCTTGTCGGGGGAGCCGGTGGGGATCATGGCGCGGACCTCTCCTTCAGGCGCCGGGGCTTTCCGGGAAAAGCCCTGGCAAATTTGGTCACAAGAGATGTGCGTCTCACGGCTCCACCCGCCAGTGCAGCGGGAAGCCGGGGTCGAACACCGTCACCGGGCCGTCGCCGGTGTCGATCCGGGCCGGGTAGTCGACCGAATCACCCTTGGCCAGCGTCAGGGTCGCGGTGTTGGGGGCCAGCCCGTAAAACGCCGGCCCGTTCAGCGAGACGAAGGCCTCGAGCTTGTCCAGCGCATCCGCGCGTTCGAACACCTCGGCGAGACAGGACAGGGTGTTGGTGGCCGAGAACACGCCGGCGCAGCCGCAGGCCGATTCCTTGTTCGGGTCGGTATGCGGCGCGCTGTCGGTGCCGAGAAAGAACCGCGCGTCTCCGCTCGTCGCCGCGGCCACCAGCGCGTCACGATGCCGGGCGCGCTTGGCCACGGGCAGGCAATAATAATGGGGCTTGATGCCGCCAACCAGGATGTGGTTGCGGGTGATGATCAGGTGATGGGTGGTGATCGTCGCGCCGAGGCCGCTGTCGCTTGCCTTGACGTAATCCACGCCGTCGGCGGTGGTCAGATGTTCCATCACGACCTTCAGGCCGGGTGTGGCCAGCCGGATCGGGTCGAGCACCCGGTCGATGAACACGGCCTCGCGGTCGAAGATGTCGACCTCGGGGTCGGTCACCTCGCCATGGACGCAGAGCGGGCAGCCGATCTCGGCCATTTTTTCCAGCACGCCGCGCACCTTGTCGAAATCGGTCACGCCCGAGTCGGAGTTGGTGGTCGCGCCCGCGGGGTAGAGCTTGACCGCGGTGACAAGGCCGCGTGCATGGGCTGCCGCCACGTCCGCCGGGTCGGTCTTTTCGGTCAGGTAAAGCGTCATCAGCGGCGTGAAATCGGTGCCGGCGGGCATCGCGGCCAGGATGCGGTCTCGATAGGCCGCCGCGTCCTTGCCCGTCACGACCGGCGGCACCAGGTTGGGCATGACGATGGCCCGGGCGAAATGGCGTGCGGTTTCGGGCAGGACGCCTTGCAGCATCGCGCCGTCGCGCAGGTGCAGGTGCCAGTCGTCGGGGCGGCGGATCGTGAGGCGCTCGGTCATGGGCTGTGCGGTTACACAATCCGCGCCGCGCTTTCCAGCGGTTTCACGCCGCCGGCGCGTGGCCGCGGTGCGCACCATGCCGCCCGCCTCGGCGCGGCGGTCGGCTGGCAGGCTTTCGCGCGTGGGCAAAAGGCGCATTGCTGCAATGCAGCAATGTGGTAGACTGCGCCCCGACGCCCGGCACCGCCGTCCGGCGGCCGTGCAGGGCTGGCCAATTGATCGGGGCCCCGTGCCCCAGAAACAGGAAAGGAAACCGCGATGTCCGCTTTTGCCGCGCCGCTGGCCCTGACAAGCAGCTACATGAAGTTCTGGCAGACCACGTTCGAGACGCAGGTGCGTCTGACGGCGTCCTGGATGGAGATGGTCCAGCGCTACAATCCGCTTTTTTCCGCGATGACCACCGAAGAGCTGGCGCAAGCCTACGCGCCCGCCGCCCGCAAGACCGCCGCCACGCCGGCCAAGAAGCGCCCCGCGCCGGCGGCCAAGAGCGCGCCCGCTAAGGCGCCCGCCGCTGCGCCGAAGGCGCCGGCCAAGGCCGAGAGCCCGGCGCCCAAGCCCGCCGCGCAGACCGCCAAGCCGGCGGCAGAGAAGCCTGCGGCGCCCAAGACCGCGGCAGAGAAGCCTGCTGCGCCCAAGACCGCGGCAGAGACGCCTGCCGCGCCCAAGACCACCGCGGAGAAACCTGCGGCGTCCAAGGCCGCCGCCGAGAAGCCTGCGGCGCCCAAGGCCGCGGCCACGACCACGGCCACGCCGGACAAGACAAAGACGGCGTCCAAGCCCGCGCCGCGCCGCCGCCGCAAGAAGCCGGCCAATCCCGAGCAGCCCTTCAAGAGTTGAGCCTATCCCGCAAGGCGGGGTTGCGCGCCGCACAATGGACAAGTCAGCCATGTTTCCCTATCTTGAGCGACAGGGAGGAAACAACTGTAACATAACAGGAGTTTCCGAATGGCCTTTGCAGATACAACCCCCCAGGGCGCCGCCAGCCCCTCGGTCCGCGGCGCAGGATTGCTCGCCCGGCTGGTGCGGATGATGGAGAACCACCCGCGCATGCGCCGGGTGCAGGCGCTCAACGCGCTGAGCGATGCCGATCTGGCCCGGATGGGGCTGACGCGGCAAGAGGCGATCATGCAGGTCCTGGGCGACCGCGTGTATCACTGACCCTTTGCCGCCGCGGGCGGCCGCGCTCAGCCCTCGTCGCCCGGATCGTCGGGCCAGGGCAGAGAGCGGCCCTCGCGGCGGAATTCCTCGGTAAGCTGCGCAAGGCGCGTGCGGAAGCGCGGGCCTTTCAGGCGTTTGGTCACGTTGTGGCACAAGAGCGCCGACAGGTACGGCCGTTCGGCCTGGTCGAGCCGCTTGAGCAGACGCCGCAGGTAGGGCGGGTAGTTGCGCCGCGCCCGGAACAGCCGGTGAAACACCATTTCGTCGAGCTTGCCCTCGCAGGCGGCGTCGATGACATCGTGCAGGATGCCCGTGTTCAGCAGGTCTTCCTCGATCCACTCGCCCATGAGCGGGCAGCGCAACCGGCTGACATGAGGCGCGGTATAAAGCGCCGAATGCATCGCGTCGTATAGGCTGAGCGGGTCGTAGAGGATGAAGGCCCGCCCGGCGGCGTCGACCATGTCGGGGCCATAACCGTAGCGGTCGGTGAAGTTCAGCCGGCGATGGGCGCGAAAGCGGGGGTCCCATTCGCTCACCCGCGGGTCGAGCGTCGCCTGGGGGTTGAGCGCCACCACCGTGGCCCCCGGCGCGGCCACCGAAAACGCGGCGGCCGCATAGCCGCCCATGCCGGCGCCGTAGAACACGACGCGGTCGAAATCCTCGAAGAAATCCTCGTCGATCAGCCGGTCGAAATAGCCGAAGATCCCGGACGAGCGGAACCAGTCGTCCTTTTCGGTGATCACCGTCAGCCGCGACCAGCCGGTTTCGTCGGCCAGCGTGGCGGCCAGCGGCAACTGGTCGATGCGTCGGGCGCGGATGTCCTTGCCGCGCTCGAAGGTGACCAAAAGACGACGCTCTTCTTCGGAAAAGAGCGCCCCGTGGCCGCTGCCCAGTTCTTCGAAATGCCCCTCGCTCTCGCCCACGGCCTGCAGCATGGCGGTCCACTCGCTCAGTTCGTCGCGCCCATCGGGCTGCAAGGGGCTGGCGGTGTCGTCATCCATGCTGGCGGTGCTCCGTTTTGCCCGGTTTCGGGCGTGGTTTTCTTCTGCGACCTTATGCCGGGGCTTTAGGGCAGAATTGGGAAGTGGTCGCGGCCATTTCTGTGGAATTAGGTGACCTTACCTCCCCTGGCCCTGTTTGCGTGAGCCGTGATCAGCGCGGTTTCCTCGGGCGTCAGCGCCCGCGACGGCGGGGTCATCAGCAGCCGGCCGAAAAGCGCGCGCGGCGCGTCTTCGGCCATCAAATCGGCGAACCGGGCGTGGCGCCAGGCCACGGCGGCGGCGTGCAGCCGGGCGAGATCGTCATCGGCCCTGAGCGTGGCGAGACGGGTGTCGCGGGCGGGGGCAAGGGCCGCGATCGTGCGGTCTTCCTCGGCGCAGAGGTTGCGCTCGACCCAGTAGTCCATGGCCATGGGCAGCGCCCAGTGCCCGGCGCGGCCCCGATCGGCCTTGAGCACGAAGCTTTCCATCGCGCCGAGGGGATAGTGATTGAGCTGCACCAGCCGGTAATTGTCCCGCCCGTAGGCGTTGAAGACGCGGGACTTGCGAAAGGCATCGGGCAGGGCGCGGCCCGATCCGTCGACCCAGACAGATTGGCCGATGCGGTCGGGGTCGGGCTGGCGCGGGCGGTGGATGCCGAGCTTGCCGTAAGTGCCATCGTTGCGAAAGAGCGTCTTGAACATCGCCGCGCGCCAGGGCCAGCCCATGACGCGGGGCGCGGCGCGGGTGAATTGTTCGGTCACGGGGCGGTCCTGGTAGGCCACCACCCCGCCATTGCCGAAAAGCCGCCATGTCAGCGTGATGGCGGTGGCCCCGGGCAGCGCGTCGATCAGCGCCGGCAGAGTGCGGTCGCCGGCGTGGACATTGACGAACTCGTCGATATCGAGAACGGCGATCCAGTCGGCCGCTTGCGTCGCCTCATGCCGGTCGGCGGCCTTCAACGCCGACCATTGCGCGCCGTTCTTGTGGGGGCCGGGGTTAGGCACATGGATCAGATGCCCCAGCGCGGCCAGCCGGTCGAGCATCGCGTCGGTGCCGTCGGCGCAGTCGTTGGAAAACACGAGGAAGTCGGTAAAGCCCGCCGCCTGATGATGGGCGAGCCATTCCAGAAGGAAGGCGCCTTCGTTGCGGACGGTGAGAACGGCGAGCGCGGGCATCGGCTCAGGCGCGGGCCATGCCCGCGGTCAATGCCCCCATCCCCATCAGCGCCCCGCCGCCGGCGCGGTTCATCCAGCGCAGCACGGCGGGCCGGCGGATACGCGCGCGCAGCCGGTCGGCCAGAAGCGCGTAGGCCAGCGCGTTGAGCGCGGCGAGTGTCACGAATGTGGCGATCAGGATGCCGAATTGCGGGGCAAGCGGTGCCTCGGGGCGCAGGAATTGCGGCACGAAGGCGATGAAGAAGGCGATGGATTTGGGGTTGAGCGCGGTCACCGCGGCGGCATGGCCGAAGATCGCGCGGGCCGGGCGCGGTTCGGGGTCGATCTCGGCGGCCAGCACCGGAGGCGCGCGCAACAGCTTGACGCCGAGATAGACGAGATAGGCCGCGCCGACCCATTTCAACGCGGTGAAAAGCGTGGCCGAGGCCAGCACCAGCGCGCCCAGCCCGGCCAGCGAGGCGGTCATCGCCACCAGATCGCCCAAGGCAACGCCCAGCGCCATGGCCACCGCGACCCGCCGGCCCTGGCTGAGCGCGTAGGACAGCACCAGCAGGATCGTGGGCCCGGGGATGACCAGCAGCACGGCGGAGGCGGCGACGAAGGCGAGCCAGAGGTCGAGCGGCATGGGCGGGTCTCCTTTTTCGTACCACTCAGGCATGGCGCGCGCGGGCGTGCAAGCGCGAAACCGGCAAGGCCGCGCGCCGTGCCCGGCCCGGGCCCCGGCGGCACGGTGGGATTTGGGTATTTCCGCCAAGAAGAAGGGGGCGGGGCGGCGCCCGAAATCAACGGTTCTCAAATGCCGGCCCGCGTGATTTACTCGCGGCAAAAGATCACAGGGAGGAGAGAGAATGGCCAAGGTCAGCATGTCCGTGAACGGCAAACCCGTCACGGGCGAGGTGGAGGGGCGTACGCTCCTGGTGCAATTTCTGCGCGAGGGGCTGGGCCTGACCGGCACGCATGTGGGCTGTGACACCAGCCAGTGCGGCGCCTGCGTGGTGCATGTCGACGGCCGCGCGGTGAAAGCCTGCGCGATTTTCGCCGCCGAGGCCGAGGGCGCCGAGGTGACCACGATCGAGGGCATGGCCGATGCCGACGGGTCGCTGTCGACGATCCAGCAGGCGTTCCAGGACCATCACGGGCTGCAATGCGGGTTCTGCACGCCGGGGATGGTGATGTCCGCGGCGGCCCTTCTGGCGGAAAATCCCAAGCCCAGCGAGGCGGAGGTGCGCGATTACCTGGAGGGCAACCTCTGCCGCTGCACCGGCTATCACAACATCGTCAAGGCGATCATGGCCGCGTCCGGGCAGGACGTGGCGATCGCGGCGGAATAAGCGGCAAGCGCCGCAGCCGGCGCGCGGGGCGCGGCCGGCAATCTCAGGGAGGAGAGACCATGCCGAAAGATCACGGCATCGGCGCCAGCAGCAAGCGGCGCGAGGATGTGCGGTTCCTGACGGGTCGGGGCCGCTATACCGACGATATCAACCTGCATGGCCAGGCCTATGCCTGGTTCGTGCGCTCGCCGGTGGCCCATGGGCGGCTGAACAAGGTGGAGACCGAAGCCGCGGCGGGCATGCCCGGTGTTCTGCGTGTCTTTACCGGGGCCGATTTCGAAGGCGTGGGCGGGCTGCCCTGCGGATGGCAGGTGACCGACCGCTTCGGCGAGGTGATGCAGGAGCCCGGCCACCCGGTGCTGGCCCAGGGCAAGGTGCGCCATGTCGGCGACCCGATCGCCGTGGTGGTGGCCGAGACCGAGGCCCAGGCCCGCGACGCGGCCGAGGCGGTGGTCTTCGATATCGAGGAACTGGAGCCGGTGCTGGACATGAAGGCGGCGCTGGAGAGCGCCGCGCCGAAGGTGCATGACGACCTGGAGAGCAACCTCTGCTACGACTGGGGCTTCGTCGAGGAAAACCGCGAGGCGGTGAACGCGGCCTTCGACAAGGCCGCCCATGTGACCACGCTGGAACTGGTCAACCAGCGGCTGGTGCCCAACGCGATGGAGCCGCGGGTGGCGGTGGGCGATTACAATACCGGCACCGACGACTCGACGCTTTATACCACCAGCCAGAACCCCCATGTGATCCGGCTGCTGATGGGGGCGTTCGTTCTGGGCATCCCCGAGCACAAGCTGCGCGTGGTGGCGCCCGACGTGGGCGGCGGGTTCGGGTCCAAGATCTTTCACTATGCGGAAGAGGCGTTTTGCACCTTCGCGGCGAAACAACTGCGCCGGCCGGTGAAATGGACATGCCAGCGCTCGGAAAGCTTCATCACCGATGCCCACGGGCGCGACCACGTCACCAAGATCGAGCTGGCGCTGGACGCGGAGGGCCATTTCCAGGCGATCCGCACCGAGACCTACGCGAATATGGGGGCGTATCTGTCGACCTTTGCGCCGTCGGTGCCGACCTGGCTGCACGGCACGCTGATGGCCGGCAACTACACGACGCCGCTGATCTACGTGAACGTCAAGGCGGTGTTCACCAACACCGTGCCGGTCGATGCCTATCGCGGCGCGGGCCGGCCCGAGGCGACGTTCCAGCTGGAGCGCGTCATCGACAAGGCGGCGCGCGAGATGGGGATCGACCCGGTCGAGATCCGGCGCAAGAACTTCGTCACCGAGTTTCCCTATGCCACGCCGGTGGCGGTGGAATACGACACCGGGGATTACCACGCGACGCTGGACAAGCTCTTGGAGATCGCCGACGTGGCGGGGTTCGAGGCGCGGCTGGCCGAGAGCAAGGCGCGGGGCAAGCTGCGCGGGCTCGGGCTGAACTGTTATATCGAGGCCTGCGGGATTGCGCCCAGCCACCTGGTGGGGCAGTTGGGCGCGCGTGCCGGGCTATATGAATCGGCCACGGTGCGGGTGAACGCCACCGGCGGGCTGGTGGTCATGACCGGCAGCCACAGCCACGGCCAGGGGCACGAGACGACCTTTGCCCAGGTGGTGGCCGACATGATCGGGCTGGACGAGAACATGGTCGAGATCGTCCATGGCGACACCGCCAACACGCCGATGGGCATGGGCACCTACGGCTCGCGCAGCCTCGCGGTGGGCGGCAGCGCCATGGTGCGGGCGACCGAGAAGATCATCGCCAAGGCCAAGAAGATCGCGGCCCACCTGATGGAGGCGAGCCCCGAGGATATCGAGCTGAAGGACGGCGCCTTTACCGTGGCCGGTACCGACAAGTCGGTCGCCTGGGGGGACGTGACGCTGGCGGCCTACGTGCCCCACAACTATCCGCTGGAGGAGATCGAGCCGGGGCTGGAGGAGACGGCGTTTTACGACCCCAACAACTTCACCTTCCCCGCGGGGGCCTATGCCTGCGAGGTCGAGCTCGACCCCGACACCGGCAAGGTCACGATCCTGTCTTTCGCCGCGGCCGACGATTTCGGCAATATCGTCAACCCGATGGTGGTCGATGGGCAGGTGCATGGGGGGCTCGCGCAGGGCATCGGGCAGGCGCTGCTGGAAGGGGCGACCTATGACGAGTACGGCCAGCTCTTGTCGGGCAGCTACATGGATTACGCCATGCCGCGGGCCGATGACGTGCCGTTCTACACCGTCGACCATTCCTGCCAGACGCCCTGCACCCACAACCCGCTGGGGGTGAAGGGCTGCGGCGAGGCCGGCGCCATCGGCAGCCCGCCCGCGGTGGTCAATGCCGTGGTCGACGCGCTGCAGCGCGCGGGCCATAGCGACATCACCCATATCGACATGCCGCTGACGCCGAGCCGCGTCTGGGCCGCCATGCAGGGCTGAGGAGAGAGACATGTATGCATTCGAATTCGACCGCCCCGCCACGCTGGACGAGGCCATCGCGCTGATGTCCGAGGAAGAGGCGCAGGCGCTGGGCGGCGGGCAGACACTGATCCCGACGCTGAAACAGCGGCTGGCAGCGCCGGCCAGGCTGGTCAGCCTGACCGCCATCCCCGAGCTTGCGGGGGTGTGCGTGGCCGATGACGGCGCGCTTTGCGTGGGCGCGACGACGACGCACGCGGCGATCGCGCAGGAGGCGGCGGCGCATTACCCGGCGCTGGCGGCGCTTGCGGGCAATATCGGCGACCCGGCGGTCCGCAACCGCGGCACCATCGGCGGCAGCGTCGCCAATAACGACCCGTCGGCCTGTTACCCGGCCGCGGTGCTGGCCTCGGGCGCCACGATCAAGACCGCCAACCGCGAGATCGCGGCGGACGATTTCTTCGAGGGGATGTTCGCCACGGCACTGGAGGAGGGCGAGATCGTCACCGAGATCCGCTTTCCGGTGCCCGAGAAGGCCGCCTACATGAAGTTCGAACAGCCTGCCTCTCGCTTTGCGCTGGTGGGCGTCTTCGTGGCGAAATTCGCGGGCGGGGTGCGCGTGGCGGTGACCGGCGCCTCCGAAGAGGGCGTGTTCCGCTGGACCGAAGCCGAGGAGGCGCTGTCGGCCAATTTCAGCCCCGACGCGATTTCGGGCCTCAGCCTCGCCGCGGACAACATGATCGGCGATCTGCACGGCACGCCCGAGTACCGCGCGCACCTGGCCAAGGTGATGACCGGGCGGGCAGTGGCCGCGGCTGGCTGACCCGCCCCAAGCCAGGGCCATGTGAAAACGGTCTTGGCGGCATTTCTTGCAGGATTCTGGCCCCGCCCCTGGCGGGGCCATTCATTTTCGAAAGGCCTGCGGCAACCCTTTCGAACAGTTTCGCGCGGGCGCCAACGAAAACCCCCGCCGGGGGCGGGGGCGATCTGTCCGGCGGTCAGGCGCGTTATTTCTGCGGCAGCGGCCCGATCATCATGATCATCTGGCGGCCTTCCATCTTCGGCATGTTCTCGATCTTGCCGATCTCCTTGACGTCTTCGGCCACCCGTTCCAACAGCTCGCGCCCGAGGTTCTGGTGCGCCATCTCGCGGCCGCGGAAGCGCAGCGTCACCTTCACCTTGTCGCCGTTCTCAAGGAACTTGAACACGTTGCGCATCTTGACGTCGTAGTCGTGGGTGTCGGTGTTCGGCCGGAACTTGACCTCCTTGACCTCGATGATCTTCTGCTTCTTCCGCGCCTCGGCCTCGCGTTTCTGGGTCTCGTATTTGAACTTGCCGAAATCCATGATCTTGCAGACCGGCGGGGTCGCGTTTGGCGAGATCTCCACCAGGTCGAGCCCGGCCTGTTCGGCCAGTTCCATGCCACGGGCGGGTGTGACCACGCCGACATTTTCGCCTTCGGCGCCGATGAGCCGGATTTCGGGGGCCCGGATGCGTCCGTTGACGCGGGGGCCGGTGTCGCGCGTGGGCGGCGCGTTGTGCGGTCTGCGGGCTATGGTGTCGTTCCTTTTGTCGTTGAGCGGAAGTGTCGGAAAACCTAACGTGCCGGCCCATTTGATTCAAGCGCGATTGCGGGCGGTGCCGGATCGTCGCGCCCCTTGACCTTCCAGTTACAGGAAGTCCTATCTCTGCGCCATCAGGCAAGGAGATTCCGATGACCGCCGCACAAACCCTGCGTTTCCGCCTCGACGGCCTCAACTGCGCCAGTTGCGTGCGCCGCGCCGAGGCGGCGCTGGACGCGCTGCCCCAGGTCAGCGCGGTGCGGGTCAACCTCGCCAACGCCACGGCCGAGGTATCGCACGAGGGGCAGGCAGCGCCGATCTTCGGCGCGGTCGAGGCCGCCGGCTTCGGCGTGCCCCGGTCCGAGATCGAGCTGGAGGTGGAAGGGGCGCATTGCGCGTCCTGCGTGCGCAGGATCGAGGCGGCGCTGACGGGCGTGCCGGGCGTGGCCGCGGCGCGGATGAACCTCGCCACCGGACGGGCCAGCGTCAGCGGCGCCGAGGGCGCGGTCACGGCGGCCGCCCTGGTGGGCGCGCTGCGCGAGGCGGGCTATGCCGCGGCGCCGGTCGCGGGCGAGACCGCGCATCAGGACCGTCAGGAGGGCGAGATCCGGCACCTGGCGCGCGCCACCGCGCTGGCCGCCGGGCTGGCACTGCCCGTGGTGGTGCTGGAGATGGGCGGGCATCTCTGGCCCGGCTTTGCCGAGGGGGTGTTCGGCGCCCAGGGCGTGCGGCTGATCGCGTTCGTTCTGACCACGGCCGTTCTGGCCGGGCCCGGGCGGCGCTTCTTCCTGCACGGCGTGCCGCTGTTGCTGCGGGGCGCGCCGGACATGAACGCGCTGGTGGCGCTGGGCACCGCGGCGGCCTGGGGCTATTCGACCGTGGCCACCTTCGCGCCCGGCCTTCTGCCCGAGGGCGCGCGAGATGTCTATTTCGAGGCCGCGGCGGTGATCGTCACGCTGATCCTGCTGGGCCGCTGGCTGGAGGCGCGGGCCAAGGGACGCACCGGCGCCGCGATCCGGCGGCTGGCCGGGCTGCAACCCAAGACGGCGCGGGTCGTCACCGAGGCGGGGGTGGTCGAACGGTCCATCGACGCGCTGCAGCCCGGCGATGTCATCGAGACCCGCCCGGGTGAGCGCATCGCCACCGATGGCGAGGTGGTCGAGGGGCGGTCCTATGTCGACGAATCGATGCTGACGGGAGAGCCGGTGCCGGTGGAAAAGTCGCCGGGCGACCGCGTCACCGGCGGCACGGTGAACGGGCAGGGCGCGCTCAGGCTGCGCGCCACGCGGGTGGGCCGCGACACCGCACTGGCGCAGATCATCGCCATGGTCGAGGCGGCGCAGGCCGCGCGGCTGCCGGTGCAGGGGCTGGTCGACCGGATCACCGCGCGTTTCGTGCCCGCGGTAATGGCCACGGCGCTGGTCACGGTGATCGCCTGGCTGATCTTCGGCCCGCAGCCCGCGCTGGGGCTGGCGCTGGTCGCCGGCGTTTCGGTGCTGATCATCGCCTGCCCCTGCGCCATGGGGCTGGCCACGCCGACCTCTATCATGGTCGGCACCGGCCGCGCGGCGGATATGGGCGTGCTGTTTCGCCAGGGCGAGGCGCTGCAATCGTTGCAGGGCGTGCGCGTCGTGGCCTTCGACAAGACCGGCACCCTGACCGAGGGGCGGCCCGAGGTAACGGCCATCCACCCGGCAGACGGCATGGCGCGCGAGCGCCTGCTGGCGCTCGCCGCGGCGGTCGAGGCGCGGTCTGAGCATCCCATCGCGCGCGCGGTGACGGCGGCGGCCGGCAGGCCGCTGCCCGCGGCCGAGGCGGTCGAGGCGCTGCCGGGCTTTGGCCTGAAGGGGCTGGTCGAGGGCGCCGAGATGCTGGTCGGCGCCGAGCGCCTGATGACGCGCGAGGGCGTCGATCTCGGGGCGCTCGGGCCGCTCGGGGCGCAACTGGCCGAGACCGGCGCGACGCCGGTCTATGTCGCCATCGACGGGCGGGCGGCCGGGGTGCTGGGCGTGTCGGACCCGGTCAAGCCCTCGGCCCGCGCGGCCATCGCCGCGTTGCACGCGCAGGGCATCGAAACCGCGATGATCACCGGCGACACCGAGGCCGCCGCCCGCGCCGTGGCCGCCGATCTGGGCATCGACCATGTGGTGGCCGGCGTCCTGCCCGAGGGCAAGCGCGACGCGGTCGAGGCGCTGAAAGCCAAGGGCCGCCTTGCCTTCGTCGGCGACGGCATCAACGACGCGCCGGCGCTGGCGGCGGCCGATATCGGCATCGCCATCGGCACCGGCACGGATGTGGCCATCGAAACCGCCGACGTGGTGCTGATGTCGGGGGACCTCTCGGGCGTGGCCAACGCGCGGCGCCTCAGCGCGCGCACGATGGGCAATATCCGGCAGAACCTGTTCTGGGCCTTCGGATATAACGTTCTGCTGATACCGGTGGCGGCGGGTCTGCTGGCGCCCTTTGGCGGGCCGATGCTGTCGCCCATGCTGGCGGCGGGCGCGATGGCGCTGTCCTCTGTCTTCGTGGTGACGAACGCGCTTCGCCTGCGCCACGTCGCGCCGGTGCAGGCATGAATATCGGGCAGGTGGCCGAGCTGGCGGGACTTCCGGCCAAGACCATCCGCTACTACGAGGAGATCGGGCTGATCGCGCCCGGCCGGACGAAAAACGGCTACCGTGCCTTTTCGCAGACCGACCTGCACCGGCTGGTGTTTCTGGGCCGCGCCCGGTCGCTGGGCTTTACCATCGAGGAATGCCGCGCGCTGCTGGCGCTTTACGACGACAAGGGGCGCGCCAGCGCCGACGTGAAACGCATCGCCCGCGGCCATCTCGAGCAGATCGACGCCAAGCTGGCCGAGCTGGAAGCGATGCGCGCGACCCTGTCCGAACTGATCGAGGCCTGCGCCGGCGACGACCGTCCCGACTGCCCCATCCTGAAGGGGTTGTCGGGCGGCGACGGGTGACGGCGCCGGCCCCGTGCCGCGGCACGCTTCGGTTTTTTCGTGAAGAAACCGGGTTTCGGGGCTAAGCTCTCTGCCACGAGCTTGGCCCGCGAAGGGGAAAGCGATGGTCGAATACGGAATAGCGGCGGGCGGCGGTGCCCGCGTCGGCGGCGGCGGCAACGGCGGCGGGCTGGACAGCGTCGATCTGGTCGGCTGGATCGACGGAGTCGCGAGCGACCCGGTCAATCTGGGCATTGCCTTGGCCGTCTTGCTGGGCGTGATCCTGATCTACCGCGCCATCTGAGCGTCGGGCGGGGGCGGGCGATGCCCGGTCGCGCGACGCGTGCTTGTGCTTGCGTTCCGCCCCCCGATCGGCAGAGTCCGGGGCCATGGTGGGACGGATCATAAAAACCGAAGCCTGCGTCGCCGAAGGGGCCGAGCACCTCGCGCGGGTCGAGCCGCGCTTTGCCCATGTGCTGGAACTCACCGGGCCGCTGCCGTTGCGCCGGCGGGACGACGGGTTCGATGCGCTTTTCGGCGCGATCGTCAGCCAGCAGGTCTCGGTCGCCGCGGCGGATGCGATCTGGGGCCGTCTCAAGGCGGCCGGGCTGACCGGGCCCGCGGCGGTGGCCGCCGCCGAGGACGAGACGCTGCGCGCCGCCGGGCTGAGCCGGCAGAAGGTGCGCTACGCCAAGGCGCTGGCCGCCTCGGAAATCGATTTCGAGGCGCTCAGGACCGCGCCCACCGACGAAGTGGTCGAGACCCTTGTCGCGGTGCCGGGTATCGGCATCTGGACGGCCGAGATCTACACGATGTTCTCGCTGGGCCGCGCCGATGTCTTCGCGCCGGGCGATCTGGCGCTGCAGGAATCGGCGCGGCTGCTCTTCGCGCTGGACGAGCGGCCCAAGGAAAAGGCGCTGCGCGAGATGGCCGAGGCCTGGTCGCCGTGGCGTGCCGTTGCGGCGCGCGCGCTTTGGGCCTACTACCGGGTGGCGAAAGACCGCGAGGGGGTACGATGACGAGGGCATTGGAGGCGGGCCGCGCCGGTGCGGCGAAAGACGAGGCCGAGCGGCTGGTGATCTTCCTGCACGGCTACGGCGCGAACGGGGCCGATCTGCTGGGCCTGTCCGAGCCGCTGGCGCCGCACCTGCCGGGCACCGCCTTCCTGGCCCCCGACGCGCCGGAAGCCTGCGCCGGGGTGCCGTTCGGCTACCAGTGGTTCCCGATCCCCTGGATCGACGGCTCGTCGGAGGAACAGGGCGAGGCGGGGATGCTGCGCGCGGTGGACGACCTGAACGCCTGGCTCGACGCGGTCGCCGAGGACGAGGGCATCGCACCCGAGGACACGGTGCTCTTCGGTTTTTCGCAAGGCACGATGATGGCGCTTCACGTGGGGCCGCGGCGCGCGGATGCCTTCGCCGGGATCGTGGGCTTTTCCGGGCGCCTGCTGCGCCCCGAGGCGCTGGCCGACGAGGCGGCCACGAAACCGCCCGTTCTGCTGGTCCACGGCGACCAGGACGACGTGGTGCCGGTGCAGGCCCTGCCCGAGGCCGGCGAGGCGCTGACCGGCGCGGGGTTCCAGGTCTATGCCCATGTGATGAAGGGCACCGGCCACGGCATCGCGCCCGACGGGCTGAGCGTTGCGCTGGCCTTTATCCGCGACCGGTTCGGGCTCGACGCGTAGGGCCGCGCGCGGCCTATCGGGAAAACCAAAGCCGCGGCTCGGCGAGTTCCAGCGAGTTTCCGGCCGGGTCGCGGAAATAGAGCGAGCGGGCGCCGTTCGGCCAGTCGAACTCGGCCTCTACGTCGTGGCCCGCGGCCACCAGCCGGGTGCGCCACCGGGCTATGGCCGCGCGGCCGGCCGAGAGGCAAAGATGGCCGGGCCCGTGCGCGCCGTGGGGCGGCACCGGCAGCTTGCCGGGGGCGGGGGGCTTGCACGTCTCGTCGGGGTTGAAGATCAGCACGACGCTGTGGCCGGCACGGAAAAACACGTGCCGCCGGCCCACCCGCACGATCCGTTCAAGCCCCAGCACGCCGCCGTAAAACGCCTCGGCGGCATCAAGGTCGCCGGCATAAAGGGCGGCCTCGAGGACGGGGCCGAGGGGGTCGGCGGGGGGCAGGGCCGGGCCGGACATGGGCCGGAATCTAGCGCGGTCGCGGCGCGCTGTCAGCCCGCGCGGTCTGCCGCGTTGCGGCGGGGCTGTGGATAACGTCATGTGCCCGTCACGGAATCGCGCTACCTGCAACTTGCAGGTACTGCATCTAGCGGGGCTTGTCAGGCGGGTAACGCCATATATAGTTCATATCGAGCAGGGGCGGGCGCGTCCCGCCTCGGGCCGGGATCAGGCAGACGGGGCGCAGGCGGAGTCACTAAAATGGACGGCGATTTCAGGACCACTTTCGTAAGGGAACCCAGTAGCCTGAGGCATCATCCCGCGCTGGTGTTGAACGCCGATTATCGCCCGCTTTCCTACTATCCTCTGTCGCTCTGGCCCTGGCAGGAGGCGGTCAAGGCGGCCTTTCTCGACCGGGTCGATATCGTGGCCGAATACGACCAGGTGGTGCGAAGCCCCTCGATGGAAATCCGAATACCCTCGGTGGTGGTGCTGAAAGATTACGTAAAACCACAGAAGCGCGTGGCCTTCACGCGCTTCAATCTTTTCTTGAGGGATGAATTTTCCTGCCAGTATTGCGGCACTACGGGGGATCTGACCTTCGACCACGTGGTGCCGCGGGCCCGTGGCGGCATCACCAGCTGGGAAAACGTCGTCGCCGCCTGCTCGCGCTGCAATCTCAGGAAGGGCTCGAAAAGCCTGCGGCAGGTGGGCATGAACCTGCGCAAGCCGCCGCGCCAGCCCGGCGCGGAAGAGCTGCGCAACATGGGGCGCAAGTTTCCGCCCAACCACCTGCACGAGACCTGGCTCGATTTCCTGTACTGGGACGCCGAACTGGAGGCCTGAGCGCCACCGAGGCGTTGCGCCCCCCGGGCGGCGTGCTAGACAGGGCAGGGCACATCCTGCGGCGAGAGGATCCATGGCTTCACGCGTCATTCCGGTCGACCCGTTCGACCTGGTGATCTTCGGCGGCACCGGGGATCTGGCCACGCGCAAGATCTTGCCGGGGCTCTATCGGCGGTTCCAGGCGGGCCAGATGCCCGAGGGGGCGCGGATCATCGGCGCCGCGCGGTCCGAGTTGACCGATGAGGCCTATCGCGAGCTTGTGCGCGCGGCGGTGGCCGAGCATGTGGATGCCGACCGGCAGGACGGGGCAGAACTGGCCGGCTTTCTCGATCGCGTCAGCTACACCAGGATCGACGCGCGCGGCGGCGACGGCTGGGACACCCTGGCCGCCAAGATGCGGCCCGACACGATCCATGCCTTCTATTTCTCGGTAGGGCCCGGCCTGTTCGGCGACTTGGCCGAGCGGCTGAACACCCACGGCATCGCCGGCCCCGACTGCCGGATCGTCGTGGAAAAGCCTTTCGGCCACGACCTGGCCTCGGCGCGGGCGCTGAACGAGACGCTGGCGCGCCATTTCGTCGAGCATCAGATCTACCGGATCGACCATTACCTGGGCAAGGAGACGGTGCAGAACCTGATGGCCGTGCGCTTTGGCAACATGCTGTTCGAGCCCTTGTGGAACGCGCAATACGTCGATCACATCCAGATCACCGTGGCCGAGACCGTGGGCGTGGGCGGGCGCGGCGACTACTACGACAAGTCGGGCGCGATGCGCGACATGGTGCAGAACCACATGATGCAGCTTTTGTGCCTGATCGCGATGGAGCCGCCCTATACCTTCGACCCCGACGCGGTGCGCGACGAAAAGCTCAAGGTGATCCGCGCGCTCGACCCGGTGGACCCGGACGATATCGTGCGCGGCCAATACCGCGCGATGAACGGCACGCCCGGCTATCTCGAGGATGCCGAGGCACCCGACAGCCCGACCGAAAGCTTTATCGCGCTGAAGCTGCACCTGTCGAACTGGCGCTGGAAGGGCACGCCGTTCTACCTGCGCACCGGCAAGCGGCTCAGGGCGCGCACCTCCGAGATCGCCGTCACGTTCAAGGACCCGCCGCATTCGATCTTCGGCGAGCAGCCGGGGCAGCGGTCGAACGTGCTGGTGATCCGGTTGCAGCCGAACGAGGGCATCAAGCTGAAGGTCACGATCAAGGAACCCGGCCCCGGCGGCATGCGGCTGATCGAGGTGCCGCTCGACATGTCCTTTGCCGAAGCGCTGGGCGAGGGGGTGCGCGACATCTCGGATGCCTATGAACGGCTGATCATGGATGTGATCCGCGGCAACCAGACGCTCTTCATGCGCGGCGACGAGGTCGAGGCCGCCTGGGCCTGGGCCGACCCGATCATCGCGGCATGGGAGGCGCGCGGCGACCGGCCCGAGCCTTACGACCCGGGCGGGTCGGGCCCCGAGGACGCGCTGATGCTGATGCACAAGGACGCGCGGCGCTGGCGCGAGGTGCGGCCATGAAGCTGATCACCTATGCCGACCGGGACATGATGGCGATCGACCTGGCCAACGTGCTGGCGGGCGAGCTGAAGGCGGCGCTGTTCCATGCCGACTGGGCCAGTTTCGCGGTGCCGGGGGGCAGCACGCCCGGCCCGGTCTTCGACGATCTCTGCGCCGCGACGCTGGATTGGGACCGGGTGCGGGTGATCCCCACCGACGAACGGCTGGTGCCGCCCGATCACGACCGCTCGAACGAGCGGCTGATCCGCGAGCGGCTGCTCGTAGGGGCGGCGGCCGAGGCGCAGTTCGTCGGGCTGCGGCCCGGCGCCGACGGGATGGAGGGCCTGTGCAGCCGCGTCTCTCGCTACCTGCCGCTGTCGGTGCTGGTTCTGGGCATGGGTGACGACATGCACACCGCCTCGCTGTTTCCCGGCGCGCAGGGGCTGGAGGCCGCGCTGGAGCCCGACGCGCCGCCGGTGATCAGGATCGAGACGCCCGGCGCGCCCGAGCCCCGGATCAGCCTGACCGCGCCGGTGCTGCGCGGCGCGATGTCGACCCATCTGGTCATCACCGGCCAAGAGAAACGCGCGGCGCTGGAACGCGCGGTCGAGCTGAACGACCCGCGCCTCGCGCCGGTCTCGGCCATCCTGAAGAATGCAACCATACACTGGGCAGAGTAGACACACATGGATTTATGGAAGCGCCTTGCCGACAAGGCAGCGGCGGTCGATGCGCGCGCGATCTCAGCGTTGTTCGAAGGCTCCGGCCGCGCATCGGAGTTCTCGGCCCGGCTGGGCGAGATGCTGTTCGACTATTCCAAGACCAATATCGACGGCGAAACCCGCGAGATGCTGATCGGGCTGGCCGATGCCGCCGGGGTGGCAGAGCGGCGCACGGCGATGTTTTCCGGCGAGAAGATCAACGAAACCGAGGGCCGGGCGGTGCTGCACACGCTGTTGCGCACGCCCGCCGGGGCGGCACCCGCCGGGCTGGACGAGGCGCATGAGGGCGTGCTGCAAACGCTCGACCGGATGGCGGCCTTTGCCGACGATGTGCGCGCCGGGCGGTTCTCGGGGCAGGGCGGCAAGATCACCGATGTCATCAATATCGGCATCGGCGGATCCGACCTCGGGCCGGTCATGGCCACGCTGGCGCTGGCCCCGCATGCCGACGGTCCGCGCTGTCATTTCGTGTCGAACGTCGATGGCGCGCATATCCACGACACGCTCAAGGGGCTGGACCCCGCCACCACGCTGGTGATCGTCGCGTCGAAGACCTTCACCACCATCGAGACGATGACCAACGCCGCCACCGCTCGCGACTGGATGGCCGAAACGGTCGCCCACCCCGGCGCCCAGTTCGCCGCGCTGTCCTCGGCCGGGGCCAAGACCGCCGAATTCGGCATCGCGGCCGAGCGGGTCTTCGGCTTCGAGGATTGGGTCGGCGGGCGCTATTCCGTCTGGGGGCCGATCGGCCTCAGCCTGATGCTGGCCGTGGGGCCAGGCGATTTCCGCGCCTTCCTGGCCGGCGGCCACGCGATGGACACGCATTTCCGCGAGGCGCCGTTTGCCGAAAACCTGCCGGTCCTGCTGGCCCTCATCGGCATCTGGCACGCGCAGATCCTCGGCCATGCCAGCCGCGCGGTGCTGCCTTATGACCAGCGGCTGGCGCGGCTGCCCGCCTATCTGCAACAGCTGGAGATGGAGAGCAACGGCAAGCGCGTGACGATGGACGGCGCCGATGCCCCGCACCCGACGGGCCCCATCGTCTGGGGCGAGCCCGGCACCAACGGCCAGCACGCGTTCTACCAGCTGATCCACCAGGGCACCCGCGTGGTGCCCTGCGAATTCCTGCTGGCCGCGCGCGGGCACGAGCCGGACCTGGCCCATCATCACCGCCTGCTGGTCGCCAATGCGCTGGCGCAATCCAAGGCGCTGATGCGCGGCCGGTCGCTGGCCGAGGCGCGCGAGATCGCCGCCGCGCAAGGATATGAAGGCGCGGAGCTGGACCGCCAGGCGCGGCACCGGGTGTTCCCCGGCAACCGCCCCTCGACCACGCTGATCTACCCGCAGCTTACCCCGCACGTGCTGGGCCAGATCGTGGCGCTTTACGAGCACCGGGTCTTCGTCGAGGGGGTGATCCTCGGCATCAACTCCTTCGACCAGTGGGGGGTGGAACTGGGCAAGGAACTGGCCAAGACGCTCGAGCCGATCCTCGCCACCGGCGCGGGGGCGGACGCGCTCGACGGGTCGACCCGTCAGCTTGTAGACTACGTGCGCAAAGCCGCGGGAGAATAGCAATGCGCGTTCTGGTCACCGGAACCGCGGGGTTCATCGGGTTCCACCTTGCCCGGCGTCTTCTGGAGGAAGGCGCGAGGGTGCATGGCTATGACGCGCTGACCGATTACTACGATGTGCGCCTGAAAGAGAGGCGCCACCAGATATTGAATGAAAACAAAGCCTTCTCGGCGACAATTGCGCGGCTGGAAGACGATATCGCGGTGTCGAACACGGTGCGCGACTTTGCCCCCGAGGTGATCGTGCACCTCGCGGGCCAGGCGGGCGTGCGCTACAGCCTTGAAAACCCGCGCTCTTATATCGACGCCAACGTCGTGGGCACCTTCAACGTGATGGAAGCCGCGCGCGAGGTCGGGGTGGGGCACCTGCTGATGGCCTCGACCTCGTCGGTCTACGGCGCAAACGAGGACATGCCGTTTTGCGAGACCGACAAGGCCGACACCCAGCTGACCATCTACGCCGCCACCAAGAAGGCGAATGAATCGATGGGGCACGCCTATGCCCACCTTTACGGGCTGCCCACGACGATGTTCCGCTTTTTCACCGTTTACGGGCCCTGGGGCCGGCCCGACATGGCGCTTTTCAAGTTCACCGAGGCGATCCTGAAGGGCCGGCCGATCGATCTGTACAACCACGGCGAGATGTTCCGCGATTTCACCTATGTCGACGACCTGGTGCGCGGCATCCGCCTCTTGATCGACGCGGTGCCCGAGCGGCCCGCCTCGGAGGACGCCATCGAAGACGGCGACAGCCTGTCGCCCGTGGCGCCGTTCCGGGTGGTCAATATCGGCAACTCCGAAAAGGTGCGGCTGATGGATTTCGTCGAGGCCATCGAGGCGGCCACGGGGCTGAAAGCCGAGCGCAACCTGATGGAGATGCAGAAGGGCGACGTGCCGGCCACCTGGGCCGATGCGACGCTTTTGCACCGGCTGACGGGCTACAAGCCCAAGACCGACATCCGCGAGGGCGTGGCGCGCTTCGTCGAGTGGTATCGCGGCTATTACGGGATCTGAGAGGGGCTGGAGCGGGTGAAGGGAATCGAACCCTCGTCTTAAGCTTGGGAAGCTCCTGCTCTACCATTGAGCTACACCCGCCCGGGTGAGCGAGAGTTAGTCAAACTGCCGAGACCCGTCAAGGGCTGCCGCGCGCCGGCCGACACCGCTCTCGGCGGGCCGCTGGCGCCGGCGGATTGATGCGGGAATTGCTTTGCCCTGGCGAAAAGCGTCACCTTTCACTGTCGGGCCGCACATGCGGCGGCAGTCTTTTCAGCCTTGGGGGCAATGATGGATGATGTCGAAACGATCGTGCGCAAGTTCCACGAATCCTGGGATCTCAGGGACCCCGAGCGGGGCATGTCTGTGATCGCCGAGGATTGCCACTTCGAGGATGTCGCGCGCGGCGAGCTGTTGCCCGGACCCGAGGCCTACAAGCGCGATTACGAGCGCTGGCTGACCGCCTTTCCTGACGGCGCGCTGGAAATCACCAACGTCATCGTGCAGGGCGATTGGGCGGTCGTGGAGTTCACCAATCGGGGCACGCAAACCGGCCCTCTGAGGTCGAGCCTCGGAACGTTTCCGCCCAGTGGCCGCCGCATGGAGGCGCGGTATTGCAGCGTCATGCGCGTGAAGGACGGAAAGGTGGTCGAGGGCAGGGACTATTACGACTCTGCCAGCATCGCCCGACAGCTGGGCCTGGTCGACTGAGAATCGCTGTGCCTGATCCGGGCCGTTGCCGGCCCGGATCAGGTGATCTGCGCGAGCGTCAGCCCGCGCAGCCTTTTGCGATATTGTGCCTTGCGGCTCAGCCCTTGCTGCGGCGCAAGAGCACCGCGGCGCCGAGGCCGCTCAACAACAGCAGACCGCCGGCCGGCAGCGGCACCGGCGAGGTTTCACCCGAAACCACGCGGATGTCATCCAGCAGAACCCAGTCGCGCGATCCGTTCTGGTCGAAGATCGCGTAGCTGATGTTGGCCGCGGCGACGCCGAAGAACTCGTCGTAGGGGGGGCCGGAGGGGAAGGTCTGGGTTTCGATCAGGTTGTCGCCGGAGTCGTAGACCGACACGTCCCAGGTGGTGTTGGCCGCGCCCCAGATCGTTGCGAAAGCGCTGACCGGGCTGGCGAAATCGATCCGGAAGTCGTCGGTGAGATCGCGGGTCGAGAGGTTGATACCGTCACCGCCGAAATCGCCGCCTTCGTTGAACTGGGCAAAGCGCAGTTGCCCGCCGCCGATCACGCTGAAGGTCAGGTCCCCGACGCTGGCGCTGGTGAAGTTCCCGATGGTCTGGCTGTTGAAGTCGGTGATGCTCGCCCCCGTGAGGGCAGGATCGGATTCGGACGTGATGAGGCTCGCCTGTGCAGCGCCGCCGGCAGCCATGGCAAGGGCCACCGCAGCGATCAAGGTTTTCATATTTTTCTCCTCCGAGATAACTGGTTACGAAAATTACACCTTATAGGCGTGCAAACAGTAGCTCAGTTACCGATTTCCGACAACGCAAGTCCTCGGCTCAAGATGCGCCCAGTGGCCGCACCGAGGCGCTATCGCCGTCTTCTCCGCCGCCCGCCGCCTTCGCCGCTGGCGCCGAAATTGACCTTGGGCAGCGTCACCACCTGTGCCAGTTCGGGGAAGGGCGCGGTGGCGTGGGGCAGTGCGTTGGCCGCCACGAAATGCTCCTGAAACCGCGGTTCGACGGCGGTTTCGACCTTGTGGATGGCCTTCACGGTTTTCTCGATGGCCCCCCGCGCCGCGCGGTTGCACAGCGCAATGCGCGCGCCGGTGCCGGCGGCGTTGCCGGCCGAACGGACACGGTCGAGCGGGGCGTCGGGGATCATGCCCAGCACCATGGCGTGTTTCGGGCTGATATGCGCGCCGAAGGCCCCGGCCAGCACGATCCGGTCGACGCGGTCGACCTCCATCCGGTCCATCAGCAGCCGCGCCCCTGCGTAGAGCGCCGATTTGGCCAGCTGGATCGCGCGGATATCGCCCTGGGTCACGGTGATGCGCGGGCCGCCCGCCTCGGTGCCGTCGTGAATCCGGTAGGCATGGGTGCGTCCGTCCGCCTCGCAGCGGGGGCTGCCGGTCTGCTCGGCCGAGCCGATCAGGCCAGAGGGATCGACCAGCCCGGCCATGCGCATCTCGGCGACCGCCTCGATGATGCCCGAGCCGCAGATGCCGGTGATGCCGGTCTTTTCCACTTCCGCGCCAAAGCCCGGATCGTCCGACCACAGGTCGCAGCCGATCACCTTGAACCGGGGCTCCTTGGTGGCGGGGTCGATCTCGACCCGCTCGATGGCGCCCGGCGCGGCACGCTGGCCCGAACTGATCTGCGCCCCTTCGAAGGCAGGGCCGGTGGGCGAGGAACAGGCGAGGACGCGCGCGCGGTTGCCCAGCAGGATTTCGGCATTGGTGCCGACATCGACGATCAGCACCAGGTCGTCGGACTTGTCCGGCGCCTCGGCCAGCGCCACGGCGGCGGCGTCGGCGCCCACATGGCCCGCGATGCAAGGCAGCAGGTAGGCGCGTGCAGCGGGGTTGATCGCGTCGAGCCCCAACTCGGCCGCGCCCAGCCGAAGCGCATCCGAGGTGGCCAGCGCGAACGGCGCCTGGCCCAGCTCGACCGGGTCGATGCCCAGCAGGAGGTGGTGCATCACCGGGTTGCAGACGAAAACCGCCTCGACGATGGCGCGGGGCTCGACCCCGGCCTCGGCGGCGATCTCGCGGGCCAGGTCGTTCAGCGCGGCGCGCACGGCGGCGGTCATCTCGCCCGCGCCGCCCTCGTGCATCATCGAGTAGGAGACGCGGCTCATCAGGTCTTCGCCAAAACGGATCTGCGGGTTCATGATGCCCGCCGAATGCTTGACCGTGCCGGTGACCAGATCGGTCAGATGTGCGGCGATGGTGGTCGAGCCGAGGTCGATGGCGAGGCCATAAAGCCCGCCCTCGTAAAACCCCGGCCATATGTCGAGGATGCGCGGGGCGGCATCCTCGGTCTCTTGATGCAGCGCGACGGTGACCTGCCACTTGCCCTTGCGCAGCGCGGGTTGCAGGCCGGCCAGCACGGGCAGGGGGGCGCTGGCGGGACGGACGCCCCATTGCGCGGCCAGCGCGCGGTTCAGCCGCTCCAGGTCGCCGGTGGGCTCGTGCATGTCGGGCTCTGCCACCTCGACCATCAGCGCGCGGGTGGCCGGGTCCATCACGATGGGCCGCGCGTCGGCCGATTTGCGCACCACCTGGCGGTGGACCTGGCTTTCGGGCGGGACGTCGATCACCGCGTCGCCCTCGATCGTCGCCTGACAGCCCAGCCGGCGCCCGGGCTTCAGCCCGCGCTTTTCGTCATAGCGCCGCTCGACGGCGTTGACGGGCGACAGCGCGTCCTCGGCCACCGTCACCCCGTGCTTGGCAAACCGGCCATAGGCCGGCGCCACCTGGCACTTGGAACAGATGCCGCGCCCGCCGCAGACGCTGTCGAGATCGACGCCCAGCTTGCGCGCAGCGGCCAGCACGGCCGTGCCCTTGGGCACCCGGCCGCGCTTGCCCGAGGGCGTGAAGATCACCAGCGCGTCGTCGGCGGACATCGGCGATAATTCCTTGTTCCTGCCCGGCAAAGGGATAGCGCCCGCGCGACGGGGCGCAAGGCCCGGTCGTTAGCGCCCGAGCCGGGTAAAGCTGCCGCGCGGGTCGGGACCGGCGCCCAGCCAGCCGGCGATCACCTCGGTCACGTGGGCGACGATGCGCACGCGCTGGGTTTCGCCCCGCGCCTCGGCCTCCAGCGCATCCTTGCCGGAATAGGCGATCAGGTCGGCCTGCACCCTGTCGGGCGGGGTCAGCGGCTGGCCGGTGCCGGCATCCACCACCTGCGCGGTAAAGAGGATGTCATGCACCCCGGCATTGTTCAGCGTGTAGCGCGCGCGTTCGGTCAGCGCGTGAAAGCGCAGCACGTCGATTTCCAGCCGCACGGGGCGCGGCCCGGTCAGGGCGCGGGCCCCGGCCTCGGCCGCCTCGGTGATGATCCGGTCGACCTGGGCGTAGCGGTCGCCGCGCGGCTCTCCGCGCCAGACGATGTCGGCCTCGGGGGCATAGCTGTTCTCTTCCGACACCGTCAGCGTGCGCGGCACGGTCACGTCGACCTCGGTGACGGTCCAGCCGCGCGCGGTTTCGGCATCGACGACATCGGCATAATCGGTGGCAAAGCGGGCGCTGCCGCAGCCGGTCAGCGCGAGCGCGCCCAGCAGCGCAAGCGCCGGCGCGAGGGAAGGTCTGGGGATCATGGGTCTGCTCATTGCCTGTTGTTTTGCCCGCAGCATACCCCGATGGGCCGCGGTTTCCAAACCCCTTGCGATGCCTCAGGCGCTGCGGCGCCGGCGGCGCCCGCCGCGCCCTGCGCCCGCGGCCTGCGCGGCCTTGGACGCCTCGGGAAAGGGCGTGCCCTCGGCCACCGCGTCGAGCACCCGCGAAAACGCGATCCAGGCCGTGCCGTTGGGGTCGTGGTTCATCAGCAGGTTGGCCGCGCGGATCGCCTCCATCTCGACGGGTCGCGTGGGGTTCATGATCGCGCTGGTCATGCCCGCGGTGATCGCCATCGGCAGGAAGGCGGCGTTGATGCCGTGCCGGTGCGGCAGGCCGAAGCTGACATTCGACGCGCCGCAGGTGGTGTTGACGCCCAATTCGTTGCGCAGCCGCCGGACAAGGGCAAAGACCTGCTGGCCGGCGGTGGCCATCGCGCCGATCGGCATCACCAGCGGATCGACCACGATGTCATGCGCCGGGATGCCGAAATCGGCGGCGCGTTCGACGATCTTCTTGGCCACGGCAAAGCGCACGTCGGGATCTTCGGAAATGCCGGTATCGTCGTTCGAGATCGCCACCACGGGCACGTTGTATTTCTTGATCAGCGGCAGGACGCGCTCCAGCCGCTCTTCCTCGCCGGTGACGGAATTGACCATGGGCCGCCCCTCGGCCACCTCCAGCCCCGCCTCCAGCGCGCCCGGCACGCTTGAATCGATGCACAAGGGAACGTCCACAAGCCCCTGAACAAGCTCGATCATCTTGCGCATCAGGGGCGGCTCGGTCTCGTTGGGGTTGGGGTTTGAGTTGTAAACCACGCCGGCATTGACATCGAGCACCATCGCGCCGCAGGCGACCTGTTCCAGCGCGTCCTTCTCGACGGTCGAGAAATCGCCCGCCTCCAGCTCGGCCGCCAGTTTCTTGCGGCCGGTGGGGTTGATGCGCTCGCCGATCACGCAGAACGGCTCGTCGAAACCGATGGCGATGGTCTTGGACTTCGATTCCAGAACGGTGCGGGTCATGCGGGATCCTTATTGAAGGGCTGCGGCGGGGCGCGCGGCGGCGCCGCCGTGGTCTTGGGTCCACTCGGCACAGGTCTTGATACCGCCCAGAGGAAAGAAATGCACCCCCGCGATCGGGCTTTCGGGATAGGCGGCCTTGTGGGCGGCCAGCCCCGCGAGGAACTCGGTCGGCTCGAAGGGCAGTACCAGCTTGGACACGTCGCGGGCCCGGCGCTGCAAGACCTTCATCGAGGGGCCCACGCCGCAGGCCACGGCGAACTTCACCAGCGTCTGCAGCTTGGCCGGGCCCGCCACGCCGATATGGATCGGCAGGCCGATGCCGTCGGCGGCCAGCCGTTCGGCCCAGGCGATGACCGGGGCGGCCTCGAAGGCGAACTGGGTCACGAGGGCCATTTGCGCATCGGTGCGGTCAGAAAACGCCTGTTTCCAGCGCAGCGCCGCTGCCACGTTGGCGCCGGTGCCGTCGGGGTCGATGTCGCGGCTGCCCTCGGGGTGGCCGGCGACGTGCAGCCGGACAAACCCCGCGGCGTCGAAAAGCCCGGTCTCCAAAAGCTGCATCGAATTGTCGTACGCGCCCCGGGGCCGCCCGATGCCGCCTGCAAGGATCAGCCCCTGGCGCACGTCCGCCTCGCCCTGGTAGCGCGCGATCCAGTCGGCCAGCATCGCCCGGTCGGCGATCAGCCGCGCGGGGAAATGCGGCATCGGCTCGTAGCCCTCGGCGCGCAGCCGCGCGGCGGTGGCCACCATCTCGTCGATGGACGTGCCGTCGAGATGGGCGATGTAGACCCGCGTGCCCGCGGGCAGCAGCGCGCGGAAATCCTCGACCTTGGTGGCGGTACGCGGCATCACCTCGATCGAGAAACCCTGCATGAGGGCCTCGATCTGGGCCGCCGACATGGCGGCCTGGTCGCGTTTCCTGAAAGGTAGCAATCCCATCGCGGTCTCCCAAAGCGAGGTCACGTCTCGTCCCATCCGCAGGTGTCGATCAGCGCCCTTAGCCGGGCCTCGTCATAGCCCGCCTCGAGCCGCGCCGCCTCGGCCTCGGCCACCGCGTCGTCGGTGCCCTCGGCCGGGTACGGATCGGCCCTGCGCCAGTCGGCGAGGTAGGCGTCGCTGTCGCGCGCACCGGCCTTCATCGCCGCCCGGTCGATGGCTTTCTCGAAGCGGTCAGACAGCACCCGCTTGGCCGCCCGCCGCCCGCGGCCCACGATCACCTGCGCCGGGATATCCCGCCAGTAGATAATGGTGACCTCGGGCATCGCTGATTCCCTTGCGTTCCTTGACACGCTTGTAATCCGGCAATTCGCCGCAGCGGCGCCGGTTTTCGACAGGATGCGCGCGGCTTGCGACCCGGAGCGGGAAAAGGTCTAGGCCAGCGCGGGCGCGGCGGCTAGCTGCGACGCGGCGAAATTTTCTCAAGATGATCATGAGCCTGAGGCCGATCACAGCCATTGCGCCCGGGCCAAAGCGCGGCTACCTTGAGATCAACTCGAGTTGGAGGGCGATTTGATGGCGCCCAGGCGTCCCGTTGGTGCGGGCGCGTTCCCCAAAGCGGTTGCAACCCCCGCGCCACCCCCGCCGGATCCGGCAACGCTTTATGCTGCGCTGGATCTCGGTACAAACAGTTGCCGCATGCTGATTGCCCAGCCCAAGGGCAGCCAGTTCCATGTGGTCGACAGCTTCTCGAAATCGGTGCAGCTGGGCACCGGTCTGGAGGCGTCCGGCCGGCTGAGCCGCGCCTCGATCGGGCGCACGGTGCAGGCCATGCGCATCTGCAAGGGCAAGCTCGAGCGCCACGGGGTCGAGCGGATGCGCCTGGTCGCCACCGAGGCCTGCCGCCGCGCCAGGAACGCCAGCGATTTCATCCGCCAGATCCGCCGCGAGACCGGACTCGCGCTGGAGATCATCCAGCCCGAGGAAGAGGCCCGGCTGGCCGTGGTCTCTTGCGCGCCGCTGGTCTCGACCCGGACCGAGCAGTTGCTGGTCGTCGATATCGGCGGCGGCTCGACCGAGCTGGTCTGGATCGACCTCTCCGCGGTGCCGCGCCACGACCGGCCGCGGGCGATCATGCGGCTGCATGCCGGCTTTGTCGCCAAGGACAGCCCGTTCCCGGCGGCCCGCGTGGTCGACTGGATCTCGGTGCCGCTGGGCGTGGCGACGCTGAAGGAACAGTTCGACGATGTCGAGGACGATGCCGCGCGCTTTGCGCTGATGAGCTGGTTTTTCGAGGAAAACCTCGCCGATTTCTCGCCCTACGTGGCCGGCGAGGTGGGTCACGGGTTCCAGATCATCGGCACCTCGGGCACGGTGACCACAGTGGCGGCCAGCCACCTTGGGCTGAAACGCTATGACCGGACCAAGGTCGACGGTCTGCGCATGACCTCGCGCCAGATCGACACGGTGATCCGCGATTACCTGAGCCTCGGCCCCGAGGGGCGGCGCACCGACCCGCGCATCGGCCGCGACCGGCACGCGCTGATCATGTCGGGCGCGGCGATCCTGCAGGCGCTTATGCGGATCTGGCCGACCGACCGCATATCGGTGGCCGACCGGGGCCTGCGCGAGGGGTTGCTCTATGCGCAGATGAGCGCGGACGGCGTGCTGGAAGACGGGCCTTTCTGAGCCGCGCTTGCCGCCGGGCGGCATTTGCGGCAAGTGCGGTATCTGGATATTTTTGGCCAGAAGAAGATCAGGGGGCGGCGCGCTGCGGGGCGGGCCGGGCAAACGGATGGCGCAAGGCAAGGGCAGCAGCGGGCGCGGGCAGCGCGATCTGAAGGTCAAGGTCAAGAGCGCGCGAGGGCGCAAGCTGTCCTCGACGCGCTGGCTGGAACGCCAGCTCAACGACCCGTATGTCAAGCGCGCCAAGGCCGAGGGCTATCGCGGGCGCGCGGCGTTCAAGATCCTGGAACTGGACGACAAGTACCATTTCCTCAAGCCCGGCGCGCGGGTCGTCGACCTGGGCTGCGCGCCCGGTGGCTGGTGCCAGGTGGCAGTGGCGCGGGTGAACGCGCTGGGCGCCAAGCCCGGCAAGGCACAGGGCCGCGTGCTGGGCGTCGATCTGCAAGAGGTCGAGCCGGTGCCGGGGGCGGAGATCCACCAGCTCGATTTCCTCGAGGACGGCGCCGACGACAAGGTCAAGGCCTGGCTGGGCGGCAAGGCCGACGTGGTGATGTCGGACATGGCCGCGGCCTCTTCGGGGCACAAGCAGACCGACCATCTGCGGATCGTCGCGCTGTGCGAGGCGGCCGCGGCGCTGGCCTTCGACGTGCTGGAAGAGGGCGGCACATTCGTGGCCAAGGTGCTGGCCGGGGGCGCCGAGTCCGAGCTTCAGACGCTGTTGAAGCGGCGCTTCGACAAGGTGGCCAACGTCAAGCCCCCGGCAAGCCGGTCGGACAGTTCGGAGAAATTCGTGGTCGCGGTCGGGTATCGCGGTGCCATATCCGACAACACACCGTTTCCCGGCTGACGCTTTGATTGACCTCTTTTTTTCGATAAGACTATCAATTAGTTAATTCAGGAGTGTGTTGTTGTGTCGGACCTGATGACCTTGCGCGTGCCCGGCGCGCGGCTGCGCATTGACGCGCGGCTGGGCCATGTCAGGTCGCTTGCCATCGAAGAGGGGGCGCACCTGCTGGAGCCCCTGCATGCCGCGCCCTGGCTGGACGATCCCGATATTCAGGCCGATGACAGCCTGCCGATGGTCGAACGGCGGCTGGCCGGAGATTTCTTTTGCGCGCCCCATGGTTGGGGCGGCGACGGCCTGGACTATGGCGGCGCCGCCAACAGCGTGTGGGAGGTCGCGGAGCTGGTGCAGTCGGGGCAGGCCGCGGCGGCACGGCTGCGGCTGACCCGCACGGTCCAGGGCGCCGTGATCGAGAAAGAGCTGCGGCTGCGCTGCGGCGAGCCGATCCTCTACCAGTCGCACCGGCTGAGCGGGGGCGAGGGCGCGTTGCCCGTGGCGAATCATCCGATGCTGCACCTGGAGCGTGGCGGGCGGCTGTGTTTCTCGCCCAAGCGGGGGGCCTGCACGCCCGATCAGCCGCTGGAGCCGGGGCGCCACTGGCTGGACTATCCGGCGGCGGGCTCCGACCTGTCGGCCTTTCCCGGGCGCGATGGCGCGGTCGATCTTCACCGCTATCCCGAGGCGGAGCAGCACGAGGATATGGTGGCCCTGATCGAGGCGGACGGGAACGCGCTGGGCTGGACGGCGGTGATCCGCGAGGCGGAGGACGACATCGTTTTCGTGCTGAAAGACCCCGCGGTGCTGCCGGTGACGCTGCTGTGGTATTCCAATGGCGGGCGCATCGAGCGGCCCTTCAATGGCCGGCACCGGCGTGTGCTGGGCATCGCCGACGGCTGTACCGCGGGGGGCGCGGACCGGGCCCTCGACGGTGCCGGGGTGGCCACCCACCTGACGCTGGGCCCCGGCCGCGAACACGTGGTGCGCCACGCGATCGGGGCCGTTCGGCGGCCGCGGGGCTGGATGTGCATCGCCGATGTCGCGGTCGCCGCGGGCACGCTGACCCTGACCGAGGCGGGGGGAGAGACCCTGCATCTGCCCTTCGATGCGGGCTTTTTCAGCAGCGCCCGGGCCAAGGCGTTCGCGTAGAGGTCGCGCACCGGGCCCGGCGCCGTGCGGGCCGAAGCGTTTGCCTGCAACGCGCGGATGGAACGGGACCGCGAAACGCGGCGGATTTGCCCCGCAGAGTGACGGAGCCGGAAAAGCCTTGGACCGCGCAACAGGCCACAAGGGTGACGCTGCGGGCCTGCTGCACGTCATCGCGCCGCGAGCGCCAGAGAAAACAGGCTGCCCACGGCTGGCGCGATATCGAGACCGGCCCGCGCCCCGCTGGCTGTGACGGGGGCGTTTCAAAGCGGATGGACCCGTTGTGATTGGACGCCCCGGCAAAGCCTGTGCATCCTGTCGTCATGCATCGCATTCTGGCATGGATATTCGCTGTGGCGCTTGCAGCGCCGGCATCCGCAGACGCGATCGAGGTCGACCTCGAACTTGTCCTGATGGTGGATGTTTCGCGGTCCATGACCCCGCGCGAGCTGGAAATCCAGCGGCGCGGCTATGCGGCGGCGCTGCGGTCGGATGCGGTTTACGCTGCGGTTCAGTCGGGCCTTCTTCAGCGCGTGGCGGTGAGTTACGTGGAATGGGCCGGAACCCAAGAGGTCATCGTCCCCTGGCGCCTGCTCGAAACCCGTGAAGACCTCGATGCCTTTGCCGCGACCCTTGCCTCCGATTTCGACCCGGCGCTTCGGCGGACATCGATTTCCGAGGCGCTGGTCTTCGGGGCGGAATCGATCCGCTCGAACGCGTATCGAGGGCTGCGACGGGTGATCGACGTGTCCGGCGACGGCCCCAACAACCAGGGGCGCGGGGTGACACGGGCGCGCGACGAGGCCTTGGCCGAGGGCATCGTCATCAACGGCCTGCCGCTCATGACGCGCGAGGGCATGGGAAGTCGGTGGCATCTGGAACGCCTCGATATCTATTACGAAACCTGCGTCACCGGCGGCCCCGGTTCCTTCGTCATCCCGGTTCACGACTGGGAGGACTTTGCCGAGGCCGTGCGGCGCAAGCTGGTTCTGGAGATCGCCGAGGCCCCGTCACGCGGCGCCATCGTGCCGGTGCAGGCCGTGCCGCGCGACCCGCGCGACTGCTTGATCGGCGAAAAGATCTGGAGAGAGCGACGACTGGATTGGGATATGCCGTAAGCTCGCGCAGCGGGGATCGGTGCGGTACGTACACCCGCGACAGGGCGGGGGGCCCCTACCGCCGCTCAGCCGCCGCCGGGCATCGTAGAGGAGATAATCGTGGATACGCTCGTATCGACCGACTGGCTGAGCCGGCACCTTGACGATCCCGACCTCGTCGTTCTGGATTGCATGGTGCGGACCGACGAAACCGAGGCCGGTATCGAAAACCGCAGCGGGCTTGAGGATTGCCGGCGCGGGCATATCCCCACCGCCGGGTTTGCCGACCTCAAGGGCGCGCTGTGCGACCAGGACGGCCCCGTCGAGTTCGCGCTGCCCAGCCCCGAGACGTTTTGTGCCGCGATGGGCCGGCTGGGCGTCGGCGACGCCTCGCGGGTCGTTCTCTACGACGCGTTGATGTCGGCCTGGGCGGCGCGGGTCTGGTGGATGCTGCGCTGGGTCGGTTTTGACCGGGCGGCGATCCTTGACGGAGGGCTGACCGCGTGGACCGCGGAAGGCCGGCCGCTGTCCACACAGCCCGCAGCCCATGCGCCAAAGCGGCTCACGCCGCGACCGAGGCCCCGCCTCATCGCCGACCGCGACGAGGTGCGCGCGGCCATCGCGGACGAGACCGTTCGCCTGATCGACACCCTGCCGGCAGCGAGCTATCGGGGCGAGATGGCGCTCTATGGCCGGCCGGGCCACGTACCGACGGCCATCAACGTACCCGGCACCGAGCTGGTGGACGGCACGGGCCGGTTTCGCCCGCTGTCCGAGCTTGGCGCGATGCACGGCTTCGACCGGGGCCAGCGGGCAATTACCTATTGCGGCGGCGGCATACTTGCCTCGGCCAACGCCTTTGTCATGACGCGCCTGGGCTTCCGCGACGTCGCGGTTTACACGGCCTCGCTCCAGGAATGGGCGGCAGATCCGTCAAACCCGATGACCGTTGACGCTTAGGTCCCGGGGGTCGCCATCGTCAATCCGGGCATTTGCCCGGCGCGGTTCAGGGGGCATTGCGAAGCCTGGCGATCGACGATCCGCTCTCTGAGGGGCCTGCCGTGGCGATTGACCGTCCCCCGGTTGAGGCCAGTTAAGACAGGCGCATCCCTGATGGCTGGAGATGCCGGGGAAATCCATTTTTCTGTTTTAATATCAAGGCTGCACACCACGACATTGCAAGACTGGTGCGCGCCGGAAACCCGTTTGATCGGCAATGCGCAGGCTCACGGCAGCCGGGCGAGCCGCCCGGTCAGCAACGTGAAGAACCCGTCTGCATCCACATCGCCCATGAAGCTGGCGTTGGGCGCCCGGCCCGACACGCCCCACCAATCGGCCACGGTCATGCCGGCGGTGAACCGCCCCTCGGTCTCGATCTCGACATTGACATGCCGCCCGGTGAACAGCTCGGGCGCCAGCAGGTAGGCCGTCACGCAGGGGTCGTGCAGCGGTGCGCCGAGGCTGCCGTATTTCGCCTTGTCGAAGCGTTCGAAGAAATCGGTCATCTCGGCCACGGCGATGCCTGCCCGGTTGCCCAGGGCCCGGAAGGCGGCGTTGCGCTCGGGCGTGACCAGCGCCTTGTGGGTGACGTCGAGCGGCATGACCGTCAGCGGCACGCCCGCGCCAAAGACGACCGCCGCCGCCTCGGGGTCGACATGGATGTTGAACTCGGCCGCCGGCGTGATGTTGCCCACCTCGAAATAGGCACCGCCCATCAGCACGATCTCGGCGATCTTCGGCGCGATCTCGGGGGCCTGTTGCAGGGCGGTGGCGATGTTGGTCAGCGGCCCCAGCGGGCAGAGCGTGACGGTGCCCGCCTCGGCCCGGCGCAGGGTCTCGACGATGAACGCCACCGCGTGGGCGTCTTGCAGCGGCATCTCGGGGTCGGGCAGGGCGGGGCCGTCGAGCCCGGTCTTGCCGTGCACATGCTCGGCCGTGACCAGCGCCCGGCTGAGCGGCCGGTCGCATCCCGAGAAGACGGGGATATCCGTCCGCCCCGCCAGTTCGCACACGATGCGCGCGTTTTTCTGCGTCAGCGCCAGCGGCACGTTGCCTGCGACCGCCGTGATCCCCAGCACCTCGATCTCGGGCGAGGCCAGCGCCAGCAGGATCGCCACGGCGTCGTCCTGGCCCGGGTCGGTGTCGATGATGATCTTTCGGGGCATGTCTGTCTCCGGCCGCTCGGCGCGGCGGAGGGTGGCGCGGGCGCGCGCGAAAGTCCAGCGCGCCCGCGTCAGCGTCAGCGGTCAGCGGTCAGCCGTCGAAATCGACCTCTTCGACCAGGCGCAGGGCCGCACCGCGCAGCTCTGCCAGGTCCATCAGGTTGACGTCGTCGGGGGTGAAGCTGCCCCAGCCCGCCACCAGGTCCGACGGCGCGGTGCCCGGGACCACGGGGTATTCGTAATTGACCTCGGCATAGATCTCCTGCGCCTCCTCGGAGACGAGGAATTCCATCAGCCGGACCGCCTCTTCGCGGTTCGGCGCGGCGCTGGTCATCGCGATGCCCGAGACGTTTACATGGGTGCCGCCATCCTCGAATTCGGGGAACAGCACGTTGACCGAGTCCGCCCAGGCCTTTTGTTCGTCGTCGCTGAGCATCTGGCCCATGTAATAGGTGTTGCCCAGGGAGATGTCGCATTCGCCCGACCAGATCGCCTTGACCTGGGCGCGGTCGTTGCCCTGGGGCTTGCGCGCGAGGTTGGCCTTGACACCGTCCAGCCAGTCCTTGGTGGCCGCTTCGCCGTGGTGGTGGATCATCGCGGCCACCAGCGCCAGGGTGTAGCTGTGGGTGCCCGAGCGGGTGCAGATGCGGCCCTGCCACCTGGGGTCGGCGAGGTCTTCGTAGGTGGTCACCGCGGCGGGATCGACCCGGTCTTTCGCGGCGTAGACGATGCGCGCGCGGGTGGTCAGGCCGAACCATTGGTTGCCCGGATCGCGGAACGCGGCGGGGATGGCTGTGTTCAGCACGTCGCTTTGCACCGGCTGGGTGACGCCGGCCTCGACCGCCTCGGACAGCCGCGAGATGTCGGTGGTCAGGATCAGGTCGGCGGGGCTGCGGTCGCCCTCGGCGCTCAGCCGTTCGACCATGCCCTTGTTGAGGAAGGCCACGTTGGTGCCGATGCCGGTTTCCTCGGTAAAGGCGTCGAGCAGGGGCTGGATCAGCTCGGGCTGGCGGTAGGAGTAGATGTTGACGTCGGCGGCGGCCGCGAGCGGCGCGAGCGTGGCAAGTGCGGTGACGGCGAGAATCGGGCTGCGAAGGGTCATGGTACCTCCTGTTCGGGTTCACGTTCCGCGGCCGAATAAACCCGAGTGAAACACTCAGGTCAATGGCTGATTGTTTTACTCGGAAAGCTTGCCGCGCGCCCGTTCGGCCCGTTTCGCCGCCTCCCAAAGCGCGTCCATCTCTTCCAGGTTCGAATCCTCGGGCCGCTTGTCTTTCGCGGCAAGTGCAGCCTCCACGGCATTGAACCGTCTGGTAAATTTGGCATTGGCCGCGCGCAGCGCCTCTTCGGGGTCGAGCTTGAGGTGGCGCGCGAGATTGGCGATGACGAACAGCATGTCGCCGAATTCCTCGAAGACCTCCTGCTCGGTCAGATCGTCGCGCGCCTCGGCCAGTTCGTGCGCCTCTTCGGCGATCTTGTCGACCACCTGGCCTATCTCGGGCCAGTCGAATCCGACCCTCGCGGCGCGTTTTTGCAGCTTTACCGCGCGGGTCAGGGCGGGCAGGGCGACGGCGACATCGTCCAGCACGCCATGCGCCGCCTTGTCCGCCCGCTCGGCCGCCTTGATCGCCTCCCAGTCACGGGTTTGCTGTTCGGCCGACTTGTCGCGGCTTGCACCGCCGAAGACATGGGGGTGCCGGGCCACCATCTTGTCGGAAATCGCGTTGGCGATGCTGTCGAAGGTGAAAAGCCCCGCCTCGGCGCCCATCTGCGCGTGATAGACCGTTTGCAGCAGCAAATCGCCCAGTTCCCCCTCCAGCTCGCCCCAGGCCGCGCGCTCGATCGCGTCGGCCACCTCGTAGGCCTCTTCGATCGTGTAGGGCGCGATCGAGGCGAAATCCTGTTCGATATCCCAGGGGCAGCCGGTCTCGGGGTCGCGCAGACGGCGCATGATTTCCAGAAGCCGCGGCATACCCCCCTCGGGGTCGTGCACCAGCGCGTCGGAATCGGGCGTGTCCATGGGGCCTCCGGGGTTGCTCGGGCGCGAGTTGGGCAAATGCGCGCGGCGATGTAAAGCCGGGCTGGCCTTCGCCGCGCGCGGCGTTAGGTTGGCCGGCAACCGGTGGAGGGGCCCATGGCGCTGGAAGACGCGAAAACCCAGGTGGATACGGCAATCACCCGCAAGGGGCACCGCGGCCTGTCGTTTGAAAACACCTTCGGCGGGGTGCCGTCCTTCCTGCGCCGGACCTATACCAAGGACCTCGCCGGCGTCGATCTTGCGATCACCGGCATCCCTTTCGACCAGGCGGTCACGAACCGCCCCGGCACCCGCCTCGGCCCCCGCGCGATCCGCGAGGCAAGCGCGCTTTTGGCGGTCGACCCGCCCTATGGCTGGGGCTATTCCCCGGTCGAGGAATTCGACATCGTCGATTACGGCGATCTGGCCTTCGACTACGCCGTCGTGGCAGAGTTTCCCAAGGCGCTGGAGACCCATGTCGCGGGCATCCTGTCGGCCGGTGCGGCCAGTATCGCGCTGGGCGGCGATCATTCGATTTCCCTACCGATTCTCAGGGCTTACGCGGCAAAGTTCGGGCCGCTTGCGCTGGTTCAGTTCGATGCCCATACCGACACCTGGGCCGACGATGACGCCACCCGCATCGACCATGGCACGATGTTCTACAAGGCGGTGAAAGAGGGGCTGATCGACCCCGCGCGCTCGGTCCAGATCGGCATTCGCACGGTCAATCCCGACACGCTGGGCATCACCGTGCTGGACGCCCCCTTCGTGCATGAAAACGGCCCCGCGGCGGTGGCCGAAAGGGTGCGCGCCGTTGTGGGCGACGCGCCCGCCTATCTCAGCTTCGACATCGACGCGCTGGACCCGGCCCATGCGCCGGGCACCGGCACGCCGGTCTGGGGCGGGCTGACCAGCGCACAGGCGGCGGCGGCGCTCAGGGGGCTGGCGGGCATCGACCTCAAGGGCGGCGACGTGGTCGAGGTATCGCCGCCCTTCGACCCGGCGGGGATCACGGCGATTGCCGGCGCCCATGTGGCGATGGAACTGGTCTGCCTCTGGGGCTGGACGCGACGCGGAGACTAACGATGAGACAAGCGATGATCTATGCACTGGTACTTCTCGTTCTGGCCGTGGTGGGGGGTGGTCTTTACTTCCGCAATGTCCCCGACGACCCGGGCACCTGGCATGTCGACCCGCTGACGGCGGTGAAACCCGACACGCCCAACGCCGCGCTGATCCGCCCCGAGGGGGGCGACAGCGCCGCGCCGGTCTACGAGGCCACGCCCGAGGCGCTGGCCGAGGCGCTCGACGCCGTGGCCATGGCCGAGCCGCGCACGAAACGCATCGCCGGCGGGCCCGAAGACTTGTGGACCACCTATGTCCAACGCTCCGCGGCCTGGGGCTTTCCCGATTACATATCGGTCAAGGTGATCGCGGCCGAGGGCGGCGCCACATGGGCCGCGTTCTCGCGCGCCCGCTACGGCAGCGACGACCTGGGCGTGAACGGCGAGCGGCTGGAGCGCTGGCAGGCCGCGCTGGAGGCCCGGCTGGGCGGCTGAGGGCCTTGACCGCGCCGGCGCTTCGGGCGACAGAACGCCATGGTCCCCCTTGAGAAACTCGCCCAGATCACCCAGCGCTTCGAATATCTCGAGGCGCGGCTCGCCGAGGGCGCGGCCGAGGATTACGCCCGCGTCGGCCGCGAATACGCCGAGCTGAAGCCGGTCGCCGAGGAAATTGCGGCCTACCGCCAGTTGCTCGACGATATCGCCGAGGCCGAGGCGATGCTGGACGACCCGGAGATGCGTGCGCTGGCCGAGGACGAGCTGCCCCTACTCAGGGCCCGGCTGCCCGAGCTCGAGCAGGCGCTGCGCCTCGCGCTCTTGCCCAAGGATGCCGCCGACGCGCGCCCCGCGATCCTGGAAATCCGCCCCGGCACCGGCGGCGAAGAGGCCGCGCTCTTCGCCGGTGACTTGTTGCGCATGTACCAGCGCCATGCCGAAGCCAAGGGATGGAAGCTGTCGATCATCGAACTGGCCGAGACCGAACTGGGCGGCATCAAGGAGGTCATCGCCCGGATCGAGGGCGAAGGCGTCTTCGCGCGGCTGAAGTACGAATCGGGCGTGCACCGGGTGCAGCGGGTGCCGGCCACGGAATCGGGCGGGCGCATCCACACCTCGGCGGCCACCGTCGCCGTGCTGCCCGAGGCCGAGGACGTGGATATCGACGTGCCCCAATCCGACATCCGCATCGACACGATGCGCGCCAGCGGCGCCGGGGGCCAGCACGTCAACACCACCGACTCGGCCGTGCGGATCACCCATATTCCCACCGGCATCGTGGTGACGAGCTCGGAAAAATCGCAGCACCAGAACCGCGCCATCGCCATGCAGGTGCTGCGCGCCCGGCTGTTCGACCTCGAACGACAGCGCGCCGAGCAGGAGCGCGCCGCCGACCGCAAGGCGCAGGTGGGCTCGGGCGACCGGTCCGAACGCATCCGCACCTACAACTTCCCCCAGGGCCGCATGACCGACCACCGCATCAACCTGACGCTCTACAAGCTCGACCAGGTGATGGCCGGCGATCTGGACGAGGTGATCGACGCGCTGGTTGCCGACGACCAGGCGCAAAAGCTCGCCGAGATCGAGGGATGACCGCGGCCGAGGCGCTGGCCGCCGCCGTGCGGCGGCTGCGCGCGGCCGGCGTCCCCGACGCTCCCCGCGACGCCAGGCGCCTATTGGCGCACGCCGCGGGGGCCGCGCCCGAGCGGCTGACCCTGATCCTGCCCGAGCCGCTGTCGGACGGGGCGGCGGCCCGCTTCGACGCGGCCATCGCGCGGCGCGCCGGCCGCGAGCCGGTCTCGCACATCATCGGCACCCGCGCCTTCTACGGCCGCAGCTTCCGCGTGACAGGCGATGTGCTCGACCCGCGGCCTGAGACGGAAACGCTTGTAGAGCAATCTCTTGCAGAGCCTTTTTCAACCGTTCTAGACCTAGGCACCGGCTCGGGCTGCATCCTGCTGACGCTCCTGGCCGAGCGCCCCGGGGCCACCGGCCTCGGCACCGATATCTCCGAGGCGGCATTGGCGATTGCCCGCGACAACGCCGCGCGCCTCGGCGTTTCCGGTGCGCGCTTTGCCCAATCCGAGTGGTTCACCGCCGTTGCCGGGCAATTCGACCTGATCGTGTCGAACCCGCCCTATATCGCCGCGGCCGAGATGTCCGGCCTCGCCCCCGAAACCCGCGACTGGGAGCCGCATCTCGCGCTCACTCCGGGCGGTGACGGGCTGGCGGCCTACCGCGCCCTCGCGGCCGGTGTTGCTGCCCACCTTTCGCCCGGCGGGCGCTGCCTGGTCGAGGTCGGCGCGGGGCAGGGCGCGGCGGTTGCGTCGCTTTTTCGCAGGGCGGGTCTTGACGCGGTGGCGGTTCATCCCGATCTCGATAGCAGAGACCGAGTGGTGTCGATGCGCGCGCCCGCCTGACAAGGGCCGGAAGCGGTGCATAGCGACCACCCGGGGCGCGCAAATGCCCGCACGGGGCCATTTTTCGCTTGTCTTGCCCCTGCCCCCGTGCTTAGTCGGAACAACGAGCAGTGGGATGCCTTTGGCTGTCCCCCTCGCGTGTAAGCCAGAAATCGCCCGGTTCCGGTGGTCTCCCGACGCAAGGGGCGTCGCGGCCGGCGGGCGAAGCAGAACAAGGCTGGAAACCAGTAAAGCATGAGATCATCCAAGTCACGTTCGCGGTCCAAGTCGAACCGCTCGCGCTCGATGGGCAATATCGTCAACCGGGTGTTTGACAGTTCCGGCCCGGAGGGCAAGGTCCGCGGCACGCCGCAGCAGATCATCGACAAGTACAACCAGCTGGCCCGCGATGCGCAACTTGCCAACGACCGCGTCGCAGCCGAGAATTTCCAGCAGCATGCCGAGCACTACGCGCGCCTCCTGGGCGAGGCCCAGCGCGAGCAGGACGCCCGGCGAGAGCAGCAGGAGGCGCAGCAGAACCGCGAGCGCCAGCAAAACGGGCAGCAAGGTCAGCCGCGCGGCGAGGACGAGCCCCAGCGCGACGACCGCGGCGCGCAGCCGCAGCCGCAATCCCAGCCGCAATCCCAGTCGCAGCCCGACCGGCCCGCCCCGTCCTCCGATGAGGCCGACGATGTGATCGACCTCGACGGCGGCGCCGATAGCGGCCTCGTCGAGACGCCCGAGGAAAAGGCGCCTAGGCGCCGCAGCCCGCGCAAGCCGCGCGCCAAGGCCGGTCAGAAGTCCGACGCCGAGGCCGACGGCGGCTCCGATTCCGACAGCCCGGCCCCCCGCGCCCCCGCGGCGGAATAACCGCCCGGGCCCTAGCGGGCCACTTCCCGCGCCAGCGCGCAGAACCCTTCGACCGGCACCTGCTCGGCCCGGTCGGTCGGCGAAAGGCCTGCGGCACGCAGCCGGTCCTCGATGTCCGGCGCCAGCCCCTTCAGGCTGGCCCGCAGCATCTTGCGCCGCTGGTTGAACCCCGCGGCCACCACCCGTTGCAAAACCTCCGGATCGGCCGGAAACCGCGGCGCGGGCAGCGCCCGCAGATGCACCACGGCCGAGCTTACCTTGGGCGGCGGCAGAAACGCCTCGGCCGGCAGCCGCATCGCGATCCGTGCCTCGCAGCGCCACTGGGCCAGCACCGCCAGCCGGCCATAGGCCTTGCCGCCCGGCGCCGCCACGATCCGTTCGGCCACCTCGCGCTGGAACATCAGCGTCAGGCTCTCCCAAAACGGCGGCCATATCTCCGGCGTCAGCCAGCGCACCAGCAACTCGGTGCCGACATTGTAGGGCAGGTTGGCCACCACCTTCACCGGCGGGGCCAGGTGCGCCGCCACATCGACGCGCAGCGCGTCGCCCTCCAGAACGCTCAGCCGCCCCGGATAGGCCGCCGCGATCTCGGCCAGCGCGGGCAGGCAGCGCGCATCCTTTTCCACCGCCACCACGCGGCGCGCGCCCTCGGACAACAGGCCCCGCGTCAACCCGCCCGGCCCGGGCCCCACCTCCAGAACGTCCGCGCCGGCGAGGTCCCCGGCCACCCGCGCGATCTTGGCCGTCAGGTTCAGATCGAGCAAGAAATTCTGCCCCAGCGCCTTTCTGGCCTGCAGCCCGTGGGCGGCGATCACCGCGCGCAGCGGCGGCAGATCGTCGATCGCGCTCACGCGGCCGGGCCTTCTTCTGGCTGAAAATATCCGCCGGGGGTCCGGGGGTGGCAAACCCCCGGCGCCGGCGTGGTGCGCACCGGCATCACGCCCCGCGCGCCCGCGCCATGTCGCGGGCCATCTCCAGCGCCGCGATCAGGCTCGACGGGTCGGCCCGGCCGGTGCCTGCGATGTCGAAGGCGGTGCCGTGGTCGGGCGAGGTGCGGATGAACGGCAGGCCAAGGGTGACGTTCACACCGCCGGCGAAATCCAGCGTCTTGATCGGGATCAGCGCCTGGTCGTGATACATCGCGATCGCCGCGTCGTATCCGGCCCGCGCCCCGGCATGAAACATTGTGTCGGCCGACAGCGGCCCTGCCAGCGCCATCCCCTCGTCGCGCAGCCGCTCCAGCACCGGGCCGATCAGCGCGATCTCCTCGCGGCCCATCGCGCCGCCTTCGCCGGCATGGGGGTTCAGCCCCGCCACCGCCAGCCGCGGCGCGTCGATGCCGAAATCGCCGATCAGCGAGGCGTGGGTGATCCGCAGCGTATCTTCCAATAGCTCCGCGGTCAGCGCGCCGGGCACGTCGCGCAGCGCGATGTGGATCGTCACCGGCACCACCCGCAGCGCCGGGCAGGCCAGCATCATCACCACCCGGTCGACGCCGGCCAGGTGCGCCAGGTACTCGGTATGGCCCGGATGGGCAAATCCCGCCCCGTCCTGCAACGCCTTCTTGTGGATGGGCGCGGTGCACAGCGCGCTCGCGCGGCCCTCCTGCACCAGCTCCACCCCCCGCGCGATGGCGGCGATCACGGCGGCCGCGTTCTCCGGCGCGGGCCGGCCGGGCACCGCCGGCGCCGGAAACGGCTGGGCCAGCACCGGCAGCGCGGTCGCGGCGGCATGCAGCGCCTCTTCGGGGGCATGGATATGGGCCACGGGCGTGCCGTCGGGCAGGTGCGCGGGGTCGCCGATCCAGAAAAACGGCAGCCGCGCCCCCAGCGCCTCCCACGCCTTGACGGCGATCTCGGGGCCGACGCCGGCGGGCTCGCCGCAGCTCAGCGCGATGGCGCCGCCGCTCATGGTTCGCGGATGATCGCGTCGGCGCGGATCTGCGCGAGGTAGCTTTCCGAGTACGAGCCCAGCCGCTGGTTCACCAGCCGCCGGCGCACTTCGGCGCGGTCGGGCGCCTCCTCGATCGCCGGGGTGCGCCCGCACAGCATCAACAAGACCCGCGCGCCGCCCTGGGTAAGCGCGGTCGACACCTCGCCCTCGTCGAGCTTGGCAAGCTCCAGCGCGACGTCCTGCGGCACCTCGCTCACCGGTTTAACCTCGCGGGTCAGCAACTCTTCGGGCTGGCCCTTGGCGACGCCGTAAAGGTCGTCGCAGGTGTCCAGTTGGGCGCGCACGCGCGCGGCCTGCCGCCCGTCGTCGCCGGGCAGCAGCAGCCGCGCGTATTCGACCGAAACCGTCTCGGGCTCGGGCAGGCCGGTCTCTTCGATAGCGCGCAGCTGGAACAGCGCGATCGCGTTGGGCACCGGGATCGGGTCGGTCACTTCGCCCGGACCCAGCACCAGCACCTGCGCAGCGATCTGCGGCGGCAGGTTCGCAAGCGGCAGCCAGTCCAGACGGCCGCCGCGCCCGCGGGTGGGCGCGACCGAATAGTCGCGCGCCGCCGCGGCAAAGGCACCCGGCGTGGAGATCTGGCTCAGCCGGTTGGCCAGCGTCTGGCTTTGGGCCTGCCGCTCCGGCGTGTCGGCGGGCAGGATGATCTCCGACAGCAGCACCCGCGCGCCGCCGCGCTGCGAACTGAGCGCGAGCGCCCGGTCGATCTCGGCCTCGGTGACCTGGGCCCGCGGGCCGAACCGTGCGCGGATCACCTCGCGCCAGGCGATGCCGGCCTCGACGAAGTCGCGGAAGGTTTCGGGCGCGATCCCCTCGCTGGCGAGCCCGGCCAGGAATTCCTCGGTGCTGAGGTTGGCGCGGCTGGCGAATTCCGCCATGCCGGCCTCGATCTCTTCGGGGCCGGGGCGGATGCCCATCGCCGCGGCCTCGGCCATGCGCAGCCGGTCCTCGATCAGCCCGTTCAGCGCGACCTCGTCGAGATCGCCGGGGGTGTTCAGGACCTGGACGAAGCGTCGGCGCTGGGCCAGTTCGTAATTGGTGATGGCCCGGTCGTTGACGATCAGCCGCGGGGCGAAGGGCCCGCCCTGCTGCGCGGCGGCTGGACCGGCCAGCGCCCCCAGTGCCAGAGCGATCACGGTCAGAAATGGGATCAGTCGGGTCATCGTGGCGTCCGTCTTGGCGTTTCGTCTATCGGGCGCAACTGCGCCGGTAGGCGCGCCCGTCACGGCCCGCGCCGAACCCGTTGAGCGCCACCGTCAGCCCGAAATCGGTGGTGGGCGTCACACTAGTCGAGGACGTGAACCGACGCGAGAGGGAAAGGCCCACGGTGACGCATTCGTTGCGGTATTCCAGCCCGAGGCCGGCGCGCGCTGTGTTTTCTTCGACGAAATCGTACCGCCAGTCGGCGGTGGCCGTCCAGTTCCGCCGCAACTGGTAGGCGGCATCGGCCACCCATTCCGATGCGTCCTCGGGGCGGTCCTCGGCGGCGTTGGCGGCCATCCAGATCAGGCTCGAGGCCAGCTCCACCCGTTGGCCCTGCCAATCGAGCCTGAGCTCGCCATGGGTCAGGTCGAACCCGTCGTCGAAAACCGCGCGGTTGATCACCGACAGCCCGTCGGACAGGTCCAGATGCAGCGCCGTCAGCCAGTCCGACCGGGTGCCGTCGAGCCCCGAGCCGGAGGCGAACTGGCCGGGGTCGTCCTGGCGCAGCACCCGTCCCGCGGTCAGCCCCAGAGACCAGCCGGCCGGGTCGTAGCGCGTCCAGGTGACGCCCAGGTTGGCGCGCAGGCCGGTCTCGCGCCGGTCGGCCCCGGCAAAGCGGCTGAGCGAGTAGAGATTGCCCTCGTCGAAGGCCACCAGCACGCTGTCATCGTTGGGGATCGTGCTGTCATCGGCGTCGCTCCAGACCAGTTGTGCCACGGGCTCAAGCACATGGCTGGCGCCGCCCCGGCCCGCGCGGGCCAGCGGCCAGCGCATCTCGACCGCGGCAAAGGGCGCGGCGCGCGTGTAGCTGCTGTCGGCGCTGTCGTCGTCGCCGATGGCGTAATGGTCGATGGCAAGCGCACCCTGCGCGGCCAGTTTCAGGCCCGCCGGGCCGGTCCATCCGCGCCGCCAGTCGAGATCCACGCTGGCGCGGCCCACGTCGCGGCCCAGCCCGTCGGTTGCGTTGCCGGAACTGCGCCGGTGGCCGTGCAGCGTGAAGGCCAGGTCGGCGGTGCCCCCCAGGGCAGGCGGCACAAAGCGGCGGCGATAGCTCAGGTCGGTCACGATCGTGGGCTGGGTGGCGTTGCTTTCCGAGGCGCGCAGCGTGTTGAAATGCACCAGATCGGCGGTGATGATCTCGCCCCGCCGCACGCGCGTGATCTCCAGCGTGCTTTCCAGCCGGTCCTTGTCGGAATAGTCGTAATCCAGCAGATAGGCCGGGTCCGAACTGCTCTCGATGCCGAAATCCAGCTCAAAGCCGCGGGGCAGCAGGAAATAGCCCTCGGCAAACAGCGAGCTGCGCAGCTCTCCTTCCCTCAGATCGTCGCGCGAGCCCGTGGCGTTCAGCTCGATCCAGCCGTGGCGGAACGCCTGGCGGTACCGCAGCTCCAGCGTTCGGGTCCGGTTGGAGGACAGGTAGGGCGTCACCGTGAGATCGGCACGATCGCCGAGCGCAACGAAATAGGGCAGCTTGATACCGGTGCCCAGGCGGTTGTTGACCCGTACCTCGGGGACCAGAAAGCCGCTGGCGCGTTTCAGCGTCGGGTCGGGCAGGCGCAGCCGCGGCAGGTAAAAGACCGGCACACCCACGACCTCCAGCCGGGCGTGGTCGAAATAGAGCTGCCGCTCCAACTCGTCATGGATCACCCGCTTGGCGCGGATCTGCCACAGCGGCACCGGGTTTTCGGGGCAGACCTGGCAGACCGAGGCGACCGTGCTTTCCAGCCGGCTGAAGCGGCCCTGTTCGCGGTGCAGCTCGGCGGCGGCCAGCTGCAACTGCTGGCGCAACACCAGGCGCGCGCTGCGCATTATCCCCTCGGACAGGTCGGGGGCCAGTTCGGCGCTGTCGGCCAGCAGGATCGTGTCGGGCCCGTTCGTGACGGTGATCGGCCCTTCGATGGACAGCCGGTCGGTCATGCGGTCATAGCTCACCCGCGTGGCCTTGATCCGGGCCTCGCGGAACAGCACCTCGACCGAGCCCTCGGCGATCAGCCGGTCCTCGCCCTCGACGGCCACCCGGTCGGCGATGAGCGTTGCGGGCGCATCCTGCGCCACGGCCGGCACGGCGATGGCCAGCGCCAGCATCGCAGACAGGGCGGCGGCAAGGCGGCGCATCTCAGCCATCCTCCAGGTGCAACAGCAGCCCGAGAGCAAAGAATATGCCCGCCACCGGCGGAGCCCAGGCGGCCAGCGGCACGGGGATCTGCCCGTTCTCGCCCAGAACCTGCGCGAAATTGCGCAGGAAATAGAGCGCCAGCGCCAGCCCCAGCGCCAGCATCACCATCGTGCCGGTCCGCCCAAAGCGGATATGGCGCATGGTAAAGCCCGCGCCGATCAACACCATGGCCGCAAAAAGCAGCGGCAGCGATAGCTCCATCTGCAACCAGACCCGGTGCTGGCGGGCGGAAAAGCCTGCATGTTCCAGATCGTCGATGAACTCGGGCAATTCCCAGATCGGGATCGCCGAGGGCGTTCCGAAACTGTCGCGGATGCGTTCGCGCGTCAGGTCCGAGTCGAGGCGGAACTGCGGGTAGACGGTGGCGTCGCGCTCTGGGTTGTCGGTGCCCGCGCCGAGATCCCACCGCTTGGCCCGGCGCAATTCCCACGCGCCCGAGGTCAGCTCGGCGCTGGTCGCGGCGATGCGGAAGTCGGGGCTGCCGTCCGGACCGAAGGCCAGGAAGGTGACGTCGTAAAGGCGCGTGCCGTCGAAATTGGCCCGGGCCGCGCGGATCACCATCTGCCCCTCGGGCGTGCCCTGGCGCAGCCAAAGCCCCTCGTCGGATATCGACAGCACGCTCTGGGCGCTTTGCGATTGCCGCGCCGAAAGCTGGTCGTAGGCGGTCCTGGTGCCGGCGACGATGGGGTTCAGCACCGCCACCGTCACCACGCCGAAGAGCAGCGCGGTGATGACCGGCGCGGCGAGGCTGCGCAACGCCGAGCGGCCCGCGGCACGGGTAACCACCAGTTCGGATGTGCGCGCGAGGCCCAGAAACAGCACCAGCGTGGCCAGCGCCACGATGAGCGGCAGGATGCCGTAGACACTGGAAGGCACGTTGAGCGCGGCCAGGTGGAACGCCCCGGTCAGAGTGATCTCGCCGATATCGTAGTTGCGGATCTGTTCGACCATGTCGATCAGCAGCAGGAAGATCGAAAAGAGCGCCAGCAGCGACAATACCGCCAGCGCGAATTTCCGGGCGAAGTAGAGGTGCAGGGTCATTGCGCCACCTTTCGCCTTGGCGGGGCGAGCCAGCGCCAGTGCTCGGGCCGGGCGCTGATCCAGAGCAGGACGAGCGCGATCAGGGCGCCGGTCGCTGCCGGCAGGTAGACCGCGGGCCAGTGCGACGGGTCCTTCCGGGCGAAATCGGCCACGGTGTTGTCCATCAATTGAAGGCCGATCAATAGCATTAGCGCAAGCAGGATCTGCCGCCACAGGCCGAACCGGCTGAAGCCGCCCAGCATCAGCGCGGCAAAGCCGATCAGCGCGCCAGAGACCGCGATCAGCGGCTGGCCGGTACGGGCGTGCCCCTCGTAAAGCAGCTCGGCCCGGCTCTCGCCGGTGGCCTTCAGCACGGCGGGCGTGGGGGACAAAAGCTCTGCCGTCGACAGTCGGCGCGGATCGACCCGTCGGGGCGATCCCGCCTCGATCAGCCCGCTGAGATCGTAGGACAGGTCGCGGAACCCGGTGGTGGCCAGCGTGCCGGGGCCCTCGCGCAGGGTCTGCGCCATGCCGTCGAACATCAGAAGCTTCGGCCCGGTATCGCCGCTGACCAGCAGCGCGCGCCTGGCGGTATAGGTGGTGCGCTGGCTGGCCGGGCGCGCGTCGGACAGGAACACATCGCGCAGTTCGCCCACCGGCGTGATCTCGCGGATGTAAAAGGTGATGCCGTCGGCTGGGTGCAGGAACTGCCCCTCGCGCAGCAGCCCCGCGGTGACGTTCTCGGCGATCTCGGCCTGCCGGTTGGCCAGCTGCGCCCGGCTGGCGGGCACCAGTACATGCGTCAGGATGCTGGTCAGCAGCGCCACGCCAAGGCCGAAGACGACCACCGGCCGCGCCAGCCGGAACGGCCCCAGGCCCATCGCCTGCATCACCACCAGCTCGCTTTCGCTGGTCAGCCGGTTGACGGCATAGACCACCGCGGCAAAGCCCGACACCGGCAGAACCAGGCGGATCACGTTGGGCAGCGTCAGCGCGGTGAATTCCAGAAACACCGCCGCAGACTGGCCGCCGCCGATCAGCGTCTCGAACAGCGCGACCGCGCGGTTGACCCAGTAGATCGAGACCAGCACGAGCGAGAAGAATCCGAAGAATACCGTCAGTTGCGACAGCAGGTATCTGTCGAATCTCGGCACACGTCCCCCCGGGTCGGTAATGATCGCGGGCGACGGTAGACGAAATGGCGGGGCGGTAAAACTGCTATCTGGTCAAGCCAAGGGGTGCAGGCTAGGTAGAGGGCGCAGGAACAGGGAGAGACGCCATGAGCACGCCGATCGGGATCACCTTCGCCGAAAACGACCTCGACGCCATTGCCGAACAGACCGGCCGCATCGCGGTTTTCGTGGGCGAGGAGGCCAAGCTCGACCAGCTTGCCCGGCGGGTCAACCGGCTGTGCAAGGGCGCGCTCGCGCGGTTCGTCGAAAGCGCGGCGTTTTCCAAGTTGAAACCCGGCGAGGCGGCGTCGCTGACCAGCCCCGCGGGTATGGAGGCCATAGCGATCGACGTGGTGCGGCTCGACCGCCGCCCGACGCGCAAGGACGCCCGCAAGGCCGGTGCCGCGCTGGCCAAGCTGCAAGGCGACGCCGACGTTCTGGTGCTGGCGGGCGCCAACCGGGGCGCGGCCGATATCGCCTTCGGGCTTGCGCTCAGGGCCTACGATTTCGACGTGCACAAGACCGGCGAAAAGACGGCGCGCGGCGCGGTCAAGGTGATGGCCAGCAAGCCCGAGGCCGTGGCCGCCGATGCCGGGCCGATGGCGGCGCTTGCCGAGGGCGTGTTCTTTTCGCGCGATCTGGTCAATGAGCCTGCCAACGTGCTGACAACAGACGATTTCGCGGCCCGCCTCGCGGCGATGCACGAGCTGGGGCTCGACGTGGAAATCCTCGAAGAGGACCAGTTGAAAGAGCTGGGCATGGGCGCGCTTCTGGCGGTGGGCCAGGGGTCGGACAGCCCCTCCAAGGTGGTGGTGATGCAGTGGAAGGGCGGTGCCGACGACCAGCCCCCGCTGGCCCTTGTCGGCAAGGGCGTTGTCTTTGACACCGGCGGCATTTCGCTGAAGCCTGCCCAGGGCATGGAAGACATGACCATGGACATGGGCGGCGCCGGGGTGGTGGCCGGTGTCATGCGCACGCTGGCGCTGAGGAAGGCCAAGGCCAATGTCGTGGGGCTGGTGGGCCTGGTCGAGAACATGCCCTCGGGCAACGCCACGCGGCCGGGCGATATCGTCACGTCGATGAAGGGCGACACCGTCGAGGTGATCAACACCGACGCCGAGGGGCGGCTCGTGCTGGCCGACGTGCTTTGGTACGCGCAAGAGCGGTTCGCCCCAGCCGGTATCGTCGACCTTGCCACGCTGACCGGCGCCATCATCATCGGGCTCGGCCACGAGAATGCCGGCGTGTTCTCCAACGACGACGATCTTTGCGCCGCCTTCCTCAAGGCCGCCGAGGCCGAGGGCGAGGGCGCGTGGCGGATGCCGCTGGGCGAGGCCTACGACAAGCAGCTCAAGTCCACCCTCGCAGACATGAAAAACGTGGGCGGCCGGCCCGCGGGCTCGATCACCGCGGCGCAGTTCCTGAAACGCTTCGTCAAGGACGGCACCCCTTGGGTGCATCTCGACATCGCCGGCGTGGCCAGCGTCAAGGAAGAGACCATGCTCGCGCCCAAGGGCGCCACGGGCTGGGGCGTGCTGGCGCTCGACCGGCTGGTGGCCGACCGTTACGAGGGATAGGGGCGGGGGGCCGTGTCACACGCCGCGATACGCACGCGCGTCCGGGGCGCTCTGGTGCAGGATGGGCCCGGCGACGCCCAAGCCGATCCGATATGCCGCATGGGCCGCGCCCGACGCGCGCCGCACGGGGCGCGTCAGGGGCAAAGCTGCCGCTTGCCCGGTTCGGGCGACACATGCGCCGATGCCGCGCGCGCGGGCGCGTGATGGGGTCCGCGCTGTTTTACCACCTCACCCGCCGCCCGCTTGAGGCGACGCTGCCGATGCTGCTGGACAAGGCGCTGGCCCAGGGCTGGCGCGTGGCGGTGCGCGGCACCGACCGGGGCCGGCTGGAATTCCTCGATGACCGGCTCTGGATGGGCGATGGCTTTCTGCCTCACGGGGTCGCCGGCGGAGGCTTCGACGCCGACCAGCCGGTGCTGCTCACCACCGCACCCGAGGCGCCCAACGGCCCGGCCTGCCTGATGGCCGTCGACGGCGCCGAGGTGGCCGCGGAGGAGGCCGACGGGCTGGAACGCATCTGCATCCTCTTCGACGGCAACGACCCGGCGGCGGTCGACCGGGCGCGGGCCCAGTGGAAGGCCCTGACCGGGGCCGGGGTGGCGGCGCAATACTGGTCGGAAGAGTCGGGTCGGTGGGAGAAGAAGGCCGAAAGCGGGGGCTGAGCCCGCGCTACCGCGTCAGCACCAGCATCCCGTCGGCGATCTCCATGCGCGAATAGCGCTGAAGGTAGGCCATGCCCAAGAGCGAGTCCTGCATCTGCCCGGCATTGACATAGGCACGCATGTTCTTGTCCACCACCGGGCCGAGGCGCACCTCCTCCAGCCAGACGGGGGCGGTCTGGACCGCGCCGTTGGCGGTGTGCGCGGTGCCGCGATAGACCAGATTGTCCGGGTCGAGCCCCACGCGCACGGCATCGGCCCGTGTCAGCACCATGTCGGTGGCGCCGGTATCGACCACGAAACGCACCGGCGTGCCGTCGATCTGCAACATGAGATAGTAATGCCCGTCGGGCGCGCGCGGCACCTCGATCCGCCCGGCCTCGGCAAAGACCGACTGGCGCGGGGCCACCTCGCGGCGGATGTCGGACCACAGCCCGGCCACGGCGATCGCCCCGAGAAAGATCAGCCCCCAGACCGCCGCCTGCTGGGCGATCTTGCCGGGGCGGTCGCGGTTGGCGGCCACGAAATACCCCGCGATCGCGAGCCCCAGAAGCACAAGGTAGATCAGCCGTGCCGTCTCTTCGCCTGCCATGACGATGCTTTCCTCCGTTTACACCCAGATATAGGGGGTCGCGCCGCCGGCGGGAGGGGTCATGTCGGCACAAGGCCGAAATCGGCCAGCCCGTCCAGCACGAACTGCACCGAAAGCGCGGCCAACAACATCCCCAGCAGGCGGGTCACGACATTGGTGCCTGTTCGCCCCAGCGCGCGTTCCAGCGGCCCCGCGGCGAGAAACAGCACCAGCACGATCCCGACCACGGCCAGCATCGCCAGATGGATCAGCAGCATCGCCAGCGGGTCGCGCCCGACCTGGCCGGTCAGCAGGATCATCGTGGCCATGGCGCCGGGCCCCGCGATCAGCGGCGTGGCCAGCGGAAAGACCGACGGGTCGGGCCGGTCGTCATGTGCCTGGTCCTCGCGCCGCTTGGTGCGCCGCTCGAACAGCATCTCCAGCGCGGTCAGGAACAACAGCAGACCGCCGGCGATGCGAAAGGCGGGCATCGAGATGCCGACCAGCGCAAGCACGGATTCGCCGAATACGCCAAAGAGCGTGAGCAGCCCCACCGCGATGGCCGCGGCGCGCAGCGCGATCGCGCGGCGTTCGGGCCCCGGCATGCCCTGGGTGATGGCCACGAAGAGCGGCGCCAGCCCGATCGGGTCGACGATCACGAAAAGCGTGACGAAAGCGGAGATGTAAAACGTCAGCTCCACGGGCTAAGTCCGTGCGGTTTCTAGTTTTTCGAGGGCCTCCATCCACAGCGCCTCGGCCCGGTCCATCGCCTCTTCCACCTCGGCGAACTTGCGCTGCCACAGCAGGCGCTCGTCCTCGCGGTGGGCCTCGTAGATCTTGGGGTCGGCCAGCTTTTGCGACAGCTTCTCGCGCATCTCGGTCAGCTTTTCGACGCGGGCCTCGCATTTGCGCACCTCGCTGCGCAGCGCCGTCAGCGCATCGCGCGACGGGCGCCGGGGCGCGGCCGTCTTGGCCGGTTTCGGCGCCTCGGGCGCGGGCGCGCCCAAGAGCATCCGGCGGTAGCTTTCCAGATCGTCCTCGTAGGGCGCCACGCGGCCGTCCTTGACCAGCCACAGCCGGTCGGCCACCAGCGAAAGCAGGTGCATGTCGTGGCTGACCAGGATCACCGCGCCCGAGTATTCGGTCAGCGCCTCGACCAGCGCCTCGCGGCTTTGGATATCGAGGTGGTTTGTCGGCTCGTCGAGGATCAGCATGTGCGGCGCGTCCAGCGTGGCCAGAAGCAGCGACAGCCGTGCCTTTTGCCCGCCCGACAGCCGCGCGACCACCGTTGCCGCCTGATCGGCCCCCAGGCCGAACCCCGCCAGCCGTGCGCGCAACCTCGTCGGTGCCTCGTCGGGGCGTTCGCGGCGCAGGTGGTCGAGGGGCGTCTCGTCGAGGTGCAGCTCGTCCACCTGGTGCTGCGCGAAATAGCCGATCCTCAGTTTCGAGGACGTGGTGATGCGCCCCGACAGCGCGTCGAGCTTGCCGGCCAGCAGCTTGGACAGTGTCGACTTGCCCTCGCCGTTGCGGCCCAGAAGGGCGATCCGGTCGTCCTGGTCGATCCTCAGCGACAGGCGCGACAGCACCGGCGTGCCGTCGTAGCCCACCGCCGCGCCTTCCAGCGCCACGATGGGCGGCGACAGCGCGTCGGGCTGGGGAAAGGTGAAAACGGTGCGCGCGGCATCCTCGGGCGCGGCGATGGGCGTCATCTTTTCCAGCATCTTCAACCGGGCCTGGGCCTGGCGGGCCTTCGACGCCTTGTAGCGAAACCGGTCGACGAAGCTTTGCAGATGGGCGCGGCGCGTTTCCTGCTTTTTCGCCTCGGCGGCCTGCACCGCGCGGCTGGCGGCGCGGGCCCGGGCGAAGGCGTCATAGCCCCCGGTCCAGAGCGTCAGCTTGCGGTCTTCCAGGTGCAGGATGTGGCCCACGGCGCGGTTCAGAAGCTCGCGGTCGTGGCTGATCACGATCACCGTGTGCGGGTAGCGGGCCAGGTAGCTTTCCAGCCAGAGCGCGCCCTCGAGGTCGAGGTAGTTGGTCGGCTCGTCCAAGAGCAGCAGGTCGGGCCGGGCAAACAGCACGCCGGCCAGCGCCACGCGCATCCGCCAGCCGCCGGAGAAGGCCGAACAGGGCATCGCCTGCTCGGCCTCGGTAAACCCCAGCCCCTTGAGGATCGCCGCGGCGCGGCCCTCGGCCGACCAGGCGTCGATATCGGCCAGCCGGGTCTGGATGTCGGCGATGCGGTGGGGGTCGGTGGCGGTCTCGGCCTCGGCCATCAGCTCTGCCCGTTCGGCATCGGCGGCCAGGACGGTGTCGATCAGCGCGGTCTCGCTGGCCGGGGCCTCTTGCGCGACGCCGCCGATGCGGGCCTGCGGCGGCAGCGAGATGGCGCCCGATTCCAACGCCAGCTCGCCGCGGATCAGCCGGAAGAGCGTGGTCTTGCCGGCGCCGTTGCGGCCCACCAGGCCGACCTTGTGCCCGGCGGGAATCGTGGCGCTGGCCTCTTGAAACAGCGGACGGCCCTCGACCGCGTAGGTGATGTTTTGGATGCGCAGCATGGGGCGGGTGTGCCGCAGGCATCCGGGCGCGTCAATCGCGGCTTTTCAAGGCGCAGGGGCCGTGGTAGCAGAGCCGCGATTTTCAAGCCGCGGCATGGGCCGCGACCACCGAGGGAACCCAGATGGCCATTCAACGAACCTTTTCGATCATCAAGCCCGACGCCACCCAGCGCAACCTGACCGGCGCGATCAACGCCAAGTTCGAGGCGGCGGGGCTGCGCATCGTCGCGCAAAAGCGGATCAAGCTGACGAAAGAGCAGGCGGGCGTGTTCTACGCGGTCCACAAGGAGCGTCCGTTCTACGACGAGCTGTGCGACTTCATGGCCTCGGCGCCGATCGTCGTGCAGGTGCTGGAAGGCGAGGACGCGATTGCCAAGAACCGCGAAGTGATGGGCGCGACCAACCCCGCCGAGGCGGCCGAAGGCACGATTCGTAAGGAATTCGCGCTGTCCATCGGCGAGAACTCGGTCCATGGCTCGGACGGCGAGGACACCGCCAAGGAAGAGATCGCCTATTTCTTCTCCGGCCTCGAGTTGGTGGGCTGAGGCCAGGAGGTCTGAACAGCGCCCGGCAAGAGCCTCGATGAGGCTTTTGCGCGCGTAGCGGACTGGGCCGGCCCCGAAAGGGGGCGGCCTTTTCGCGTCAGATGCTGGCCCAGTCGTCGAACGGGGTCGGCGGGCGCGGCCGGTCGTCCGGGTGGTCGTCCGGGCGGTCGGCGGGCCGGGCCTTGGGCTTGTCCCGGTTGGGCGCGTCTGAGCGCTCTTCGTCGGGGCGTTTCGGCGGGATCGGGTCCTTGCTGGCCATGGTGTGTCCTCCACTTGGTCGATCCCGCCAGTATGCCGGCCAAGCTGGGCGGCGCCGGGGCGGCCAGGGGGCGGTCGAGCGGCCGAAACGTGCCGGGCGGGATGCGACCGGTGGCAGGGGTCTTGATGCCGGGCAAACCCGCGCGGATGGGTGCAGAAGGAATATGCGGGCGCGGCCTGCCGACCGCGTTCGGTCAGGCCGGCGGGGGGCTAGCGCCAGCGTTCGGGGTCGCGGTCCAGTACCAGCGTGGCAGATCCCCGCTCGGGCCCGAGGCGCAGCTGCCCTGTAAGCGGGTCGAAGGACACCCGGCGCGCGGTCTCCAGCGCCTTCACCAACCACCGCTCCTGCGCATCCAGCGCGCCCGGGCAGGCCCGCCGCGTGACGGCGAGCCCGCCGGCCAGCTTGAATGCGGTGCCGCTGATCTTGACGCTGCCGCGCAGGAAGTTGCAGCCGGTATTGCCCCATATGCTGCCGCTGTCGGAAAACGCGATCCAGGCCTCGGCGCGCACCCGCCCGTGGCCGGGCATGGCGATCAGCCGCCAGGCGCTGCCCAGCTTTCCCTGCGGGTCGCCGGGCTTGGGCGGGGCCGGCGGCGGGCTGCCCTCGACCAGGGCACCGGCAAACACCCAGCCATCGACACCGCGGTAACGGATCTTGCACCAGCGGCGCAGCAGCGCCGCACGCTTTTCCGCGCCCGTGGCCACGGCGCGCTCGGCATCGCTCATCCCGTCGATGCAGCCCAGGTTGCGCAGATGGTCGGTGCCGGCCGGGATGCGGCCCAATTGGCGGTCGCCGCCCGAGGGCCCGGCATGCATGCTGAGCGCCTGGTCCGATGCCTGCCCCGGCACGCGAAAGAAATCGGGCCCGTCGGCATTGGCCCAGGCGGGCAGGGCGAGCAACAGCAATGCGGCGATCAGGCTGAGGCGGGGCAGGGTCATGATGCGGGCTCCGGAGGGTCAGAATGACGGGGCCAGATTAGCACACCGCCCCGTCAATAGTCGCGTTCGAAGTACACGCCGATCCCGCTCTCGCCCTCGCTGGTGGTACGCCCGCGCACGGTGATCGAGTCGGTCAGGTCGAGGTTGAGGTCGATCTCGGTCTTGCCTTCGGAATTGACGGTGACATCGGTGTAGACGTTGTCCGACAGGTATTTGCCGGCGCGCAACTCGGTGTTGCCGTCGTCATCGGTGGTGATGTCGAGATCGTCGAGCCCGGCCCCGGCGCGCAGCCGTTCGACGATCGACACACCGCTCTTGCCGGCCAGGGTGCGGACCGCACTGGCCAGCTGAAGCGCCTGCAATGCAGACAGATCTTCGAGATCGCGATTGAACAGGAGCTGTGCCAGAATTTCGTCCTCGGGCAGTTCCGGTTCCGAGGTGAAACGGATTTCCGGTTCGCTGGCGGCCCCCTCGACGATGATCCGAACGGTCACCTCGCCGCTGTCGGTTTCGGCCAGCAGGTAGAGCGTCGGGTCGAAATCCCCCTCGAGCTGGGCCCAGCCCTCGGTCATCATCAGCCGCTGGCCAAGGATGTCGAGCCGGCCGCGCACCAGCTCGAACCGGCCCGAGGGCTCGATGGCGTTGGTGGTGCCGCCGATCCTAAGCGAACCGCCGAGTTCGGCATCGAGGCCGCGGCCGCGCAGGAAGATACGGTTGATGGCGTTGATCCGGAGATCGAGCGCAAATCCCGGCCCGGCGGAGCCGCCATTGCCATTGCCGTCGGCGCTCTGCAACAGCCCGGCGCGGGCCCGTGTGGCGCGGCTCTGCCCCGGCTCGGTACGGTGCGCCAGCCCATCGGGGATGGTGCCGCCGCCGCCAAGCCCGGTCGAGGGCACGCGCACTTCGGTCCCGTCCAGTTCGATCGTGCCGGCGATGCGGCCGCCGCCGGTCAAAGGCCCCGAAACCGTCAGCGTGCCGTCCAGCTCGGTCTGGTAGAGCGCGGGGTCGCTGACCACGGCGTCGTCCAGCACGATGGTCAGATCGGCCGGGAACGGCGGCGAGAGCGTGACCGGTCCGGTCACGCGCAGCAGGCCGCCCTGGCCCAGCCGGCTTTCCAAGGCCAGATCGGCACGCCCGGCGGCCAGCCCGACCCGCGCCGAGATATCTTCCAGCGCGATGCGCAGGGCCGGCGCGGTGGCCCGCGCGCCGCTGGTGGTGATGCTGCCTGCGAGGTTTTCCAGCGCCGGCGCGCCCTGAAGCCGCAGATCGAAATCCGCCGTGCCCTGCACCGCGCGCGGCGCGATGAAGGCATTGGCCAGGCCCAGCGGCGCGCGGCCCGATAACGTGAGGTCCATCCGCTGCGCCGCGGTGCCGTCGATCTGCACGGTGGTACCGCCCGGCCCCTCGGCGCCGAGCGCCAGCCGCACGCCGCCGTCTTCGGGTGTCACCGTCCCGCTGACCGAGAGCGGCCCCGGGAAATCGGGCGCGATCAGCGCCAGATCGGCCAGCCGCGCATCGACGGCCATGGTATCGGAGCCTGCGCCTTGCGGCTGGACGCGGGCACGCAGCACCGGCGTTTCGACCGAAACGCGGCCCGGCACGACCTGCCCGTCTTCCAGGGCGATATCGGCCGAGAATGTGCTGCGCCCGGCAAGCAGCCTGTCGGCTTCGGCCTGGCCCACGCGCAGATCGCGCCCGGTGCCGTCGAGCGTCAGGCGCACGTCGCGCGGACCCAGCGCGCCGCTGCCCTCGACGCGCGCCTCGAGGCTGCCGGCCAGCGGCCGGCCCGCCAGATCGGCATAGCGCGACAGGTCCTGTGCCGAAAGGGTGAGGCGCGCCTCGAAATCCTGCGCCGCGCTGGCCGGGTCGAAGGCGCCGTCTCCGGTCACGCGCAGCGCGGGCGCGGTCAGCGTCAGGTCGCTCAGCGCAATCGGGCTGCCGGCGGTCCAGCCGATGCCGGTGGTCAGCTCGACCGGGCCAGCCGGGGCGCCGGGCAGGATCAATTGCGGCGAGGCCAGCCGCGCGGCCAGATCGAAGCTGCCGCTCTGGCTGTTCAGCCCGCCGCTGGCATTGGCCGAAAGCTCGGGCGTGACGATCTCGAAGGCGTCGATGCGGCTGCCCTCGGCATCGCGGGCGGCGCGCAGGATTAGCCGGCTGGCGCCCCTGAGCAGCGGGTCGGCCATCGGTTCGCCCACGGCCAGGTCCTGGCCCTCCGCGCTGAGCGCCACGTCGAAGCTGCGGTTGAGAATGGTGGCGCTGCCCTCGATCTCGGCGGCGACCGCGCCGCCCAGGCTGCGCCCGGCCAGTGCGGAAAAACGGTCGATCCGGTCGGCATCCAGCACGATTCGGCCAGAGGCGGGCAGCCCGTCGGCGGCGGGGTCGATCTGGCCGCTGCCGGTCAGGTCGATCCCGGCGCCCGACAGCGCCAGCCGGTCCAGCCGCACCGGCGCACCGTCCTGCCAGTCGATCTGCGCCTGGCCGGTCAGCGCCTCGCCCAGCGCGTCGGAAAGCGCGGCATCGGGAAATCCCAGGCCCTCGGCGACGAAGTCGAGCGCGGCCGAGACCGCCCTCTGGCCGCGCCGGGAAATCGTGCCGGTTCCCGACAACTCGGCCCGGTCCATCTGAATGTCGGGCCTGTCGAGGTCGGAAAGCTGCGCCCTGGCCGCCCAGGCATCGCCATCTGCGGCGTCAAAGCGCGCGGCGATGTCGGCGTGGCGCAGGGTGGTGGGCGCGCCGGGTACGGGCAGGCGCAGCGGCGCGCCGCCGGGCGTGCCGATCTCGCCGGTCAGGTCGAAGGCATCGGGCAGGCCGTCGGCGGCCAGCGCCAGGGTGCCGTTCAGCGTCAGCGCGGCGGCATCCAGCGCCAGCGTGTCGATCTCGAGCCGCCCGTCGGGCAGGCGCTGGGCCGAGAATTGCAGCGCGGCGCGGTCGCCGAAGAACGGGTGCAGTGCGGGTTCGAGCAGCGCGGTCAGATCGCCCGAAACATCGGCGCCGAAGCGGCGCGCCGGCGGCGTGCCTTCGGCGGCGCCGGGCAGGGCGGCCTCGGCGGTGGTGATCCTGCCGGTCAGCCGGTCCTGTCCGTCGGTGGCCAGCGCCAGTTCGGCCGCGTAGTCGGAAATCGGCGCGGTGCCCGCGACGGTGAAATCGACGCTGGGCGCGCCGGGCAGGCGCGCGAGCGTGGCCAGGATCCCGCCCGGCGCTTCGGACAGCGACAGGTCGAGCGCCAGCACCCGCGTTTCGTTGTCGTATCCGGCGTCGAGGTCGATCTCGCCGCTATCGGCATCGAGCCGCAGCATTTGCAACTGCGCCTCGCCGGCGCCATCGGCGAGTGTCAGCGAGCCGGTGAAGGAAAACGTCGCCGCCTGGCCCAGTACCGGCTCGCCCAGATCGAGGCGCTGGGCGGCGATCTCGCCGATATTCACCGAAACCGGCAACTCGGGCAGGCTGAACGGCTTGGCCTCGGTATCGGCCAGCTCGGGCCCCTTGTCGCCGCCGCCTTGCGGCAGGCGCGCCAGCACGATTTCTTCCGCAGAAAGCCGCGCCACCTGGAGCCGCCCGCGCAACAGCGCTGTGCGCGACCAGTCGAGTTCGGCGTTGCGCAGCGTCAGCCAGATGCCGTCGGCATCGGCGACGGTCAGCTCGTCCAGCGTCGCCTGTGACGACAACGCCCCCTCGAAGCCGGTGATGTCGACCGAGATCCCTTCGCCCGAGAGGTTGTCCTCGATCAGCCGTTCCAGAAGGCCGCGGTCTTCGTTGTCCTGCGCGGCGGCCGGCAGGGCGAGGCACAGCGCGAGCGCTGCGACGATATATAGGTGCAGCCGTCTCAAAACGCTTGCCCGATGCCGATATAGATTTGCACGCCGTCGCCGGTATCGCCCTGGATGGGGGCGCCCACATCAAGCCGGATCGGCCCGATGCCGGTGTCGTAGCGCAGACCGAGGCCCGCGCCGGCATGCCAGTCGCCGCCCTCGCCCGGTACTTCGCCATCGCCGATATGGCCCGCATCGACAAAGCCCACGACCCCGATCGACCGGGTGATCCCGGTGCGCAGTTCCATCGACAGCCCGACGAAGCTGCGCCCGCCGCGGCTGTCGTCGTTGCCCAGGTCGACGGCAAGCGACTGGTAGGGCTGGCCGCGCACCGTGCCGCCGCCGCCCGAGTAGAACAGCCAGTCCGACGGCACCGCATCTGCCGACGCGCCCAGCAGGCTGCCCATCTGCACCCGGCCGGCCACCACGACGCGTTCGCCAAAGCCGCGATAGGCCCGCGCATCCGCATAAAGCCGCGCGCCGTTTTCGGGGTTGTCGAGCCCCACGAAGGGCTCGGCCTGCACCGACAGGTAGGTGCCCGTGCGCGGGTCGAGTTCCGAGTCGCGGGTGTCGCGGGTCATCGAGACCGGAAAGCTGAGCTGGGTGATCTCGCGGTCGCCCAGGTCGTCCTCGATCTCGGTGTAGCGCACCAGAAAGCCGGCGCTGCCCTCCAGCGTGTCCGAAAAGATATGGCTGAGCCCGGCGCCGACGGTGATGTCGCGCTGCTTGTAATCAGGCTCGTCGTCCGCGGATATCTCGCCAAGGACGTAAAGCGCGGTGTCGGGCGTGAACGTGGCCGGCCGCTCGAAAAGCGCGCCGAGCGAGTAGTCGATGCCGCCCGTTTCGCCCGACAGCCCGGCGATCTCGGCGCTCAGGCGCAGCCGTTCGGCCCCGCGCAGCAAGTTGCGGTGCATCCAAAAGCCCGACAGCGTCAGCCCGTCGGTGGTGCCATATTCGGCGCCAAAGCCCAGACGGCGCTTTTTCTCGTCGACCAGCGCGGCGGTGATGTCGAGCGTGCCATCGGGGTTTGCGGCATCGGCCTCGCGCAGCGCGACCGAGCGGAAGGTGCCGGTGCGGCGCAGCCGTTCGGTGCTGGCCTGCAACTCTTCGGGCGAAAACACCTCGCCCTCGGGCAGCCCGGCGATGGCGTGAACGCGTTCGGGCCGCACCCGCGTCCGGCCGTCGATCGCAAGCCGGCCAAAGCGCAGCCTCGGGCCGGGGTCCAGCCGCAACCGGGCATCGAGCGTGCGGGCGTCGTGGTCGGCGACCACGCTCTGGTCCGCAAGCGCCGCCTTGGCGTGGCCCGCGTCGCGCCAGGCGGCGATACTGGTCCGCCCGGCCTGTTCGATCAGCGAGGCGCGCGCGCGTTTGCCTGCCGCGAACCCGTCAGGAAGTTCGGTGCCCGGCGCCAGCGGTGCGATTTCGGCGCGAGAAAAGCGAAAACGCGGGCCGGGGTCGACGGTGATCGCCACACGGTCGATGCGGGCGGGCGCGCCGAAGGGCGGCAGATCGGCCACCTCGCGCCCGTCGACCCGGATGTGAATGACGCCACCGTAATAGCCCTGCGCGTAAAGCACACCCAGCAACCGTGCGTAATCGGCGCGCGCCGCGGCCAGAAGATCCTGCGCTTCGGGCGGCGGGTCGGCGCGTCGGGCCTCGACCGTGAGCGATGCGTTTTCCAGCGCCTCGCCGAGTTCGGTGTCGTCGCCGTCGGCGGTCAGGCGCACCTCTACGGCCCGCGCAGCCTGGCCAAGCCAGAGGCCGAGCAGCAGTATGGCAAGCGGTGTGGAGACGCGTCGCAAAGACAAGTTGGAATCGCTCGATCAGGTTTTGAACAAGTATAGCGGCGCTTGGGCGTCCGTCCATGCCCGGAACGCCAAAACGCCGGGCGGGCGACGGATCGGCGGCGGCGCCTCGGGGGCATACCGGCGGGGGCCGCACGACCGCCGAGGATTGAACCGCCCGCACTTGACCGGCCGGCCGTCGGCCTGGAGGCGGGGCCGTCCGGGTGGCGGGCCGAAGATGCACGACCTCGGCGCGCTTGCGGCCGCGCCGGGGTCCGGGCCGTGGCGGGCACGCCCCGTTGTCGTCCGTGCCATGTCGCGCGGGCGGTTGGCCAAGGTCGTCGCCGTCGGCGGGCGTACCGCTCGGCGTTCGTCGGGTTTGTCCGAGGCGCCGTGGCGGCAGAGGTCCGGCTGTGGCCCGCGGCGGGTGCTGACGGGCGCGTTTGCCGATGCTGGCCATCCCCTTCCGCCCTCTTTCGGGGCGATCAGGCTGCATTGCGCCCAAAAGGTAGGCAAATGCGTTCCGTTTCGGGCCGTTCGTCCCGCCGCGCTTGGGCGCGCGCGGCGGCGCGTCGTTAACTGATCGCGCAGGGCACTTAGGGTTCCGCCCGGATACCGGGGACTGGTCCAAGAAGTGCCGCCGGGGCGGCAAATTCCGCCAAGGTACACGGCGGGCCAAAATCCCGGGAGAGTACTGCGCCGGTTCGTTCCGCGCCTGTGACTCCTTGTTCCGCCCGCGGACCGGCTACCACCTTTGGCGGGACGCAGAGGGAGCCGAACACCATGAGAAACGCCACCATCCTGTCCGCCGCCGTGCTGGCCGCAGCCCTGGGCGCGCCCGCGACGGCCGAGGAAAAAACCGAGTTCAAGCTGGCCTGGTCGATCTACGTGGGCTGGATGCCCTGGGGCTATCTGGAAGACTCCGGCATCATGGACAAATGGGCCGACAAATACGGCATCGATGTCGAGATCGTGCAGATCAACGACTACATAGAGTCGATCAACCAGTATACGGCCGGCGCCTTCGACGGGGTCTCGGCCACCAACATGGACACGCTGTCGATCCCCGCGGGCGGGGGCGTGGACACCACGGCGCTGATCGTGGGCGACTATTCCAACGGCAACGACGCGGTGATCCTGAAGGGCGAGGGCGACCTGACCTCGCTGGCGGGCAAGCCGGTGCACCTGGTGGAGTTGTCGGTGTCGCATTACCTGCTGGCCCGCGGGCTCGACAGCGTGGGGCTTTCCGAGGCCGACCTCGACGGGGTGATCAACACCTCCGATGCCGACATGATCGCCGCCTACGCGCCGCAGGATGTCGAGGCGGTGGTGACATGGAACCCGCTGGTTTCGAGCATCATGGAACAGCCCGACGCGAACAAGCTGTTCGACAGCTCCGACATTGCGGGCGAGATCATCGACCTGATGGTGGTCAATACCGAGACGCTGGAAGACAACCCCGCCTTCGGCAAGGCGGTGGCCGGCGCCTGGTACGAGTTGATGGGCCTGATGGCCGCCGGCGACGAAGAGGTGCTGAGCGCGATGGCCGAGGCTTCGGGTACCGATCTGGCCGGCTACAAGGCGCAGCTCGACTCCACCGAGATGTTCTATGACCCCGCCGCGGCGGTGGCCTTTGCCGAGGGCGCCGATTTGCCCAAGACGATGGTCAACGTGGCCGAGTTCCTGTTCGACAAGGGCATCCTGGGCGAGGGCGCGCCGAGCCCCGATTTCGTGGGGGTCGCGTATCCCGACGGCTCGACCACGGGCGATGCGGACAACGTCAGGTTCCGCTTCGACACGACCTACATGCAGATGGCCGCCGACGGCGCGCTCTAAGGCCCACGCGCCCCGGCCCAAGCGGCCGGGGCCACCCGAGCCCCCAGCATCATGCGCCTGATCAACCGCCGTCCCGGCCGCGTGCTGACCGCCTTTCTGGCGGCGCTGCCCTTCGTTCTGGTGATGCTCGCCTATATGGTGGGCTCGGACATCCGGCTGGCCGAGAACCCGTCGGACAAGCTGATGCCGGCGCCGGCGCAGATCGCGGCGACCGCCGAGCGGCTGCTGACCGAGCCCGACCGGCGCTCGGGGCGGATCCTGTTCTGGTACGACACCGCCGTCAGCCTGAAACGGCTGGCCATCGGCGTGGGGCTCGCCGCCTCGACCGGGCTGATCTTCGGGCTGCTGATCGGGCTCTTGCCGCATATCCGCGCGACATTCTCGGGCTTCGTCGCCGTCATCTCGATGGTGCCGCCGCTGGCGCTGTTGCCGATCCTGTTCATCGTGTTCGGGCTGGGCGAGCTGTCGAAGGTGGTGCTGATCGTGATCGGCATCACGCCCTTTCTGATCCGCGACCTCAGCCAGCGCACGCTGGAGATCCCGCGCGAGCAGATCGTCAAGGCCGAGACGCTGGGCGCGTCCACATTCACCATCGCCCTGCGCGTGGCATTGCCGCAGGTCCTGCCGCGGCTGATCCAGTCCGTGCGGCTGTCGCTGGGTCCGGCCTGGCTGTTTCTGATCGCGGCCGAGGCCATCGCCTCGGACCTCGGGCTCGGCTACCGCATCTTCCTGGTGCGCCGTTACCTGGCGATGGACGTGATCCTGACCTACGTGATCTGGATCACGCTGCTTGCGTTCATGATCGACTGGGCGCTCAAGGTGCTGGCCCGCCGGGCCTTTCCCTGGACGGGGGCCAGCCTATGAGCTTCGTGACCGTGCGCGACCTGTTCCAGAGCTACGGCGGCCGCCCGATCCTCGAACGGATCAATCTCGAGGTGGAGGAGGGCGAGTTCGTCTCGATCGTCGGCGCCTCCGGCTGCGGCAAGTCCACCTTCCTGCGGCTGCTTCTGGCCGAGGAACAGCCCTCGCGCGGGGACATCCGCATCGCCGGGGCCGAGCCCGCGCGCGAGCCGGGGCGCGAACGCGGCGTGGTGTTCCAGCGCTACTCGGTCTTTCCGCATATGACGGTGCGCGAAAACATCGTGGCCGGCGACAGCTTCACCCGCCCGCTGGGCCGGTTTTTCGGCGCCGCCCGGCGCGCGGCGTTGCGGCGCGCAGACGAGACGCTGGCGCGGATCGGGCTGGCCCACGTCGCCGATGCCTACCCGGCCACGCTGTCGGGCGGGATGCAGCAGCGGCTGGCCATCGGGCAGGCGCTGACCGCGCGGCCGCGCATCCTGCTGCTCGACGAGCCCTTCGGCGCGCTCGATCCGGGCACGCGGCTGTCGATGCACGATTTCCTGACCGAGCTTCGCGCCCAGACCGGAATGACCGTTTTCATGGTCACCCATGACCTTGAGGAAGGCTTCAAGCTGGGCGACCGCGTCATCGTCTTCGACAAACCGCGGTGGGACCCGACCGACCCGGAGGCCTACGGGGCGACCATCACCTACGATTTCGATGCCCGCAACGGCGGCATCCCGTTTCAGACCATCAAGGAGGAAACCCATGTTCTTCGCCCCGCCTGAGCGCCGGCGCTCGCACCACCCGGCCGACCAGTGCCGGCCCGAGTCGCGCCAGCACCACCCCGACCTCTCCCGGCTGCAGGGCTGGAAGTCGATGAAGGCCGAGGCCGATCTCCCCGAGGGCCGCTGGGACGAGGAACGCCGCTGGGCGCTGCGCATGGGCCTGACCGGCGCCGACTCGATCGAGGACAAGTCGATCCCGACCTTCGCGCGCGGCGAGCTGCCCCATTACGCGGGCATCAACACCTTCCTCAAGGCGCCCTATACCGAGGACGCCACCGAGGTCGGGCATTACGACGCCACCGTGCTGGGGGCGCCCTTCGACGGCGGCACCACCTACCGGCCCGGCACCCGGTTCGGCCCGCAGGGCGTGCGCAAGATCAGCGCGCTTTACACGCCCTACAACTACGAACTCGGCGTCGATCTGCGCGAGCAGATGACGCTGTGCGACGCGGGCGACATCTTCACCATCCCGGCCAATATCGAGAAAACCTTCGACCAGATCAGCCGGGCGGTTTCCCACGTCTTCAGCTCGGGCAGCCTGCCGATCATCATCGGGGGCGATCATTCCATCGGCTTTCCCTGCGTGCGCGGCATCGCCGAATGCACGTCGAAAAAGATCGGCATCGTGCATTTCGACCGCCACGCCGACATCCAGGAAAAGGACCTGGACGAACGTATGCACACAACCCCTTGGTTTCATTCAACGAACCTGCCCAACGTGCCGGCCAGGAACCTGGTGCAGGTGGGCATCGGCGGCTGGCAGGTGCCGCGCGAGGCGGTCAAGGTGGCGCGCGAGCGCGAGACCAACATCATCACCATGTCGGACATGGAGAAGATGGGCATCGACAAGACCGCGGAGATGGCGCTGGAGATGGCCTGGGACGGCGTCGACATGGTCTACATGTCGTTCGACATCGACAGCATCGATTGCGGCTTCGTGCCCGGCACCGGCTGGCCGGAACCCGGCGGCTTCCTGCCGCGCGAGGCGCTGGCGCTGGCCAGCAAGGTGGCGGCCGAGGGGATTTGCGGGATGGAGCTGGTCGAGGTCAGCCCGCCCTACGACACCTCGGACATCACCGCGCTGATGGGCACGCGGGTGATCGTCGACGTGCTGGGCGCGATGGTGTCGGCCGGCACGCTGGGCAAGCACAAGGTGCATATCGACAAGCCCGTGACCATCCCCCATGGCGAGTTCGACGGCCGGAGGTGGTGCAATGCCACATGACCACCCGCACCATCATCACGACCATCACGACCACCCCCACGGGCCGGGCCACAACCATGCCCATGGCGAGCATCTGCACAGCCACATGGGAGAGGCCGACGCGGCCGCCGAGATCCAGGTGCTGGCCACCCAGTTCATCGACGGCTTCGTGCAGGCCGCCGACAAGGCCGCCTACCTGCGGCTTGCCGGCGTGCCGTTCGAACGGCCGGGGCAGGGCAGCGCAACCGCGCTCAAACTGGTCGACGTGGAGCTGAAAACCGAATGGCAGGTCGGCACCGCCGCGCCGTCCTTCGGCGCGCGCGAGCTCAGCTATCTGCCGTTCCCGGGCCCGATGATCCGGGAACGCACCAACATGGCGCTGATCTACGTCTCGATGGACGAGAAACAGGCCCTCGATATCCGCGATTTCCTGCTATCCAAGAAAGAGGAACTGACCCGATGAAAACCCCGATCGCCACCGCCGCCGCCCTGCTGGCCGCGCTGCCCGCCGCCGCCCACGAGGGCGCGCATCTGGCGGCCCATGTCCACCCCCACGGGATGGAGCTGTTGCTGGTGCTGCCGCTGGCCGTCGCGCTGGGCACCGCGCTTTACCTGCGGCGCAAGTAGCGGGGGCGCGGGCGGCTTGTGTCCCGGGCCGCCGGGTGAGAAAGTCCATCGCGCGCGGCCTGTCCGCGCCGATGGAGACGCCCGGTGTTTCGAGTCCTGCACACGTCCGACCTGCATCTCGGCAAGCCCTTCGGCCGGTTCGGCGGCGATCTGCCCGCGCTCTTGCGCGAGGCGCGCTACCAGGCGCTGGGGCGGCTGGCCGAGGCCGCACGCGCGGGCGGCGCCCAGGCGATCGTGCTGGCCGGCGACACGTTCGACGCCGAAACGCCGGCGCCCGCCACGCTGCGCCACGCGCTTCAGGCCATTGCCGAGGCGGATGATCTGTCGTGGGTGATCCTTCCGGGCAACCACGACTCGCTGGCCGCGAGCGATCTTTGGCGCCGCATCGCCGCCGAGCGTCCGGCCAACCTGCATGTCGCGCTGGACCCTGCGCCGGTGGCGCTGGGGGGCGCGGTGGTGCTGCCCGCGCCCTGCACCGCGCGCCGCCCGGGCCGCGACCTGACCGGCGCGCTGGATGCCGAGACCGACCCGGGCCTGCCGCGCATCGGGCTGGCCCACGGCGCGGTCACCGATTTCAGCGAGGAGGGCGACCCGGCGCTGATCCCGCCCGACCGCGCCGAACGCTCGGGGCTGGATTACCTCGCGCTGGGCGATTGGCACGGGCAGATGCGGATCGGGCCCCGGACCTGGTATTCGGGTACGCCCGAGGCCGACAGCTTCAAGCATGACGGGGCGGCCGCGGCGTTGCTGGTCGGGATTGCCGGGCCCGGCGCCGTGCCCGAAATTACCCCGGTCGCCACCGGCGCCTATGACTGGCGCGCGGTCGCGCTTGAGCTTTTGCCGGGCGAGGACGGCGCGGCCCGGCTGGCCGCGGCGCTGCCCCCGGCCGGCCGCCGGCGGATGACGCTTTTGCGGCTGCGGGCCAGCGGCCGGCTCAGCCTGGCCGCCCGCGGCGCGCTCGAGGCCGCTATCGGCGCCGCGCGCGACGATTTCGGCTGGTTCGAGGCCGATCTCTCGGCGCTCGGCCTTGAGCGGGCGGTCGAGGATCTCGACGACATCGACCGCGCCGGGGCGCTGCGCCGCGCCGCCGAGGATCTGTGGGACGAGGCCGGCAACCCCGCGCTGTCGGCCGAGGACCGCGAGGTCGCGCGCGCCGCGCTCGCCCGCCTTTATGCCCTGGCCACGGAGCAGGCATGAAACTGCGCGCGCTCGCCCTGACCAATGTCCGCCGCTTTGCCGGGCAAACCGCCCGGATCGACGATATCGGCGATGGCATCACCGTGCTGGCCGCGCCCAACGAATCCGGCAAGTCGACCTTTTTCGACGCGCTCCACGCGCTTTTCTTCCAGCCCTACGGGTCGCGGGCGCGCGAGGTGCGGGCGCTGCAGCCGCATTCGGGCGGCGCGGTGAGCGTGGCGGCAGAGGTCGAGCTGCCCCAGGGGCGGTTCCGGCTGGAAAAGACATGGCTTTCGCGGAAATCGGCCCGTGTCACCGACGCTGCCACGGGCCGCGTGCTGGCCCAGGACGACGAGGCCGAGGCGTGGATCGGGCGGCTGGTCGAGGGTGGGCTCGGCGGGCCGGCGGGGCTTTTGTGGGTGCGCCAGGGCGTTACCGGGCTGGACCCGGCGGGGCAGGGTGCGGCCGGGCGGCGCGACTGGGAAAGCGGGCTCGAGGCGCGGCGCGACCTGATGTCGACGCTGGCCGGCGAGATCGACATGATGACCGGCGGCCGGCGGATGGACCAGGTGCTGGCCGCCTGCCGCGACGAACTGGCCGAGCTGGCCACCGCCACCGGGCGGCCCCGTGCCGGCGGCCCCTGGAAAGCCGCCGAGGACGAGGTCGCGGCGCTGGAGGCCGAGCGCGCGGCGCTGGCTGCAAAGGTGGACGAGCTGTCGGGCGCGCTCGCCGAACGGCGCCGGGCCGAGGAAGAGCGCGCGCGCCTTGACGAGCCCGCCGAGCGTGAGGCGCGCGAGGCTGCGCTGGCGCGGGCGCGGCAGGCGATGAAGGCGGGCGAGGCCCACGCCGCCCGGCTGGAGGCAGCCGAGCGCGACCTCAAGATCGCCGCGTTGGAGCAGGAGGCGGCCGAGGACGCCGCCGCTGCGCTGGCCGCACGCGACCGCGCGCTGGGCGAGGCGCGAGAGGCCGCCGAAACGGCCGCCGCGGACGAGCGCGCGGCGCAGGCGCGGTTCGAGAGCGCGGCGCGCAAGGACGCCGCGACGGCCGAGGCGCTGGCCGCCGCCGAGGCCGCTCTGGCCCGGCTCCGCGCAGAACATGCCCGCGCGCAGCGCGCAGCGCTGGCGCGCGCCGCGGCCGAACGTCTGGCCGAGATGCGGGCGCGCCTGGACAAGGCCGAGGCGCAGGCCCGCGCCCGCGCCGCCGCGCAGGCGCAGATCGCCGCCGCGCCGGTCGATGCGGCGGCGATGGCCGGGATCGAGGCCGCTGCCGACACGCTCGACCGGGCGCGCGCGCGGCGCGACGCGCTGGCGGTCACGGTGACGCCGGCCTATTCGGGCGATGCCCGCGTCACGCTGGACGGGACCGCGCTGGCGGAGGGCGCGGCGCTGGCGCTGCATGGCCGGGCGCGGCTCGATCTGCCGGGGATCGGTGCGCTGGTGATCGACACCGGCGGGCGCGGGGCCGAGGACAAGGCCGCCGCGGCCTGCGAGGCCGCCGAGGCCGCGCTGCGCGGGCTGCTGCAGACGGCCGGCGTTGCCGATCTGGCCGGGGCGCGGGCGGCCCGCGCAGCACGCGAAGAGGCCGAGGCCGCCGAAAAGCTGGCCGGGGCGGTGCTGGCGAGCCTCGCACCCGAAGGGCTTGAGGCGCTCAGGGCCGAGGTGTCGGAGCTGGACCTCGCGGCGGGGGGCGCCGAGCAGGAGGCGGATGCCGGCGACCCGGCGGCGCTGGCCGAGGCCATGGCGCAGGCCGAGACCGCCCACGAGGCTGCGCGCACCGCGCGCGAGGCGGCCCGCCGGGCGCTCGGCGCGGACGAACGCCAGCTTGCCGAGGCGCGCACAGGGCACCGGCTGGCCCAGGGCCGCGTGGCCGAGGCCGGGGCGGCGCTGGGCCCCGCCGACGCGCATAGCGACCGCCGCGAGGCGGCGGCCCAGCGCCGGACCCGCGCCGCCGAAACGCTGCGAAAGCAGACCGCCGCGCGCGACGGCCTGGCCGCCGCCGCGCCCGACATGGCCAACCTGCGGGCAGAGCTGGCCCGGGCCGAGGGCGCGGTTGCCGCTGCCGCGGCGCGGGCCAAGACCCTGTCGGACAAGGTGCTGGAGCTCGACGGACTGATCCGCGCCCGCGCCGAGGACGGGGTCGAGGAACGGCTGGCCGAGGTGTCGGGGCGGCTGGACGCCGCGCACGACCGCGCCGCGCGCTACACCCGCGAGGCCGCCGCGCTGGGCCGCCTCGAAACCGCGCTGACCGACGCGCGCCGCGCTGCGCGCGATACCTATTTCGAGCCGGTCAAGCGCGAGCTTCTGCCGCTCTTGTCGCTGCTGCACGAGGCCGCCGACATTCGGCTGGACGACGCCAGCCTGCTGCCCGCCGCGCTGACCCGCAACGGCCAGGAAGAGCCGCTGGACATCCTGTCGGGCGGCACGGCCGAGCAGGTCGCCATCCTCACCCGGCTGGCCTTCGCGCGGCTCTTCGACCGGGCCGGGCAGACGGTGCCGGTGATCCTCGACGATGCGCTGGTGCATACCGACGACGACCGGATCGAGCGGATGTTCGCCGCGCTGCACCGGGTGGCCGGGGAGCAGCAGATCATCGTCTTCACCTGCCGCAACCGCGCCTTTTCGCGGCTGGGCGGGTCCGAGGCGCGCGTTGCGGTCGAGGCCGTCTAGGGCGCGGCACCGGCCGGGCGGCAGGCCGGCAAACCGATGCGGCGTTGGTCGGCCTCCCGCATCGTGGCGCTGACCGGCAAGGGTGCCTGTCTTGCCGGCCGGGTCGCGCAGGATATCTTTTATTGGTAAGACCGAAACCCGCGTCGAGCTTTGTCCGCGCCGTCGCGTGCGGCCCGGCGCCATTTCTGAGAGGTCCGCTTTCATGACCCTTCGGCCCCGTTTGCGGCCTGTCGCGCTGGCGGTTGGGCTGTTGCTCGGCCTGTCGGCCGCGCACCCTGGCCTGGCGCAGAGCGGCGGTGACACGCCCCCCCCGGTGCTGTCGGTGGACATGACGATCGACACGGCCACCGGCGATGTCACGATCGCGGCGCGGATGGAGAGGCCCGCGGGCGCGGTTCGGCTGCCGGCCGTCGACTGGCTGAGCGCCGAGCGGGTCGGGATCGAGGCGACGCACGCCGCGCTCGACGCAGCAGACGGGATCGCGCCGTCGGACCACGCCGGCCGGACGTTGGACATGCGCTTTACCGGCGTGCTGCCGCGGCCCTCCGAACCGCCGGGGCGGGTGGCCTGGAGCGCTGAGGCCAGCTATCTCGTCGGCGGCCGGTGGCTGCCGGCGGATGGCACGCCCGTCAGGGAGTACGAGATCGCGGTGACGGTCGATGCCGGGCAGCGAGTGGCGGCGACGGGCTCGCTCTTGTCGGACGGGGTCGAGGCGGGGAAACGCCGCACCGCCTTTCGCTTTACCGGCCGGGGCGGCGATCTTGGGGTCTTCATCGGCGCTTACACGGTGCAGGAGACCGCCCATCGCGACCTGACGCTCCGCACCTATTTCGCCGAGCGCGAAAGCGCCTTGTCCGCGCGCTATCTCGGGGCCGTGGCCGGCTATATCGACCGCTACGAAGCCGTTGTCGGCCCCTATCCCTACGACAGTTTCGCGGTGGTGTCGGCGCCGATCCCGGTCGGGCTGGGATTTGCCGGCCTCACCTATGTCAGCGAGGCGATCCTGGCCCATCCCTACATGCAGGGCCGGTCGCTGGCCCACGAGGTGCTGCACAGCTGGTGGGGCAATGCCGTCGGCGTCGACTATGCCAGCGGCAACTGGGCCGAGGGGCTGACGACCTTCCAGGCCGATTACGCGCTCGCAGAAGAGCAGGGGGGCGGGGCCGCGCGCGACATGCGCATCGGATGGCTGAGGGATCTGGCGGCCCTGCCCGAGGGCGCGATGCAGCCGCTGACCGCGTTCCGCTCCGCCTCGCATGCGGGCGACCAGAGCCAGGGCTACGGCAAGGCGGCGCTCGTCTTTCACATGCTGCGCGACGACATCGGACGCGATGCCTTTGGCGCAGGCATTCGGCGCCTTTACGCGGACAACCGCGCCGGTATCGCGGGCTGGCGCGATCTGCAAGCGGCCTTCGAAGCGGCGTCGGGCCGGGCGCTGGGGGCGTTCTTCGACCAATGGATCGGGCGGCCCGGCCTGCCCCGGGTCGAGATCGGCGATGTCGCGCTGACCGATCGGGCCGACGGGCCCGAGCTGAGACTTTTGCTGCGCCAGTCGCAGCCCGCCTATCGCCTGCGCGTGCCCGTCGTGATCGAGACGGTGTCAGGGCCGGTCGCGGAGGTGGTCGAGATGACCGGAGCCACCGCCGCGGCGCGGTTTCGGCTGTCCTCTCGGCCCCTCTCGGTGGCGGTCGATCCGGGGTTCGATCTGGCGCGCCGGCCGCTTGAGGGCGAACTCGCCCCGATCCTGCGCTCCATTCGCGGCGCGGGCGCGATCACGGGCATCGCCGCGTCGCAGGTCGACGGGGTGCCACAGGCTATCGAGGACACGCTGGGCGGCCTGCTGCGCGGGCATGCCATCGACTGGAGGGAACGCGATTCCGACAACCGGGACGGCGTGACCCTGGTCGCGGGGCTGACCGGCGACGTGATGCGCCGGCGCGCGGATCTTCTGGCCACCGAGAGCCCGGTCTCGCCCGCTTCGGGCAGCACGCGGGTCTGGGTCGAGCGGGACGCGGAGGGGCGGATCTGGGCGTTTGTCTCCGCCGACAGCCTTGGCGACCTGCGCACGGACCTGCGCGCCTTGCGCTATTATGCAGGCGAAAGCTACGTGGTGTTCGAGGGCGGGCGGAAGACCGAGTCCGGGGTGTGGCCGACATCGACCAGCCCGATGCGCGTGGTCTTCGAATGAACCGCGATGAAACCGGCGAAAGACCACGGCCACGCCGGGGCAGGACGCAGGCAGGGGGCCTTGTGCCCCTGCTGCTATATGGGCTGATCGTTGCCGGATGGACCGTCGAGGCGGTGGCCATCGGGGCGTGGCATCTGCTGCCGCTGATCGCATGGACCGTGCCGGTCTTCGTTCTTTATATTCGCCGGATGATCGGACGCCGTCGTGGAGCCTGATTTTACAGGATTTCTTGTCGGGGGCATTGTCCTCGGAACGCTTGTCACAGGCGTTTTCGCCTGGCGGTTCGGGCCTGCACGGGCCTTCGCCTTCGTGGTTCTGGCGGGGCTCTTCTCGGCGGGGCTCGATTTTCTCTCGGCCTTCGAGGCGCAGAATTACGCGTATCCGGGGCAGACGCGGCTTTGGGTTTTCACCTATATCTTCTTCGGCTGGATCGGCGTTTGCGGCACTTGCCTGCTGGTCGCCGAAGGCCTGCTGGCCCGGCGCGGCGAAGGCGTGCTGACGTCGAACAGGCTGCGGTTGCGCGTGCCGCTGCTGACGGCTGTCATCGCGGTGCTGACCGACCTATACATCGACCCGATCGCGGTCGAGGCGGGCTATTGGCGCTGGTTCGTTCCGGCGAATGTCTACTACGGAATTCCGCTGCTGAATTTCGTCGGCTGGTTTGTCCTGATGCTGATTGCGCCATTGGCGTGGATCGAGATCGCGCGGCGGGATTTGAGCGCCACGCGGATGATTTTCTGGGCCTTTGTCGCGCTGCCGCTTGCCGGGATTGCGGCGGTGCTGCTGTCGCTCGCGCTGAACGGCCTGATCGGGCTGACGGGCCTGCGGTGAACGCGGTCTGCCACGGATGCGCCGCCGTGACGGCGCGCCCGGCCCCGTGACCGGGCCGCGGCCACCGTCAATCAGGCGCGACACGCCGGCGGGGTAAGCGCGCGCCGCCCCCGCCACCGAAGGTGGAGCAGCCCCGCAAAACCGGCGGCGATCGCAGTTTCTTCTTTATATCGGAAAATCCATGCCCCTAAGCTGATGGACCGGTGCGCGCTCATGTGTCGGTGCCAGCAAGGGAGACGCGACATGCAGCACGATATCCGGGGGCTTGAGATTTCGACGAATGCCGCGGGCGGGCCGGCCTACGATCACCTGGTCGTCGGCTACCTGTCACAGCGCGCGGACACCGGCGCGCGCCTCGACGCGCTGCTGGAGGCCGATCCCGAATTCGCGATGGCCCATTGCCTGCGCGGCTATTTCGCCATGCTGGCCTTCAAGGAGGCGATGATCCCCGTCGCAAGAGATGCCGCCCGGACCGCCCGCGCGCATGCCGACGGCGCCACCGCGCGCGAGCGGCGCCACATCGACGCCCTGACGGCATGGTCGGAGGGCGAGCTGGACCGCACGCTGACGATCTGGGAATCCATACTCGACGAGTATCCGCTGGATGTGGTGGCCTTCCGGCTGGCGCATTTTCTCTATTTCTGGCTTGGCCGCCCGAGTGCGATGGCCGGGTCCGTCGACCGCATCCTTCCCGCGTGGTCCGAGGATATCCCCGGATACTCGGCGGTCCTGGCCTGTCACGCCTTCGCGCACGAAGAGGTGGGCGATTTCATCGCCGCCGAACCGTCGGGCCGGCGCGCCATCGAGCTCGACCCGGGCGATCTGTGGGCCGCGCACGCGGTCGCCCACGTACTGGAGAGCCAGGGCCGGCGGACCGAGGGCGTTCAATGGCTGCTGGCGCTCGCCCCGAACTGGGAGGGCAGCCACAACATGCAGCATCACCTCTGGTGGCACTGCGCGCTCTTCAAGCTCGAACACGGCGACTACCAGGGCGCGCTTACGCTTTACGACACCCGGTTCCGCGATCTGGATGCGCCGCTGACCGTCGCCTCTCCGGACGTCTATATCGACGTTCAGAACGCGGCCTCGATGCTGTTCCGGCTGGCGCGCCTGGGCGTCGATGTCGGCGATCGCTGGGAAGAGCTCGCCGACAAGGCCGAGACGAGAATAGGCGACTGCGCGTCGACATTCACCTTGCCGCACTGGATGATGGCGCTGACCGCCACAGGCCGGACCGCCGCCGCCGAACGCATGGTCGAGGCGATGCGCGGCTTTGCCAACGGGCGCGGCACCCTGCCGCCGCTGGTGCGCGACTACGCATTGCCCATTGCCGAGGCGCAACTGGCCCACGCCGCGGGCCGCCACGCCGAGGCGCTCGACCTCATGCGTCCGGTCCTCGGCGGGATGGGCCGGCTCGGCGGCAGCCACGCGCAGCAGGACGTGCTCGAACAACTCTTTGTCGACGCGGCGCTCAAGGCCGACAGCCCCGACGACATCCGCCTCGCCGTGGAACGTGTCGCCGGCCGCCGGCCCATCCCCCCCGAACGCTTTGTCGGTTGGAGCGAGGCATCCGGCCGGGCACGCCTGACGCACTGAGCCCGCGCCGGCGCCGATGACACCGGCACAGGCGCCGGCCCGCCGGTCCCAGCCACGCGCCGGCGCACAGTACGCGCCGGTTGCCCATCAAACCCGGACCGAAATCGCGCTATGAACGACGTCGAACCGGCGGGCCGTTCGGCTCACCTGGCCGCCTTCCTGATCAGCCGGACGATCAGGATGAGCGCGACGGCGCCGATCACGGCCGCGATCAGGCTGCCCAGGGTCCCGCCGATCGAAATGCCCAGCAGCGGCAGGACATAGCCCGCAAGGATCGAGCCGCCGATCCCGAACAGGACATCGCCCAAAAAGCCCGAGCCGCTGCCCTTGACGATCAGGCTTGCCACCCAGCCGACGACGGCACCGATGACGACCACGATCAGAAGCCCGATGAAGCCGCCCTGCAGCGTTCCGACCGCCTGGGCGGTTTCGTCCTGGGCAAGCGCCGGCCCGGCGGTGACGAGCGGCAGGGCCACTGCCATCAGGCGTGCCATCGGCCGGCGGCTGCCCCGAGATTTCTGCGTTTTCATGATGTTTTCCTCCATTCAGGGCGAAGGCGCGCTGCCGCGCACGCCGCCGTGGTCGTCGCTTACCGGATCTCGAAGGTGATCGCGAAATCCGCGTATGTACCCTGGTTGCCGTTGTAGAAGACCTCCACCCGGTGATCCCCCGACTGGTAGAGCTGGCCGTAATAGCGGAAGCTGGACTGGGAAGCCTGATCGAGAATGTTCCCGCTGGGCACGTAGATGATGTAGTCGAGGTTGCGGGTCTCGCCTTGCAGATCGACGGTCAGGAACTGGCCGTCGCGGGCGTTCAGAACGTAGGTGACCGCCTGACCCGACCCCAGCCGGTTGATGTAGCGCGCACCGCTCGTGCCCGGTGCGAACTGCACGCGCACGTCGCCGGTCACGGTCGGGATGTCGGAGGGAAGCGCCCCGGCCATCGCGCCGCCGCCATCATCTGCGGTCGCCGTGTTCTCGCCCGACGCGCCGGATGCCGGCATCAGGAAATCCACCACGGCCCATCCGCTGGCATCGCCATCGGCGATCTCGCACCACGTCCGCCCCTCGTTGTCGAGGCAACCGCGGTTTTCCACGCGCATGCCCGAGGGAAGCCGCGCAACGATGGTGGCCGAGGTCGACGGCGCCTGCCGCACGTTCAAACTGCCGGTCACTCTGACATCCCAAAACGCCGGCCCGTTCGGCGGCAGCGCGGCGCGCGGCCCCGAGGGCATCGAGGCGGAAGAACTGCCGCTGCCGCCGGCGGCCCCGGACGGGGCGATGTAGACGTCCATCGAGTAGCCGACGGTCTTGCCGGTGTCGCGGTCGTTGCCCATCAGGTAGACACGGATCGCCCAGTCGCCGTCGGAGGGCACGGTGATTTCCGCCCGCCTGCCTTCGGAGCTGCCGATGAACGGCCCGCCGTAATCCTGACCGGCGGGCAGGATGTTGAAATAGGCCGAGCCGTTTCCATTCGTGCCGGTGACCGCCAGCGACACCACCATGGTCTGTCCGCCGCGCGCGTTCACGACATAATCGATGTATTCGTCCCCGCGCACCGTTCCGTTGATCGCGGTACTCGTCGCGCCGGGCTCGAACCGGATATCGACGCGATCCTGCGCAAGAGCGGATGGCGCGTAGGCCACACTTGCTGCCACGGCAAGCGCAAGCGCGAGCGACGCGGCCGCGGGCAACCGGAAGATCGGACGGCAAATCATTGATATTCTCCTATTTGGTGGGAGAACATGAGGCCCTGCACAGGGCCGGCAGATCGGCATCGGGCCCGCCATGGACAGCGATCACCGGATCGGTGCAGGCGGCCAGGCCGGGGCCGTTCAGGACGAGATACGAAAGATCTTTGGTCCGGCCATCCGGGGCGCCCCGGCCTCCCGGTGCCTCGATCCGGCCGCGAGGGGCGGGTTTGCCGACACCCCCGGTCGGTCGGCACGGTGATGGGGCCGGCGCCCGGGCCCTGTTGCGCCTGCGCAGGCTCGATGCCGGGAAGTGCCGGCAACAGCACCCACATCGCAAATCGCCGCTTCATCGCGCGTGCCCCGCTTGTATCTGCCGACAGCACGGCGCATCTCTCCGCGCCATCTCGGCGTGCAACCATAATGAGCACAGAGCCATGCCGCTTGGCAGGGCGAAAAGATGCGTTTCGGGTCGCGGCACGGCCGTGGGCGCGGCCGCGGTGCCTGGGCGCTCGGCGGCCCGCGGCCGGGGCGATGTCACATTTTCGACAGAAAATGATGCTCATACGCAAGGGGCGGCCCGGTGCAGGCTTTCGAAACCCGTGCCCGCAGGTGATGAGCCGACAAAGGACGCCGGCGCCCCTTGGGCGCGATACCGCAGGCAGGTCGAGGGCAAGGAGGCCGGTATATGGCAGAGGGCGAAGCAGGGGTTGCGCTCGTTGCGGGGCTCGGCGGCGACGCCGGGTTCGGCGAACAGTTTCTGGCCCGCAACGACGACGGCTCGACCATGGAGGTCGATATCACGTCGATCTTCGAGAGCGGGGTCAACTTTTTCGGGCGCGAGTTCACGACGCTCTGGGTGAACAACAACGGCAGCGTGACCTTCAACGGCGCGCGCAGCACCTTCACCCCCACCGCGATCACCGAGGATAGCGGCAACCCCGAGATCTCTCCCTTCTTCGCCGATGTCGACACGCGCGGCGGTGCGGTCGAGGCGACGCCGGGCGGCAACTCGATGGGCACAAACCTGGTCTATTACGACTTCGACATGGTCAATGACCGGGTCGTGATCACCTGGGATGATGTGGGGTATTACAGCTACGCCACCAACAAGCTGAACGCCTTCCAGCTGATCCTGAGCGACCGCGGCGGCGGCGATTTCGACATCGAGTTCCGCTACGAAGAGATCAACTGGACCACCGGCAGCGCCAGCGGCGGCACCGACGGGCTGGGCGGCACCGTGGCGCGGGCGGGTTATACCGCCGGCACCGGCAGCCCGGACGCCTATTTCGAGCTGCCCGCCTCGGGCGACCAGGCGGCGATCCTGGCGCTGGACGAGACCGAGGGCAATACCGGCGACGTGGGCCGGTGGCTGTTCAACGTGCGCTCGGGCGACATCGTCAGCGCCGACATCCCGCCCTTGCCCGACCGCGGCGCCACCGGCTGGACCTCGGGCGACCCGCACCTGTCGACGCTGGACGGGTTCGACTACGACTTCCACGCCGCGGGCGAGTTCGTGCTGTCGCGCGGCATCGGCGATGCCGGCTTCGAGATCCAGGGCCGCTTCACCCCGGTGAGTGACGACCTGACGGTGATCGAGGCGGTGGCGATGCGCGTGGGCGACGCGGTCGTGATGATCGACGGGGCCGATGCCCAGCCGGTGCTGATCGACGGCGTGGCGACGGAGATCGAGAATTTCGGCTCGGTCGCCGTGGGCGCGGGGCGGATCTACCGCGAAGACGACAGCTACACGGTGGTCTATTCGGGCCGCGACGGCATCGTGAACGCGGGCGACAGCCGGATGATGGTCGATGTGCGCGACGGCCGGGTGGATGTCGCCGTGCGGGCCAACGCCGAGCTTGTGGGCGATGTCGAGGGGCTGCTGGGCAATGCCGACGCCGACCCCGACAACGACGTGGCGCTGGCCGACGGCACCGTGCTGGCCCGGCCGCTGGCCTATGACGACCTCTACGGCGCCTACCGCGACGACTGGCGGGTGGCCGAATTCGCCGACAGCCTGTTCACCTATGATACGGGCGAAAGCCTCAGAAGCTTTTACCGCGCCGAGTATCCGGCGTCGGCCGTGACGCTGGCCGATCTCGACACCGACGCGGTGGCGGCAGCCGCGGCCGCGGCGCGCGCCTACGGGCTGATCGAGGGCACGCAGCGGTTCGACAACGCGGTGCTGGACCTGGTGATCTCCGGTGACGACAGCTATCTCGCCTCGGCCGCCGAAACGCCGCGCTCGGGCCTGGGCGGTTTCGAGGGGGTGGTGCTGAGCGGCACCGAAGCGGGAGAGACCCTGCGCGGCACCGGCTTTGCCGACATCCTGCGCGGGCGCGGCGGCGCCGACCGTCTGCTGGGCGAAGAGGATGACGACACGATCTTTGCCGGCGACGGCACCGACACGGTCAACGGCGGGGATGGAAACGACACGATCTATGGCGGCGACACCGACGCGGATCGCCGCGACGAGATCTACGCAGGTGCGGGCGACGACCGGGTCGACGCGGGCTACGGCAACGACGCGGTCTTCGGCCAGGGTGGCAACGATATCATCGCCGGCGGTTTCGGCGCCGACGAGTTGCAGGGCCAGGACGGCAACGACACGATCACCGGCTCGGCGCTGTCGGACCTTGTCTTCGGCGGCGAGGGCGATGATTTCGTCAACGGCGGCTTCGGCTTCGACCGGATCAACGGCGGGGCCGGGGCGGACAAGTTCTACCATCTCGGCATCGCCGACCACGGGTCCGACTGGATCCAGGACTACAGCGCCGCCGAAGGCGACGTGCTGCTCTTTGGGCAGTCCGGTGCCTCGGCGGACGATTTCAACGTCCAGTTCACCCATACCTCGTCGCCCGAAACCGGGCGGTCGGGCGATGACGACGTGCAAGAGGCGTTCGTCGTCTACCGTCCTGCGGGCCTGATCGTCTGGGCGCTGGTCGACGGCGGCGGCGAGGCCAGCCTGAACATCGAGATCGGCGGTGAGGTCTTCGACCTGCTGGCCTGACAGAGGCGCGCGGCATGGATCGTGAAGGGCATTGCAGGCTAATGAAAAATAATAATAAGCAATGTAATGTCACGCATGCTTAATCCATAACATGATGTTGTTTGGCGTCGGCAGGTGCCCGCCGGAGCGGCATCTGCGAGGCCGGTTCGGATTTGCCGTGCAGGAACGGGTGCCGGGCCCGCGCCAGGTATTGGCTGCACGGGCCGATGGCGCAGTCTTGGCGGGTCTGATGAGCCCGGGAAACAGACTGTTTTCCAAACCGGCAACACAACCAAGCCGCTGTTTGGAAGAATATTTATAAAAATAATGATTTGCGTCGGTTTTCTCGCGCCCGCAGGGCAGGGGGCAACCCGCCGGGCGGCGCGCCGACTGCCCATAAATGGTCCAAATTGCCGGCTACGGCACTCTCGTCGGGACTTTGCCCGACGCGTTGACGCCGCCTGACGGCCAGCCCGCGCCCGCATCGAACAAGACCTCCGTCAGGTCGACAGGAGCCCCGCCATGTCGCTCGCCACCTACGTCAATTTCCCGCGCATCGAATCCGATCTCGTCGACATCCAGCTCGCGCCCGAGGGCATCACGATGAGCGGCACTGGGCTCGACCTGCTGCTCGACCTGGCCTTGACCGACCAGGGGCTGAACCGCCGGGTCGATGGCGCCGAGTTCGCCGAGGCGGTCCGCGCCATGGCCACGATGAACGACATCATCCTTCAGGCGATAGAGGCCACCGGAATCGCCGGCGACGGCGGTATCGATGCGGCCGAGATCTACACGCTGTCCGCCTATATCGAGGCGAATTTCCACGCCGACTGGACGCTTGCCCACGGCGATGACGAGCACGGGATCGAGACCGGTTTTCACCTTATCCAAAGCGATGGGGGCACGACGCGCATTCTGGGCGAGAGGGGCGTCGATACCGTGGCCGACGGGCTTTACCACCTCGGATTCGGCACCGAGGGCCATAACCTCATCAACGAGGACGGCGACCGCAACGCGCAGGTCGATGACGTTGCGTTCTGGCTGAGCGCGCTACTGGCCAAGGACCTCGAGGCAGGGGTTTTCGACGGCCCCGCGACCACCGGCACCGCCACCACGGGCTCGGGGCTGGACGATCTGGTGGGGATGATCGAGGCCGACGAGGGCCTGCTGCGGCGCGTGCCGCTGGCCGATATCCGCGCCGGCGCCGAGGCTGCGAACACGATGAACCGGATCATCGTCGACGGGATCGAGGCGCTGGACCTGGGCGAGGACGGCACGCTCAGCACGGCCGAGATCTACGCGCTGTCGGACTGGATCCGCAGAACCCATTACGACGATTTTGCCGCGGCCCACGGCGACGACGAAGAGGAGGTCGAAACCGGCTTTCACCGGGTTCAGAACGACGGGGCCGAGGGGCGGATGTGGGGCGACAACATCGTCAACACCATCGCCGACGGCATCTATCACCTCGTCTTCGGCTATGAGGGCGACCGGCTGATCAACGAGGACGGCGACCGCAATGTGCGCGTCGAGCAGGTCGCCTACTGGCTGAACGAGCTCTTGGCCGAGGATCTGGAAGGGTGGCGCACGGCACCCGAGACGCGCCGCGATGTGCGCGGCCTCGACGCGCTCGTCGCCCTGGTCGAAGAGGACCCCGAGCTCAACCGCCGGCTGCCGCTTGACGAGATCCTCGACGGGATGGCCGCGGCGCAGGGAATGAACGACATCATCGTCGCGGCGATCAGGGCCACCGGCGTGGCCTATAACGGCACGCTGACCGCCGGCGACGTGAAGGACATTGCCGACTGGATCAACGCCGAACGCTACGACGAATGGCTGGTCTTCCACGGCGACGACGAAGAGGGGATCGAGACCGGTTTCCACCTGGTGCAGAACGACGGCTCGGTCACCCGCGCCTATGGCGAGAACGCGATCGACACCGTGGCCGACGGCATCTACCACCTGGGCTTCGGCTATGACGGCGGCCGGATCATCAACGAGGACGGCGACCGCAACGTCTCGCTCGAAGATCTCGCCTACTGGCTGTCGGACCTTTTGGAGGATGAGCTGAAGGACGGCAGCCTTCTGGGCAGGGCCAACCCCTACGACGTGGCCGGCACCGGCACCGGGCTCGACCGGCTCACCGATGCGCTGTTCGCCGATCCGCGTCTTGCCAGCAGCTTTGCCACCAGCGACCTGGCGGAGGCGGCCCAGGCCGCCGACCGGATGAACGCCATCCTGCTTGAGGCGGTTCGGCAGACCGGCGCGGCCAATGACGGAACCTTCACCGCCTACGAGATCGGGCTGATCGACGCGTGGATCGCGGAAAATGCGCTTGCGGCCTGGGATGCGCTGGCCGGGGACGACAGCCGCGACGGCGACGGGTTCCGCAAGGTGCTGGGCGAAGGCGCGACCGTGCGCGTCGAGGGCGAGGACGCGGTCGACCGCATGGGCCGCACGATCTATGCCCTGGGCCACGGCCTGTCGCACGGCAGCGGTGTGACCGACGCCGATGGCCGCTGGGTCGGCACGGCCGAAGATGCCGCGGGCTATCTGAACGCGCTTCTTGCCACCGAACTCGCCGGGGGAAGCCTGGTCAATCCCGACCTGCTGCCCGCCGATCCCGCGGATTTCGCCGACGCGCTGGTGGCCGCGACGCCGGGCCCGATCACCGTCGCCGGCGGCACCGGCAGCACCCAGATCGCCCATGCCGCGGGCCTGGAGATCGACGCCGGCGCCATCGCGATCTCGTTCACGGCCGACAGCGTGGACGGGTATGAGCCGCGGATGCTGCTGTCGAAAGACCACCACGGCTACGAAGCGGGCGGCCATACCACGATCTGGGTCGCCGACGGCCGCGTCCACGCGCGGCTGCAGGACACGGATGAGAGCTGGACGCTGTCCTCGGGCCGGGGCGCTGTGGTTCCGGGGCGGCCCGTGGATATCGTGCTGAATTTCGGCCCCGGCGGGGCGGAGCTTTTTGTCGATGGCGAGAAGGCCGACGAAGACGCCGAGGCGGTGATTACATGGGCGCTGAACGATAACCCCATCGCCATCGGCGAGTCGCGAATGTATGCCAGCGACGACGCCCTGACCGAACGCGATATGTTCGAGGGCGAGATCACCGCCGTCCGGGTATACGACCGGCCCCTCGACGTAACCGAAATCCTTGGCCTCGACCGGGCCGAACCGCCGGCCGGCGCCGGGGCGCCCGAACCGCTGGCCGACGGTGCGGTGCAGACCCGGGGCAGCGGGCTCTTTGCCGAGATCTACGACACCGACGGTCGTTTTTCGTCGGTCGATGCGCTGATCAGCGGCATCGAGGACGACACGCTCGACCGGACCCACACCGCCGAGACCGGGCGCATCGCGTTTGGCGGACGCGGAGAGCAGAGCCTTTCGGACTTTTTGGGCGAGGAGGCGACGGTCGTTTCGGGCAACGGCGCTGCGGCGGTCGAGACCATGGGCCTGCACCTGTCGGGCTATATCTGGATCGATGCGGGCAGGCACAGCCTGACCGTGCGTTCCGACGACGGTTTCGCGCTGAATATCGGCGGCGAAGAGGTCATGCGCTACGGCGGCGACCGTGCGACCGCGTCGACCAAGGTCTCGGCGGCGTTCGAGGGCGGGCTTTATGAAATCGACCTCTATTATTTCGAGAACGGCGGGGATCAGGCGCTTGAGCTCTTGATGGATGACGAGGTCGTCGAGGCCTCCCGCCTTTACGACAGCATCGACACCTATGCGCGTGCGCCGGCCTATGACCCGGCGGGCGATGGGCCCGCGCTGACGGGTACCGGGCTCGACACGCTCTGGGCGTGGGTCGAAACCGACAGCGGGCTGATCGAACGCACCTCGGCCGACGACCGCGCCGCGGCCGCCGAGGCCGCCGAGCAGATGAACGCGATCGTCATCGACGCAATACGGGCCACGGGCGCGGCCGATGACGGCGCGCTTTCGGCCGGCGAGGTCTACGACATCTCCGACTGGATCAACGCCAACCGCTACGACGACTGGCTTCGGCTGCATGGCGACGACGAGGACGGCGTCGAAACCGGGTTCCATCGCGTCCAGAACGATGGCGGCGAAGTGCGGGCCTTCGGCGAGGCCGCGATCAACACCGTGGCCGACGGGATCTATCACCTGGGCTTCGGCTATGACGGCGACAGGCTGATCAACGAGGACGGCGACCGCAATGTGCGGGTCGAGCAGGTGGCCTTCTGGCTGAACGCGCTCCTCGACAAGGACCTCGAGGCGGGCAGTCTCGTCTCGGGCAACGACAGCCTGCCGGCCGCGACCACGGAAACCGGGCTGGACCGGCTGATCGAGATCGCCGCCCACGACATGAAGCTGACGAACCGTATCCCCGAGGCCGAGCTGGTCGAGGCGACCGAGGCGATGGACGCGATGAACGGGCATATCCTGTCGGGCATCCGCGCGCTTGGCCTTGCCAATGACGGCGAAATCACCGCCGCCGAAACCGCCGGGCTGTCGGACTACATCGCCCGCCGCTTCGCCGACAGCTTCATCGCCGCCCATGGCGATGACGAGGACGGGATCGAGACGGGTTTTCACCTCGTCCAGAACGACGGCGCCATCTCGCGGCTTTACGCCGAGAACGCCATCAACACGGTCGCCGACGCCATCTACCACCTCGTCTTCGGATACGAACACGGCCGGCTGATCAACGAGGACGGCGACCTCAATGCCAGGCTGGAGGATGTCGGCGCCTGGCTGACCGCGCTCTTGCAGGAGGACATGGAAAGCCTTGCCAACCCCGATGTCGCGCCGGTCGCGCCGGGGGATACGGGAACCGGGCTGGATGCCTTCGTGACCACGATCGCGGAGGATGCGGAGCTGAACCACAGGCTGAGCCTCGCCGAGATCCGGGGCGGTGCCGCGGCGGCCAACACGATGAACCACATGATCGTCGCGGGGGTCGTCGCCACGGGCATCGCCCGCGATGGGCAGTTCAACGCCGCCGACATGCGCCTGCTGTCGGACTGGATCGCCGAGACCTACAATGCGGATGGCCGCGGGCCCTTCGCGCGGGCCCATGGCGACGACGAGGACGGCATCGAGACCGGTTTCCACCTCGTGCAGAACGACGGGGCGTCGTCACGGATCTTTGGCGAGAACGCGGTCAACACGGTGTTGGACGGGACCTATCACCTCGGTTTCGGCTACCGCGACGGCCGGCTGATCAACGAGGACGGAGACAACAACCAGACGCTCAGCGACGTGGCCTATTGGCTGGAGGCGGCGCTGGCGGGCGAGATCGCCTCGGGCGAGCTGGTGACCGACGCATCGGCCGACCCTTACGTGGCCGGCACCACGGGCACCGGGCTGGACGGGCTGGTCGAGATCATCACCCGCGACGACGCGCTGGGCCTGCGGCTTTCGACCCCCGAGATCGCCGAGGCCGCGGCGGCCGCGGACGATCTGAACGCCCTGCTGCTGGATGCGATCGAGGCCACCCGCGTGACAATCGACGGGCGGCTGACGGGCACCGATCTCAAGGATGTCGCGCTGCATCTGAAGGCCAATGTCGCCGACATCTGGGCCGAGCTTCACGGCGAGGACAGCGGCTTCGACCTCGCGTGCTACGCGGGCTCGGCGCTGTTCGGCCGGTCGGCGGTCGGCGAGGTGGCCGACGCGATCTACAATCTCGGCTTCGGGTTTCGCGGCGACAACGCGACGACCGAGAGCGGCGGCTGGGACGAAGGTCTGTCGACCGTGGCCGACTGGCTGAGCGAGCTTCTGGGCGATGCCGTCACCGATGGCAGCCTGGCCGGTCGCGCCGTGACCGACGAAACCTTCGACGCCGACCCGATCGCCGAATTCGCCGGGCTGTCCATCGACAGCGGCGACGATGCGCGCGTCTTTTCCGCGGGCCGCGCCAGCGATGCGGGCACCTTCGTCGCCAGTTTCGTGGCCGACACGGCGAGCAGCGGCGAGGCGCAGGTCATCGTCTCTCGCGGCAGGCTATACGACGATGACGGAAGCTACCGGCTGGAGGTCGACGACAACCGGCTGGAGCTGGAACTGCGCCAGGACGGCCGCTACCTGCGGCTCGACAGCGGCGATTTGACGATCGAGGACGGCGAGATCTACACCGCCGGTTTCAGCTTCGACGACGACATGATCAGCCTTTACCTCGACGGCAGCAAGGTGGATGTCGAGATCGAGACCGGCGTCGATTTCGCCGCCATGGATTCGGAGATGGTGCTGGGCGCCGCCTACCGCGACCGGTGGGACGGCACGGCCGATCCTGTGAAAGCCTTCGACGGAGAGATCAGGGAGGCCGCGCTTTTCGACGAGGTTCTGGGCAACGCAGACTTGCACTATCTGAGCTAACCGGTTGCCTTGGGGCGAAAAACCCGCCGGCAGCGCTGTCTTCAGTATAGCGGCGCCAGCGCGCCGATCAGGTCGGCCCGCGTGCCGCGGTGCAGCGCGGTCATCGCGCCGTCGCTGTCGGCCGATACGACATCGACCTGCTCCAGCGAAACCTCGGTGTTGGCCGGAAACGCGAAATAGCACGACACGTAGTTGAGGACCTGCACCAGGTGGCCGTCCTTGAGGATCGGCTCCCAGACCGTCGTATGCCCCTTGCCGCGGAAATTGATCGTGAAACGGAACAGCAGCGCATCGCCGCAAAGCAGCCCGGAATGCCTGACATGGTCGGCCAGTTCGGGAAATCCCATCATGTCGGCGTAACGGTCCAGACCGGTCCCGATCATCTTCGACGGCTCGCACCCGCGGTCACGGAAATGACGCCGCGCCGATGCCGATGCCTCGCGCAGGCGCAGCCGACTGTCGAGCAGTGTCGCCGGCATCAAGTCGTTCCTCACCAGGCTGATGCTGCGCACGAGGTGGCGTTGCTCGTCGTCGCGCAACAGCATGTTGCGCAGCGTGGACTGCCGCGCCGGGCGCGGGTTTTCGACACCGCGCTCCCAGCGGCTGACCGTGCCTTGGTCGACGCCAAGCTGATCGCCCAGTTGCGACTGGGTGATCCCCAGCCGTCTGCGCAGATCGCGGATTCTTGCGCCTTCCAACGCTTTTCCTCCCGTTCGTACGCGGCACCGGGACCGTGCCGCGCCTTTTAGGATAGCTCATCTGCAATTCATTTCGAATTCAATGATTCCGCGCGATTCGCATTCTGACAAGGCCCTGCGTCCTGTCAGTTCGGTCCCGGGAACGGGTGGCGAAGGGGGTGATCGCCGCTATCTGCCCGGCGGAAATCAAGAAAATGCGATGCTTCGGTCCTGGCAATGCCGCCGGGCAACGGGGCAGGGTGGCCGCGCCAGCCATCGCCGTTGCAACCGGCCGTCGCGGCGGACCGGCCGGGGCAGGGCGCCGCGCGCCCCGGACTTGTCACGACATGATGACGAAATCGCGGCCCGAGCGGCTGTCGGGGTGCAGCGGCAGGTCGGTCAGGATGAAGATCATGCCGGGGTGGATGTAGCCGCGCAGCTCCGCCGCAAAGCGTTCCTCGGTGCGCACCCGGCGCAGGTCGTGCGCCTCGCGGACCGGGTCGGCGCCATAGGTCAGCGCTGCCCAATGCATGCCCTTCTGCCCGTCATGGGCGCCCTTCAGCACGTAGACATGGCTGCCCAGCGGTTTGCCATCCCACAAAAGCTTGCCCTCGGCCACTTCGCGGTCGTTCTCGATCACCAGGATCCTGCCGTCATAGGACGACGCGATCATCGAGCTGATCGGGTGCGCGTCGTCCAGCTCCCAGTCCGACGGGTGTTTCTTGTCGTCGAGCGTGGCCAGCACATGCTCGAACTCCTGCTCGGCATAGCCCGACAGGATCAGCCCCGGATGCACCACCTCCTGCGGGGAATGGTGGCTATCGGCGATGACCACCGGCGTGCCCAGATGGGTGACCTCGAACAAAAGCGCCGAGAACTTCAGCGGCAGGCGCACGCAACCATGCGAGGCCGGATACCCCGGCAGGTTGCCCGCATGCAGCGCGATCCCGTCCCATGTCAGGCGGTTGGTGTTCGGCATCGGCGCGTTGTTGTAGGTCGACGAGCGATGGTCGCGGTCCTTTTGCAGCACCACGAAGACGCCGGTGGGCGTCTCGTGCCCGGGCTTGCCGGTCGAGCAGGTCGAAACCGCGATCCGTATCCCGTTGCGGTAGACATGCACGCGCTGTTCGTCGAGCGAGACGATCACGGCCACCGGCCCGTCGGGCTGGCGTTCGGGGTGCCAGACGAACTCGCCCGGCAGCAATTGGTGGATTTCCTTGTAGACATGCTGGCCCAGCGCGCCCGAGGCCGCCAGCACGATGCCACCGGCGCCCGCGACGAAAGCCCGGCGGTTCATTCCAATCAGACGATCTTTTTTCATTCTGCCCGTTTTCCCCCCGGTGGAACGCGCCGCCCGTATTGGACGGCGCGCCTGTCTTGGTTTATTCGGTCGCGGCGGCCTTGAACTCGGCGATGAACGCCTCGCAGTCCGCGGCGCCACCCGCCATCTCGGCACCCTCGGGCATCGCGCTGCCGAGGACGCCGGGAACGGCCTCCAGCACCTGGTCGACCTGTTCAGACGTCATGAGCCCCTGGTCCTGAGCGGCCTGCGTGACAGAACAGATGCCCACCATGAGCCCGCTGCCCGCGCCGGCACCGACCCCCGCACCAAGCAGCATGACCCCGCCGCCGATGCCGATCACCAAGCCGATCACCAGCCCGATCAAAAGTTTACCCATCGTTTCGTCCTTTCCGTTTTTGTTTCGGTCTTCACACTCCGCCCGCGCGTTTGAAAATACGGCATAGAGTTATAAGGATCGCGGCATTCACCAGCGGCGCCCCGGCTGCGAGCCACGGCAGCCAGCGGTCGGAAAAGCCGCCCAGAAACTGGTTCCATGGCAGGCCCAGCGGCACCAGGAAGACCCCCGAGAGCGGGTCTTTTTCCTGGCCGAAGAGGCCAAATGTTCCGATGAGAAGGAGCGCCAGCGCGAACAGGTAAAGCACGACGAAAATCACCGTGACGATCGTGCAGCCGCTTGGCATCGTCCTCATGTCCTCTCCCGCCTTCCTTCAGCAGGCCGCCGATATACCCGCCCACGGCGCCGGCGAGGGCGGAGGCCCGCCAGGGTGTGCTCGTGACGCCGAAAAGCGCACGCGTGATGAACCATCCCACGATAAGGGCGATACAGCCGATGATCGCGTATTTGATCGGTGTGCTGACATGGTCGAGCATGAAGATGCCTTTGTGATTTGCCCGCGGGGCGCACCAGGCGCGGGCGACCCGCGGGCAGGTATCGCTTAAAGGAAACCTTCGTCGCCCATGAACATGACCGACGCGCCGCTGCCGTCGCTGGACACCAGGCACCGCCAGGGCGCGCGCTGCGGGCCGACGACCATGTAGATGGCCGTGTTGGCCTGGGAAAACTCGCTGCCGACGACCTCGACGGCGCCGTCGGTCTGGGCGTCCAGCGTATTGCGGCACGCCGTCACCGCCGCGTTGCTGACCGAGGGATCGAAGGTGGTGATGAAGGGCGGACCCATCGGGGACGGCTCCATCGGGGCTGTGGCGGTGGATGTCTCTTCGACACAGCCCGCGAGCCCCGCAAGCGCCACAGCACCCAAGGCAATTTTCAGTTTCATCGGATATCTTCCTTCTCTCTGGGGGCGGCCGCCGCAGACGGCGGCCATGGAAATGCCCGAGCAGCCGGCGCGGCTACTCTCCAAGGTATCGGCAGGACACATAGCCCTGCAGTTGCGGCGTCTCGCGCAGCGACACGAGGCACCAGCCGTTGCCCTCGCGGGACAGCAGATTGACCTCGCGCAAGGGCGGCAGGCCGACGATGACCTCGAACCCGGTGCCGGGGCCGCGCCGCAGGTTCAGCATGTCGTCCGCCGCGACGCCGGTGACGCGGTAAAAATCGGGGCCGTCGGCCGTCGCGCCGGCGACCGCCGGGGTCAGCGCCAGCGCGGCGGCCAGCCCGAGCGCGGCGCGTGTGGATCTCGTGGTCAACATTCCGCGCTCAATTCGCAAATTCGCTGAACACCGTGACGCTGCCGTCGGCCTCTTGCCGGCAGGTATACGGCGCACCGGCCGCTTGAAGGGTCAGGATCGGCCCGCCCCCGGTCCGGATACGGTCGAGGACGACGACCGCGCCCTGCGGCACGCCGGTCAGCCGCGCGGCCTGCGCCACGCAAGGGGCGGTCATGCTGGCGAACTGGTCTGGCGTGCCGCTCAGCCCGTCGTCGGGCGCCATGGCGGGGCCGCTTTCTTCGACGCAGCCCGCGACCGTGGCGGTCACGAGGGCCGCGGCGATGGTCAGCTTGATGCGCATGGGATTTCTCCTTTTCGCATTCGGGTCAGCCGCCGAAGATCACGGCATCGGGGATTTCGTAGCGTTCGTCGCCCACCCGCACAAAGGTCAGGTCGGCCTCGCGGGTGGCGCCGTATTCGGGGTATCCGTCGGCCTGCGATGTATCCGCGCCGAGCAATTCACCGTCTTGGAAAAACAGCGCCCGTTGCCGCCCGTCGGGGCGGATGACGATCACGGTTGCCGATCCGGCGCCGTCGCGCGCGACGCCGAATTCGCAGCGCGCGGTGGGCTGGCCCGCGGTCTGGGCACAGGGCAGCCGGCCGATGGCGTCGAAGATGCCCAGGCCCGCGCGCAGGGCGGAATTCGCCGGTTCCAGATAGTCGGCCGCCGCCCAGCCGCGCACTTGTTCGCCGTCCAGCGTCTCGACCTCGCACCAGCGGCGCGATGCACCCTGGCTGCAGCCGATATTGCGCAACATCGTGCCCGGCACTGCCCGCGCCACGACGGGCGCGCTGGTCGTCGCCTCGGCCCGGATGTTGAGATGTCCCTCCAGCCCGAAAACCGACAGGTACGCGTTCGCCTGGCCCTGGGAGGCCTGAAAGCTATGCCGCGACGGGGTCTCGCCGTCCTCGGCCGCGGCCCCGCGCTGCGCCGCGGCGTCGGTGCGCCGCAGGGTCATCGTACCGGCCGCGTTCCACAGCGTCAGCGCGTCCTCGAACGGGTCGTAAGAGACCGCGACCGGGCCCGCGAGGATGCCCAGCACAGTGCGTTCCTGCGCGTCGAGCGCGCCGGGGCAGGCCATCTGTGTCGCGCCAACCGGCCCGTCGATGACCAATGCGCCGCCCTCCAGCCGCGCCGTGGCGGTGAACCGGTTGCATCCGGTGCTGCCGGACAGGCCGCCAGAGGGCGAAAAGACGATCTCGGGCACGCCCTGGGGCTGCTGGCCGTCGATCTCGGCGATTGGCCAGGTCTGCAGTTGCGCGTTTGCCGGCATCGCGTCCAGATCGGGCGCGGTGCCCTCGGCCAGGAACCGGCCGGCGGCCCAGCCCTCGACCCCGCGATAGGCGACCTGGCACCAGCGCTGGCGCGCCGCGGCCTGCCGTTCGGCCTCGGTGGCCTGCTGCCATTCGGCGAAACTCAGCCCCCCCTCGCAGCCCAGATTGCGGATGCCGTCGCCATCGGGCGGAATCTCCCCCACCTTCTCGGCATCCGCGGCAGGCGCGGCGCGCAGGTTCAGCACATCTTCGGCCGCCACCCCGGTGACCCGAAAGAAATCGGGCCCGTCCGCCTCGGCCCGGACAGGCCCGGACAGCGCCATCGCGGCCGAGAAGATCAGCGGCGAAAGAAAGCGCAGCGAATTCATGCCCTGTGACCTCTTCGACCTTTTGTCGCCCGGCGGGCAATGCACGTTTTTGGGGTCAACCCGTGTTCTCCGCGGGTCTTGACCGCGACGCGGGACACGACCTAATGCAGGAAATCGAAACCCATCGCTCCAATCGGGGCAATAAGAGGATGAAACCCGCCTCAGGCGAAGGGCGAAATTATGCGTTTGAGGCCAAAACCCGCGTCGGGCCACATCGCCTTGGAACTGGTGGCGCGTTTTACCGGCGGCCCGGGCATAAGCACGAAGGCTGCCGCCGAAGCGCGGGGCCGGAGGGTGCCTGTCTGCCGCTATCCGCGGCAATACCAACGTCTCTTTCAACCCTGGCGGCAGTCGCCGCGCCGGGCCGCACGCACGGTGTATAGTGCCGCGTCGCGCGCCGGGGGTCGGGTGCTATGCTGCGGAAAGAAAAGCCTCATTTGCCGTTGAGCGCGCGATCGAAATAGTGTGTCAGCACCCTTGACAGGATTCCGGCACACCGATCAGATGTGCCGGTGCGTTACGGGGACCCATCCGAAAGCTCGTTCGAAGGGCCAGCCGCCGAGGTCGTGAATGCGTCCGGACGGTGCGGTATCGTTCTGGTCTGCGACCATGCCAGCGCTCACATCCCCGAGGCGTTCGGAACGCTGGGCCTGGCCGAGGCCGACCGCCACGCGCACGCGGTCTGGGATCCGGGCGCCGAATCGCTCTCGCGCGCGTTGTCGGCGCGGCTCGACGCGCCGCTTGTCCTGGGGCGGGTGTCCCGCCTGGTGCATGACTGCAATCGCCCGCCCGCATCGGCGGCGGCCACCCCCGACCGGGTCGAACGCATCGAGATACCGGGAAACCGCGGCCTGACCGAGCGCGACCGCGAGATGCGGGCGCAGGCGGTCTATCATCCGTTTCACCGCGCGGTCGAGGCGACGCTCGCGGGGCAGGGCGCGGCACCGGTGCTGGTTACTGTGCACAGCTTTTCCCCCACCTGGCACGGGGTGCCGCGCGAGACCGAGATCGGTCTCTTGCACGACGCCGAGGCGGGGCTTGCCCGCGCCATGCTGGCCGCGGCCGGGACGGAGTTTCGAACCGAGCTCAACCAGCCCTACGCGGCGGCCGACGGGGTGACCCACACGCTGGCGCGTCATGGCGAGGCAAGCTCGGCAAGCGTGATGATCGAGCTGCGCAACGATCTGCTGGCCGACGCGGGCGGGGTTGCGCGCGCCGCCGACGCGCTGGCCGGAATGCTGGCCGCCGCGCTGGCCGCCGGGGTGCCGGCCTCATGATCGACGCAATGAAGGCCTATGTGCGCGTCGTCGACAGTGCCAACCGGATGGTGGGCCGGGTCGTGATGTACGGCATCTTCGTGATGATGGGCATCCTGCTTTATTCCTCCATCTCCAAGACCTTCTTCGTGCCGTCGCTCTGGACGCTGGAAATGGCGCAGTTCGCCATGGTCGCCTATTACATCCTCGGCGGGCCCTACGCGATGCAGATGGGCGCCAATGTGCGGATGGATCTGCTTTACGGGGAATGGACCGACCGGCGCAAAAGCCAGGTCGACGCGATGACGGTGCTGTTCCTGATCGTCTACCTGGCGTTTCTGCTCTGGGGCGGCTGGGAAAGCCTGATGTATTCGTTCCAGTACGGCGGCGAGCGGTCGTCCTCGGCGTGGCGCCCGTATATCTGGCCGATCAAGACCATCATGGTCGTCGGCATCTTCCTGATGCTGCTTCAGTCGGTTTCGGAGCTGGCCAAGGACATCCTGCGCCTGAGGGGCCACGACATGGGCCCGAAAGACGACGAGCCCGTTCACATGGCGCCCGAAGACCTCGACGGAGGGCGGCGAGGATGAGCTACGAGGTCATCGCGACCCTCATGTTCTCGACGATGATGGTGATGCTGCTGACCGGGCAGCGCGTCTTTGGCGCGATCGGCTTCGTCGCGGTGGTCGCTGCGTTCTTTCTGTGGGGCGACCGGGGCGGCTACGACCTGGGCTTCTCCGCGGCGATCAAGGTCATGCGGTGGTATCCGCTGCTGACGCTGCCGATGTTCATCTTCATGGGCTATGTCCTGTCGGAATCGCGGATCGCCGACGATCTGTACCGGATGTTCCATGTCTGGATGGGCGGCATGTCGGGCGGTCTGGCGATCGGCACGATCGGGCTGATGGTGCTGATCTCGGCGATGAACGGGCTTTCGGTCGCCGGCATGGCCATCGGGGCGACCATCGCGCTGCCCGAGCTGTTGAAACGCAATTACGACAAACGCATGGTCACGGGGGTGATCCAGGCGGGCTCGTCTCTGGGCATCCTGGTGCCACCCTCGGTGGTGCTGGTCCTTTACGCCATGATCGCGCGGCAGCCGGTGGGGCAGCTTTGGCTGGCGGGCGTGGTGCCGGGGCTGATGATGGCCGCGCTGTTCATCATCTACATCGCCATTCGCTGCCGTCTCAACCCGGCGCTCGGCCCGGCGATGGCCGCCGACGAACGCGCCGACATAAGCTGGGGCGAAAAGCTGCGGCTGTTGCAGGCCGGGCTGCTGCCGGTGGGGATCTTCGCGGTGATGATGGTGCCCTTCGTCAACGGCTGGACGTCGCTGGTGGAAAGCTCGGCCATCGGCGCCATCGCGGCCTTCCTCGCCGCGGTGCTGAAGGGGCGGATGACGTGGCACGTCTTCGAGACGTCGATCAAGCAGACGCTCGGCATCACCTGCATGTTCATGTGGATCATCCTCGCCGCCCTCGCGTTCGGCGCGGTGTTCGACGGGCTGGGCGCGGTCAAGGCGATCGAGGACCTGTTCACCGTCAAGCTGGGCCTGAACCCCTGGGTGATCCTGATCCTGATGCAGCTCAGCTTTCTGGTGATGGGCACGTTTCTCGACGACACGGCGATGCTGGTCATCGTCGCGCCGCTTTACGTGCCGCTTGTGGGCGCGCTGGGCTTCGATCTGGTATGGTACGGGGTACTCTATACGATAACGTGCCAGATCGCCTACATGACGCCGCCCTTCGGCTATAACCTGTTCCTGATGCGGGCGATGGCGCCGCCGGAGATCACGATCGGCGATATCTACCGCTCGATCGTGCCCTTTGTCGGCGTGATGGCCGTCGCGCTGGGCCTGGTGCTGGCCTTTCCGGAAATCGCGTTGTGGCTTCCCGGGAAGGTCTACGGAAATTGAGCATCAATTCAACGAGTGGCCGGAAAAACCGGCCCGGGCATATCTTCCAACAAAGGAGTGTATGACAATGACTACATCGAGACGCAGATTCCTCAAGGGCGCCGCCCTGGCCGCGCCCGCATCGCTGGCCGCGCCGGCAATCGTGCATGCGCAGTCGCCGATCCGCTGGCGGTTCCAGACCTATGCCGGCGGCGCGCTGGGCGAACATGTGACCAAGCCCGCCATCGACTACATCAACGCCAACGCCAACGGCGAGCTTGAGATCGAGCTGTTCTACGCCGACCAGATCGTGCCCACGGGCGAGCTGTTCCAGGCGTTGCAGCGTGGCACCATCGACGGCGTGCATTCGGATGACGACTCGATGGCCTCGCCCACGCCGCTGCGCGTCTTCGGCGGCTACTTCCCCTTCGCAACCAAGCACATTCTCGACGTGCCGGTGTTGTTCAACCAGTACGGGCTGGCCGATATCTGGCGCGAGGAATACGCCAAGGTGGGCGTCCAGTGGCTCTCGGCCGCCGGGCAGGACCCGTGCAACTTCAACACCAAGAAGGAAATCACCTCGGTCGCCGACCTGGACGGGCTGAAGCTTTACACCTTCCCGACCGCGGGCCGGTTCCTGGCGCAGTTCGGCGTGGTTCCGGTGAACATCCCCTACGAGGATGCCGAGGTCGCGGTGCAGACCGGCGAACTGGACGGCATGGCCTGGTCGGGCATCACCGAGGACTACACGGTGGGCTGGGCCGACGTGACCGACTACTTCCTCACCAACAACATCTCGGGGGCGTGGATCGGGTCGTGGTTTGCCAACCAGGAGCGCTGGGCCGAGCTGCCCGAGCACCTGAAATCGGTCGTCATGGCCGGCGTCGAGGCAGGCCACACCTACCGCAACCAGTGGTACTGGGGCGGTGAGGCCGCGCTGCGCGCAAACGGCGAAAAGCTCGCCCTGCGCTCGGTTCCGGCCGCCGAATGGGCCGAGGTCGAGAACGCGGCCAAGGTGTTCTGGGACGAGATCGCCCAGGAGGGCGAGGTGCACCAGAAGATCGTGAACATCTTCCGCGAGTACAACGGCGTGATCAACCAGGCCGGTGTTCCGTACAACTTCGAGTAAAACCATCGGGGCGGCCCCGCACCGGGGCCGCCCGCCTTGCCACCGGAGAGCTGCCGCATGACCGCCAACCTGACTTTCGACGCCCTCAACGATGCCGCGGCCAGCGGCGAGATCGACACCGTCCTCGTCTGCCTGATCGACATGCAGGGGCGGCTGATGGGCAAGCGGTTCCACGTCTCCAACTTCGTCGAAAGCGCGCATCACGAAACGCATTGCTGCAACTACCTGCTGGCCACCGATATCGAGATGGCAACGCCCGACGGCTATGCCTCGACGAGTTGGGAAAAGGGCTATGGCGACTACGTCATGCGCCCCGACCTGTCCACGCTGCGCCGCGTGCCCTGGCTCGACGGCACGGCGATGGTGTTTTGCGACCTGATCGACCACCACACGCACCAGCCCGTGCCTATCGCGCCGCGTGAGATCCTCAAGGCGCAGGTCGCCCGGGCCGCGCGCCTCGGGTTCTCGCCGATGATGGCGACCGAGCTGGAATTCTTCCTGTTCGAGGCCAGTTTCGATACCATCCGCCGGGCGGGATTCCGCGATCTGGCGCCGATCTCGGGCTACAACGAAGATTACCACATCCTGCAGACGACCAAGGAAGAGCATGTGATGCGGCCGGTCCGCAACCTGTTGGTCGCGGCGGGCGTGCCGGTGGAAAACACCAAGGGCGAGGCCGAGACCGGGCAGGAAGAGCTGAACATCCGCTATGCCGAGGCCGTTCTGGCCGCCGATCATCACGTCATCGCCAAGCAGGCCGTCAAGGAAATCGCCGACCAGAAGGGCCACGCCGCCAGCTTCATCGCCAAATGGCACCACGACAAGGTCGGCTCGGCCGCCCATATCCACCAGTCGCTGGCCGGCGAGGACGGCAACAACGCGTTTCACGACGGCGAGGCAGAACTGGCGATGTCGGCCACCATGCGCGCCTATGTGGCCGGGCTGCTGAAATATTCGCCCGACATCACCTTTTTCATGGCGCCCTACGTCAACAGCTACAAACGCTTTCTGCCGGGCACCTTCGCGCCGACAAAGATCGCCTGGTCGGTCGATAACCGCACGGCGGCCTATCGTCTGGTCGGCGATGGCACCAAGGGCGTGCGCATCGAATGCCGGATGCCGGGCTCGGACATCAACCCCTACCTCGCCTGCGCGGGCCAGCTCGCCGCGGGGCTGTCGGGTATCGAAGAGGGGCTGGAGCTGGCGCAGCCGGTCTCGGGCGATATCTACGGCATGGACGAGGTCGCCGATTTCCCGCACACCCTGCGCGCCGCGACCGCGACGCTGCGCGGCTCGGACATGCTGCGCAAGACGATGGGTGACGAGGTGGTCGACCACTACACCCGCGCGGCCGAGGTCGAGCAGGAGGCCTTCGACGCCGTCGTGACCGATTACGAGGTCGCCCGCGGCTTCGAACGGGCTTGAAGAGCCGGGGCAGTCATGCCATCGGGCACGCGATGCGGCCGGTGAGCCGTGCGCGGCCCGTCCCGCGTGCCCGGCAAGGGCCGCCCCCGGCCCGCGCCCCGTCGCCGCCGCCCAACCAGACCCTCTTTGCCGAGGATAGCGCCACATGACCAAGACCATCGACCTCGTCTCGCCCATCGACGGCTCCGTCTACCTTTCGCGCGCGGCGCTTGGCCGCGACGCCGCCTTCGAGGCCGCGGCCCGCGCCCGCGCCGCGCAACCCGGCTGGGCGGCGCGCCCGCTGGCCGAACGCATCGCCCTTGTCCGCAAGGCAAACCAGATCATCGGCCAGTCGACCGACCGGATGACCCGCGAGCTTGCCCACCAGATGGGCCGCCCGGTGCGCTACGGCGGCGAATACGGCGGTTTCGACGAGCGGCTGAGCTACATGGCCGATGTCGCCCAAGAGGCGCTGGCGCCGGTCGAGATCGAGGCGAGCGACAGCTTTCACCGGATGATCAAGCGCGTGCCATGGGGCACGGTGCTGGTGGTCGCGCCATGGAACTATCCTTACATGACCGCGATCAACACCGTCGCGCCCGCGCTGATCGCCGGCAACACGGTGATCCTGAAACACGCCGCCCAAACCCTTCAGGTCGGCGAACATCTGGCCGAGGCATTCCACGAGGCCGGCGTGCCCGCGGACGTCTTTCAGAATGTCGTGCTCGATCACGACACCACCTCGGCGCTCTTGTCCGAGCGCGCGGTCGATTTCGTCAATTTCACCGGCTCCGTCGGCGGCGGGCAGGCGATGGAGCGCGCCGCGGCGGGCACCTTCATCCCCGTTTCGACCGAACTGGGCGGCAAGGACCCGGGCTATGTCCGCGCCGATGCCGATCTGGACGCGGCGGTCGAGACGCTGATGGACGGCGCGATGTTCAACTCGGGCCAGTGCTGCTGCGGGGTCGAGCGGATCTATGTGCATGACAGCCTCTTCGACGCCTTCCTGGACAAGGCCGTGGCCTGGGTACGAAAGCAGCGGCTGGGCAACCCGCTGGACCCCGACACCACCATCGGGCCGATGGCCAACATCCGGTTCGCACGCGAGGTGCGCGCCCAGATTGATGAGGCCGTGGCCGCCGGCGCCACCGCCCATATCGCGCCGATGGAGGCCGATGACGGCGGCGCCTACCTGACGCCGCAGATCCTGACCGGCGTCACCCACGACATGCGGGTGATGCGCGACGAGAGCTTCGGGCCGGTCGTCGGCATCATGGCGGTGAAGGACGACGAAGAGGCCATCGCGCTGATGAACGACAGCCGCTTCGGCCTGACCGCGGCGATCTGGACCGCCGATATCGAGGCCGCCGAACGCATCGGCGACCGGATCGAGACCGGCACCGTCTTCATGAACCGCTGCGATTATCTGGACCCGGCGCTGTGCTGGACCGGCTGCAAGGACACCGGCCGCGGCGCCGGGCTGTCGAAACTCGCCTACGCGGCGCTGACCCGCCCGAAATCCTATCACCTCCGGAACCTGTGACATGACGCTTACCGCCAACTGGTCCTACCCCACCGCGATCCGTTTCGGCGCGGGACGCATCGACGAGATCGGCCAGGCCTGCGCCGCCGCCTGCATCACCCGGCCGCTGCTGGTGACCGACCGGGGCCTCGCGACGATGGATATCACCGCGCGGACCCTCGACCTGATCGAGGCCGCCGGCCTCGGACGCGCGATCTTTGCCGAGGTCGACCCCAACCCCAACGAGGCCAATGTCGCGGCCGGGCTCGAGGTCTATCGCGCGGGCGGCTTCGACGGCGTCATCGCCTTCGGTGGCGGCTCGGGGCTGGATCTGGGCAAGGTGCTGGCCTTCATGGCCGGGCAGACCCGCCCGATCTGGGATTTCGAGGATATCGGCGACTGGTGGACCCGCGCCGACCCCGCCGGCATTCACCCGATCATCGCGGTGCCCACAACGGCGGGCACCGGGTCGGAGGTCGGGCGCGCCTCGGTCATCACCAACTCCGTCGCCCGCGAAAAGAAGATCATCTTCCACCCCCGGATGCTGCCGGCCGTGGTGATCTGCGACCCCGAACTGACCGTCGGGATGCCCAGGCCGATCACCGCGGGCACCGGGCTGGACGCCTTCGCCCACTGCGTCGAGGCCTATTCCTCGCCGCATTACCACCCGATGAGCCAGGGCATCGCGCTGGAGGGGATGCGGCTGGTGAAAGAGTATCTGCCGCGCGCCTATGACGACGGCACCGACATCGAGGCCCGCGCGCATCTGATGAGCGCGGCGGCCATGGGCGCCACGGCGTTTCAGAAAGGGCTGGGGGCGATCCACGCGCTGTCGCACCCCATCGGGGCGGTCCACCATACCCATCACGGAACCACCAACGCCGTGTGCATGCCCGAGGTGCTGAATTTCAACGCCCCGGCGATTGCCGGCCGTTTCGACGCCGCCGCCGCCTATCTGGGGATCGAGGGCGGGTTTGAGGGGTTCCGCCTGTTCGTGGACGAGTTCAACGCCCGCCTGGGCATTCCGAAAACCCTGACCGATCTCGGCGTGACGGACCCCGATATCGACACGCTGGTCGCCGCGGCCTTGCAGGACCCGTCGACCGGCGGCAACCCGGTCGAGATGACGCCGGAAAACACCCGCGCACTGATCGAGGCGCTGCTGTAGGACGCGCGGCTTGACGGGGCTTGACGGATAGGGCCGTCGGCGCCGTCCCCGGCGGGGGCCCTCTCGGCCTCTCCGGCGATGCTGGCGCTGGAATGGGCCGACGGCGGCGGCAGGCGGGGCGGGATGGTCCTGCCGCGCCGGTCCGGCGATGTCAGAACCCGACCGCCATGCCATCCTTGCGCGGGTCCGACCCGCCGGCATAGCCGCCACCCGGCAGCCGGTGAACCAGTTGCGCACCGCCAAAGCCGAAGGCGGTATCGGGCTCTTCCAGCGTCAGCGCGTGGCCCATCGCGGCCAGCGCCTCCAGCGTGGCGGCGGGCAGGGTGGTCTCGCAGGCCACGCCCAGCCCCTCGGTCACGCGCCAGCGCGGCGCGTCGGCGGCCTGCTGCACGTCCTGGTCCCAGAGCTGGGTCCGCAGCACCATCTGCACATGGCCCTGTGCCTGCATCGGCCCGCCCATCACGCCAAAGCTCATCACCGGGGCGTCGGGCCCCATCAGGAACCCCGGGATGATCGTGTGGAACGGGCGCTTTCGCGGGGCCACCACGTTCGGGCTGGCCGGGTCGAGCGAAAAGCCGCAGCCGCGGTTTTGCATGTGGATGCCGGTGCCCGGCACCGCCACGCCCGAGCCGAAGCCCATGTAGTTGGACTGGATGAACGACACCATCATCCCCGAGGCATCGGCGGTCGACAGGTAGACCGTGCCGCCGCGTTTCGGCGCGCCGGTGCCGTGGTCGGCGGCGCGGGCCGGGTCGATCAGCCTGGCCCGCGCGGCAAGATAGCCGTCGTCCAGCAGGTCGGCGGGCGTCACCGGGGCCATGTGGTCGATATCGCCGACAAAGGCGCGGGTGTCGGCCAGCGCCAGTTTCATCGCCTCGATCTGCAGGTGCATCGCCCGCGGGTCGTCGGCGTCGAGGTCGCGGATCGGGGTGTGCCCGAGGATGCCGAGCGCGATCAGCGCGGCGATGCCCTGGCCGTTGGGCGGGATCTCGTGCAGCGTTGCATCACCGAAGCTCTTGGAGATCGTGCCGCACCAGTCGGCCTCGTGCGCGGCAAGATCGTCCAGCGTCATCGCCCCGCCATGGGCTGCGGCATGGGCCACGATTTCCTCGGCCAGCGGGCCTTCGTAAAAGGCGCGTCCCTTGCTTTCGGCGATCAGCGTGAGGCTGCGGGCAAGGTCGGGGTTGACGAACCGGTCACCCGCGCCCGGAGGCCGGCCGCCGGGCAGGAACGTCTCGGCAAAGCCGGGCTGCTCGGCCAGGTACTCGGCCCCGCGCTCCCAGAGCTGGGCGATCTTGGGCGACACCGGGAATCCCCGCTCGGCATAGCCGATGGCGGGCTCGAAAAGCGTTTCGAAGGGCAGCTTGCCGAACCGGTCGGACATCGCCGCCCAGGCCGACACCGCGCCGGGCACGGTGACGCTGTCCCAGCCCAGCATCGGTATCGCCTCGGCCCCGGCGAACCGCTCGGGCGTCCAGGCGGCGGGGGCGCGGCCCGAGGCGTTGAGCCCGTGCAGCTCGGCCCCGTCCCACAGGATCGCGAAGGCGTCGGACCCCACGCCGTTGCCGGTGGGTTCGACCAGGGTCAGCGTGATCGCCGCGGCGACGGCGGCATCGGCGGCGTTGCCGCCGCGGGCCAGCATCGACAGGCCGGCCTGGGCGGCCAGCGGCTGCGAGGTGGCGACGATGTTGTCGGCCAGGACCGCCGAGCGGCGCGAAGGGTAGGCGTGGGCACTGCGAATCTGCATCGGTCGTGGTCTCCCTGTTATCCGTGTCTGTCGGCGCGCCGCTCGTCTTCGGCAACGCCGAGGCGATCCTATGGGCCGCGCGCGGGCCGCCGGCAAGGGCGGCCTGCCGTTCGTACATCGCAGCGTGGAAGCCGCAGGGGCATCCCCTCCACAAGACCGCGCTCGGGTCAGATATTACTCAAAGCTCCCATCGAATGGGGTCGTTCATCAACGAAGGGTCAGCCGCCATCGGGTGTAAACCCGGACGGCCCCATCAGCCGTACAAGGCCGGTGTCTCGCTCTTTCATCTGTGCCGCCATCGGTGCGGGGGCAAGGTCACTGTGCGCGGCGACTGCTCGGCACAGCAAATTCGGGATACAGACTCCGCCTGATCGGGCTGGTTTCTCAAGGGGCAGAGCGCGCGGCGACGCCCTCTGCCTGGCGGTGCCCCGGACGCGAGGCCGGTGGGCCGCCCGCCCGCAGACGGCGCACCGGCATTGTCACGGCAGGCGGGTCTGCTAGGATGCCGGTGGCGCGGCCGGACCGGTCGGGTTTGCGGTGGCAGGCCATTGCGAGGAAGATGACCGGTGTGTCCTTTCCCCCCGGAGACAGCCCGACAGGACCGGCGCCGTCCGCCGCGCATTCTTTTGACATTTTTTCCTTGTTAAATGACGCGTCGGGCGCGGAAGGGAGCGAGAGAGATCGACCATGGTGACATTGCAGGGACTGGTGAAGGCCGCGTTGGCCGCAATCGCACTCGCCACCGTCAGCATCAATATCAGCGTCCATTCCGCGGCGGCGCAATCGCTGGAATTGCAGGATGGTGGACCGACCTCCACGCTGGATGTCGCGGTCGATACCGCCGTCGTCCTGGAAAGCGACCAGCCCTTTGTGGAACTCTCGATTGCCAATCCCGAGATTGCCGATATCAGCACCCTGTCCGACAGCGCGATCTACGTTCTCGGCAAGACGCCGGGCCGGACGACGCTGATCTTGGTGGGCGAGGATGGCAAGATCCTCAACATCGTCAACATTCTGGTCACCCAGGACATCACCGAGTTCGAAACGCGCCTGCAAGAAATCCTGCCCGGCGAGGACATCACCGCGTTCACCGCCAATGACGGCATCGTCCTGTCGGGGACGGTGTCATCGGCGTCAAGCATGCAACAGGCCATCGCGCTGGCACAACGCTACGCGGGCGACCGCGTGACGAACCTGATGGTCGTCGAGGCGGCCGAGCCGCAAAGCGCAGAGATCGACATCGACGAATTCAGGGCCCGTCTCGCCGATCTGCTGCCGGACGAAGACATCACTGTCGGCGGCGCGAATGGCGGGCTGGTGCTGTCGGGCACGGTCAGCACGCGCCAGCGGCTGGGCCAGGCCGTCGATCTGGCGGAACGCTACGCGCCCGGCAAGGTGTCGAACCTGCTGACATCGGGCGAAGTGCAAGAGGCGCCGCCGGCGGATCTGTTGCTGGAACAGATCCGCGCGGTCTTTCCCCGGGAACGGATTTCAGTGAACACCGTGGCCAACACGGTCATCCTGTCGGGCACCGTGACCTCGGCCGACCGGATCGGCCAGACGCTCGAACTCGTCCGGGTTTTCGCACCCTCGGCAGAGATCACCAACCTGCTGTCGGTCCAGGACAAATGCACCATCAGGACGCGGCGCGGCGGCGAACTGGTCGAGACCACGGTGCCCTGCGCCGACTGAGACCGCGCGCGACCTCGGCAGCTTGCCGTTTCTTCGCCCGTTCCGCCGGATCGCGCTGGGTATCAGCCCTCCGCGGGCCGACATCCGGAAGTGCGTCGGGACGGCGGGCTGGCGGCTCAGCCCTGCACGATATCCTGCATCGCGGCGAGCAAGCGGGCGACCTCGGCTTCGGTGTTGTAGTGGCAGAGCGACACGCGCACGCAGGTCTCTAGCCCGAGGGGCGTCAGGATATTGCCCGAGTAGTGGTCGTCCTTGCGGGTATGGGTGCGCACCCCGGCGGCGTTCAGCGCCGCGACCAGCTCGGGCGCCGGGCGGCCGTCCAGCGCGAACGAGACCAGCCCCTCGCGCGCGGCGTTCTCGACGCCGCCGATCACGGTGACGCCCTCGATCTGCGCCAGGCCGGGCAGGTTGCCGGTGCCGTGCAGCATCGCCTCGGTCAGCCGCTGCTCGTGGGCGTGGATCGCCGCGCCCGCCGCCACGATCCGGGCGCGCCGGTCGTCGTGGTCCGAGACCTGCCCGCCCAGCCAGTCGAGATAGGCCACCACGTCGGAAAAGGTGGCGTAGGCGCCGGTGTCTCGGGTGCCCAGCTCCCACGGGGCGCCGCCCGGCGCGCCCATCAGCCCGTCATGGGGCAGCGCGGCCAGCCGGTCCGACAGCCAGGCCACGCCGTAGCCGTGGCGCGAGAAGGCCTTGTAGGGCGAGACCACGTAGCCGTCGATGCCATAGGCGGCGAGGTCGATCCGGCCATGGGCGGCGTGCTGGATGCCGTCGACGACGATATAGCACTCGGGCGCCACCTTGCGGATCGCGGCGGCGATGGCGGCCACGTCCACGCCGATGCCGGTGACCGGCGAGGTGTGCAGGATCGTGGCCACCCGCGTGTCGGGGGTGATCTCGGGCAGATAGGCGGCCGCGTCCACCGTGCCGGTCGCGTCGTCATGGGCGACCAACACATGGGCCTTGTCAGACAGGGGCGCATAGCGGGCCGCGGCGCTGCGCGAGGCCGGGTGTTCCAGCGTTGAGCCCAGCACCCGGCCCGGCCCGGTGCCCAGGCTCGCCGCCCCGATCAGCCGGAACAAGAGCTCGGTGCCGCTTTCGCCGACGATGAACTGCCCGCCCGGCGCGTTGAAGAACACGGCCATGTCCGCGCGCGCCTTGCCGATCACCTCGGCCAGTGCGTGCGAGGCGGTGTTGTCGCGCCCCTGGTTGTCGGGGATCGCGGCGAACCGGGCCGAGGTCTCGACCACCGAATTCAGAGTCAGCGCACCGCCGGCGTTTTCGAAAAACACCCGCTCGCCCTGGAACGGGCAGGTCTCGACATGGGCAAAGCGCGACCGGATGGCGTCGAGCAGGCCGGGAACGGTGTCGAACATGGGCGGGTCCTTGTCTTGTGCATGGTCTGACGGATGCGGACAGAATACCAACTCGGCGCCGACCGCAAGGTGGCGCAGGCGGCCGGCACCCGCTGGCCTCGGCCCGCGGCTGCGCCTATCCTGCCCCGCGACGACACCGGACACAGGAGACCGCACGATGAGCCAGCGCAAGGAATTCCACAGCCTCGACGATCTCTCCGACGGCCTGCTGCGCGAGTTGGCGCCGGGGCTGTCCACGCGCATCTTTGCCGGCGATCACGCGATGCTGTCGGTGGTCAGTTTCGCGCCCGGTGCAGAGGGCAAGGTCCACCACCACCCCGAAGAGCAATGGGGCGTGCTGCTGGAAGGCTCGGCCACGCGCATCCAGGGCGGCGAGGAGATCGCGGTGCGCAAGGGCGATTTCTGGCGCACCCCCGGCAACGTGCCGCACACCATGCGCGCCGGCCCCGAAGGTGCCCGCGTGCTGGACATCTTCAGCCCGCCCCGCGACGAATACCGCAAGCCGGGCGCGGGCTTTGGCACGGGCTAGCCGTGCGGCGGGGCCGTTCCGGTTGCGGCGCCAGGGCGGGAATGCGAAAGGCAGGGAATGAACAAGCTAGCCAACCGCGAAGCGATCGACGGCGTGCAGCAGATGCATCGGGGCCTGCAGATGGCGCTCCAAGAGCTTGTGCTGCACAAGGATTATGAGCGGGCCGAGGCGATCCTGCGCCAGCTCGACATCGCCATGGTCGACTGGATCGACGAGACCAAGACGCGCCGCTAGGCCTGTGCGGGCCCGATCGGGCCGCCGCTCAGAGCGAACGCAGCAGAACCTTGGTCGAGCCCACCGCGTCGGCGATGCGCTGGTAATGCACCATGCGGCGTTCCGAGTTCTCGGCCGAGCGCAGCAGCGTCGTCTCGGCCTCTTGCAGGATCCCCGCCGCCCGATCGTTCAGCGCGGATAGCGCGTCGCTGCGCACCGGGGTAATCGCGCGAGAGCTGCGCAGCGTCGGCGTGCGCAGCCGGGCGCGGGGCAGGGCGGGGTCGGCATTGCCGCGTGCCAGCGCGCGCAGATCGCGCGCCGCGGCGTCAATCGTCCGGCGGGCCTCGCGGTAATCGCCGCGCAGCGGGATGTTGTCGGCCACCGTGGCCAGCTGGTCGGCCAGGCAGTCGATCACGTATTCCTTCTGCGCGAGGCGCCCGCAGAAATCGCGGGCGGCGGAAATCTCGCGGACGATGCGGTCGGTGGTCTGGACGGTGGCGGTGGCGCGGGTCACGCCGGGCGGCGCGGTGGGCCCGGTCACCGGCGCGGGGACGAAAACGAACTGCGCCGCGGCGACCGCATGCTCGCCCGCGCCGCCGGGCCCGGGCAGTAGGCAGGCGGCCATCGCCGCGATGAGCGTCGGACGGGCATGTTTCATGGCATCATCTCCCGAAAGCGTTGCCGAGGGTCAGGTTGAACGACACGACCACGCGCTGGCTGTCCTCCTGGTCGAAGGCATCGACCAGCGAGGCCGTGAAATAGGCGTTGTCCACGCCGCGGGGGCGCAACGCGGCACCCAGCGTGACGTGGTCGCCGTACCACGCCGCGCTCGCGCCCAGCTCGGGCGTCAGCCCGATGCCGGCGCCGGCGAAGAGGCCCGGATCGGTTTCGAAATCGCGGATGTCGCTGCCGCCGCCCAGCGTGAACATCAGCGGCCAGATGCTGCCGTTACGCCCGGTGAGGGTGGGAAAAGCGGTCAGCGCGACGCTGCCGCTGGGATCGAGATTGGAGGAATCGCCCCAGGCCGCGACCTGGCTGACCGTCAGCCCGGCATAGACCGGCACCGCGCCGGCGGCGACGCGCCGCGAGGCGCTGAAGGCGAGATAGCCCGAATCGCCGGGCGAATCCGAAAGCGAGGTGAGATAGGCGGTCGCCTGGAGGCCCAGCCCCTCTTCGGCACTGCCGTGACCGAAGCCGAGCGCGAGCGAGCCGTCGCCGTCGTCGCTGGGGCCGACCCTGTCGGAACTGATCGAAAGCGAGGCAAAGACCAGCCCGTGCGGGGCCACCGTGGCCGAGGGGGCGCCCAGCAGCGTCACGTTCTTGGGCGCATGGGCCGGGGCCATGGCGTAGGGCTGGTCCTGCGCGGCGGCAGGTGCGGCGGCCAGCGCGCACGCGCTCAGCGCGGCGGCGGCGGCCGCGCGGCGGTGCGGCGGGCGGGGGGGCGGTCCGACGGCGATCATCCACTTTCCTCGGGTCTTGGCCGAACCGGCACGCTCGGCGAGGCCGAGGCTAGCACAGGTCTGCAAGCGGGCCAAACCTCACCGGCGCGCGCGCGGTTCTGTCGCCGGGGTGCGAATCGGATAACATCGGGCCATCCTCGGCACGGGCATGGGGGGTGCGATGCGCGTCTTTCTGATCATGGTTGTTCTTCTCGCGCCGCTGGCCGGCGCCGCGGCCGCGGCCGAACGGGTCGCGCTGGTCATCGGGATCGCCGCGTACCAGACGATTCCGCCGCTCAAGAACACCGTCAACGACGCCGCCGCCATCGCCCGCACCCTGCGCGGCATCGGGTTCGACGTCACGACGATGCTGGATACGTCAGAGGCCGATCTGCGCGCGGCGCTGGCCGATTTCGCCTTCGAGGCCGAAACCGCCGACCTGGCGCTGATCTATTTCGCCGGGCACGGGGTCGAGGTGCAGGGCGAAAACTTCCTGATCCCGGCCGATGCCGAAATCCGCTCGAACCGCGATATCCAGGGCCAGGCGCTGTCGCTTGGCGATCTGCTGCGCGCCGTCGACCGGGCGCGCCAGATGCGCATCGTCATCCTCGATTCCTGCCGCGACAACCCGTTCGGCGACCGTATCGAGATGCGGGCCGAGGCGCCGCGCCGGGGCGGGCTGGCGCCGCCCTCGCCCGACCGCGGCACGCTGGTGGCCTTTGCCGCCCGCGACGGGCAGGTCGCGCTCGACGGCGACGGGCAGAACAGCCCCTTCGCGCTGGCGCTGGTCGACCGGCTGGCCCAGCCTGGGCTGGAAATCTCGCTGATGTTCCGGCAGGTGCGCGACCTGGTGCTCGAACGCACCGGCAACCGGCAAGAGCCGCATACCTACGGCTCGCTCTCGGGACAGCCGTTTTACCTCGCCGGCCCGGCCGAGGCCGAGCCCGATGTCGCCACCGACGACCGCCGCATCGCCTGGTCGCGGCTGCGCCCCGAGCAGGAGGAACAGCTTGCCGCGCTGGCCGAAGAGGGCGATACCCGTTCGATCCTGGGGCTCGCCTATATGCGGCTGAACCCCGCCGAGGCGCGGTTCGACCCGGCCCAGGCGGCCAAGCTGTTGCGCCGGGCCGCCGAGGCGGGCTCGCCCGAGGCGCAGTTCGAGCTGGCCAAGCTCTACGAAAAGGGCCTCGGCGTGGCCCCCGACCCCGACCGCGCACTGGCGCTCTACCGGCAGGCGGCCGACCAGGATTTCGCCGACGCGCTGAACGACCTGGCCTTCATGCATTACCAGGGCGGTCTCGGGCTGCCGCGCGACCCCAAGGCCGCGATCGGGTTTTTCCAGCGCGCCGCCGAGCAGCGCCACCCGCAGGCGATGTTCAACTTCGCCGCGCTGATCGACGACGGGCTGGTGCCGGGCAAGGGGCCGGACGACGCCGCAGGCTATCTCTACGCGGCGCTGCGCTCGGGCAGCGAGGACGTGCTGACGCTGTTGACCGACCGCCCCGCGATGTTTGCCGAGCCCACGCGCCGCGCGCTGCAGGGCCTGCTGCGCGAGCACGACTTCTATGCCGGTGCCATCGATGGCGCTTTCGGCCCCAGCACCCAGCGCGGGCTGCGCCAGGCCTACGGGCTGGCCGAGTAGGGCGGCCGGATGGCCGGAGGAAGCCCCTGGCGATTTCCGGTTTCGCCGCGCTTCGCACCGCGACCCGCCGGGGGCCTTGCCCGGTCGCCATTGTCCCTCGGACCAACGGCGCGACAATGGCGACCCATTGGGTATTTGGACCAAGAAGAAGCCGGCAATGGGTTCTTCTGGCCCCAAATATCCCGGGGGGAGTCCGAAGGACGGGGGGCAGCGCCCCCCATGCGCCGCCGCACGCACGGTGTCCGCCCGGTCCGGCAAAGCGGTCCCCGGGCCTTCGGCGCCGGGCCCCGGGGGCTTACGCCGCCGCCCGGCCTGCCTCCGCGAGCGCCCGTTCCATGCCCCAGAATTCGACGTAAGGGCTGGCCAGCGCGGGGGCGCGCAACACTTCGAGGAAGGCGGCGTAGCCGGGATGGGCAGGGTCGGAGATGTCGGCCTCGGCGAATTGCTCGGGCGTGTAGCTGCCCCAGCTTCGGATCATCTGGAACTTGACCCCGTCGCAGCCCAGCCGCCGGGCCAGCGCCACCACCTCGGGCAATTCGTCTGCGTTGAGCGCCTGCACGACGACGTCGAGGCGGAACGCCTCGACCCGGTCTTCGCGGCGCAGCGCGGCGAAGAAATCGAGGTTGCGGCGCAGCTCGTCCCAGCGACCGCCCCGGCGCAGCACGGCGTAGGTTTCGGGCCGGGCCGCGTCGACCGAGACCAGCAGTTTTCCGACCTTGCCCTCAAGCCCCAGCCGGTCCCACAGGCGCGGGGTCAGCAGCGTGCCGTTGGTTTGCAGATCGACGATCAGGCGCGGGTTGTCGGCCCGGTCGAGATGGCGCAGCACGTACTGGAAATGGGCGCTGCCGAACGGGTCGCCGCTGGCGGTCACCCGCAGGCGGTCGGCGTGGCGCATCAGTGGAAAGAGCACCTTGTCGGCCATGTCGTTCATCGCCGCCTGTTCCTCGCGCCGGGCCAGGATCAGCCCCTTGCGGCAGGAGGGGCACGAGAGGTTGCACGACCGGTCGTGCGACAGTACGATCTTGCGCGGCCCGTCCTTTAGCGTGGTCGCGCCGCTTTCGGCCTGACGGCGCAGCCAGGGCGAGCTCAGCGCCGCGCGCCGGGGCAGGGTGCCCTCCGACAGTTTCGGGCAATGGGTGCGGCTGCAGAACCGGTACGACCCGTCATGGATCGAGGCGCGGATCGCCTGCGCGGCCGGAGAGTTCCAGATCTCGTCGGCGCTTTGGGTGTCGAGATTGCCGATCGGCACCGGCAGCCAGGCCGGGCAGCAGAAATGCACGTCGCCCCCCGGCTCGGTCTCGATATTCTCGAACGGGGCGGGGCAGAACCGGCCGGCCAGCGCGTCGGCCGGGCGCGACCGGCCCTCGGCCGTGTCGAGCAGGCGTTGCAGCGTCAGGTGGTTGGGCGCCCGCGCAAGCGCCCGGCGCAGCAACGCGGCGGCCGCTTTCGGTGTGCCGCCGTCGATCTCGGCGCGCGCGGCCAGCGCCAGGGCGACGACGCTGCCGCCAGCGGCCAGCCGTGTGAGCGCTGCGCGATCGGCGGCGCCCGCCGGGTGGCCCAGCAAGGCGCGGGCGGCGTTTTCGAGCACGCCGTCGCCGGCATCGGGGTCATGCGCCTGCAGATTGGCCGCGGCAAAGGCGCGGTCGAATTCGGCCAGTCGGACGGGGGCGTCGCTCTGTGCCACGGCGGGCGGACCCGGGCCTCAGTACGCGGAGTCGTCGTTGTCGTCGCGCATACCCGCCACGCTGCCGGAGGTCTTGTATCCGGATGCAGCGTCACGGTTGTCGGCCGTGCCGGCCTGTTCGACCGTGCAGGCGGCGAAGAGCGGAAGCATCATCATCGTCAGGCCGGTTTTGGCCAGATTGAAGCGCCGTTTCATGGACCGTTCCCCGCATGCGACAATTTTTCACAGGGTATCCGAAACAAGGCACGATTTCAAATAGTCATCTAAACTCAAGCCATAGGCGACCACCCAGCCCGGCTGCCACTTGCGCTGCAGCATCGCCCAGCGTTCGTCGAGATAGCCGGGCCAGTCGCCCATGCCGCAAAAGCGCTGAACCATCTCGGGCGCGGGCAGGTGTTCGAAAACGCAGCCGGCCTGCTGCAGCGGGCCGATATCGGGATCGGTCACGATGAAAACCGGCCGGTGGGTCTGGGCCGTGGCGTGCCGGGCCAGCGCGCGCGCGACCGCCGCGGGCGGCGCGACGAGCAGGGTGACCAGCACTGCCGGCCGCACCTCGCCCTCGGGCCGCTGCGCGAAAAGACCCGGTTCCGGCGCCGGCCGGCGCGAAAAAAGCCGTGACATCATGGGCATGCCTTGACAAGCCGCGCCGCTTGCCCCCGACACTGAGGGCGTTCGACACACGGTGCCAGAATGCCGCAAAGCCCCAGCCTCGTCTACTTTGCCGATCCGCGGTTTTCCGGCGGCACCTCGACGGCGCTTGACGCAGAGCTGACGGCGCTGGCGCGCGAGGGGGTGGTGCCGGGGCTCTGCCCGGTGCTGTCGGCGGTGTTTCCCGCGCCGCGCCCGCTGCACCCGGCCATTGCCGGCCACCTGGCCGAGGGGCGGGCGGTGCTGGTCGACCCGGCCCGCCCGGCCCGGGTGCCGCTGGTCGTGGTGCATCACCCGCGATGCTTTGAAAACATGCCGGCCGCGCCCTGCGCGCTGGAGGCCGAGCGGCTGGTGCTGGTGCTGCATCACCCGCCGGTCGATGGCCACGGCGCGCCGGAATACGACCTCGCCCGGATCGTCGCCAACCTGCGCGAGGTTTTCGGCGCCGACCCGGTGCTGGCCCCGGTGGGGCCGGCGGTGCGCGCGCGGCTGCCCGCGCCGTTGCCGCCGGGATGCACCGCGCTGGCGGAGGACTGGTCGAACCTCGTCGATTTCGACGCCTGGCCGTTTCGCGCGCCGCGCGCCCCGTCGAGCCAAATCGTGATCGGCCGCCATTCCCGGCCCCAGCGCAACAAATGGCCCGACAGCCGCGAAGCGGCGCTGACGGTCTATCCCGCGGCCGCCGATATCGAGCTGCGCGCGCTGGGATCGAGCGCCGAGATCGAAGACGATTTCGCGCCGTTGCCCGGCAACTGGCGGCTGCGCCCGTTCGACCCAGACCACGTGAAAGACTTTCTCGAAGGGCTGGATTTCTATGTCTATTTTCATGGATCGGACTGGGTAGAGGCGTTCGGGATGGGCGTGCTCGAGGCGCTGGCGACGGGCGTGCCCGCCATTTTGCCCGACAGCTTTCGCCCGTTGTTCGGCGAGGCGGCGCTCTATGCCGCGCCCGGCGAGGTCGAGCCGTTGATCCGCCGGCTGGCCGCCGACCCCGACGCGCTGGCCGAACAGGCGCGCCGCGCCCGCCGCGCGGTCGAGCGCCGCTTTGCGCTGGAAGGGTTCGTGCCGCGGCTCGACCGGCTGTTCCCCGGCTGGCGTGCGGCCCCCGTGCCCGCCGCGCCGCGCCGTCCGCGCCGGGTGCTGTTCATGACCTCCAACGGCACAGGGCTGGGGCACCTGACCCGCGCGATGGCGCTGGCCCGGCGCCTGCCCGAGGGCACCGAAACGGCGGTTTTCACCCTTAGCCAGGCGTTCCGCCTGGCCGTCGAGGCCGGGTTTCTCACCCAGTTCGTGCCGTTTCACCGGCTGACCGGCGCCGGCAACCGGCCCTGGAACGCGGCACTCGGCCTGGAGCTGTCGGATTTCATCGCGCTTTTCCGCCCCGACAGCCTGGTTTTTGACGGCAACGTGCCCTACGCGGGGCTGATCGACGCGCTCGACCGTCACCCCGAGGTGCGCCGCATCTGGGTGCGCCGCGCGCTCTGGGCGCCGGCCAACGAAAAGCTGATCGAGCGCAGCCGGCATTTCGACCTGATCGTGGAGCCCGGCGAGATATCGGAGCGGTTCGACGAGGGGCCGACCCGCGACGGGCGCGCCGCCGCGGTGCCGCCGATCCTGCATACCCAGCCCGACGAGCGGCTTTCGCGCGCGGCGGCGCGCGCCGAACTGGGCCTTGCCGACGACAAGACGGTGGTCGCGCTCAGCCTGGGCGCGGGCAACAATTTCGACCTTGCCCGCATCCGCGAGCGTCTGCTCGCCGCGCTGGCCCGGCACGACGATGTCGAGGTGGTCGAGCTGCTGCCGCCCATCGCCTTTGCGCCGCCCGCCGAGGGGCCGCACAGGCAGATCACCCTGTTCCCGGCCTTTCGCTACAGCCGCGGGTTCGACGCGGTGATTTCGGGGGCCGGTTACAACAGCTTTCACGAATGCCTTGCGGGGGCGGTGCCTGCGCTGTTCGTCGCCAACGAGGCGCCGGAGATGGACCTGCAGATCCTGCGCGCGCGCCACGCGGCGGTGGCGGGCTGGGCGCGGATGCTGCGCGCCTCGGACAGGATCGGCATCGGCGCCGAGGTCGCGGCGCTGCTCGACCCCGAGGCCCGCGCCGCCATGCTGCGCCGGATGCAGCGGCTGGAGATCGGCGACGGCGCGGGCGCCGCGGCCGGGCTGATCCACGTGCTGAGTCACGCCTGCCGGGCGCAGCGCGGGTTGTTGGGCTAACGCCGCCGAGTGCGCCACGACCGGCGACGGCCGTTTGGACGGCACATGATCTGACTCTTGCCCGCACAGCTTGCCGGAATCGCGCAGTGCGGCGATCATGACCGCGGGACCCATGTTCGGCCGTCTTGAGGCCGCGCCTGAAGGGAGGGCGGCAAATTGCTAGAAAAGATTAGAATTATCGTGTTCGGCATCTGGGCGTTGGCGGCGCTGCCGGCAATCGCGCAAGAGCGCTACGCGCTGGTGATCGGCAATGAGGCCTATTCGGTGGGCGCGCTGCGCAACCCGGTGAACGACGCACGCTCGATGACGGCGGTGCTGCTGCAATCGGGGTTCGAGACGACGCTGCGCGAAAACCTCACCGCCGCCGAGTTCGAGGCGGTACTGGCCGAATTCATTGCCAGCGTCCCCGAGGGGGCGGTGGGCCTGTTTTATTACGCCGGCCACGCGGTGCAGAGCGGGGGGCGCAATTTCCTGCTGCCGGTCGATATCCAGCCCGGCGCGGCAGAGACGATCCTCGGGCAAAGCGCCGATGCCGCGCAGATCATCGAACGGTTCCACGCCGGCGGGGTGGAGTTCGGCATCTTCATCCTCGACGCCTGCCGCGACAACCCCTTCGTCGCGGGCACCGGCGAGATCGGCCGCGGGCTGGCCTCGATGGAAAGCGACGTGGGCGAGACGCTGATCGGCTTTGCCACCCAGGCCGGCGAGGTCGCCTATGACGGCACCGGCCCCAACAGCCCCTATACCGGCGCGCTGATCAACGAAATCGACAAGGAGGGCAAGGACATCCTCGATGTCTTTCGCTCCGTCCGCCGTTCGGTGCGGATCTGGACCGACGGGCGCCAGCGCCCCTTCATCTCGGCCTCGATCGAGCGCGAGTTCACCTTTCGAGAGCCCACCGGCCGGGTGCGCGCGCAGGTGGCGCCCGGCGAGATCACCGCCGACAACGTGCTGAAGATCGTCGAGCGGCTGTGGTGGGATGCGATCCGCGACAGCCGCGTGCCCGAGGATTTTCGCGCTTTCGTGACCCATTTCCCCAATTCCACCAACGTGGCGCAGGCCCGCAACCTGGCCGTCGAGCTGGAGGAGACCGGGCAGGCGGTGCGCGGGCTGACGCTGGCGCAGTTCGCCGTGCCCGAGGACCGCCGCGCGCCCCAGGGCCTGTCGGCGGTGATCACCGATTGCGATATTGTCGCGGGCGATCCCGACGACCCGCGCCGCATCACCGATGGCGTGCCGTGGGGGCTGGTCAACATGCGCCGCGCGCTGCCCGATTGCGCCGCGGCGCTGGCCGAAGACCCGACCAATCCGAGGCTCTTGCACCAGATGGGCCGCATTCTCGACATCCAGGGCCGTTACGGCGAGGCCGAAGGGTTCTATCGCCTCGCCGGCGCCGGCGGCTATAGCGCGGCGCTGGTCAACCTGGGCTTTCTGCACGTCGCCGCCAAGGGGCGCGAGCGCGACTATGAAACCGCTTTGGGCTATTACCGCCGCGCCGCCGACCTGGGCAACCTGCGCGCCCGCACCAATATCGGCGAGATGTTCGAACGCGGCTGGTTCGTGGAAAAGAACCTCGACGAGGCGGTTCTGTGGTACCGGCTGGCGGCGCAGAACGGGTGGCCCAACGCGCTGGACACGCTGGCCAACCTCTACCGCCGGGGCCGCGACGACCAGGGCCGGGGCGTCGAGCGCGACCCCGAAGAGGCAGTCCGGCTATACAAGGTTGCCTCGGAACTGGGCAACACCAACGCGATGAACAACCTCGGGCGGATCTATCTCAGCGACGAACTGGGCGCGCCCGATATCGCGCGCGGGCTCGACTGGATGTCCCGCGCCGCCGAGCGGGGCAACCGATTTGCGCCGTTCAACCTGGGCCGCATCTACCGCGACGGCAAGCTGGTGGAGCGTGACAACGCAACCGCCCTCAGGCTGTTCGAGCGGTCCGCCGACCTGGGCTTTGCGCCGGCGCGCATCGCCATCGGGCGGATGTACGAAAACGGGCAGGGCGTCGAGCCAAGCAAGGCCGAGGCGGCGTTCCATTTCACCCTCGCCGCGATGACCGCCGACAGCAAGCGCCCGCGCCAGGAAGAGGAGGCGCGCGAACGGCTGGCGGGGCTGGGGCTGAACCAGGCCGAACTCGACATCGCCCGGCAGCGCGCCGAGACATGGATCCGGCTGAACGGCGGCTAGGCGCTCTAGCTCAGCGCCTGGAACTCGACCCGGCGGTTTTCGCCGGCGCGAGGCTCGTCTTCGTTGTAAAGGAACCGCTCGCCCATCCCCACGGCTTCCAGCCGGGTTGCCGCGATGCCGCATTCGTTGATGAAATACCGTTGCACCTCTTGGGCGCGCAGCACCGACAGGCGCTGGTTATACGCGTCGCTGCCCGACGCGTCGGTGTGGCCGACGATGCGGAACGTGGCGATGTCGCTGGCCTTCATCACCCGGCAGAGCTGGTCGAGCTTGGGCTTTTGCTCGGCCGACAGCGCGGCGGAGTCGAACGCGAACTGGACCCGCACATTGACCTGCAATTCGCGGTCGAGCTCGCCGAAGACCACCGGCGTGGCCTCGGGCACCAACGGTTTCAGCTCGGGCGGGCGGGTGCCGGTGCTCGGCGCCTCGGTCGTGACGGTCACGTCGCCGGCCTCGGCCGTTTCCTCTCCGGGCGCCGCCATCGCCGGGGCCTCGGTCGAGACCTCGACATCGTCGACGGTGATCAGCGTCAGGCCGCGGGTGCGGCCCATGCCGCTTTCCTGCGCCTTGCGGAACGTGTCGCGCTGGGTCTCGAAAAGTTCCAGCAGCTCTTCGTCGGTCATCTCCTGCGCCGCGGCGGGCAGGCCCGCCAGCAGGGCCACGAGCGCAATGGAAAGTACCTTTTTCATCGCCGTCGCTCCCTTTGCGAGAAAACCGGTTCATCTGTTGTGGAGTGTAAGGTATCCTTGGCAACCAATCAATTCGGACCAGGACGGGGAAGTCGGCATGTCAACCCGGCCCCAGCCACGGTCACGTGGCGCGCGACGATGACGGTGCCGACGACGCAGGTGCCGGGCACTGCGCTGCCCATGCCGCGGCCCGAGGGCGCGGGGATGACCCATCGCGGCCGGGTGCGCGAACGCAACGAGGATTCGATCCTGACCGATCCGGGCGGCACGCTCTGGGCGGTGGCCGACGGGATGGGCGGCTACGACCTGGGCGACGTGGCCTCGGACATGGTCATCGACGCCTTGGCCACGCTCAGCGACGACGGCGACCCGGTGGCCGACCTGACCGACCGGCTGATCCGCGCCAATGCCGCGGTGCTGGCGCGCGCGCGCGAGGCCGGGGGCGGGCCGATGGGCGCGACCGTGGTCGCCTGCATGATCCGGCGCGCGGTGGCCCATCTGGTCTGGGCCGGCGACAGCCGGGCCTACCTGATGCGCTCGGGGCACCTGCGGCTGCTGACCCGCGACCACACCGTCGTGCAGGACCTTGTCGAGGCCGGTGCGCTCAACCCCGACGAGGCCGGGCGCCACCCCGAATCGCATGTCGTTACCCGCGCGGTCGGCATGGGCGCCGATTTCGAGGTCGACAGCGTGTCGGTGCCGATTGTGCCGGGCGACCGGCTGCTTCTGTGCAGCGATGGCCTGCATGGCTGCCTGTCCGAAAGCCGGATCGCCACGGCGCTGGCCGGGCCGGTGGCGCCGGGCGAGGTCTGCAAGGGGCTCGTCGCCGACGCACTGGAGGCCGGTGCGCCCGACAACGTCTCGGTCATCGTCGTCGATCTGAAGGAGGGCTAGCGGCGTGCAGCAGGGCACCGTGATCGGCCCCATCATCATCGCCATCGGGGTGGTTGTCGCGGCGGTCAGCTTTGCGCTGGTCGGGGCACTGTTGCAGACCGCCGACAGCGGGGCCGAGCTGCGGCTGGCGCGCGCCGAGGCGCGGCTGGAAAACCTCGAGTCCGAACTCGCCCGCCAGGCGGGCGAGCTGCGCCAGGCCCGCGCCGACCTCGCGCGGCTGCGCGACGAGTTGTCCCTGCTGGCCAGCCGCGGCACGGCGGCGCCGCAGCCGCCTGTCACCGTGCCGGACGCGGGCGGCCAGACCGCGGCCATCGGCACCCATGACGAGACCGAGGAGGTGACCGAGGTGATGCGCCTGGCCCGGACGCGCTTCAACAAGGGCATCACCCAGCCGCGCAACTCGGTGATGCTGGAAATCCTGGGCCACCCGCGCGCAAGCTATTCCCAGACCTGCCAGCCGGTCACCAACCCCGATCTCAAGGCGCTGTTGGAGACCCGGCAGATCGCCAATATCCGCGCGACGATGCTGCGCCCCGCGCTCGACTCGCTCGAACGCATCATGGACCGCTTGAAGCAGAGCGATCCGGACATCCACGCCAAGGTGGGCACCGCCGGGGCGCTCTGCGCCCGGCTGATCCGCGGCTCGACCAGCGGCATTTCCAACCATAGCTGGGGCACCGCGATCGACCTCAAGCTCGAGGGGGTGCTCGACGGCTTTGCCGATGGCGGCACCCAGTTCGGCCTGCTGATCCTGGCCGAGTATTTCAACGACGAGGGCTGGTTCTGGGGCGCCACCTACAGCCGCGAGGATTCGATGCATTTCGAGGTGGGCGAGGAAACCCTGCGCCGCTGGCTGTCCGAAGGGCAGCTGGGCGGCTGATGCGGCGCCCGCGCGACGAGGCGAGAACCGTCTTGCCGCCGGCCGGCGGGTCCGGCCACAGGGCCGATCCCGGCCGGCTGCCGCGGCTGGCCCGGCCGGTCTTGGCATTTCACGACCGGATGGAGGACGGCGCGCGGCGCGGGGCCGGGGCGCTCTTGGCCGAGGCGCGCGCGCTGCTGGACCGGTTCGAGGCCGCCGCGCTGGCCGAGGGCGAACTTCCCAGCGCCGTGCCACCCGCGCGCTATACGCTGGCCGTGCTGATCGACCAGAAGGCCCGCAGCCTTGCCGGGCTGTCGGTGCGCGAATGGTCGGCGCTGGCGGGCCGGCAGTTGTTCGACGGGCGCGACATGTCGCTCGACCGGGTGCGCGGCTTTCGTGACACCGCCGCCGATGCGGGCCCCGAATACGCCGACCTGGCGCGATTCCTCGATCATCTGATCGAACGGGCCGAGGCCGCGCGCCGTGGCGGTCCGCGTCGCGCGCGGGGTGGCTGGGCGGGCTGGGCCGTGGCGGGGGTCGCGGCGCTGGCGCTGGCGCTGGGCGGCTACGCGGCGGCGCTGGAATACCGCTACCACGCCGACCTGACCGCCCGGTTCCGGGCCGAGGCGCTCGAGATCGGGCTCGACCGGGCCGATATCGGCGCCGACCTTGCCGCGCGGCTGGATCGGCTGTGGGCCGCGGCGTCCCGCGTGCAGGAGGCCGCCGCGCGGGCGCCGCTGGGCGGCGCGCTGCGCTTTGGCCCTTTCGATGCCGGGTCGCGGGCGCAGGCCGCCTACGAGGACGCGGTGGCGCGCCACCTGCCGGGCCGGCTGGCCGATGCCGTGGCCGAGGTGCTGGCGACCGAGGGCGCGGCGCTGCCGCTTTACGATACGCTGCGCGCGCGCGCGATCCTGACCGGAGAGACCGGGTGGAGCAGCGCCTACCTGGCCGGCTGGCTGGCCGATCTGGGCGCCGCCGAGCCCGCGCTTGCCGCGCTGGTGCCCCATGTCGCCGCGCTGGCCGGCCCGCCGCCCGCGCTGCCGCCCCAGGATGCCGAGCTGCTGACCCAGGCGCGGGGCTTTGCCGCCGAGGCCGACGAGCCTGCGCGCGCCTATCTCGAGATGCGCCGTTCCCAGGGCGCGGCGGCGCTGGAACGATGGCGCGCCGAGCGCGCCGTACCGGGCATCGAGGCGGTGCTGCTGCGCCGTTCGGGCAGGCCGATGACCGCGCCCCTGCCGGGGCTTTTCACCGCGGCGGGGTGGGACTGGGCGCGCGATTACGGCGCGGGGCTGGCGGTGCAGACCGCCCGCGCGGTCGGCCCCGACCTGCTGGGCCGAGCGCTGCCCGAGGCGCCCGCCGCACCTGACCGGGTGATGGACCGGCTGCACCGGGAAACGCTGGCCTTCTGGCGCGGCTACCTGGCCGATCTCAGGGTGCGGCCCTTCGGCGACGCGGCGGCCTCGATCCGCATCTCGGGCCTGCTGGCGGCGGAAAACTCGCCCCTGACGGCGCTCTTGCGCGAAGTCTGGGTGCAGGCCGGCGGCACCGACCGGCGCCGCAGCCATGCCCAGCAACTCAGGCTGGCGACGGTCTTCGGCCCGACGATCCAATATGTCGAGCAGGGCAAGATGGGCGAGATCGCCGCCCTTTTCGCCGCGCTCAACGTCGCGCTCGGCGCGATGGAGACGGACGATCCCGGCGCCGCCGAGCGGCTGATGAGCGTGCAGGACCGCGCCGCCTCGGTCGCCGCGCTGAAGACCGCGCCGCTGGTGGTGGTGCAGATCGTCGAGGACGTGCTGGCGCAGACCTCGGCGGCGCATGCCGACATCCTGACCAACCCGCTGACGCGGCGCTGGCAGAACGCGGTGCTGCCGCTGTGCCAGCGGACATTGGGCGGGCGCTACCCCTTTGCCGAGGGGCCAGATGCGGATACCGCCGATTTTGCCGCCCTGCTGGGCCCCGATGGGGCGTTGCAGCGGTTTTTTGCCGGTCAGCTGGCCCCCTACCTGGACACCACCGCCACGCCCTGGCGCTGGAAACCCGAGGCGCGGCTGGCCGGGCTTTCGCCCGAAAGCGCGGTTTTCTTCGAGCGCGCGCTATCGGCCGGGCCGGCGTTTTTCGGCGCCACGGGGGCGCTGTGGGCGCAGATGACGCTGGCCACGCTGGCCGAGCGCGGGCAGGCGGTGATGGCGCTGGGCGGCGCGGGCGCGCCGCTCAGGGCCGCGGGCGATCCGGCGCGGCTGGCCTGGCCGGGGCCCGCGCCCGAAGAGGGCGCCGAGGTCAGCTTCCGCGCGGGCGAGGCCACCGCGAAGCTTGCCCAGCCGGGGCCATGGGGTCTGTTGCGGCTGCTCGACGGGCTGCGGGTACGCCGCCGCGACGAGGGGCGGCGTTTCCTGGTGGATTTCCGCACCGAGCGCGGGCGGATCTTCGTCGAGATCCGGTTCGAGGCGCCGCTCAACCCGCTCAGCGCGCGCGGCCTGCTGGGCGGGCTGAGCTGCCCCACCACGCTCTAGCGCGGCCCCGGCGGGGGGCAGGAAAACCCGCGCGCCGGGCCGCGATTTCGGTATACTGAACGGGCCCTTGAAGAGCGCGCCCGGCCGGGCGGCAACCGAAAGGACCGGCGCCATGTTCGAAAACCGCCATTTCGCAGTCACCACCCCGCTCGGCCCGGATGTGCTGCGGTTTACCTATCTGCACGGCCATGACGAGATCGGCCGGCCGTTCGATCTGCGCCTCGGGCTGGCCAGCGAGGATTTCGACATCGAGGCCAATGCGATCCTCGGCAAGCCGATCACCGTGCGGCTGGGCGAGCCCGAGGACCCGCGGTTTATCCACGCCTTCGCCGCGGAATTCCGCTTCGACCGGTTCGAAAGCGGCTTTGCCCATTACGAACTGCGCCTGCGGCCCTGGCTGTGGTTTCTCGCCAATTCGACCGACAACCGCATCTTTCAGAACATGAGCGCGGTCGACATCGTCGAGGCGGTGTTCGAGGCCTACCCCGAGGCCGCCTACGACAAGCGGCTTCAGGCCAGCCCGGAGGCGCGCGAATACTGCGTGCAATACGGTGAAAGCGATCTCGATTTCGTCCAGCGGCTGATGGAGGACGAGGGGATCTTCTATTTCTTCGAGCATTCGGACTCGGGCCACACCCTCGTGATGACCGATGCCAATGCCAAGTTGAAACCGGCGCCTGGGCTGGACGCCATCGGCTTCATGGAGGACGCTTTCGCCTCGTTCCGCGACGGCGATTTCATCACAAACTGGCAGCCGCGGCGGGCCGTGGTCACCGGCGGCTACGTGCAGACCGATTACGATTTCGAAAAGCCCGGCGCCGACCTGGCCACCGTGGCGCTGACCCCGCGAGAGCACGCCCAGAGCGACGGCGCGCGCTATCACTATCCCGGCCGCTATACCGAGATCGGCCATGGCGATCAGCGCACCCAGACCCGGCTGGAAGAGGTGCAGGCCCCGGCCGAGCGGGCCGCGGCAGTGACCACCGCGCCCGCGCTCTGGTCGGGGCATGTGTTCGCGCTGACCGGGTTTGCGCGCGAGGCCGAGAACGACGACTACATGATCCTTCGGGTCGACTACGATGCCTGGGACGATCAGTACCGCAGCGGCCGGCGCGAGCGCGGGCGCCCGCCGGAGGGCTACCAGGCGAAACTGACCGTGGCGCCGGTCTCGCTGCCTTTCCGGCCCGAGCGGCGCACGCCGCGCCCGGTCATGAAGGGGCCGCAGACCGCCACCGTGGTGGGCCCGTCGGGCGCCGAGATATTCACCGACGCCTATTCGCGGGTGAAGGTGCAGTTCCACTGGGACAGGCTGGGCGGGAACGACGAGAATTCCTCGTGCTTCGTGCGGGTCAGTTCGGTCTGGGCCGGCGCGGGCTGGGGGTTCATCCAGATCCCGCGCATCGGGCAGGAGGTGATCGTCGATTTCCTCGAAGGCGATCCCGACCTGCCGCTGATCACCGGTCGGGTCTACAACGCCGCGCAGATGCCGCCCTACGAGTTGCCCGGCAACGCCACGCAATCGGGGTGGAAGTCGAACTCTTCGCCCGGCGGCGGCGGCTGGAACGAGCTGCGTTTCGAGGACAAGAAGGGCGAGGAAGAGGTCTATTTCCAGGCCGAGAAAGACCATAACGAGCTGGTCAAGAACGACGAGAGCCGCACCATCGGCCACGATTTCTCAGAGGATGTCGGCAATGACGCCACCCAGAGCGTCGGCCATGACCGGTCCGAATCGGTGGGCAACGACAAGGACACGACGGTGGGCAACAACCGCGTGGTCCAGATCGGCACCAACGATACCGAAACCGTGGGCGTCGACCGCAGCCTGAGCGTCGGGTCGAACGAGACGATCTCGATCGGCACCAACTCGTCCGAGACGATCGGCGTCAACCACAGCCAGTCGGTGGGCGCGGCGCAGACCATCAATGTCGGCGCGGCCCGCACCGACACCGTGGGCGCGGCCGAAACCCGCACCGTGGGCGCCGCGCAGGTCCAGACCGTCGGCGCCAGCCGCTCGGTCAGCGTCGGATCGGACCAGTCGCACAATGTCGGCGGCTCCGATGGCTGGGCCGTGGGCGGGGCGCGCTCGGCCGATATCGGCAAGGGCGACGCCACCAATGTGGGCGAGGATCAGGCCGTGCAGGTCGGCGGAAGCCGCGGGGTCGACGTGGGCAAGGACAGCGCCACCACGGTGGGCGACGACATGTCGGTCAAGGTCGGCAAGAATTTCGTGCTGGAGGCGGGCGACTCGATCACGCTGACCTGCGGCAAGGCGTCGATCGTGTTGAAAAAGGACGGCACGATCACCCTCGACGGCAAGGACATCACCGCCAAGGGCTCGGGCAAGATCACCATCAAGGCCAGTAGCGCCGTGGTGGTCAAGGGCAGCAAGATCGACCTCAACTGACCGGCCCCATCAGCGCCGCCAGCGCCTCGGCGGGGGGCTCGGCGGGCAGGGGCGCGCGGCCCGCGGCCCAGAGGCCGGGCTCGGCCGGGCCCTCGCCGCCGGGCAGGTCCGCCAGCGCCGCAAGCAGGGCGTCGGCGTCGATCTCGCCGGCGCGCGCGGCGCTGGCGGCCGGCAGCGCGGCGGTGCACCACGCCTCGGCCGCCCCGCGCGGCAGCCCCGGCAGGCGGCAGGCGGCCAGCGGAAAGGCACGGCCCGCGCGGTCTCGGCTGGGCAGGATCAGCGCGGTCAGGCTGGCACCGCCCAGCGTCAGCGTCGCGCGCAGCCCGCCCTCGGGCCAGTCGGCCGCCGCACGCCGCGCCAGGTGGACGGTCAGCCAGCGGTCGAGCGCCCCGCGCAGCCCGGCGGGAAACCCCCGCGCGACGAAATCGCCCCGGCACGGCAGTTTGCCGAACAGCGCCGCGCCGCCGCCCGCTAAAACCCGCCGGGACACGAAAACCCGCCGAAGAGCCTGAGGTCGAAGGGATTATCGACGCTGTTGGCGCGCAGATCGAACCGCGCCGAGAACCCGCCACGCGACAGGGTCAGGCGAAACAGCTCGGGCAGTTCGGTGGGGCGCATGTTGCCCTTGCGCAAGAGCCTGAGAAACGCCCAGGCGCCGGTTTCCGAGGTGATCACCTCGGCCGATCCGTCGACCGGCGAGAAGGAGAGCGAGACGAGGTTGGTGCCGTCGGGGCCGGGCCATGTCATCGGCATCGGCCGCGCCGCGGCGTTGAAATAGGCCAGGATCTGCCCGTCCACGTTCAGCGTGACGCGCGAGGCGTTGGGCGAGAGGTCCTTGGGCTCCAGCGTAAACGCGATCACCGGGCCCGCGCCGCCGGGGAACAGCCCGTCGCGGATCGCGCGGGCCTTTTCGAAGGGCACCAGCCGGTCGTCGGTCAGGCCGAAATCGGCCCGCCATGTCCAGGGCCGCGTCGCGGTGTCGATATAGGGGGCCAGGTGGTCGCTGGTAAAGCTGTCGATCAGCCCGCCGGGGCCGAAAAGCCGGGCGAAATCGGCGATGTTCACGTCGATCCGGCTGGAGGTGTCGAACGGGTAGCGCCCCGCCGTGGCCGAGCGGCAGAAGGGCAGCACATCGGCCCGCCAGCGGGCGTTGAGCTGGGCCAGCACCGCCTCGCGCGTCACCGATATCGCGTCGCCCGCGATACCGGCGATCCAGTCGTCGATCGGGTCGGGCAGCACGCTGGCCTCGTTGGCGATGGCCCCGGTCAGTTGCGGAAGGCCCCCGCGGGCCAGCAGCGCCGCCTGCGGATCGGGGCTGGCCGCGACGGTCTGCAACTCGTTCGAGAGCGCGGTCAGCGCGGCCACGGCGGGCTCCAGCGCGGGCGGCTGGCCGTCGATCTCCTCCACCGTGCCGCGGATCGGGGCGAAATGATCGGCCACCGGCGCGCCGGGCCTTTCCGGCTCGGCCCCGCCGACGCCGGCCTTCTTGGCGGTCTTGGCCGCCTTTCCGGCCAGCTTGCCGACCTTGCCCAGCGTCTTTTGCGCCAGCCGCGTGGCGCCCTTGGGCACGCCGCCGCCCGCGGCCTCTTCGCGGGTCAGGTGGGTTTCGGTCACCACCGCGCGCAGCAGCCGCTTGAGCGCGCTGTCGGCGCTGGACAGATCCTTGAGATTTTCCCGCGCGGCGCCGAGATCGGTGATCGGGGCCAGCCGGATATCGCGGAGGAACCCGTCCCATGCGGCGATGAAATCGTCGTAGTAGAGCTTGAGGATATCGGCCTCGAGCGTGGCCACCGAGGCCTCGGCGCTTTCGGTGCAGCCGCCGGCGAAAACCGTGCGGTCGAGCGCGGCCTGCGCCGCGGCCTCGGGCACCAGCGGCAGCACCGTCTGGTGAAAGCCGGCAAAGGTGAACGCGCCGGGCAGGCCGACCCTGAGGGTCTTTTCCGACAGCCGCGTCAGCACGCGCGACCCGTTCGGGCCCGCATGTTCGGCCGGGATCCACTCGGGCAGGGAGGCCACCTCGGGGTCGGCCAGCAGCGCGCGGTAGGCGCGCACCGCCAGCGGGATCGCGCAGACGCTGTCGAGCGCGGCGGACAGCAGTTCGGGGTCGGCGTCGATCTTGTCTTCCTCGCCGGTCAGCCGGCCCAGCGCGTCCAGCTGATGGTCGAGGGCGGCCTCGGTCGGGAACGGATCGACCGGGGCCAGGGCGGGCAATTCGCCCTGCCACCAGTCGCGGGCGAAATCCTCGTTGAAGGGGGCGAGCCCGGTCATCATCTGATAGACCTTGAGCGCCCCCAGCAAGGCGTCGGGGTCGCGGATGGTGCGCCACATCGTGGCCTCCAGCAGCGCCACCATGCGCGGCTCCAGGATATTGCGCAGGCTGTGCTCGTAGGCGATCCGCTGGGCGCGGTCCATCTCGCGGGTGGCGGTGGGGCCCAGCGCGGTGAGCGGCCCGCGCGGCACCTCTGTGCGCGCGGTATCGACCTCGGCCACGGCGTCCAGCGCGAGGTCCAGGTCCAGCGGGTCGGTCGGCGCCTGGCGCGCGGCCACGTTGGCCAGCCGCGATTGCAGCAGGGTCAACTGGCGTCCCTGGTCCTCGATGCCTCCCGAATAGCGTAGGAACGAGAACAAAAAGACCGAGGCCGCCAGCACGCAGACCAGCCCGGCGCCCGCCAGCGTGCCACGGAAGATCCAGGCGCGCCGTTCCTCGGCGCGGGGGTCGAAGGTGCCCAGGCCGGCCTCGGGAAAGATCAGCCGCGCCAGCAGATCGCGCAGGAAATAAGAGCGCGTCTCGCCATGGATGCGCGGCGCCGGGCGCGAAGCGGGCAGGCCGAACCGCGCGGCCATCTCGCCCACCAGCCGATCCACCGGGCTGCCCTCTTGCGTGGCCGAGGTGAAGTAGAAGCCCCGCAGCCAGGGGCTTTCCTCGTAGCGGCTTTCGCCGAACACCGTGTCGATCAGCGTTTTCAGCGGTGCGCTCAGCGCGCCCATCTGCGCGGGAAAGCGGAAGATCTCGCCGCGGGTTTCCAGCGGACGGTCGTCGGCCATGCGCGCGACCAGGCGCTCTTCCAGTTCGGCCACCAGCGCGGTCATCTCGCGGCTCACACTGACCCCGTCGACCCGCGCCTCGGTGCCCAGCGTGGCGCCCCAGACCTGTTCGCGCCCGCGGGTCGACAGATCGGCGAAGAACGGCTCGAACCCGGGGATCAGATCGGCCTTGGTGATCATCAGGTAGACCGGCAGGCGCAGCTGCAGCCGCTCGTAAAGCTCGGCCAGCCGCTTGCGGATCTCGCGCCCGTGGGCGCGCAGTTCGGCCTCGTCGCCGGTCAGCTCCAGCATCGACAGCGTGACGATCACCCCGTTCAGCGCGCGCCGTCCGCGGTGTCTCTTCAGCAGGTCGAGAAAGCCGCTCCATTCGGCGGCGTCGGTCTCGGGGTCGCTTTGCTGTTCGACATAGCGCCCGGCGGTGTCGATCAGCACCGCGTCCTCGGTAAAGAACCAGTCGCAGTTGCGGGTGCCGCCGACGCCCTTGAGGTCGTCGCTGAGGTCGATCGGGAAATGCAGCCCCGACTGGCGCAGCGCGGTGGTCTTGCCGGTGCCGGGGGGGCCGATGATGACGTACCACGGCATCTCGCGCAGGAATTTCCGCCCGCCCAGCTTGGAGCGCTTCATCTGGGTCAGCACGTCCTGAAACTTGTCGCTGACCTCGGCCAGGTTCTCGGCACCGGGCGCGAGCTCGGGTTCCTCGGGCTGGGCCAGTTCGGTGACGAACACCTGGTTGGCGCGCGCCGCGCGCAACTGGCGGACCAGCATCGAGACCAGCCACAGGATGACGATCAGCCCGATCACCACGATCCGCGTCAGTTCCGAGGCCAGCGGCGCGGCCTCGCCCACGCGGATCAGCGGGCCGAAGATCCAGATCAGGGCGCAGAGCAGGGTCAGCCCGACCAGCGTCCAGAACAGCCGCGAGATGAAAAAGCCGAAGATCGCCTTGAGAACGCCCATCGCTCAGACCTTCTTCTCGATGTAGATCTCTACCCGGCGGTTGCGCGCGCGCCCCGCGCGGGTGGCGTTGTCGGCGATGGGCTCGGTCGCGGCGCGGCCTTCGGAGGTCACGATATCGGCGGGGATGCCGAAGCCCACCAGCAGCTTGGCGATGGTCTCGGCCCGCGCCTCGGACAGGCCCTGGTTCGAGGCGAAGGGGTTGGCGCGCTGCACCGGCACGCTGTCGGTGTGGCCCACCACGCGCACGCCGCCGATGACCTCGCGGTTATCGAGGATCACCCGCGCGATCGAGGCGATCAGCGGGTTGTAGACATCGTTGATGTCGGACTTGGCCGAGCGGAACACCTCGGGGTCGGTGGCCTGCACGGCGATCACCGCCAGCGCCACGTCCTCGCGCCCGGTCAGCGCCTGGGCGGTGTCGGCGGGCGCGGCCTCGGCAAAGAGCGGCAACAGTTCAAGCACCACGGGTTCGGGCACGATCAGCGGCTCTGGCGGCGGCTCGCTCTCGCGCACGGGGCGGAAGATGCCGGCGCGATCGGCCGGCGGCAGCACCTGCGCGAGGGTGAAAAGCTGCTCTCCGCGGGTCGACAGCCGCATCCCCAGCCCGGCGTATATCGCCGTGATAAGCGCCGCGGCGACCAGCGCGATCGACCACAGCGGCACGCGAAAGCGCGGCGCCTCGTCGGTGGCGGTCACGCCCTGCCAGTGCGGCGCAAGGTCCGCGTCGGCGGCGTCGGGGCGGTGCAGGGCACGGGCCATCGAGGCGCGCAGCTGCGTCAGCGCCCCGTCGCCCGCCGCGCCCGAGACCCGGTGTTTGCCGCGAAAGCCGAGGCTGAGGCACATGAAGGCCAGTTCCAGCATCTCGGGGTCGCGCTCGGGATAGCGCAAAAGCTCTTCGGCGCGGTCGAAAAACTGGGTGCCCGCGTCCACGTCGCCCGAGAGCGACACCACCAGCGGCTGGCGCGGCCAGTCCGAATTCCCGCCCCAGGGGGTGTTGAGCGCGATATCGTCCAGCAGCGCGGCCACGAACCACCCCGCCCGGTCGGCCCGGCTGAGTGCCACGCCATCGCCCACCGCGGCATCGCGGGCATAGATCAGGTTGTCGAGCAGGCGCGCGCGCAGCGTCTCGGGGTTTTCCGGGGCCTCGGCGCGTTCGAGTTCCGGCGCGAGCCCCAGCAACGGCGCAAAGGCGGCGACCAGCGCGTTGTCGGTGGCCCGCGCCTGACGTACCCGCGGCGTGCCGCCCGGCGGCGGCGCGTCGTGGCCCGCGCCGGGGCGCTGGGTGCCGGGGCTGCGGCGCTTGGGCAGCGGCCGGATGCGGGTGCGCCCGGCGTCGTTTCCAAGTCCGAAGGGATCATCGCGGGTCATGGCCTTTACCTGTTGACCGCATAGCAGTCGATTTCCGGCTCGCGCTCCAGTGTGCCCGACACCCCGATCACGAAGCCCGCCGCGTCGGCAAGCGAGGCGTAATGCTCGGAGCCGCGGTCGAGTTCGAGGCACAGCCTGTCGCCATCATAGGGGATTTCGCGCGGCTGCGAGTGCAGGGGTTTCAGCGGGATGCCCGGCAGGCGCGATTTCCAAAGCGTGTCGAACTCGTCGGCGGCGCCCACCGTAGCCTGGTTGACGAAAAGCTTGCGCAGGCTTTCGTCGGACATGTCGGACCCCACGCGCAGCACGATACGCGAATTGGCCACAAGCTCGGGGTTGCCCAGCCGCACCGTCCAGACATTCTTGGAATGGCGCCGGACCTCCAGCGCGCGCGAGCGCGTCTCGACATGGCGCAACGACAGCATGAGCGAGCGCAGCGTGTCGGCCAGCGCGGCAAAGGCGGGCTGGGGGTCGGCATGGTCGTAATCGGGCAGCGCGCTCAGCCGGCGCGAATTCGACCCGAAGGTGGCCATCCGCCCCGCCAGCCCCGCCAGCTCGAGGTAGAATTCGGCGGGGTGGAACAGATCCTGCGCCAGCATGTGGGCGATGCGCGGGCGCGCGGTATTGGCCAGCTCCAGGATCAGCAGGTTCTCGACCGAGGCGCCGCTGCCGGCCAGCAGCAGCCCGCCATGCGCCTCGGCGATGCGGTCGAGCCCGGTCACCACCTCTTGCGCAAAGCGCGCGTACCAGGGCGCCGCCGAGGTGGCCAGCGCCGGCGGCAGGTAGCCGTCGACCAATGCCACCGCTCCTTCGGCGCCCAGCCCGTCGATGCGCGCCACCGGCAGCGCGGTAAAGCCTGCCATCTCGTGGCCGGGCAGCATCAGCCGGGGCTGAAGCTGCGCCACCTCGATCTCTTCGGGGTCGGCGCCGCCCTTCACGGTGTCGCGCGCCTCGACCAGCACGCCGCGGTAGCGCGCGCCGCCTGGCTCGGCATGGGCGGGCTCGATCGTGGCCGCGCCGGCGCGCTCCAGCGGCACGGCGAGGCTGACAAGGCCCGATGGCGTGTCGGGGCCGACCGGCACCGGCTCTGGCGCGGGCATCATGTCGGGCAGCGAAAACGGCGTGCCGTCGGGAAAGATGCCCTCGGCCGCCTCGATGCCCAGCCGGCCGGCATCCAGCGCCGCGGCGTCGAGCACCAGCCGGCGAAAGCCGAAATTCTGCAACGGCGAGGTCTGCATCGCGCCACGCACCATCGCCTCGGTCCAGCGGTCCTGCTGCTGGAAATGCTGGGTGCGCAGGAACAGCCCCTCCGACCAGACGACCCTGTTTCGTTCTGCCATGCCGGCCCCGCGCCCCCTCAGACCCGCGTGAGAGAGAGGCCGCCGGGCCCGACCCGCACGATCAGCCCCGCGTCACCCTTGGCCGGTGCGGCCGTCTTGACGCGAAAGACCTTGCCCGCCGGGTCGCGGAAGCCGCCGACCACGCCGATCACCGCCGCCCCGGTCTCGATCCCGATCACCCGTGAGGCCGAACCGCCGGGCGCCAGCACGATCTGGTCGGTCTTGATCAGATCGCCGCCCAGCGCCGCCGCGGGGGTTTGCAGCGCGTAGAAATCGGCGCCGTCGAACGCCGCCGCGCCGCGCAGTTGCATCACCGTCAGCGTCAGCGGGCGGTCGCTGCCGTCGGGGCCGGGGTTCATCCCCGCCGCGCCCTGCGCCGACACCGTGACTGCGCCGGGGCCGGCCTGGCACCCCGCCAGAAACAGCGCCGCGCCGCCCCCGGCCAGAATGTAGCGTCTGGGAATACGGGTCATGGTCTCACCTCCCTTGTCCATCCTCGTAAGCCTCGCGGAAATCGGCGCCGACCTCGCCGAGAAAGCGGTCCTCGGCCGACTCGGCGATCTCGCGGTAGCGTTCCTCGTAAAGCTGCCAGAGCTTGGCGCCGCGCCCGCCGGACAGCCATGTCTCGATCAGGCCCATGTCCTGAAGCTCCTTCTCGATCTCGGCCGGGTCGAACCGGTCGATCATCCGCCTCAGCGCCGCCTGCAGCGCGACCCATGTCCGCATCTGGTGGTCGGCCAGGTCACGGTAGGCCGCTGAAATGGCCGCGTCGGGGTCAAGATATCCCGGCCCGCGGGGGCGGACCAAAGCATCGACCCCTTCGGCGGGCGTGGCAAGGAATTTCAGCGGGTTGACGTCGGCGCTGCCAATCACCGTCTGGGCCACGCGCACGTTCTGCTTTTCCTGCGAGCGGGCGCGCAGCATCGCCATCAGCCCCTCGGTCAGCGCCCGGAACCGCGCGCCCAGCGCCTCCATCTCGGCCTCGGTGGTGGCGCCGTCGTCCGGCGGCGCGATGCCGAGACCGCGGTAAAAGGCATCGCGCAGCGCGGCGTCGGACGGGGTCGGGGCGGAGGGGCGTGCGGCGGGCGGGGCGCCTTGCGGCGGGGGCGGTGCGGCCTCTTCGGCGGCGGCCGGGGGCACCGGGCGCTGGCGCTGGCGCGGCGGTTCGGGGGCGGGGTCGGCCGGCCCGCCGATCGGCGCGTCGAGCGCGCCGAAATAGCCGCCGCCCCCGGCCGGCGGCGCGGGCGGGGTGTCGGGCCCGGTTTCGCGTTCGGGCGGCGGGGTCTTGCGGGCGCGCTCGGGGTCCAGCGTGAACGGATCGTCGAACTGGAAGGCGGCGGGGTCCTTGCCCGGCTCGGGCTCCGGCTCGGCATAGCCGCCGGTGGCCATGCTGCCGCGAAACCGCGGCGGCAGATCGGCGGGGCGCTCGGGCGCGGGTTCGTAGGCCGGGGCCTCGTCAAAGCTGAAATCGAACGGGCCGCTTTTGCGCGCCGGCTCGGGCGCGGCGGGCCGGTCCGTGGCGGGCAGGTCCACCCGCAGCACGAAATCGCCCAGCCGCAGGCGCATCCCCGGCTCCAGCCGCACGCTGTTGCCGGGCCCCAGCGGCTGGTCGGCCCCGTCCACGAACAGCCCGCCGCTGCTGGTATCGGTGACGGTAAAGCCGCCATCGTCGGCCAGCACCGTGCAATGCCGGCGCGAGACGTATTTTTCCGGGTCGTCGATCTGCCAGTCGGCCGAGGCATCGCGGCCGATGGTCAGCTCGCCCGCCTCCAGCCGGCGGCTGGTTTCGGCCTGCGGGTGGGGGGCGTTTTCCAGAACCAGTGTCAGGGTCATGCGGCCTCCCGTTGGGGCGGGGGCGGCGCGGTGACATCGGCAAGGCGCAGGTCGTCCGCGTCGCGCGGCGCCCGCGGCGTCAGCCAGGCGGTGCGGCCAAGGCGGCTGGCGCCCAGCCGGGCGGCCGGCACATCGTCGGCCGCCAGTACCAGCCGCAGGTCGGCGCCGATCTCGTGGCCCAGCGCGAACAGCACGGCGCGGCGCAGATCGCCCCGCGCGGGCCCGTCCTGCATCAGCGCGGTGAACCGCGGCAGGTCGAGCGGGCCGACCACGATCTCGACCCGCGCGTGGCGCGCAAAGCTGCGGCTGCCGGCCACCGCGCCGGTGCCCAGCCCGGCATGGGCCTGCCCCAGGCGGGTCTGCAGGCGGGCGGGGATCGGCGTCCAGACCCCCACGAATTCGCGCAAGTCCACCGGCGCGCCGATCACGTCGGAAAGATAGCGCGTCAGCCGCTCGACGCCCTGGACCTGCTGCGCCAGCGACGTGGCGTGGCGCAGCGCGTGCCGGTCGCCGCGCAGGCCGTCGCATTCGCCGCCGGGCAGCCCGACGCCCGCCAGCGCGCGGATCATCGCGCCGGTCCCGCCGCCGCTGCCATGGGCGATCTGCACCTCGGGCCGGGCATCGGCCCAGGCCCGCCAGTAAAGCGCGATCATCCGGTGTTGCAAAAGGTTGCAGAAATCCAGGAACGCGGTATCCGAGCTTGCCCCGGCCTTGTCGCCCGCGAACCAGCGGTTGGACAGCCGCGCCATCACCCAGCGCGTCATGTGCAGCGGCATCGGCCCCTCGGGGCCCAACAGCCCCAGCACGTTGACCTCGATGACGGGCGGGGTGCCTGCGCTCATCGATTCGACGTCGCGCGTGGCAAAGCTCAGCCGCAGTGCCTGGCCCAGCCGCGCCGGTTCGCGTTCCGGCCCGCCGTCGCGGCCAAAGCGGTGCGTGTCGGTCTCCATCAGCCGCAGCAACTGGAAAAAGCCGGTCTCGGCGGCCTCCAGGCCCGGCGGCAGGGCGGAGCTTTCGGTCAGATCGGGGCGCGACGGCCCGGCGTCATCGGCCATGTCACCTCCTGCTGTTGGCTGACCAGCCGCGTCTTGGTGCGGACGAAGGAATTGATCGCCGCATAGCGGCCGAAAAGCCGGTTCAACAACGCACTCAGCAGCAGCGTCGCGCCACCCGACAGCACCGTGTCGTCGATCTCCAGCGTGATCTGCGTGCCGTGGCCAAAGCAGATCGGCCCGGGAAGGCCCAGCCGCTCGACGCGGGGCGCCGAGGCTACGCGCTTGAGCGAATTGACATGCCGCGCCAGCGCCGGGTCGCCCCGGTCGGCATAGAGGTCGAGCAGCGCACGCAGCGGTTCGGCATCGGTGCCGGCCTCGGCCAGCGACAGGAAATTCAGGCTCAACTGGCCGATCCAGCGCCATGTCAGCGCATCCAGCGTCTGGCTGCCGCCGCGCCCCTCGGGCAGGCTGGCGGCCAGCGACGGGCGCGGACGGCGCAGCGCCCCCAAGAGCCGCACCTCGCCGACCGGATCGCCGGTTTCCAGCGTCAGGCGGGGCGTGTCGTCGAGGATCGGCAGGTCGCGGTTGGTGCAAAGCGCGCGGATGTCGAGCCGCCGGGCCAGCGCCGCCGCGCCGCTGCCCGGCGGGTGCGACAGCGACACGAAGACGTCGTCGCCGGCATAGCCGGTGCGGGTCTGGCCGCGGCGCAGCTCGTCCTCGCCGGGGCGGCGGCGGCGGCGCTCGGTGGCGTAGACCTGGCCGGTGGCGCCGCGGTTCTGCTCGACCGAAAACAGCGGCATGATCCGCCCCTCGGGGCCCTCGCGGTCGGCATCCTCGACCCGGATCATCCGGTAGATCTCGAAATCGCGCGGCCGCGTGCGGTCGGCATGCACAACGTGGGCAGCTCTGCGCGGGTCGATCTCGACGATGTTGCATTCCTTTTCGAAGAGATTGACCAAAGGCGTTGTGAAAAGGCGGAAATCGGCGATCGAGATATCGGCGATGGCGGGTTGCGCGCGGTCGAGCAGCAGCACGATTTCGACCCCGCCATCCCCCGCCGCGGCAATCGCGGGCGCCAGCCCGTCGAGCCGCGCGTAATGGAACCGCTCGGGCATCAGGAAATATTCCCGCAGCAGGCGGTAGCCCTCGAAGGCCGGGCGCACGCGGGGCAAGAGCGACTCGGCATCGGTGATGCCGATCATGGCGGGGGGCCGGGCGTCGTGAAAGGCGCCGTCGCCCTTGGCCGGGCGGGCCAGCACCCGCCGCCCCCAGCCGAAGATCGCGTCGAACAGTGCGCCGCCATTGGCCCGCCCGCCGAGATAGAGGTCGAGCCGGTCCAGCGAAAGCTGGCTCAGCGGCGTGGCGCCGGCCGCGGCGATCGTCACCCGCAGCCCGGCCTCGGCGCCGGCACAATGCCGTTCGGCCAGCCCTGCGGCGCGCAGCGCGCCGCGGTCTTGCAGGTATTCGACGCCGGCCAGGCGGATGGGCCAGAGCGCCACGTCCTGGGCGGTGGTGTAGGTCGCGCGGGTGGCCAGCCCTTCGCGCAGCCCCGCGGCCAGCCGGGTGCCGCGCCGCACCACATGGCCGCCGGGCATCGAATCGAGCTGCGGGCCCGGCGCGAGCTCGGCCATGGCCATGGCGGGGGCCGGTCCGGCGATGTCGGGGTAAAGCGCGTCGAGCAGGTTGCGCACGTGGCGGCTGGCCTCGGCATCGACCTTGAGCCGTGTGCGCGCGGCGAGGAAGGCCACGCCTTCGAGCAGCCGCTCGACATAGGGGTCGGGGCAGGGCACCGCGTCGAGCGCGAGGTTGCGCGCCACCGTTGGGTGCAGCCCGGCGAACTCGGCAGCGAGCGACCGGATATGGCTCAGCTCGTCCTCGTAATATGACAGGAAGGCACGGTCCATCAGACCGCCTCGACGGTGGTCAGCGCCTGACCGCTGTCCAGGTCGATCGTGGTCGACAGGCGCAGCCGCTCGGGCACTGGCGCAACCATGAGAATGCCGTCGATATCGACCCTGAGCCCGGTCTTGCGCCCGACCCTGACCTGCACCTTGAGGCTGTCGGATTTCAGCCGTGGCTCAAAGACTTGCAGCGTCGCCTTCAAATCGCGCGCGAGCTTGTCCTGGTCGAAATCGTTGCCCTTGTGCCCGGCAAAGGCCGGCACCCCGTAATTGACCACCGAGGCGCGGATCTCGGGGTAGTCGGCCAGCAAATCCGCGGGGTCTTCGCGGTCCGCGCGCTCGCGCGCGGTCAGCAGGAAATGCGCCTCGAGCCGCTCGATGTTGAACAGCGCCTCGATATCGCGGCGCACCGCCTCGCGCAGCACCTCGGGGGTGACGACGATGCCGCGATCTTCCAGCCGGCGGCGTTCGAGCTGGCGTTCGGCCAAAAGGACCAGCCGCCGCCGGGTGGCGTCGTCGAGGTCGGTTTCGCGCTCGATGGCGCGCAGGCCGCCGGCGGCCAGCGCATCGACACGCTCGGCGCCCAGCCGGGCGGCCAGTTCGGCGCGCAGCGCGTCGGTCTCGGCGACCAAACCCGGCAAGTCGTCGCGCAGCCGGTCCCAGAGGGACGGCTGCACGCGTTCGCTTCTGGCATGAAGGCCCGGATCGGGCATGGGTGACGTTCCCGGTATGGCGTTACTTGCCTGCAGCTATGTCGTACTCGACCTCGTGCTCGTCGCCCGCGGAATGGTCTTCGGCCTGAACGATGTATTTCAACTTGATCGTCTCACAGGCCAGCCCGACCTTTTCATGGATCGACTTGCTGTCCTGGTATTCGCCGAGGACCTCGTAATGCGAGATCGCCGTATTGGTGAGGGTGATCTGCAGATAGTCCAGGTGCGCATCGCCCGAATCCTTGCGCACCATGATGATGACCTCGTCGAAGGATTTGCCCTGCATGCAGGCCAGCGCGATGTAGGGCGAGGAGGCGTCGTACCATTTGAAGACGTGGATCGGGTGGATCTGTGCGCGGCCGCGGGTCCGCCCCGAGCCGATCTGCGCGTGCGAGGCCTGCTCGAGCACCCATTCGACGTCGTAGATGTCGATCTCGTCCTCGTGATCGGCCGATTTGGACTCGCCATCTATGTCGGGCAGTTTCATGTAAGCGGTCAAAGGCATTGTCTTTCTCCCTGGTTGTCAAAACGTCAGGACTTGACCGAAGGCAGCTCCGAGACCAGCCGCAGGCTGGCGTTGATCCCTTCGAGTTGGTAGTGCGGCCGCAGGAAGAACCGCGCGGCGTAGTAACCCGGACGCCCCTCCACGCTGTCGACCTGCACCTCGGCCATGGCCAGCGGGCGCTTGGCCTTGGCCGCGTCGTCGGCCATGGCGGGGTTGGCCAGCACGTAGCGGTTGATCCACTCGCTCAGCCAGACCTGCATGTCGGAGCGTTCCTTGAAGGTGCCCACCTTGTCGCGCGCGATCGCCTTGAGGTAGTGCGCGAAACGGCAGACCGGCAGCAGGTAGGGCAGGTTGGCCGACAGCCGTTCGTTGGCCTGGGCGTCGGGATCGACCAGCTTGCCCGCGCGGGCCTCGTCGTCCTGCAGCGTGTGGGCGCCGATAAAGGCGGCCACGTCGGTGTTCTTGCGGTGCAGGATCGGCATCATGCCCAGCTTGGCCAGCTCCGCCTCGCGGCGGTCGTCGATGGCGATCTCGGTCGGGCATTTCATCGCCACCGACCCGTCGTCGGTGGGGAAGGTATGGACCGGCAGGTTGGTCACCGTGCCGCCCGATTCCACGCCGCGGATCTGGCTGCCCCAGCCATAAAGCTTGTGGCTGCGGTTGATGTTGACGCCCATGGCGAAGGCCGCGTTCATCCAGACGTAGTTGTCGTGGTCGCCGTCGATCTTTTCCTCGAAGTCGAAGCCCTTGACCGGCACCGTCTCGGCGCCGTAGGGCAGGCGCCCCAGCACCCGCGGCATGGTCAGGCCGATATAGCGCGCATCCTCCGACTCGCGCAGGGACTGCCAGCTTGCGTAGTCGGGCGACGATACGATCTGTTCCAGGTCCTGCGGGTTGGGCAGTTCCTGCCAGCTTTCCATGCGGAAGAGTTGCGGCGCGGCCGCCGCGATGAACGGCGCGTGCGCCGCCGCGGCGATGCCCGAGAGGTTGCGCAACAGCCCCACGTCCTTGGGCTTGTGCGAGAACTCGTAGGCGCCGATGATCGCGCCGAAGGGCTCGCCGCCGAACATCGAGTATTCCTCGGTGTAGAGCTTCTTGAACACCGGCGACTGGTCCCACATCTGGCCCTCGTAATCCTCCAGGATGTCGGCCAGGTCGTCCTTCTTGATGTTGAGAACGCGGATCTTCAGCTTCTGGTCGGTCTCGGTGTTGTTCACCAGGTAATGCAGGCCGCGCCACGTGCCCTCGATCTGGCGCATCTCGGGGGCGTGCATCACCTCGTTCATCTGCTCGGTCAGCATGCTGTCCAGCCCTGCGATCAGCGACTTGATCGACTTGACGGCGTTGCCCGAGATGGTGGCGGTGCCGGACTTTTCGGTGGCCGCCAGCGCGAGGTTTGAGACCAGCGCCTTGAGCTTGTCGGCCTCGCTCTCCTTGATGCGGAAATCCTTTTCCAGCAGGTCGCTGAATTCGCCCAGGTCAAGCGCCTCGGCCTCGCCCGCGGCGCCGGCGGCGCCCGGTTTCTGCTCGGTATCGGCCATGGCTCAGCCCTCCTCGCCCTTGGTGTTTTTCATCGCCTCTTCGGCGGCCTGCGCCAGCAGCGGCTCGTTCGACAGCAACTGGGCGATGCGCTTTTCCGCGTCGACCTTGCCGTCCATGTAGCTCAGCAACTCCTCCAGTTGCTTGCGCATCTTCAACAGCTCGGCCAGCGGCGGGATCTGCTCGGCCACCTTGTCGGGCGCGAAATCGGACATGTTCTCGAAGGTCAGATCGACGAACATTTCCTCGTCGGCCTCCTCGCCCTCCTTGCTGGGCAGCTTGTTGGGAACGCGCGCCTTGACCCGCGGCGCCAGCGCCTCCATGAACTTGTTGAACCGCCCGGCATCGGTTTCCACGAAGGTGCGGTCGTTGACCGATTTCTTGGCCTCGGCGCTCTCGGAATCGCCGGCCAGATCGGCCATGACGCCCATCACGAAGGGCAGCTCGATCGTGGTGGGGCTTCCGTAATGCTCCACGTCATAGGCGATCTGCACCCGCGGGGCGCGGTTGCGTTCGATGACCTTCTGCTTGCTGTCGCTCATCTCCAGACCCGGTCCTTCCCTATTCGCTCTCTTATTTGCGTTTCTCGTCCGACACGCCGGCCACGTTGCGGAATTCCTTCACCCCGCCCGGGGCCAGTTCTTCGATCAGTTCCATGAAATCCATCGGCACCATCCGGCGCATGCGCCGCGCGAGATGCGGGATCGGGCTGGCCGGCTCGGTGCGCTCGTAAAAGGCGATGATCATGTCGAGGCAGTGCTCGACCTCTTCGCGGCTGTTGATCGCGCCGTTGGGCACGCCGCGCGCCGCGGCGGGCGCGGGGCGGGGCGCGGGCGACGCCCCCGCGGCCGGTGCGGTATCGGGCGCGGCCGCGTCGGCCGCATCGGCGCCGGCATGGGCGGCCGCCGCCGACAGCGTGGCCGCCACCCGTTCGAGAAACTGCGTCAGCTCGGCAAAGCGCACGCCCTCGCCCGGGCGCGCCTCAAGACGGGCATTCATCGTCTCGGCCAGCCCGGTCAGCGCCGCGCGCGCCGCGGCCAGATCGCCGCTGACCGCCGAAAACGCTTCGGGCGCCTCGGCCGCGAAGGCGCGCGTCGCCGCCTCGACCCGGTGCACCCGCGCCTCGTGCGCGTCGATCAGCGCGGCCTCTTCCTTGGCGCCCAGCCCCGAAGGCCCTTCGCGCAGGATGTCGTTGTCGGTCAGCGTTCCGGCGGCCAGATCGGCGCCGCTGACCGGCCCCAGCCCCCGCGGCGTGATTACCGCGTTCATCTCCAAATCGCCCAAAAGCCCGTTATCGTCGTTTTCCAGTTGCATCAGCGCGTTGATCCGCGCCAGCGCGGCGTCGCGCGGGCTGGGCCGGTCTTTCAGCGCGGGATGCAGGCTATCCCAGAAGGTGTCGAGCGTGGCCGACAGCATCTCCAGCCCCTGAGCGAGACCGGCATAGCCGCGGTAACCGGAGGCGGGGTCGATGCCGTCGACATTGGCCTGTGCCCGCGCCACGATCACCAAAAGCCGAAGGTCGCGGCCGGTCGCGGCCAGCGTCTCGGCCATGTCCAGCACCTCGGACCAGTCCACCGCCGCGGTGATCGCGGGGGGCGTTCCGGGCTCTTCGGTGCGGTTGTCGCGCGAGGCGGGAAGCAAAAGGCGTTCTATGGCGTGAAACTGCGGGTCGTTCCGCAGTTCGGCGCCGGAAGGATTTTCCCCGTCAAGCGGGGCGAGAAATGCGTCCAGGTTGGCCATCGCCCCAAAAACCGTTGCAACCGTATTGTACGAAATATTGTTTCAGAACGGTCCGAGTCTTGCAATGATTATGAAAGCTTATTGCCGCGCGTCGATGATGCGTGATGCCACGCCGAGGATCTGGTCCTCGCGCCCGTCCAGCGTCTCGGCCAGGGCCTCGGCCACCGAGGCGACGCTCTCGTCGCGGGGCCGGCGCATGTCGAACAGCGGGTCCTTCGACAGGATCGCCATGATCTCGCTCTTGCCGAAGTCGCCGTCGGTGATGCGGAAGGCCAGCTTCTTGGGGTCGTCGCGGAAGTCCTCGATCGAGTGCAGCACGCGGACGCGCCTCAGCCCCGCCTCGATGCGCCCAAGCTCGGCCAGGGCGTGTTCGGTGTGGTTGATCTGGGGCAGGACGTGAAACACCTTGCCGGTATTGTCCACGATCATCACCCAGAGCGAGCCTTCGGCGATGCTTTCGGGCACCAGCACCTCGGCCACCGGGTTTTCGCCCACCCGGTAGATGCCGGTGACATTGGCCTGGCCGGTCTCGCCATTGCCCAGCCAGACCGACAGCGTGCCCGCGCCGGTGGCCGGCAGCACCGACCGGATCGCGCAGAGATCGGGGTTGAGCAGCCGCGCCTCGACCTGCACCTGCCGGTCGCCGATCACCGGGGCGATGGCGTTGGCGATCGTGGCGCGGTCGGCGGCCTGGGCGATGTCGCCGGTCACCAGGATGGTCTCGCCCAGGCCGTAGATGCCGCCTGGGGGCGTCTGCTGGCGCAGCGGGCCGCAACTGGCGAGGCTGTCGAGCATGCCTTGCACGGTTTCGGCCTCCAGCCGCTCGGGCCCGGCGGCCAGCGCCGTGGCCAGCCGGATGCCGCTGTCGGCGGACCAGCCGTCGAGCGCGGCCTTGACCGCGTCGCGCGCCGCGCCGTCGGGGGCCAGCCCGCCCACGCGCCCGGCGCCGCCGGCCAGCGCGACCTCCCACCGCTCGAGCCGCGAGAGCGCGTCGATCAGCGCGGCCACCTGTGCCGGCCAGTCCTCCACCGGCATGCCGGTGGCCAGCGTCAGCTCGGTCGCGGCAGGGTCGGCGCCGGTGGCGCCGCGGTAGGCGCCCTGCAACAGCGCAACCGCCGCGTCGTCGGGGGCGTTGCCGGCCAGCCGGCCGGGCGCGCCCGGCGCGAACTCGGCGGTCAGGCGGTACGGCACGGCCTCTGGCAGGGGTTGGGGCAAAAACGGCGCGACGAGCCCGCCGAACCAGGCCGCCGCCAGCACGACGGCCAGCGCGGGCAGGGCGAGCCACAGGCCGCGCCGCCGTGGGCGGGTGTCGGTGCCGCGGGCGCCGGGTCCGGGTGCCTGGGTCTTGGGTTTGAGATGCGCCTCGATGCGGGCGCGCGCGGCCTCGGCGTCGGCGGGCCGGTCCGCGGGGTCGGGGGCGGCCAGCGCGTCGATCAGCCCCTTCAGCGGCTCGGGCACGCCCTCGGTGTCGAGCGGATGCGTCTTGCGCCGCACGATCTCGCCCGGGGTGGCGCCGAGATAGGGCACCTCGCCCTTCCAGGCGGCCAACAGCGACGCGCCCAGCGCGTAGAGGTCCGAGCGCGGCTCGGCCCGCCCGTCAAGCTGTTCGGGCGCGGCGTATTCATATTTGCCCGCGAACTGGTTACCGACGATTGTTCGCGCACCGGCCGAAGTGTCCTTGGCGATGCCGAAATCGATGATCGTGGCCTTGTCCGGCGCGCCGTCGCGCAGGATGATGTTGTCCGGCGACAGGTCGCGGTGAACGATGCCGCGGGCATGGGTCGCCACCAGCCCCTCGGCCACGCGGTGGGCGACGATCAGCAGGTCGTGGGCATCCAGCCGCTCGCGCATCATCAAATCGTTCAGCGACGGCCCGGCCACGTAATCCATCACCAGAAAGACATGGCCCTGGTCGGTGCGCGAGCATTCGGTATAGCGCACCACCGCGTCGTTCAGGATGTTGCGCATCTCTTCTTCGCGCTTCATCAGCTCGACATAATCGGCATTGCCCGAAAACTGCGCCGAAAGCGCTTTGATCGCCACCACCCGGTCCGAGATCTGGTTGCGGGCGCGGTAGACCTCGCCGGTGCCGCCGCGGCCCAGCACGCCCTCGATCTCGTAGGTATTGTTGAGCACCTGGCCCTTGCGGAAGATGTCCGACGGTAGCGGGTCGATCATGGGCGGGCTCCGGTCTTGGGGCGAGCTGCGGAAAATCGTCGCGTCACAGCAGGTTTTCGGCTTAGACTAACACGCGCGACGGGCCGCGGGGAACATTGCTGCGCGACCTTCGCGTCGTGGACGGTAAGCGGGGAGGCCGACGCCATGGCCCAGAGGGGTTCGCAGGAGACGATCAAGCGCAAGGAGCTGGTCGGAAAGCTCAACCCGGTCTGTCTCAAGGCGTTCTCGGCGGCCGCCCAGGCCGCCAAGGCGCGCGGCAACCCCTACGTCGAACTGGTTCATTTCGTCGCCGAGCTGGCCCATGCGCCGCGCTCTGACTTCGAGATATTGCTCAAGGCGGCCGAGGTCGATCTCGGCCGGCTCGACGCCGACATCGCGCGCGCCATCGACAGTCTGCCCCACGGGGCAAGCTCGGTCGAGGAGTTCTCCGACCACATCTTTCGCGCCATCCAGGAGGCGTGGAGCCACGGCCAGCTCGATTACGGCGACGAAACCGTGCGCTCTGCCTATCTGCTGCTCGCCGCGCTCGGCACGCCGGTGCTGGAGGCGATGCTGTTCAGGATCAGCCTGGAGTTCGACAAGATCGACGTCGCCGCGATGGGCGCCCAGCTCGACGAGCTGTTGCCGGACTCGGTCGAGGGGATGGGTGCCGCGCCCGAGCCTACGTCGCGCAAGGCCGCGCCGGGCGGACAATCGGCGCTGGCGCAGTTTTCCACCAACCTGACCGAACGGGCCAAGGCGGGCCGGATCGACCCGGTGGTGGGCCGCGACATGGAGATCCGCCAGATCGTCGACATCCTGATGCGGCGGCGGCAGAACAACCCGATCCTGACCGGTGAGGCCGGGGTGGGCAAGACGGCGGTGGTCGAGGGGTTTGCCCAGCGGCTGGCGCGCGGCGACGTGCCCCCCAGCCTGAGGGGCGTGCAGCTGCACCTGCTGGATGTCGGCCTGATGCAGGCCGGCGCCTCGGTGAAGGGTGAGTTCGAAAAGCGGCTGCGCGCGGTGATCGACGAGGTGCAAAGCTCGGACGTGCCGATCATCCTGTTCATCGACGAGGCGCACACGCTGATCGGCGCGGGCGGTGCGGCCGGCACGGGCGATGCGGCGAACCTGCTCAAACCCCCCTTGGCGCGCGGCGAGCTGCGCACCGTCGCCGCCACCACATGGTCGGAATACAAGCAGTATATCGAGCCCGACCCGGCGCTGACCCGCCGTTTCCAGGTGGTCAAGGTCGAAGAGCCCGCCGAGGCCGCAGCGGTGCGCATGTGCCGGGGCGTGGCCGGCGTGCTGGAGCGCCACCACAAGGTCGAGATCCTCGACGAGGCGCTGGAAGCCTCGGTCCAGCTCTCGCATCGCTACATTCCCGCCCGGCAACTGCCCGACAAGGCGATCAGCCTGCTCGACACCGCCTGCGCCCGCGTCGCGGTTTCGCAGCACGCCACGCCCGCGGCGGTCGAGGACGTGGACCGGCGCCTTGCCGCGCTGCGCATCGAACAGGGCATCGCCGAGCGCGAGGCCGCGATCGGTATCGACACCGAAGAGCGCATGGCCGGCATCCTTGCCGCGCTGGACGAGGCCGAGGCCGACCTGGCCGATGCCAATGCCCGCTGGGAGGCCGAAAAGGCGCTGGTCGACGAGGTGCTGGAACTGCGCGCCGAGCTGCGGGGCGGCGGCGCGGCGCTGGACGAGACCGGCGCGGTGGGCCACATGGCCGCGCCGCCGGTCGAAGAGACCGAGCCCGACGCGGGCGAGCCCGCAGAGGATGCGGCTGAGGACGGGGCAGGGGATGACATCCCGCCCCCGCCCGCGCCGATCTCCGACGAGGAGCGCGCCGAGAAACTCGCCACCCTGCGCGAGAAGATGGCCGCGCTGGCCGAGCAGCAGGGCGAAAACCCGCTGATCCTGCCCGCCGTCGACCGCAACGCGGTGGCCGGCGTGGTGCAGGACTGGACCGGCATCCCGACGGGCCGGATGATGGCCAGCCAGACCGAGCGCGCGCTGCACCTGCCGCAGATCCTGGGCGACCGGGTGGTCGGTCAGGACCACGCGATGGAGATGATCTCGAACCGCATCCAGACCTCGTTCGCGGGTCTCGGCGCGCCGGAAAAACCCATCGGGGTGTTCCTGCTTTGCGGACCTTCCGGCGTCGGCAAGACCGAAACCGCGCTGGCGCTGACCGACGCGCTTTATGGCGGCGAGCAGAACCTCATCTCGATCAACATGAGCGAGTTCCAGGAGGCGCATACGGTTTCGACGCTGAAAGGCGCGCCGCCGGGATATGTGGGCTATGGCAAGGGCGGGGTGCTGACCGAGGCGGTGCGCCGCCGGCCCTATTCGGTGGTGCTGTTCGACGAGGTGGAAAAGGCCCACCCCGATATCCACGAGGTGTTTTTCCAGGTCTTCGACAAGGGCATGATGGACGACAGCGAAGGCCGCCGGATCGATTTCAAGAACACGCTGATCCTGCTGACCTCGAACGTCGGCACCGAAGAGATCATGGCGCTGACCGACGAGGGCAAGACCCACGCCGAGCTCGACGAGTTGAACGCGGCGCTGCGCGCGCCGCTGTTGGACGTGTTCCCGCCCGCGCTGCTGGGCCGGCTGGTGACGATCCCCTATTATCCGCTGTCCGACGCGGCGATCGAGCTGATCGCGGGCCACAAGCTGAAGGGGATCGCCGGACGGCTGATGACCGGGCACGGCGCCGAGCTGGTGATCGGCGAGGGCACGATGGACCTGATCAAGGCGCGCTGCACCGAGATCGAGTCGGGCGGGCGGATGATCGACGCGATCCTCACCAACACGCTGTTGCCGGAACTCAGCCGCCAGATCCTCAACCGCAAGCTGGAGGGCACCGCGCTCGGCACGGTGACGGTGACCGGCTCGGAAGACGGGTTCGGCTACGCCTTCGCCTGAGGGGCGCTCGGGATGCAGATCTACAACCAGACCCGGTTCGTCCACGAATTCACCCAGGGGATGGACAAGGCCGGGCGTGAATACCTGCTTCTCGTGATCAAGGGCAGCTTCGACTTCCCCGAGGCCGAGGGCGCGGCGGCCCCGGTCAGCGCCGAACAGCGGCCGCTGGTGATGGCCGACGAATTCACCGGCGCGCCGGGGCTCTCGGCGCCGCTGTGGGAAACCGATTTCGCCTTTCGCAAGGCGCGCTGCGATGTGATTGCCCAGGGCGCGGCCCACGCCCCGGGCGGGCGGCCCGCCGAGGCGGTGCGGGTGGGGCTGCGCGTCGGCGGCTGGACCAAGATGTTCGACGTCGTCGGCGCACGGGAATGGCGCGTCGCGGGGCCGATGGTGACGGCCACGCGCCCGCACCCCTTCACCCGGATGGCGTTTTCCTACGACACCGCCTTTGGCGGCCCGGACGCGGCCGACCCCGACGACCCGGCGCCCGCGGTTTACGCACCCAACCCGGTCGGGCTCGGCTGGGGGCAGGTGCGCAACCAGGCGGGGCTGTCGGGCCGTCCGCTGCCCAACACCCAGGCCGTCGATGACCCCGTGACCTCGCCCTATGGCAGCTACCGCCCGATGGCCCTCGGGCCGGTCGGGCGCGGCTGGCCCGGGCGGCTGCGCCATGCCGGCACCTATGACCAGCACTGGCAGGACGCGGTCTTTCCGTTTCTGCCCGCCGATTTCGACGAGCGGTATTTCCAGCACGCCCCCGAGGACCAGCAGATCGACCCGCCGGTACCGGGCACGCCCGTGGCGCTGGCCAACCTCACGCCGCGCGGGCGCGAGGCGTTTCGCCTGCCGCCCGAGACGGCGCTGCCGGTGCGGGTGTTCCGCGGGTCCGAGACGGCGTTCGACGACACGCTGCACCCCGATACGCTGAGCTTCGATTGCGAGGCGCGGGTCATGATGATGGTCTGGCGCCTGTCGGTGCCGCTGCGCCGGATCATCAGCGAGTTCACCGAGGCCTGGATCGGCCCGCCGACCGAGGCGATGGAACGCGCCCGGCGCGAGGGTCGCGGCTACATGCGCGCGGTGGGCATGGCCGAGACGCCCGAGGGCGCCGAATGAGCGCGGCGCTGCATATCCTCGCCGCCGGCATGGTGACGGCGGTGGGCCTCGATGCGCCGTCGTCCTGCGCGGCGATGCGCGCCGGGCTCGACGGGTTTTGCGAGACCGAGTTCGTGGGGCCGGACGGCGCGTGGCTGGTCGGCGCGCCGGTGCCCCTGCCGCCCGCGCCGCCCGCCCCGCGCCCGCCCGCGGGGGCCGAGCGGCTGGCCCGCATGGCCGCCGGCGCCATTGCCGAGGTTCTGGCCGCGGTGCCCGGCGCCGAGGGCCGCAGCGCGCTGATCCTCTGCCTGCCCGAAGACGGCCGCCCGGGCCGCCCGCTGGGCGATGCCGCGCACCTGGCCGAAGAGATCGGCCGGATTGTCGAGCTGCCGCCGCGCACCCGCACCCGGATCGTCGCCCATGGCCGGCCCTCGGGCCTGGTCGCGCTGGGTCAGGCCCGGCGGCTGCTGGCCGAGGGCGGTATCGACTACGCCCTGATCGCCGGGGTCGACAGCTACCTGACCGGCCCGGCACTGGCCCATTACCTGGCCGACGAGCGGCTGCTGACCCAGGAAAATTCCAACGGCTTCATCCCCGGAGAGGCCGCGGCGGCGGTGCTGGTGGGGGCCGGCGGGCAGGGCGCGCTGGCGCTGGCCGGGCTCGGCCTCGCCCGCGAGGCGGCGTATCTTTATAACCGCCAGGCGGAGGACGGGCTCGACCTGCCGCTGCGCGGCGAGGGCATGGCGGCGGCCTACCGGCAGGCGCTCGACGAGGCCGGGCAGGGCTTCGACGGGGTCGATTTCCGGATCTCCGATGTCAGCGGCGAGCAGTATTTCTTTCGCCAGACGGCACTGGCCTCGACGCGCCTCTTGCGCGACCGCCACGAGATGCAGGACCTGTGGCTGCCCGCCGAGAGCCTGGGCAATGTCGGCGCGGCGGCGGTGCCGCTGATGATCGGCGCGGCGCTGGCCGCGGCCGCCAAGGGCTACGCGCCCGGCGCGCCGGTGCTGATCGAGGCCAGCGGCGACGACGGCGCCTGCGGGGCCGCGGTGCTGGTGCAGGGGGCGCGGCCATGACGGTGTTCGCCAACGGCAAGGAAGTGTCCTGCAAGGCGCAGCAATGCAAGGTCATTGCGGCCTTCCCCGATGTCTGCATGACCCCGCCGCAGACCCCGGCCACGCCGCCGGGCGTGCCGATCCCGTACCCCAATTTCGGCATGGATGCCGACACGACCAAGGGCACCTCGACGGTCAAGATCGGCGGCAAGACGATCAACCAGAAGAACAAGTCCTATTTCAGCAAGACCAGCGGCGACGAGGCCGGATGCGCCCCGAAAAAGGGTGTCGTCAGTTCCAAGAACATGGGCAAGAGCTATTCCCAGGCCTGGTCGATGGACGTGAAGGCCGATGGCCAGCCGGTCTGCCGCTTCACCGACATCTCGACCGGCAACCACGGTTCGCCGCCCAACACGCCGCCGATGCCGAAAGTGGGCGCGCAGGATTTCAACAAGGCCGGGATGTCCGACGATGAGCGAAAGGCCAAATGCCTGAAGCTGCGCGCCCAGTTGATGCACAAGAACAACGAGTTGCGAAAGGAATTTCGCAAATACGATCCGGTCAAGGATGCCAAGGGCGGCTTCAAGATGCGCGGCGGCAAGCTGACCAAGCCTTGCGGCCACTACACCGAGATGCGCAACCTGCAAAAGGGGATGCGCAACGATCTTATCCTGTTCAACAAGGAATGCGCCGAGTCGGGGGTCAAGATCGCCCGGACGGTGCGCGAATCCTCGGTGCGCGAGGTCGAGGTGCCGCCGGGCTGCACGCGCATCCCGATCAACGTGTAGGAACCGGGCGATGAACGAGCTGTTCGATGCGATCTACGACGGCGATCACGCGGCGCTTGGCGCGATGCTCGACGCCGACCCGGCGCGGGCCGACGCGGTGATGGTCGAGACCGGCGAGACCGCGCTGATGGCCGCCTGCGCGATTGGCGATTTGCGCGCGGTGCAGGTGCTGCTGGCCGCCGGCGCCGCGACCGACCCGCGCGACGATGCGGGCGAGACGGCGCTGCACATCGCCGCCTTTGCCGCCCCCGACCCGGTGGTCTTTGCCCTGATCGAGGCCGGCGCGGCGCTGGATGTGCGTTGCGATTTCGGCAAGACGCCGCTGATGGACGCGGCGCAAGAAGGCCGTGCCGAGGTCGTCGCGCGGCTGCTGAAGGCCGGCGCCGACCCGCGCGCGACCGACGAGGAGGGACGCACCGCGCTGCACTGGGCGATCATCGCCGACACCGATGCCTGGCCCGTCGTGCGCCTGCTGCAACAGGCCGGGCTGCGGCTGGACGCGCGCACCGCGGCGGGGCTGTCGGGCTACGACTATCTCGACACGCTCGACCGGCCGGCGATCCGTGCGGGCCTAGCCGCCGGCGGCTGACTCCCCGGTGCCGGGGCAGGTGGCCTCAAGATAGGCCCGCACCTTGGCAAGGTCGAGATCGCCGATCTGCAACCCCTCGGCGCCGGGCTGCAACATCCGCACCACGAACATCTCGCCCGCCTCGGGGTATTCGGCATAAAGCGCCTCGGCGATCTTCAGCCCCTCGCGCCCGGCCACGCGCAGCCCGTCGAGATGCGCCTCCAGCCGCTCGACGAGGCGGGCCAGGCGCTCTTCGTCCATTTCCTCGTTCTCGTCGGGGTGGCGCAGGTGGCGGTCGTAGACCGTCCACAGAAACGCCGCCTGCTCGGCATGCTGGCGCACGATATGCTCCAGCACCGGGCGGTCCATCAGTTGAGGTTGACCGACCCGCCGCGGATGCGGTTGGTCGCCGAGGCGTGAGAGGTCAGGTAGGTGCCGCGCAGCGTGATGCGCCCGTCCTTGAGCATCACCAGCGACGCCTTGCCGACGCGCAGCTCCAGCCGCTCGCCGGCCGTGACCTTGACGGTCTCGCCGTCGCTGATCACCACCGGCGCGGTGTCCCGTCGGGCCGGTTCGACCAGCTTTCCGACGATCAGCGGCCGGTCGCGCCGGCCGTCCTCGAACAAGAGCGCCACCTCGGCGCCGGTGTCATCGGCGTCCAGCGCGGTCAGCGACCGGGCCGGTATCGCGTGATCGCGGGGGTTTCCCGGGAACACCACCAGCGGCGCGCCGGCCTCGAACCCGAGGAAGACCCCGAGGACGACGCCGTCGATCTGGTCGGTTTGCGTCATGAGCTGTTCCTTCGCGATAGAAGGATCATTCCACGATTCCCGCGGCAGGCCAAGCCGGACGCCGCGGGCAGGGGCCGTCAGGTCCGACGATTCCGCTTTGCGCAAAACTTGACAGGGCTTCGAGACGCCGCCTTTCTTTGCGCCGCTCAATGCGGCGAACCGCCGCAGGTTCGGCCAAAAAACGGGCACCTGCAACCTTTCCGGCAGAATTCGCGCCATGACCCATGCAGATGTTTGCCTCTTGTTTCCGCGCAGGAAACTCTGGCGCTGCCCAGACCGGCGGGGACGTTCGATGGGTGCGCGATGGCTGTGACCGCAATGATTAGGCTGCCGCGCGGGGAAAAATCACAGCGGCCACACTGGCCGGGGCCGGGGTTTCGTACCGGTGCCCGACCGATGGCAGGCCGCGCATGGGAGACGTTCATGAACAGTGTGAAGAAAATCATTACCAGTGCCTTGGCGATGGGCGCGCTTGCCGCGCCGGCCTTCGCGCAAGACACGATCAAGGTGGGCGTGCTGCACTCGCTCTCCGGCACGATGGCGATTTCCGAGACGACGCTGAAGGATACCGTCGAGATGCTGGTCGAAGACCAGAACGCCAAGGGCGGCCTTCTCGGCATGCAGCTCGAGGCCGTGGTGGTCGACCCGGCCTCCGACTGGCCGCTCTTTGCCGAAAAGGCGCGCGAGCTGCTGACGGTGCAGGACGTGGACGTGATCTTTGGCTGCTGGACGTCCGTTTCCCGCAAATCGGTGCTGCCGGTGATCGAGGAACTCAACGGCCTGCTGTTCTACCCCGTCCAGTACGAGGGCGAGGAAAGCTCGAAAAACGTGTTCTATACCGGTGCGGCGCCCAACCAGCAGGCGATCCCGGCCACCGATTACTTCCTCGAAGAGCTGGGGGTCGAGAAATTCGCCCTGCTCGGCACCGACTACGTGTACCCGCGCACGACCAACAACATCCTTGAAAGCTATCTTCAGCAGAAGGGCATCGCCGAAGAGGACATCTTCGTCAACTATACCCCCTTCGGCCATTCGGACTGGTCCAAGATCGTGTCCGACGTGGTCGCGCTGGGCGCCGACGGCAAGAAGGTCGGCGTGATCTCGACGATCAACGGCGACGCCAATATCGGCTTCTACAAGGAACTCGCCGCCGCCGGCGTCTCGGCCGACGACATCCCCGTCGTCGCCTTCTCGGTCGGCGAGGAAGAGCTCTCGGGCCTCGACACCACCAACCTCGTCGGCCACCTCGCCGCGTGGAATTACTTCCAGTCCGCCGAATCCGACGCCAACGAGGAATTCGTCGCCAAGTGGAAAGAGCGCATGGGCGAAGAGCGGGTCACCAACGACCCGATGGAGGCCCATTACGTCGGCTTCAACATGTGGGTGAACGCGGTCGAGGCCGCCGGCACCACCGATGTCGATGCCGTGCGCGAGGCGATGTGGGGCCAGGAATTCCCCAACCTCACCGGCGGTACCGCGGTGATGGGCACCAACCATCACCTGGCCAAGCCGGTGCTGATCGGCGAGATCCAGGATGATGGCCAGTTCGACATCATCAGCGAGACCGAAGAAGTGCCGGGCGACGCCTGGACCGACTACCTGCCGGACTCGGCGGTGCTGGTCTCCGACTGGAAGGACCTCGGCTGCGGCATGTACAACACCGAGACCGAAAGCTGCGTGCAGATCAAGTCGAACTACTGATCGGCCAGCCCGACCGGGCCAAACGGGGGGCGGGCCGTCCCGCCCCCTCATTCCAACGATACAGGCAGTCTCCGCCCATGCGCATCCTCCTTGCGTCCGTTTACCTGTTCTTGCTGATCGCCGGCCCCGCTGCCGCTCAGGACAACCCGATCCAGCAGGTTCTGCAGGAAAACCGGGACCTTCTCGAGGAAAGCTCGCGCAGAACCATCGGACCGGCCATCGACGCGATCAGCGACAGCGGCCTTCCACAGGCGCAGGCCGTGCTGGAAAAATGGCAGGCCAAGGAGCTGTGGCAGCGCGAGGCGGACGGGCTGTTCTTCTTTGCCGAGGACATCGGGTCCGATACCTACCGCCTGATCGACATCGCCACCGGCGCGCCGGTGGGCAGCTACGACGAGGACGATCTCGACCAGCTCAAGCCCAATAGCGGGATCCGCGGCATGATCGGCGCCGCGCTGGTGCGGTTCCAGCTGATGGACCCCGACCCCGCCAAGCGCGCCGACGCGCTGGACGCGATCTCGCGCGATGCCGAGGCCAGCCATCTCGACGCGCTGCGCGGCAGCATCGCGGACGAGACCGACCCCGGGCTCAAGGCGCGCAAGGCCCGGCTGGAACGGATCTTGACGATCGCCTACGACCCCGACCCGGCCGCGCGCATCGCCGCGATCCAAAGCTTCAAGGGCGACCTGGGCGTCGATGCCCGCGCCGCGCTCAACCCGCTGGTGGCCACCACCCGCGCCGCCGTCACCGACGCGCCGCCCGAGGACGAGAACATCGCCCGCCTGCTGCGGCCCGGCAGCGACGCGCTGTCCGAGGTCGAGGCCTACGCGCTGCTGGTCGATGCCGGCCTCGCGCCGCCGCGCCTCAGCCTCGACGACCAGCGCGCCGCGCTCGCCGCCCATATCGAGAACGGCCGCGTCGGCGGCGTGCCGGTGGACCGGCTCGATACCGTGGCCGCGCGCGACCGCGCCTATTCCGCCCTGGCCGACGCCGGCACCGTGCCCGCCGCGGCCACCGAGGCCGAGGTCGCCCAGGCGCTCAGCTCGCATGTCTTCTACGAACGCTACGCCGAGACCGACCCGGCCGTGACCGAGGCCGCAAATGCCGCGCTCGGTGCCATCGCCTTCAAGGTGGGGCTCAACCAGGGCGCCGACCTCGCGCTCGACGCGCTCTCGCTCGCCTCGATCTACTTTCTCGCCGCGATCGGGCTTGCCATCACCTTCGGCGTGATGGGCGTGATCAACATGGCGCATGGCGAATTCATCATGATGGGCGCCTATACCGGCTACGTGGTCCAGCAGGTCGTGCCCAATTACACCGCCTCGATCCTGATCGCGCTGCCGCTGGCCTTCGTGCTCACCTTCGCCGCCGGCGTGGCGATGGAACGCCTGGTGATCCGCTGGCTCTACAACCGCCCGCTGGAAACGCTGCTGGCGACCTTCGGCATCTCCATCGCGCTGCAGCAGCTGGCCAAGAACATCTTCGGCACCCAGGCGCGCCCGCTGACCTCGCCCGACTGGCTGGACGGGGCGCTGGTCTTCAACGACGTGGTCTCGATCAGCTATATCCGCATCGCGATCTTCGTGCTCGCGCTGGCCTTCCTCGCGCTCTTCCTGTTCATCATGCGCCGCACGCGGCTGGGGCTCGAGGTGCGCGCGGTGACGCAAAACCCGCGCATGGCCGCCTCGATGGGGATCAATCCCGACCGCATCAACATGCTGACCTTCGGCCTCGGCTCGGGCATCGCCGGTGTCGCCGGCGTCGCCATCGGCCTTTACGCCAAGGTCACCTCCGAGCTGGGCCAGGACTATATCGTGCAAAGCTTCATGACCGTGGTCGTCGGCGGCGTGGGCAATATCTGGGGCACGCTTCTGGGCGCCACGCTGATCGGCTCGCTGCAAAAGGGCATCGAATGGCTGAACCCGTCCAACACGCTCGCCGCCCAGACCTACATGATCCTCTTCATCATCCTCTTCATCCAGTTCCGCCCGCGGGGCATCATCGCCCTGAGGGGCCGCGCCGCGGGGGATTAAGCCGCATGCCTGCTTCTTCTTGGTCCAAATACCCACAATCCGCCCCCCCGACCGGGCGCAGCGCCGGGGGCCGTGCATGAGGGACAGCTTCTTTGCCAAGAACCCGTCGGTGCTGATCTTCCTGACGCTGCTTGCGCTTTTCACGCTCGCGGTGACGCTCCTGGGCGAGGCGCACGGCACCGGCGCGATCTCCACGAGCTTCGTCAAGACCCTGGGCAAGACGCTCTGCCTGTGCCTCGTCGCCATCGCGATGGATCTCGTCTGGGGCTACACCGGCATCCTGTCGCTCGGCCATTTCGCGTTCTTCGGGCTCGGCGGCTACATGATCGGCATGTGGCTGATGTATGCCCGGACCGAGCTGATCGTGGCCGAGTCGCTCGCCCAGGCCGAGATCCCGCCGACCCCGGACGAGATCCGCGATGCCATCGCCACGCAGATCTTCGGCGTCGTGGGCGGCAGCGAGTTTCCGGCGGTTTGGGCCTTCGCCCATTCCCTGCCGATCCAGCTCGCGCTGGTGGTGCTGGTGCCGGGCGCGCTGGCGCTGGTCTTCGGCTGGCTGGCCTTCCGCAGCCGCGTCACCGGCGTCTACCTGTCGATCCTGACCCAGGCGATGACGCTGGCGCTGGCGCTCTACCTGTTCCAGAACGACAGCGGGCTGAGGGGCAATAACGGCCTGTCGGGGCTGCAGAACATTCCCGGCGCGGGCGACATTCCGCAATCGATCATCTCGATCCGGTTTTTCTGGGCCTCGGCCGCGGCGCTGGCGGCGGGATACCTGCTGGCCGCCTTCATGGTGTCGGGCAAGTTCGGCTCGGTGATCCGCGGCATCCGCGACGACGAGGCACGGGTGCGGTTCCTGGGATACTCGGTCGAGGGGTACAAGCTCTTCGTCTTCACGCTGACCGCGGTGATCGCGGGCGTCGCGGGGGCGCTCTATTACCCGCAGGCGGGTATCATCAACCCCGCCGAGGTTGCGCCCATCGCCTCGATCTACCTCGCGGTCTGGGTCGCCATCGGCGGGCGCGGGCGGCTTTACGGCGCGGTGATCGGCGCGGCCCTCGTCTCGCTTCTGTCGACATGGTTCACCGGCGGCCAGGCGCCCGCCCTGCCGCTGGGCTTTTACACCGTCGACTGGGTCGACTGGTGGCAGGTGCTGCTCGGGCTGGGCTTCGTCCTCGTCACCCTCTTCGCGCCCTCGGGCATCGGCGGGCTCTTCGACCTGGTCGCGGGCCGCCGCCATCCCGACCGCCACGGTGCCGATCTCGGCCCCGACAAGGGGTCGTTCCGCGAACGGGAGGCCGAGCAATGACCTCGCTTCTGGAAGTTTCGGGCGTTTCGGTCAGCTTCGACGGGTTCAACGCGATCAACAACCTGTCCTTCGAGATCGGCCCGGCCGAGCTGCGCGCGATCATCGGGCCCAACGGTGCGGGCAAGACCACCTTCATGGACATCGTCACCGGCAAGACCCGCCCCGACGAGGGCCACGTGCTGTGGGGCGGGATGAACAAATCCCTGTTGAAGATGAACGAAAGCCAGATCGCGCGCGAGGGCGTCGGCCGCAAGTTCCAGCGCCCCACGGTGTTCGAGGACCAGTCGGTTTTCGACAACCTGATGATGGCGCTGAAAAAGAACCGCGCGCCCTGGTCCGTCCTGTTCTATCGCCAGTCCGCCGCCGACCGCGCGCGGGTCGCCGAGCTGGCCGAAGAGATCGGGCTGTCCGACCAGCTGCACCGCAAGTCGGGCGAGCTGAGCCACGGGCAGAAGCAATGGCTGGAAATCGGCATGCTGCTGGCGCAGGAGCCCAAGCTCCTGCTGGTGGACGAGCCCGCCGCGGGCATGACGCTGGCCGAGCGCGAGCATACCACCGACCTGTTGAAGGAGGCCGCGAAAACCCGCGCCGTGGTGGTGGTCGAGCATGACATGGAATTCGTCCGCCGGCTGGGCTGCAAGGTGACGGTCCTGCACGAGGGCGCGGTGCTGGCCGAGGGCAGCATCGACCACGTCACGCAGAACCGGCAGGTGATCGATGTCTATCTGGGGCGCTGAGCGATGCTGAAAACCACTGGCCTGACGCTGCATTACGGCGGTTCGCAAATCCTGCACGGGATCGACCTCGAGGCCCGCGCGGGCCAGGTGACCTGCGTGATGGGCACCAACGGCGTGGGCAAGACCAGCCTGTTGAAGGCGATCTCGGGCACCCATCTGCGTTCGGGCGGCGCGCTCGAGCTGGACGGCGCCAAGGTGGGCCGAGTGCCGGCCCAGGCCATGGCCCGGCGCGGCGTCGGCTACGTGCCCCAGGGGCGCGACATCTTTCCGCTGCTGACCGTGCGCGAGAACCTGGAAACGGGTTATGCCTGCCTGCCGCGCGGCGAGCGGGTCGTCCCCGACGAGATTTACGAGCTGTTCCCGGTGCTCAAGGACATGACCGGCCGGCGCGGCGGCGATCTGTCGGGCGGGCAGCAGCAGCAGCTTGCCATCGCGCGCGCGATGATCCCCCAGCCCAAGCTGTTGTTGCTGGACGAGCCCACAGAGGGCATCCAGCCCAACATCATCCAGCAGATCGGCCGCGTCATCGAATACCTGCGCGACCAGGGGCGCATGGCGATCGTGCTGGTCGAGCAGTATTTCGAATTCGCCTACGGGCTGGCCGACCGGTTTTACGTGATGGAACGCGGGGCGGTCACCGTGTCGGGCACCAAGGCCGAACTGCCGAAGGAACGCCTGTTGCAGGCCGTGTCCGTCTGAGCGCTCAGAACGCCTTCAGCCGGCGCGTGGTTTCGGGGTCGAGAAAGCCCGCCACCGTCGCGTCGGTTTCCAGCGCCAGCGCGCGGTCGAGGTCGGGCAGGGCGGCGGCGTTCAGCACCCGCTTCATCGCCCGGACCGACAGCGTCGGCAGCGCGGCCAGCTTGCGCGCCGTCGCCACCGCCTCGTCCATCAGCAGATCGTCGGGCACCACCTTCCACGCCACCCCCAGCTCGGCCAGGTCCGCCGCGCCGTAGCGCTCGCCCAGAAACAGCATCTCGCGCGCCTTGGCCAGCCCGACCAGCGCGGGCAGGCAGGCGGTGACCGCGCCGGTGACGAAGAGGTTCAGCGACACCTCGGGGAAAAACCCCCTGGCGCTCTCGGCCCAGAGCGGGAAATCGCAATTGATCGCCCATTCGAACCCGCCGCCGACCGCCCAGCCGTTGATCGCGCCCACCACGGGTTTCGGCCCCAGCACGATGGCCCGCGTGGCCGCCTGGATCGCCTCGACCAGCGCGCGCGCCTCGGCCTCGGTCTCGGGGTGGACATGGGCCTTGCGGTCGTCGCCGGCGCAGAACGCCGTGCCGGCCCCGGTGAAAAGGATCGCCCGTGTCTCGGGGTCCGCGTTGGCGTCGTCGAAGGCCCGGGCCACGTCGTCGATCAGCGCGCGGTTCATGGCGTTCAGCCGCTCGGGGCGGTTCAGCGTGATGGTCCGCACGCCCTCGGCGTCGCGGGTGCTCAGCACCGTGTCATAGCTGAAGGCGTTCATCTGTCCTCCCGGATCACGCGTTTGGTCTTGCCCTCGGTGCGGGGGAAGTGGCCCGCCGGGCGGATCTCGACCGTTGCGGTGGCCCCCAGCTTGGCCTTGATCGCGGCGGCCACGCGGGCGGGCAGGTCGGCCGTATCGGGCACGCCATCGGCATATTCCGCGACGACCGGCAGGGCGTCGTAGGGCGGCGGCCCGGGCAGGGGGATGCGGTAGTCGCCCGAAAGCTCTGGAAACTCGTTGATCACCGCGGCCACCATCGAGGGGAACATGTTCAGCCCGCGCACCACCACCATGTCGTCGGACCGGCCCACCACGGAAAAGCGAAAGCCGGTGCGCCCGCAGGTGCAGGGCCCGGTTTCCGCCACCTCGATGATGTCGCCGGTGCGAAAGCGGACCAGCGGCTGGCAGTCGCGCACCAGGTGCGTCAGCACCAGTTCGCCCGATTGGCCCGGCTCCAGCGCCAGCGGCGCGCCGGTCTCGGGCTCGACCAGTTCGGGGTGAAGCACGTCGGCCGCCATGAAGTGGAGATGCGTGTCATGCGGGCATTCGGCTGCAAAGTTGGAAAACACGTCCGACACGCCGTAATTGGCGTTGCGGGGCTGCATTCCCCAGGTCTCGGCCAGCCGCGCGCGGAAGGCCGGGTCGTCGACCCCCGGCTCGCCGCCGAAAAGCCCCAGCCTGAGGCCGAGGTCGCGCGGCGCAAGGCCGGCAAACTTCTCGGCGATCACGCGCTCCAGCACCGCCGGGTAGGAGGGCGTGCAGGAGATCGCCGTGACGCCCACCTCGCGCATCGTGCGCACCAGCAGTTCCGTCGCCCCAACGCCGAACGGGATGACCAGCGCGCCGGTGGCCTCAAGCGTCAGGTGGTCGGTCACGCCGCCCATCCACATCTGGTAATTCAGGCAATGGACCACCGTGTGATCGGGGCCGAGCCCCGCGGCGGCGTGGCAGCGCCCGCCGACCTCTTGGGTAATCGCCGCGTCGCGGGCGGAAAGCGCCAGGTTCATCGCCTGGCCGGTGGTGCCCGAGGTGCGGTGCAGCCGCACCGCCGCGGCCCGTGGCGCGGCGAGGTAGCTGCCGAAGGGCGGATGGGCCGCCTGCGACAGCCGCAGCCCGGCCTTGTCCGACAGCGGCAGCTCTGGCAGGTCGCGCAGGTCGGCCGGGGGCGGGCGGCCCTGCCAGAGCGCGCGGTAGAACTCGGAATGGGCCGCCACATGGGCACGCTGGGCGTCCCAGGCCGCGGCGACATGCGCGGCCAGCTCGGTCGCGGGCTGGCGGTCGGCCCCCGGTATCGTCGTCATGCCGTCATCCCCCGTTTCCAGATCAGCGAAAGCGTGTCGAGCACAGCCGCCTCGTCGCGCGACAGCGCCACGAGCGCGGGATCGCGCGACAGGTAAAGGCTCGACAGGTACTGGTCGACCATGCCGCCCAGCGCGTAGGCGCGGCGCATCAGCTCGTCATGCGGCACGCCGTGCCGCTTCCGCTCGGTCGCGGCCACGACCGTTTCCAGCCAGTCCCGGTTCAGCCGCTGAAACGCGGCCTGCGCCTCGGGAAAGCCGTCGAGATGGTGGACGAGGCAACGCATCAGCCCACGGTTTTCACGGAAGAGCGCGATATAGGCGCGGGTCGCGTCGCGGATCGGGTCGTCGCGCCCGGCCTGGTGCATGCAGGAGCGGACGAACCGGGCAAAGCCCGTCAGCAGCTCGGTCAACAGCGCGGCGAGATCGGGGAAGTAGATATAGGCGGTTCCCTTGGCCAGCCCCGCGGCGCGGGCGATCGCGGCGATGCTCAGCCCCTGGGGGCCCTCGGCATCCAGCACCGTGCAGGCCGCTATCAGCAGGCGGGCGCGTGTGCGCTCGCCCTTGGGGCGCGCGGCGCTCTCGGCGGCCAGGACGCGGGCATAGGCCATCTCTTGCGGGTCGGTCGTGGCGGGGCTGGGGGCGGGGTTCATTGGGAGGCCTTGGGTAAATATGACGCCATCGTCATAAAAATGCGCTGTTTTGTAAAGCCCTAGGTGAAAATCGTCTCAGCCGCCTCGGCGCGCCCGGCGCAGGGCCTCGGTCGCCGCCATGTCGGGGGCGGGTGGCGCGCCCGCCAGCACCACGCCGAAAAGCGCCGCGGCCTGATCGGCGGTGTAGCGGCCCAGCCGCACGTCCTCGGCCACCGCGCCGGGGGCGCGGGTCAGCGGGTCGCCGTAGCCGCCGCCACCGGGCGTCTTCACCCGCACCCGGTCGCCGGGGGACAGGGGGATGTCCTGCGCCTTGGACAGATGCTCGGGCGTCTCGGCCACGCCGCCCCGGATCACCTGCACCACGTTCGGCGCGCCGTCGCCGCCCCCCAGTGCGCCTTGCGGGCCGAAGCGTCCGTGATCCATCACAAAGCTTGCCTGCGCGGCGCCGCGCCGGAGCTCCACCTCGTAATCCAGCCCGAAGCCGCCGCGCTGCCGCCCCGCGCCGCCCGATCCCTCGTGCAGGCGGTAATGCCGGTAGAGCACCGGGAACTTCTGCTCCATGATCTCGACCGGCGGGGCCTTGGAAATGCCGATGGTCGAACAGCCATTGGCCAGCCCGTCATGGTCGGCATTGCCGCCATAGCCGCCGCCGGAAAGCTGGTACATCACGTAGTCGCTGCCCTTGGCCGGGTCGTGGCCCCCCAGCGCGAAATTGCCCGAGGTGCCGGCGGGGGCGGCGGTCACGCGGTCGGGCAGGGCGTCCACCAGTGCGGCGAACACTGCCTCGGCAATGCGCTGGCTGACCTCCGCCGCGCAGCCCGACACCGGGCGCGGGTAATGGGCATCGAGGAACGTGCCCCGGTGCCCCGTCACCCTGAGCGGCGCGAAGGCCCCGGCGCTGATCGGCACTTCGGGGGCGATGTGGCGCATGGCGAGGTAGACGGAACTGAGCGTGGTGGCCTCGACCGAGTTCATCGGCCCGGCGCAGGGCGGCGAGGAGCCGGTGAAATCGAACACCAGGTCCGCGCCGTCGCGGGTGACGCTCAGCCGGATCTCCAGCGGTTCGTTGACCACCCCGTCGCTGTCGACATAGGCCACCGAGCGGTGCGTGCCGTCGGGGATGGTGGCGATGAAGGCGCGCATCTGCCGGGCGGCGCGGGCGGAAAGCTCGGCAATCGCCGCGCGCACGGTGTCGTCGCCGTAGCGGTCGAGCAGGGCCGAGAGCCGTTCCTCGCCGACCGACAGCGCCGCCGCCTGCGCCTTCACGTCGCCGATGCGCTGGTCTGCCACGCGGATGTTGGAACAGATGATCTGGTAAATCTCGCGGTCCATCTCGCCGCGTTTGAACAGCTTCACCGGCGGCAGGCGCAGCCCCTCCTGTTCCACCGCCGTGGCCGAGGCGGAAAAGCCGCCGGGCACCGCGCCGCCGGTATCGGGCCAGTGGCCGGTATTGGACAGCCAGCAGAAAATCCCGCCCTTGCGGTAGAACGGCCGGGCAAAGCGCACGTCCATCAGGTGGGTGCCGCCAAGGTAGGGGTCGTTGACGATATAGGTGTCGCCGGGCTCGGGCGGGGCGGTGAGGCCCGCGGCGATGCGTTCGATCAGCACGCGGGTGGAATACTGCATCGTGCCCACGAAGACCGGCAGCCCGCCCGCGCCCTGCGCGATCAGCGCGCCGTTCTCGGCGGCGTAGATGCCGTCGGACCGGTCGTTGGCCTCGGCGATCACCGGCGAAAAGGCGGCGCGGGAAAAGCTCAGGTCCATCTCGTCGCAGACCTGCGTCAGCCCCGCCTGGATCACCGACAGCGTGATCGGGTCAAGCGCCATGGGCCGTGCCTCCAATGGTGACGATCAGGTTGCCCTCGGCATCGGGGTCGGCGCGGTCGCCGGGCTCGACCAGGATCGTGGTGTCCATCTGTTCGACGATGGCCGGGCCGGTGAGGGCGAACTGCGCCGGCAGGTGGTCGCGCCAGTAGACCGGCGTGTCGTGCCACGCCCCGTCGAAATGACAGGGCCGCGTGCCGGTTTGTGCCTGGTCGAGCGTTGCCTTGCGGCCCTCGGGCGCGATCAGCGTCGACAGGTCCAGCCCCTCGCGCGCGCCGATGACCGAGCAATTGGCGTTGATGATGGCGGCCCGGCCTTCGCCGAGCTCGACCCGGAAGCGGGCGAAATAGGCGGCGGCGAATTTCCGGCGCAGGGTGTCCGGGTCGGTCTCTGGACCGTCCAGTTCCACCCGCAAAAGATGCGTCTGGCCAATGAATTGCATGTCGAGGCTATAGCGATGCCTCAGGGCGCCGAGCGCCACGTTCTCGCGCCGGACCAGCGCCTCGCCCTCGGCGGCCTGCTCGGCAAAGACGGTGGCCAGCCGGGTAGGGTCAAGCTTGTCGAGCGGCGCGTTGAGCGTGGTGACGAAGTCGTGGCGCAGGTCGGCCACGACGCAGCCGACCGCATTGGTGATGCCGGGCCGGGCCGGCACCAGCACGCGGGGGATGCCCAACTCGCGCGCCAGTGCCGCGGCGTGCAACGGGCCGGCGCCGCCGAAGGCCAGCAGCGCGAAATCCCGCGGGTCGGCCCCCAGCGAGACCGACACCATGCGAATCGCGCCGGCCATCTTGACATTGGCCAGCCGGATCACCGCCTCGGCGGCACCCACCGCGTCGAGGCCCAGGGGCGCGCCCAGCCGCTCGTCGAAGACCTGCGCGACGGCGGCCGCATCACCCTCTGCGACCGAGGGCAGCTTGGCCGGGTCGAGCCGGCCGAGCACGAGGTTGGCGTCGGAAATGGTGGGCTCGGTGCCGCCGCGGCCATAGCAGACCGGGCCGGGTTCGGCGCCCGCGCTTTCCGGCCCCACCTCCAACAGACCGGCGGCGTTGACCTTGGCGATCGACCCGCCGCCGGCGCCCACGGTGCGCACGTCGACCATCGGCACGTGGATCGGCAGGGCATATTCGATCTCGATCTCGTTCGAGACCGGCGGCTCGGCCCCGCGGATCAGCGCGACATCGGTCGAGGTGCCGCCCATGTCGTAGGAAATGAGATCGGGAATGCCCGCCCGCCGCCCGATATGGGCCGCGGCCATCACGCCCGAGGCCGGCCCCGACATCACCGTCTTGGCGGCCTCGCGCGCCACCAGCCGCGACGAGACCATGCCGCCATTGCCGTTCATCACCAAGAGATCGCCGCGATAGCCGCCCGCCGCCAGGTCGTCGGTCAGCCGTGCGATGTAGCGTTCCAGCAGGGGCTGCACCGCGGCGTTGACGGCGGCCGTCACCCCGCGCTCGAACTCGCGGCTTTCCGACAACAGCGCGTGGCCGAGGGTGACATGTGCGTTGGGCCAGAGCCCCGCGAGGATTTCGCCGGCGCGCAGCTCGTGCGCCGGGTTGGCATAGGCGTGCAGGAAATGCACCACCACCGATTCGCACCCCGCCGCCAGCAGGGCGCGCGCGGCGGCGGCCAGCGCGGCCTCGTCCAGCGGCGTCACCACGCGGCCCTCGGCATCCATCCGCTCGGGCACCTCCAGGCGCAGGTCGCGCGGGATGAGGGGGGTGAAGCGGCCGGTCATGCCGTAGGGTTGCGGGCGCGTGCGGCGGCCCAGTTCCAGCACGTCGCGGAAGCCTTGGGTCGTGATCAGCCCGGTGCGGGCAAGCTTGCGTTCCAGCACCGCGTTGGTGGTGGTGGTCGTGCCGTGCACGATCAGCGCGAGGCGCGACAGCTCCGCCCCCGCCGCCTCGAGCGCGGCGCGCACGCCGTAGGCCTGATTGTCGGGCGTTGTCGGCACCTTGGCCAGCCGCACCGCCCCGGTGGCGGGATCGAGCAGCACCAGGTCGGTGAAGGTGCCGCCGACATCGATGCCGGCCACCTGGCCCGCGCTTTGGCTGTCCATCCCGGCGTCTCCCTGACCGGCCGATACCGTTGGTGTGCAAACGTTCCTCCGGCATCGGGCGAAAGTCAACGCGGGGCGCGCGCGTGCAGGCGCGACGCGACGGGCATTTCCAAAGGGCGGCGAAATCGCGCAAACTCGGGGCATGAAACGACCCATCGCTCTCTTGCCGCTATTCGTTGCGCTCTTGCCCGGTGCGGCGCTGGCCCATGCCACCGAAGGCGGCGTGGTGCTGCTCTTGCCCACCGGGCTTTACATCGCGGGGGGCGTGGCGGCGGTGGTGCTGACGGTGCTGCTGCTCTCGGTCCTGCCGGACCGGGCGGCGATCGGCCTTTTCCGGCCCCTGCCGCTGATCCGCAGCCGCGGCGCGCGGCCCTGGTCCTGGGTGAGCGTGGCGGGGGCCGTGGTGCTGGCCGCGCTGGTGGTCCTGGGGCTGCTGGGCGAACACAACCCGATGCACAACCCCCTGTCGCTGGCGGTCTGGAGCCTGTTCTGGATCGTGCTGGTGCTGGGGCAGGGGATCTGGGGCGATCTCTGGCGCTGGATCAACCCGTGGCACGGGCCCTACACGCTGCTGGCGCGGCGCCTGGGCTGGCGGCGGATCCTGCGCCTGCCGGGCTGGCTGGGCTACTTGCCGGCGCTTGTCAGCTTTCTCGCCTTTGCCGCGGTGCTGCTGGCGCACCCGGCGCCGGCCGATCCCGAGCGGCTGGCGGCGATGGTGGCCTGCTACTGGGCGGCGCATTTCGCGCTGACGCTGGTCTTCGGGCCGAAATGGCTGCGCCGGGGCGAGGGGATATCGGTGCTGATGTCGGCCTATGCGCGCATCGCGCCGCTGGGCAAGGCGCGCGGGCGCTGGCGGCTGGGCCTTTGGGGGTGGAAGGCCATGGCCCGCCGCGCGCCGCCCGTCGGGCTGGCCGTCTTCATGATCGTGCTGCTGGCGGTGGGCAGCTACGACGGGCTGAACGAGACCTACTGGTGGTTCGGCCAAATCGGTTTGAACCCGCTGGAATTTCCCGGCCGTTCGGCGGTGGTGAAGGAAAACCTCCTCGGCGTGGCCGGGGCGGTGGTGGCCCTGCCCCTGGTCTTCGCGGCGGCGATCGCGCTGGGGCTGGCGCTGGCCGGAGAGATCGGCCGCTTCGCCGCGGCGTTCCTGGCGTTGGCGCCGGCGCTCTTGCCGATCGCGCTGGGGTATCACTTCGCCCATTACCTGCCGTCGATCCTGCTCGAGGGGCAGTACATGCTGGCCGTCGCCAACGACCCGCTGGACAGTGGCCTGCACCTGCTGGGGCTCGACGCGTTCCGCGTCACCACTGGATTTTTCAACACCACCGACACGGTGCGGGTGATCTTCCTCGCGCAGGCGGGCGCGGTGGTGCTGGGCCATGCAGTGGCCATCGCGCTGTCGCATGCGCTGGCCGCGCGCATGTTCGGCAGCGGGCGCAAGGCCGCGCTGAGCCAGGCGCCGCTGGCGCTCTTCATGGTGGGCTATACGCTGTTCGGGCTGTGGCTCTTGGCCTCGCCGCGGGGGGTCTGATCCGACCCCGTTGCGAACCTTGGGTTTCGCCGCGCGTTCGCGCGGCGACCGACCGGGGGCTCCGCCCCCGGACCCCCGGGATATTTTTGGCCAGAAGAAGAAGGTGGGGTTCTTCTGGCCCGGAAATATCCCGGGGGAGTCCGAAGGACGGGGGCAGAGCCCCCTTGCCCGGTCGCAATCCCGCGCTCCGCCTGGTCCGCAAAGCGGATCGATACCGAACCGCTGCCATCCCCCGACGCAAAAAAATGGACAAGCCCGGCGGGCCTGTTCAAACTGAGCACAGAAGAGGAGGAGCCATCCTCCCGCGCCTTCAACAGGGATGATTGCCATGTCCGAGAGTTTCAAACCCGCCGACCCCGCGCGCCGCGGCGCGCTGAAGACGCTGGCCGGGGCCGCCGCCGGCGCCGCCAGCCTGCCGCTCTGGGCGCGCTATGCCGGCGCGCAGAGCGCCGAACCCATCCGCATAGGGTTCCAGATGCACGCCACCGGCATCGGCGCGGCCTACGGGCGCTGGTACGACCGCACCACCCGCGCCGCCACCAGCCTGATCAACGAGGCCGGCGGGATCAACGGCCGGCCCGTCGAGATCGTCACCGAGGATGACGGGACCGACCCCAAGCGCGGTGCCGAGGTGGTGGAGAAATTCGCCAACCAGCACAACTGCGACGTGGGCTACGGCACGCTCTTCAGCCATGTGGTGATGGGCTCGGCGCCGCGGGCGGGCGAGTTGAAGATGCCCTATTTCGTGGTCTCCGAGGGGCACCACGTGGCCTCGGGCGCGCTCAACCGCTGGACCGTCCAGCCCGGCATCTGCGACGTGAAAAGCCAGGTGCTGGCGATGGCGCCCTTCGTCAGCCAGACCCTGGGCAAGAAGGTCACGATGATCTTTCCCGATTACGCCTTCGGCCACGATCACCGCGATTTCTTTTCCGAGGCGATGGCGGCCAATGGCGGCGAGGTGATCGCCAAGCTGGCGATCCCGCCCACCGAGACCTCGTTCACCAAGTATTTCCCCAAAATCCCGCGCGAAACCGAGGTGATCTACCACGTCATGGTCGGCCCCGCGGTGCTGACCTTCGTCAAGGAGATGGGCGAGTTCTTCGGGCCCTCGCGCCCCGAGATCTTCGGCTTCATCGACAGCCTCGAGGCGGTCGACCTGTCGAGCCCGGGCCTGGAATTCCTGGAGGGCACCTATTTCTGGGAAGGGATGCCGCGCTATGCCCAGCCCGACCAGACGCCCTATGACGCGCATTACCGTGCGGCCGTCGGCGTCGATGAGACCGGCGCCTCGGTGAACGATCCCAAGGACGTGTCGACCTATGCCCACATGTTCGGGTGCTGGGAGACGCTTTACGTGATCAAGGCCGGGATGGAGGCCGCGGGCTACCAGGGGCCGGCCGACCGGCAAAAGCTGATCGAGGCGGTCGAGGCGATGACCGACATGCCCCATTCCAACGAACACCCGCAAGGGGCCAAGCGGTTTAACGGCAAGACCCACCAGGTGTTCGGGCCGCAATATATCTCCAAGCTCGAAGGCGGGCGGCTGGACGTGATCCACACCGCCAGCCTGGAAGAGACCTTCTATCCCGACGAGGTGGATTACACCGCGCGGTCGTTCTGAGCCTGACACGTATCGCCCGGGGGCGCCCGCCCCCGGCGCTTTCCTCCCGAAAACGGAGACCGCATGGATTTCGGTCCCTATCTCTTGCTCGCCTCGCTGGAGGGCGCGGTGACGGCGGCCGTGCTGGCGCTGATGGCCGCGGGGCTCAGCCTGGTCTTCGGTGTGATGCGGGTGGTCAACGTGGCCCATGGCGAGTTTTACATGCTGGGCGCGGTGCTGGCCTGGGTCGTGGCCTCGGCGGTGGGGGGCGGGCCGGTGCTGGGTTTCGTCGCGGCGCTGGTCGTGGCGCCGCTGCTGGTGGGCGCGCTCGCCGCGGCGGCGGACGTCACCGTGCTGAAGCGGCTGGATTACGACCCCGAACGGACCATCGTGGCCACGATCGGGCTGCTTTACATCCTGCAACAGCTCACGCTGATGGGCTATGGCCCCGAGGCGCGGCCCGTGGCGCCGCCCTTCAACGCGCGCCTCGCGCTGCCCTGGGTGGAATGGGGCGACGCGGGTCCGCAGCTTTACTGGCCCTGGGGGCTGAGCATCACCAGCTACAAGCTGTTCGTGATCGGCGCCGCGGTGGCGGTGCTGGCGGGGTTGTGGCTGTTCATGACCCGCACGCGGGTGGGGCTGGTGATGCGCGCGACGCAGCTTGACGGCGAGATGGCGCAGGCCTTCGGCATCCCGGTGGAACGGGTCTATGCCGGGGTCTTCGGCCTGGGCGCGGCGCTGGCCGCGCTGGCGGGCGTGCTGATCGTGCCGATCCAGCAGGCGCATTACCTGATGGGGGGCGAGGCGCTGCTGCTGAGCTTCATCGTGGTCATCATCGGCGGCTTGGGCAGCCTCGCGGGCACGGTCATTGCCGCGGTGCTGATCGGCATGTCCGACGGGATCATCTCGGTCTTCTTTTCGCCGACGCTGGCCAAGATCATCGCCACGCTGCTGGTGGCCTTCGTGCTGGTCTTTCGCCCGCGCGGGCTGATGGGAAAGGCGGCGCGATGACCGGCCGCGGACGCGAGATCGCGCTGCATGGCGGTCTGGTGGCGCTGCTGGCGGTGCTGGCCTTCGTGCTGCCGGCCTATCACCACGGCAACGTGGCGCGGGTGATGGTGCTGGCGGTCTACGCCATGGGCTACAACCTGGCCTTCGGCTATACCGGGCTGCTCAGCCTCGGGCACGCGATGTTCTTTGCCGCGGGCATGTATGGCATGGGCCTGCCGGCCTATCACCTCGGCCTCGGGGCCGGGCTGTCGTTCGTCGCCGGGCTGGCCGCGGCCGCGGGGCTGGCGCTGGCGGTGGGGGTGCTGGCGCTGCGCACGGCGGGGGTCGCGTTTATGATCGTGACGCTGATGTTCTCGCAGGCGGCCTATCTGACGATCCTGCTGTTCGGCACCTATACGAGGGGCGACGAGGGGCTGGTGCTGACCCGCGCCTCGCGCGTCTTGGCCGGGGTCGATCTGAGCGACCCGATGGCGCGCTACGTCGCGGCGCTGGGCCTGTTCGCGGTGGCGCTCTTCTTCACCCTCTGGCTGGTGCGCCAGCCGGAGGGGCGGGTGCTGGTGGCGATCCGTGAGAACGAGGAGCGGGCGGAACTCTTGGGATACAACGTCTTCCGGCACAAGCTGGCGGCGATCGTGCTGTCGGGCACGATGTCGGGCGCGGCGGGGGCGGCCTATGGCCTGTTGTTCGGCTATGTCGGCGCCAGCTTCGCCGAGGTGCAATATTCGATCTTCCCGCTCTTGTGGGTGCTGCTGGGCGGGGCGGGCACGGTGATCGGGCCGTTTCTCGGCACGCTCTTCATGTTCTACCTGATCGATTTGTCGGCCGATATCACCAGCGCCTACATGCTGATCGCGGGGCTGGCGCTGGTGCTGCTGACGCTGTTCGCGCCGCAGGGGCTGGGGGGCGAGATACGCCGGCGCTGGGCCGGGTGGCTGCCATGAGCACGCTTTTGTCCACCCGCGCGCTGAGCAAGCGTTTCGGCGGGCTGACCGCCGTTCACGAGGTCGATTTCGACCTGCCCGAGGGCGAGATCCGCGCGCTGATCGGGCCCAACGGCGCGGGCAAGACCACCTTCGTGTCGATGCTGATCGGGCGGGTCGCGCCGAGTGCGGGGGCGGTGGTATTCGACGGGCAGGACGTGACCGGCCTGCCGGCCCATTCCCGGGTTGCGCTGGGGATGGCCTATACCTTCCAGATCACCTCGGTGTTCGCGCGCCTCGCGGTGGCCGAGAACGTGGCGCTGGCCGCGCGGCGGCGGCTGGGGCGCGACCGGGCAGCGGTGCGCGAGGCCACGGCCCGGGCGCTCGACCGGGTCGGGCTGTCGGACCGGTCGGGCGCGCTGGCCGGCGATCTCAGCTATGGGCACCAGCGGCTTCTGGAGGTCGCCATGGGGCTGGCGCAGCGCCCCCGCCTGTTGATCCTCGACGAGCCGACGCAGGGCCTGTCCGATAGCGAGATCGCCGCGTTCAAGGCGCTTATCCGGGGGCTGGCGGCCGAGACCACGATCCTGTTGATCGAGCACAACATGGCCGTGGTGATGGAGCTGGCCGACACGGTGACGGTGCTGAATTTCGGCGAGGTGCTGGCCGAGGGCACGCCCGCCGAGATCCACGCCAGCGCCGCGGTGCAGGCGGCCTACCTGGGGACCGGCGCGGATGCTTGAGATCGACGGCATCGACGTCGCCTACGGCCCGGCGCAGGTGCTGCGCGGGCTCTCGCTGACCGCCCGGCCGGGCGAGATCACCTGCCTTCTGGGCCGCAACGGCGCGGGCAAGACCACGACGATGAAGGCGATCATGGGGCTTTTGCCGCTCAGGGCGGGCAGCATCACGCTGGATGGCGAAGATATCGGGCGGCTGCCGGCGCACGAGGTGCCCAGGCGCGGCATCGGCTACATCCCGCAGGGCCGGCGGCTCTTTGCCGAGCTGACCGTGGCGCAGAACCTCGAAATCGGGCTCCGGGCGCGGCGCCGGGGCGACGAGGTGCGCGCGCGCGTGCTGGGTCTCTTTCCGCGGCTGGCCGACCGGCTGGGCCAGCGCGCCGAGACGCTGTCGGGCGGCGAGCAGCAGATGCTGGCCACCGCCCGCGCGCTCTGCCTCGAGCCGCGGGTGCTGCTGCTCGACGAGCCCACCGAGGGGCTTCAGCCCTCGATGATCGCGCTGATCCGCGAGGTGGTGGTCGAGCTGCGCCGGCAGGGCGTGGCGATCGTGCTGGTGGAACAGCGCATCGACGCGGTTCTCTCTGCCGCCGACCGGGTGGTCTTCATCGAGAACGGCCAGAGCCGGGCGGCGGTCGACGCCGCCGAACTGCGCGACGACCCGGCCTTGCTGAAGCGGTATCTCGGGGTTTGAGGGGCCTTGCCCCGTCGCCATTGTCCCTCGGGCCAATGCGCGGCAATGGCGACCCCCCAGGGTATTTGGACCAAGAAGAAGCCGGCAATGGGTTCTTCTGGCCGCAAATATCCCGGGGGGAGTCCGAAGGACGGGGGGCAGCGCCCCCCTTGCGCCGCTGCAGTCGCGGTGTCCGCGCCCTCGGCAAGCCTGCCAGTGCCGTGTCCGCCGTCGCCGATGGCGTCGCGGCATCTGCGCCTCTCCTGGCGGTCGCGTTCTGCATCCTCTCAGGCGATTGCAGGTGCGGTCCCGGCGCCCTCAGCCCAGCTTTTCCAGCAGGCGCAGGAATTCCGCCCGCTCGGCCTCGGCCAGGGGGGCCAGCGTCTCGCGCGTGACCCGATGCGCCGCGGCCACCTGCGCCTCGAACAGCGCCCGGCCCGCCGGGGTGGGCCGCACGAAGATGCGGCGCTGGTCGCGGTCGTCCGGTGCGGTGTCGACCAGCCCCTTGGCGCGCAGCCGGTCGATGACGCCCTTGATCGTCGCGGCATCCATCGCCGTGGCCCGGCCCAGCGCGTTCTGCGACCGCGGCCCGGCCTCGCAGAGCTTGGCCAGCGCGGCGAACTGGGTGGGGGTCAGCCCCTCGATATGCGCGGCAAAGATCGCCAGGTGCCGCTGGTTGGCCCGGCGCATCAGGAAACCGACCTGAGCGTCCAGCAGGTAGGGCTCGGTTCCGGTCTCGTGCATCGCGGCGGGCTCCTTGGCGTCGGGAATTCCATGTTGACAGGGTTGGGGCCCGCGCTCAACGTTTGCATGCGAACAATCGTCCAACAGGGCACGAGGTGCACCGCTTTGGCCGGCTATGTCAGGCCCGATACCCTTGATTCCGCGCTGGCGGCGCGGGCAAAGGGCCTGCGCGTCGCCGCGGGCTGCACCGATCTCTTCGCGGCGGTCCGGGGGCCGGCGCTGTCTGGCGGCATTCTCGATATCACAGCGATCCCGGAGCTCAGGGCGATTTCCGAAACGCCCGAGCACTGGCGCCTCGGCGCGACCGCGACCTGGAGCGACATCCGCCTTGCGCCCCTGCCGCCGGCGTTTGACGGGCTCAAGGCGGCGGCGCGCGAACTGGGCGCGGCGCAGGTGCAAAACGCCGGCACCCTGGGCGGCAACCTGGTCAACGCCTCGCCCGCCGCGGACGGGGCGCCCTGCCTGCTGACGCTGGAGGCCGAGGTCGAGCTGGCCTCGCGGCGCGGCACCCGGCGGCTGGCGCTGGGCGATTTCCTGACCGGGCCGCGGCAGACGGCGCTGGCCGAGGACGAGTTGCTGACCGCCGTGCTGGTGCCCAAATCCGCCGCTGCGGGGCACGGGGCGTTCCTGAAACTCGGGGCGCGGCGGTTTCTGGTGATCTCGATCGCCATGGCCGCCGCGCGGCTGGACCTCGACGGCGGCAGGGTGCGCCACGCCGCGCTGGCCGTGGGCGCCTGTTCGGCCACCGCCCGGCGTCTGCCGGCGGCGGAGGCCGCGCTGGCCGGGGCGCGCGCCGATGCCGGGCTGGCCGCGGCGATCACCGCCGACCTGGTGGTGCCCGGTCTTTCGCCCATCGACGATCTGCGCGCCAGCGCCGACTACCGGGCGGCGGCGGCGGTCACGCTGTTGCGCCGGGCCGTGGCCGGGCTTTGCACGGGTCGGGAGGCCGCGGCATGACCGGGATGCGCCTGTCGCTGACCGTCAACGGGGCGACGCACCATGTGGCCGCGCCGCCGGGCCGGCGCCTGTCGGAGGTGCTGCGCGGCGAGCTGGGGCTTTTCGGTACCAAGGTGGGCTGCGACGCGGGTGATTGCGGGGCCTGCACGGTCCTGATCGACGGCGCGCCGGTCTGCGCCTGCCTGACGCCCGCGGCGCAGGCGGCGGGGCGGGCAATCAGCACGGTCGAGGGGCTTTCGGGCGAGGGGCTGTCGCGCCTGCAACGGGCGTTTCTGCACCACGGGGCGGCGCAATGCGGCATCTGCACGCCGGGGATGCTGATGGTGGCGACGGCGCTCTTGGCCGACCGGCCCCGGCCCAGCCGCGCCGAGGTGGAAGAGGCGCTGGGCGGCGTGCTGTGCCGCTGCACCGGGTACACCAAGATCGTCGACGCGGTCTGCGATGCGGCCGATGCCGAGGCGCCGGGGACGCCGCCCCGGGCGGGCCGCGCGGTGGGCGCGGCGGTCGAGCGGCTGGACGGCGTGCCCAAGGTCGCGGGGCAGGAATGCTTTGGCGCCGACGCGCCGCCCGCGGGGGCGTGGCTGGTGCGGGCCGTGCGCTCGCCCCACCCGGCGGCGCGGTTTTCCTTTGGCGACCTGGCGGGCTGGGCCGACCGCAACGGCGTTCGGGTCTTTACCGCCGCCGATTTGCCGGGGGAAAACCGCTTTGGCGTGATCCCGCCCTTTGCCGACCAGCCGGCGCTGGCCGAGGGCGCGGCCCGGTTCCGGGGCGAGGCGGTGGCCATCGTCGCCGGACCCGAGGCCGCGGTCGAGGCGCTGGACCTCGACGCCTTTCCGGTGACGTGGGAGCGGCTGGAGGCGATCGAGGCCCCCGAGGCGGCGAGGGCGGCACGCCTGCTGCACGACGCCCGGCCCGGCAACCTCTTGACCGGCGGGCGGGTCGTTACCGGCGATGCCGACGCGGCGCTGGCGGCCGCCGCCCACGTGGTGGCGGGCGAGATGCGCACCCGGTTCGTCGAACACGCCTATATCGAGCCCGAGGCCGGCTGGGCGCGGGTCGAGCCCGACGGCACGCTGACGATCCGTGCCTGTACCCAGGCCCCGGTGATGGACCGCGACGATACCGCCCGCGTGCTGGGCCTGCCGCCCGCGGCGGTGCGCATCCAGCCCGCGGCGGCGGGCGGCGGCTTCGGCGCCAAGCTGGACCTGTCGCTGCAACCGCTGGTGGGGCTCGCCGCGCTCAAGACCGGGCGGCCCTGCCGGATGGTCTTTGGCCGGGCCGAGTCGATGATGGCCACGACCAAGCGGCACCCGGGGCGGATGCGCGCGCGGGTGGGGTGCGATGCCGAGGGCCGCATCGAGGGTATGGATTTCGACGGGGTCTTCGACACCGGTGCCTATGCCAGCTGGGGGCCCACCGTGGCCACCCGCGTGCCGGTCCACGCCTCGGGGCCCTACCGCATCCCCGCCTACCGGGCCGAGACCGAGGCGATACATACCAACAACCCGGTCGCCGGCGCCTTTCGCGGCTTTGGCGTGCCGCAGGCGGCGATCCTGCAAGAGACGCTGTTCGACGAGCTGGCCGAGGCGGCGGGGCTGGACCGCCTGGACTTCCGTTTGAAGAACGCGTTGCTGGATGGCGAACGCAGCGTCTGCGGGCAAGAGCTGTGGGGCGTGGGCATCGCCGAATGCCTGCAGGCGCTGGCGCCCCGCTGGCAGGCCGCGCTGGCTGCGGCGGCCGCGGCCAATGCCGGCGGCGGGCCGCTGCGCCACGGCGTGGGCCTTTCGTCGTGCTGGTACGGCTGCGGCAACACCGCGCTGCCGAACCCCTCGACCGTGCGGGTGGGCATCACCGCTAAGGGGCGGCTGCGGCTGCACCAGGGCGCCACCGATATCGGACAGGGGGCGAACACGGTCATTGCCCAGCTTCTTGCCGACGCGCTGGGGCTGCCGCTGGCGGATGTCGATCTGATCGGTCCCGATACCGCGCTGACGCCCGATTGCGGCAAGACCTCGGCCTCGCGCCAGACCTACGTCACCGGCAAGGCCGCGGTTGCGGCGGGCGGGGCGCTGCGCGCCCTGATCCTGGCCCGCGCGAACCGGGGCGAGGATTCGACGCTCAGGCTGGAGGGCGGGCGGCTGATCGTCGCCGACGCCCAGGGCGAGACGGTGCTCGGCCTCTCCGACCTGCCCGAACAGGACCACGGCTATGTGCTGATGGCCGAGGAAAGCTATGACCCGCCCACCGTGCCGCTCGACGAAGACGGGCAGGGGGTGCCTTACGCCGTCTACGGCTACGGCGCGCAGATCGCCGAGCTGTCGGTCGATACCGAACTGGGCACCGTCAGCGTGCATCGCATCACCGCCGCCCACGATCTGGGCCGTGTCATCAACCCGCTGCTGGCCGAGGGGCAGGTGCAGGGCGGCATCGCGCAAGGTCTCGGCCTCGCGCTGATGGAGGAATACCTGCCCGGCCGCACCGAAAACCTGCACGACTACCTGATCCCCACCACCGGCGACATGCCCGAGATCGAGACGATCTTCATCGAAAAGCCCGACCCCGAGGGGCCGATGGGCGCCAAGGGGCTGGGCGAGCATGTGCTGATCCCCACCGCGCCGGCGATCCTGAACGCGATCCGCCACGCCACCGGCGCGCGGCTGACCGAGGTGCCCGCGCTGCCCCACCGGGTGCTGGCGGCGCTCCGCGAGGCGGGGCGATGAGCGGGGGCAAGATCCGCTGCGAGGCCTGCCCGGTGATGTGCTACGTCGCCGAGGGCCAGACCGGCGCCTGCGACCGCTACGCAAATGAGGGCGGGCGCATCGTGCGCTGCGACCCGCTGACGATCTTCGACCGGCGGCTTGAGGCAGGCGACGAAATGCGCCCCTTCCTGGGGGGCGAATGGGACGGCAACCCGCTGGCCGACAGCACCCTTTTCGTCAGCGCCGTGGGCGCGGGCACCACCTATCCCGATTACAAGCCCGCCCCCTTCATCGTCAGCCGCGAGATCGACGGGGTGGATTTCGTCACCGTCGTCACCGAGGCGATCTATTCCTATTGCGGCGTCAAGGTGAAGATCGATACCGACCGCCACCTCGGGCCCGAGGGCGCCGTGGTGCGCGCCGCGGGCGAACCCGTGGGCCTCGTCATCACCTCCGAATACGGCTCGCAGATGCTGTCGCTGGGGGGCGTCGACCACCTGACCGGCGGCTCAAAGGCCGAGGGCCGGGTGACCTGCGACACGCTGATGGCGCTGTGCAACAAGGCGCCGGTCGAACTGGAGGTCGAGGGCGGCGCGCGGGTCACGGTGCAGGCCGGACAGCCACCGGTGGTGGACGGGCAGGTGGAAACCCGGATGCGCGTCGGCTGCGGCTCGGCCGCGGTGGGGATGTTCGCGGCGCATTGGCAGGGGCTGGTCGACGAGGTGGTGGTCGTCGACGACCACATCACCGGGGTGATGTCGGAACACCAGGCGGGCAAGGTGCTGGGCTGGAAACCGACCGGCATCCGCATCAGGGGGCGACGGTCGACGCCGGGGCGGTATTTCCAGGTGGCGGCGCCGGGCCTTGGCTGGGGCGGCACCGATCTGAGCGACCCGTTGACGATCCTCGGCAAATGGGAGGCGAAAAAGGGCGCGCGGCCGGGGCTGAGCCTGTTGATGGTCTCGACCACCGGCGAACACGCGGGGTATTACGTGCTGGACGACGGACTGCGCCCCGTGGCGCAGGAGATGCCCCGCGTGCTGGCCGAAACCGTCGATCTCATCGCCGAGAATTGCGAGCCCGCGCTGTGCAACGTCCTGTTCGCCGCGGGGGCCGGGGGGTCGTTGCGCGCGGGCGTCACGCGCAACCCGGTGCGCCTGACCCGATCGGTCAAGGCGCTGAAGACCCGCGTCACCTGCGGCGGGGCACCGGCCTGGATCTGGCCGGGGGGCGGCATCACGCTGATGGTCGACGTGACGCGCATGCCCGACGGCTCGTTCGGCTCGGTGCCGACGCCGGCGCTGGTCGCGCCGCTGGAATTCACCCTGCCGCGGGCCGATTACCGGGCGCTCGGCGGCCATGACGAGGCCGTGCGCAGCGTCTCTGACATCCTGGAAAAGGGCGGCGAATACGGCGGCGCGGTGCGCGGACTGGGCCCGCGGGAGCAGATGCCGTGAACGGGCCGCAGTCACAGCGCCTGCCGGGCGACAGGCTGCACCTGCACCACGGGCCGATCGACCTGGTGATCGGGGCCAACCAAGCGGCGCGCGCGGCGGCCTTCGCCTTGGCCGCCGCGCGGTTCGACGGGCTGCTGGAAGAGCTGGTGGCGGAACTGCCCGCGCTGCGCCGGCCCACGGGCGAGGCGGTGCTGAAGGGCCCCGTGGCCCGCGCCATGGCGAAGGCGACGCGGCCCTTCCGCCCGGCCTTCGTCACGCCGATGGCGGCGGTGGCCGGTGCCGTGGCAGATGCCGTTCTGGAAACGATGGCGCGCGCGCCGGGGCTTTCGCGCGCCTATGTCAACAATGGCGGTGACGTGGCCCTGTTCCTGGCGCCCGGCGAAACCATGGCGGCGGCCATGGCCGGCGGGCGGATCGCGCTGTCTGGCGACGACCCCTGGCGCGGGGTCGCCACCTCGGGGCGGGGCGGGCGCAGCCAGTCCCTGGGCATCGCCGACGCGGTCAGCGTCGTGGCGCGGACCGCCGCGCGGGCCGACGCCGCGGCCACGATGATCGCCAACGCCGTGGACCTGCCGGGCCATCCTGCGGTGCGCCGCCGGCCGGCCTGCGAGATCGCCCCGGACAGCGATCTCGGGGCGCGGCCGGTCACCGTGGGGCTGGGGCCGCTGGCTGCCGAAGACGCCGCCCTTGCGCTGGACCGCGGTGTCGGCCTCGCCGAAACCTTGCGCGCCCGCGGCCTGATCGGCGGCGCGCATCTCAGCCTGCGCGGCCAGCACCGGACGGTGGATCCGGCGGCCGCGATACGCCAAAGAGAGGACGCCGAAAATGCCTGAATTTCCAATCCGCAAGACGATGATCCTGCTAGAGGACATCCACCACGAGGGGGGGCCGCCGCCCGCCGCCCCGCGCCAGCGCGGCGCGATCCTGGCGCTGGTGAAAAACCCCTATGCGGGGGGCTATGTCGCGCAATTGCAGGGCGGCATGGACGACCTCAAGCCGCTGGGCCTGATGCTGACCGACCGGCTGATCGCGGCGATGGGCGGGCGCGCGGGGATCGACGGCTACGGCAAGGCCGCGATGGCGGGCGCGGCGGGCGAGTCCGAGCACGCGGCGCTTTGGCACGTGCCCGGCGGCTATGCCATGCGCGAACGGCTGGGCGAGGCCAAGGCCATCGTGCCCTCGGCGATGAAGGTGGGCGGCATGGGCGCGCGGATCGACATTCCGCTCGGTCATATCAACGCGGCCTACGTGCGCAGCCATTTCGACGCGATGGAGGTCGGCATCCCCGATGGGCCCCGGCCCGACGAATTGCTTCTGGCGCTGGCGATGAGCCGGGGCCCGCGGGTGCATGACCGGATGGGCGGGCTGGCCGCCAGAGATGTGAAGGGAGAGGATGGCCTGCGATAGGAGCGAAAAAAACAATCCCTTGGCAATGCTTTGCGGTCAGAAAGTGATGTGCCGCGCGAGGTATCCTTTCGCCGCTCAGCCTTGCGCCGAAAGATAGCCGGCGCAGCCGGTGAGCGCCGCGAAATCGTCCTCGACGGTAAAGACCGCGATGTCATGCAAGAGGCGTGAAAACCGGCCCTTGGCGCGGAACGCGCGGGTAAAGCCGCAGGGCTCCAGATGCGGCGTGACCGCGCGGGCCACGCCCCCGGTGAGGTAAAGGCCGCCGAAGGGCAGAAAGGTCAGCCCGAGATTGCCGGTCACGCGCCCCAGCATATGCGCGAAAAGCGTCAGCGCGGCGCGGGCCTCGGGGCTGTCGGCCGCCTCGGCGATGATCTCGGCCGCGCTGCGCCTTGGCGCGGCGTCGCCGCGCGTGACCCAGGCGTGGACGGCCTCGAGACCGCGGCCCGACAGCACGTCCTCGACCGCCGCAAAGCCGTCGGCGCCGGCGACGAAGCGCGCCATCTCCTGCCCCTCGGCGTCGTCGACCGGCAGGTTGACATGGCCCGCCTCGCAGGCCGGCACGTGCAGCCCCGCGCCGGTGGCATAGACCGGTGCGGCGTTGAACCCGGTGCCGACCCCCACCACCAGCCGCGGCGCGCCCGGCTGCACGGGCGCGTCGATCACCGGCACGCAGGCGTCCGGCGCGAGATGGTCGAGCGCGTGGCCCTGCGCCTGCAGATCGTTGAGCAGGGTGACATGGGGCAGCGCCAGCGCGCGGCGCAACTCGGCCTCGTCGAGCGTCCAGTCGAGATTGGTCAGCCGCCCGACGCCGTCCCGCACCGGGCCGGCCAGCGCGAAACATCCGCCCGAGAGCGCCGGCGCCCCCTGCGCCGCGAGATAGGCGGCCAGCAGCGGCGCCAGCCCGGCATGGTCGGCGTTGCGGTAGCGGCAGACCGAGCCGGGCAGCAGCTCCGGCCCCTCGGCCAGCGCCACGCGGGTATTGGTGCCGCCGATATCGGCGACCAGCGAAAGCGGGGCGCTCATGCCGTCCTCCCTGTCAGCGCGCGGGCCAGGGCATGGTACGACGCCTTGGGCGTGCGCGCGAGGCTGTCGAAATCGACATGCACCAGGCCAAAGCGCTTGGCATAGCCCAGGGCCCATTCGTAATTGTCCAGCAGCGACCAGACCATGTAGCCCTTCAGCGGCACGCCGGCGGCGATGGCGGCGCGCGCGACGTCCAGATGGGCGTCGAGATAGGCGATGCGGTCGGCATCGTCGATCGCGCCCGCCTGCTTTCGGTCGGGCGCGGCCATGCCGTTTTCGGTGACGTAAAGCGGCAGATCGCCGGTGTAGCCGGGCACCAGGTTCAGCACATGGGCCAGGCCCTCGGGGCAGATTTCCCATCCCATGTCGGTTTTCGGCAAGGGGCCGGGGCGCTCGGCCAGGCCCGGCCAGGGCCCCGGCGCGGCGACCAGCCGCTTGCAGGTGTAGTAATTGATCCCCAGCCAGTCGAGCGGTGCGCGGATCGTGTCGAAATCGCGCTCCCACCCCCGCGGCAGGTGCGGGCCCAGCCCGGCCAGCGCCGCCTCTGGATAGCCGCCGCGAAACAGCGCCTCGAGGAAGAACCGGTTGTAGCAGGCATCGTAGGTCGCCGCGGCCGTGACGGCGCCGGGGTTGTCCTCGGCGGGCAGGGCGTATTCGAAGTTCAGCACGGCGCCGAGATTGCCCAGCCCCGCCGCGCGCCAGGCGGCAACGGTCTGGCCGTGGGCCAGCAGGATGTGGTGCGCGGCCCGCGCCGTGGCGCGGATGTCGCGCAGGCCGGGCGCGTGGACCCCGTGAAAATGACCCAGCCAGGCGATGCACCACGGCTCGTTGACCGGCGCGGCCGACCACAGCCGGTCGCCCAGCCGCGCGGCGACGATCTGGCCGAACTCTGCCAGGCGCGGGGCGATGTCGCGGTTGGCCCAGCCGCCGCGGTCGGCCAGCGGCGCGGGTAGCTCCCAGTGGTAGAGGGTCAGCGCGGGCCGCAGGCCGCGGGCCAGTGCCGCGTCGACCAGCCGGTCGTAGAAATCCAGACCCTGCGGGTTGGGTGCGCCCGTCCCCTCGGGCTGGATGCGCGCCCAGGAGGTGGAAAAGCGGTAGATGTCGAACCCCGCCCCTGCGGCGAGGTCGAGGTCCTGCGCGTACCGGTGGTAATGGTCGCAGGCGCGCGCGCCGGTCTCGGCGCCGGCGACGTTGCCCGGGGTGGCGGCGAAACTATCCCAATGGGTGGGTCCGGCGCCGCCATGGGCGTGCCCCTCGATCTGGTAGGCCGAGGTTGCTGTGCCGAAGAGGAAACCGTGCGGGAAATCGGCGCGGCGCGTCCGCATGGCTCAGGCGTCCTGCGGGGCGGGGCCGGTACTGGCGCCTTCGACGAAATCGGCGCCGATCAGCGCGGGGGCGGACGCGGTGCCGGGCTGTGCGATGCGTTTGAGCAACAGCTCGGCCGCGCGCCGCCCGGCGCTTTCGGCCGGATAGCGCAGCGCGGTGACCGACGGGTCACCCGGACCCGCATCGAACACGATGAGCGACGCCTCGCGCCCGGGGGTCGCGCCGCGCTCGGCCAGCGCGCGGCGCACGCCGATGCCCGAGGCGGCCGAGGCGGCCAGGAACGCGGTCGGCGGGGCATCGGCGGCCAGCAGGCGCTGCGCGGCGTCACGCGCGGCGGCCTCGCTCAGATCGGTGGCGACGATGTGCGCCGGTGCCAGGTCGAGCCCGATCTTGCGCGTCAGCCGCAGCACCCAGTGCAGGCGCTGCGCGGCCTGCAAATCGTCCTCGGGGCCGTTGATCAGGGCGATGCGCAGGTGGCCCAGCCCGGCCAGGCTGTTGAGCGCGAGCCGTACCGACCGGCGGTGGTTCTCGTCGACCCACTGGTAGCTGTCCTCGGGCGCACCGGTGCGACCGTGCACCGCGAAGGGCAGGCCGAGCCCGGCCAGCAGCGCCGGGCGCGGATCGTTTTCGCGCGGGGCGTGCACGATCACCCCGTCGACCGCGCGCCGCGCGGCGAGTTCACGGTAGGCGGTCTCTTCCTCGGCGGCGTCATGGGCGACGCTCAGCAGCATTTCATACCCCGCCTCGCGGCACGCCGCGCCGCACCCGGCGACAAACCCGGCACAGCCCGGCGCCGTCAGCGCGCCCGGCCCGGTGGCCGACAGCACGTGGCCCAGCGTCAGCGACCGCCCGGTTGCGAGGCTGCGCGCACGCGCGTTGGGGCGGTAGCCGTGGCGCTGCGCGGCCTCGCGCACGCGCAGGCGCGTGGCCTCCGCCACCTCGGGATAGCCGTTCAGCGCCCGGCTGACGGTGGTCTGCGACAAGCCGAGATGGGCCGCGAGTTCCTTGAGATTCATGGCCGGCCTCCAAAGCGCTTTCTTTTACGGAAATCCTAGCCTTGGGGGGCTTGCCCGTCAAAACCAAAAGCCGGTCGGAATCGCCGCACGGGCCGCGCGACTCCGACGCAAGGTTGACCCTCGGGAGGCGATGCGCAACCTTCTGCGTATCGGAACAGCCCGCCGGAGGACCGGCGGGAGGCTACAAACGCGGGCGCAGAACCGCGCCCGATCGGAGGTTGACATGTACCGACTTTACAGCGCTGCGCTCTGCGCGGCTCTTGCCGTGCCCGCCGCGGCGCAGGACCTCGTCTTCGCCCCCGGCGAGGACGACCGCTTCTCATGGGCAAGCTATCAGGGCTTTGCCGCCGAACACGATCTGTCGGGCCAGTCGCTGTCGATCACCGGCCCCTGGGTCGGCCCCGACAAGGAACTTGTGGAATCGGTGCTGGCCTATTTCGCCGCCGCCACAGGGGCCGAGGTGCTCTATTCGGGGTCGGACAGCTTCGAGCAGGACATCGTCATCGCCGCCGAGGCAGGATCGCCCCCCGATGTCGCGGTCTTTCCGCAGCCGGGGCTGGCCGCCGACATGGCGGGCCGGGGCTACCTGACGCCGCTGGGCGACGAAACCGCCGGCTGGGTGCGCGAGAACTACGCGGCGGGGCAATCCTGGGTCGATCTGGGCACCTATGGCAACGAGGGCGGCGCGGACGAGCTGTTCGGCTTTTTCTACAAGGTCGATCTGAAATCCATGGTCTGGTACGTGCCCGACGCGTTCGACGAGGCGGGCTATGAGATCCCGCAGACGATGGAAGAGCTGAAGGCGCTGACCGAGCAGATCGTGGCGGACGGCGGCACGCCGTGGTGCATCGGGCTGGGCTCGGGCGCGGCGACGGGCTGGCCCGCCACCGACTGGGTGGAGGACCTGATGCTGCGCACCCAGCCGCCCGAGGTCTATGACGACTGGGTGGCCAACGCCATCCCCTTCGACGACCCGCGCGTGATCGCCGCGATCGAGGAATACGGCTGGTTCGCGCGCAACGACGAATTTGTCGCCGGCGGTTCGGACGCGGTGGTCGGCACCGATTTCCGCGACAGCCCGGCGGGCCTCTTCACCTTCCCGCCCGAGTGCTACATGCACCGGCAGGCAAGCTTCATTCCCACCTTCTTCCCCGAAGGCACCGAGATGGGGCTGGATGTCGATTTCTTCTATTTCCCGGCCTACGCGGAAAAGGATCTGGGCAAGCCGGTCCTCGGCGCCGGCACCCTCTGGGCGATCACCAAGGACAGCCCCGCCGCGCATGCCTTCATCGGCTTTCTCAAGACGCCCGTCGCGCATGAGGTGTGGATGGCGCAATCGGGCCTGCTGACCCCGCTGAAAACGGCCAACTCCGCGGCCTACGCCACCGAAACGATGAAGGCGCAGGGCGACATCCTGCTCAATGCCACCACGTTCCGCTTCGACGGGTCCGACCTGATGCCGGGCGAGATCGGGGCCGATGCGTTCTGGAAGGGCATGGTCGCCTACACCGGGGGCGAAAGCGCCGAGAGCGTGGCGCAGGGCATCCAGGACCGCTGGGACGCGATCCGCTAACGCGCGGCGGATGCGGACGGGGAGGGTGCGATGACGCCGCTGTTGCAGGGTCTTGTGACGATCGTCCTGGGGGTAGGCGGGTGCATCGCCTATTTCTATGGCGCCAACCTGCTGCTGGACAAGGTGCTCTTCCCGGCCCGCGGCCCCAAAATCGGGCGCAACATCACCCGCGCCAACATGGTGCGGCCCTGGCTGTTCCTGTTCCCGGCGCTCTTCGTGCTGGGGCTTTACCTGGCCTACCCGGTGGTGGGGTCGTTCTGGCGCTCGCTTTACGGGCGCGACGGCGACAGCTTTATCGGGTTGGGCAACTACCAGGCGCTCTTCGCCGACGAGACGTTCCGCACGGCGGTGGTCAACAACCTGCTGTGGGTGCTGGTGGTGCCCGCCGCGGCCACCTTCTTCGGGCTGATCGCGGCGCAGCTGACCGACCGGCTGAGCTGGGGCAACATCGCCAAGTCGATCATCTTCATGCCGATGGCGATTTCCTTCGTGGGTGCCTCGCTGATCTGGAAATTCGTCTACGCCAACGACGCCGATATCGGGCTGATCAACGCCATCCGCACGGGTCTGGGCGCGGACGAGGCGGTGGACGTGATGCAGGTCCCGTTCTGGAACAACTTCTTCCTGATGGTCATCCTGATCTGGATTCAAACCGGGTTCGCCATGGTGATCCTGTCCGCCGCGCTCAGGGGCATTCCCGAGGAGACCGTCGAGGCCGCGATCATCGACGGGGCCAATCCGTTCCAGATCTTTTTTCGCATCAAGGTGCCGCAGATCATGGGCACCATCGTGGTGGTCTGGACGACGATCACCTTCCTGGTGCTCAAGGTGTTCGACATCGTCTACACCATGACGGGGGGCAATTTCGGCACCCAGATCCTGCCAAGCTACATGATGAGCTACATGTTCCGCGACGACGGGCGGGCCACGGCCGTGGCCTTCGTCATCATGCTGATCGTGCTGCCGGTGATGGTCTGGAACATCCTCCAGGCCCGCAAGGAGCTGCGCTGATGCAAGTCGCCGGTCAAAAGTCGCGGCTCGCCTGGGCGGTGCACCTGTCGGTGGCGGCTCTGGTGGTGCTGTGGATCATCCCCACGGTGGGCCTCTTGATCTCGTCTTTCCGCGACCGTGACCAGATCTCGGCCAGCGGCTGGTGGCAATCCCCCCTCGCGGTCGAGCAGACCTATCGCACCCGCGCCGATGCCGGGGCCGAACGGCAGGAGGGCGGGCTTTACGTCATCGAGGGCAACGTCTTTGCGGGCGAGGAGAACGCCGACGCCTTTGCCGCCGCGCGCGGCACCGTCACCGGTTTCGGCATCACCGGCCGGGCGCCGGCGGCCTTTGCGCCGGGGTCCGAGGCCGAGCTGAGGGGCGGCGGCACGCTAACGGTGGCGCAAGACGGCGCCTTTCGCGCCGCGGCTTCGGACAGTTTCGGCCGCCGCGGCCCGACCATCTATTTCGAGGCCGAGACGCCGCCGCGCTTCACGCTGGAAAATTACAGCCGCGTGCTGGGCGCCGACCAGATGAACCTCGCCTTCATCAACACGCTGACCGTGACGGTGCCCGCCACCGTCATCCCCATCCTGATCGCCGCGTTCGCGGCCTACGCGCTGGCCTGGATGGAGTTCCCCGGCCGGGGCCTGTTGATCGCCGCGGTGGTGGGGCTCTTGGTGGTGCCCCTGCAACTGGCGCTGGTGCCGCTCTTGTCGCTGCATTTCAAGGTCGGCGTCGGGCAAAGCTTTCTGGGCATCTGGATGGCCCATACGGGCTTCGGCCTGCCGCTGGCGGTCTACCTGCTGCGCAACTACATGGCGGGGCTGCCGCGCGACATCATCGAAAGCGCGCGGGTCGACGGGGCGACCGACTTCCAGATCTTCACCCGCATCGTGCTGCCGCTGTCGTTCCCGGCGCTGGCCAGCTTTGCCATCTTCCAGTTCCTGTGGGTCTGGAACGACCTGCTGGTGGCCAAGGTCTTCCTGCCCTCGACCGACGAGGCCAAGGTGATGACCGTCAAGATCGCCGACGACCTGCTCGGCTCGCGCGGGGGCGACTGGGGCATCCTGGCCGCCGCCGCCTTCATCTCGATCGCGGTGCCGCTCTTGGTGTTCTTCACCCTGCAACGGTATCTGGTGCGCGGCCTGCTGGCCGGGTCGGTCAAATAGGGGGCGGCGATGGCGCGAGAGGAATGGTGGCGCGGCGCGGTGATCTACCAGATCTACCCCCGCAGCTTTCAAGACAGCAACGGCGACGGCATCGGCGACCTGCTGGGCGTGGTCGAGCGGCTGCCCTACGTGGCCGCGCTGGGGGTCGACGCGATCTGGGTCTCGCCGTTCTTTCCCTCGCCGATGAAGGATTTCGGCTACGACGTATCCGACTATTGCGACGTCGACCCGAACTTCGGCAGCCTGGCCGATTTCGACGCGCTGGTGGACACCGCCCACGCCCTGGGGCTGAAGGTGATCATCGACCTGGTGCTCAGCCACAGCTCCGATCAGCACCCTTGGTTCATCGAAAGCCGGGCCAGCCGCGACAACCCCAAGGCCGACTGGTACGTCTGGGCCGACCCCAAGCCCGACGGCACGCCGCCCAACAACTGGCTGTCGATCTTCGGCGGTTCGGCCTGGGCCTGGGACGGGCAGCGGCTGCAATATTTCCTGCACAACTTCCTGTCCTCGCAGCCCGATCTGAATTTCCACAACCCGCAGGTGCAGGAGGCGCTCTTGGACACCGCGCGGTTCTGGCTCGACCGGGGCGTCGATGGGTTTCGCCTGGATACCGTCAATTTCTATTTCCATGACAAGGAATTACGCGACAATCCTCCGCTGCCGCCCGAAGAGCGGAACGATTCCATCGCGCCGGCGGTCAACCCCTACAACTACCAGCGCCACCTCTACTCGAAGACCCAGCCGGAAAACCTTGAGTTCCTGCGCCGGTTCCGCGCCGTTCTCGATGAATACCCGGGCGCCACGACCGTGGGCGAGGTGGGCGACGCGCAATACGGGCTGGAGATCCTGGGCCGCTACACCTCGGGCGGCGACAAGCTGCACATGTGCTACGCATTCGAATTCCTCGCCAACTGGCAGCCCACCGCCGGCTACATCGCCGAGGTCTTCGCCCGGCTCGATGAGGTGGCCGGCGACGGCTGGGCCTGCTGGGCGTTCTCCAACCACGACGTGATGCGCCACGCCACGCGCTGGAACCTCAGCGCCGCCGCCCTGCGGGCCTATCTGACGCTCATCCTGTGCCTGCGCGGGTCGGTCTGCCTCTACCAGGGCGAAGAGCTGGACCTGCCCGAGGCAGAGCTGGCCTTCGAGGATCTGCAGGACCCTTACGGCATCGCCTTCTGGCCCGAGTTCAAGGGCCGCGACGGCTGCCGCACGCCGATGGTCTGGGATGCGCGCGAAAGCCATGCGGGCTTTTCCGCCGCGCCGCGCACCTGGCTGCCGATCCCGGCGGCGCATATGCATCTCGACGTCGCCACGCAGGAACACGCCCCCGAGGCGCCGCTGCATCACTATCGCCGGGCCATCGCCTTTCGCCACGCCAACCCGGTGCTGGCCACCGGCGCGATGGAGGGGATGCGCGCCGCTGGCGACGTGCTGTCCTTTACCCGCCGCGACGCCGGGGCCGAGATGTTCTGCGCCTTCAACCTGTCGGACAGGCCCGCAGTGCTGGCCATGCCGCCGGGCGACTGGCACGCGGTCGGCGGCGAGGTGAACTCGGCCCATGCGGGGCCCGACGGCGCGGTGCACCTGGGGCCCTGGCAGCCCTGCCTGGCGCTCAGACGCAAGGAAAGGGAGTGACGAGGCATGGCTGATCTGCGGCTGAAGGGCGTCGGCAAGAGCTACGGCGCGGTCGAGGTCCTCAAGGATATCGACCTCGATATCGGCACCGGCGAGCTGGTGGTCTTCGTCGGGCCCTCGGGCTGCGGCAAGTCGACGTTGCTCAGGATGATCGCGGGGCTGGAAAAGATCACCGCCGGCACGCTGGACATCGACGGCGTGGCGATGAACGACGTGCCGCCGGCGCAGCGCGGCATCGCCATGGTGTTCCAGTCCTACGCGCTCTACCCGCATATGAGCGTGCGCGACAACATGGCGTTTTCCCTCAAGATCGCGCGGAAAACCCGCGCCGAGATCGACGCCGCCGTGGAAAAGGCCGCGCGGATGCTGCAACTCGAACCGTATCTCGACCGGCTGCCCAAGGCGCTGTCGGGCGGCCAGCGCCAGCGGGTGGCGATCGGCCGGGCCATCGTGCGCGACCCCAAGGTCTATCTCTTCGACGAGCCGCTCTCGAACCTCGACGCCGCGCTGCGCGTGGCCACCCGCATCGAGATCGCGCAGCTGAAAGAGGCGATGCCGCAAAGCACGATGATCTACGTCACCCACGACCAGGTCGAGGCGATGACGCTGGCCGACCGTATCGTGGTGCTGGCCGACAAGCGCATCGCCCAGGCGGGCCCGCCGCTCGAGCTTTACCAGCGCCCGATGACCGAGTTCGTGGCCCAGTTCATCGGCTCGCCGGCGATGAACCTGCTCGCCGGCGAGATCGCCGAAGCGGGCGAGGTCACCCGCCTGCGCCTGCCCGAGGGCGGCGGTACGATCGCGGCCGACATCCCGACCCGGCCCGACGATGTCGGGCGCAAGGTCAATGTCGGCATCCGCCCCGAGGACATGGTGGCGACCGACGGCGACGATTACGCCTACGAGGGGCGGGTCGAGATCGTCGAGGCCCTGGGCGAGGTCACCCAGCTTTATTTCGAACGCTCCAGGCCCGAGCACGACCCGGTCATCGCCAAGCTGCCGGGCGTGCATACCGGGCTGCGGGGCGAGGCGGTGCGCATGACGGCCGATCCCGCCAGGGTGCACCTTTTCGCCGAGGGCCGGTCGCTTCTGTGGCGCTAGAGCGCCGCGCAGTTGGGCAAAGCCGCGCGCGGGCGCATGTCTGGCGGGCAAATCCGGTCCCGGCCCTGCGACGCATCGGCCCCCTGGCCCCGGCGGGCATTGACGGGGCGGGCCGCGCCCCGACAGTGGCTTGCGTCCGGCCCCCGAACCGACGCGAAAGGATCACGCGATGCCGATCTACAATTACCGCTGCCAGGACTGCGCGGCATCCTTCGAACGGCTGGTGCCGATGACCGACGACACCCCGCCCGCCTGTCCCGAATGCGCAAGCACCGACGTGGCGCGCCTGCTCTCGCGCGTCTCCCCGCCGGGCAAAAGCGCCGGGCTGGTCGCGGAGGGCCGCCGCCAGGCCGCGAAAGAGGGCCATTTCTCGAACTACTCCAAGGCCGAGCGGTCCAAGCTCAAACCCTGAGGTCCGGGTGCTGCCCGCCCTGCTTCTTCTTGGCCGAAATACCCGATTTCCGACGTGGGCCGCACGCGCGCGGCCTCAGGTGACGCGCCCGGCTCAGGCCAGGCTCGGCAGCCACAGCACGATGCCGGGCACCATGACCAGCGTGGCGATGGTCACCGCGTCGGCGATGAAGAACGGCGTCACGCCGCGAAAGACGTCCTGCACGCTGAGGTCGGGCCGCACCCCGGCCACGACGAAACAGTTCAGCCCGATGGGCGGCGTGATCAGGCAGAACTCGGCCATCTTGACCACCAGGATGCCGAACCAGATCGCGCACATCGGGCCCGACATGCCAAAGGCGCTGTCGGCGGCCGAGACGAACTCGCCCCCGTTCAGCGCCATCACCGCGGGGTAGACCACCGGCAGCGTCAAGAGCAGCATCCCGATCGCGTCCATGAACATGCCCAGCACCGCGTAGGCCAGGAGGATGCACACCAGGATCAGCAAGGGCGGCATCTCGAGCGAGGTGATCCAGTTGGAAAACGCCCCCGGCAGGTCGGCAAAGCCCAGGAAGCGGACATAGATCAGAACGCCCCAGATGATGGTGAAGATCATCACCGACAGCTTGGCCGTCTCCATCAGGGCGTCGCGCAGCTGCCGCCACCGCATGCCGCGCAAAAGCGCCATCACGAACACCACGAAGGCCCCCAGCGCGCCGCCCTCGGTCGGCGTGCCCCACGCGTCGCCGCCCAGCGGGTTGTAGATGAAGAAGATGATGATCACGACGACGAAGACGATAGGCAGCGCCGGGGGCAGGGCGCGGAGCCGCTGGCCCCAGGTGAAGCCCCCGACCGGCGGGCCGAAGCCGGGCATCGCCAGCGCCATCCCGACGATCAGCCCGGCATAGATCAGCGCCGAGACCACCCCGGGGATGAACCCCGCGAGCAACAGCTTGCCGACGTCCTGTTCCACGATGATCGCGTAGATCACCAGGATCGCCGAGGGCGGAATGAGGCTCGCCAGCGTGCCGCCGGCGGCCACGACACCGGCGGCGAACCGCTTGTCATAGCCGATCTTCAGCATCTCGGGGATCGCGATCCGGGCAAAGACGGCGGCGGTCGCCACCGAGGCGCCCGATACCGCCGCGAAGCCGGCCGTGGCAAAGACGGTCGAGACCGCCAGCCCCCCCGGCAGCCAGCCGACCCAGCGTTTCGCCGCCTCGAACAGCGCCTTGGTCAGCCCCGCGTAATAGGCAAGATACCCGATCATGATGAAGGTCGGGATCAGGCTGAGCGCCTGGCTGGACACCTTGGAATGGGGCACCTGGCCCGCGGTCTTGACCGCCACGCTCAGCGCCCAGCCGAACTCGTCGGGGTCGTACCCCTTCTTCGACCAGAAGATCCAGATCAGCCCCACGAGCCCCGCCAGCGCCGCGGCGAAGGCCACGCGCATGCCCAGCACCACCAGCACGAACAGAACGGCGGTGACCGCGATCCCGATGTCGATCGGTTCCATCCCGCCCCCTTACCCGTCCGTGTCGGACAAAAGCTCCGCCTCGGCGGCCGCCTGTTCGGCGGCGCTTTTCACCAGCGGCACCGCGATGGGCTCGCTCAGGCCCAGCCACAGCGCCCGGCCATAGCCCCAAAGCTGCAGCACCAGCCTGACGCAGAGCACCGAAAAGGCGATCGGCGCCAGCAATTTCGCAGGCCACAAAGGCAGATGGATGTCAAAGCTCGAGTCGCGGCTCCACATCGGCGCGGCAAAGTCGAAGCTGCGCTGGAAATGCGCAAAGCTGCCCCAGACCAGCAGCACCATCAGCACCAGCATGGCCAGCGTGGTGACGAATTCCGCGGCCCACAGTACCCGCCCGCGCAGCGCGCCCACCAGGATGTCCATGCGGATATGCCCGCCGTCGCGCTGCGCGAAGGCAATGCCCATGAAGGCGATCAGCGGCATCGCCTGCTGGATCCAGTCGACATAGCCCGGCAGCGGCTGGTTGAAGAAGTTGCGCCCGCTGACCGACAGCACGGCCAGCACCATCAGCCCGAAGACGGCCAGACCCGAGATCAGCGCCAGCACCCGCTCGATGCGGTAAAGGCCGCGGTCGAGCCGGCTGAGGGTGCTGCCATCCTCCAGGACCGAGGCATGTACCGCCATGGCCGCTCCGATACGGATTGAATGAGACGGGGCCGCGCAGCGGCGCGGCCCCCAAGGCCAAGGCTTACTGCCCGATCATGCCGGTGACGAGGTCGTACAGCTCTTGCGCGGGCAGGCCGCGGGCGCTGTTCTCCTCGATCCAGGCTTGGGCGGCGGGGCCGGCGGCGGCCTCCTTGAACGCGGCCAGTTCGCTTTCGGGGAAGGTCACGCGCTCGATCCCGCGCTCGTCCAGTGCCGGGCCCCAACGCTCCATCGTGTTGGAGTTGTAGTAGTCGATGTAATAGTCCAGCGCCTCGTCGACCGAGCCCAGCAACGCCTCCCGATGCGCGTCCGACAGCCCGTTCAGCGCGTCGGTGTTCACCACCACCGGGCAGTTCACCGTGCCGGGGTTGAGGTTGGTGGTCCACCACTCGCCGGTCTCGATGGTGCCGAAGGACATATGCGCGTGCGGCGCAAAGCTGACGCCCTTGACGACACCGGAATCCAGCGCCTGGCGCACCTCGGTGGCCGACATCGAGGTCGGCACCGCGCCGATGGCGGCCATGGCGACGCCGATGCCGCCGGTCGCGCGCACCGCGAAACCCTCGAAATCGGCCAGCGACTCGGGGGCCACGCCCACGCCCACCACGTTATATTGCGGCAGCGGCGAGGGCATCACGAGCGTGGCGTTCCAGCGCGCCAGGTCGGCCTGCACCGCCGGGTGGTCATAGACCGCCATGCTGATCTCGCGCTCCTGCTCCAGGCTGTCGACGCCCAGGAAGGGCAGCTCGAGCACGGTGATCGAGGGGTTCTTGTCGCGGTGATAGCCGGCGCAGAACTGCGCCATCTCGAAGGCGCCGATCGAGATTCCGTCGAGGTTCTCGGTGTTCTTCGACAGCCCCCCGTAGGAGATGTTCAGCGTGAACTCGCCATTGGTCTTGTCGCTCACCAGCTCGGCCAGCTTTTCCACGTGTTCGGTAAAGGCGCGGCGCTTGCCCCAGAGCGAGACATTCCATTCCTCGGCCATTGCCTCGGTAGCAAAGCCCAATGCGAGTGCGGCAAGCCCCACACGGCCCAGAAGATTGTTCATGATGTTTCCTCCCTTGTATGCTTATTGGGCGAAAGACTAACGGGCCGGCCCGTGGCGACAAGGCAAAATTTTCCGGCCGGGCGAGGGAGAGCGGCATGAAACTGGCAAGGAACGGTCTCAAGGCGGCGCTGGCCGAGGGGCGTTTGCAGCGCGGGCTGTGGCTGGCGCTGGGCAGTCCGGCGGTGGCGGAACTGGCCGGCCAGGCGGGGTTCGACTGGTGTCTCGTCGATGGCGAGCACGCGCCCTACGACATCACCGCGATCCGCGATCAGCTGCTCGCGCTGGCCGGCACGCCGGCCGCGGCGGTGGTGCGCGTGCCCGCGGCCGAGCCGTGGCTGATCAAGCAGGTACTGGACATCGGCGCGCAGACGCTGCTGGTGCCGATGGTCGACAGTGCCGAGGCCGCGCGGGCGGTTGTCGCCGCCTGCCGCTACCCGCCGGCGGGCATCCGCGGGGTGGGCGCGGCGCTGGGGCGGGCGTCGGGCTATAACGCGATTGCCGATTACACGACCGGCGCCGATCGGGAAATCTGCGTCATCGTCCAGGCCGAGACCCGCGCGTCGCTGGCAGATCTCGATGCCATCGCCGCGACCGAGGGCGTCGACGCGGTCTTCATCGGCCCGGCCGATCTCTCTGCCGATATGGGCCATCCGGGCGACCCCGGCGCGCCCGAGGTGACTGCGGCCATCGAAGATGCCATCGGGCGCATCCGCGCGGCGGGCAAGGCGGTCGGCATCATCGACCTGCGCCCGGGCATGGCAGAGCATTACCGCGATCTGGGCGTCGGCTTCGTGGGCGTCGGCGCCGATGTCACCGCTTTGGGCGCCGCGCTGCGCGGGCTGGCCGCCGGGCAGGGATGATCCGTCGTCGAAAGCGTGATTTTTCCTCTGCCGCCGAACCCGCTAGGCTGAAGCGGCAGCAATAGTCGATAGACCGGGCGCGCGGCCTCGCCGCTCGGTGCGCCCGACGGCTACAGGAGGCCGCCATGTTCCGCCTTGCCCTTCTTCTCGTGCTGGTCGCCGCCGGCCCCGCCGCCGCGCAGTCGCAACTGGCCCGAGGCCTGATCCCCGATCTTCGCCGCGCCGGCGTGGACGAGGCCTGCATCGCGTCGCTAAGGTCTCACGATTTCGCCGTGCTCAAGGGCATCAGGGACAACCCCGACATCAGCGCCGGCGAAAGACGCCTGCGCCTTCGCCAGCGCGCCGACAAGGGGTGTGGCGGCGCGCCCAGCTTTCTCAGGGAAGTGATATCCTTGCCCCGGGGATAGCGCGGCGGCGTCGCTCAGCCGCCCGCGCCGCGCGCGTGAAAGACAAAGCCCAGCACGTTCAGCAGCAGTTGCGCGGCCAGGATCGCGGTCGACCCGGTCGGGTCGTAATCCGGCGCCACTTCGACCAGGTCGAGCCCGATCACTTCGTGCCGCCGCGCCACCCCCTGCAACAGCTCCAGCACCTCGTAATAGAGAAACCCGCCATGGCTGGGCGTGCCGGTGCCCGGCGCGATCGAGGGGCAGAAGGCGTCGATGTCGATGGTCACGTAGACCCGCGCACCGGTCGGGATTCGCGCAAGCACACCCTCGGTGCCGAACTGGCGCACCTGCCGCACCGACAGGATGTCAGAGCCCATGGCGCGCGCGGCCTCGTAGCCCTCGCGGGCAGTGGAGGACACGTTGCGGATGCCCACCTGGGTCAACCCGGTCACATAGTCTTTTTCCGCCGCGCGGCGCATCGGGTTGCCGTGGCCGTGGCGCACCCCGTGGCGTTCGTCCACGAAATCGAGATGCGCGTCGATCTGCAGGATATGAAACGGCCCTTGCCCGTCGAAGGCGCGGATCGCGGGGATGTTGACCGAATGATCGCCCCCGATCAGCACCGGCAGCGCGCCGGCGCCGAGTGCGGCGCGCAGCCCGGCCTCGATATTGGCGTGGCTCGTCTCGGTGTCGGTGTGCACGATGTCGGCGTCGCCCATGTCGACGATGCCGACCTCGGGGCCCAGATAGGTGGCGTCGTCCTCGTGATCGTAGGCGCCGGCATGGCCGAAAGAGAACAGCGTCGAGGCCTCGCGCACCGCGCGCGGCCCGAACCGCGCCCCGGGACGGTATTGCGTGCCGCCGTCGAAGGGTGCGCCCAGCACCGCCGCGTCGGCCGCGAAATCCGACCAGTCGGCCACCACCGGCCGCTTGGCAAAGCTCGCGATCCCGACAAAGGGCAGGTCCAGCCGCCCGGTCTCGTACCCATGTCCCGTCATGGCCCCTCCTTGGCTGGGGCCCAGAGTGCGGCGCCGGGGCGCGGGTGGCAAGCGTCCGTGCGCCCCGGCGATGGACGGGCGGGCCGGGCGCGCCAGCATGGCGCGGCGACAGGAGAAACCGATGACACGGCGCTTTTTGCCCCTTGCTGCCGGGCTGCCGCTGCTCGCCAGCGCGCTGCCGGGGCTGGGGCTGATGCGCCGCCGCAAAGGCTGAGCGCCGGCCGGCCGGTCCGAGGCCCCTTGCCCTGCGGCCCGCCGCCGTGGCAAAGCTCGCGTCATGACCGCGTCACCGCCGCCTTTCCTCGCCCCGCAGCCGCGCTTCGGCGAACAGACCCCGCCGGCGATCTTTCCGCCGATCATGGGCGCCTTCGGCCTGGGCCTTGCCTGGCGCCGGGGGGCCGAGGCGCTGGCCGCGCCCGCGGCGGTCGGCGACCTGGTGCTGGGCGCGGTGACGCTGCTGTTTCTGTTCTGCGCGGGGGCCTATCTGCGCAAGGTGCTGCGCCGGCCCGGCGTGGTGATCGAGGATCTCAAGGTGCTGCCCGGCCGGGCCGGGCTGGCCGCGATGGTGCTGTCGGTCTACCTGCTGGCCGCCGCGCTGGTGCCGTTTTCGCCCGGGGCCGCCCTGGGGCTGATGTCGCTGGCGCTGGCGCTGAATGCCGGGCTGGCGGCGCTTGTCCTTTACGTGCTGGTGACCGGCCCGGCCGAACAGCGCGCGGTGACGCCGGTCTGGCACCTGCAATTCGTGGGCTTCATCCTGGCCGGGCTGACCTCGGCGCCGCTGGGATATGACGGGCTGAGCGCGCTCCTGCTTTACGGCACGGGCGCGGTGGCCGTGCTGATCTGGGCGCTGAGCCTTGTTCAGATCGTCCGCCGCGATCCGCCGCCGCCGCTGCGCCCGCTGCTGGCGATCCACCTCGCGCCGGCGGCGGTGCTGGGGACCGTGGCGCTCTTGGCCGGGCAGACCGCGCTGGCACTCGGGCTTGCGGCGCTCGCCGCGGCGCTCTTCGCCGCGCTGGCGCTGCGTGCGCCCTATATCCTGCGCGCGGGGTTCAGCCCGCTCTGGGGCGCCTTCACCTTCCCGCTGGCCGCGTTCGCCAGCCTTCTGCTGGGGCTGGGCGCGGCCGGGCAGGGCGGTGGGCTGGCCATTGCCGGCGGGCTGGTGCTGGTCGCCGCGACGCTGGTCATTCCGCCGATCCTGGTCAAGGTCTTGCAGGCCTGGGCCAAGGGCGGGCTGGCGCCCAAGACCAACGCCGCCCGCGCCTGAGCCCGCCCGATGGACGCCGCCCCGCCGCCCCCTTCGGGCCCCGAATGGCTGTCGCGGCTCGACGGCGGCGTTCGGCGCAGCCATGCGCCGGGTGCCGCGATCTCGGTGCCCGATGCCGGGGAGAACCGGATCTTCGTGCTGGAAGCCGGACTGGCGCGTATCTCGCTGGCGGGCGAGGCGCGCGCCCTGACGCTTGGCTATCTCCGGCCCGGGGGCATCTTCGTGACGCATACCCGCGGCTGGGTCGAGGCGCTGGAGCCCTGCGAGGTGCAAAGCTGGCCGGTGATGGCGATGCTGGGCCTGATCGCGCGCGAGCCCGAGATGGGCGTCGCCGCCTTCCGCGAGGTCGGGGTGCTGCTGCACGAGGCGCTAAACCTGATCGAGGATCTCGCCTTTCGGCCGGTCGATGCACGCCTGGCCCGGTTTCTGCTGTCCGAACGGCGGATCCAGGGCAGCGACAGCATCCGGCTGCTCGGCACCACCGAGGCGCTGGCCACCGCGCTCGGCACGTCGCGGCAGACGCTGTCGACGCTGCTCAACCAGATGGTCCGCGAGGGCGTGATCGCGCGGCCCGACCGCCAGCGCGTGCAGATCCTCGACTGCGGCACCTTGGTCACGCGCGCGGCGCTGTCGTCCGGCTGACAGACGGCGACGGGACACCCGACTAGAGTGATCGGGATTTCCGATTTCATGATCCAAGCTCGAAAGGCCCCGCCATGAACGACGCCACACCCGATCGCTATGTCAGCTTCGTCGGAATCGACTGCGACGGAAATGCCGACCGGCTGATGGACCTGCTGGTCGCGCGCATGGCCGGATGCAATTCCCGCTGGGTCGGGTATTTCGACCAGAAGCTTGCCGAGAAGGCCCGCATGGGCAACGACAACCTGTATTTCATCGGCAGCCAGGTAAACAGCCTCAGCGCGTTTTTCGAAGAGATCGGAGACGACGAGGGGCTGGCGCTGCTGGCCTATCTGGAAAAGACCTGCTGCTAGGGCGGGGCGCTTGCGCATTCCCCCTTTCCTTTTCGGCCCCCCCGTGAAATAGGGAAGCGCCAAACGAAAACTCCGCAGGAGACTCCCATGGAGATTCGCGAGGCTCTCACTTTCGACGACGTTCTTCTGGTTCCCGCCGCCAGCGCGGTGCTGCCCAACCAGGCCGATACCGGCACCTGGGTCACCCGGTCGATCCGGCTGAACATCCCGCTGATCAGCTCGGCCATGGACACGGTGACCGAACACCGCATGGCCATCGCCATGGCCCAGACGGGCGGCATGGGGGTGATCCACCGCAACCTGACCGTCGACGAGCAGGCGCGCGAGGTCAGGCGGGTCAAGCGGTTCGAAAGCGGGGTGGTCTACAACCCGATCACGCTGACCCCCGACCAGACGCTGGCCGACGCCAAGGCGATGATCGAGCGGTATAATTTCACGGGCTTCCCGGTGATCGACACCAAGGGCCGCGTGGTCGGCATCGTCACCAACCGCGACATGCGCTTCGCCCAAGACGATTCCACTCCGGTGCGCACGATGATGACGTCGGACAACCTCGCCGTGCTGAAAGAGCCCGTCGACCGCGGCGAGGCGCTGAGTCTGATGAAGGAACGGCGCATCGAGAAACTGCTGATCACCGATGCCGACGGCAAGCTCACCGGCTTGCTGACGCTGAAGGATACCGAGCAGGCGGTGATGAACCCGCAGGCCTGCAAGGACGATCTGGGGCGGCTCAGGGTCGCCGCGGCCTCGACGGTGGGGGACGCGGGCTTCGAGCGGTCCGAGGCGCTGATCGACGCCGGCGTGGACATGGTGGTGATCGACACCGCGCACGGCCATTCCGAGGGCGTCGCTCTTGCCGTGGAACGCATCAAGAAGATGACCAACGCGGTGCAGGTCGTGGCCGGCAACGTCGCCACGACCGAGGGCACCCGCGCGCTGATCGACGCGGGCGCGGACGCGGTGAAGGTGGGCATCGGCCCGGGCTCGATCTGCACCACGCGGATGGTCGCGGGCGTCGGCATGCCCCAGCTCACCGCGATCATGGATTGTGCCCAGGCCGCGGGCGATGTGCCGGTGATCGCCGATGGCGGCATCAAGTTCTCGGGCGATTTCGCCAAGGCGATCGCGGCGGGCGCCTCCTGCGCGATGGTCGGCTCGATGCTGGCCGGCACCGACGAAAGCCCGGGCGAGGTGATCCTCTACCAGGGCCGGTCGTTCAAGGCCTATCGCGGCATGGGTTCGCTTGCCGCCATGGCCCGCGGCTCGGCCGACCGCTATTTCCAGAAAGAGGCCGCCTCGGACAAGCTGGTGCCCGAGGGCATCGAGGGGCAGGTGCCCTACAAGGGCGCGGCCGGCGCGGTGGTTCACCAGTTGGTGGGCGGGTTGCGCGCGGCGATGGGCTATACCGGAAACGCCACGGTCGAGGCGATGCGCAGCAACAGCCGTTTCGTGCGCATCACCGGGGCCGGGCTGAAGGAAAGCCACGTCCACGACGTGCAGATCACGCGCGAGTCGCCGAATTACAGGATGGCGTGACCAAGTGGCCAGGATAGTCGTTTCGCAACCGCGTTGACATCAGTGCAGCCATGACGGCCCGGCGGGCCGTCATGGGGCCCCGGCGCCAAAGGCACGCGAGCCTGGGTTTCCCGGCACTCTGATCTGCCTGAAACAGGTAAGAAATTCCGCCAGCCTCCGGCTTCAGGGCGTCAGGGCGTCGCGCAGGGGCGCGCGAACGCCGCGGTTTCGCCGGCCAGAAGGATGACCAGCCCAAGCCAGCCGAGTAGGGAGACCGAGGTCATCTTGCTGCCTGCCTCTTCCAGCAATGCCATCAGTTCCGGCGATCATGGACCGATGCGCGGGTGGCTTGCGCCATATGCGTGACAGTTCAGCGACGTTTGGCGCGACCGGCGGCGGCGTTGGCTGCGCCCCAGAATTTTCGGGAAATGCGGCCGGCGCGGCGATATGCTGGCCCGGCAAGCGCAGGAGGCGGTGATGCCGACACCCCATGACCGGCCCGAACGGCCAGCGGCCGATGCCGCCGATGGCTGAGCGGTCGCTGATCTTTCCCGCGGCAGAGTACCGCCGCCGCGCCGCCGCGCTTCAGGGCGAAATGGCCGGGGCCGGGCTCGACGCGCTCTTGCTGACGACCGCGCCCGACATCTTTTACCTGACGGGGTTCCTGACTCGGTTCTGGGAAAGCCCGGCGCGGCCCTGGTTCGTGGTGCTGCCGGCCCGGGGCGCGCCCGTCGCGGTGATCCCGGCCATCGGGGCCGAGCTGATGGGCCGCACATGGGTGTCCGAGATCCGCACATGGCCCGCGCCGGACCCGGCCGATGACGGCGTCACGCTGCTGGCCGACACGCTTTGCGCGCTTGTTCCGGCGGGCGGGGCCATCGGTCTGCCCATGGGGCCCGAAACCCATCTGCGGATGCCGCTGGCCGATCACGCCCGCGTCGGCCAGCGGATCGCGCCGCGCCGCTTTGCCGATGCCACGGCGGTCGTGCACCGGGTGCGCGAGGTCAAGTCCGAGGCCGAGATCGACAAGATCCGCGCCGCCTGCGGCGTGGCCGACCGCGCCTTTGACCGGGTGCCCGACTTCGCCCGTGCCGGCCGTCCGCTGGCCGAGGTGTTCCGCGACTTCCAGATCGCGCTGCTCCAGGAAGGCGCCGACTGGGTCAGCTATGTCGCGGGCGGGGCCGGGCCCTCGGGCTATGGCGACGTGATCTCGCCGGCCGATTCGCGGCCGCTGGCGCCGGGCGACGTGCTGATGCTGGATACCGGCGCGGTGCGCGACGGGTATTTTTGCGATTTCGACCGGAATTTCGCCATCGGCCGGGCCGGCGCGGGCGCCCGCCGCGCCCATGCCGCGCTCTACGACGCGACCGACCGCGCGCTGGCCGCGCTGCGCCCCGGCATGACCGCGCGCGAGGTGCACCGCGTGATGGCCGAGGCGCTGACCCGCGCGGGGGTCACGCCGGCCGCCGGGCGCTTCGGCCACGGGCTGGGCCTGGCGCTGACCGAATGGCCCTCGCTGTCGGAGGCCGACGACACCGTGCTGCGCGCCGGCATGGTGCTGACGCTGGAACCGGGCGTCGAAATCGCCCCGGGGCGGATCATGGTGCATGAGGAAAACCTGGTGCTGCGCGCGTCGGGGCCAGAACTCTTGTCGGCCCGAGCGCCCGCCGACCTGCCCGAGATCGACCGGTGAGCCCGCACCCCTATCGCCTGACCGGCCCGATCGGTGCGCGCGCCACGCTGGGGCTGATCGTGCTTCAGGTCGACGAGACCGTGGAACAGGATTTCCGGCGGATCTTCACCGCCCCCGACATCGCGCTTTATGTCAGCCGCATCCCCTCGGGCGCCGACCTGACGCCCGAAACCATCGCCACGATGGCGCAGACGCTGCCCGCCGCCGCCGCGCTGCTGCCCCCCTCCGCGGCGTTCGACGCGATCGGCTACGCCTGCACCTCGGGCACCACGCTGATCGGCGCGGACCGGGTGGCCGGGCTGGTGGGGCAGGCGGCCGCCACCCGCGCGGTGACCGAGCCGCTGAGCGCGGCGCGCGCCGCGTTCGGCGCCGTTGGCGCGCGCTCGGTCGCGCTGGTCTCCCCCTATATCGACGCGGTGGCCGGCCCGCTGCGCGCAGCCTTCGAGACGTCGGGTATCGCGGTGCCGGTCACCGTCTCTTTCGGAGAGCGGGTCGAGGCGCGGGTCGCGCGCATCGACCCGGCCTCGATCCGCGACGCGGCGCTCGCCGCCGGGCGCGCGCCGGGGGTCGAGGCGGTGTTCCTCTCCTGCACCAACCTGCGCACGCTCGACATCATCGACGATCTCGAGGCGCAGTTGGGTCTGCCGGTGATCGCCAGCAACCAGGCGTTGGCCTGGCACATGGCGCGACTCTCGGGCGCGGGGCCCGGGGGCGTCGCGCCGGGGCGGCTTTTCGCCCAAGCCCTGCCGCGGCCCGGCTGAGGCCGCGCGGCTGCGCCCTTGACCGCCGCCGCACCGCGTGCAGTCTGACGCAAGGGGAGGACGGACATGGCCGAAGAAATCGCGTCGATCGACCAGGTGCAAACGCTGCTGGACGGGCAGAACTACGTCTGCGGGCGGGCGCTGGCCACCGTGGCCTTCCTCGCGCTGCGCCTCGGCCGGCCGCTGTTTCTCGAGGGTGAGGCCGGCACCGGCAAGACCGAGATCGCCAAGGCGATCGCCGCCGCGCTCGGCCGCCGGCTGATCCGCCTGCAATGCTACGAGGGGCTCGATGCCTCCTCAGCCGTCTACGAATGGAATTTCGCCGAGCAGATGATCGCCATCCGCACCGCCGAGGCGATGGGTTTCGACGGCGCCGGCGCCGACCGCGAGGCGCTCAAGGACGAGCTCTTCTCGCAGCACTACCTGATCGAACGCCCGCTGCTGCAGGCGCTGCGCCCCCATGTCGAGGGGCCGCCGGTGCTCCTGATCGACGAGATCGACCGCACCGACGAACCCTTCGAGGCCTTCCTGCTCGAGGCGCTGTCCGATTACCAGGTCACGATCCCCGAACTGGGCACGGTCCAGGCCGCGCATCCGCCCATCGTCATCCTCACCTCGAACCGCACCCGCGAGGTGCATGACGCGCTCAAGCGCCGCTGCCTCTACCACTGGGTCGACTATCCCGATTTCGAGCGCGAGATCGAAATCCTCCACGCCCGCGCGCCGGAGGCCGCCGAAACCCTTTCCCGCGAGATCGTCGCCTTCGTGCAGAAACTCCGCACCGAGGATCTGTTCAAGAAACCCGGCGTCGCCGAAACCATCGACTGGGCCAAATGCCTGCTGGCGCTCGACGTGATCGACCTCTCGCCGCAGGTGATCGCCGACACGATCGGCGCGCTTTTGAAATACCAGGACGATATCCAGAAGATCGAGGGCTCCGAGGCCAAGCGCCTGCTCGACGAGATCCGCGCCGAGCTCGCCCCGGCCTGAGCTTCTTCTGGCCTAAAATATCCTCCGGGGGGTCCGGGGGGTGGAAAACCCCCCGGCCTCTCCGCCCGACCCCGAGGTCCGCCATGACAGAGCTGCCCCCGCTCGACATCCCCGACCACGGAAAGCTGAGCCACAACATCACCCATTTCGCCCGCGCGCTGCGCGCCGCGGGCCTGCCGGTGGGGCCGGGCCGGGTGATCGACGCGGTGCGCGCGGTCGAGGCGGCGGGGTTCTCCGAACGCGGCGATTTCTACCACACGCTGGCGGCCTGTTTCCTGTCGCGGCCCGAACACCGCCAGGTCTTCGACCAGGTCTTCCGGCTCTACTGGCGCGACCCGCGGTTTCTCGAGCACATGATGGGGCTGATGCTGCCCTCGCTCAGGGGCGTGGCCGAAGAGCGCAAGGCCAGGGCGGCCGAGCGGCGCGCGGCCGAGGCGCTGCTCGACGGGGCCGAGCGCGAGATGCCCGAGATCGACCCCGGCGAGCCCGCGGGCGAGGAGATCGAGATCGACGCGAGCCAGACCGCCTCGGGGCGCGAACGGCTCAAGACCCTGGATTTCGAACAGATGAGCCTGGCCGAGATCGCCGAGGCCAAGCGGATGCTGGCCCGTCTGCGTTTGCCCGTGAAACCCCTGGTCTCGCGCCGCACCCGGCCCGCGACCCTCGGGCGGCTGCCCGATTGGCGCGGCACGATGCGCGCGGCGCAGCGCCGTGGCGGCGAGATCGGCGCGCTTGCCTATCGTGACCGGCGCACCCGCTGGCCCAACCTGGTGGTGCTTTGCGACATCTCCGGCTCGATGTCGCAATACTCGCGCATGGTGCTGCATTTCCTGCACGCGGTGGCCAATGAAAAGGGCGCGGGCTGGGCCAAGGTGCACGCCTTCACCTTCGGCACGCGGCTGACCAACATCACCCGGCAACTGGCCACCCGCGACGTCGACGCCGCGCTGGCCGCCGCGGGATCGGAGGCGCAGGACTGGGAGGGCGGCACCCGAATCGGCGATGCGCTGCACGCCTTCAACCGCGACTGGTCGCGCCGGGTGCTGGGCAGCGGTGCGGTGGTGCTCCTGATCACCGACGGGCTCGATCGCGGCGCGGTGGACATTCTGTCGCGCGAGATCGAGCGCCTGCACCTCTCCGCGCGCCGGCTGATCTGGATAAACCCGTTGCTGCGTTGGGATGGATTCGCGCCGAAAGCCCAGGGAATCAAGGCGATGCTGCCCCATGTCGACTGTTTTCGCGCGGGCCATTCGATCGCCGCGCTGGAGGATCTGGCCGCGGCGATTTCCAGCGCCGGCGACGCCGGAGAGCGCGACCGGATGCGCGCCCTGCTGCGGCAGGATGAACCGGTTTGATCTAAATCAAAGTCGCCCGGCCGGCAAAGCTACATTTGAAAAACATAGTTTGCACGGTGCGTTTTTCCCGACGCATTCCCGCCGTGCAGGCGGCCCCCTGTCGTTTCCCAACATGGGGGGTTGGTGTTCAGGGCCCTCCCTCCCTGTCCGCCGCAGTTGACGCCGAGGGCCTCCCTCCCGAAGCGTCGCAAACAGAACGCCGTGGGCCTCCCTCCCACGGCGTTTTTTCGTGGCAAAATGCCCCGTTGATCCAGATCAAGGCCCGTGGTCAACCTCTTGCCGAGATCAAATTCGATTACGCGAATAATTCGCGTCACTTGGCTACCGCTAAAAGAAGGGTGGGAGGTCCCCATGGTGCTCAACTGGAAATGGGGCGGGCTGCTTCTAGGGCTCGTCTTTTTCATCGCCGTGCTGCTGGTCAAACCGATCGGCGTCTCGACGCAATTCGTCATCCTCGACGGGATCGGCTGGGATATCCAGTCACCCGATGTCGTCACCCAGACCGAGGATGGGTATACCTCGACCAATGCCTATCTCGCCAAGTCCGACGGGAAATACGCGGCATCCGTCGCCAACCCGCTGAACTATTCCTTCGTCTTCGTCGGCGCGATGATGCTGGGGGCGGGGCTGTCCTCGGTGCTGCGCGGCGGCGTGCCGAAGGGCGAATACATGGTGCCCGCGCTCTGGCGCGCGAATTTCGGCGGCAACGTGCTGAAACGCTGGATCGCGGCCTTCGTCGGCGGTTTCATCGTGCTTTACGGCGCGCGGCTGGCGGGCGGCTGCACCTCGGGGCACATGATGTCGGGGATGATGCAGACCTCGGTCTCGGGCTACATCTTCGCGCTCGGCGCCTTCATGGCGGCGTTTCCGGCCGCGATCTACCTCTTCAACAGGGAGGCCTGAGCCATGTTGCAGATCGCACTTGCCATCGTCATCGGCGCCGCCTTCGGCACGGTTCTCGACCGGATCGGGGCGACCAACCCCAACTGGATCGGCCGGATGCTGAACCTGACCAACCTGCACCTGATGAAGACCATCCTGCTGGCCATCGGCGTGGCCTCCGTGCTGCTTTTCGGCGGGCAGATGCTGGGCCTCGTCGAGGTCGCCCACATGTCGGTCAAGACCGCCTATGTCGGCGTCTTCATCGGCGGTATCATGCTGGGCCTGGGCTGGGCGCTGGCGGGCTATTGCCCGGGCACCGGCGTCTGCGCGCTGGCCTCGGGCCGGATCGACGCGCTGTTCTTCGTGGCCGGGGGCCTTCTGGGCGCGGCAGCCTATATGCTGAGCTATCCGTTCTGGGCCGACCTCGGGATGCTGGAGGGCGAGAAATGGACGCTGGGGGCCGTGCCCGGCGCGGACTACCCGGCGGCGATTCCGACGCTGCAGGGCGATCTGGCGGGCATCGCCGTCGGCGCGGCCTTCATCGTGATCGCGTTCATCCTGCCCAAGCGAATCAAGGGCCGCCGCGCGCCGCTTGGCGGCGCCGAGACGCCGGCCGAGTAAACCGGCCTCGTGCCGCGCCGCGGGCCATCGGCCCGCGGGACCCTGTAACGCCGCGGGCCGGGCGCCCGCGGCGTTTTTTTGCGTCTGGTCCCGAACCGCGGGGCGCGCCATGATCGGGGCAGGGAGGACGACACATGCAAAGCTTGGACCATGACGCGATCCCCGAGGCGGCGCTGGCCTGGCACCGGGCCGGGCGCGGCGCGGCGCTGGCCACGGTGGTCGAGACCTGGGGCAGCGCGCCGCGGCCGGTGGGCAGCCAGCTGGCGATTTCGGGCGATGCCGAGATGGCGGGCTCGGTCTCGGGCGGCTGCGTCGAGGGCGCGGTGATCGCCGAGGCGCTGGAGGCGCTGGAGGACGGCCAGCCGCGTCTGTTGGATTACGGTGTCAGCGACGACGACGCCTTTGCCGTGGGGCTGGCCTGCGGCGGGCGCATCCGCGTGCTGGTCGAGCCGGTGGGAAAGGCATTGCCAGAGGTGTTGCTGGCCGATCTGGCGGCGGCGCGGGCCGCGCGTCGCGCGGTGGCCTACGTGGTCGACCCCGGCGCGGGCGCCCGGCGGCTGGCAGGCCCCGAGGATGCGCAACTGGGAGAGGCCATCGCCGAGCGGATGCGCGCCGACAAGTCGGGCTTCGAGGGCGAGTGTTTCGTCAACATCCACAATCCGCCGCTGCGCATGTCCATTGTCGGCGCTGTGCATATTGCCCAGCCGCTGGTGGCGATGGCCCGGCTGGCGGGTTTTGCGCCCGCGCTGATCGACCCGCGTCCGGCCTTCGGCGCCGAGGCGCGCTTTCCCGGCGAGACGATCCTCGACGACTGGCCCGACGCGGCGCTCAAGGCGCGCGGTCTGGACGCGCGCACCGCCGTGGTCACGCTGACCCACGACCCCAAGCTCGACGACCCCGCGATCCTGGCCGCGCTGGAGTCGGACGTCTTTTACCTAGGCTGCCTCGGCTCGACCCGGACCCACGCCAAGCGCGTGACGCGGCTTGAGGAAGCCGGCGTAAGCCCCCAGGATATCGCGCGAATTCATGCGCCCGTGGGCCTTGACATCGGGGCGAAATCGCCCGCCGAGATCGCGGTGTCGATCCTGGCGGAGATCGTCCAGCGGCTGAGGCAGGGCTGATGCGGTTCGGTCCGGTACCGTTGGACGAGGCCGCGGGGGCGGTTCTGGCGCATTCCCAGCGGCTGGAGGGGCGCGTGCTGAAAAAGGGCCTGGTGCTGGGCGAGGACGAGCTTGCCGCCTTGCGCGCGGCCGGGGTGTCCGAGGTGACGGTGGCCCGTCTCGACCCCGGCGACCTGGCCGAGGATGCCGCGGCCGCGCAGCTGGCCCGCGCTCTGGTGCCGGACCCGGCGGCCGCCGGGCTGCGGGTCGGGCCGGCGGCGCGGGGGCGGGTCAACCTGCACGCCGACGCGGCGGGCGTGATCGGGCTCGATACCGCTGCCATTCATGCGCTGAACCGGGTCGATCCGGGCATTACGCTGGCCACCCTCGCGCCGCTGACGCGGGTCACGCCGGGGCTGTTGGCCGGGACGGTCAAGATCATCCCCTACGCGGTGCCCGGCGCCGCGCTGGCCACGGCCTGCGACGCGGCGCCGGGGGCGCTGAGGGTGCACAGGGTGCGGCTGAAAACGGCGGGGCTGATCCTGTCGGAGGTGCCGGGGCAAAAGCCCGGCCTGGCCGAGAAGGGCCGGGCGGCGGTGGCGGCCCGGCTCGATGCGCTCGGCATCGCGCTCGGCGCGGTCGAGACGGTGCCCCACGCGGTCGGCCCCATGGCCGCGGCGCTGGCGGCGCTGCCCGGCGACATGGCGCTGATCCTGACCGGCTCGGCCACCTCCGACGCGCATGACACCGGCCCCGAGGCGCTGCGCGCCGCGGGCGGGCGGGTGATGCGCTTTGGCATGCCGGTGGACCCCGGCAACCTGTTGTTCCTGGGCGATCTTGCGGGGCGGCCGGTGATCGGCCTGCCGGGCTGCGCGCGCAGCCCCGCGCTGAACGGCGCCGACTGGGTGCTGGAGCGGGTGGCCTGCGGGCTGACGGTCGGCGACGACGCGGTCGCGGCGATGGGGGTGGGTGGCCTTCTCAAGGAAATCCCCTCGCGCCCGCAGCCGCGCGAAGGGTAGTGGCCTCGGGCGCGCCGGGCCGCGGGCGGCGCCCTGTCCGTGATGGCCGTAATCCGTGCAAGCCGTGGACGCGGGGCCGGCGCTGGCCTAGAAGGGCGCGGCGATGAAAGCGGTCATTCTGAACTTTACCGGCGGGCGCGAGAACTGGGGCTGCCAGGCCACAAGCTGGGGCCTGCACGCGTTTCTGGCGCGCCGGCTGGCGCCCGTGGGCCTGCGCGAGCTGTCGGTCGTGCCGTTCCTGCCGCGCCACCGGATCGACCGCGCGATCGAGCGCCGCCACGGGGCGCGGATCGCGGCGATCCAGGGCGACCCGGCGCCCGCAGCCGACGACCTTCGCTTTCTCGAAGGGCTGGCCGCGCGGCGCTTCGGCCCGCTGCTCGACCGGGTGCGCGGGGCCGATCTGGTGGTCTTCCAGGGCGAGGGGACGATGGGCGCGCCCGCGCTTTACCGGCGGGTGGCGTTTTTCACCCTGCCGGTGCTGGCGCGCCATCTCTACGGCAAGCCGGTGTTCAGCCTCAACCAGTCCTTCGTGACCGAAAGCGCGGCGGATGCGGCGCGCGCGCGGGCGATCTTCGGCGGGTTCGACATGGTCGCATTGCGCGAGTTCCGGTCCTATTCGCTGGTCCGGGGGCTGGGGCTGGAGGGCGCGCTCTTGTGCCCCGACATGGCGTTCGTGGCGCCGCAGGACGCAACCCGCCCACCGGCCGGGCTGCCGTCGGGCGGGTATTTCTGCGTCACCGGATCGGCGGCGCTGGCGGGCTATGACGTGGCCGCCTATCTCGACGGGCTCAAACGCATCGCCGACGCCCACGGTCTGATGCCGGTTTTCCTCTATTCCCGCCCGCTTGACCGGGCGCTTTACGACAGTGCCGTGGCGGCCTGGGGGCCGGCGGCCTGCCGCGCGATCTCGTCCCGCGACGCGCCCGATTTTCGCGCCCTGCTGCCCGTGCTGAAGGGGGCCGCGCTGGTGGTGGGCGGGCGCTATCACAGTTCGGTCTCGGCGCTGTCGCAGGGCACGCCGGTGATCCCGACCGCGGGCAATTCGCACAAGGCCGAGGGGCTGTCGGCCCTGATGGGCTGCGACATCCCCGTGCTGGAACATGACCGGCCCGAGGCGCTGGCCGCGCGCGCCGATGCCATCCTCGCCGCGCCCGGTGCGGCGCGGGCCGAGGTGGCCGAGGGCATGGCGCGGGTGCGGGCGCGCATCGACGCCTTCGGGGAACACCTGGCCGCTGCGGCGTCGGCGCGGCTGTCGGGCCGCGCCGCGCCGCCGCCGCCGGCCATGCTGCGGCCGGCCCCCGAACTGTTGCAGAGCACGCCCACCAATGCCGCGCTTTATCGTGGGCGGGCGGGCGCGGGGCTGGTGCGGCGCTGGCACCGCGACGACGCCGTGCGCGCCGGCGAAGACCTGCGCCGCAAGCTGTCGCTGGCGCATAACCTGGCCGTCTACGACGTGCCTACCCGGCGGCTCTAGCCGCTCAGCCCTGCAGGGCCGCCCACATCTGCCGGTCGCGCTCGGCCGTCCAGATGCGGGGCGTGTCGATCCCCAGCGCCTCGTCATAGGCGCGCGCGACGTTGAAGGGCAGGCAATGCTCGTAAATCGCGTAATCGCCGAATTTCGGGTCGCAGGCGGCGCGGGCCGCCGCCATCGCCTCGGCCAGCGTGCCGCCGCCCTGCGCGACACGCGCCACCGCGCGGTAGGTGGAGGTGACGAAATCGGCGGTGTTGTCCAGCGCGGCGTCGACCATCTCGCGCCCGACAAGCGCATCGCCGCGCCCCGGCGCGATCGCGTCGAGATCGAAGGCCCGGATCGCGTCCAGCGTGGCGGGCCAGTCCTGCAGATGAGCGTCGCCGCAATAGCAGGCGGAATGGTATTCGACGATATCGCCGGTGAACATCACGCCCGCGTCGGGGACGTGCGCCACGATATCGCCCGCCGTGTGGGCGCGGCCCAGATGCATCAGGTCGACCCGGCGCCGGCCAAGGTAGACGGTCATCCGGTCGGTGAAGGTCAGCGTGGGCCAGGTCAGGCCCGGGATGCTTTCGTGCCCCTCGAAAAGGCGGGGGAAGCGGGCGAACTCGCTTTCCCAATCCTCTTGTCCGCGCTCGGCCACCATCGCCCGTGCGGCGGCGCCCATCACGATGTCCTGCGCGTCATAGGCCGAGGCGCCCAACACCCGCACCGCGTGGTAATGGGTCAGCACGACGTGGCTGATCGGCTTGTCGGTGACGGTGCGGATCTTGTCGACCACCATGCCCGCCAGTCGCGGCGTGGCCTGGGCGTCGATCACCATGACGCTGTCCTCGCCGATGATGACGCCGCTGTTGGGGTCGCCCTCGGCGGTAAAGGCCCAGAGCCCCTCGCCGACCTCGGTGAAGGATATCGTCTTGGGCGTCAGGTCGCCGGCCGAGGCGAATGTCTTGCTCATGGGGCTCTCACCTCCTGGTCCAGGGTGCCGAAAATCGAGCGGCCCTCTGCGTCGTCCATCCAGATCCGCACCCGGTCGCCGGGCGACAGGAAGGGCGTGCGCGGCGCGCCGGTCAGAATCGTCTCTACCATGCGCTGTTCGGCGATGCAGGCATAGCCGCGCCCGCCATCGGCCACGGGCGCGCCCGGCCCGCCATCCGCGCCCCGGTTCGACACCGTGCCCGAGCCGACGATGGTGCCGGGGGCCAGGCTGCGGGTGCGGGCGGCATGGGCGATCAGCGCGGGAAAGCCGAAAGTCATGTCTTCGCCCGCCTCGACCCGGCCGAAGGGGGCGCCGTTCAGATCGACCGACAGCGTGCCGTGCAGCCTGCCGTCGCGCCAGCCGGGGCAGGCATCGACCGCGACGGCGACCGGGGAAAACGCGCTGGCGGGTTTCGACTGGACGAAGCCGAAGCCCTTGGCCAGCTCGTCGGGGATGAGCGCCCTGAGCGAGATGTCGTTGCAGAGCATCACGTAACGAATTGAAGCGGCAGCCTGATCCCGGTTGGCGCCTTGGGGCACATACCCGGTGATCACCGCGATCTCGGCCTCGAAGTCTGGGCCCCATGCGGGGTCGGCCACGATGTCCTCGGTCGGCCCGAGGCACCCGTCAGAGGCGCCCTGGTACATCAGCGGGTCGGTCCAGAACCGGCCTGGCATCGCGGCGCCGCGCGCCTGCCGGACAAGGGCGACGTGGTTGACATAGGCCGACCCGTCGAGGAACTGGTAGGCCCGCGGCAGCGGCGCGGCGCAGAGCGCGGGCGCGAAGGGGCGTTCCTCGTAGGCCGGGACGAGGCGGTCGCTGTCGAGCGCGGCCTGCAGCGTCGGCTCGGTGCAGGCGCGCTGGGTCGTCAGGTCGTCCGAGACCGCCACCAGCCGCCCGTCGGGCGTGCCGTCGTTCAGCGTGGCGACCTTCATCGCATCGGACCCGGCCCGGTCATTTCACCCCCGGCGTGCCGTCGAACTTCTTTTCCAGGCTATCCCAGCAGTCGATGTAGTCATCCTGCAAGGGCGCCTCTTTCGCTGCGAATTCAGTCAGATGCTGGGGAAAGCGCGTCTCGAACATGAACGACATCGTGTTGTCGAGCTTTTGCGGGTTCAGCTCGGCATTGGACGCGCCCTCGAACGCCTCGCGGTCGGGGCCGTGCGGCAGCATCATGTTGTGCAGGCTCATCCCGCCGGGGACGAATCCCTGCGGCTTGGCATCGTACTGGCCGTAGATGTTGCCCATCAGCTCCGACATGACGTTGCGGTGGTACCAGGGCGGGCGAAAGGTGCCTTCGGCCACCAGCCAGCGTTCGCGGAACAGCACGAAGTCGATATTGGCGGTGCCCGGTACGCCCGAGGGTGCCGTCAGCACGGTAAAGATCGACGGGTCGGGGTGGTCGAACAGCACCGCGCCGACCGGGCAATAGGTCGACAAATCATACTTGCAGGGCGCGTAATTGCCGTGCCACGCCACCACGTCGAGCGGGCTTTGCCCGATCTCGGTGACGAAGAACCGCCCGCCCCATTTGACCGTGACGGTCGAGGGCACCTCGCGGTCCTCGAACGCCGCGACGGGCGTCTTGAAATCGCGGCGGTTGGCCATGCAATTGGCGCCGATCGGCCCGCGCCCGGGCAGGTCGAACTTCTGCCCGTAATTCTCGCAGACAAAGCCGCGGGCGGGGCCCTCCAGCACCTCGACGCGGTAGACCATGCCGCGGGGGATCAGGGCGATGTCCTGCGGCCCCGCATCGATCACCCCCAACTCGGTGCAAAACCGCAGCCGCCCCTCTTGGGGCACGACCAGAAGCTCGCTGTCGGCGGAGTAGAAATAGGCATCCTCCATCGAGCGGGTGACGAGGTAGATATGCGCGGCCATGCCGGTCTGGGTGTTGACGTCGCCTGCCGTGGTCATGGTGCGCATGCCCGTCAGCCAGGTCAGCGGCGCGTCCTCCATCGGCACCGGGTCCCAGCGGAACTGGCCGAGGCTGACGATGCCGGGCCTGATGTCGGGGGCGCTGCGCCAGTAGGGAAGGTCAAGCTCGGCATAGCGGCGCGAATGCTTGACCGAGGGGCGGATGCGATAGCACCAGGTGCGCTCGTTCTGGTGGCTGGGCGCGGTGAAGGCGGTGCCCGAAAGCTGTTCGCCGTAAAGCCCGTAGGCGCATTTCTGCGGGCTGTTCATGCCCTGGGGCAGGGCGCCGGGCAGGGCCTCTGTCTCGAAATCGTTGCCGAAGCCGGGCATGTAGCCCCGGTGCGGCCCGCCGGGGCTGGCGGCACGGGTCAGGCCGCCGGGCCGATCCTGCTGGGTCATCGCGTCCTCCCTGAAAGGCGATGGGTCCCTTTGGGGTAGTGGCTGGAAAATCGACTCACAAGCGCAAAGCGCTTTCATCCACTCGGTGCGCTGCGGTCTCGCTTGATGATCGCGCCAAGGATTACCGTCATCGCTTTCGGGTCGGCAAAGTGACGTTCGCCAATGTTCAAGACGAAGCGGCCAGTCAAAGCCGGTATCGGCGCGGTTCGGGTTCGGGCGTTGCAGATAGGCTCGGGCGAGGTCCTGGGCTTCGTCGAACAGCGTCGTTTCCGACCGCCACATCTGCCAGATGTCATGATCCTACGGCGAAGTTCTAAGTCGCTCCTTCGTGATGCCCTTCTTAAAAGGCGACGCTTGGCAAGCAGTTCGCAAGCGAAGCCGAGGAGAAGACAGGCGGACGGCAACCACCCACTACGTGGCTGGCTGCAAACAACCGCAGCATTCCGAACGAAATCTTCCGCACGAGCGAGGTATTGATCGCAAGTAGGAGGTTGGGGGTGCATCTGCCCACTCATTGCAGGAAGCAGAGGTGGAAAATGGCGGACAGGACGGGACCGGGATCGGACGTTCTCCACCTTTCCGACAATCAACGCCGCGGACCAATATATATTCTTATCAATGTCTTACGAATTTCTGCTGATCTCGATGGCCGCAGTTACGGCGTCGCCGAGCTCGGCGTCTGAGACAGAGGCCGGCAACCGTCTTGGCTCGTGTCCCCTGATCCCTTCCCAAGCTCCGCGGCCGCGGTGGCGCAAAGGACTCAGTTCGATCTGTCCATCCTGTAGGGTGACTGCAACACTTCCCACACCTTTGTAGAGAGCCTTGTTGGTTTTCACACCGGCGCGGCGTTTCAGGTCGTCTTCCCGCGCCTTGATCTCGTCTGCGGTCGGCGGGCGCATAACGGTGTCCCATTCGGGATGGTCGGGGGTGATGAAGCGGCTCGCGGCAAGCGCATCATGCAACGCCCTACCGAGATCCTCGCGCGCAGGTTCTGCATCGAGAAACGCCGCATAGCCCTTGGGGTCGCCAACCGCCGCACTGTAAACAGCCTGCGAGAACACATGCGTGAACTGTCGATAGGCCTCGACGGTCGCCTCTCTGCTTTCAGCGGGCGGCGGCGGGGGGGGCGGCTTCGGCTTCCGCGCATTCTGAGCTTTCATCTGAGCCAGCGCTTTTTCAAAGCTCATTGCACGAACCTCACGTTCACCTCGATCCCGCGATCGATAGCATAGTCGATGGCGCGTTGAATTTGTATTGCCTGTTCAGGTGTCGTGTCGAATGGCACCGCCAGTTCCAGCCGGCGCCGTTCGATCTGGCCCGGCCGTATCCGGAAGACGCCGCTGCTGCCCTGTTCGAACCGCTCGATCCGGTCGATGTAGTCCCGCAGCCTGCCAAAGATGCGGCTCGGGCGATCTGCATAGGTGGGCGCTCGGGTGTCGAGGGTCTTGGCGCTCGTCGCGAGACGGCTATCGAAGTCAAAGAAATCGAACGTTGGGAACGTCGGCGGCGAACGCAGGCCATGGTCACCTCCGGCCTCCAGAAGGTCCTCCCATGGCTCGCCTTGCGATGTGATCGGGCCCGACCATGCGATGCCGGGATTGTCGATCGCGTCCCAGTCCACATCCGCCGGGTGGCGTCGGGCGCGCGCGGCTTCGGCCAGCAACGCGTCGGCGAGATCGTCCGTCCGGTCGCCGTCGCCCCGGCGCCCGCGCCGCCGCAGCAGCCGCGCGGCCATGACCCCCGGTGCGACGTTGAGAAGGATCACCGTCTCGAGATACGCGCGTTCGCGATGCGCCGCCTCGACCTGTGCGCGCGTCGCGAGCCCGGCGCGATAGGCCTCGTCGGCCAGTTCGGGGCGTGTCCTTACGGCGGCGACATACTCCAGAAACGCCGCCGCGATTCCCGGGCTGTCGCGCCAGAACTCGACGATCTCCTGGACGTGATCATCGAGCGACCGTCGCAATTCTGCAAGTTCGGCACGTTGCTCCACGGACAAGTTGCCCGCCGCGTCGCGCGCCACGAGCCATGCGAAGCGGGCTGCCGTCCTTACCTGGCCGGGCAGGTCGGAGATTGCTTCGAGGAGACCGACGCCGAAATCTCGTCCGGCCTCTGCGGTCCCTTCAACCTCCGCACCGAAGCGCGCGGCCGTGTAGGCGATGCCAGTGTCCGGAACGTAATCGGGCTCATCCGGCAGGAACGGTTCGGCATGGCAGCGGCAATTGTACTCTTGGCCCGGATGGCCTCCCTCGGGCGGCGTGTCCCAGTCGAAGATCCTGTCGTCGAAATCGGCGTGGCTGTCGCGAACGCGCGCATCATCCCGAGACCGCCAGACATACTGCTCGATCCCGAGTGCGCGTTGGCGCAGCTCGTTGACCAGACCCCGAAACCCGGTCAGAAGACCGTCTTCCATAGACTGACGGATGGGGCGCAGGCGCTGTGGATGCGAGTGCCACTCGGCCCAGATCGTTTCCATCCGCCTGTCCCACTCCGCCAGCGTTGCGCTGCGAGCACTTGACATGTCGGTTAGATCGGCGCCCGTCAGCGGTGGAGAGAAGGAACTGCCGATCGCCCGGAGGATCGTCGTGGCGTTGTCCTCGACCGCGCGGACGAGCCGCCCCTCGAACGCGCTTCGCAGGGTCTCGTAACCGGGGAACTCCGACTTGAGCGACAGGCCGACACGGCGTCCGACCCAGCCACGTGCCGTGCGCGACAGAACAAACTCGCCATTTCCTCCAGTTCGAAGGAACTGGCTGAAGCTGCTCTGCATGATGCCACCGATAACTGAATGCGTGGCGAGAACCCTACGGCGGATTGGTTAATGCGTGGGAAACGAACCGCGCTCCGTTCACCGAGGGTTGGATCCCAGTCGCGTTGGCGGAGAGACAGGGATTCGAACCCTGGGAGCCCGTGAAGGCTCAACGGTTTTCGAGACCGCCCCGTTCGACCACTCCGGCACCTCTCCGCGGGGCCATGGCCTTGTGGGAGGTCGATCTAATGGCAAGCGCGGTGCGGCGCAAGCGGTTTTCTCGCCTGTGGCCCGTGCGGCGTGCGGCGGTTGGAAATGGTGCCGCGAACCACTAGATTTTCACTAAACCCCTCTAGCCTGAGAGCTCGCCCATGCTGCGCCGTTACCTGCCCGTCCTGCTGCTCCCCCTTGCCATTGTGCTGGCGGGGCCGCTGCGCGCCGCGCCCTCCGCCGAGTTGGCGCGCCTGGTCGAGGCGCTGGCGCTGCCGGATCTCGTGGAGATCATGCAAGAGGAGGGGCGCGCCTACGGCACCGATATCGAGGACGAGATGTTTTCCGGCCGCGGTGGCGCGCGCTGGTCGGCGCAGGTGGCCGAGATCTATGACGGCGGGCGGATGCTGGACACGCTGACCGGCGCGATGGAAAATGCGCTGGAGGGCGAAGACCTGACGCCGATGGTCGAGTTCTTTACCGGCCCGCTGGGCGCGCGCCTGATCGCGCTGGAAACCTCGGCCCGGCGGGCGCAGCTCGACCCCGAGGTCGAGGCCGAAAGCGTCGCGCGGCTGGAAGAGATGATCGCCGACGACGATCCGCGCCTCGCGCTGATCGAGGAATTCGTCGAGGCCAACGACCTGATCGAGCAGAACGTGGCCGGGGCGCTGAACTCCAACTACGCCTTTTTCACCGGGCTCGCCGATGGCGGCGGGCTGTCGATGGAGGTGACGGAAGACCAGATGCTGCGCGAGACCTGGTCGCAGGAGCCGCAGATCAGGGCCGAAACGCGCGAATGGCTGTTCGCGTTTCTCGCCATGGCCTACGCGCCGCTCAGCGACGACGAGCTGCGCGCCTATATCGATTTTTCCCGCAGCGAGGCGGGGCAAGAGCTGAACGCGGCGCTGTTTGCCGGCTTCGACGTGATGTTCCGCGACATCTCGCGCGCGCTGGGGCTGGCCGCGGCGCGGTTCACCGGCGGGCAGGATATCTGACCCCTTGACTTGACGCGGCCGATCCGGGATAAGCGCGGCTCCATCGGGCCGAGGCCCGCGTGGGTATCTGACATTGACGCCTTTTCAGGGGCGCGCTGTCCGAGGGCGCCATCCGGCAGAAACGCCGCCGCGAGGCGGGGCCACAGGACGCGGAAGCGAAGGGAAACAGGCCATGTTTGCGGTCCTCAAGACCGGTGGCAAGCAATACAAGGTCCAGGCCGGCGACATGCTGCGCGTGGAAAAGCTTGCGGCCGATGCCGGTGAAACCGTGCAGTTCAACGAAATCCTGATGGTCGGCAGCAAGATCGGCACGCCGACCGTCGCCGGTGCCGCGGTCCAGGCCGAGGTGGTCGACCAGATCAAGGGCGACAAGGTCATCAACTTCGTCAAGCGCCGCCGCAAGCACGGCTCGCAGCGCACGCGCGGCCACCGTCAGCAACTCACCCTCGTGCGGGTGACCGACATTCTGGAAAAGGGCGCCGACAAGTCCGGCGTCAAGCCCGCCCTGGGGGCCGCCACGGCCCCGGCGGACGCCTGAGCGACAGAGGAGTAACGAGCTATGGCACACAAGAAAGCAGGCGGTTCCTCCCGCAACGGCCGCGACTCTGCCGGCCGCCGTCTGGGCGTGAAGCTCTACGGCGGGCAGGCCGCGATCGCCGGCAACATCATCGTGCGTCAGCGCGGCACCAAGTTCTGGCCGGGCGAAGGCGTGGGCATGGGCAAGGATCACACGATCTTTGCGACCTGCGAAGGCGCCGTGACCTTTCACAAGGGCCTCAAGGGCCGCACCTTTATTTCGGTCCTCCCGGTAGCGGAGGCCGCCGAGTAAGCCGAAACCTCAGGACACGGCATTTCAGGTGGGGGATCGGCAAGGCGCCGGTCCCCCATTTTCGTTTCAAGCATTGAAAGGCCCCCGGGATGGGCGTCGAGACAGGTTCTTTCACATGGGTCTCCGCCGGCCCGGGCCGCGGCCCCGACACCGCCGGAGCTGCGGTGTCGGGGCGGTTGCGGGGCGCGGCGCCCGGGTTGGCCGGTTTTGTCGCACCTTGTGCGCCGTCCTTGCAGGCCAAGGTGACGATGGCCATCTTTTTATCGGTCCTTCGGTCGTCGGTGCGCGCGGCCGGGACCGGCGGGGGAAAGCAGATAGCAAAGACGGCCGCGCGCCGGCCGTTTGACAAAGAATTGATGGGGGCCCTGGCCGGCTGAATGCCCGCCAGCATCGCCCGCGCGCTTTTCGGAGGAGGAAAGGCATGACCCTGCAATCGATCGTCACCCAGCCCGTGATCGAGGCCGAACGGTTCACGCTGCGCCCGTTGCGCAGCTCGGATGCCGGGCTGCTGGCGCTTTACGCGGGCGATCTGCGGGTGGCGCGCTTTACCCGGTCGATCCCGCACCCGATGCCGCCCGGCGCGATCGAGGCGTTCATCGACCGCGCCCTCGACGCCAAGCGCAGCGAGGATGTCTGGGTCATGGACGGGGCCGCGCAGGGTCTGTCGGAAGTGCTGGGCGTGGTTGCCCTGGACCGCATGGAACGCGCCCAGTCCGAGATCGGCTATTGGGTGGCGCCGGCCTTTTGGAACACCGGCATCGCCTCGGAGGCGGTGACCGCGATCCTGGAGGCCAACCCGCACGGCGACAAGACGGTCTTTGCCGAGGTGTTTCAGGACAACCCCGGCTCGGCCCGCGTGCTGACCAATGCGGGGTTCGAATATATCGGCGACGCCGAGGCGTATTCGGTGTCGCGCAACGCCAAGGTCGCGACCTGGACCTATCTGAAGAAACTCGGCTGACGCGATGGGCCGGGCGCGGAGCTTTGCGGTGGAGACGCCGCGGCTGAGGCTCGGCCCCATCGGCCAAGACGACTTGCCGGCGCTGATCGAGATCGGCGCGCACCCCCTGGTGGCCCCGATGATGGGCTCGATCACCGTGCCCTGGCCCGAGACCGCGGCGCGGCTTTGGGTCGAGCGGGGGCGGTTTCGCGGCTGGCCGCGGTTCCGGCTGGGCATCTACGAAAAGGCCGGCGGCCTGGTGGGCGCGGCGGGCCTGGGCGGCGCGCCGGTGTCGCTGGCCTATTTCCTGGGGCCCGATCACTGGGGCAGGGGCTATGCCACCGAGGCCGCGCGCGGGCTGATCGGGGCCGTCTTCGACCGCTTTTCCAAGCTGGACCTGATCGCCGCCGATTGTTTCGCCGACAACCCGGCCTCGGCGCGGGTTTTGGAAAAGCTGGGCTTTGAACGCACCGGCACCGGCACCGGCCACTCTCTGGCGCGGCTTGAGCCCGCACCGAATATCCACTATCGGCTGAGCCGACGCAGCTTCGAGGCGCGAGATGAAATTCCTTGACCTTGCAAAGGTTGAAATCCGGTCCGGCGCGGGCGGGGCGGGCTGTATCAGCTTTCGCCGCGAGAAGTATATCGAGTTCGGCGGCCCCGATGGCGGCGATGGCGGGCGCGGCGGCGATGTCTGGGCCGAGGCGGTCGATGGTCTGAACACGCTGATCGATTTCCGCTATCAGCAGCATTTCTTTGCCAGGAACGGCCGCCCCGGACAGGGCAGCCAGAAAACCGGCGCCAGTGGCGACGACATCGTGCTGCGCGTGCCGGTGGGCACAGAGATCCTGGACGAGGACGAGGAAACCGTGATCGCCGACCTCACCGAGGTGGGCCAGCGGGTGCTTCTGGCCAGGGGCGGCAACGGCGGCTTTGGCAACCTGCATTTCAAGACCTCGACCAACCAGGCGCCGCGGCGCGCCAACCAGGGGCAGGAGGGGGTGGAGCGCACGCTGTGGCTGCGGCTCAAGCTGATCGCCGATGCGGGCCTGCTGGGCCTGCCCAACGCGGGCAAGTCCACCTTCCTCGCGGCCACCTCGAACGCGCGGCCCAAGATCGCCGATTACCCGTTTACCACGCTGCACCCCAACCTCGGGGTCGTGGGCGTGGACGGCGTGGAATTCGTGATTGCCGACATTCCGGGGCTGATCGCGGGCGCCCATGAAGGGCGCGGGATCGGCGACCGGTTTCTCGGCCATGTCGAGCGCTGTTCGGTGCTGTTGCACCTGGTCGACGGCACCTCCGAGGATGTGGCCGCGGATTATCGCACCATCATCCACGAGCTCGAGGCCTATGGCGGGCACCTCGCCGACAAGCCCCGCGTGACCGCGCTGAACAAGATCGACGCGCTGGATGAAGACACCCGCGCCGAGGCCCGTGCCGCGCTGGAGGCCGAGACCGGCCGGCCCGTGCTGATGATGTCGGGCGTCTCGGGCGAGGGCCTGACCGAGGTCTTGCGCGCGCTCAGGGCCGAGATCGACGAGGACCGCCTGCGCCACAAGACCGCCCGAGAGGAGCCCGAGACGTGGCGGCCCTGAGCACGGCGCGGCGCGTCGTCGTCAAGATCGGCTCGGCGCTCCTGGTCGACCGCGCGACGGCCAGCCTGCGCGGCGACTGGCTGCGCGCGCTGGCCGAGGATGTGGCGATGCTCAAGGGCCGGGGCGCGGACGTGATCCTGGTCTCGTCGGGCTCGATCGCGCTGGGGCGCGGCGCGCTCGGCCTCGGTGCCGGGACGCTGCCGCTGGAGCAATCCCAGGCCGCCGCCGCGGTCGGTCAGATCCGCCTGGCGCGGGCCTACGAAGAGGCGCTGGCGCCCCACGGCATCGCCGCGGGGCAAGTGCTGGTGACGCTGGAAGACAGCGCCGACCGGCGGCGCTATCTCAACAGCCGGGCGACGATGGAAACCCTGCTGGGCCTCGGCGTCGTGCCCATCGTCAACGAAAACGACACCATCGCCACCGACGAGATCCGCTTTGGCGACAACGACCGGCTGGCCGCGCAGGTGGCGGTGACGGTGGGGGCCGATCACCTGATCCTGCTGTCCGATGTCGACGGGTTCTACACCGCCAACCCCGTCGACCATCCCGATGCCCGCCGCTTCGACCTGATCGAAGACATCACGCCCGAGATCGAGGCGATGGCCGGCGACGCGGGCTCGGGGCTCAGCAAGGGCGGGATGAAGACCAAGCTGATGGCGGCCAAGACCGCCACCGGCGCGGGCTGCGCCCTGGCGATCACCGAGGGGTCGCTGATGCGCCCGCTGACGGCACTGGAAGACGGGGCCCCGTGCACCTGGTTCCGCCCCAAGGGCGACCCGCAGGCGGCCCGCAAACGCTGGATCGCCGCGATGAAGCCGCGGGGCCGCGTGCTGGTCGATGCCGGGGCCGCGGCGGCGCTGGGGCGGGGCAAGTCGCTGCTGCCGGCCGGCGTGACCGAGGTGACCGGCGATTTCGGGCGGGGCGACCCGGTGTCGATCGTCGGGCCCGGCGGTGCGGGGCTGGGCGCGGGGCTGGCGCGTTACACCGCTGCCGAGGCGCGGCTGATCGCCGGCTGCCGCTCGGAAGGGATCGAGGCGATCCTGGGCTATCCGGGCCGCGCGGCGTTAATCCACCGCGATGACATGGTCCTGTAAAACTCTGTAAAAGCGGTGTTTTGGAGATTTCTTGGGCGCGTTTCCTTTTGCCGTGTCCTGGCCGGCTGCGAAACTATCCCGAGCTTCAAAGCGGTATTGTTGAAAATGGCGTATTCCCGCGCCGGGCTGGAAAGGCCCTGGCCGTTCTTGTATTGTGACGGCCAGACAAGGAACCGAAAAGATGAAAGACCTGCCCAAAGACGACATTCCCGCCCTGATGGCTGAAATGGGCCGCCGCGCCCGGGCCGCCGCTGCCGATCTGGCCTTCGCCGCGCCGGGCGCCAAGGCCGAGGCGCTGGCCGCCGCCGCGCAGATGGTGCGCGAGCGCCAGGCCGAGATCCAGGAGGCCAACGCCCGCGACATGGCCTTTGCCCACGCCAAGGAGTTGAGCGCGGCCATGCTCGACCGGCTGCATCTCGACGCGGCGCGCATCGACGGCATCGCTCTGGGGCTAGAGGCCGTGGCCGCCCAGCCCGACCCGGTGGGCGCGGTGATGGCGGAATGGGACATGCCCTCTGGCCTGCATATCCGCCGGGTGCGCACGCCCCTGGGCGTGGTCGGCGTGATCTACGAATCGCGCCCCAACGTGACCACCGATGCCGGGGCGCTCTGCCTGAAGGCCGGCAACGCGGTGATCCTGCGCGGCGGGTCGGAAAGCCTGCATTCCTCCGAGGCGCTGGCCGGCTGCCTGACCGCCGGGCTGAAGCAGGCCGGCCTGCCCGAACACGCCGTCCAACTGGTGCCCACCCGCGACCGCGAGGCGGTGCGCGAGATGCTGACCATGACCGGCGCGATCGACGTGATCGTGCCGCGCGGCGGAAAGGGGCTGGTCGAACTGGTGCAGCGCGAGGCGCGGGTGCCGGTCTTCGCGCATCTCGAAGGCATCGTGCATATCTATGTCGACAAGGCCGCCGACCCGCAAAAAGCGCGCGACGTGGTGCTGAACGCCAAGACACGGCGCACCGGGATCTGCGGCGCGGCCGAATGCCTGCTGGTGCACCGCGACGTGGCCGAAGGGCTGGGCGCCGATCTGGTGGCCGCGCTTTCGGCCGCCGGGGTGCAGGTTCATGCCGGGCCCGGGCTGGCCCACCTGCCGGGCACCGTGGCCGCCACCGAGGCCGATTGGGGGCGCGAATATCTCGACATGGATATCGCCGCCAAGGTGGTCGATGACATCGACGCGGCCATCGCCCATATCCGCGACCATGGCTCGCAGCATACCGACGCGATCCTGACCGAGGACGACGCGGCGGCCGACCGCTTCTTTGCCCGGCTCGACAGCGCCATCCTGATGCGCAACGCCTCGACCCAGTTCGCCGACGGGGGCGAGTTCGGCATGGGCGCCGAGATCGGCATCGCCACCGGCAAGCTGCACGCCCGCGGCCCGGTCGGGGCCGAGCAACTGACGAGCTTCAAGTACCTCGTCGAGGGCGCGGGAACGGTCCGGCCCTGACGGGCCGGTTTTTCGGGTATTTTTGCCAAGAAGAAGGAGCGGCGCGGCGCGCTGCCCTCGGCTTCTTCTGGCCTTAAATATCCCCGCCGGAGGCAGGCGCCGCAAGGCGCCTCCCCGAGACCGGCCGCCTGCCTGCGCGGCGCCTTCAGAAGCGGAGCGTCAGCGCGCAGCCCTCGTGATTGACATCAAGCGCGCGCCCGGCGGCCCGGGCCGCGGCGGGCAGCAGGGCGAATTGCACCTGCGCGGCGCCGGGCGGCGTGGCCGGGCCCGCGCCGGTCAGCGGCGCCCAGTGCGCGGGGTCCGGCCGGAGCGTGTCGGCCTCGGCCCGCACCCGCCCCCCGGCCGGCGCGAGGGTGAGCGCGAGCTGCCCGCCGCGGGGCAGGGCGGCCTCGGCGCAGAGCAGCGCCAGGAGGCCGAGCTGCGCCATGCTGCGGGGCAGGGTGGCCTCGGGCAGATCGGCGGCGAGGCTCAGCCTGGGCGTTTCGAAGTTTTCCTCCAGGATCGACCGCAACGCGTCGCGGCCCAGGCTCTGGCCCGGCGCGGGGGCCCCGAAGGCGAGCCGGAAGAGGCGGAGCCGCGCGGTGGCGCGCGCCACGCTTTCGGCGATCAGCGCCAGTTCCGGTCCTGTCGCGGCCCCGGGGCCGCCGGCCATGGCCAGAAGTTCGAGCCCGTTGCCGATCGCGCCGAGCGGGTTCATCATGTCGTGACAGATCCGTGAACTGACCAGCGCGCTGAGATCGGTCATGCTGCCACCGAGCCCATGCACGCAAGGAGACCGGCCATGCTGGCGCTGAACGCGATTCTCGAGCCCGGCATGCGGGTACGCCACCCGGGCCAGCCCGACTGGGGGATCGGGCAGGTGCAATCGGTGATCGGCACGCGGATCACGGTGAATTTTCCCGATGCGGGCAAGGTGGTGATCGACGGGGCGCGGGTGGAACTCATGCCGGTATACGAAGACTGAAAGCTGTGGTGCGCGCCCAGACTGACCTGCGAACGTTAACGGGGACTTAACGGCTGGGCGCGTCAGGGCGCGCGGTTGCAATGGCGGCGATCTGTGCCTAGAACCGCCCAACCGTCATAGACGAGGCCGCCGCCCCGCCGATGCTTCCGCTCGACCCGCATTTCAGGCTGAAACTGGCCGACACGCAGCAAGAGCTGCGCGCCGCGCAGCGGCTGCGCTACGAGGTGTTCGTGGCCGAGCTGGGCGGCGACGGGCCGCTGGTCGACCACGACGCGCGGCTCGAGGCCGACGAGTACGACCCCTATTACGACCACCTGATCCTGATCGACACGCGCCGCGACGCCGACGCGCTGGACCACGTTGTGGGGGTCTACCGCCTGTTGCGCGACGAGAAAGCGGCCGAGTTCGGCCGGTTCTACAGCGAGGACGAATACGATCTCAGCGTCTTGAAGGCCGGCGGCCGCAGCCTGCTGGAGCTGGGGCGGTCCTGCGTGCATCGTGACTATCGCGGGGGGCCGGCGCTTTATCACCTGTGGAACGGTCTGGGCGATTACGTGCTGGAGCACGGGGTGGAGATCCTGTTCGGCGTGGCCAGTTTCCACGGCACCGACGTGGCGGCGCTGGCCGAGCCGCTGGCCTATCTGCACCACACCCATCTTGCGCCCGCGGCGCTGAGGGTGCGCGTCCAGCCGCAGCATTTCCAGAGCATGGACCTGATGCCGGCCGACCAGATCGACCGACGCCGGGCGATGCTGGCGATGCCCGCGCTGATCAAGGCGTATCTCAGGCTTGGCGGGTTCGTGGGCGAGGGGGCCTTTGTCGACCGGGCCTTCAACACCATTGATATCTGCCTGCTGATGGACACCCAGGCGATGAACGCCCGCTCCAAGGCGCTTTATTCGCGGGGGCGGGCCTGATGGCCACATGGGATGGTGCGCCGCCGCCGGCGGCGGCGCCGATCGGCGCGGCGGGCTGGGCGCGGGTGGCCTGGCGCGGCGCGGCGCTGGGGGGGGTGACCTTCGGCTGTCTGGGGGTGCTGTTGCTGGTGCGGCTGGTCGAGCGGCCGATCTTCGGCTGGCACCGGCCGGTGACGCCCTTCATCACCCAGTTCGTCTGCCGGATGGCCTTTGTCATCCTCGGCATCGGCTACCGGGTGCAGGGCCAGCGGATGACAGAGCGCGGCGCGGTGGTGTGCAACCATGCCTCGTGGCTGGACATTTTCACGCTGAACGCGCGCAAGCGGGTCTATTTCGTGGCGAAATCCGAGGTCGCGGGCTGGGCCGGGATCGGCTGGCTGGCGCGGGCCACGGGCACCGTTTTCATCAACCGCGACCGGCGCGAGGCGAAGCGGCAGACCGAAGTTTTCGAGGCGCGGCTGAAGGCCGGGCACAAGCTTTTGTTCTTTCCCGAGGGCACCTCGACCGACGGCATGCGGGTGCTGCCGTTCAAGACCACGCTTTTCGCAGCCTTCCTGAGCGAGGGGTTGCGCGATCTCTTGTTCGTACAGCCGGTGACGGTGATCTACACCGCGCCCGAAGGGCAGGACGCGCGCTTTTACGGCTGGTGGGGCGACATGGGCTTTGCGCCCCATCTGGTGAAGCTTCTGGCGCAAAAGCCGCAAGGCGCGGTCGAGGTGATCTACCACGCGCCGCTTAAGGTGAGCGATTTCACCGACCGCAAGGCGCTGGCGCGGGCCTGCGAAGAGGCGGTGCGCTCGGGTATGCAAGCGGCCCGGACGGCGGCCGCCGGCTGAGGCGCGGGTGACTTTCGGATTGTCCGCCTGCCGTGCTGCCCGGGGGCGAATCATGTTAGGCTTGGTTCCCAACGGCCCGCGTGGCCCATGGCGCGAGGGATGATGTCATCATGGCCGCAAAGCGCAGAGTCCCCATAGGTCCGGGCGTGATCGGCGCCCTCATGGCCGCGATGATCGCGGTTTCGCTGACGAAGCCGCCGGCGGAGATTTCCGCCTCGCTGGCCGAAATCGCCCGCGCGCTGGTCGGTTACGCGGGCGCGTTGCACGTTGTCTTTCCGGTCGTGCTCGTCCTGGGGCTCGTGCTGCCGCATCTGCGGACGGTGCTCTTTGCCGGGGCCATGGCGTTTCTGGCGCTGTCGGCGGCCACCGTTTCGGTCATCTACCTGCTGGTGCCCAACATCATCGCCTTTTCGGCGATCTTCGTCCTGGTGTGCCGCGCCTATCTGCGCGGCGAGCTGGCCTTCGACCTGGGCCGGACCGGCGCGGCGGACAGGGCCGTGGGCGGCCTCGCGCTCTTGTTCGGCTTTTGGTACCTGCACTGGGTCGCGGCGCCGGTCTGGTGGAACGCGCTGCTGGCCTCGCCCCTGGGGGTACTGAACTGCCCGACATTGTTGGCGATCTGCGGGTTTCTTTGCCTTTCGACGCCGCCGCGCTCGGCGATGCTGACCCTGACCGCGGCGTTCGTGACGCTCTATTTCGGGATTTTCGGAATCGTCTTTCTCGGCGCCTATATCGACGTGGTGCTGGTGGTCGTGGCGCTCTATCTGGCCGTCCGGACGCTGCGGAGGGGCGCGCGGGCGGGCGCCGGGGCGTGAGCGCCCGGTCTCAGCCCATCGCCGCGATCAGCCGGCCCAGCGCGGCCGGGGCGTCGTCGTCGCGCCAGATTTCCTCGCCGATGGCGAAGAAATCGGTGGCGGGCGCGAATTGGGCCACAAGCGCCTCGGTCAGCGCGCCTTCGGCCACCACGGGCAGCTCGATCATCTGCGACCACCAGTCGAACAACTCGTACTCGGCGCGCGTTCCGTCGCCCAGCGCGCTTTGCCCGACCGGGCCGAAGCCGACGTAATCGGCGCCCGCCTCGCCGGCGTTCATCCCGTCATGCCGCGAGGCGCCGCAAAAGGCGCCCAGGATCGCGTCGGCGCCCAGCGCCTTGCGGGTCTTGCGCACGCTGCGCGGCCCGTCGGTCAGGTGCACCCCGTCGAGGCCCAGCCGTTCGACCAGCCCCACATGCGCCTCGATCACCAGCGGCACGTCGCGGGCATGGGCGATTTCGCGCAACGCGTCGGCGGCGCGCGCCACCGCGTCTTCGTCGCGGGTGGCGAGGGCCAGCCGCAGGCAGGCCACCGGGTGGGCGTCCAGAACCGCGGACAGACGGTCGGGAAAGCCATCGGCATCGTAGACAGGCGGCGTGATCAGGTAGATCTGCGGGCGGTCGGTATCGGGCATGGGCAAGCTCCGGCAAACGGCTCGCGCCCCTATAGCGAGGTTTGCCACACTTGGCCACGGGTTGCAGGGGCGCGCGTGGGCGCGTATGACCGCATCCGCCCGACGCCTCAGGAAAAACCGATGACCGCCCCGACCCCCGCCTTTGTTCTGGTCCGCCCGCAGATGGGCGAGAATGTCGGCGCGGCGGCGCGGGCGATGTGGAATTTCGGGCTCGACCGGATGCGGCTGGTCGCGCCCCGCGACGGCTGGCCCAACCCGCGCGCGGTGGCGACTGCCTCGGGCGCCGGGCGGCTGCTGGACGAGGCGGGGCTTTTCGACAGCACGGCCGAGGCGGTGGCCGATTGCGATACCGTCTATGCCACCACGGCGCGCGCCCGCGGGCTGACCAAGCGCGTGGTCACGCCCGAGCGCGCGATGCAGGAGGCGCGCGCGCTGAGTGCCGAGGGGCGGCGCGTGGCGGTGCTGTTCGGGCCCGAACGGGCCGGGCTGGAAAACGACGACATCGCCCGCGCCAACGCGATCATCTCGGTCCCGGTCAACCCCGCCTTTGCCTCGCTCAACCTCGCGCAATGCGTGCTGCTGACCGCCTATGAGTGGCGCCGGGGCACTGCCGACGTCGCGGCCGAGCGCATCGAGATGGCCGGCGCGAGCCCCGCCTCCGTGCTGGAGGTGGAAAAGCTGGCCGAGCATTACGAGCAACGGCTCGACGCGGCGGGCTTCTTCTTTCCCGAGACCAAGGCGCCGGGGATGAAGCTGGCGCTGCGAAACCTCTGGAGCCGGATGCCCCTGACCCGCGCCGATGTGCAGATCTTTCACGGCGCTCTGCGGCAATTGACCCGGCGCGATAACGGGGCGGAGTGACTTGCGGGGCGCTGGCACCGGCCCTAGTCTCGCGCCCGAAAACGGGAGGACGGCCGATGAGCAAACCCCGCAGTATCTTCGAAGAGGTCGGCACCGAGGCGCCGGTGGAAAAACCCGTGGTCGCCCCGGGCGCCATCGACCGCGCGGCGCGTCGCGGCGCGCGGGGCGGCGTGCGGCTGTGGCTGGTCGCGCTGTTTCTCTTGGTGGTGGCGATGATCGTGGTGGGCGGGCTGACCCGCCTGACCGATAGCGGCCTTTCGATCACCGAGTGGCAGCCGGTGATGGGCGCGGTGCCGCCGCTAGGCGACGCGGGCTGGACCACCGCCTTTGAAAAATACCAGGCGACGCCGGAATACCAGATCCAGAACCAGGGCATGACCCTGGCCGAGTTCAAATCCATCTACTGGTGGGAATGGGGCCACCGGCAGCTTGGCCGGATTGTCGGCCTTGTCTGGGGGCTGGGGTTTCTGGCCTTCCTGCTGCTGAGGAAGATGCCCAAGGGCTGGACGCTGCGGCTGTTCGGCATCGGGTTCTTGGGCGGCGTGCAGGGGGCCATCGGGTGGTGGATGGTGTCCTCCGGCCTCGCGCCGGGGATGCTGGACGTGGCCTCCTACCGTCTGGCCACCCATCTGGGGCTGGCGTTCCTGATCCTGGGGCTGATCGCATGGTACGTGTTCAAGCTGGCGCGCCCGGAGGCCGAACTGTTGCAGGCGCGGCGGCTGCGCGACGGGGGCGCCTATGGCTGGGGCACGGCGCTGATGGTGCTGGCCTTCTTGCAGATCGTGCTGGGCGCGCTGGTGGCCGGTATCGACGCGGGCCGCAACTTTACCGACTGGCCGCTGATGGCCGGCGGCCTCTTGCCGCCCGAGCCGCTGCGGCTGGAGCCCGCCTGGCGGAATTTCTTCGAAAACGCGGGCACTGTGCAATTCACCCACCGGATCAGCGGGTATCTGTTGTTCATCGTGGGGCTTCTGGCCTGGCGGCGGGGGCGGAAAAGCGCGCTGAAATCGGTGCGCCGGGGCTTTGACTGGATGGCGGTGCTGCTGTTCGGCCAACTCGTTCTGGGGGTCGGCACCGTGCTCTACGCGGCCCAGATGCATATCGCGCTGACCCATCAGCTCGGCGCGGTGGCGCTTTGGGTGCTGATCCTGCGGGCGCGGTTCCTGGCGCAATACCCGCGCGCCCAATCCGTCCGGGGGTGAGCGATGAGCGCCTATGACGATCTGCTGGACCACCATCGCGAGACCGAGGCGCTGGCCGAGGTGATGGGCCGGCTGGGCTGGGACCAGGAAACCGTGATGCCGCGCGGCGGCGCCCAGCAGCGGGCCGAGGAAATGGGCGCGCTGGAGGGCGTGCTGCACCGCCGCCGCACCGACCCGCGCATCGGCGCGTGGCTGGCGTCGATCGACGAGGGCGGCCTCGGCGCGGCCGAGCGCGCGCAACTGCGCCATATCCGCCGCTCTTATTCGCGCGCCATGCGTTTGCCCGAGACACTGTCGGCCGAGCTGGCCCGGGTGACCAGCCGCGCCCAGGGCATCTGGGCCGAGGCGCGCGCGGCCGACGACGTGGCCCATTTCCTGCCCACGCTGACCGAGGTGATCCGGCTCAAGCGCGAAGAGGCCGCGGCGCTGGCCGAGGGCGGCGACCTGTACGACGCGCTGCTGGACGATTACGAACCCGGCGCGACGGGGCAGGGCATCGCCGAGATGTTCGACCGGATGCGCCCGCGGCTGGTCTCCCTGCGCGAGCGGATCATGGGGTCGGGGCGCGACCACCCGGCGCTGAGCGGCCGTTACGGCGCCGAGGCCCAGTTGACGCTGGCCCGCGAGATCGCCACCCATTTCGGCTATGACTGGCGCCACGGGCGGCTCGACAGTTCGGTGCACCCGTTCACGTCCGGCTCGGGCACCGATGTGCGCATCACCACACGGGTGGACGAGGCCGAACCGCTGGGATGCCTTTATTCCACGCTGCACGAGGTCGGCCACGGTGCCTACGAGCAGGGGATCGACCCCGCCTTTCACCTCACGCCGGTGGGCCATGGCGTGTCGATGGGCGTCCATGAAAGCCAAAGCCGGATCTACGAGAACCAGCTTGGCCGCAGCGCGGCGTTTTGCGGCTGGCTCTACGCCCGCTTCGGCGAGGTTTTCGGCCAGGCGGGCGCGGCTGACGCGCAGGCCTTTTACGCTGCCGTCAACCGGGTGCATTCGGGCTATATCCGCACCGAGGCCGACGAGGTGCATTACAACCTGCACATCATGCTGCGCTTCGACCTGGAGCGCGACCTGATCGCCGGGCGGCTGGAAGCGGCCGACCTGGAGGAGGCGTGGAACACGCGCTTTGCCGCCGATTTCGGCGTGGCGGTCGACAGGCCCGCGAACGGCGTCTTGCAGGATGTGCACTGGTCGGTGGGCCTTTTCGGCTATTTCCCGACCTACACGCTGGGCAATGTCTATGCCGGCTGTCTGTACCAGGCGCTGCGCGCCGCGGTGCCCGACCTCGACGCCGGTCTCGCCCGCGGCCATGCCGAGCCCGCCACCGATTGGCTGCGCGCGCATGTCCAGCGCCCCGGCGGGCTCTATGCCCCGGCCGAGGTGATCGAGAGGGCCTGCGGATTTGCCCCCCACGAAGGGCCGCTGCTGGACTATCTCGACACCAAGTTCGGGGCGGTCTACGGGCTGTGATCGGCCGCGTCGGGGGCTTTTCTAGCTGTCCGGTTTCTGTTACACGGCCATGTCATGGAGGAGATTGACACCGTGCTTCGCATGCTTGCGCGGCGGGCCCGACATGTGGCGGTGATGATCCTGGCGGGCTTCATGCGGCGGCGCCGGGCTGAAGACATCCAGGCCCGCCTGACAGAGCAGCCGCCCCGCGTCCAGGCGCTGATCGTGGCCGCCGTGCTGCTGGGACTGTTTTCGACCAGCATGCTGTTTGCCCAGGCGGGCGTGATCGGCCTGCTGGTGTTTTTCCTGCTGATCATCCTGTTGGTGAAATAGACCGCTCACATTCGTTTGATCTGCCCGCCAACGGCGGGCTTTTTTGTCTGTGTGTCAGCGGCTTATAGTTTGGTATACGGATGCATGCAGTTGAAATCCCACATTTTTTCCCACCTCCGGTGATCCGCTCGGGAAAGGGGCGCGTATCCCTTTCACAACACAAAACAGGAAAGGGAACTAAAATGGACCTCATCGGACCCCTCGCGCTCGGCACCATCGGCTTCGTCGTCGTGTTTGCCTACATCAACATGCGCCAGACCGAAGACCAACTGGCCGAGACGCGCAAGCGCAAGGCCGGCACCCCCAGCGCAAAGCCTATCGCGGCCGAATAAGGCCGCGCTCTTCTCCTCTCTACCGGGCAGGGAGCGCGCCCCTGCCTGCCCCTACCGCGCCCAGTCGGGCGGACGCTTTTGGATGAAGGCGTTGATTCCTTCGTCGGTATCGCGCCACATCATGTTCTCGACCATCACCTCCGACGTGTGCGCGTAGGCGCCGTCGACATCCATCTCGATCTGATCGTAGAAGGCACGCTTGCCGATCTTGACGGCGGCGTTGAGTTTCGACGCGATCGTTTCGGCCAGATCGGCCACCGCGCCGTCCTGCTCTTGGTGCGGGACGGCGCGATTGATCAGCCCGATCGCCTCGGCCTTGGCGCAATCGACGAAGGCGCCGGTCGTCAGCATCTCGAAGGCCTGCTTGCGCGGCACGTTGCGCGAGAGCGCCACCATCGGCGTTGAGCAGAACAGCCCGATATTCACCCCGTTCACGCCGAACCGCGTACCCTCGGCCGCCACGGCGAGGTCGCACGAGGCGACCAGCTGGCACCCGGCCGCGGTGGCGATGCCGTGGGGCGCGGCGATCACCGGCTGCGGCAGGCGCATGAGCCCGGTCATCACCCGGCCGCAGCGCGAGAAGAGATCGGCGAAATAGGCGCGTCCGCCATCCTCGGCCTGGCGGCCGGCCTGCATCTCTTTCAGATCGTGGCCGGCGCAGAATGCCTTGCCCGCGCCCTTGAGCACGACGACGCGGGTATCGCGGTCGTCGTTCAAGGCGTCGATCTGGGCCTGAAGCGCGGCCAGCATCGCGTCCGACAGCGCGTTCAGCCGTTCCGGCGCGTTCATCGTCAGCGTGGCGATCCCGCCGGCATCCTGCCGCAAAAGCAAATCGGTCATCTTGTCATTCCTCCCGGTTCCTGCAGACACTACGCGTCAAAACGGGAAGGGAAAAGAGCATGGAACCGGTGATGGACGCGGCGGCGCTGGAGGCGTTTCTCGCACGCGAGTTTCCCCAGGCGGCGGACGATTTCGTGGTCGAGGCGGTGGCGCCGATGGAGGTGCGGGTGCGCATGCCGGTGGCCGAGCGGCATTTGCGCCCCGGCGGCACGGTGTCGGGCCCGTCTATGTTCGCGCTGGCCGATGTGGGCATCTACCTCGCCGTGCTGGCGATGATCGGGCCCAAGGCGCTGGCGGTAACGACGAATTGTTCGATCGACTTCATGCGCAAGCCCGCGGCGGGGCGCGACCTGGTCTGCGCGGCGCGGCTGCTGAAGCTGGGCCGCGTGCTGGCGGTGGGCGACGCGCTGATCCATTCCGACGGGATGGACGGGGCGGTGGCGCGCGCCGGGCTGACCTATTCGATCCCGCCGCGCTAGGGGCGGCCGGGCAGGGGGGCTGTCCGCCCCCCGTCCCGGATGTGCATCCGGGACTCCCCCCGAGGATATTTTTCGCCAGAAGAAGCGGGGGCGGTGGCTATGGCAGGAGGTCCTGCACGTAGCCCGGCAGCGCGAAGGCGGCCTTGTGCACCGCGGGCGTGTAATAGCCGGTCTCGATGGCGGCGGCGGCAAAGCGCGCCTCGAGCGTGTCGAGCGGCACCGCGCGCGCGCCGCCGTCGGTGCCCCAGCCAAAGGCCATCGGGCCGCCGGCATAGGTGGGCACGGTGGCGAGGTAGCAGCCCCAGTCGGCGAAGAGCGCCTTGAACGCGCGAAGCGTGTCGGTCAGCTCGTCGCCCTGCATGAACGGCACGCCGTTCTGGGTGACCAGGATGCCGCCCGGGGTGAGCGCGCGCTTGGCGTGGCCATAGAACGTGTCGGTGAAGAGCACCTCGCCGGGGCCGATTGGGTCGGTGGAATCGACGATGATGACGTCGAATTTTTCCTGCGTCGTCTTCATGAAGGCGGCGCCGTCGTCGATGACGAGGGTCAGGCGCGGGTCGTCGAAGGCGCCCTGGCTGAGCATCGGAAGGTAGGTTTTCGAGAATTCGACCACGCCCGCATCGATTTCGACCATCGTGACATGCTCGACCGACGTGTGGCGCAGCGTCTCGCGCGCCATGCCGCCATCGCCGCCGCCGACGATCAGCACCCGTTTCGCCGCGCCATGGGCGAGGATCGGCAGGTGGGTCAGCATCTCGTGGTAGATGAAGTTGTCGCCCTCGGTGGTCTGGACCACGCCGTCGAGCGTAAGCACCCGGCCGAAGCGCGGGTTGGTGAAGACCCGCAGGCGCTGGTGGTCGGTCTCGCTGTCGTAGAGAAGCTCTGTCTCCTGGAGGGCCTGGGCGTAGCCGTCATGCAGGGTCTCGACCGACCAGCCCGGTATCCGCGTGTCGCTCATGTCTTCGCTCCCGATTTCTGGGGCCGACCTTGCCCGCCCGGCCGAGGCGCGGCAAGGCCGCGGCGCGAAACGGAAAATGCGCGCCGTCCAGCGGGGACGGCGCGCGGATCGCGGGCAGGGCGGCTCAGGCGGCCTGTTCTTCGGTGACCAGGCCGTCGCCGCGCAACAACTCTTTCACGCGGACATCGGCGGTGCCGAAGGCGCGGGCCAGAACATCGACCGCGCGCCACGGCAGGGCATCGCCGCACATGAACACGTCGAAGGCGCCATAGCCGATCTCGGGCCAGGTGTGCACCGAGATGTGCGACTCGGCCAGCACCGCCACGCCAGAGACGCCCTGGGGCGAAAACTTGTGCGTGTGGATGTGCAGAAGCGTCGCGCCGCATTCGTCGACGCAGTCGCGGAACGCCTGCTGGATGCGGGCCTCGTCGTCCAGGCCGTGGCCGTTCACCACCTCGATGATGAGATGCGTGCCGGCAAACACCCGGCCGTCGCGGCGGATGAAGTGATCGTCGCGGGTGTCGTCGAACACGTCGCGGGTCGTGGGTGCAGCCGAAGGGCTGCGGGTGTCTTCCGCATGGGCGCCTGTCTCCAGACCGATCCCCAGTTGGAAGAGGTTGGCGTCTGTCATGGCGCGCCCCTTCTGACCAGTAGATTGAATCCAGTCGGTTCCTTAGCGCCCCCCCGGTATGGCCCGAAGTTGGGATCGGTTCCGATCGTGAGTGGGACGTAAGGAACAAGCGGGATTCGATCAATAGGGAATATGCGAAATCTTCGCGCCGGACGCCGGTGTTGCAAAAACCGCCCGCCGCGCGCCGGGCCCGGGGCGCGGGCCCGTTCGGTTGCGGTCGGGGGCCGGTCGTGCGGCGATGCAGGCCCTGCGCGGTGCGCGGCGGGGCGGAAAACGCGCCCAAGACATGGGGTAAAATGATACCGTAATTCTAGGCCATTGGTTTGGAATGATAATTTGCCGATGATGCCCCTTGACTGGACGCGGCAAATGCTTAGAACTGCGCCATCCCGAGCTCGGCGGCGCCCGCGTGCCGCCCTGGACCTCTCATCCGATAGGGCAGAGTAATGAAAACCTACACCGCTACCCCGGCGGATATCGAGAAGAAGTGGATCATCATCGACGCCGAGGGCGTCGTGCTGGGCCGTCTCGCCTCGATCGTCGCCATGCGCCTGCGCGGCAAGCACAAGCCGTCGTTCACGCCTCATATGGACATGGGCGACAACGTCATCGTCATCAATGCCGACAAGGTGCAGATGACCGGCTCGAAGCGCACCGACAAGAAATACTACTGGCACACCGGCCATCCCGGCGGGATCAAGCACCGCACCGCGGAGCAGATCCTCGACGGCGCCCATCCCGAGCGCGTCGTGACCCAGGCGGTCAAGCGCATGCTGCCGGCCAACCGGCTGTCGCGCAAGCAGATGACCAACCTGCGCGTCTATGCCGGAACCGAGCATCCGCACGAGGCGCAGCAGCCCGAGGTGCTGGACGTCAAGTCGATGAATTCCAAGAACACGCGGAGCGCATGATGGCTGAAGAAATCAAATCCCTCGACGAGCTGAACGCCGTCGTCTCGGGGTCCGAGGACGCCGTCGTTGCCGAACCCGAAGTCCCGCGCGAGCCCGAGCGCGACTCGCTTGGCCGCTCTTACGCCACCGGCAAGCGGAAGGACGCGGTCGCCCGTGTCTGGATCAAGCCCGGCTCGGGCAAGGTCATGGTCAACGGCAAGGACATGAGCGCCTATTTCGCGCGCCCGGTGCTGCAGATGATCCTGCGCCAGCCGTTCCAGGTCGCCGGCGTGGTCGACGAGTTCGACGTGCAGGCCACCGTCAAAGGCGGCGGGCTGTCGGGGCAGGCCGGTGCGGTCAAGCACGGCATCTCGAAGGCGCTGCAGCTTTACGACCCGGGCTTGCGCGCCCCGCTCAAGGCCGCGGGCTTCCTGACTCGCGACAGCCGTGTGGTGGAACGCAAGAAGTTCGGCCGCCGCAAGGCCCGCCGGAGCTTCCAGTTCTCCAAGCGTTAAGACGCTGGTCCGGCTTTCTCGACGGGGCCGCGCCATGGGCGCGGCCCTTTGCGTTTTCGCGGCCCCGCGGGCTTTGGAAACGCCCTTTGCCGGGTTCCTTCAAGGAATTCTGCGCCCGGCCTGCCCGTTTGCGCGGCAGCGGGCGGAAATCCCGGCCCGGTGGATGCACGCCCCCTTGCGCGGGGCGCTCTGTGTTCCCATGATCCCTCCCGCAGATGGGGGAGGCCACCGCAGGGCATGAGCGACACCGGATCGAGGCCCCGTGCAGGACGGGGCGAGGCGGCGCGGGGGGCCCTGCTGGTCGGCCCGCCGTTTCTCTATGCGCTGCTGCTGCTGGCGGTGCCGCTGGGCGCCATCGGGCTTTTCAGCTTCTGGACGCAGGATTACCTGACACTCGACACCACCCTGACGCTGAAGAACTATCGCGAGGCGTTTACCGAACCGCTTTACATGCAGCTTTTGCTGCGCTCGCTCATGATCTCGGGGGCGGTCACGGTGGCGACCGTTCTGCTGGCCTTTCCGGTGGCCTATTACGTCTCGTTCCATGTCCGGCCCGAGCGCAAGGCGATGTGGATCTTCCTGATCACCATCCCGTTCTGGACCTCTTACCTGATCCGGGTGTTTTTGTGGAAGGTGATCCTGGGCTTCAACGGGGTTATCAACACCACGCTGCAAGGCATTGGGATAATTGATGAACCCTTGCGTTTTATCCTTTACAACGCGAACGCGGTGGTGATCACGCTGGCGCATGCCTTCGCGCCCTTCGCCATCCTGCCGATCTTCGTGGCGCTGGAAAAGATCGACCGCTCGCTCCTGGAGGCCAGCCGCGACTTGGGCGAGACCCATGTCACCACCTTTCTCAGGGTCACCCTGCCCCTGGCCATGCCGGGCGTCGTGGCGGCGGTGCTGATCGTCTTTATCCCCACCATCGGCGATTACGTCACGCCGCGGCTGGTGGGCGGGCCCAACGGGCTGATGATCGCCAACATGATCCAGACCCAGTTCCTGAAGCTCAACAACGCGCCGATGGGCGCGGCGCTGGCGGTTCTGGCGATGGCGATGGTCGGCGCGGTCTCGCTGGTCTTTCTCGCGCTCACGCGGCGCTATCTGAGGGGGCGGGGCTGATGGGGCTGCGCATCTACGCCGTTCTTTACCTGATCTTTCTTTACGCGCCGATCGCGCTGCTGCCGATTTTCGCCTTCAACGACGGCACGATCATCGCCTTCCCCCTGCGAGGCTTTACCACCGAGTGGTTCCGGCAACTCACCGAAATTCCGGCGCTGCACGGCGCTGTGCTGAACAGCCTGATCATCGCGGTGTCCTCGGCGGTGATTGCCACGCTTCTGGGGATCTGCGCCGCGCGGGCGGCCACGCGCTTCGTCTTTCCGGGCAAGAAGGGCATCATGGGGCTGATCATGCTGCCGCTGGTGCTGCCCGAGATCATCGTCGCGGTGTCGCTGCTGGTGGTGCTCTTGCAACTGGGGCTGCCGCTGGGGGCCTGGACGGTGGTGCTGGGCCATGTGCTGATCTGCGTGCCGTTTTCCGTGGCGATCCTGAACTCGGCCTTCCAGAGCCTCGACGTGTCGCTGGAAGAGGCCGCCATCGACCTGGGCGAGACGCGCTGGTCGAGCTTTCGCCTGATCACCCTGCCGCTGGTGATGCCGGGGATCATCTCGTCGCTGCTGATCTCGTTCACCATTTCGCTCGACGAGTTCATCATCGCGTTTTTCCTGACCGGGACCGACCCGACGCTGCCGGTCTACCTGTGGGGCCAGTTGCGGTTTCCGCAGAAAATCCCGGTGGTTATGGCACTCGGCACGCTTTTGGTGCTGGCCTCGGTGATCTTGCTTGCCGTGGCAGAATATGTCCGCCGCCGGGGCGCCGCGCGCACCGGACAGCGCGATACGGGAGGATTGATGTGAAGGACACCACCGGAATCGACCGGCCGATCATCGCGCTGCAGGGCGTCGAGAAATATTACGGCGACTACCAGGCCCTGAGGGGCATCACTGCCGATATCGGCGCGGGCGAGTTCTTTTCGCTGCTGGGCCCTTCGGGCTGCGGCAAGACCACGCTATTGCGTACCATCGCCGGGTTCGAGGCGCCCAGCGCCGGGCGGCTGAGCATCGACGGGCGCGACATGTCGCGGGTGCCGGCCAACCGGCGGCCCACCAACATGGTGTTTCAGTCCTACGCGATCTTTCCCCATCTCAGCGTGGCCGAGAACGTGGGGTTCGGCCTGCGCCGTTCGGCGCTGTCGAAGGAGGAAAACAGCCGCCGGGTGGGCGAGGCGCTGGAGATGGTCGGGCTGGGCGGCTACGGCAGCCGTGCCGCGCACGCCCTGTCGGGCGGGCAGCGGCAGCGCGTCGCGCTGGCCCGCGCGCTGATCCTCAAGCCCAAGGTGCTGCTGCTGGACGAGCCGCTGTCGGCGCTCGACCGCAAGCTGCGCGAGACCATGCAGATGGAGCTGCGCAAGCTTCAGCGGCAGGTCGGCATCACCTTCGTTCTGGTCACCCACGACCAGGAAGAGGCTCTGATCATGTCCGACCGGATCGCGGTGATGTTCGATGGGCAGATCGCGCAACTGGACGACCCGCAGACGCTCTACCGCCGCCCGGTCAGCCGGCAGGTGGCCGATTTCATCGGGGTGATGAACTTCCTGCCCGCCCAGGCCGAGGCGCAGGAGGGCCGGCAGGTGGCGGTGACGATCCCCGGGCTTGGCCGCGCCGAGATCGACGCCGAGCAGGTGCCCGGCGGCCTGCATCCGGGGCAGGCGGCCAGCGTCGGCATCCGCCCCGAGACGATGTCGATCCTGTTCGCCGGCGAAGAGACCGAGCGGCGCGTGGCCCAGGCGACGGTCGAGGATTTGGCCTATTACGGCGACATGACCTACTACACCGTGCGGATGAGGGGCGTCGATGCGCCGCTGACCATCTCGATGAAGAATCTGGTGGGCCGTCCGGTGCTGGCCCGCGGCACGGAGACGCGGGTGGCCTGGGATGCGCGTTCGCTGGTGCTTTTCGCGTGAGCGCGGGCTGAGATCACCGCGGCGCAGCGCCGGGGCGGTTTTGGCACCGCCGGGGCCACTGGGTTTCGGCGCAGGCGAAAATGGGGCGTTTCCACCCTGACACGACTTGCCTCGGCCTGTAATTCCGATATTCTGGAAATATGGAAGAAGAGATTCCCTCGCAACTCGGAACCCTCGGCCACCCGCACCGCCTGGCGATCTTTCGCCTGTTGATGCGGCGCTACCCCGACCGGGTGCCGGCGGGCGAGATCGGCGCGGCGCTGGGGCTCAAGCCGTCGACGCTGTCGGCCTACCTCGCGGCGCTGATGCGCACGCGGCTGGTCAGCCAGACGCGAGAGGGCACATCGCTTCGATATTCCGTCGATGTCACAGAGGTGCGACGTACCTTTGATTATCTGTTCTTCGAATGCTGCCGCGGGCGCCCGGAAATCTGTTCGCCCGTGTCCTTTCCTTCTCAGACAGGACCCGATCCCATGTCCGATCGAAAATACAACGTCCTCTTCATCTGCACCGGCAACTCGGCGCGGTCGATTTTTGCCGAGTCGATCCTGCGTGCCGAGGCGGGCGAGCGTTTCAACGCCTATTCCGCCGGCACCAAGCCCTATTCGGAGCTGAACCCGTTCGCGGTTCGGGTGCTCAAGGACAAGGGCTACGATGTCTCGGTTCTGCGCGCCAAGAACGTCTCGGAATTCAGCGGGCCCGACGCACCGCACCTGGATTTCGTCTTTACCGTTTGCGACCAGGCCGCCAACGAGGAATGCCCCGCCTGGGAGGGCCAGCCGGTGACCGCCCATTGGGGCATGCCCGACCCGGTCAAGACCGAGGGCACCGACGCCGAGAAAAGCCTGGCCTTCCAGCACGCCTACGGTGCGCTGCGCAATCGCATCCACGCCTTTACCGCGCTGCGGCTCGACACGCTCGACCGCATCGCGCTGCAAAGGGCCGTGGACGATATCGGCCGCCAAGCGTCCGAGGTGGAGTCTTGACGGTCTATGCGCTGAACGGCCTTGGGCGCATCGGCAAGCTCGCCCTGCGTCCGCTGCTGGAACGCGGCGCCGAGATCGCCTGGATCAACGACGCGGTGGGCGACCCCGAGATGCACGCGCATCTGCTGGAATTCGACACCGTCCACGGGCGGTGGGGCGCCGCCTTTTCCCATGACCGCGGCAGCGTCACGGTCGACGGCACGCGCCTGCCCTTCATAGGCTCGCCCCGCATCGACGATTTGCCGCTCGACGGGGTCGACGTGGTGATCGACTGCACCGGTGTTTTCAAATCCGAGGCCAAGCTCGCCCCGTATTTCGAGGCGGGTGTGAAAAAGGCGGTCGTCTCGGCCCCGGTCAAGGATGGCGGCGCGGCCAATATCGTCTACGGGGTCAATCACGACATCTACGACCCCGCGCGCCACCGCATCGTCACCGCGGCCTCCTGCACGACCAACTGCCTGGCCCCGGTTGTTAAGGTCGTGCATGAACAGGTCGGCATCCGTCACGGGGTCATCACCACGATCCACGACGTGACCAACACCCAGACCATCGTCGACCGCCCGGCCAAGGATCTGCGCCGCGCCCGCTCGGCGCTGAATTCGCTGATCCCGACGACCACGGGCAGCGCGACGGCGATCACGCTGATCTATCCCGAGCTTACGGGCCGGCTGAACGGCCACGCGGTGCGGGTGCCGCTGCTGAACGCCTCGTTGACCGATTGCGTCTTCGAGATGGAGCGCGCGGTGACGGCCGAAGAGGTCAACGCGCTGTTCCAGGCTGCGGCCGAGGGCCCGCTGAAGGGCATCCTTGGCTACGAGGAGCGGCCGCTGGTGTCGGCCGATTACGTCAACGACACCCGGTCGGGCATCGTCGACGGGCCGTCCACCATGGTGGTGAACGGCACGCAGCTCAAGGTTTATGCCTGGTACGACAACGAGATGGGCTATGCCCACCGGCTGGTCGACGTGGCGCTGATGGTGGGGCGCGCGCTGTGACCGGGCGCCCCGACGGCCTTTCTGCCTATATCGCCGTGACCGCGGCCTATTGGGCCTTCATGCTGACCGACGGCGCGCTGCGAATGCTGGTGCTCTTGCACTTTCACACGCTGGGCTTCACGCCGGTCCAGCTGGCCTACCTCTTCGTGCTTTACGAGATTGCCGGGATGCTCACCAACCTCTCGGCGGGCTGGATCGCGGCGCGCTTCGGGCTCACCTCGACGCTTTATGCCGGGCTCGGGTTGCAGGTGCTGGCCTTGATCGCGCTGGCGCAGCTCGATCCGGGCTGGGCGCTCGGCGTTTCGGTCGCCTATGTGATGGCGGTGCAAGGTGCCAGCGGCGTGGCCAAGGACCTTGCCAAGATGTCCTCGAAATCGGCGGTCAAGCTGCTGGCGCCGGCCGACGGGGCGGGGCTTTTCCGCTGGGTCGCTGTGCTGACGGGGTCGAAGAACGCGGTCAAGGGGGTCGGCTTCCTGCTGGGGGCGGCGCTCTTGGCGAGCCTGGGCTTTGTCTGGTCGGTGCTGGCGATGGCGGCGGTTCTGGCGGCAATCCTGGTGGCCGTGCTGATCGCGATGCCGCCGGGTCTGCCCAAGGGCCGAAAAGGCACCAAGTTTTCCGAGGTCTTCTCGAAATCGGCCAATGTCAACTGGCTGTCGGCGGCGCGGGTGTTCCTCTTCGGCGCGCGCGACGTGTGGTTCGTCGTCGGCATCCCGATCTATTTCTACGCGGTGCTCTCGGACGGAACCGAGGCGGGCAACCGCGCCGCCTTTTTCATGATCGGCAGCTTCATGGCGGTCTGGATCATCCTCTACGGGGCGGTGCAGGCCGCCGCACCGCGGCTGTTGCGCGCCGCGACGCGACCCGAGGGCGAACTGGTCGGCGCGGCGCGGGGCTGGGCGGCTCTGCTCTTCTTGGTGCCGGCGGGGCTGAGCGTGGCCGCGCTGATCTCGCCACAGCCGCAGCCCTGGCTGACGGTGACGCTGGTCGGGGGGCTGCTGGTCTTCGGCGCGATCTTCGCCATCAACTCGTCGCTGCATTCCTACCTGATCCTTGCCTTCACCAAGGCCGAGCGCGTGACCATGGATGTCGGGTTCTACTACATGGCCAACGCCGCCGGACGGCTGATCGGGACGGTGTTGTCGGGGCTGACCTTCCAGATCGGTGGGCTTGCGCTGACGCTCGGGACGGCGGCGGCCATGGTGGCGCTGTCGGCGCTGGCCGCGGGGCGGCTGCGCGCGCCGCCACCGCTGGAGGCCTCGGCATGAGCATCTTCGAACGCTTCCTGACCCTTTGGGTCGCGCTCGCCATGGTGGCGGGCATCGCGCTGGGCCACCTGCTGCCGGGGCTCTTCGCCGCGGTCGCCGCGGCCGAGGTTGCGCGCGTCAACCTCGTGGTCGCGGTCCTGATCTGGGCCATGGTCTACCCGATGATGGTCGGCGTCGATCCCGGCGCGCTGAAAAACGTCGTCCGCCAGCCCCGCGGGCTGGCGATCACGCTGGCGGTCAACTGGCTGGTCAAGCCCTTCACCATGGCCGCCCTCGCGGTGCTGTTTTTCGAGCATGTCTTCGCCGATCTCATCGCGCCCGAGGACGCCCGGCAATACATCGCGGGCCTGATCCTGCTGGGCGCCGCGCCTTGCACCGCGATGGTGTTCGTCTGGTCGCAGCTGACGCGGGGCGACGAGGGTTACACGCTGTTGCAGGTGTCGGTGAACGACGTGGTCATGGTCTTTGCCTTCGCGCCGATCGTGGCATTCCTGCTGGGGGTCACCGACATCGCCGTGCCGTGGCAGACGCTGCTGCTGTCGGTCGTGCTGTTCGTCGCGCTGCCCTTCGCGGCTGGGATCGCGACGCGCTACAGGCTGGGCTCCGAGGCGCGGATCGGGGCCTTTCGAGACCGGATCAAGCCCTGGTCGGTCGTCGGGCTGATCGCCACGGTGGTGATCCTCTTCGGGTTGCAGGGCAGCGTGATCCTCGACCGGCCGCTGGTGATCGGGCTGATCGCGGTGCCGATCCTGATCCAGTCCTACGGCATCTTCGCGCTGGCCTATGCGGCGGCCTATGCGTTGAAGGTGCCCCACCGCATCGCCGCACCCTGCGCGCTGATCGGCACGTCGAATTTCTTCGAGCTGGCGGTGGCCGTGGCGATCAGCCTGTTCGGGCTCAATTCCGGCGCGGCGCTGGCGACGGTGGTGGGCGTGCTGGTGGAGGTGCCGGTCATGCTGTCGCTCGTCGCGTTCGCCAACCGGACACGCGCGCGCTTTGCCTGAGCGTGCCGCCGTGATCCAGATCAAGGCGCGCGGCCCCGTCTCTTTGGCACATCCAGTGGACCAGGAGGCATCGTGACAGCCGAGACACGAACATTTCCGCCGTACCGCCTGCCGGGCTGGGCCTGGCACCTGGCGCTGGTCGCCGCTGTCGCGGCCTGGGTGCTTGTCTATCGCCAGCTTTCGCCGCTTGCCGAGGCGATGACCGCGCTCTTGCCGGTGGCGCGCGACAGCCATGCCGGCGAGGCCATCGCGTTTTTCCTCTACGACGTGCCCAAGGTGATGATGCTGCTCACCCTGATCGTTTTCGTCATGGGGGTGGTGCGGAGCTGGTTCAGCCCGGAAAAGACCCGCGCGCTGCTGTCGGGCCGGCGCGAGGGGGTCGGCAACGTGATGTCGGCCGGTCTGGGCATCCTCACGCCCTTCTGCTCGTGCTCGGCGGTGCCGCTTTTCATCGGGTTCGTCTCGGCGGGCGTGCCGCTGGGGGTGACTTTCTCGTTCCTGATCGCGGCGCCGATGGTCAACGAGGTGGCGCTGGTGCTGCTGTTCGGCCTGGTTGGCTGGACCGTCGCACTGACCTACCTGGCCTTCGGCCTCGGCATCGCCATCGTGGCGGGCTTCGTCATCGGCAAGCTGCGGCTGGAAGGCTGGCTGCAGGACTGGGTGCGCGAGATCAACGCCGGCACCGCCGCGCCGCCCGAAGACGACGCCCCGACCCTGGTCGGCCGCTACAAGCTGGGCATCCGGGCGGTGCGCGAGATCGTCGCCAAGGTCTGGGTCTGGATCCTGCTGGGCATCGGCATCGGCGCCCTGATCCACGGCTATGTGCCCGAGGCGCTGATGGCCCGTATCATGGGCGCCGATGCGTGGTGGTCGGTGCCCGCGGCGGTGCTGATCGGCATCCCCATGTACACCAACGCCGCGGGCGTCATCCCGATCGTCGAGGCGCTGTTGGGCAAGGGGGCGGCGCTGGGCACCGTGCTGGCCTTCATGATGAGCGTGATCGCGCTCAGCCTGCCCGAGATGATCATCCTGCGGCAGGTGCTGACGCTGCGCCTGATCGCGGTGTTCGTCGGCGTCGTGGCCAGCGGTATCCTGACCGTCGGCTTTCTGTTCAACGCGATTTTCTGAGGGAGAAGGACATGAAGAACGTCAAGGTCTACGGCCCCGGCTGCGCGCGCTGCGAGAGCACGGCCGAGATGGTCAGGCAGGCGGCCGAAAAGCTGGGCGTCGTGGTCGAGGTCGAAAAGGTGAGCGACGCGAAATCCATCGCCATGGCCGGCGTGATGTCGACCCCGGGGATCAGCATCGACGGCAAGCTGGTGCACGCGGGCGGGCTGCCCGACGCGGCAAGGCTTGAAGGCTGGCTTTCGGCATGACGCTTGCCCGCGCCGCGCTCGTCTGCCTGTCGCTGACCCCCGGCCTCGCCGCGGCCGGCGAACTCGACATTCAACCCGTGACAGACGGCGTCTGGGCCATCGTCGGGGAAATGGCCCAGCGCAGCCCCGAAAACCTGGGCAACAACGCCACCTTCGGCCTGGTCGTCACCGGGGCCGGCGCGGTGCTGGTCGACCCCGGCGGGTCGTGGAAGGGGGCCGAGGCACTGCATGGCGCGATCCGCACGGTGACCGACCGGCCCGTGGCCTACGTGATCGACACCGGCGGGCAGGACCACCGCTGGCTCGGCAACGGCTATTGGCAGGCCCGGGGCGCAACCGTCATCGCCTCGGCGCCCGCACTGGCCGACCAGGCCGACCGCGCCTCGATGCAGATGACGGCGCTGGCCACGCTGCTGGGCGACGGGCTGGAGGGCACCGAGCCCGCGCAGGCCGACATCGTCTTTCAGGACAGCTACACGCTGGAATTCGGCGGGCTGAGCTTTCGGATCGTCCATCCCGGCCCGGCCCACACGCCCGGCGACAGCTTTGTCTGGGTGCCGGACAAGGCGACCGTGTTTACCGGCGACATCGTCTATGTCGGGCGCTTGCTGGGGGTCGGGCCGCAAAGCTCGATCAAGGACTGGCCGGCGGCGTTCGAGGCGATTGCGGCGCTCGACCCGGCGCATGTCGTCCCCGGCCACGGCCCGGCCACGACACTGGACCGGACGCGGGCCGAAACCTACGACTACCTGGTCAACCTGCGCAGCCAGATCGCCGCGCTGATCGAGGAGGGCGGCGGCATCATGGAGGCGCCGCAGGTCGACCAGTCGGCCTTTGCCCATCTCGAACAGTTCGACAGCCTGGCCGGCCGCAACGCCCAGACCGCGTTTGAACAGATGGAGTGGGAATAGCCGCCCCGGCGCGATCAGGTATCCGCCGAGATCAGCCCCAGCCCGCGCAGGTAGATGCCGATGCCGCTTTCCAGCAGCTCTTCGGCCGGGAAGGGCGCGCGGGCGCCCGGCGTGCCGCGGGTATATAGCTCGACCACCCCGTGGGACATCGCCCAGATATGCGCCGTGACCATCGCCACCGGCGGGCGCTTGGACTCGGGAATGTGGTCGGAGAGGTCGCGCGCGGCGCGCTCCAGCACGGCGCTGGCGCGGCCCGCCACCACGCTGAGATCGGGATTGGCGTTGATCGACAGGCCCGATTCGAACATCGCCATGTAATGGCCGGGATATTTCCGGGCGAAGGCCAGATAGGCCCGGCCCACCGCCTCGAGGCTGGACAGCGCCGAGGGCTGGCCGGTCTGGTAGGCGTATTCCATGAGGTCGGCAAAGATGACATAGCCCTGGCGCGCGGCCTCGGCGATCAGGTCTTCGCGCCCCTGGAAATGGCGGTAGACGGCGGCGGGCGTCACCCCGGCGGCCTTGGCCGCCTCGCTGAGGGTAAATCCCTGCGGGCTTTTGGCCTCGATCAGCGACAGCGCGGCATCGACGAGGGCCTGTTTCAGATTGCCGTGGTGATAGCCGCGCTTAGACATTCCAGATCTCGGGGCCGCCGCAAATCTTGGGGTCGGGCGTGCCCACGATATCGGGCTCCTTGCCGGCATAATCGAGCCCCGAAAGCACGCGGCGGATGGCGGCCAGCCGCGCGCGGCGCTTGTCGTCGGTGCGGATCACCGTCCATGGCGCGTCGGTGGAATGGCTGCGCGAAAACGTCTCTGCGATGGCGCCGGAATAGGCGTCCCAGCGTTTCAGCCCCTCGACGTCGATCCAGCTGAGTTTCCATTGTTTCAGCGGGTCGCTCTCGCGCTTGAGAAACCGGCGCAGCTGTTCGGCCCGGCCCACGTTGAGCCACAGCTTGATCAGGTGGATGCCCTCGTCGACCAGCATCTCCTCGAAGCGCGGCACCTGGTGGAAGAAATGCTCGCGCTCGGCCGCGGTGCAAAAGCCGAACACATGCTCGACCACGGCGCGGTTGTACCACGAGCGGTCGAAAAAGACGATCTCGCCGCCAGCCGGAAGATGCTCGACATAGCGCTGGAAATACCACTCGCGCTTTTCCCGGTCCGAGGGGGCCGACAGCGCCACGACGCGCGCCACCCGCGGGTTGAGGTTTTCCCGAAACCGCTTGATCGTGCCGCCCTTGCCGGCGGCGTCGCGTCCTTCGAACAGCACCGCAACGCGCACACCTTCAGCCTTTACATGGGCCAGAAGCTTGACCAGCTCGATCTGCAGCGCCTCAAGCTCGCTGTCGTAGATGTCGCCGTCGAGCCGTTTGTCGTAGGGGTAGCTCTCGGCCAGGATATCCTTCTTGCTGCCCTCGGCGATGGCCTCGCGCACGGCCTCGGGCGCCTCTTCTTCGTAAAAGCGGGTGATGGCCCCGTCGAAGGGCAGCGTGTCGGTCTTGTTCATGCCATTGACCTAGCCCGATTGGGCGCCCCGGCGCAATCCGGCCCGCGCGGCGGCGCGGTCGATCGCCGCGCGGGTGGCGCGCGGCGCGGCGTGGTGGACCATGTGGCCGACCCCGTCCAGCGCGGTCAGCCGCGCCCGGGGCAGACGCGCGGCCAGCGGGCGGGAATGGATGTCGATGCCGACGGTCCGGTCGGCGGTGCCGTGCACCACCTCGACCGGCAGGTCGAGGCCGGGGTAGCGCGCCGACATCTCGACGAGGCTCGGGCGCAGGCTGTCCACCTGCCGGGCGCTGGCGCGCAGGGTGGCGGGGCGCAGCGCGAGGTCGATGCCGACGAAATCGGCATAGCCGGCGGGCACCGGCTGGGGCGCGAAGAACCGCGCCAGCGCGCCGCGCGCCCGCGCCTCGGTGGCAACGGCCGAGACCAGCGCGCTGCCGAGCCCGGTCGAGGCCATCGAATACCAAGGTGCCAGCTGGCCCGGCCAGGGCATGGTCACCCCCGCCAATGTCACGACGCCGGCCACCCGCGCGGGGTGGTTCAGCGCCCAGGCCATCGCCACGGCGGCGCCGTAGGAATGGCCCAGCACGACCGCGCGGCGGATGCCCAGCCTGCCGGCGGCGGCGTCTAGCTGGGCCGCCTGCGCGGCGGGGCTGTCGCCGCGGTCGCTCAGCGCCTCGGAATAGCCCAGCCCCGGGCGGTCGAAGGCCGTGACGCGATAGGCCGGCGCCAGCCGGCCCGTCAGATCGAAGGTGAAATCGCGCAGGTTGCCCGACGCGCCGTGGATCAATATCACGTCGGGCCCGCGCCCCTCGGTCTGGTAATGCACCCGCCGCCCGCGCACCGTCAGAAACCGGCCGCTGGGCGGCGTCGCCGAGGGCGTTTCGGGCGTCGGCGCCGGGCCGCACGCGGACAGGCAGGCGGCCCCGGTCATGCCGAGGACGGTGCGGCGCGTGTATCGGGACCCGTGCAATGCCATTGCCCCAGCATATAGCGGCCCGGCGGGTGCGGGCCAGACCTCAGCGGCCGGGCTGCAGCCGCCCGGCGCGGTTCGCGGCGCGGTCGATGGCCGCGATGGCCTCTTCGGGGCGGGCATGGTGGGGCATGTGGCCGACACCGGGCAACTCGGTCAGGCGGGCCGAGGGTACGCGCGCGGCGAAGGGGCGCGAATGCACCTCGATCGGCACGATCTCGTCGGCGGTGCCGTGCACGATCTCGATCGGCACCGACAGGCCGGGATAGCGCGGCGCCATGGCGGCGAGATGGGGCTTCAGCCCGTTTACCTGCCGGACATTGGCCCTGAGGGCCTGCGGACGCAGCGACAGCTCGATCCCCAGATGCGCGGCATAGCCCGCGGGCGGGTGCTGGGGCGCGAAGATCTTGTCGAGCACCGGGGCCGCCAGCCGACGGGGCACCAAAGCCGCGACCAGCGGCACCACCACCGCGCCGCCGATGCCCGACGCGGCGATCTGGTACCACGCGCCCAGCCCGCCCTTCCACGGCATCAGCGCGCCGGCCAGCGACACCAGGCCGGCCACGTTGGCGGGGTGGTTCAGCGCCCAGGCCATGGCGACGGCGCCGCCATAGGAATGGCCAACGAGGATCGCATCCTTCACCTCCAGCAACTCGGCCGCCTCGGCCAGCACGGCGGCCTGTTCGATGGGGGATTCGCCGTTTTCGTGCAGCGGCGTGCTGTGGCCAAGACCGGGCCGGTCGAAGGCGATGACGCGGTAGCGCGGTGCCAGGCGCCCGACCAGGTGAAAGGTGAAATCGCGCAGGTTGCCGCCCGCGCCATGGATCAGCACCAGATCGGGCCCCGTGCCCTGAACATGGGCATGGACCTGCCCGCCGCGGATCGACAGCAGACGGCCGGACGGGTCGGGCGGGTCGGCGCGGCGCAGCATGATCGGGCCTTTCGGTTGGGCCGCGCGGGCGGCTCAGCCGGGGGCGGTGCCGATGCGCGCGATCTCGTAGGGGGTGGTCTGGTAGATCTGGTTTATCCAGTTGCCATATAGGAGATGCGCGTGGCTGCGCCAGCGGTTAAGCGGCCGGCGCGTCGGGTCGTCGCCGGGGTAGTAGTTGACCGGCACATCAATGGCCGCACCCGCCGCGGCATCGCGGTCGTATTCCTGTTTCAGCGTGTCGCTGTCATATTCGAAATGGTTGAAGATATAGAGCGCCTGGTGGCCCTCGTCCTCGACCAGGCAAGGGCCGACCTCGTCGCTGCCCAGAAGCGTGGTCAGCCCCGGCGCGGCGTCGATTTCGTGCTGGCGCATCTCGGTCCAACGGCTGACGGGGATGACGAAATCGTCCGAAAAACCGCGCAGATAGGGCGAGGCGGGCGCGAGGTTGGCATGCCGGAAACACCCGAAGGCCTTGGCCTCGAGCATGTGCTTTTCCACACCGTGGAAGTAGTTGATCATCGCCATGCCGCCCCAGCAGACGCCGAAGGTCGAATGCACATGGGTCTGGGTCCAGTCGAAGACGCGGGTCAGCTCATCCCAATAGGTGACATCGGGGAAGGGCAGATGCTCGATCGGCGCGCCGGTGATGATGAGGCCGTCGAACTTTTCGCCGCTGGCCGCGATATCTTCGAAGGGGCGATAGAACGCCTCCATATGTTCGGTCGCGGTGTTCCTGGTGCGGTGCTCGGTCATGCGCACGAGGCTCAGCTCGATCTGCAGCGGCGTGGCGCCGATCAGCCGCGCGAACTGGATCTCGGTCTGGATCTTCTTTGGCATCAGGTTCAACAGACCGATGCGCAGGGGCCGGATATCCTGCCGCGCCGCCGCCGCCTCGCCCATGACCATCACGCCCTCGCGCGTCAGCACGTCGAAGGCGGGCAGGTCCGAGGGCAGCTTGATGGGCATGGGGCAGGGGGCTCCGTTTCAGGACGCTGGAAATAGGGGTGTCGTCAGCGGGACTCAAGGGCCTCGGCAATCAGCGCCTCGAAATCGGCCGGGGTCTTCACCGCGGCCACGTCCTCGGCCAGGACCGTGACGCCCCAGTTTTCGGCCATGGCGGCATAGCGCGGCTGGCGATGGGCCAGGGCGCGGGCATAGGTCCAGCGCACGAAGGCGTCGGGGTCGACCTGCGTTTCGCCGAGCCTGTGGGTCTTGAGGTAGTCCTCCCACGCGGCGCGCAGGAACTCGGGCTGGTAATACATCGGCTTGGGCGCGCGGTCGAAGCGGCGGACCAACTCTTCGGTATGCGCGTCCGAGCCCTTGATCCAGACCAGCAGCAGGTTGTCCGAAAGCGTTTTGAGCACCGGGTCTTCGGGGTTTTCGGGGGCGACGACCTCGCAGATCGACCCGCCCGAGTCGCACACGAAATGGGCGTAGCCGTAAAGCGACCCGGCCTTGTCGATAAACCGCGGCGTATCCATCAGCGCGGCGATCTCGGCCTCGCGGTGCTGTTCCTGCCGGCGCATGTATTCGGCGAAGGGCAACCCGCCCCTGTCCGGCGCGCCGGGCTTGCCCAGGTAGGTGGAGAGCGGCGCGAGATTGTGGAACGTGATGTTGGAGGCGATATACACGCTGTCGGTCAGCAGCAGCTCGCGCAGCAGCGGCACCTTCATCGCCTCGCGCTTGAAATTGTCGGCGATGTGTTCGCCCATGTAGCGCGTGCCGATGCGGTAGTCGATCGAGTAGTGGAACCATTCGCCGCCGCCCCGCAGCATGGCCGAGACATGGGTCTTGCCCAGGCCCGACATGCCGAACAGCAACACCCGCTTGTGGGCGCAGTCACGCCAGTCGTCCGCGCATTGATAGATCATCGCCCGCCCTCTCTGTCTCGGGCCTCTCCTAGCCAGAGGGGGCGGGGCGGTCAAATCCTATGCGCCGATCAGAACCGGTAGGCCACCTTTACACCCACACCCAGCCCCTCGTTATCCTCGAACTGGCCGAAGGTCGTGCCGGCGGGGGCGCCCAGTGCCGGGGGCGGCTTGGTCTTGGCGTCGCCGATCCAGAAATAGCGCACCGCGCCGGTGATCTCGACCTTGCCGGTGGTGTAGGTGGCCGCCAGCCCGAGGCTGGTCAGACCGTCGCGCGGCCCGAGGTTGCCGGCGAACCCGCCATTCTGGGGCTCGTGCGAGGCGGTGATGGCGCCCGACCAGTGGTCGGAAAACCGCCGCCCGACGCCGATCTGGTAGGTGATGCGGTCCTCGTCGAAACTGACCAGCGGCTCGCCCACGCCGGCGACGTAGATCGTCGGCGCGATCTGGAACTCCGACCAGTCGACCCAGCGCACCGAACCGAAAACCAGCGTGTCGCGGGCGATGCCGGTCTGGAATTCCAGGTTCACCGATTGCGGGAACTCGGTGGTGAAGTCGGTCATGGTCGCGGGAACGCCGTCGACGGGCGCGGCCTCGGTCGCCCCGAAATCGGTCGTGATCGCCGAGTTGTAGGTCAGCGCGACGCGCAGGGCGATCTCCGGCCGCTCATAGGCAACGCCCAGCAGATATCCCAGATCGGTCTCGGTCGAGGTGTCCAGCGTGTAGCCGTTGAACAGGCCGACATCGCCGCTGACCTTGAGCATCCTGAGACCGCCGAAGACGCTTATCCCGCCGTCGAGCCTGTAGCGCAGCATCGCGGTGGCCGCCTGGCTTTCCAGGTTGGCGGTCGATCCGCCGAAGGCAAGCGACGAGCCGCCATAGAGATAGCCGGTGTCGGGGCCGTAATCGACCGCCGCGCCGAACGGGCTGTCCAGCACCAGCGCTGCATCCATCCGGTCGTTGAGGCGGGTCTTGAACCCGAGGCTGGCGGCCGTGAAATCACCCGTCATGTCGCCGGAACTGGCGCCGGCGGGGCTGGTCGGGCCAACCGCGAAGGCCTGCGTGCCGCTGATATCGGCGAAGAGATGCCCAAAGGTGAACTCGACGTAATTGCCATCCTGAAACAGGATCCCGGTCGATTGCGTCGTTCGCTCCACCCCGCCGGCAAAGGCGGCTCCCGCTCCCAGCAGCGCCAGCCCGGCTGCCCCGACATATCTGTGCATCTGTCCCCCCAGAGTTGTATTTGTTCGGGCCCCAACGCTACCTAGCCGGGATTTTGTCGGTCAATCAATAACGCTACGTCAACCGACGCTGCGTTGTTTCGTCCTCCTTGTCTCGGTGCGCAGGTTCATCAGGTTCGCAGAGAAGATGACGGCGGCGCCCAGGAACACCGCCGCCTCCAGGGGTTCGCGGTAAAATGCCATGCCGACCAGCGCGATGACCGGAAGGCGCAGGAAATCCATCGGCATCACGATGATCGCCGGGGCAAGCGCCAAAGCCCGTGTCAGGCAGAAATGCGCGAACAGCCCCGCGCAGCCGATGACCGCCAGCCACGGCCAGGCCGTGACGCTGGGCCAGGCGATGTCGAAATCGGCCCCGGCGCAGGCCAGACCCATCGCGGCCTGCATCACGGTCAGCCAGAACAGGATGCAGGTCACGCTTTCGGTCCGGGTCAGCCGCTTGGTAAAGACCGCCGACCCGGCAAAGCCCAGCGCCGCGCCGAGCGCGGCCAGCGCGCCGGGTTCCAGCGCCGCGGGGTCGGGCCGGGCGACGATCAGGATGCCCACGAACCCGACCATTGCCGCCAGCGCACGGCTGCGGGTCAGCCGCTCGCCCAGGATCAGCGGCGCCAGCACCGCCACCCAGAGCGGCGAGGTGAATTCCAGTGCGAAAACCTGCGCCAGCGGGATCGCGGTGAGCGCGTAAAACCACAGGTTCTGTCCGGCGAAATGGCTGATGTTGCGCAAGATGTGCAGGCCCGGCCGGCGGGTCGGCACCTGGTTCAGCGTGCCCGCGGCGCGGCCCACGGCCACGACCAGAACGATGCCGATCAGCGAGCGGTAGAACAAAAGCTCGAACGTATCGAGCTCGATCTGCACCGCGCGCCCCGCGACGGCCATCGAGGAAAACGACGCGATGGCCCCGGTCATCCAGGCCGTGGCACGCAGCGTGGCGGGCGGGCTCACCGCGCCGCCCCGGTGCAGCGGCCGCCGAGCCGGCCGAAACGGCCCGCGGCTTTGGCCGGCAGCGTGGCAACCGCAATGCAGAGGCAGGCAAGGGTATGGGGCAAGGCGTTTTTTCCCGTGGCGCGCCGGCCCAGAGGACCCGAGCCCGCCGCGCGCGTCAAGCACCCCCAAGCACGGAAACAGCTCGTTACGCTGGCGCGGCGCGCCCATGCCCCCGGCCATGCCGCACCACAAGTGCCGCGGTCTGCCGGTCAGGCCGCCCGACAGCCGTCAACGCCGCGGGCAGCCCCATGCCGGCCGCTCCATCCTCGGGCAGGGGGCGCCGTCGCGCCCATGGGCGGCACCGCCGCGATGCGTACCCGTGCCAGCACGGCGCGGCGGATCACTCCCATTCGATGGTGCCGGGGGGTTTCGATGTGATGTCGTAGGTTACCCGGTTGATCCCCTTGACCTCGTTGATGATCCGCGTGGCGGTCTCGCCAAGGAAATCATGGGTAAACGGGTAGTAATCGGCGGTCATCCCGTCGACCGAGGTGACGGCACGCAGCGCGCAGGCGTAATCGTAGGTGCGCCCGTCGCCCATCACGCCGACGGTGCGCACCGGCAGGATGGCGACAAAGGCCTGCCAGATCTCGTCATAGAGCCCATGCTTGCGGATCTGGTCGATATAGACGGCATCCGCCTTGCGCAGGATCTCCAGCTTTTCGCGGGTGATCTCGCCGGGGCAGCGGATCGCCAGGCCCGGGCCGGGGAAGGGGTGGCGGCCGATGAAGCTGTCGGGCAGCCCCAGCTCGCGGCCAAGCGCGCGCACCTCGTCCTTGAAAAGCTCGCGCAGCGGTTCGACCAGCTTCAGCCCCATCTTCTCGGGCAGGCCGCCGACGTTGTGGTGGCTTTTGATCGTGACCGAGGGGCCGCCGGAAAACGACACCGATTCAATGACATCTGGGTAAAGCGTGCCCTGGGCCAGGAACGCGGCCCCCTCGATCTGGTCGGCGTATTTCTGGAACACGTCGATGAACAGCTTGCCGATGGTCTTGCGCTTGACCTCCGGGTCGGACACGCCCTCGAGCGCGCCGAGGAACAGATCGGTTTCATCGGCATGGATCAGCGGGATGTTGTAGTGGTCGCGGAACATCGTGACCACTTCCTCGGCCTCGTTCAGCCGGAGCAGGCCGTGATCGACGAAGACGCAGGTCAGCTGCTCGCCGATTGCCTCGTGGATCAGCACCGCTGCGACCGAGCTGTCGACGCCGCCCGACAGGCCGCAGATGACCCTGGCATCGCCGACCTGGTCGCGGATCTTCTGGATCGCCTCGTCGCGGTAGGCGCCCATCGTCCAGTCGCCGGAAAACCCCGCGAGCTTTACGAAATTCTCGTAAAGCGTCTTGCCGTTCGGGGTGTGGTGCACCTCGGGATGGAACTGCACCGCGTAGAACTGGCGGTCAAGGTCGCCCACGATGGCGAACGGCGCATTGGGGGATGTGCCGAAAACCTCAAAACCCGGCGCGATTTCAGCCACATGGTCGCCGTGGCTCATCCAGACCTGTTCGCGGCCCGTTCCGTCCAGGAACCAGCCGTTCAACAGGTCGATGCGCTGGTCGGCGGGGGTGACGTAGGCGCGGCCGAACTCGGCCGTGCCGTGGCCGCTTTCGACCCGGCCGCCGAGCATCTGCATCATCACCTGCTGGCCATAGCAGATGCCCAGAACCGGCACGCCAAGGGCGAACACCTTTTCCGGCGGGCGGGGGCTGGCGTCGTCCAGCACCGAGGCCGGGCCGCCCGACAGGATCACCGCCTTGGGCCGGTACGTGTCGAGAAACGCGTCGGTCACACTCTGGAACGGGTGGATTTCGCAATAGACGTTCAACTCGCGCAGGCGACGGGCGATGAGCTGGGTCACCTGGCTGCCGAAGTCGACGATCAAAAGGCGGTCATGGGTGCGTGTCATGGCCACCTGATAGGGCCGGTCCCGCCCCCGCGCAAGGGGCGCGCAGGCGCGGGCCGGCATCGCCTGCCAGCGATGGGTCATGCCGATGACGATTTCATGCTGCTTCATCCGCAGTTTGACCGGCTGGCTGGACGTATGCGAGGGGCTGGCGACGGTCACGCCTGACTCGAAGGCGCGGGGTTAGAAGACTGTAAAGAAACACTTGTCGTTCGGCCAGTAACTGGCCGCCAAGGAGGCCGTGCCATTGCGGCGGCGCCGGGGCCAGCACGTCGACGAGCGTCTGGTCGCCGTCGATGAACCCGGTCGCGTAGCTGAGCCCGCCAGGCAGAGCCCACTTCTTGTCGGCCCGCCAGATCGCGCCGACCCGCACCACATCCATGTCGTTCCAGCCGAAGCCCGGATCGTCATCGGTGCAGAAGCGGCGGTGATATCGTCGTGCGTGTTTCCAACCGCTTTGACGTCGCTTTAGAAAGGCCGCTGATACTCGGCCGTGAAGGTCAGGTCAGGGCGCGTCGCGGGGGTATGGGCGAGCCTCTGCCGCGTGTTTCGGGCGCCGGTGCGTTAAAGCCAACGACGAAACCAGACATTCGGATGTCTTTCGGTTATCCCCGCCGGTCCCGATGTCGCTGACGGGCCCGGAAGGGCCGCAATTTGTGGCGTGCCCGCGAGGGTTCGTGCCTAGAACATGTGAAAGACGGCGCCGGGGCATTTCGCGGGAGGTAAAGCGATGGCCGAGAGTCAGGACGGGGTGGCGCGGCGCGGACGTCGCGGCGGCGGCGGCGCGGCCATGCGCGCGGCGCGCAGCGCGGTCAGCATCGAGACCGCGCGCTTCATCGAGCGGCGCATCCCCGATTTCGAGCTGCTGACCGAGGAGGCGCTCGAGATCATCGAGGCCAACGCCGAGATCTTGCTCGAAGAGATCGGCGTGAATTTCGTGGAGAACCCCGCCGCTCTGGACCGCTGGCGCGACGCCGGCGCCGACGTTCAGGGAGAGCGGGTGCGGCTGCCCCGCGGCCTGGCCCGTCAGCTTTGCGCAACGGCCCCCGCCCGGTTCACCCAGCATGCCCGCAACCCCGCGCGCAACGTCGAGATCGGCGGGCGCAGCCTGGTGCTGGCCCCGGTTTATGGCCCCCCCTTCGTGCGCGACCTTGCGGGCGGGCGGCGCTACGCCACGATGGAGGATTTCCGCAAGTTCGTCCGCTTGGGCTACATGTCGAAATGGCTGCACCATTCCGGCGGCACCGTGTGCGAGCCCACCGACGTGCCGGTGAACAAGCGCCATCTCGACATGCTGCTGGCGCATATGACGCTGAGCGACAAGCCGTTCATGGGGTCGGTGACCGAGCCCAGCCGCGCCCGCGATTCGGTGGAAATGTGCGAAATCCTGTTCGGCCGCGACTTCATGGCCGAAAACACGGTTCTCACCTCGCTGATCAACATCAACTCTCCGCTGACCTTCGACGCCACGATGATGGGCGCGCTCGAGGTCTATGCCGCGGCGAACCAGGCCTGCATCGTCTCGCCCTTCATCGTCGGCGGCGCGATGGCGCCGGTCTCGGTCGTGGGCACGCTGACCCAGGTGCTGGCCGAGGTGATGGCGGGCGTGGCCTATTCCCAGCTTGTCCGGCCCGGCGCGCCGGTGATCTTCGGCGCCTTCGTGATGTCGATCGACATGAATTCGGGCGCGCCCACCTTCGGCACGCCGGAGGCCAGCCAGATCCTCTACGGGGCCGGGCAGTTGGCGCGCCGTCTTAATCTGCCGTTCCGCTCGGGCGGGGGGCTCTGCGGATCCAAGCTGCCGGATGCGCAGGCGGCCTACGAGACGGCGAACACGCTCAACGCGGCGCTGCTGGGCGGGGTGAACTTCATGCTCCACGCCTGCGGCTGGCTCGAGGGCGGGCTGGTGGCCAGCATCGAGAAATTCGTGATGGACGCCGACCACCTTGGCGCGCTGCACAAGATGGCCGCGGGCGTGGCTCTCGATACCGAGGCCCAGGCGATGGACGCGCTGCGCGAGGTCGGACCGGGGGGCCATTTCCTGGGCTGCGCCCACACACAGGCGCATTTCAAAGAAGCGTTCTGGCGCTCCGACCTGTTCGACTACAAGCCCTTCGAGACGTGGGACGAAGAGGGCGCGCGCTCAACCGCCATGCTGGCCAGCGAGCGCGCCGCGAAACTGCTGGCGCAGTACCAGCCGCCGCCGCTGGACCCCGCGCTGACCGAGGCGTTGACCGCCTTCGTGGCCGAGCGCAAGGCATCCCTGCCCGACGCCTTCGTCTGAGGCCGGATCAGCCCGCCGGCCCGTGCCGGTCCGCGATCAGCATCGCCTCGCCCATCATCGCGATCAGCATGTCCACGTGGCGCGCCGGGCTGTAGCCGGCGGCGCCGGCCTGCCGGGCCGCCTCGATCTCGGCCTCGCAATCGACCAGCGCGGCCAGCGCGTGACGGGGGCTGGCCGGTCGGCGCCCGTGAAGGATGCGCGCAAGGTCGCGGTCGCGGCGGTACTCGCCCAGCCCGTGCCGTGCCGCACGGACCAGAAGACGCGGACGGCGCAACTGGCCGAGGGTGGTTTTCAGATCGGTCATGACGATGGTCTCCGCAAGAGGTGCCGGCCCCCTGTGTGGCACAACCTTAGCGGGTGTTGCGTGTTTCAGGATAACGCCGCACGCGCGCGTAAGAGAAGTTTATCCTTTAGAAACAATGATTGCCGAAGTGTTACGCGTTAACGAAACGGTAAGAAAAACAACCATGAAGTGCGTTCGCCCAAGGTTCGGCATGTCGCCGGCCCGCCCGGGCACAGGGGGACACGGATGACTGCCGGACCGTGCAAGACCGGACCCGCACCCAGTTGGGTGCCGCTGCCGGTGCATCGCTACCTGAGCCATGTGGAGGGCGGGCGCTCGCTGCGCGCGCTCGCCCAGGGCGCGGGGTGCCACGCCTCGACGGTGCTGCGCCAGGTGCGCCGCACCGAGGCCCGCCGCGACGACCCGCTTGTCGATTCCGCGCTCGCCCGCCTGGCCGCGCTACACCGATCTCCTTCCGTTACGAAGAAAGGCCACCCGATGACAGCAGCGTTCCGCAAGGCCCCCGGGGCCGCCGACGAGACGACGATCCAGACCGAGGCGCGGCGCGTGCTGCGCCGGCTGAACGAAACCGGCGCGTTCCTCGCCATTGCCCGCGACATGGAGCGCGCGGTGGTGCTGCGCCGCCAAGCCGACGGCGGCAGCGCCCGTGTCGCCGTTCTCGACCGCGCGGTGGCCGAAGCCTTCGCGCTGAAGGACTGGATCGCCTGCGCCTCGCGCGGCAAGGTCCTGACCTACGAGATCACCCCGGCCGGGCGCGCCGCGCTGAAGCGCATGCTGGCCGAGCAACGCGGCGCGGCGCCCGGCTTTGCCGAGGCCGCGGCGCCCTTCGGCGACCAGCACCGCGAGATCGGGTTGAAAAAGCTGCGCGCGACCGGCGATGCGCCGGCCGAGCGGGTGCGCATGAACCTCGCCGAATCGCCGCTGGCCGCGCTCGCCCGCCGCAAGGACAAGGACGGCCGGCCCTTCCTCGCGCCCGAACTGGTCGCCGCGGGCGAGCGGCTGCGCGAGGATTTCGAGGTTGCCCAGATGGGCCCCCGCATCACCCAGAACTGGGACCGGTTCCTCACCGGGGGCGAACGCGGCGCGATGGGATCGGGCGACGGCCCAGCCCGCGGCCCCGCCGCCGCGCGCGAGCGTGTGGCCGCGGCGCTGCGCGATCTCGGCCCCGGGCTGGGCGACGTGGCGCTGCGCTGCTGCTGCTTCCTCGAAGGGCTGGAGACGGCCGAACAACGCATGGGCTGGTCTGCCCGGTCAGGCAAGATCGTGCTGCGCATCGCGCTGCAACGGCTCAAGCGCCATTACGAGCGGCAGCAGGGCGGCGGCGCCGATCTGATCGGGTAGGGGGCCTGTTGGCGGGGGCGTCCGGTCGGGGCAGAGAGGGTCGCGCACGGGCACCGCCCTTCAGCCCCCCACCGCCGCGCCCACCGCAAACGCCACCACCGCGCAGACGCTGCCCACCAGCACCGTCTCGCCCACAGACCGGCCCAGCCGCAGCCCCGTCGCGTTCCAGCGCAACAACCCCAGCGCCACCAGCGCGGCCAGCGTCGCCCCGGCGGACAGCATCATGGTGGTGGCATCGGCGGGCCGCAGGAAATACGGGACCAGCGGCACCACCCCGAAAACGACGAATGAGAAAAAGGTAAACAGCCCGTTGATCGCCGGGCTGTCGCCGTCGGGATGGTCGAGCCCTTTGTCGTAACGCATCAACAACTCCGCCATCAGCGCCGGGTTGCGCGCCAGGATCGCGCTGGCCGCCTCGGCATCGCTCGACGACAGCCCGCGGCCCTGCAACAGCCCGGCCAGCCGTCCGCGGGCGTGGCCGGTGTCGTGGCGCACGTGGCGCAGCGTGCCGGCATGTTGCGCGGCGTAGAGGTCGCGCTGCGCGCGGCCGGACAGGAATTCGCCCAGCCCCATCGACACCGCGTCGGCAAAGAGGTTGGCCAGACCGAAGACCAGCACCGCCAGCGCACCGATTTCGGCCACCCCCTCGGCCCGCGCCCCGGCAAAGCCCGCGACGATGGCAAAGGTGGTCACGATCCCGTCATTGCCGCCATAGACGATCTGCTTCAGGAATTCCTGGGTTCGGCCCAACCGGGGGGCCGTGCCTGGGTCGGGAACCATGGCGCTCGCTCCGCGTTCTTCGGCGACCATAGCCGCGCTGGCCGCGCCGCCACAAGCGCGGTGCCGCCGCAGCCATTTCGCAGCGGCGAGAGGGCGATGTAACGGCACGGGCCGGGCCTGGGCGCGCTTTTGCCACCAATGGCGTGCCCTGGCCGCTTCCATCGGCGATTTCTGCACAATAGGACGAATTTTCGCCACAGTTCTGTGGCCCTATCCTGGCAAGGACGATCTGCGTGAGGAATAAATAGATGAATCCCCTTAAAGATTTTGTCGGTCATCAATACGCCCCCGGCGCCGCGCCGGATTGGTACCAGGCCTTTTCCAACAACCTCTCCGCCCTCTCGATGACGCCGGAATCCTTCTCGGCGGTCCTGTGCGGCATGGCGTTGCTCTACCTCGTTGTGTCGCGCACCAGCCGCCGGCTGGCGGTCGACACCGGCGGCGGCCAACTGATCCGCGAGCTTGAGCGCGAAACGCGGATGCGGGCCTTCAGCGACACCGCGTTCGAATTGCGCCTGCGCCACGCGGGCGGCCACCGCGAGACCTGACCGGCGCCCCTCCACGCCGTTTGCGTTCCCGCTCCGCTCCTGTCCTCCCCGCCGGCCGGGCCTCCCAGGCCCCGCCGGCGGGGTTTTCTTTGCGTGCGCCTTGCCGCGCGAGCAGGCGCCAGGGGCCGGCGGCATTGGACAAGCCCGGCCAGAGACATTAAGTCGGGTGCAATGACAGGAGGCCCCATGCGCCCGCGCGATCTGACCCAGCCCGCCCTGCGCCACCCCGAAAAGGCGCACCGGCCCGATGCCGCCCAACAGCCCAAGAAACCCGCCTGGATCCGCGTCCGCGCGCCGGGCGGGCAGGGCTACCGCGATACCCACAAGGTGATCCGCGAACACGGGCTGGCGACCGTCTGCGAAGAGGCCGGCTGCCCGAACGTGGGCGAATGCTGGGCCCATGGCCACGCCACGATGATGATCATGGGCGAGATCTGCACCCGCGGCTGCACCTTCTGCAACGTGGCCACCGGCCGGCCCGATACGCTGGACGCGTTCGAACCGGGCCGCGTGGCCGACGCCGTGCAGAAACTGGGCCTCAACCACGTGGTGATCACCTCGGTCGACCGCGACGACCTCGACGATGGCGGGGCCGAGCATTTCGCCCAGACCATCCGCGCCGTGCGCCACCGCGCCCCCGGCACCACGATCGAGGTGCTGACGCCCGATTTCCTGAAATGCCCCGACAGCGCGCTCGAAACCGTGGTCGCGGCCCGGCCCGATGTCTTCAACCACAATCTCGAAACCGTCCCCGGCCTCTACCCGCAGGTGCGCCCCGGCGCGCGCTATTTCCACTCGCTGCGCCTGCTGCAGCGGGTCAAGGAGATCGACCCGGGCCGCTTTACCAAGTCGGGCATCATGGTCGGCCTCGGCGAAGACCGCCAGGCCGTGCACCAGGTGATGGACGATCTGCGCGCGGCCGATGTCGATTTCCTGACCATAGGGCAATACCTGCAACCCACCCCGAAACACCACGCCGTCGCCCGGTTCGTCACGCCCGACGAGTTCGCCGCCTATGAAAAAGCGGCCTATGGCAAGGGCTTCCTGATGGTTTCTGCCACGCCCCTGACACGGTCTTCCTACCACGCGGGCGAGGATTTCGCCCGCCTGCGCGCGGCTCGGCAAGACCGCCTCGGGCGGGGCTGATCGCGGCGCCCTGCTTCTTCTTGGCCGAAATACCCGATCGCGCCGGGGCCATCGGCGCCGCGTTCGGGCGACATGAGGCTCGTGCCGCAAGTGCAGGAAAATTCGAAATTTCTTGTAATTATCCCAGTACAGGATCTTGCCCGCGCTAGAGCCCGATCCGCCCGCGCGGGCTGTTTGGGGTCAGCCAGTCGGGCCAGCCAAAGACACGCTCGACGGCGTAAAGCAGCAGGCAGAGCGCAATGACGCCCAGCACGAATTTCACCCGCCCGGCACTCGGCGGGGTCTGCGCCCAGCGTTTGGCGCGCAACATCCAGCGCAGGTTCATTCGGCCGCCCTGACCTTGCCGATATGGGGCAGGTTGCGGTTGCGTTGCGCGTAGTCGATGCCATACCCGACCACGAATTCGTCCGGGATCTCGAAGCCCACCCAATCGGCGGCGACCTCGACCTCGCGCCGCGCGGGCTTGTCGAGCAGCGCGCAGACCTTCAGCCGCCGCGGCTTGCGCCCCTCCAGCAGGTGCAGAACGTGGGCCAGCGTGTGGCCGGTATCCACGATATCCTCGACCACCAGAACGTCGCGCCCCTCGATCTCGCCGCGCAGATCCTTGAGGATTCGCACCTCGCGCGAGCTTTCCATGGCGTTGCCGTAGGAAGAGGTTTCGATGAAATCGACCTCTACCGGCAGGTCCAGCTCGCGCACCAGGTCGGCGATGAACACGAACGAGCCGCGCAGCAGGCCCACCACCACCAGCTTGTCGGTGCCCGCGAAACAGGTCTCGATCTCCTGGGCCAGCGCCTCGACCCGGGCCGCGATTGTCTTGGCCGATATCATCTCGTCTATGACATAAGGTCTCTCTGGCATGGCCTACCCTTGATTTTGCGGCCCCGTGGGGTCAAATGGCGCCCCACTGTTAACAAACGCGCGCAGCTATGCCGACCCATTCCGAAAACCGCGAGATGCCTTATTCGGCCCAGCAGATGTACGATCTGGTGGCCGATGTCGCGTCCTACCCCAAATTCCTGCCCTGGACAGCGGCGGCGCGCATCCGCACGCGCACCGCGTTCCAGGATCACGAGGTGATGGAGGCCGATCTTGTGATCTCGTTCAAGGTTTTCCGCGAACGCTTTGGCAGCCGCGTGACGCTCTGGCCCGAGGATTGCCGCATCGACACCGAGTATCTCGACGGGCCGTTCCGCCACATGCGTTCCTACTGGAAGTTCCGCGATATCGGCGAGGGCCGCTGCCATGTCGAGTTCTTCGTGGATTTCGAATTCAAGAACAGGGTGCTGCAAGGCGTGATCGGCGCGGTGTTCAACGACGCGATGCAGCGCATCGTGCGCGCGTTCGAGGACCGCGCCAAGGCGCTTTACGGGGCGCGGAAGGCCGCGGCCGGCTGAGGGCCGGGCGGCCTCAGCCCGGAAGGGCGCCGATCAGGATGTCCAGCGCATGGGCGACGGTGGCCGCGCGCACCGCCGTGCGCCCGCGCGGGCCGAACTCGACGGTTTCGGCCACCGGCGCGGCACCCCGGCGCGCAAGCGCGAAGCAGACCCGCCCCTCGGGCTTGTGGTCCGACCCGCCCGGCCCGGCGATGCCGGTCACCGCGACGGCCAGCGTGGCGTCCGAGCGCGCCAGCGCGCCCGCCGCCATCTCGGCGGCGACCGCTTCGGACACCGCGCCATGCGCCTCCAGCGTCTTTGGCGCGACGCCCAGCATCTGCGTCTTGGCGGCGTTGGAATAGGTCACGAAGCCGCGGTCGAACACCGCCGACGAGCCGGCGATATCGGTGATCGCGGCGGCGATCATGCCGCCGGTGCAGCTTTCGGCGGTGGCGATCGTGGCGCCGGCAGCGCGGGCCCGGTCCAAAAGGGTTTCGGCGGTGTCCATCACATCAGGAAGATATGCGCGATCGCCGCCAGTACCACCACCACGACCGCCGCGATAGCCCCCGCGATCACGTCGTCCAGCATCACCCCCAGCGGCGTCTTGCGCCGGTCGGCCCAGCCCACGGGGCCCGGTTTCCAGATGTCGAACAGGCGGAAGGCCAGGAAGGCCGCGATCCAGCCCGGGTAAAGCGCCAGCACGTTCGCCTCGGCGAAGACGGCGCCGAAGGAGACCGGCCAGAGCGCGATCCACATGCCCGCGACCTCGTCGATCACGTATTCGCTGCGGTCGGGGTCGGCCTCTGCCCCCGCGGCGCGGTCGATGGCCCACCAGCCAAGGCCGCAGACGGCGAGGGTGGCCAGCACGACCAACCCGAAGCCCCCGATCACATGCAGCAGCCAGAAGGCGGGCAGCGCGGCCAGCGAGCCCCAGGTGCCCGAGGCGGGCTTCAGCCGGCCCACGCCGAAGACGGTGGCAATCCTCTCGCTCATGGCTTGACCAGCGTCACGGTGGCCAGCGCCGCGATGCCCTCCTGCCGGCCGGTGAAGCCCAGCTTTTCCGAGGTGGTGGCCTTCACGCTCATCCGGCCTTCGTCGATGCCCATCAGGCGGGCCATCTCGGCGCGCATCGCCGCGGCATGGGGGCCGATCTTGGGCCGCTCGCAGATCAGCGTGAGGTCGGCATTGGCGATGCGATAGCCGCGGTCCGTGGCCCGGCCTACCGCGTGTTTCAGAAAGATGTCGCTGGCCGCGCCCTTCCATTGCGGGTCGGAGGGCGGGAAATGCTGGCCGATATCGCCGTCGGCCAGCGCGCCGTAAATCGCGTCGGTCACCGCGTGCATGCCGACATCGGCATCGGAATGGCCCTTGAGCGCCCTGTCATGCGGCACGGCGATGCCGCACAGGATCACCGCGTCGCCCGCGCAAAAGGCGTGCACGTCGAAACCGTTGCCGGTGCGAATGTCCATCTCTCTCTCCCTGAGCACGCGCTCGGCGCGCACGAAATCGTCGGGGTGGGTGATTTTCAGGTTGTCCTCTTCCCCCTCGACGATGCCCACGTCAAGCCCCGCGGCCAACGCCACCTCGACATCGTCGACGGCCCCGCCCGGATGCGCCGCATGGGCGGCCTGGATCGCCCTGAGAAGAAAGCCCTGCGGCGTCTGCGCCCGGTAAAGCCCGCCGCGGTGGCGCGGCGCCAGAACCCGCCCGTTGCCGCCCTGCCAAAGCGCATCGGTGACCGGCAGGGCCGGGGCCGCGCCGGGATGGGCGGACAGCGCATCCAGAACCCGGTCGATCACCGCGGCGCTGATCAGCGGCCGCGCGCCGTCGTGGATCAGCACCGCCTCGGTGCCCGGAGCCACCGCACCGAGCCCGGCCTGGACCGAGGCATCGCGGGTCGCGCCACCCGATACGGTGGTCACCTCCAGGTCGAGCCCGGCCACGGCCTCGGCGAAGAGGTCGCCATCCTCGGGATGCAGCACCACGACCAGCGCGTCGACCCGCGGATGGGCGGCAAAGGCCTCGATCGTGCGGGCCAGAACCGCGCGGCCGGCCAGGTCTTGATACTGCTTCGGGCGGGCACCGCCCGCGCGCGTGCCGCGCCCGGCGGCAACGATGATGGCTGTGGTCTTCATCCTGTCCCCCAGGCCTCTGCCGGCTCTGTCTAGGAGGTGGCGCAGGGCGGAGCAATGGGGCAATCTGCCGGGCGTCGGCGCCCAAAAGTTGGGCAAATTGCGTCTGCCGCCGTTTTCTTTTGCGTGGTCGAATTGCCATCCCGCCGGCCAAGAGCTACATGCAGATCGAATGCACAAGGATTAATCACTTGGCCGTCCCTGTGGCGTCTCTCACACTCGACCCGCCTGTGTTTCTCGCACCGCTCGCGGGCATCACGGACCTGCCGTTCCGCCAGCTTGTGGCGTCTTTCGGCGTGGGGCTCGTGGTGTCCGAGATGGTGGCCAGCCAGGAGGTCGTGCAGGCCAAGCCCGGCGTGCGCGAGCGGGCCGAGCTGGGATTCGGCGTGGAAAACACCGCCGTTCAGCTTGCCGGGCGCGAGGCGCGCTGGATGGCCGAGGCCGCGCGTTTTGTCGAAGGGCAGGGCGCGCGGATCATCGACATCAACATGGGCTGCCCGGCACGCAAGGTGGTGGGCGGCCTTTCGGGATCGGCCTTGATGCGCGATCTCGACCACGCGCTGGGGCTGGTCGAGGCGGTGGTGGCCGCGGTGGACGTGCCGGTGACGCTGAAAACCCGCCTGGGCTGGGACGATACCAGCCTGAACGCGCCCGATCTGGCGCGCCGGGCCGAGGCCGCCGGCGTGCAGATGATCACCATCCATGGCCGGACACGCTGCCAGTTCTACGACGGCCGCGCCGACTGGGCCGCGATCCGCGCGGTGAAAGAGGCGGTGTCGATCCCGGTCATCGCCAACGGCGATATCGTGGATGCGGCCACCGCGCGCGCCGCGCGCGCCGCCTCGGGCGCCGACGGGGTGATGGTGGGCCGCGCCGCGCAAGGTGCACCCTGGCGTCCCGCCGAGATCGCCGCCGCCGTTTTCGGCGCGCCGGCGCCGCGGGTGCCGAGGGGTGCGGCCTTTGCCGAGATGGTGGCGGGCCATTACGAGGCGATGCTGTCGTTTTACGGCAGCGCCCTGGGCAGCCGTGTCGCGCGCAAGCATCTGGGCTGGTACATGGACGCGGCCGGCACGCCGCCTGTACTGCGCCGCACCGTGCTGACCGAACGCCGGCCCGGGCAGGTGTTTGCCCTGCTGCCCGAGGCGCTGCCGGCCGAGCGATCGAGGCAGGCGGCATGACCAAGCAGGACGAAACGATCTGGGCCTCGCTGCCCGTGCCGGCGCTTTTGGTGGGTCCCGACGACCGGATCGTCGAGATCAACCCGGCGGCCGAGTTGTTCGTCAACGCCTCGATCAAGGCGCTCAGGGGCGCGCCGGTATGGGACAGGCTGGCCGTCGACGCGCCGTTGGACGAGGCGTTCGGGCGGGTGCGCCGCAACCAGGCGCCGCTGTTCATCAACGATGTCGACGTGACCGCGGGCACAAAGCCGCCGGTGCAGTGCAACCTCCAGGTCGCGCCGCTGTCGGACTGTTCCGACCGGGTGATCCTGCTGATTTCGCCGCGCGAAATCGCCGGGCGGCTGGGCCGCGCGCATTCGGTGAAATCGGCGGCCAAATCGGCCATCGGCATGGCCGAGATGCTGGCCCACGAGATCAAGAACCCGCTGGCCGGCATCACCGGGGCGGCGCAGCTCTTGTCGATGAACCTGTCCGCCGAAGACCGCGAGCTGACCGACCTCATCGTGGCCGAAAGCCGGCGGATCGTGAAGCTGCTGGAGCAGGTCGAGCAGTTCGGCAACCTGCGCCCGCCGAAATGCCGCCCGGTCAACGTGCATGACGTGCTCGAACGGGCGCGGAAATCGGCCATGGTGGGCTTTGCCGCCCACATGACCATGGTCGAAGATTACGACCCTTCGCTGCCACCGACATGGGGCGACGGCGATCAGCTGGTGCAGGTGTTTCAAAACCTTCTGAAAAACGCCGCGCAGGCCGCCGCCAAGGATGGCGGAACGATCCGCCTTCACACGTTTTACGACCAGTCGCTCAGGGTGCGCCGGCCCGACGGGTCCGGCGGCGCGGTGCCGTTGCAGGTCGAGATCATCGACGACGGCCCGGGCCTGCCCAACGAGATCGCGGGCGACATCTTCGAGCCCTTCGTTTCTGGGCGCGAGAACGGCACCGGGCTGGGGCTGGCGCTGGTCTCGAAAATCGTATCCGACCACAACGGCTGGATCGCGGTCGACTCGGTGCCCGGACGCACCGTGTTCCGCATCTCGCTGCCCGTCGCGCCGAAATCTCAGGAGGACAAGGACTGATGGACGGAACCATCCTCGTTGCCGATGACGACCGGACGATCCGAACCGTGCTGACCCAGGCACTGACCCGCGCGGGCTGCAAGGTGCATGCCACCTCGTCGCTGACCACGCTGATGCGCTGGGTGGGCGAGGGAAAGGGCGACCTGGTGATCTCGGACGTGATGATGCCCGACGGAAACGGGCTGGAGATGCTGCCCAAGATCGGTGAAGAGCGCCCGGGCCTGCCGGTGATCGTGATCTCGGCGCAGAACACGATCATGACGGCGATCCAGGCCGCCGAGGCCGAGGCCTACGATTACCTGCCAAAGCCTTTCGACCTGCCCGACCTGATGAAACGCGCGGCGCGCGCGCTCGACACCCGCCGGCGGGCCCCGGCGCAGACGCGCGCCACGGTCTCCGGCGGCGTCGAGGAAAACGACGACCTGCCGCTGGTGGGCCGTACGCCGCAGATGCAGGCGCTCTACCGGCTGGTGGCGCGGGTGATGAACGCCGATCTTGCGGTGCTGATCACCGGCGAATCCGGCACCGGCAAATCGCTGATCGCCCGCGCGATCCACGACTTTTCCGACCGGCGCACGCTGCCCTTCGTCATCGCCAATGCCGCCGACCTGGAAGGGGTCGACGGCCCCTCGACGCTGGTTGCCCGCGCCAAGGGCGGCTCGATCCTGTTCGACGAGGTGTCCGACCTCGACCTCGATGCGCAGGGGCGTATCGTGCGCCTGCTGGACGGCTTCGGCGACACCGCGCCGCGGGTGATGGCCACCAGCCAGACCGACCTGATGTCGCGGATGGAGGGGGGCGAGTTCCGGCAGGACCTGTTCTACCGCCTCGGCGGGGTCAGCCTTGCCGTGCCGTCGCTGCGCGAGCGGGTGGATGACATCCCGCTGCTGACCGAGCATTTCCTCGCGCGGGCCGACCGCGACATCACCCCGACCCGGCAGTTGGCCGACGACGCGATGGACCTGATTCGCGCCTATAGCTGGCCCGGCAACGTGCGGCAGCTTGAAAACACCATCCGCCGGCTGGTGGTGACCAGCCCCGAAGAGGTGATCACCCGCGCCGAGGTCGAGGCGGTTCTGGGCAACCAGCCCGAGATAGAGCCGCTGGTCGGCGGCGGCGACGGCGAAAAGCTGTCGGCCTCGGTCGCCAAGCACCTGCGGCGCTATTTCGACTTGCATGGCGGGGTGTTGCCGCCGCCGGGCCTTTACACCCGCATTCTCCGCGAGGTGGAGCTTCCGCTCATTGAAATCGCTTTGGACGCCACGGGCGGCAACCAGGCCAAATGTGCCGACCTTCTCGGCATCAACCGCAATACCTTGAGAAAAAAGATCACTGATCTGGATATCCGCGTGACTCGCCGCCGCAAATTGATGTAAATTCGCAACAATAAGTGGCGCCGGGGTCGCATGCCCCGAAGCGCCGCGCGGTGTGGCGAAGCGGGGCGGCAGTGGCACGCGTCAGGAAACGATCCCATTGGGAGCGGCTTTCCCGTCTCAGACGGAAGCGACGCGTGCAGAACGTGGCCACGCTGGGCGTGGTGGTGCTTGGCCCCGCGCTGGCGATCCTCACATTCCTGGCGCTCGGCCCGCTCGACCAGGGGGCCAGTTCGATCTGGCTGCGCATCGTGCTGCTGGTCGACCTGGTCTATGTGCTGGTGGTCGCGACGCTTGTGCTCCAGCGGGTGGCCCAGATGGTGGCTGCGCGCCGGCGCCAATCGGCGGGGTCGCGGCTGCACCTGCGGCTGACCGGGGTCTTCGCGCTGATCGCGCTGATTCCCACCGTTCTGGTGGCGGTCTTTGCCGGGCTCACGGTCAATGTCGGGCTGGAAGGCTGGTTCTCCGACCGGGTGCGGCAGGTGATCGGCGCGTCGCTGACCGCGGCCGAGGCCTACGAGGCAGAGCATCGCGACGACCTGACCGAGGATGCAGAGGCGCTGGCGGGCTTTCTCAACGTCGCGCGGCAGGCCACGTTCTTCCTGTCCGATGGCGAGGTCCGGCAACTGCTCAACCAGGGGCAGGGGCGTGTTCAGCGCGGCCTGAAAGAGGCCTTCGTGATCGACGGCGCGGGCGAGATCCGCGCCCGCGGCGAACGGTCGTACCTCTTCGACTTCGAACAGCCCAGCCTCGCGGACATCGAAGGCGCCGACGAGGGCGGCGTGACGATCATCGAGGATTGGGACAATAACGAGTTCCGCGCGCTGGTCCGGCTGAGCGCCTTTGCCGACCGATATCTCTACATCTCGCGCGCCGTCGACGGCGAGCTTTTGAACCTGCTCGACGATACCCAGGAAACCGCCCAGCTCTACCACCAGCTGGAAAGCGAGCGGGGGCGGCTGCTGTTCGAGTTCGGGCTTTTGTATATCGGTTTCGCGGTCATCCTGATCCTCGCCGCGATCTGGCTGGGCCTGTGGTTTGCCGAGCGACTGTCGCGGCCCGTGGGGCGGCTGGCGGGCGCGGCGCAGCGGGTCGGTTCGGGCGATCTGGATGTGCGCGTGGTCGAGGAAGAGGGCGATGACGAAATCGCCATGTTGGGGCGCATCTTCAACCAGATGACCGGGCAACTTAAGGTTCAGCGCGAGGCGCTGCTCAAGACCAACCGGCAGATCGAGCGGCGGCGGCGGCTGTTCGACTCGGTCCTGTCCTCGGTCACCGCCGGGGTTGTGGGGCTGGATGCGAAGGGGCGCGTCGATTTTCTCAACCGCTCGGCGCTGGCGCTGCTGGAGCTTGACGAGGACAACTCGCATACGTTGTCCTTGGCCGAGGCGGTGCCCGAATTCGCCCCGCTGTTTGCAAAGCTGCGCGACGGCGGCCGCGAGACCGCGCAGGAGGAGGTCAAGCTTTCGCGCCGGGGCAAGCACGAAAACCTGCTGGTGCGCATGGCCACGCGGCGCAACGCGGCGGGCCAGCCCGAGGGCTACGTCGTGGCCTTCGATGACGTGACCGACCTGGTGACCGCCCAGCGCATGGCCGCATGGGGCGACGTGGCCCGCCGCATCGCCCACGAGATCAAGAACCCGCTGACGCCGATCCAGTTGTCGGCCGAACGGATCAAGCGCAAGTTCCGCGGCAAGGTGGGCGACGAGGCCGAGGTGCTGGACCAGCTGACCGAGGTGATCGTGCGCCAGACGGCCGATCTGCGCCGGATCGTCGACGAGTTCTCGAAATTCGCCCGGATGCCGGAGCCCGAGCGAAAACTGGCCGATCTGACCGCGCTGCTGCGCGATGCGGTGCTGTTGCAGGAAAGCGGCCAGCCCGAGGTGCGCTTTGCCGTTGATTTGCCCGACGCGGAGGTGGTCGCCGATATCGACGCCACGATGATTGGTCAGGCATTGACAAACCTGATGAAAAACGCGGGTGAAGCCATTGAGACCTTTTGTGAAAAGGGCGTGCCCGACGGGTTCGAGCCCGAGGTCAGGGTCAGCCTGGAGCGTGACGGCGACTGGGCGGTGATCCGCGTGGCCGACAACGGTATCGGCCTGCCCGCCGACCGGGCGCGGCTGCTGGAGCCTTACGTGACCACGCGCGACAAGGGCACCGGGCTGGGCCTGCCCATCGTCAAGAAGATCATCGAGGAACATGGCGGCACGTTCGCGCTGCACGACGCGCCGCCCTTTGCCGAGGGCGCCCACCGCGGCGCGCTGGCCGAGCTGCGGCTGCCCTGCGCCGCGGACAGCGCCAGCAACGCCGCCGCGGCGGTGGCCGAATGAATTTGAGGGGAAGAGGGGAAAATGGGTGATATTCTGATCGTCGACGACGAGCGCGACATCCGCGAACTGATCGCGGATATCCTGCGCGACGAGGGCTATTCCACGCGGCTGGCCGGCAATTCCGACGAATGCATGGCCGCGATCAATGTCGAACCGCCGGCGTTGATGATCCTCGATATCTGGCTCAAGGACAGCCGGATGGACGGCATCGACATCCTGGTGCGGGTCAAGCGCGACAACCCGGACATCCCGATCGTCATCATATCGGGCCACGGCAACATCGAAATCGCGGTGGCCGCGATCAAGCAGGGGGCCTACGATTTCATCGAAAAGCCCTTCAACATCGACCAGTTGACCGTCGTCATCAACCGCGCGATGGAGGCCTCGCGCCTGCGCCGCGAGAACCAGGACCTCAAGCGCCGCGACGTGGCCTCGGCCGAGATGATCGGCTCCAGCCCGGCCTTCAAATCGCTTAAGGCCCAGCTCGACAAGGTGACCAAGTCGAACGGGCGCGTGATGCTGACCGGCCCGGCGGGCTGCGGCAAGGAGGTGGCGGCCCGCTTCATCCACGCCCAGTCCAACCGCGCCGGGGCGCCCTTCGTCACCGTCAGTTCGGCCTCGATCGCGCCGGACCGGATGGAAGAGGTCCTCTTCGGCTCGGAAAGCGCCGAGCGGGGCGTGGCGCCGGGGCTGCTGGAACAGGCCCATGGCGGGGTGCTGTTCTTCGACGAGGTGGCCGACATGCCCGCGGGCACCCAGTCGAAAATCCTGCGCGTATTGGTCGAGCAACAGTTTCAGCGCGTCGGCGGGGCCGACAAGGTGCGGGTGGATTTGCGGGTGGTGTCGTCGACCAACCGCGACCTGCAGGCCGAGATCGACGCCGGCCGCTTCCGTCAGGAGCTTTACCACCGCCTGAACGTGGTGCCGATCGGCGTGCCGTCGCTGGAAGACCGGCGCGAGGATATCCCCGAGCTGGCCGCGCATTTCATCGCCGAGTTCAACCGCAGCCAGGGTCTGCCGCTGCGCACGCTCAGCGACGAGGCAACGGCGCTGTTGCAGACGATGCAGTGGCCCGGCAACGTGCGCCAGTTGAAGAACGTGATCGAACGGGTGCTGATCCTGGGCGAGGGCACCGGGCCGATCGAGGCGCGCGAACTGCCCGAACAGGGCGAAGCCCCCGAAGAGCCGGGGCGCGTCGTGCTGTCGGGCGGGCTGGCCACGCTGCCGCTGCGCGAGGCGCGCGAACTGTTCGAGCGCGAATACCTGCTGACCCAGATCAACCGCTTCGGGGGCAACATCTCGCGCACCGCCAATTTCGTCGGGATGGAACGCTCGGCACTGCATCGCAAGCTGAAAAGCCTGGGCGTGGTGACCTCGGCCAAGGCGGGCGGCCGGGTGGCGCATGTCGGCCCCGAACCGGGCGGCTGATTGACCGCCCCCCCCGCATCTGCAAAGGATGATCCGGCTGGCGCAGCGCGGATGCGGGAATGAAGATCATCATTTGCGGGGCGGGGCAGGTTGGCTGGCAGATCGCGCGCCACCTGTCTTCCGAACGAAACGATGTCACCATCGTCGACATGAATGGCGATCTCGTGCGTCAGGCGACCGAGGCGCTTGACGTGCAGGGCGTGGCCGGCCACGCGTCCTATCCCGACGTGCTGGACCGCGCGGGCGCGCGCGACGCGGACATGATCATCGCCGCCACCTATTCGGACGAGGTGAACATGGTCACCTGCCAGGTGGCCCATTCGGTGTTCGCGGTTCCGCGCAAGATCGCGCGCCTGCGGGCGCAAAGCTATCTGACCGCGATCTATTCGGACCTCTACCGACGCGACCACATGCCCATCGACGTGGTCATCAGCCCCGAGCGCGAGGTCGCCGAGGCGGCGCTGCAACGCCTCTCCGCGCCCGCGGCCTTCGACACCGAAAGCTTTCTCGAAGGCCAGGCCCAGTTGCTGGGGATATCGCTGGAAGACCACTGCCCGGTGCTGAACACGCCGCTGCGCCAGTTGACCGACCTGTTTTCGACGTTGCGCGCACTGGTTGTCGGCGTGCGCCGCGAGGGCACGCTGTTCTCGCCCGAGCCGGGCGATCAGCTTTTCGCCGGCGACCAGGTCTATGTCTTTACCCATGTCGAGGACATCAACCGCACGCTCGAGATCTTCGGTAAATCGACGCGGACCCAGGAGCGCGCGGTCATCATCGGCGGCGGCAATGTGGGCCTGGCCGTGGCCAAGGCGCTGGAGGGCCGCGCCAAGCGGGTGCGCGCCAAGGTGATCGAGCGGGACCGCGCGCGCGCCGAGGCCGCCGCCGACGCGCTGGAGCGCACCATCGTGCTGCATGGCGACGGGCTGGACACAAACCTTTTGACCGAGGCCAATATCGAACGCGCCGATGCGGTGCTGGCGGTGACCGACGACGACAAGACCAACCTGCTGGCCGCGGTGCGGGCCAAGCTGGCGGGCTGTCCGATGGCGATCTGCCTGGTCAACGATCCGTCGCTGGTGCCCCTGATGGCGCCGCTCAACATCGACGCCTATATCAACCCGCGCGCCACCACGGTCAGTTCGATCCTGCGCCATATCCGCCACGGGCGGGTCAGGGGTGTCTATTCCATCGGCGATGCCGAGGCCGAGGTGATCGAGGCCCAGGTGCTGTCGACCTCGCCGATGTCGGGCCGGCGCATCCAGGATATCGACTTTCCCGAGGGCGCGCTGGTGGGGGCGGTGATGAAGGGCGGCAAGGTGATCCGCCCGTCGAGCGAAACCCGCATCGAAGAGGGCGACGTGGTGGCCATCTTCTCGCTCTCGGCCGATGTGCCCGAGGTGGAGCGCCTGTTGCAGGTCTCCATCGACTTTTTCTGAGCGCGCGTCGTGCGCCGGGTGTTCGACCTGCCTTTCGTGGTGATCCTGATCGGGATCGGGGCGCTGGCGATGTTCGTGCCGGCGCTGCATGCCTTTGCCGTGCGCGACTGGCTGACGGCACGCAGCTTTCTCTACGCGGCCAGCCTGTTTACCATGCTGGCCGCGCTGCTCGCGGTGGCCTCGGTCAACTCGCACAGCCGCAACCAGGCGCGCAGCCACCTGTTGGCGATGCTGGGCGCCTACGTCGCGCTGCCGCTCATGCTGGCGGTGCCGTTTCACGAGGCGGTGCGCAACACCACCTTTCTGAACGCCTATTTCGAAATGGTCTCGAGCATCACCACCACCGGCGCCAGTCTGTTCGAGCCCGCAAGGCTGGCGCCCTCGGTGCATCTGTGGCGCGCGCTGGTGGGCTGGCTGGGCGGGTTTTTCCTGTGGATAACGGCGATCTCCATCCTTGCCCCGATGAACCTGGGCGGCTTCGAGGTGACCGCCACGGACCGCGGCGTGGGCCAGAGCCCGCGCGAAGAGGGCGACGTGCGCCAGAGCATCGACCCGCGCGAGCGGCTGGTGCGCTTTTCCGGGCAGCTCTTGCCGGTTTACACCGGGCTGACCGGCGGTCTCTGGGTGCTGATGCTGATCGCGGGCGAGGGCCCGTTCGTGGCGATCTGCCACGCGATGTCGACCATGGCGACCTCGGGCATCTCGCCGGTGGGGGGTGTGGCGGGCGGCAGCAGCGGGCTGCCGGGCGAGGCGCTGTTGTTCGTCTTCTTCGTGTTCGCCCTGTCGCGCCAGACCTTCATGCTGGATTTCCGGCCCGAAGGCTGGCGGCGGCTGGCCCGCGACACCGAGTTCCGCTTTGGCCTGACCATCGCGCTTATGGTGCCGGTCTTTCTGTTCGTGCGCCACTGGCTGGGCGCCTACGAGGTGGCGAGCCAGGAAAACCTGCTGGCCGCGCTCTCGGCCTTCTGGGGCAGCGTCTTTACCGTGCTGTCCTACCTCACGACCACGGGCTTCGTCTCGGCCGACTGGTCGGCTGCGCAGGACTGGTCGGGGCTGGACACGCCCGGGCTGATCCTGGCGGGCCTGGCCGTGTTCGGCGGCGGCGTGGCCACCACCGCCGGCGGGGTCAAGCTGTTGCGGATCTACGCGCTTTACAAGCACGGCCTGCGCGAGATGGAAAAGCTGGTGCACCCGTCTTCGGTCGGGGGGGCGGGGGCCTATGCGCGGCGTATCCGCCGGCAGGGGGCGCAGATTGCCTTTGTCTTTTTCATGCTGTTCGCGCTCAGCGTATCGGTGGTGATGGTGGCACTTGCACTGGCCGGGCTCGATTTCGAGAACGCGATGGTGCTGACCGTGGCCGCGCTGACGACCACGGGGCCGCTGGCGGTGACGGCGGGCGAGGCAGGGGGCGGATATGCCTCGCTGAGCGACGGCGCAAAGCTGGTACTGGCCGCGGCCATGGTGCTGGGACGGCTGGAAACCCTTGCCATCATTGCGCTTTTAAACCCCGAATTCTGGCGCACATAACCGCGAACCGGGGCAAAATTCCGCTTAACAAGCTGGAATTCGGTCTGGAATCTCTCGTCACTCCGCTTCATACTTAAGCGTGTATGGCAAACGGATGCCCCGGAAAGCGGGCAAACCAATAAAAGGCAAGAACCCATGGCTGCCGACAAGCAGAATTTGCAGGATGCGTTTCTCAACCATGTTCGCAAGACCAAGGTCCCCGTCACGATCTTTCTGATCAACGGGGTCAAGCTCCAGGGCGTGATCACCTGGTTTGACAATTTCTGCGTGCTGTTGCGCCGCGACGGTCAATCGCAACTGGTCTACAAGCACGCGATTTCCACCATCATGCCGTCGCAGCCGATCAGCCTCTACGAGGGTGACGACTGATCGCCGACCTGCTTGACCACAGCCCGGGTGTGACCCGCGCCTGGGTGCTGCATCCCGACATCTCGACCGAAGAGCGGCGCCGCGCCCCGGGCCCGGCACTGCAAGAGGCGGTCGCGCTGGCCGGCGCCTTGCCCGATCTCGAGGTGGTCGGATCGGAGACCGTCAACCTGCAGCGGGCGCGGCCGGGGCTGTTGTTCGGCACCGGCAAGATCGAGGAGCTGGGCACAAGGCTGAACGAGGCCGAGGTCGAGCTGGTGCTGATCGACGGGCCGGTGACGCCGGTGCAGCAGCGCAATCTCGAACGGGAATGGAAGGTCAAGATCCTCGATCGGACCGGCCTCATCCTGGAAATCTTCGCCGATCGGGCCCGCACGCGCGAGGGCGTGCTGCAGGTGGAACTGGCCGCGCTCAGCTATCAGCGCACCCGGCTGGTCCGTGCCTGGACCCACCTTGAACGCCAGCGCGGCGGGCTCGGCTTTGTCGGCGGCCCCGGCGAGACCCAGATCGAGGCCGACAGGCGGGCCATCGACGAGGCGATTACCCGGCTGCGCCGGCAATTGTCCAAGGTCGCCAAGACGCGCGATCTGCACCGCGCCGCCCGGCGCAAGGTGCCGTTCCCGGTGATCGCGCTGGTGGGCTATACCAACGCGGGCAAATCCACGCTCTTCAACCGGCTGACCGGGGCCGAGGTGATGGCCAAGGACATGCTCTTTGCCACGCTCGACCCGACGATGCGGGCCGTGACCCTGCCCACCGGGCTCAAGGTGATCCTGTCCGACACGGTGGGGTTCATCTCGGATCTGCCGACCCAGCTGGTCGCCGCCTTCCGCGCCACGCTGGAAGAGGTGCTGGAGGCCGATCTCATCCTTCATGTCCGCGACATCGCCCACCCCGAGACCGAGGAACAGGCCGAGGACGTGCGCGCCATCCTGGCCGATCTTGGGGTGGCCGAGACGACCCCGGTGATCGAGGTCTGGAACAAGACCGACCTGCTGCCCGATGCGGCCCGCGCCGCGGTCGAGGCGACGGCGGCGCGGCATGACGGCATCCGCACGCTCTCGGCCTGGACGGGCGAGGGCACCGGGCCGCTGCTGGAGGCGGTGACCGTGGCGCTGGACGAGACCCGCACGCGGCGCGAGCTTCGGCTGGGCTTTGCCGAGGGCCGCCGCCGTGCATGGCTTTATGAACAGGGCGTGGTCGAGGGCGAGGCGCAGGACGACGACGGCTATCGGCTGACCGTCAACTGGACCGCCCGGCAAGAGCACCGGTTCAAGGCATTGCCCGACGACTGACGTGCAACCGCCGTTTCGGGCGGGTTTTAACGCCGCTGCGACGGGCGCTGCATCCTAGTCCGTCTGCCCCGCCGCGCCGCCCTCGGGCAACAGGCGAGTCACGCCGACGGAGGCCGCGCGCGCGAGTTCGGGGTCGAGGCTCATCGGTACGTATTCGCCCCGGCGCCAAAGCTCGCCCAGATCGTCGTAATGCCGGCTCAGCGGATGGCCCGACTGGCCCGTGGCGGTCACGAAGACCGAACTGTCGGGATCGGCGAAATCGTAGACGCCGCGATAGCCGGGACCGTGGACATTGGTAAAGGGGTCGGGGCCGGTGCCCGCGGTCAGCCCGCGCATCAGCGTATTGTCGCCACCGCTGGTCGATTGGCGGATGTTCGTCACCCATTTCAACAGCGGCGTGTCGCCCAGCACCAAATGGTCGTGCAGCGCCTGGTGCGCATCGCCCCAGCGCAGGCTTTCCAGCGCGCCGCCGTGATGCTCGTCGATCCAGATCAGCGCATCGTCGAGCGCCAACCGCGCCATGTCGGTGCAGGTCTCGCGCGCGGTCGACTGCATCACGTCGCACCAGTCGCCGGCGCCCTCGACATCGCGGAAAACCCGCTCGATGAAAACCGGATCGACATGGATGAAGGCATCGGCCAGCGGCCCCAGGTCGTCACGGATCAGCCGGTCCTGCAAGGCGCGCATCCAGGCGGCATAGATCAGAGGTTCGGGCAGGTGTTCGCTCATCTCGCCGTTCCAGTTGGCCAATAGCAACAGCGCGCGCTGGCGGCGGCGCTCGGGCGTGCCTTCGGGGGCGGGCTCTCCGGTAAACCACAGATCGCGGCCGACCAGCGGCAGCAGCGACCGCGCGGTAAAGCTGACGGTGTCGAGCTGCGCCTCGATAAAGCTGTCGCGGGTATGCACCTTGCGGTTCTGCATCAGCCGCCGCCAGCGTTCGATGCGCTGGGTGTCGCCCCAGTCGTAGGAGACATGGTTCGGGAACGGGCGCTCGACCGTCTTGTTGTTGGTGTTTCCGACGATGCCGCCTCCGGGATCGACGAAGCGCGGGTTGGCGGAATAGGGCAGGTAGCCCCGCCAGCGGTTTTCCTTGTGCCAGCCGGCGCTGGGCAGGCGGCCCTTGCTCTGGTGGGCGGGGTCGCGCCGCGGCATCCGGCCGACCATCTGCAGCGCGATATGGCTGCGATCCGCCAGGATCAGGTTGACCGCCGGCGCGACGAACAGCTCGCCCGCGGCCTGCCCCTCGTCCACCGAATGCGCCCGCATCAGCCGCAGCGCCGCGGTCATCGTGGTATCGGACGGGTCGAACAGCGTGCGTGCCAGCGACACCACGTGGCCGGGCGGCGTGATCGCCGCCAGGTCGCCGTGCCGGCCGGGCAGGACCGGGCCGTTTTCCGACCGGCGCAGGGTGATGGTGACCGGGTCGGCATCCTTGACGCGGATGATCGAGCGGCGGGTTTCCAGCGGCTTGTAGCCCTCGGGCGTCAGCACCTCTTCGGGGTTATCGGGGTTCAGCTTTTCGATGTAGAGATCGGCATCGTCGAGATAGGCCAGCGTGATGCCCCAGCCCAGATCGGCGCTGCGGCCCGACATCACCGCGGGAATGCCCGGGATCGTCGCGCCGATCACCCCGCCATCGGACAGCTCCAGCCGCGCGAGGTACCATTTCCCCGGCGCGGTGAAATCGAGATGCGGGTCGTTGGCCAGCAGCGCGGCGCCGGCGGCCGAGCGATCCGGCGCCGCGGCCCAGGCGTTCGAACCCGAGCCGTTCTGCCAGCCCTTGATCGGTGAGAACGGGTCGGGCAGCGCTGCCGAGCGGATCGGACGCTGCGCCGGCAGATCGGGAAACAGCGCGGCGTAATCGGGCAGTTCGGCCACGCCGCGGCCCGGCGCGTCAGGCATGATATCGCGCACCCTGTCGTCATCGAGCAGCAGCGACAGCCGCGCGCGCAGCACCTCGCGGTCGGATTGCGAGGCTATCTGCAGGGCCGTCAGCTTCATCACCGCGATGCTGTCGGCCGGCGTCCAGGGGGCGATCTCGCTCGAGAACATGAAAAATTCCGGCGCGCCGCGGCCCAGTGCCTCGCGGTTGACGGTGTCGATCCAGGCGTTCACGCCGGCGGCGTAGGCCGCAAGCGCGCGCTTGGTGGCCTCGTCCTGCGCCGCCACGGATGCCAGCGACGCGCCATAAAGGTCCATCCGCCGCATCAGGTCGTCGGTGGCGAAGGCCCGCGCGCCGAACGCCTCGCTCAGCTTGCCCTGCACCGTGCGGCGGAACAGCGTCATCTGCCACAGCCGGTCCTGCGCATGGACGAAGCCGAGGCCGAAAAACACGTCCTCGTCGGTCTCGCCGAAGATATGCGGCACGTTGGAATTGTTGCGCACGATCTCGACCGGGGCCGACACCCCGTCCAGCCGGTAGGTCGCGTCGTAGTCGGGCAGCGACCTCGAGGCGAGGTAATACCCGACACCCAGCACGCCCACGACAAGGAATGCGATGCCGAAAAACAGCCGCAACAGCCAGCGAAAGAGGTTTGGCATGGCCTGTCCCGTTGTTGACGCTCGCCGCCCGGCCTGTACTTAGGGGGAAACTGCCAAGCATGCAACGAAGGGAGCGCACAATGGCCAAGGTGGCATTTCTGGGTCTGGGAGTAATGGGCTATCCGATGGCGGGGCACCTCGCCGCCGCGGGCCACGACGTGACCGTCTACAACCGCACGGCCGCCAAGGCCGAGGCCTGGGTGGGCCGGCATGGCGGCGCCGCGGCCGCGACCCCCGCCGAGGCGGCGGCGGGCGCTGAGTTCGTGATGTCCTGCGTGGGCAACGATGACGACCTGCGCAGCATTTGCACCGGCGAGAACGGCGCGTTCGAGGGCATGGGCGAGGGCGCGGTCTTCGTCGATCACACCACCGTTTCGGCCATGGTGACGCGCGACATGGCCACCGCCGGCGCGGAAAAGGGCGTGGGCTTTGTCGATGCGCCCGTGTCCGGCGGGCAGGCTGGCGCCGAGAACGGCCAGTTGGTTGTGATGTGCGGCGGCGACAGCGCGGCCTACGACCGGGCCGAGCCGGTGATCGCGGCCTACGCCAAGCTTTGCAAGCGCATGGGCGAGACCGGCGCGGGCCAACTGACCAAGATGGTCAACCAGATCTGTATCGCCGGGCTGGTGCAGGGCCTGTCCGAAGGGCTGAACTTCGCCGAAAAGGCCGGGCTCGACGGGCGCGCAGTGGTCGAGGTGATCGGCGGCGGCGCGGCCGGAAGCTGGCAGATGGTCAACCGCTACGAAACCATGCTCGACGACGAGTTCGAGCACGGCTTTGCCGTCGACTGGATGCGCAAGGATCTGGCGATCTGCCTGGCCACCGCAGAAGAGACCGGCGCCGGCCTGCCGGTCACCGCCCTGGTCGACCAGTTCTACAAGGACGTGCAAAATCTCGGTGGCGGGCGCTGGGATACCTCGAGCCTGATCAGACGGCTGCGCGCGCTGGGCTGACCATGCGACGTGAGGGGGGGCGCCAACGTATGCGCCGCCCCTATGTTCCAACCCGTAACATCACGATATCGTTGAGCTATTTCCAGGAACGCAGCGGCGCGGGGGCGTGTTGTCCTGTCAGATGGCGCGGACGGAAAGACCGCGCCGGACCAGAAAAAAAGGAGGTTCATCATGAAACGCCTTACCCTGACCGCCCTCTCCGCCCTGATGCTCGGCGGCACCGCGGCCGTGGCCTATACCGACGCGCCGCAGCCGATGGTCGACGAGGTGCGCAACGTGCTGGACAAGAACGGCTACTCGGACGTGCCGGTCGAACTGCTGAACGACCGGCAGATCGCGCAGATCTTTCTTGCCACGTCCAACAGCGACGGCGGCAGCCAACAGCGCGAAGAGATCGCCGCGATCCTGCCCGAGAACATCGAATCGCTCGAGACCGAAGAGCCGGTCATGATCGTGGTACCCGCGCAGGACACGATGACCGTGACGGTCCAGAACTATCTCGACGAGAACGGCTATAAGGCCGATGTCGACGCGCTGGAGCTGTCGCAGATCGCCTCGATCTACGCGCAGATCACAGCCGACAACAGCCCGTCGGAAACCGAGCGCTTCGTCCGCGACGCGCTGAGCGGGTAATCCTGCCCGACAGGTTTGCCAAGACCTTGAACCGGGGCCGGTCCGTTTGGGCCGGCCCTTTGGTCTTTATGCGCGCCCGTCAGGGAATGATCCGGGTGTATTTCGTGCCTTCCAGCGTCGCGCCGACGATCAGGCCGGCCTGCCCGAACACCACCGCGATCACCGGGTCGAGCGCGGTCAGCGTCTCGGCCGAGACGTTTCCGCCGCGGTCCTTCAGGGCGTATTCCATATCCGCCCCCGCCGACCAGCCGGGGCCCGAGCGGAACTCGGCCAGTGCCTCGGCTGTCATGAAAAACAGCGCGTGGGCGTATTGCTGCGCGCCGATCTGGAACCCGATGGTCGCCTGTGTGGCCGAGTAGTAATCCACCGTCACATCGTCGATCAGCAGCGCGCCGCGCCCGTAAGAGCCGCCGACACCGAGCCCGGCCTTGGTGATGAGCGGCATGTAGAGCACGCCCAGGGCCTTGGCGGCCAGGTCCTGAGTGCCCGGGTAGCGGGTAAACAGGTAGTTGCGCGTTGCATCGACCCGCGCGTCGATCATCGAGGCGCCGTCGCTGCCGATGCCGTTGCCGCACGCCGAAAGCGCCGCGGCCGCGCCGGCCCCGGCGATGACACCCCTTCGGGTGATAATGGTCATGGGTCTGCCCCCGTCCTTGACTGTTGAACTGCCTCTTGGTGGCCCTTCCGGCCATTGCTGCGGACAATAGTCGATGGCGCGGCGAAAGTCATCCGCCTGCGTGCCGCATCCGCGAAACCCTGCCGGTTCCGGTAAAAAAAGACCGGCGGCCCGCCATGGCCAGCGCCGGCCGCTGCCGCGCCGCCCGTCCTTTCCGGCTTCTTCTGGCCGTAAATATCCCGGGGGTCCGGGGGCAGGGCCCCCGGCGGCCCGAGCCCGCGCACCGCCGGCCGGCCGGGGCCCGGGTCCGCCCTCAGCCCGCCTTCAGCGCCCGCGCGGCCGCCGGTGCGAAATAGGTCAGGATGCCGTCGCAGCCCGCGCGCTTGAAGCTCAGCAGGCTTTCCATCATCACCTTGTCGCCGTCGAGCCATCCGTTCTGGGCCGCGGCCTGCAGCATCGCGTATTCGCCCGACACCTGGTAGGCATAGGTCGGCACGCCGAACTCGTCCTTCACGCGGCGGCAGATGTCGAGATAGGGCATGCCGGGCTTGACCATGACCATGTCGGCGCCCTCCATCAGGTCGCGCTCGATCAGGCGCAGCGCCTCTTCGGAATTGGCCGGGTCCATCTGGTAGGTCTTCTTGTCGCCGGTCAGCGCACCCGAGGCGCCCACCGCGTCGCGGAACGGCCCGTAAAAGGCCGAAGCGTATTTCGCCGAATAGCTCAGGATCGCCACGTCGGAATGGTCGGCCTCTTCCAGCGCGGTGCGGATCGCGCCGATGCGCCCGTCCATCATGTCCGACGGGCCCAGGATGTCGGCCCCGGCCTCGGCCTGGGCCAGCGCCATCCTGACCAGCGCCTCGACGGTTTCGTCGTTGACGATGACCCCGTCGCGGACGATGCCGTCATGGCCGTTGGCATTGTAGGGGTCGAGCGCGATATCGGTCATCACCGCGACCTGCGGAACCGCGGCCTTGATCGCGCGGATCGTGCGGTTCGAGATGTTGTCGGGGTTCCACGCCTCTTCGCAGGCCTCGGTCTTGAGCGCGGGGTCGGTATAGGGAAACAGGCAGATCGCCGGGATGCCCAGCGCCGCGGCCTCTTCGGCGGCCGCCACGGCCCGGTCGACCGATAGCCGGTTGACCCCGGGCATCGACGGCACCGGCTCTGTCACGTTCTCGCCCTCGCGGATGAAGATCGGCCAGATCAGATCGTCGGCGGTCAGCGTGTTTTCCGATGTCAGCCCGCGCAGGGCGGCCGATTTGCGCAGGCGGCGCAGCCGGGTGGCGGGAAACGGGGCAACGGTGGGGCGCATGGGCTTGCTCCTTGCATCTTTTGGCCTTTGGGTTGCACGGATTGCCGCGCATCACAAGGGTGGGAATCGCCCCGGACGGGCGGTAGATTGACCCCTCAAACACCGGAGGCCCACGGATTGGACTGGCACGAGACCGTCTTCGAGTTGATCGACATGCGGTCCTTTTCGAACTTGTGGTACTGGATCGCGCTGGCGGTGGTCTGGTCGACCTCCAGCCACTGGGTGCTGGGCGTGCCCTACGACCTGGTGCAGCGCGCCAGGCGCAGGGGCGGCGAACCGGCCGAGGATCTGCGCGACCTGGTGCGGATCAACGTCAACCGGATCCGCTACATCGTCCAGGTGGCCGGGCTGTGGCTGTTCGCGCTGGCCTCCTGCGCACTGACGCTGCTGGCGATCCTGGGCTTTGCCTACGATGTCGAGTTCTGCCAGGCGGTGTTCTTGCTGGCCTTTCCGCTCTCCCTCGTGGGTCTGCTCACGGCGATGTCCGCGCACAAGATCGCCAGTCGCGGCCTGACCGACGCCGCGCTGTTCCGCGAATTGCGCATTCACCGCCTGCACGTCCAACTCGTCGGCATCTGCGCGATCACCGTCACGGCTTTCTGGGGAATGTGGCAGAACATGCATGTCGGTGCATTGGGTGGTTGACAGCGCCGCGGCACCGGATAACTGAGCCGGGCCATGACAGACCCCCAGCATATCACCGCAGGCGGCGCCCCCGAGGGCTATGACGCCCGGCTCCTTGTCCGCGAGATGGAAAAGACCGGCCGCCCGGTCGTGCATGTCGCCCGCGACGATCGGCGTCTCGCGGCCACGCATGCCGCGCTGGCCTTTTTCGCGCCCGAGGCGGTGGTGCTGGATTTTCCCGCCTGGGATTGCCTGCCTTATGACCGGCTCTCGCCCAATGCCGATGTCGAGGCCGCGCGCATGGCCACGCTCGCCGCGCTGGCCCACGGGCTGCCGGGGCCTTTCATCCTGCTGACCACGCTGAACGCGGCCACCCAGCGGGTGCCCGCGCGTGACGTGCTGCGCGGCGCCTCGTTCGGGGCGGCGGTCGGCACGCAGGTCAACGAGGAGGCGCTGAAGGGGTTCCTGGTGCGCATGGGCTTTTCCCAGGCGCCCACGGTGATGGAGCCCGGCGATTACGCCGTGCGCGGCGGCATCGTCGATATCTACCCGCCCGGCGAGGCGGGGCCGGTGCGGCTGGATTTCTTCGGCGATGTGCTGGACGGCGCCCGGCGGTTCGACCCGGCCACCCAGCGCACCACCGAAAAGCTGGACCGGGTAGAGCTTGCGCCGGTCTCCGAGGTGATCCTCGACGAGGCGGCGATCACCCGGTTTCGCCAGAATTACCGTATCGAGTTCGGCGCGGCGGGCACGGACGATCCGCTCTACGAGGCCGTCAGCGCCGGGCGCAAACATGCCGGCATCGAGCATTGGCTGCCGTTCTTTCACGAGCGGCTGGAGACGCTGTTCGACTATCTGCCCGACGCGAGCGTCTTTCTCGACGATCAGGTCACACCCGCGCGGCTGGCCCGCTGGGCCAGCATCGAGGACCAGTACGACACGCGGGTCGAGGCGATGGCCCAGAAGGGGCGGATGGACACCGTCTACAAGCCCTGTCCGCCGCATCTGATGTATCTCGACGATGCCGGGTGGGATCGGGCGGTCGCCGGACACCGGGTCGTGCAGCTGGCGCCGCTGCCGCAGGGCACCGGGCCGGGCGTGACCGATGCGGGCGGCCGCATCGGGCGCAATTTCGCGCCCGAGCGCAAGCTGGAACAGGTCAGCCTTTTCAGCGCGTTGAAGGATCATATTGATGCGCGCCGCGCCGAGGGTGCCGTCGTCGTCGCCTCGTATTCCGAGGGCGCGCGCGAGCGTTTGACCGGGCTTTTGGAGGATGAGGGCGTGGTCGACGCCCGGCCCGCCGCCGATATCCGCGATGTGGTCGAGCCCCGCGGGCTCTACCTGACCGTCTGGGCGCTGGAACACGGCTTCCACGGGCCCGGCATCACGGTGATCTCGGAACAGGACGTGCTGGGCGACCGGCTGATCCGCGCGCCGAAAAAACGCCGGCGGGCCGAGAACTTCCTGACCGAAGCTCAGACGTTGTCGCCCGGCGACCTGGTGGTGCATGTCGAGCACGGGGTGGGGCGCTATAACGGGCTGGAAACCATCACCGCCGCCGGCGCGCCGCATGAATGCCTTGCGCTGGAATATGCCGGCGGCGACCGGCTGTTCCTGCCGGTGGAAAATATCGAGCTGCTCAGCCGCTACGGGCATGAGGAAGGGCTGCTGGACAAGCTGGGCGGCGGGGCGTGGCAGGCCAAGAAGGCCAAGCTCAAGGAACGCATCCGCCAGATCGCCGACAAGCTGATCCGGGTGGCCGCCGAGCGCGCGCTGCGCACCGCGCCGATCCTCGAGCCCAACCACCACATGTGGGAGGCGTTCTCGGCCCGCTTTCCCTACCAGGAAACCGACGACCAGCTCGCGGCCATCGAGGACGTGCTGACCGACATCGCCAGCGGCACCCCGATGGACCGGCTGATCTGCGGCGATGTGGGCTTTGGCAAGACCGAGGTCGCCATGCGCGCGGCCTTCGTCGCGGCCATGTCCGGGGTGCAGGTGGCGGTGATCGCGCCGACAACGCTGCTGGCCCGGCAGCATGCCAAGAGCTTTCGCGACCGCTTCCGCGGCTTTCCGCTCGAGGTGCGCCAACTTTCGCGCTTCGTCGGCCAGAAAGAGGCCACGCAGACGCGGGCGGGGCTGGCCGAGGGCACGGTCGATATCTGCATCGGCACCCATGCGCTGTTGGCGAAAAACATCCGCGTCAAGAATCTCGGCCTCTTGATCATCGACGAGGAACAGCATTTCGGCGTCTCCCACAAGGAACGGCTGAAACAGATGCGCTCGGACGTGCATGTGCTGACGCTGACGGCCACACCGATCCCCCGCACCCTGCAGATGAGCCTGACCGGCGTGCGCGATCTCTCGATCATCGGCACGCCGCCGGTCGACCGGCTGTCGATCCGCACCTATGTGGGCGAATTCGACACGGTAACGGTGCGCGAGGCGCTCTTGCGCGAGCATTATCGCGGCGGGCAGAGCTTTTTCGTGGTCCCGCGCATCAAGGACCTGTCCGAGATGGAAGAGTTCCTGCGCGACCAAGTGCCCGAGGTCAGCTTTGTCGTCGCCCACGGCCAGATGGCCGCCGGCGAGCTGGATGACCGGATGAACGCGTTTTACGACGGCAAGTTCGACGTGCTGCTCGCCACCACCATCGTCGAATCGGGGCTGGATATCCCCACCGCCAACACGATGATCGTGCATCGCGCCGACATGTTCGGCCTCGCCCAGCTCTACCAGATCCGCGGCCGGGTGGGCCGGGCAAAGACCCGCGCCTATGCCTATCTGACGACGAAACCCCGCGCCCCGCTCACGCCCACGGCGCAAAAGCGGCTGCGCGTGCTGGGCAGCCTCGACACGCTGGGGGCGGGGTTCACCCTGGCCAGCCAGGATCTCGACATCCGCGGCGCCGGCAACCTGATCGGCGAGGAACAGTCGGGGCACGTGCGCGAGGTCGGGTTCGAGCTTTACCAGTCGATGCTGGAAGAGGCGATCGCCAAGATCAAGGCGGGCGAGATGGAGGGGCTGAGCGAGGCCGACGAGGACTGGTCGCCGCAGATCAACCTCGGCGTCCCGGTGCTGATCCCCGACACGTTCGTCCCCGATCTCGACGTGCGGCTGGGGCTTTACCGGCGGCTTTCGGGGCTGGCCACCAAGGTCGAGCTGGAAGGCTTCGCCGCCGAGTTGATCGACCGTTTCGGCAAGCTGCCGAAAGAGGTCAACACGCTGCTGCTGATCGTGCGCATCAAGGCCATGTGCAAACGCGCCGGCATCGCCCGGCTGGATGGCGGGCCCAAGGGGGCGACGATCCAGTTCCACAACGACAAGTTTGCCAATCCCAAGGGGCTGGTAGAGTTCATCGGGGCGCAGCAGGGGCTGGCCAAGGTCAAGGACAACAAGATCGTCCTGCGCCGGGACTGGAAGAAGGACAGCGACAAGATCAAGGGCGCCTTCGCCATCGCGCGCGACCTGGCCGAAAAGGTCAAGGCCGGGTAACGGGCGAAAAACCCGCTGCAAGGGTTCTGGAGAATTTCCCGCGCGCATGAACGGCGTCGCGCGATATGCGACGCATCGCCGCATCTGTGCTATGATCCCGCCGCAAGACCAACGAGAAATCAAAACAAAGGGGGACGTCATGGCCACGCACATGACCCAGTTCAGCTATTCGGGCGATGCGATCAAGGCGCTTGTCGACAAGCCGCAAAACCGGCGCGAGGCGGTGTCGAAGGTGATCGAGGCCGCGGGCGGCAAGATGGAAGAAATGTATTTCACCTTCGGCGAGTTCGACGGGGTGGCGCTGGTGAGCTTCCCCAGCAATGTCGATGGGGCCGCGGCACTTCTGACGATCGGCGCCAGCGGTACGCTGTCGCGGATGCAGACCACCGTTTTGCTGAGCGTGGAGGATTCGGTCAAGGCGATGGAGAAGGCCAAATCGCTGCGCGACAGTTTCGTGCCCGCTGGCGGCTGAGCGCCTCAGCGTTCGGGTAGCCGCCGCATCAGCACCAGCGCGGCCACGACCGCCAGAAACGCCCCGGTCACCAGCGGCCGGGGCGTGCCGTCGAACATCTGGCCCACCGGGACGGCCAGCAGCACCGAGCCCACGGTGGCAATCGCGCCGATGATCGAGGCGGCCATGCCTGCGATATGGCCCAGCGGCTCCATCGCCAGGGCGTTGAGATTACCGATGGTCAGCCCAAGCAGGCCGAAGACGGTGATCGACCACAGCACGTAGGCCGGAAACTCGGCCCAATCGGGCCAAAGCCCGGCCCAGTACATCGTCGCCATCGTGCCCGACAGCACCACCTGAACGCTTAGCGCCCGGCGGATGAGGTAGCGCATGCCCAGCCGGCCCACCAGCATCGCGTTGAGAAAGCTCGCGCTGCCGGCGATGACGGCGATGAAGGCGAACCAGTAGGGGAAGGCCGGCCCGCGCCCGAAATGGATGTCGAAGACCTGCTGAACCGACGAGAGGTTCATGAACAGCAGCGAAAAGACAAGCGCCTGCACCAGCGTCGCGGTGCGGGCCACCTTGTCGGCGAAAACCTCGCGTGCGGCGGCGGCCAGCGGCGTCAGCCGCAGTGGAAGGCGGCGTGCCGGCGGCAATGTCTCGGCCTGGCGGATCGCGAACCAGCTGACCGAGACCAGAGAGAAGACCAGGAACACCCCGAAGATGCCGCGCCAGCCGACAAGCGCGATGATGCCCGCGCCCACGCTGGGGGCGATCGCCGGCAGCAGGGTGAAGATCATCATCACGAACGAGACGATGCGCGCCATCTCGCGCCCGGAAAACAGGTCGCGCACAACCGCCAGCGCCACCACCCGCGGCGCTGCTGCGCCCAGGCCCTGTACGACCCGGCCCAAAAGCACCAGTTCCAGGCTTTGCGCGAGGCCCGCCAGCGCGGCCCCGGCCATGTAAAGCAGCGCGCCCGACAGGATCACCGGCTTGCGGCCGAAACTGTCCGACAGCGGCCCGGCCACCAGCGTGCCGATGCCGATGCCGAAGGCGAAGCTGGTGATGATGAATTGCGCGTGGTTGGGGTTGTCGGGGGTCAGTTCGCGCCCGATCTGGGGCAGGGCGGGCAGCATCGCGTCGATGGAGAACGCCACCGTGGCGAACAGCAGCGCCGTCATCGCGATGAACTCGACACGGCCGAGGCGTTCGGGTTCGGATGCAGCGCCTGGGGCGCGTTGGTCGACCATCGGGGCTCCGGCGGCGTCAGTCCGTTGCACGGGCGGCCTGCGAACGGCACCGGCGAACGGTCGGGAAGGACAGGAGGGGCGGCACCAAGGCCGCGCTATAGCCGTTTACCGATCACACGGGCCTGCCCGGTGCAAGGCACAATCGGCGCACACGCGCTGTTCAGGCGTGCCCTTGCGGGGGGAGGTCGCGCATCTCTTCGACCTCGGCGATGGCCTGGTTCCACAGCTCGGTCGGCTGGGCCCCGGTCAGGACATGGGCGTTGGCCACGATGAAGGTGGGCACACCGGTCACGCCGCGGGCGCGGGCATGGGCGTCGCGCTCGCGGATCTGGTCCTTGTCGGCTTCCGACGCCAGAAGCCGGGCGATGGCCGCGGCGTCGAGCCCCGCACGCCCGGCAACCTCGGCCAGCACGGCATGGTCGCCGATATCCTCGCCCTTGTGGAAATAGGCCTCGTAGAGCGCGGCCACGGTGGCGTGCTGGCGCAGCTCGATCCCGGCCCAGTGGATCAGACGGTGGGCGTCCAGCGTGTTGGGCGTGCGGGCGATCGCCGCCCAGTCGATCTCGATCCCCGCCTCGCGGGCGTGGCTGTCGATATTGGCATAGACCTTGGCCGCGTTTTCCTTGCCGCCGAACTTGGCCTCGAGGTAGGCGGCGCGGTCCATGCCGCAAGCGGGCATGTCGGGGTTGAGCTGGAACGGGTGCCACTCGATGGTGAAGGGATGGTCGGGATGTGCCGCCAGCGCCGCGTCGAGCTGCGCCTTGCCGATATAGCACCAGGGGCAGATCGGGTCGGCCAGGATATCAAGCTTGAGCATGGTCGGCCTCGTAGGTCTGCCGGATCAGCCGGCGGTTGAGCTTGCCGTTGGCCCCCTTGGGCAGCGCGTCGAGCCGCACATAGAGCCGCGGCTGCTTGTAGCGCGCCAGGCGCTCCGCGGCAAAGGCGGCAAGGCCCGCCTCGTCGGCCTCGGCGCCGACGTAAAACGCGGCGATCACGGTGGTATCGGCCTTGACCGTCACCTCCGTGGCGGCGACCTCGTCCACGGCGGGGTGGTCCAGCAGCGCGCGCTCCACCTCCAGCGGCGAAACCCGCACGCCGCCCGCGTTGAGCATGTCGTCGGCCCGGCCAAGATAGGTGATCGCGCCGTCCTCGGCCATCTCGACCATGTCGCCGGTCAGGAACCATTCGCCCGCAAACCGCGCCTTTGTTTCCGCCTCGGCGCGCAGATAGCCCAGCATCAGCCCCGGATCGCGGGTCGAGACCGCCAGTTGCCCCGGTTTGCCACGGGCAACGGGCGCGTGGCCCTGGCCCAGCACGGCGATGCGGCGGCCCGGCTGGGGATAGCCCGATGCGGGCAGCGGCGCCGGCCGGGCCGGGCTGCCCGAGACGAAGGTCGAACATTCCGACATGCCCAGCGCCTCGTAAACCTTCGTGCCGGTGGCATCGGCCCAGGCCGCCCGCGTGGCCTCGGGCAGCTTTTCCCCCGCCGACAGGCCGTGGCGCAGCCTGGGGAAGGTCAGCGCGGGCGGGTCTTTCAGCATCTGCCGGTAGACGCCGGGGGCGGCGGCAAAGATCGTCGCGTCGTGCCGCTTGATCAAGAGCGGCAGCATCCCCGGCGCGACGTCCTCGGCCGGGATCAGCGCGGTCGCCCCCGCCGACCACGGGTCCAACAGCCCGGTGCCCAGCGTGAAGGTCCAGTTGAAGGCGCCGGCGTGCAGCAGCCGGTCGTCACCGGTCAGGCCGTACCAGCCCTGCCACATCATCCGGCGCGCCCAGACGGCGCGGTGCGCGTGGATCACGCCCCGCGGCCGGCCCGAGGTGCCCGAGGTGTAGACGACGTAGGCGGCGCGGTCCGGATCGCCCGGCGCATACGCGGCCGGCGCATGGCCGAACCAGCCGCGCAGCGTGTCCAGATCGGCCACCGGGCAGGACGGGGTGTCGGGCAGGGCGATGCCGGGGCCGGCCAGGATCAGCGCAGGCTCGATTTCCGCGGCCAGCTTGGCGATCTCGGGGCCGGTCAGCTGCGCCGAGGTGGGCACCGGCACCAGCCCCGCGGCGATGGCACCTAGAAAGGCGATGGGAAATTCCACCCCGTTGCCCAGCCGCATCAGGACATGCGCGCCGGGCGCCAGACCCTGCGCCAGAAGCGCACCTGCCAGACCCAGGACGGCGCGCTCCAGCCGGGCATAGCTCCATCTTTCCGCGCCGGACCGAGAGAGCACCGCCAGCGCTACCTTTTCGGGCTGGCGCGCGGCCGGGGCCAGGACATAGGCCGCCAGGTTGAACGGGGCGGGGCAGGGCGGCGGCGGCCCCTCGTCGAAGATTGCATCCATGGGCGCCGTGCTAGCGGCGGGCGGGGCGGGGCGCAAGATGCCGCCGCCCCGCCCGGGTCAGAACGCGCTGCGCACGGTGCGGGCGCCCGCTGAGATATCCTCGCCCACGCCCTCGACGGTGGCACAGGCCGCCAGCGCCAGAAGCGCGAAGATCAGCGCGATGCGGGTCATTTCGTGTCCTCCGTCCACCAGATGTCGGGCAGAAAGCCGATCCAGTCGCCGTAGATCGGGATCGTCTCGGGATAGTGCAGCCGCGCCGCGTGGGCCAGCCGCGAGTCCGGCGAATACCAGATCGGGATGACATAGCGGCCGGTGGTCAGCACCCGGTCCAGCGCGCGGGTGGCGGCGATGAACCCCTCGCGCGTCTCGGCCGTCAGGATCGCGTCGATCATCGCCTCGGCGGCGGCGCTGTCCATGCCCATCAGGTTGCCGGTGCCGGGCTTGGTCACGCCCTCGGCCCCCCAGTAGAGATATTGCTCGTTGCCGGGCGACAGCGTGAGGCCGCGGCGATAGAAGGTCATGTCGAATTCATAGCCGTCGGTGCGCTGGGCGTACTGCGCGCTGTCGACCGCGGTGATCTTGACGGTGATGCCCAGCCGGGTCAGCTGTTCGGCGAAGATATCGACGATTTGCTGGGTTTCGGTCGCGCCCTGCCGCAGCAGGATGTCGAAGGTAAAGGGCGCGCCGCCGGCGTCGCGCAGCGCGCCCTTGTCGTCGACCGTCCAGCCTGCCTCTTGCAGCCGGGCAAACGCCTTGCGCAGGTTCTTGCGGTTCGAGGCCCGCCCGTCCGAGGCGGGCAGGCCGTAGCCCTCCAGCGCGCCGGGCAGGAGTTGGTCGGAAAAGGGCGCCAGCAGATCGCGCACGCGCCCCTCGGCGGGCCCGTCGCGCATGCCGAGGATCGAGTTGGAGAAATACGAGGCGATGCGCGGCTCGGCGCCGCCGGTCAGCGTGGCGTTGATGAACTCGAAATTGAAGGCGTGCAGCATCGCGTCGCGCACCCGCCAATCGGCAAAGATCGGGCGGCGGGTGTTCATTACCAGCCCGCGGATACCCGAGGGGCGCTGGTGCGGGATCACCGATTTCACGATCCGCCCGTCGCGCACCGCCGGAAAGTCGTAGGCCGTTTCCCATTTCGCCGCGCTGGTCTCGCGGAAGACGTCGATCTGCCCGGCGCGGAACGCCTCGAACACCACGTCGCCGTCGCCGAAGAAATCGTAACGGATCTCGTCGAAATTGTTCTGGCCGCGGTTGAAGGGCAGATCGCGGCCCCAGTAATCGGGGTTGCGTTCCAGCGTCAGGTAGCGCCCGGCCTCGAAATCGCCCGGCATATAGGGCCCGGTGCCGATCGGCGGCTCCAGCCCCCCGGCGTCGAAATCGCGCCCTGCCCATTGCGCCTTTTGCAGCACCGGGCGCAGGCCCAGGATCAGCGGCAATTCGCGGTCGGCGGTGTTGAAGGTGAAGCGGACGGTGCGCGGTCCGGTGGCCTCGGCCCGCGCGACCTTTTTCCAGGCGCCGTGATAGCGGGGGTGGCCCTCTGTCCCGAGCGTCTCGAACGACCACAACACATCATCGACGCTTACCGGCGTTCCGTCGGAAAACCGCGCCTCGGGGCGCAGGGTGAACGCCACCCAATCCCGGTCGGGCCCGGTCTCGACCGATTCGGCCAGCAACCCGTAAAGGGTGAAGGGCTCGTCCCAGGATCGGCCCATCAGGCTTTCGTAGATCTGGCCCCGCATCCCCCAGGGCGCGGTGCCCTTGAGCACGAATGGGTTGAGGCTGTCGAACCCGCCGGCCTCGCCAAAGACGATGCGCCCGCCCTTGGGCGCGTCGGGGTTGATGTAGGGCAGCGACACAAAATCGGGTGGCAGGGCAGGGTCACCGTACATAGCTATGCCATGGGCGGGCTCGGCCTGCGCGCCCGGTGCGCCCGCAAGCAACGCGGCGGCCAGGGTGACGCTGCGGAAAAAGTCGAAAATCACTGGGCGCATTTCGGCAACAATCCTGTCCGGCCTTGCATTTGCTGGCGCGGACACTATGCCCGTGTTCCAAGGTTTTCAAACTTTTAGCTTTAACCCGGGCGCAGGATTGCGTATAAGAGAGTCACTGCTCGATAGGTTTCTTGCCTGTATGAAACCTGCCTCAATAACTTAACGCCCGCCTTGTGCGGGCGTTTTTTTTGCCTCGTTGCCGCGCCCGGCCATGCTACGCTAGATCTGCGCGGACGAGGGCACGCCATGCACGACGACGGCTATGTAGGCAGCGCGGCCCAGGTCGCGTTGCAGAGCAAATGCGTTGCGCTTCACGACGAGATCATGGACACGCCCGGCGCCGTCCAGGGTGGCCGGCTGCTGACCAGCGACGACCCCGCGTGCCTGGGCTGGGACCGCATCGCGGCGATTCTGGCCGAGGACGGGTTCTTCGGCTGCCGCCTCGTCCCACGGGCCGATCTCGACACGGTCCGGTCACGGTTCGCGGCGCTGAACGCAGCCTTCGATTGCTGGGATGTCTTCGCTGCCACGCCGGCCGACATCGCGGCGCGGCCGGTCGCGGCGCCGCCCGACGGCCTGCGCCTGGTGACCGGCGCCGAGGCCGGCCGGCGCGACCGCCTGGGGGCGGTGCAGGCGTTCATGGCCGGCCAGGGGGTCGTGCCGCTGCCGGCGCCGTTCCTCGACGGCATGCTCGGCCCCTGCGCGCTGGCGGTGCTGACCGACGCTTCGGGGCGTATCCTGTCGACCGCCTACGCGCATTTCCCCCATAACCGCCACTCGCCCTTTCACCGATGGGCCTGGACGGGCCTCGCCGCGACGGCGCCCGAGGCGCGCGGGCAGGGGCTGGCGGGCATCGCCTATGGCACCGTGCTGCACGAGATTACCGGGCGCCACAATGCCGGGCAGGTCTATGCCATGGCGCGTGCGGAAAACGAAAGCTCGGTGCGGATGCTGCAAAAACTGGGGCTGACGCAAATGCCCGACAGGGTCAGCGGGATGGCCCGGACCGGGGATGCGCGGCTGACCAGGTGACCGGGGCCGACGCGCCGCCGCAAGGTCACGGTTTTGTGCCGCGCCGCGGCATGGCATGGTTTTTACGTTGAGCGCCGATATGTTGGGCGCAGATTCCCTATGCCAAGGAGGCGCAACATGACACTCTCGGGAAAAACCGCCGTCATCACCGGGTCGAATTCAGGGATCGGGCTGGGCGTGGCCCACGAACTGGCCCGCGCCGGGGCCGACGTGGTGCTGAATTCGTTCACCGACACCGACGAGGACCACAAGCTGGCCGAAGATCTTGGCCGCGAGCACGGCGTCACCGCGCGCTATATCAAGGCCGACATGTCCAAGCCCGACGCGTGCCGCGCGCTGGTCGAAAAGGCCGGGGCCTGCGATATCCTGGTCAACAACGCGGGCATCCAGCATATCGCACCCATCGACGAGTTCCCGCTGGAGAAATGGGACGCGATCATCGCGATCAACCTGTCCTCGGCGTTTCACACCACCGCCGCGGCGCTGCCGCTCATGCGCAAGGCGGGCTGGGGCCGGATCGTCAACATCGCCTCGGCCCACGGGCTGACGGCCTCGCCCTACAAGGCGGCCTACGTGGCGGCCAAGCACGGCATCGTCGGCCTGACCAAGGTGACCGCACTGGAAACCGCGCGCGAGCCGATCACCGCCAACGCGATCTGCCCGGGCTACGTGCTGACCCCGCTGGTCGAGGCGCAGATCCCCGACACGATGGAGAAATACGGCATGGACCGCGACGAGGTGATCGAGAAGGTCATGCTGGAGCGCCAGCCGTCGAAGGAGTTCGCCACGGTCGAGCAGATGGGCGGCACGGCGGTGTTCCTGTGTTCGGACGCCGCGGCGCAGATCACCGGCACCACGATCAGCGTCGACGGCGGCTGGACGGCGCTCTGAGGCGGCGGACGGGGCAGCTGACGGGGGTGCAGACGGGAGGGGGGCCAGCCCCCCGTCCCGGACCTTGTCCGGGACTCCCCCCGGGATATTTACAGCCAGAAGAAGCAGGGGGCCGGCATGGCTGTTAGGCGGATCAATCTGGCCCTTCAGGGCGGCGGCGCGCATGGCGCCTTTACCTGGGGCGTTCTCGACCGGCTGCTGGAGGAGCCGGGGCTGGAGATCGCCGGTATCTCGGGCACCTCGGCTGGCGCGCTGAACGGGGCCGCGCTGAAGGCGGGGCTGCTGGCCGGCGGGGCCGAGGGGGCGCGCGCCAATCTCGACTGGCTGTGGCAGCAGGTGGGCGCGGTGGGCGACATGCGCCTGACGACCTGGATGGCGGCCTTTACGCCCGGGGCCGGCGCCATGGCGCGCGCGCTGGAATACAACATGCCGTTTTCGCTGAGCGACGCGGCAAGCCGGGTCGTCAGCCCCTATGCCTACGGCCCGTTCTACCGCAACCCGCTGGAGCGGATCGTGGCGCGGTTCGATTACGACCGGGTTTGTCACCACTCGGCGCCGGCCTTTTTCGTCAGCGCCACCAACGTGCGCACCGGCAAGGTGAAGGTGTTCGAGGGCGACGCGATCTCGACCGGGGCGATCCTGGCCTCGGCCTGTCTGCCGACGCTGTTCCAGGCCGTCGAGGTGAGCGACCCCGACACCGGGGCGACCGAGGCCTACTGGGACGGCGGCTATACCGGCAACCCGGCGCTGTTCCCGCTGTTCGCGCCGGAGTTGCCCGAGGACATCGTGGTGGTCAGCATCAACCCGCTGGTGCGCGCCGAGGTGCCTGTCACGCCGCAGGAGATCCACAACCGGATCAACGAGATCAGTTTCAACGCCTCGCTGCTGCGCGAGTTGCGGTCGATCGCCATGGTCCGCGACCTGATCGACGATGGGCGGCTGGAGCGCGGCACGATGAAGGACGTGAAGCTTCACATGATCGCCGATGACGGGCTGATGACGCAGCTCGGCGTGGCCAGCAAGATGGTACCGAGCCCGGTGCTTCTGGCCGAGCTGAAATCGGCGGGGCGCGCCGCGGCGGGGCGGTTCCTGCACGAGGCGGGGCCGGCGCTGGGGCACGAAGGCACGGTCGATCTGCACGGTGTGTGCGACTAGCCCGCGGGCGCCGCGGGGCCGAGGATCAGCCCGGCGGCCAGCGCCCACATCACGGCGCCGATGCCGAGGTCGAGCAGCCGCCAGGCCCGCGCGCTTTGCATCGTGGGCGCCAGCAGACGCGCGCCGTAGCCCAGCGAAAAGAAGAAGACGAAGGAGGCGGCGGCGGCGCCCGCGCCGAAGGCCAGCTTTTGCCCGAGGGCGGGGTATTGCGTCGAGACCGCGCCGATCAGCCCCAGCGTGTCGAGATAGACATGCGGGTTGAGCCAGGTCAGCGCCGCGGCCGTGGCCAGGGTGGCCGTCCGCGTGCCGGCGCGCCCCTGCGCCGTCAGCGCGTGCCCGCCACGCCAGGCGGCGCGGAACCGCGCGGCGCCGTAGACCAGCAGAAACGCCGCGCCGGCCAGCGCCATGGCCCTGGGAAACCCCGGGACAAGCGCGACCAGCGTGCCGAAGCCGGCCACGCCGACGGCAATCAGCACCGCATCCGACAGCGCGCAGAACAGGCAAAGCGCGAAAACATGGCTCCGTGCCAGCCCCTGGCGCAGCACGAACGCGTTCTGCGCGCCGATGGCCAGGATCAGCGACAAGGCGGTCAGAAATCCGGTCAGGGCCGCCCCGGCCATGGGGGCGTCAGTTTTCCAGCGTGATGGGGGCAGTTCCGCCGCCGGCCACCACCTTGGGCGGCTCGGGTCTGAGCCGGTCCTCGGGCGAGACCAGCCCCGCCGAGATCACCAGCTTGGCGGCCTCTTCCACCGTCATGTCGAGGACGATCACGTCCTGGCTGGGCACGAACAGCAGAAAGCCCGAGGTCGGGTTGGGCGTGGTGGGCAGGAACACGCTGATCATCTGGTCGTCAACGGGGATGCGCCGGTTGACCTCGCCCTTGGCGCGGGTCGAGATGAAGGCCACGGCCCACAGTCCCTTGCGCGGGTATTCCACCAGGCAGGCCTGGTCGAAGCTGGTCTCGGACTGGGCGAAGACGGTCTCGGCGATCTGCTTGAGGCCGTTATAGACCGAGCGGACCACCGGCATGCGGTCGACCACCCGTTCGCCCCAGTTGATCAGCGACCGGCCGATCAGACCCTTGGCCAGCCAGCCGACGATCAGCGTGAAGATCAGGAAGACGATGACGCCGACACCGCGCACGTCGATGCCGATATATTGCTGCGGGTGATACTTGGCGGGGATGAACGGCAGCACGAAACCGTCGATCCAGCCGGTGACCGTCCAGATCAGCCAGACGGTCAGGCCGATGGGGGCGATCACGACCAGCCCGGTCAGGAAGCTGGTGCGCAGGCGGGCGAAGAGGCCCGGCCCGCGGCGCGCGCCATCGGCGTCGGGTGAGATGTAGTCGTGGTCTTTCTTTTCGAACATGCGATCCGGCCTGCGGTGAACAGCGTCAACCTAGGGTCTCGCCCGCGCCACTACAATAAGCGCATCGCGGCTTGGGCGCGCTGAGGGCGGGCTTTGCCGCGACGCGCGGCCGCATTTCGCGGCCCGTGCCTGTCTTTTCAGCAATGCGCCGACCGGGGGCGATGCCGGGCGGGCGTGGCCGGCCGCTGCGGCCGTCCGGCTAGGCCAGTGCCTGCGCAATCGCGGCGGCGAGCCGGGCGTTGTTCAGCACCAGGGCGATATTGGCCTCCAGCGACCGGCCCTCGGTGATCTGGTGGAGACGCGCCAGCAGGGCGGGCGTGACGGCCTTGGCGCTGGCCCCGGCGGTATCGGCCAGCGCGGCCTCGATCTGCGGCACGATCCGGTCGCGGGGGATCTCGGCCTCGGGCGGGATCGGGTTGGCGACAAGCTGGCCGCCGGCCAGCCCGAGCCGCGCCCGCATCCGGTGCGCCGCGGCGATCTCGGCGGGGCTGTCCATGCGCAGCGGCGCGGCAAGGCCCGAGTCGCGCGACCAGAAGGCGGGCAGGGTGTCGGTGCGATAGCCGATGACCGGGACGCCGAGGGTTTCCAGCACTTCCAGCGTTTTCGGCAGATCGAGGATGGCCTTGGCCCCGGCGGACACGACGGTGACGGGGGTGCGGGCCAGTTCGTGCAGGTCGGCGGAGATGTCAAAGCTGGCCTCGGCGCCGCGGTGCACCCCGCCGATGCCGCCCGTGGCGAACACCGCGATGCCCGCCAGATGGGCGCAGATCATCGTGGCGGCCACGGTGGTGGCGCCGGTGCCGCCCCGCGCAAGGCACACGGCCAGATCGGCGCGGCTGAGCTTGGCCACGCCCTCGGCGCCGGCCAGCGCCGCCAGCCGCTCGGGGTCGAGCCCGACATGGATGGCGCCCGCCATCACCGCGACCGTTGCGGGCACCGCACCGGCCGCGCGCACCGCCTGTTCCACGGCCGTGGCGGTTTCGAGGTTTTGCGGCCAGGGCATCCCGTGGGTGATGATCGTGCTTTCCAGCGCGACCAGCGGTTTGCCGTCGCGCCGCGCGGCGGCGACCTCTGGCGAGAAACTGAGGGGCAGGGTCATGGCGTTGTTCCGGTGATGTGGTCTGCGGCGGCGGCGAGGGCGGCGGCGAGCGCGGATTGCGGCGTAGCCCCGGCCAGCGCGGCGGCGATATGGGCGGCGACCAGCGCATCGCCGGCCCCGGTGACCCGGCCCGCGCGCACGCGGTGGGGCCGGGCGGTCAGGATCGTGCCGCCCGCCAGCGCCGCCGCCGGGCCGGCGCCGTCGGTGACCAGCACCCGTGCCGCGCCCGCGGCGGCAAGCGCGCCGGCAGCAGCGGCGGCATCCGGCAGCGGCATGGCCAAGAGCGCCGCGGCCTCGGCACGGTTGAGATAGAGCGTGGCGTGCGCGCAGGCGAGGAACGGCGCGAGACGGCCGGCCTTGGCGGGGCTGGCCGCCACGACCCTGAGATCGGCCCGCGCCAGCGCAGGCTCGCGGGCCAGGCGCGCCAGCAGCGCCGCGTCGAGATTGCCGTCGATCACGAGCGGGCCGGGATAGGGGGCCTCGGCCGAGCCGAGCGGCCCCGCGGTCAGCGGCGCGATCACCGCCGCCCCGGCCGCCAGCAAGGCGCCGGTGTCGGCGATCGCGGCGACCAGCCCCTGCGGCCCCTCGATCGCCAGGTAGCGCCCGGTGGGCTGGCCGGGCTGGTGCAGGACGTGGCGGGTATCGAGCCCCATCGCGCGGCAGGCGGCGAGCAGCGCGGCGCCCTCGGGATCGTCGCCCACCGCCGAGAGCAGCGCCGGGCGCCGCCCGGCCCGTGCCAGCCCGCGGGCGATGTTGAGCGCCACGCCGCCCGGCTGGCACGAGACCCGGCCCGCGACATCGGCGCCCACGGGCAGCGAAGCCGCCGAATGGCCGACCGTGTCCCAGCCGAGCGCACCGAGGCAGAGGGTGTCGGGGCATGTGGTCATCGCCCCCTGATCGCCCGGCGGCGCGGCGCTGGCAAGCGGGGGATTTGGGTATTTTCGCCAAGAAGAAGGGCAGGGGGTTGCAAAGCGGCACAAAGCGGTTTAGACGCGCGTCCACTTCACAGGCGGGGTCGGGCCTGCGGGGGAGACATCCCCGTCAGGTCCACCGGTTGGGCGATTTGCCCTGAAGCCCCGCCGAGGCACAAACCGGAAAGGAAAAGGCACATGGCGCTTCCCGAGTTCTCGATGCGTCAGCTTCTCGAAGCTGGCGTGCATTTCGGTCACCAGACCCAGCGGTGGAATCCCCGCATGGGCCAGTATATCTATGGCGACCGCAACGGCATTCACATTCTCGATCTGACGCAGACGGTGCCGATGCTGGACGCCGCGCTCAACGTCATCCGCGAAACGGTGGCCAAGAACGGGCGCATCTTGTTCGTGGGGACCAAGCGGCAGGCCCAGCGGCCGGTCGCCGACGCGGCCGAGAAATGCGCGCAATACTACATGAACCACCGCTGGCTGGGCGGCACGCTGACCAACTGGAAAACCGTCAGCCAGTCGATCCAGCGGCTGAAGGCCATCGACGAGCAGATGGAGACCGGCGCCGAGGGGCTGACCAAGAAGGAACGCCTCGGCATGGAGCGCGAGCAGGCCAAGCTGCAAGCCAGCCTGGGCGGCATCCGCGAGATGGGCGGCCTGCCGGACCTGCTGTTCGTGATCGACGTGAACAAGGAAGACCTGGCCATCGCCGAAGCGCGCAAGCTGGGCATTCCCGTGGTTGCCGTGGTCGATACCAACTGCTCGCCCGACGGCGTGGATTACGTCATTCCGGGCAATGACGACGCGGCCCGCGCGATCGCGCTTTACTGCGATCTGGTCAGCCGCGCCGCGCTGGACGGGATGAGCGCGCAGATGGATGCCGCCGGCGTCGATGTCGGTGCCCTGGAAGAGGCGCCGGGCGAAGAGGTTTTGGCCGAGACCGCCGCGGACACCCCGGCCGGGGCCTGAATCGGCTGTCACGGAATCGATACCGGGCGCGGGTAAGGCCGCGCCCGATGGCCGCAACGACAATCGAGGAGAGCCGAGCATGGCAATCACCGCGAAACTGGTGAAGGAACTGCGCGACAAGACCGGCGCAGGCATGATGGACGCGAAGAAGGCGCTGACCGAGAACGACGGCGACATGGACGCCGCGGTGGACTGGCTGCGCACCAAGGGGCTGGCCAAGGCCGCCAAGAAATCCGGCCGTACCGCCGCCGAGGGGCTGGTGGCCGTGGCCATCGAGGGCGGCAAGGGCGTCGCCGTCGAGGTGAACTCGGAAACCGATTTCGTTGCCAAGAACGCCGAGTTCCAGGAAATGGTGGCGGCGATCGCCAAGACCGCGATGGCCGCCGAGGATATCGAGGCGCTGAAAGCGGCCGATCTGGGCGGCAAGACCGTGGCCGACACGATCACCGACAAGATCGCCACCATCGGCGAGAACATGACGCTGCGCCGCATTGCCAGGATCGAGGGCGACACGGTCGTGTCCTACATCCACAACCCCGCCGGCGAGGGCATGGGCAAGATCGGCGTGCTGGTCGCGCTGAAAGGCGGCGACGCGGGCTTTGGCCGCCAGGTCGCGATGCATGTGGCCGCCGCCAACCCCGCCTCGCTGGGCGCGGCCGATCTCGACCCCTCGGTGGTCGACAAAGAGCGCCAGGTGCAGATCGACATCGCCCGCGAAAGCGGCAAGCCCGAGCAGGTCATCGAAAAGATGATCGAGGGCCGGATGAAGAAGTTCCTCTCGGAGGTGACGCTGCTGGGCCAGGCCTTCGTGGTGAACCCCGACCTGACGGTCGAGGCCGCGGCCAAGGAAGCCGGCGCCGAGATCACCGGGTTCGTGCGCCTCGAAGTGGGCGAGGGGATCGAGAAGGAAGAAGAAGACTTTGCCGCCGAGGTCGCCAAGGCCGCCCAGGGCTGAGGCGCAGGCCGGGAAATGAAAAACGGTGCAGCTGGGCAAGCTGCACCGTTTCGTCCTTGCGCCATGCCGCACCTATTGGGGATGAGGACGGTGCATGGCGAAGGTGTCGGACTGAACGGCAGACTATGCGCCGCCAGCCCGACTCCCGCATAGGCGGGTGGATCGCCTTGGACATGAAAATCGCATGTCCGCAACTACCCAAGTCCCATGGCCTTAGGCCACCACTCACGGAACACCGCCAACTTGCCACTTAACGCTGCGGCAAGAAAGTCATGGATTCCCTACCCGAATTTGGAAAAAGACTGTTTCTCAAATGAATAGAAAGACAAACAGTCAGGCTTCCACAAGGAAAATCTGGTTCTGAAACGAGGCCTTGAGCACCGCCTGGGCGGTGGTGTCGACATCGAGCGCCTTGCGCGCGAGGCGCAGGTGCTTTTCCACCGTGGCGGGAGTGAGCCCCATGATCGTCGCGATGTCCTGGGTGGTTTTGCCGTCGCCGACCCATTGCAGCACCTCGCGCTGGCGCTGGGTCAGCGACCGGCCCCGCGCAGCATAGGGCAGGTTGACCAGCTTGAGATGCATCACGTTGTTCATGATCTCCAGCCGTCGGCCGTGTGCCTGCCAGATCTCATCGACATCCTGCTGGCTGAGGCCGCGGCGGCCGGTCAGGCCGATGGCGCCCTTGGCCCGGCTCGATGTCTCGGGAAAGCTGATCGTGTAGCCCGCGGTGACGCCCATCGCGCGATTGAGCGCCAGGACATCGCGTTCGCCCTCGCATAATTCGCCCCGCCCGGCGCGCTCGGCCACCAGGCCCCAGCTGCAGGCGCCGACATGCGTGTTGGCCCAGGCCACCATTGGGGCGTTGAAATAGGATCTCTGGTCGATATAGGCGCGTACGTATTCCGGGCTGTGGTTGCTGAGGATCAGGGAATCCTCGGGCTCTCCCAGCGAACTGGCGGTTCGAAAGCGTGTATAGCCGTAAAGCAGCCGGTCGAACCCGAACCCGGCCATCGCCGCGGTGTGCAAGGCCCAGACCCGTTCGACCGAGCGCGCATCGATCAGGTCGGCCAGGTAGTCTTCCAGAGAGGTGCGGGCCATCAGGGCTGCGCCTTCCCCGGCGGCTTTGGCAGGGCGCGGCTGGTTCGCCTTACGGATGCGGCGATCGGAAACAGGAACATCGGTACAATCCTTTCGCCAAGTGTTTTAGACCGATAGCGTAGGGTCTGTCGAGTTCACCCATAACCGGACCGTCGGCGCGGCGTTCTCGGCGTGGGCGAGTCATTGGACAGGATCTGACGAAGGGAGCGGCATGGCTGACACCCACGATCATGTCGATGTCGCGGTCATCGGCGGCGCGGTGATGGGCAGCGCGGCGGCATTCTGGCTGAGCCGGTTGAGCGAGGGCCGGCTGCGGGTACGGGTGATCGAGGCCGACCCCGGTTACCGCGAGGCCTCGACGGCGCTTTCGGTGGCCTCGATCCGGCAGCAATTCAGCACCGAGATCAACATCAAGATATCTCGCTTCGGCATTGCTTTCATACGAGATATCGCGCGTGAAACCGGCCCGGAGCCGGCCGTGAAAGAGCTTGGCCTGATCGAGAACGGCTATCTCTTCCTCGCCGGGTCGGAGGCCCGCGCGGAGGCCATGCGCGCCGCCGTTTCGTTGCAGCGGGCCGAAGGGGCAGGGACCGAGATATTGCAGCCCGAGGCCCTGGCCGCGCGGTTTCCGCACCTTGCGCTGGACGATGTGGTGATGGGCAGCTTCGGGCCGCGCGACGAGGGCTGGTTCGACAATATGGGGCTGGTGCAGGCGCTCAAATCCGCGGCGCGGCAACGCGGCGTGAGCTATGTGCAGGATCGCGTCACCGGGTTGCGGCGCAGTGGCGACCGGGTGACGGGGCTGCGCCTGGCCTCGGGAACAGAGATCTCGGCGGGTGCGGTGATCAACGCCGCGGGCACGCGGGGTGCGGATATTTTGCGCATGTTGGGCGAGGACATGCCGGTAGAGCCCCGCAAAAGAACGGTTTTCCTGATTGACGCGCCGAATTTAACGGCCCCGCAAGCGCCGCTGATGGTGGACCATACAGGGTTTTACCTGCGCCCCGAGGGCCGCTATTGGCTCTGCGCCACGGTGCCAGAGGCGGACGGCCCGGTCGCGGCGGACGATTTCGACCCGGACCACGCGCTTTTCGAAGACCAGCTTTGGCCGCGGCTCTATGCGCGCGTGCCGGCATGCGATGCGGTAAAGGTGATCCGTTGCTGGGCCGGGCACTATGCCTTTAACACGTTCGACCAGAACGCGCTGGTCGGGCGCTGGCCGGGGCTGGAAAATTTCTACGTGATGAACGGGTTTTCCGGCCACGGGCTGCAGCAGGCGCCGGCGGTCGGGCGCGGCATTGCGGAATTGATCCTGCATGGCGGCTATCGCGCACTGGATCTGTCGCCGTTGTCGCCCGAGCGGCTGAGCACGGGGCGACCGCTGCGCGAGGCCGAAATCGTCTAAATCACCGTAAAAAGGCCCGTTTAGCCGGAACCGTTATTTACATAATACTTATTATCGGACTTAACCCAGGGCGTAGCCCGCCCCCCGCACCGTGCGCACCGGGTCGGCCCCGCCATGCTGGCACAGCGCCTTGCGCAGCCGTCCGATATGCACGTCGACCGTGCGGGTGTCGACGTAGATGTCGCGGCCCCACACCCGGTCGAGCAATTGCTCGCGGCTCCACACCCGGCCGGGCTTTTCCATGAAGGTCGACAACAGCCGGAACTCGGTCGGCCCCAGCTTCAACAGCTTGTCGCCGCGGAACACCTTGTGGGTTTCGGCGTCGAGGGTGATGTCCTCGAATTCCAGCCGCTCGCCCACCGCGGCGGGCCGCGTGCGGCGCAACTGGGCGCGGACGCGGGCCATCAGCTCGACCACCGAATACGGCTTGATCACGTAATCGTCGGCGCCGGTCTCCAGCCCCCGCACCCGGTCGACCTCTTCGGCGCGGGCCGACAACATGATGATCGGCACGCCACGGGTGTCGGACCGGGTTTTCAGCCGGCGGCAGACCTCGATGCCGGACACCGAGGGCAGCATCCAGTCCAGCACGATGATGTCGGGCGCGCCCTCGTCGACCAGCAGCAACGCCTCCTCGCCGTTCTCGGCCTTGGAGACGGCAAAGCCCTCGGCCTCGAGATTGTAGGCCAGCACCTCGCGTTGCGCCGGTTCGTCCTCGACGATCAGAACGGTGGGTTGCTCGGCCGCTGCCATCATTTCGCTCCGGTCGTTTCGTAGACCGTGGTGTCGGATTTCGGCCGCGCGTCCTCGGGGATGCTGCCGGTGACGAAATAGATCACCTGTTCGGAGATCGACGTGGCGTGGTCGCCCATGCGCTCGATGTTCTTGGCGATGAAATGCAGATGCATGCAGGCGGTGATGTTGCGCGGGTCCTCCATCATGAAGGTCAGGAACTCGCGGAACAGCGCGTTGTACATCTGGTCGACCTCGTGGTCGCGCTGGCGCACGTCGAGGGCCAGCTCCGGGTCGCGCTGAATATAGGCGTCGAGCGCGTCCTTCAGCATGCCTTCCACGGTCTTGGCCATCCGCCGGATCGCGCCCGAGGCACCCTCAATGGGCGTCATCTGCACCAGCACCGAGGTGCGCTTGGCCATGTTCTTGGCATAGTCGCCGATCCGTTCCAGGTTGGCGGCGATCTTCATCACGCTCAGCACCACGCGCAGGTCGCTGGCCGAAGGCTGGCGCAGCGCCAGCAGGCGCGCGGCCTCCTGGTTGATCTGCTCTTCCAGCGCGTCGATGGCCGCGTCGTTCTTGCGCACCCGCTCGGCCAGTTCCTCGTCGCGCATCTCCAGCGAATTGGCGGCCTCCAGGATCGCGGCCTCGACCAGCCCGCCCATCTTCATGATGCTGGCCTGGATGCCCTCTAGGTCGCGGTCGTAAGACTTGACGATATGCGGTGACTGCATCGAGTCGGTCATGGAAAATCCCTTCTCAGCCGATTCGGCCGGTGATGTAGCTTTCGGTCCGCTGATCCTGCGGGTTGGTAAAAATCTGGCCCGTGTCGCCATATTCGACCAGGTTGCCGAGGTGGAAGAACGCGGTTTTCTGGCTGACCCGCGCGGCCTGCTGCATCGAGTGGGTCACGATCACCACCGAATACTGTCCGCGCAGTTCGTCGATCAGCTCTTCCACCTGGGCGGTAGCGATCGGGTCGAGCGCCGAGCACGGCTCGTCCATCAACAGCACTTCCGGTTCGGTCGCCACGGCGCGGGCGATGCAGAGGCGCTGTTGCTGACCGCCCGAAAGGCCCGTGCCCGGCGCCAGCAGCCGGTCTTTCACCTCGTCCCAGATCGCGGCACGGCGCAGCGCACTCTCCACGATATCGTCGAGATCGGATTTCGACTTGGCCAGGCCATGAATGCGGGGGCCGTAGGCGATGTTGTCGTAGATCGACTTGGGGAACGGGTTGGGCTTCTGGAAGACCATGCCGACCTTGGCGCGCAGTTGCACCGGGTCGACCTTGGGGTCGTAGATGTCCTCGCCGTCGATCTTGATGTCGCCTTCCACCCGGCAGACGTCGATCGTGTCGTTCATACGGTTGAGGCAGCGCAGGAACGTGGACTTGCCGCAGCCCGACGGTCCGATAAAGGCGGTTACGGTCGTGTCCTCGATGTCGATGTCCACGTCCTTGATGGCGTGGGTGTCGCCGTAATAAACCTGACAGCCATGTGCGGAAATCTTGATGTCCGTGGTCGCCACGTCGTTCTCCACTTTCGGTGTGTCGTACATATTTGCGTCCTTTCCGAAGTGTTTACCAGCGGCGCTCGAAGCGTCGGCGAAGAATGATGGCGATGATGTTCATGGTCATCAGAAAGCCGAGCAGAATGATGATCCCGCCCCAGGCCCGTTCGTAGAAGGCCGGGTCGGCCCGTTTGGCCCATTCGTAGATCTGGGCGGGCATCGCCGAGTTGGGCGCCAGAAAGCCTTCGGCTACGCCGCCGGGATAGTTCGACGCGATATACCCCACCATGCCGATCAAGAGAAGCGGCGCGGTTTCCCCCAGCGCCTGCGCCAGCCCGATGATGGTGCCGGTCAGGATGCCGGGCATGGCCAGCGGCAGAACATGGTGAAAGACCGATTGCATCTTGGAGGCCCCTACCCCGAGCGCGGCATCTCGGATCGAGGGCGGCACCGATTGCAGCGAGGCGCGCGTCGAGATGATGATCGTGGGCAGCGTCATCAGCGTCAGCACCAGCCCGCCGACCAGCGGCGCCGATTGCGGCAGATGCGCGAACTGGATGAAGACCGCGAGGCCCAGGATGCCGAACACGATCGAGGGCACCGCGGCAAGGTTCGAGATGTTCACCTCGATGAGGTCGGTGAAGCGGTTCCTGGGCGCGAATTCCTCAAGATAGATCGAGGCGGCCACGCCGATGGGCAGGCTGAACCCCAGCACCACCAGCATCATGAAGAACGATCCCAGCATCGCCACCCCCATGCCGGCCTGTTCGGGCCGCGCGTCCGATGCGTCGGGGCCTGTAATGAAGTCCCAGTTGAACTCTTTCTCGACGGCGCCCTGCTCGTGCAGCGCATCGACGAGGTCCAGGTGGACGGTGTCGAGGTTCTTGTCGCGGGCGATCGACTCGCGGTCGACACGGCCCTTGAGATACCCGTCGACGCGGCTCGATGCGAGAATGCGGAAATCGACCGTCTGGCCGATCAGGTCGGGGTTGGCGATGACCCTGTCGCGCAGCGTCGAGCGCGCGCCGCTGGAAAAGAGGTTGTCGAGCGGCGAGGAAAAGCCTTCGACCGGGGCTTCCGACAGCGGCGTGTCGATGCCGTAGGCCTCGATCTGGCGCAGCACCGCCTCGCGGATCAAGGGGCTGTAGGCAAAGGTCTTGGCGTCCTTGATCTCGTCGATGTCGCGGTTGCCGTTGGGGTCGAGCACGTCTTGCTTCAACTCGATCTTGAGGTGAAACGCGGTCTGCTGGAACGCGCCCAGGCCGTTCGACAGGATGGCGACCAGCAGCATGACGAGAAAGGCAAGGCCGATGCCGACCGCGGCCATGCCGTAAAGCCGGAATCGGGCCTCGGAGGCGTTGCGGCGGCGGGTGCGCTCGTCGAGTTGCAGAAGCGAGCTCGACCGCGCGGGCCGACCGGCGCCGGGCTGGGTTGCGTTGGCGTCGGTCATTCGTACTGCTCCCGGTATTTGCGCACGATGTAGAGGGCGAAGACGTTCAGCCCCAGCGTGATGACGAACAGCGTCATCCCCAGCGCGAAGGCGACCAGCGCCTCGGGCGAGGCGAAATCGGCGTCGCCGGTCAGCTGGCTGACGATCTTGGCGGTCACGGTCGTCATCGCGTCGAACGGGTTCATGCTGAGCCGCGCCGCGGCCCCTGCCCCCAGCACCACGATCATCGTCTCGCCGATGGCGCGCGAGGCGGCCAGCAGGATGGCGCCGACGATGCCCGGCAGGGCGGCGGGCAGCACCACCTGTTTGACCGTTTCCGACCGCGTGGCGCCCAGGCCGAGCGAGCCGTCGCGCATCGACTGCGGCACCGCGTTGATGATGTCGTCGCTGAGCGAGCTGACGAAGGGGATCAGCATGATGCCCATTACCAGGCCCGCGGTCATCACCGCCGTACCGGCCTGCATGATGCCGATGCCGTCGTCGCCGAAGACCCGCATCAGCAGCGGCCCCACGGTCAGCAGCGCGAAGAGGCCGTAGACGATGGTCGGAATGCCCGCCAGCACCTCGATCATCGGCTTGGCGAAGGAGCGCACGGTCGACGAGGCGTATTCCGACAGGAAGATCGCTGCGAACAGCCCGATCGGCACCGCCACAAGCAGCGCGATGATCGAGATGTAGAGCGTGCCCCAAAGCAGCGGCAGAATACCCAGTTCAGAGCCGCCGCCGAAGCTCGGGCTCCAGGTCAGACCGAGGAAGAAGTCCTCTGCCGGGTAAAGGCGGAAGAACTCGATCGTGTTGAAGACCAGCGACAGCAAGATGCCGATCGTCGTCAGGATCGCGATGGTCGCGGCAAAGATCAGCAGGTAGCGGATCACCTTTTCGACCACGTTGCGGGCACGGAAATTCTTGCCCGTCGCCATGTATGAGATCGTGAACCCCACCCCCGCGGCCGCCAGAACCGCCAGCGTCATCAAGAGGTTGCCGGCAGATGACATCGTCCGGTACCGCTGCGCGGCGCGCAGCACTTCGGGGCCGACATCAGAGCCGAGCGCGACACCGAGATTGCCGAGCCGATCGCGGATATCGGTGAACTCGGCGCGAATGTTGTCGGCCTCATCGCGGCCCATCGCGCCCTCGGTCACGGCCAGGTCAAGCCCGTCGGCGATGCGGCGCACATCGGACATGAACAGCCCGCGCGTCATGCTGTCGGAAATCGCCTCTGCGGGTACGGTAGAGGAAATGGTCCGGTCGATCAGGATCGGCTGGACCAGAAGCCAGACGATCAGGATGCCGACGGCCGGCACCAGCGTCATGATCGTGACGTTGGCCCCGTAATAGGACGGCAGCGAATGCAGGTCGCGGCTGTCCCCTCCTGCCGATTTAAGCGCGCGCGCGCGCCCCAGCATATAGCCGGCCACAGCCATGACCAGCACGATCAGGACAAGCCACAAGACAGGCATTGCCGGCACCCCCAAGAATTGAAACGACCGAAAAAGACGGCAAAAAGGGGGGCGCTCGGGCGCCCCCCTTCGACTGGAGGGCTTAGTTGCCCATGGTCACTTCGTCGGCGACCTTCTGCTGGGTTTCGGCCAGCTCGGGGTCGGCAACCAGGCCGTACTGGGCCAGCGGGCCGTTGGGGCCGGCGATGGCGTCGGAGACGAAGAACTCGGCATAGTCCTTGAGGCCGGGGATCACGCCGATATGCGCCTTCTTGATGTAGAAGAACAGCGGACGCGACACCGGGTATTCACCCGTGGAGATGGTCTCGGTCGAGGGCGCAACGCCCGACATGGTCGCCACTTTCAGCTTGTCGGTGTTGTTCTCGTAGAAGGCCAGGCCGAACACGCCCACGCCCTCTGGGTTCGAGTCGATGCGGGCCAGGGTCTCGGTGTAGTCGCCGTCGATATCGACCGACAGGCCATCGGTACGCACCGCGATGCAGGCATCCTCGGCGTCGTCTTCCGACATGCCGGCGGCCATCATGGCTTCCATCGCGCCGGTTTCTTCACAGCCGACGGCCAGCACCTTTTCTTCGAACACTTCGCGGGTGCCGTGCTTGGTGCCCGGGATGAAGGCGTTGATTTCAACGGCCGGCAGATCGGCGTTGAAGTCCGACCACATGGTGTAGGGGTTATCGACAAGCTCGCCGTCCTTCAGCACTTTCGGCGACAGCGCGTTGAACCAGTCGGTGGGCTCGAACGCGGTGAAGGCCGGGCCGTCGATCTGGCTGGCGAAGACGATGCCGTCATAGCCGATGCGGACTTCGATGATGTCGGTCACGCCGGCTTCGGCACAGGCCTTGATCTCTTTTTCGCGGATGGCGCGGGACGCGTTGGCGATGTCGATGGTGTTTTCGCCAACACCTTCGCAGAAGCGCTTGAGGCCGGCCGACGAGCCGCCCGATTCCACGACCGGGGTCGGGAAGTCGAAGTTTTCGCCGAAGGCTTCGGCAACGATCGACGCGTAGGGCAGCACGGTCGAGGAACCGGCAACCTGAACGTTGTCACGCGCGGCGGCGGCGGTGGCCGAAACGGCAGCGATCGCCAGCGCGGAGGCGGTCAGTTTCGCAAGGGACATGTAGAGCTCCTGATGTCTTGATTTCGGCCGTCGCAGAGACGACCCGACGCGGCCGCCAACTGAGCGACCTCGGGGCGAGCCCTAGACCCGCCGCACAATGCTTTTGTGACGTTTGCGTAACGGTTTTATGACAACGTTTGAAGGGGCCATCAGGTCATGTTTCACGAGCCCTGCGACACTTTCGCCGCCGCCTCGTCCGCCTGCCGTCAAGATGCTGGCAACATGATGGAAAACCGGCTTCCCTCGCGCGGCGTGCTCTCGATGCGAAACCGTCCGCGATGCCGGTTGACGATATGCTTGACGATCGCCAGGCCCAGCCCGGTGCCGCCCATCTCGCGCGAGCGGTGGCTGTCGACGCGGTAGAACCGTTCCGTGAGTCGCGGAATATGAACCGGGTCGAAGCCCTCGCCGTGATCGACCACGTCGATGCGCACCCCCGGCCCGCGAAACGCCAGCTCGCGCGCGCTGGTCTCCAGCATGACCTCCACGCGCCCGCCGCTGCCGCCGTATTTGATGGCGTTCTCGATGAGATTGGTGAACACCTGCACCAGCTGGTCGGCGTCGCCACGTACCCAGACAGGCGCGGACGCGCCGCTCACCGTGAGCGCGACCTTGGCATCGGCTGCCATCGGGCGCAGGGTCAGCACCGACGATTCCACCAGCGCCGCGACATCGACCCGGTCTTCCGGGCGCATCCGCTCTTCGGCCTCGACCCGGCTGAGCGACAGCAGATCGCGCACCAGCCGGTTCATCCGCTCGGCCTCGCGCTCCATGATCGTCAGAAAACGGTCGCGCGCGGGCGCGTCGTTGCGCGCCGGGCCCTTGAGGGTCTCGATGAATCCCAGCAGCGCGGTCAGCGGCGTCTTCAGTTCGTGGCTGACATTGGCGACGAAATCGCGCCGGATCTGGCCGACCTGTTCGCGCTCGGTGATGTCGACCAGCGTGACCAGCGCGCCGCGCGCATCCTCGCCCTCGACCGGGGACGCGGTGACCTCGTAGGTCGCTTCGCGCGCCAGTTCCGTCGTCAGGTAGCGGGTGCGCCGCCGCTGCCTGAGGCGCAGGGTTTCCTCAACGCAGTCCAGGAGCGCCGGCTGGCGCAGCACCGCGATATAATGCCGTCCGCTTCCGGAGGCGCCGAACATCTCTTCGGCATGGGCATTCATCGCCGCCACGCGTTCGTCCTCGGCGATCAACACCGCGGGCAGCGGCACCGCCTCGAGCACCGCCTTCAACAACTGCCCCTGCATTTCATTCACCTTGTGCTTGCCGGCGCGCGCCCGCCCGCCGGGACGTAAACCTGCCCGACGCGCGCATAATGTTTGCCTCGGCGCGAAAATTTCAATTAAGTTTCACGCAACCCTGCGAACCTGTCTTTTAGACAGGTTGACTCAACTATTTCATGCGCAAACCGATTCGTTCGGGCGCGCGACGGAGCGGAGCCACCATCATGCCTATGCGTCAACTCGCGGCCTTCGCGCCCCTGCCCCGCTCGGAGCAGCCGCTCGGACTGCTGATCGACGTGGAGCCCGCCGAGGTTGCCGTGCAGCGCGCGCCGCTGCCGGGGCTTCGGCTCGAAACCCTGCCCTATGCGCTGATCCACGCCGCGCTGGCGCGCGCGCCCTGGGCCGATTTCGTGGCTTCTCCGCTGGTGTCAGAGCATTTCGACGCGCTCGACCTGGCCTGCCAGCTCGACCTTGCGGGGTTCACCGGCAAGTATATCGTGCTGACCCCGCCCCTGCCCCGCCCCGGCATCATCCACCGGGAGATCGCCCAGCTCTGCCCCAGGCTGGCCGTCGAACTGCGACCGCGGGCGCCCCACTGAGGGCGGGCGGGCATCTCAGCCCGCCACCTGCGCCGCCGCCGCGATGCCGGCGGACAGCTCGGCCTGCAACAGCTCCAACGGCTCGACCCCGACCGACAGGCGAAACAGCCCCTCGGTGATGCCCAACGCCGTGCGCGCCTCGTCCGCGACCGCGCGGTGCGACGAGGAGACCGGGTGCGACAGGGTGGTGGCGACATCGCCCAGCGTGGGCGCGAAGGCGATATCGCCCGCGGCGCGCACCAGCGCGTTGGCCGCCGCGCGCCCGCCCGCGATCTCGAAGCTCAGCATCGTGCCGAAACGGCCCTGCAAGAGATCGCCTGCCCGGTTGTGGTCGGGGTGATCGGCCCGGCCCGGATACAGCACCCGCCGCACCCCCGGCAGCCCCGCCAGGTGATCGGCCAGCGCCGCGGCGTTGGCCTCGGCCCGGTCATAGCGCAGCTCGAACGTGTTGAGCCCCCGCTCGGCCATCCAGCAATCGAACGGGCTGGGCGTCATCCCCCAGGTGACGGCGGCCTGGCGCATCGCGGCGCCGAGATCGGGGTCGCGTGCCGCCACGTAGCCCAGCGTCGCGTCGGAATGCCCGGCCAGCAGCTTTGTCACGGAATGGATCACGATATCCGCCCCGTGCTCGAAAGGGCGAACCCCCCGCGGCGTGGTAAAGGTGTTGTCGACCGCCAGCAGGATGCCCCGCTCGCGCGCCAGCGCGGCGATGCCGTGCATGTCGGCCACCCGCAGCGTGGGGTTCGAGACCAGCTCGATCAGGATCAGCCGGGTCTCGGGGCGCAGCGCGGCGGCGATGGCCGCCGCGTCGGTCGGGTCGGCCAGCGAGGTGGCGATGCCAAGGCGCGGCAGGTCGTCGCCCAGCATCCTGAGGCTGCGCCCGTATAGCTGGTCGCCGCCCAGCACGTGATCGCCCGCCTTCAGCGCCCCCAGCATCATCGCGCCGACCGCCGCCATGCCCGAGCCGGTGACAAACCCGCCCTCGGCACCTTCCAGCCGGTCGATCTTGGCGGCCAGCACATCGGCATTGGGGTGCCCCTCGCGGGCATAGGCATAGCCCTGCACCCGGCCCTCGTATTGCGCGTCCAGCGCGTCGGGGTCGGCGGCGGCATAGACCACCGAGGGCTGCAAGGGCGTCACCAGCGGGCGCGCGGCGCTGTCGGGCCAGGCGGTGCGGCGGACGGGGGTGTCGGTCATGGGCACTGCTCCTCGGGGCCGGCCGCCGGAGCTATGCAAAAAGCTCTGGCGAATTCCTTGGACGGAACTTGCGTCACGCGCCGGAAAGGCCGGCGCGATAGCGGCGCATGTTCTGCTGGTAATGCAGCGCCGAGGCGCGCAGCCCCTCGATGGCCGCCGAGTCGAGCGTGCGCACCACCTTGCCCGGCGCGCCCATCACCAGGCTGTTGTCGGGGATCTCCTTGCCCTCGGTCACCAGCGCATGGGCGCCGATCAGGCAGTTTTTGCCGATCTTCGCGCCGTTCAGCACCGTGGCGCCCATCCCGATCAGGGAATTTTCGCCGATCGTGCAGCCATGCAGCATGGCCTTGTGCCCGACGGTACAGCCCGGCCCGATGACCAACGGAAAGCCCATGTCGGTGTGGCAGACCACGTTTTCCTGCACGTTGCTGCCCGCGCCGACCGTGATCGGCTCGTTGTCGCCTCTCAGCGTGCAGCCGAACCAGACCGACGCGCCGCTTTCCAGGATCACCCGGCCGATCAGGTTGGCGTCGGGCGCGACCCAGAAATCGCCATTCTCGGGAAGCGTCGGCGCGATGCCGTCGAGCGTGTAAAGGGTCATGTCAAAGCGCCTCGAATTCGGCCTGCAAGGCGCGCACATGCTCGGTCAGGCCGGGCTGCTGGCTGCGGCGCAGGCGGGTTGCGGTCAGGATGGTCTTGAGCCGGTCCTCGGTGGCGTCGAGATCGTCGTTGACCAGCACGAAATCGTACCCGTCCCAATGGCTGATCTCGTCCCAGCTCTTCTGCATCCGCTTGGCGATGGTCTCGGCAGTGTCCTGGCCGCGGCCTTCCAGCCGGCGGCGCAGTTCGGCAATGGAGGGCGGCAACAGAAACAGCGAAAGCGTGTGCTGGCCCATCGCCGAGTTGCGGATCTGCTGCGCCCCCTGCCAGTCGATATCGAAGAGAACGTCCTGCCCGGCCTCGACCGCGGCGCGCACCGGCGCCTCGGGCGAGCCGTAGAAATGGCCGAAGACATGGGCGTGTTCCAGCATCTCGCCGCGGGCGACCTGGGCCTTGAACTCGCCCTCGCTGAGGAAATGGTACTCCCGCCCGTCGACCTCGCCCGGCCGGGGTCTGCGGGTGGTGGCCGAGACCGAGAACAGGATCTCCGGGTCCCAGTCGCGCAGGCGGCGGGCCAGCGTCGACTTTCCCGCGCCCGAGGGCGATGAGAGAATGATGAGAAGCCCCCGGCGGTCGTCCATGGCCTACTCCACGTTTTGGACCTGCTCGCGCATCTGGTCGATCACGGTCTTGAGGTCAAGCCCGATGCGGGTCAGCGCGGTGGCCTGCGCCTTGGAACACAAGGTGTTGGCCTCGCGGTTGAATTCCTGCATCAGGAAATCGAGCTTGCGGCCCACGGGCCCGTCGTCTGACAAAAGCGCGCGCGCCGCCTCGACATGCGCGGCCAGCCGGTCAAGCTCTTCGCGCACGTCCGATTTCACCGCAATCAGGGCCAGTTCCTGCGCCACCCTGTCGGGATCGGCGCCGTCGCTGTTGTCCAGCACGCGGGCGAGGTTGGCCTTCAGCGCCGCGGCCATCTCGGGGCCGCGCGCCTCGGCCTCGACTTGCGCGGCCTCGACCAGCTCCGCGATCCGCGCCAACTGGTCGCCCAGCACCGCGTCGAGCGCGGCGCCCTCGGCCGCGCGCATTTGCAGGAAGGCGTCGATCAGCGGTGCCAGATCGGCGGTGAGCGCGGGCAGCAGCGCCTCGGCATCGGGTGCCGCGCCGGCCTCGACCACGCCCTTGAGCGACAGGACCTCGGCCGCGCTGGGCGGCGGCAGCGTGAGGTTGTGTTCGAGCGCGGCCACCTCCACGCGCTTGAGCGCCGCCAGCGCGGCATTCAGCGCCGGGGTGTCCAGCGCGAACCCCGCCGCCCCCTCGCCGCGGGTGAGCCGCAGGCCCAGCGTGACGTTGCCGCGCGCCACCTTTCCGGCCAGCGCCTTGCGCACCGCCTCTTCCAGCCCCGGAAGCCCCTCGGGCAGGCGCAGCCGCAGATCGAGCCCGCGGGCATTCACGCTGCGAATCTCCCAGGCCCAGCTCTGGGCGCCGCTCTGCCCTGTGCGCGCCGCGAAGGCGGTCATGGAGTTAACCATCGGTTACGAAAATCCCCCCGGTTGTCGGTATTTTGTGCATTCTTAACCCAAGGGTAAGGGTCTTGCCGCCACGGTTAACACGGGCGTCGACCGGGCGGCAATGATCCCGACCCCAGGACAGCCGCAAGGAAAACCGCGATGGACCGGGAAAAGAGCGCCACGGCACAGATATGCGCCTTTCGGCGGAAAGGGCTGATGCAGGATTTCGCCACCCTCGCCACGGTCGAGGCCTACTGGGAGGGGGTGCGCGGGGGGCGGCCCTGCCCGCCCCCGCGGGCCGCCATCGACCCGCGCGGGCTGGAGGGCGCGCTGTCGGGCGCGTTCCTGGTCGAACGTATCGCGCCCGGCCAAGCCCGGCTGCGGATCGCCGGGCGCGACCTGGCCGCGATGATGGGCATGGACACGCGCGGCATGCCGCTGTCGGCGCTGTTCCTGCCAGAGGCGCGCGCCCGGCTGGAAGGGGTGCTGGAGCTTTTGTTCGACGGGCCGGCCCGGCTGGAGGTCGCCCTCGCCGCGCCCGGCGCGGCCGGGGCGCCGCGGCTGAAGGCCCGAATGCTGCTGTTGCCGCTATGCGACCGGGAGGGGCACGTCAGCCGCGCGCTCGGCGCGCTCGAGTTGGCCGGCGACGTGGGCCGGGCGCCCCCCCGCAGGATGGCGATCGCGGGCTGTCACAGCCGGCCGCTGGACGCCGCCGCCCCTTTTCCGGGTCTGGCAGAGGGCCGCGCGGGCTTTGCCCCGGCGCCGCGCCTGCGCGGGCGGCCGCGGCTAGTGCTGGTCCGCTCCGCCAACCCGCCCCGCGGCGCCGGCTGAGCCTCAGAGCGCCGCGGCGATCTGGCCCGCGTGGCGGTCGCTCAGTTCTTCGGCGACGAGGAAGGCAAGCTCCAGCGCCTGGCTGGCGTTGAGCCGCGGGTCGCAGGCGGTGTGGTAGCGCGACGAGAGGTCCTCGTCGGTCACGGCACGCACGCCGCCGGTGCATTCGGTCACGTCCTTGCCGGTCATCTCGAAATGCACGCCGCCGGGGATGGTGCCCTCGGCCTTGTGCACCGCAAAGAACTCCTGCACCTCGCGCAACACCGAGTCGAACGGCCGGGTCTTGAACCCGCTGGCCGATTTGATCGTGTTGCCGTGCATCGGGTCGCAGGTCCACACCACCTCGGCGCCCATGTTGCGCACCGTCCTGATCAGCCGGGGCAGGTTGTCGCCCACCGTGCCCGCGCCGAATCGTGCGATCAGCGTCAGACGGCCCGGCACGTTTTGCGGATTCAGCTTTTCGATCAGCACCTTGAGGTCGTCCTCGGTGATCGAGGGTCCGCATTTCAGCCCGATCGGGTTCATCACGCCGCGGCAGAACTCGACATGCGCGCCGTCCACCTGCCGGGTGCGGTCGCCGATCCACAGCATGTGGCCCGTGCCCGCGACCCAGTTTCCGGAGGTGGAATCGACCCGGCAGAGCGCCTCTTCGTATTCCAGTAGCAACGCTTCGTGCGAGGTGAAGAAATCGACCGTCGCCAGCCCGCGCATCGTGTCGCCGTTGACGCCCGCGGCGGTCATGAACGACAGCGTGTCGCTGATCCGGGCGGCCATCTCGCGGTATTTCTCGGCCTCGTCGCTGTCGGTAAAGCCCAGCGTCCAGCTATGCACGCGATGGATGTCGGCGAACCCGCCCTTGGAAAAGGCGCGCAGCAGGTTCAGCGAGGCCGCGGCCTGGGTGTAGGCCTGCAAGATGCGCTGCGGATCGGGGTTGCGGGCCTCTTCGGTGAATTCGAAGCCGTTGATGATGTCGCCGCGATAGCTGGGCAGCTCGACGCCGCCGATTGTCTCGGTCGGGGCCGAGCGGGGCTTGGCAAACTGGCCGGCCATGCGGCCGACCTTCACCACCGGCAGCTTGGCGCCATAGGTCAGCACCACCGCCATCTGCAACAGCACCTTGAACGTGTCGCGGATGGTGTCGGCCGAGAATTCGGCAAAGCTTTCGGCGCAGTCGCCGCCCTGCAACAGGAAGGCCTCGCCGCGCGAGACCTGCCCCAGCTTGGCTGTCAGGTTGCGTGCCTCGCCGGCAAAGACCAGCGGCGGATACTTGGCAAGCTGCGTCTCGACCGCGGCCAAGGCCTCGGGGTCGGTATAGTCGGGCATCTGCACCCGGGGCTTGCTGCGCCAATCGGATTTCTGCCACTGGGTCATTGTCGTCGCTCCGCAATCTCGGCTCTCGTGCCGGGGCTTATAGGCCGATGCGCCCCTGCCCGCCACCGCAAATCGGCACGATTCGGCACGCACTTCGGGCCGGGCGCCGTGGCGCAAGCGATCTCTGGCCGTGGCCCCGCAGCGCGGGGCGGACCGCGTGGCCGAGCCGGCGAAACCTTCGGCCGTCGGGCGGCAGAGCGCTTTCGGCCGAGGGTCGGCGCGCTGCCGGCGCGACACTGGCACGGCCCCCGCTCTGCCCTCAACAGGCGGCCGGAAAGGCGCGCTTTTCGCCGTCCGGCCGGGCCGTTTGGTCCTGCGCCCGTGACGTCTGGGGCTTGATCAGCGCCGACAAAACTGGTTTCCGTTCTGAATAGCGCGAAAGGACCGGGTCGTTGGGCGATCGGTTGGATGAAGAATTCCTGGTAGAGGTCGCCGACCCCGGCGCCAAGCCTCAGAACGTCGTATTCGTGCTGCTCGATCAATTCACCATGCTCAGCTTTGCCTGCGCGATCGAGCCCCTGCGCATTGCCAACCGGATGTCGGGCAAGTCACTCTATCGCTGGCGGCTGGCCGGAGAGGGCGGCGATTACGCCACCTGCTCGCACGGCACGGCGCTCAGGCTCGACACCGATCTGGCCGAGCTGGGGCGCGAGGACATGGTGCTGGTCTGCGGCGGCACCGATGTGCAGGCGGCCACCACCAAGCGGCTGTTGAACTGGCTGCGGCGCGAGGCGCGGCGCGGCATCTCGATCGGCGGGCTGTGCACGGCGTCCTACGCGCTGGCGCGGGCCGGGCTGCTGGATGGCAAGCGCGCCACCATTCACTGGGAAAACCAGGACAGCTTTGCCGAGGAATTCCACGAGGTCGACCTGACCAAGTCGGTCTTCGTGATCGACGGCAACCGGATGAGCACCGCCGGCGGCACCTCGTCGATCGACCTGGTGCTGAAGCTCATCGCCGACGCCCATGGCGAAGAGCTGGCCAACGCCGTGGCCGACCAGTTGATCTACTCGTCGATCCGCACCGACCAGGACACCCAGCGGCTGTCGATCCCCACCCGGATCGGGGTGCGCCACCCAAAGCTAAGCCAGGTGATCCAGCGCATGGAGCAAAACCTGGAGGACCCGATCAGCCCGGCGATCCTGGCGCGCGACGTGGGCATGTCGACGCGCCAGCTGGAACGGCTGTTCCGCCGCTACCTCAACCGCAGCCCCAAGCGATATTACATGGAACTGAGGCTCGGGAAGGCGCGCAACCTGCTGATGCAGACCGACATGAGCGTGATCAACGTGGCGCTCGCCTGCGGCTTTGCCTCGCCCAGCCATTTCTCCAAGTGCTACCGGGCGCATTACGACACCACGCCCTATCGAGAGCGCGGCAGCCACGGCACCCGCGCGCCGGCCTGAGCGTCAAAACCGCGTCAGGATCGGTTCGGCGTTGGAGTTCATCGAGAAATTGATCACCACGAGGTCCTGCCCGCGTTCGTGGTAAAGCAGGTAGATCCACAGGTAGTGCTCGCGCTCGCGGAACGCGATGATCTCTTCGCGGAACCCGTTTTCCAGCGCGCGCGTGCGCACCCGCATGTCGTCGGTCAGCGCCGCGGGGTAGATCGAGCGGAACTGGCTGTTGATCGCGTCGAGCTGTTCGGGGCTGTATTCATCGCGCCCGCCGAGCCGCTGGATCAACGGGACGAAATCACGCATCGCGGCCTTCTGCCGCAGAAAGCTGCGCAACTCGGCGTAGTCGTCGAAAATGCCGTCTGGCCGGCCGTCTTGCGCCGGGGCCTGAAATGCCGTCAGCGCCAGGGCCACGGCCAGCACCGCCGCCATTCTTAAACGCATCGTCCCCTCCCGATGGTCAATTGCGCCATGCTAGGCGCACAGGCCCTGGCGATCAATCTCAGGCGCCTGCCGCGGCCTTTTCTTTTCACATCGTCCGTCTTACGCTGCGCGCCGGAATAACCGTTCAACATGGGAGTTGAAGATGAAAAAGCTGCTGATGGCCAGCGCCGCCGCCGCGCTGATGGCCGGCGCCGCCTCTGGCGAGGAAATCAAGGTCGGGGTGGCCGCGGCCTTTACCGGCCCGCTGGAATCGCTCGCCCCGCCGATCGCCGCGGGTTCGGAACTGGCGCTGAAACAGGCCAGCGACTCGGGCCTGTTCCTCGACGGCTCGACCCTGACGCCGGTGCGCGCCGACACCACCTGCGTCGATTCCGCTGCCGCGGTGGCCGCGGTGGAACGCATCATCACCTCCGACCGGGTCGCGGGCGTGGCCGGGCCGATGTGCTCGGGCGCGACGGGCGCGGTGGTCAGCAACGTGGCGGTGCCCAACGGCATCGTCGTGATCTCGCCCTCGGCGACCTCGCCGTCGCTGTCGACGATCGAGGATAACGGCCTTTTCTTCCGCACCGCACCGTCGGACGCGCGCCAGGGCCAGGTCATGTCGGACCTGGTGATGGAGCGCGGCATCGAAGAAGTCGCCATCACCTATACCAACAACGACTACGGCAAGGGCCTCGCCTCGGCCTTCGAAGAGGCCTACAAGGCCGCCGGCGGCACCGTCACGATCACCGCCGCCCATGAAGACGGCAAGGCCGACTACTCGGCCGAAGTGGGCGCGCTGGCCTCGGCCGGCGGCGAGGTTCTGGTCGTGGTGGGCTATGTCGACCAGGGCGGCTCGGGCGTGGTGCAGGCGGCGCTCGATACCGGTGCCTTCGACACATTCGTCTTCCCCGACGGCATGGTCGGCCAGGCGCTGGTCGATCGCTTCGGCACGGCCATCGACGGCTCGTTCGGGCAGAACCCTGCCGCCGCCGGCGAAGGGCGCGAGCTTTTCACCGCGATGGCCGAAGAGGCGGGCTTCGACGGCACCTCGGCCTTCGCGGGCGAGGCGTATGACGCCGCGGCGCTGCTCGTGCTGGCGATGCAGGCCGCGGGCTCGGCCGACCCGCAGGTCTACAAGGACAAGGTGATGGAAGTCGCCAACGCACCGGGCGAAGAGATCCTGCCCGGCGAGTTGGACAAGGCGCTCGAGATCCTCGCGGGCGGCGGCGATGTCGATTATGTCGGCGCCGCCTCGGTCGAACTGATCGGCCCGGGTGAAAGCGGCGGCTCGTACCGCGAGGTCGTCATCGAGGGCGGCGAGCTCAAGGTCATCGGCTACCGTTGACAGCCATTGCGAAATGATTATGACAGCCCGGCCCGGTGCCGGGCTGTCTTTTTGGAAAACCCGGGGGCAAGGTCGCGCGATGATCGTGGTCGAGAACATGCACAGGCATTTCGGCGGCTTCCGCGCGGTCGACGGCGCCTCGCTGGAAATCCGCGAGGGGTCGATCACCGGGCTGATCGGCCCGAACGGCGCGGGAAAATCGACCCTTTTCAATGTGATTGCAGGCGTTCTTCAACCGACCGCCGGGCGCGTGACGATGGCCGGCGAAGACATCACCGGCCTGCCCCCGCACGAGCTGTTTCACAAGGGGCTGCTCAGGACCTTCCAGATCGCGCACGAGTTTTCGTCGATGACCGTGCGCGAGAACCTGATGATGGTGCCCGGCGGCCAGTCGGGCGAGCGGCTGTGGAATGCCTGGTTCGCGCGCGGGCGCGTCTCGGCCGAGGAACGCGCCCTGGCGCAGAAGGCCGACGAGGTGCTGGATTTCCTGACCATCGACCATTTGGCCGACGAGCGGGCCGGCAACCTTTCGGGCGGGCAGAAAAAGCTGCTGGAGCTCGGACGCACGATGATGGTGGACGCACGGGTGGTGTTTCTCGACGAGGTGGGCGCGGGCGTGAACCGGACGCTGCTGAACACGATCGGCGACGCGATCCTGCGGCTCAACGAAGAGCGCGGCTATACATTCTGCCTGATCGAGCATGACATGGATTTCATCGGGCGGCTTTGCGACCCGGTGATCGTGATGGCCGAGGGCAAGGTGCTGGCCGAGGGTGCGGCCAGCGAGATCATGAAAAACGAGGCGGTGATCGAGGCCTATCTGGGTACGGGTCTGAAGAACAAGGTGAAACAGGGCATTGCCTGACCGTCGCGCGGCGGCTCTGGCCTGCCGGAAAACGGGTATTTGAACCAAGAAGAAGAAGGGGCTGGGCGCGCATGGCGGAACCTTTCCTTATCGGCGAGGGCATGACCGGGGGCTATGGCGGGGCCGACATCCTGCATGCCTGCACCGTCGCCGTCGACGCGGGCGAGATCGCGGTGATCGTCGGGCCCAACGGCGCGGGGAAATCGACCGCGATGAAGGCGGTTTTCGGGATGCTGACCATCCACAAGGGCGCCGTGCGGCTGGCCGGAGAGGACATCACCGCCCTGACGCCCCAGGCCCGCGTGGCCAAGGGCATGGCCTTCGTGCCTCAGAACAACAACATCTTCACCTCGATGAGCGTCGAGGAAAACCTCGAGATGGGCGCATTTTTGCGCCGCGACGACATCGCGGCCACCATCGAGGAGGTGTACCGGCTGTTCCCGATCCTGCGGGAAAAGCGCCGGCAGGCGGCGGGAGAGCTGTCGGGCGGGCAGCGCCAGCAGGTGGCCGTGGGCCGGGCGCTGATGACCAAGCCCAAGGTTTTGATGCTGGACGAGCCCACCGCGGGCGTGTCGCCCATCGTGATGGACGAGCTGTTCGACCGGATCATCGAGGTCGCGCGCACCGGTATCTCGATCCTGATGGTCGAGCAGAACGCCCGCCAGGCGCTGGAGATCGCGGACAAGGGCTATGTGCTGGTCCAGGGGCGCAACGCCTATACGGACACGGGCAAGGCGCTTCTCGCCGATCCCGAGGTTCGGCGGACCTTTCTGGGGGGCTGAGCGATGGGGCGGTTTCCTTTCCCTCGGCAATCGCGGCAAGCGCTGCACCGGACGGTGCGGAGAGGGCTGGGCATGCGCGCAATTCTCATCGCCCTGCCGATCTTGTGGGCCGGCCCGGCGCTTGCGCTGGAGCTCGACTGCACCGCGCGGCTGGCCTGCGTTACAACCCTGGGCGCATGCGAGCCCGCCGAGGTGCCCTACGCGCTGAAGGTGGGCCGGCGCACGGGCGACAAGGTGGTGCTGACCACCCCTGATGACGAGAGCTTTTACGAATTCACCCGCCTGCCCGACGCCGCCGGCACGCTGTTGCAGGCGAGCGGCGGCGCGCTGGAAGAGGGCCAGGGCGCGGGTGCGATGACGGTGTTCGACGATTACCGCTTCGTGCTGACCCGCCACAGCTTGGTCCGCCTTGGCGCGGACGGTGTGGCCCGCGAGGCGGTGGCGATCACCATCCTCGGAACCTGCGAGGAGCCTGAGCAATGACAGACCTTCTGAACGCGCTGGTCGCGTTTTCCAACTTCGTGCTGATCCCGGCCACCGCCTATGGCGCGCAGCTCGCGCTGGGCGCGCTGGGGGTGACGCTGATCTACGGCATCCTGCGGTTTTCCAACTTCGCCCATGGCGACACGATGGCCTTTGGCACCATGCTCACCGTGCTGTTCACCTGGTGGCTGCAATCGCTGGGCGTCGGGCTGGGGCCGCTGCCCACCGCGCTGCTGGCGCTGCCGGCGGGCATCGCCGGCACCGCGCTGTTGCTGCTGGCCACCGACCGGGTGGTCTACCGCTTTTACCGCGCGCAGAAGGCCAAGCCGGTGATCCTGGTGATCGTCTCGATGGGGGTGATGTTCATCCTCAACGGTCTGGTGCGCTTCATCATCGGGCCCGACGACCAGCGCTTTGCCGATGGCGAGCGGTTCATCATCACCGCGCGCGCCTTCAAGGAGATGACGGGCCTCGACGAGGGGCTGGCGATCCGCACCACGCAAGGCATCACGCTGGTCACGGCGATGATCGTGGTGGTGCTCTTGTTCTGGTTTCTCAACCGGACCCGGACGGGCAAGTCGATGCGGGCCTTTTCCGACAACGAGGACCTGGCGCTGCTGTCGGGCATCAACCCCGAACGCGTGGTGGCGATCACCTGGATCATCGTTGCCGCGCTGGCGACAATCGCGGGTGTTCTCTACGGATTGGACAAATCCTTCAAGCCCTTCACCTATTTCCAGCTGTTGCTGCCGATCTTCGCCTCGGCCATCGTGGGCGGCCTGGGCAGCCCGGTGGGCGCCATCGCCGGGGGCTTCGTGATCGCCTATTCCGAGGTGACGATCACCTATGCCTTCAAGAAGGTGCTGGGGTATCTCTTGCCCGAGCGGCTGGAGCCGGACGGCCTGGTCCAGCTCCTTTCGACCGATTACAAGTTCGCGGTCAGCTTCGTGATCCTGGTGATCGTGCTGCTGTTCCGCCCGACGGGCCTGTTCAGGGGGAAAGCGGTATGACAATGCGCGACGCCCTTCTCTTCGTCTTCGTGGCGCTGCTGATCCTCGGCGTGGGGTTCCTGCAAAGCTGGAACACGGCGCTTTCCATCCTCAACATGGGGCTGATCTCGGCGATCATGGCTCTGGGGGTCAACATGCAATGGGGCTATGCCGGGCTCTTCAACGTGGGCGTGATGGGCTTTGTCGCGCTCGGCGGGCTGGCCGCGGTGATCGTGGCGATGCCGCCGGTGGGCGCGGCCTGGGCCGCGGGCGGCGGGCGGATGCTGCTGGCGCTGGTGCTGGGCGCGGGGGTGATCGCGGGCGCGGTCGCGCTGTGGCAGCGGATGGCCAAGGGCCGGGCGCGGGCGCTGGCGATGGTGGCCTGGCTGGTCGCGGGGTTCTTCCTCTACCGCTTCGTGTTCGACCCGGCGGCGAATGCCATCGAGGCGGTCGATGCGGCCTCGACCGGTTATCTCGGCGGGCTTGGCCTGCCGGTGCTGCTGGCCTGGCCGGTGGGCGGGCTGCTGGCCGCGGGCGCGGCCTGGGCGATCGGCAAGACCGCGCTGGGGCTGAGGTCGGATTACCTGGCCATCGCGACGCTGGGCATCGCCGAGATCGTCATCGCGGTGCTGAAGAACGAGGACTGGCTGAGCCGCGGCGTGAAGAACGTGATCGGCCTGCCGCGCCCGGTGCCCTACGAGGTGGACCTTCAGCAAAGCCCCGGGTTTGTCGAGAACGCCCAGGGGCTGGGGCTGGACCCGGTCGTCGCCTCGACGCTTTACGTCAAGCTGCTTTATGCGGCGCTGTTCCTGGCCGTGCTGCTGGCGCTGATCTGGCTGGCGGAAAAGGCGCTGAATTCGCCCTGGGGCCGGATGATGCGCGCGGTGCGCGACAACGAGGTGGCGGCCGAGGCGATGGGCAAGGACGTCAAGGCCCGGCACCTGCAGGTGTTTATCCTGGGCTCGGCCATCTGCGGGCTGGCGGGCGCGATGATGACGACGCTCGACGGGCAGCTCACGCCCAGTTCGTACCAGCCGCTGCGCTATACGTTTTTGATCTGGGTGATGGTGATCGTCGGCGGCTCGGGCAACAACTGGGGCGCGGTGCTGGGCGGTTTCCTGATCTGGTTCCTCTGGGTCGAGGTCGAGCCCTTCGGCGCCTTCCTGATGAACGTTCTGACCGCGGGCATGGCCGAGGACTCGGGCCTCAAGGCGCATCTGCTGGACAGCGTCGCGCATATGCGCCTGCTGACCATGGGGGTGATCCTGCTGGTGGTTCTGCGTTTCAGCCCGCGCGGGCTGATCCCCGAACGCTAGGAAACGTTAACCGTCGCAGGCACATCCAGGCGGCTTGTGACAACTCTTCGACCTGCTGATACAACTGTCGCCGCAAGCCTTGCCTTTTCGACAGGTCTTGCAGCAATAGACCTTGATAGCCTCGGAAGCTTGAAGGGTCCGTAGACGTTCAGCCACGCCAGCCGCATCAGCCGGAGATTTGGCTTCGGCCAATCCGCCCGTAGCGATACATGCGAAGCAAATCACTGCGAGCGTCCATTGAAACAACCATCTCATGGACAGCACCGATTACGTTATATTAATTAAGATTAACACAACCCGCGGCTACCTCCAAATTGCTTCAGAAGCCCTGACCGTCAGACCGGCCTGAAAACGACAGCTTCTGTCGCGGATGACCATGCCGCCCCCCTGCCCGCCCCGCCACGCTCGGCCACAAGGGAGATGCGAGGGGACGCGATGAAAAGCCATGTGAAGGTCTGCGTGATCGGCGGCGGGGTGGTGGGGTGTTCGGTGCTTTACCACCTGACCAAGCTGGGCTGGTCCGACGTGATGCTGATCGAGCGGTCGGAGCTGACCAGCGGGTCGACCTGGCACGCGGCGGGGGGCTTTCACACGCTGAACGGCGACACCAACATGGCCGCCCTGCAGGGCTACACGATCGGGCTCTACAAGGAGCTGGAGGAAATCACCGGCCTCAGTTGCGGGCTGCACCATGTCGGCGGGCTGACGCTGGCCGACACGCCCGAACGGTTCGACATGCTGAAGGCCGAGCGGGCCAAGCACCGCTACATGGGGCTGGACACCGAGATCCTCGGGCCGGACGAGATCAAGGCGATGGCCGAACTGGTCAATGTGGAGGGCATCCTCGGCGCGCTCTACGACCCGCTGGACGGCCATCTCGACCCCTCGGGCACCACCCATGCCTATGCCAAGGCCGCGCGGATGGGCGGTGCCGAGATCGTGCTGCACAACCGCGTGCTGGAGACCAACCCCCACCCGGAGGGTTGGGAGGTGGTCACCGAAAAGGGCACGGTGATCGCCGAGCATCTGGTGAATGCCGGCGGTCTCTGGGCGCGCGAGGTGGCGGCGATGGCGGGGCTTTACCTGCCGCTCCACCCGATGGAGCACCAGTATCTGGTAACCGAGGAAATCCCCGAGATCGCCGGGCGCGACACAGAGTTTCCCCACGTGATCGACCCGGGCGGCGAAAGCTATCTGCGGCAAGAGGGCAAGGGGCTGTGCATCGGCTTCTACGAACAGCCCTGCGAGCCCTGGGCGGTGGACGGCACATCCTGGGAATTCGGCCACGAGTTGCTGCCCGACAAGCTGGACAAGGTCGAGGACAGCATAGAATTCGCCTATCGCCGCTTCCCGGTGCTGGAACGCGCGGGCGTCAAGACGGTGATCAACGGCCCCTTCACATTCGCCCCTGACGGCAACCCGCTGGTGGGCCCCGTGCCGGGCTTGCGCAACTACTGGGCCGCGGTGGCGGTGATGGCGGGGTTCAGCCAGGGCGGCGGTGTGGGGCTGACGCTGGCGCAATGGATGATCGAGGGCGAGACGCCGCAAAACCCCCAGGCGCTGGACGTCGCCCGCTTCGGCCGCTGGATCACCGCCGGCTATACCCGGCCCAAGGTCGTGGAAAACTACCAGAACCGCTTTTCCGTGACCTACCCCAACCAGGAGCTGCCCGCCGCGCGGCCGTTCCGCACCACGCCGATGTACCCGGTGTTCGACGAGATGGGCGCGGTCTGGGGGCACCAGTTCGGGCTGGAGGTGGTCAACTATTTCGCCCCCGAGGGCGAGGCCCGGTACGAGACCCCTTCGTTCCGCCGCTCGAACGCGTTCGAGGCTGTGGGGCGCGAGGCGCGCGCGGTGCGCGACGGCGTGGGCATCGCCGAGATCCATTCCTTCGGAAAGTTCCGCGTCACCGGGCCCAGGGCCCGCGCCTGGCTCGACCGGATCATGGCCGGGCGCATCCCCGTGCCGGGGCGGCTGGCGCTGAGCCCCATGCTCTCGCCCCGGGGCAAGCTCTTGGGCGATTTCACCGTCTCTTGCCTGTCGGACACCGAGTTCCGCCTGACCGCCAGCTACGCCGCGCAAGAGGTCCATCGCCGCTGGTTCGAGGCGCATCTTGAGAACGGCGTGAGGGTGGAAAACGTCTCGGACCGGATCACCGGCTTTCAGATCGCGGGGCCGCGGGCACGCGACCTGCTGGCCGCCTGCACGCGACAGGACGTGTCGGCAGAGGCGTTTCGGTTTCTCGATGTGAAACGGTTTTGTATCGGAATGGCCGATTGTCTCGTCCAGCGGGTCAGCTACACCGGCGATCTGGGCTACGAGATCTATACCGACCCGATGGCCCAGCGTGCGCTCTGGGCCACGCTTTGGGCAGCCGGGCAGCCCATGGGCCTGACCCCCTTCGGCGGGCGGGCGCTGATGAGCCTCAGGCTGGAGAAATTCTTTGGCGCGTGGCTACGGGAATATTCGCCCGACTACACCCCGGCCGAGACCGGGCTCGAGCGGTTCATCGCCTTCGGCAAGGGCGACTTCATCGGCCGCGCGGCGGCCGAGGCCGAGCGCGCCAAGGGCCCGCGGCGCAAGCTGTGCGCGATGGTGGTCGAGGCCGAGGATGCGGACGTGACAGCCTACGAACCGATCCGGATCGACGGCCATGTGCAGGGCTACTGCACCTCGGGCGGCTATGCCCACTGGGCCGGGCAATCGGTGGCGCTGGGGCTGGTGCCGGCGGGCGCGGCCTGGGACGGCCACGCGGTCGAGATCGAGCTGATGGGCGCACGCCGCCCCGCGCGCATCGTCACCACGCCGCTGTTCGATGCCGACGGCGCCCGGATGCGGGGCTGAGGCGGCGCTGGCGCGACCGCCCTGCCCGGCCTAGCATGGCCGCCATGAGCGAGACCGCGATCCTGATCCTGGCCGCCGGGGCTTCCGCCCGTATGGGCGGGCGCGACAAGCTGCTCGAACCGGTCGCGGGCCGGGCGCTGTTGCGCCGGCAGGTCGAGGCGGCGCTGGCCACCGGCGCCCCGGTGGTGGTGACGCTGCCCCCCGGCGCGGACGCGCGTCGCGCGGCGCTGGCGGGCCTGGCGCTGCGCTGCGTCGAGGTGCCCGACGCCGCCGAGGGCATGGCCGCCTCGCTGCGCGCGGGCGTGGCCGCGCTGCCCGCAGACGCCGATGCCGTGATGGTCGTGCTGGCCGACATGCCCGAGATCGGCGCCGCGGCGCTGGCTGCCATGCTGAAAGCCGGCCACGCCGCTCCCGGCGCCATCCTGCGCGCCACCGCGCCGGATGGCACCCCCGGCCATCCCGTGATCTTTCCGCGGCGGCTGTTCCCCGAGCTTGGGCGACTTTCGGGCGACCGGGGCGCGCGCGACATCCTGAAGGCGCAGGCCGGACGGGTGGTCGCGGTGCCGCTGCCCGGCGACCAGGCGCTGACCGACCTCGACACGCCCGAGGACTGGGCCGCCTGGCGCGCGAAGACCGGGCTTTAGTCGAAGGCGCCGGCGACCCGCGCCTGGCGCGCGTAGAGGTAGAAAACCACCTCCACCACAGCCGCGCCGAGGATCAGGTAGATGCCGATTCTGCCCGTGGCCGAGGCCAGGCCTGGGTCGGCAATGACCGTCAGCCAGACGGTGAGCAGGCAAAAGGCCAGCGCCGCCAGCCCCAGCAACGCCACGGCAAAGCGCCGCCGGAAAAACAACAGGATGCCACCTAACAGCCCGCTCCACGCCGACAGCGCCGAAAGCGCGACGACCCAGGGCGGCAACCCGGTGAAATAATCCACCATGGTGTCGGAAAACTGCGCCAGGTAGGGCTCGACCCGGTACTGGGTGAGCGTGTAATCGACTGCGCCGGCGAGATACCACAGCACCGCCGCGATCGCGACCAGCGAAAGATGCCAGGACGGGCCGTCATTCTGGGTCATCGGGGCGTTCCTCGCGGGCGAATCTGGCCCAGACCGTGCCCGTTTGCCGCCCGGCTGTCCAGCCCGCAGGGGCGGGCCGCCGGCCCGCCCCCTTGGGTGTCCGCCCGCTGCGCCGCAAGGGCCATGCGGGCGGGCTGCATAACCCGTCTACTCGTTAAGCAACAGCGCTTCGTGCCGCTTCAGCGTCTTGCGTGCGGCGGGATACTCCTTGAGCCCCTTCTCGGTCTGCAATTCGGGGAACAGGTCGTAGATCTCGTTGCGCTGGGCGTTGCCCATGCCCTTGAGCGAATAGTCGCCGGGCTGGAAGCTCTCGGTCCAGGCGCCGTTCGAGAGCACCACCTCGTGGCGGTCGAACATGAAGTGGATGTAGGTCGTGCCCATCGTGTCCTTCAGCTCGATCCCACGGTTGTTGACCAGGTGCTTGGCCGCGACCAGCACCTCGCGCTCTTCGAAGTAGAGCGCCGTGCGGTCGTTGGCGACCAGGAGCCTGTGGTTGGGGCTGACCAGCATATCGCTTTCCGGCAGCCCACCGCCGAGCGCCCCCTTGCGCACCAGGATCGGGCGCAGATGCGGCCGCCGGGCCAGGCCCATCGGGTCGAGCGTGGTCGCCCCCCGCCAGCGGATTTCCTGGATGCCGTTGTCGCGGGTGATCACCTTGTCACCCACCTGCAACTCCTCGACCGGACGCTCGCCGCGCGGGGTGGCGATCATGGTCCGCGGCGTAAAGCACGGGATGACGTTCTCGATTTCCGAGAAGTTCAGCGTGCCGACCACCGTGCCGGTCCCGTCGAGGTAGTTGACCGTGCCGGATTCGCCCAGCGGATCGGCGGGGTCGTAGTTGACACGCAGCGGGCCGCCGCCGCGCAGGTCGAGCGTATCCCAGTCGTCGCCGCCTTCGCCGCCGACCACGGTGTCGCCGGCACCCACGGCCCCGAAATAGTCGCGGTCGTCGCCGCCCGACAGCATATCCGCCGCGCCGTCGTCCGGGCCGCCCTCGGTGCTGCCGAAAATGCGGTCGTCATCGGCGCCGCCCTCGGCGGTATCCGCCCCCGCGCCGCCTTCGATCACGTCATCGCCGGCGCCGCCGAGGATGATGTCGTCGCCCTCTTCGCCGTAAAGGAAATCGCCGGCATCCGGCCCGGGATCGGTGATCAGCGTGCCGGGCACGTCGTAATGGGCGTTGACCAGCCCGCTGGCCGAGTCGCCCACGTCGACGTCGACCACGAAGTCGTCGAAATCGGCGTCGCCAAGCGACGGCAGATCCTCAAAGCCCAGCGTAACGGTGCCGTCGGGCGCCTCGCCGAGGCCAACGGTGTGCACCACCCCGTCGGGGTTGAGCCCCACGTCGCTGTCGTAGCCGGCGCTGTGATAGGCCGGCGCGCTCAGCTCGGTCTCGGCGCCGCCGGGCGCGATATGCACCAGCACAGGGTTGAGCGTGCCCAGCGTTGCCGGGTTGCCGTCCGCATCGCGGAACTCGAACGTCCCCTCGCCCAGACCGGCCAGTTCGTCCGCGCCGTCGGCCAGAATGAACAGGCCCACATCGCTGCCCGGTGTCGAGTCGTAGGCGTAGGTGCTGCCCACCGGCACCCCGTCGCTGTCGGCAAAGGCGATCTCGACATCGCCGATCTCGCCGGTGATCGGGTCGATCGAGTAAATGCCGAGCGCGTTTGAAAAACCCGCCTTCTCGCCCTGATAGGTCAGGATCACGCGGGCGTCGTCGCAGTCGGGTCCGTCGCCGATGATGACATCGTCGCCGTCGCCCCCGGTGATGGTGTCGCTGTCGGCACCGCCGACCAGAACGTCGTTGCCCGCCCCGCCGTCGATCGCGTCGCGCCCGGCCCCGCCGAACAAGACGTCCGCCCCGTCGCCGCCGGAAATCGTGTCGTCGCCCGCGCCGCCGCAGGCGCGGTCGTCTCCGGCCTCGCCCGACAGGGTGTCATTGCCGTCTTCGCCGAAGATCTCGTCATCGCCGTCACCGGCCAGCACGGTGTCGTTACCGTCGCCGGCCAGCACGATATCGTCGTCCGGTGCCTCGCCGGGCAGGATCGCGTCGCCCGCGTCGATCATGTCGCCCTCGGGGTCGCCGGTATAGGCCGCGTCGATCAGGTCGTCGCCCGCGGTGCCCTCGACCAGGCCATCGCCCATCGGGCCGATCATGTCGGTGTCGTAAAGCGCGACGTAATCCATCTGGCCGCGGAAATACCGGTCGTAATGACCGTCATCGACCTCGCGCGCGCCGAAGGTAAAGCGCTCGTCGTCGTCGTCGCCGATTTCGAAGGTCAGGCCCGGCTCGGCGACATTCTGGCTGTAGGTGGCGCCGGTGGTCGTGTTCTCGACCAGGAACTCCGCCCCGGTGGCCGCATTCCACGAATAGCAGACCTGCACATCGTCGCCCGGGGAAAAGAACCCGCCGCCGGTGCTCAGCGTCGCCGATGCGCCGCCGCTGACATGTTCGACAACGACCGCGCCCTCGGCGGTGACCGACATGCCGAAATAGCCTTCGCTGTCCTTGTCGGCGAATTCGCCGCGGTTGACCAGCGTGTCGGGGCTGGTGCCCACCTGCGCATCCTGGGCAAAGCGCACGACCAGGGTGCCCTGGCTCAGGTCGAAGGGGCTGTCCTCGCCCCTCACGTCGACCCGGTCGTTGCACCCGTCCAGCACCAGCGCGCCGTTCTGCGCGGCCGCGCCGCCATAGTAGGTGCCGTTCTGGGCAAAGCCGTCGGCCAGACCGGTATCGGCCGCAAAGCAGCCCGCGCCGAAATCCCAAAGGCCCACGAGGTGCGGGTTGGCCGCATCGTCGAAATCGCTGCCATCGACGGGCGGGACATATGCGGTCATGTCACTCTCCATTCCTTGCCTCACGGGCGTGTTCGCCACGCCCCCGGGAGGGGACGGTCACTTTACAGGACCCAAGCAAGGCGGCCCGCGCGGCGGGCGACGGCTCGCTCCAGCCCCGGACGTGATGGCGACAAGACAGTGGCCACAACGACCCGACCCCGCTGCATAGGCAGACGCCGGGCGAGTGCGGCAGACGGCTTTCGCCGCTGCGCGCACCGGCGCGGGCCATTGCCCGCCGCCGCTTGTGACCACCCCCATGGCCAGCAGATCGCCCCCCAGTTGGGCATGAGCGTTTTTACGCCTTCCGCCCGCTCCCACGAAGGGAAATCTGGCGAAATTCGGGCATAACCGGGGCGTGGACGCGGCGAATCCGGGCCAAAACCGAGGCCGGTGCCGCGGCGAAACCGGCCCTATTGTTGACCGGAAACAGAGTATTCTTTCACGTATCATGGTCAGTTTGCGGAAAAGCGGGCTTATTTTCCCGGCCGACAGCGGATTCGCCGCGACCGCGCTTTTCGACTGTTTCCAAACTCCGCCCGGCGGCGCGGCCCGATTTCCGCCTCAATGTGGCCGAATTGGGGCGCGCCGCGGATTTCGGGGGATTGACCCCAGACGCGCGCCAATCCCGCGCGTTCGCAATGATTGATGCCGCAGCGGGCACAAACCCGCCAGGCGTGCGGCGAATCGCCCCTTTGCCCGGTCCTGTTAAACCTTGCGATTTGATGAATTGCCGCCCTGTTGGCAGATCGCGTCGCCGGTCCTTGTTGTCGACGACAACGCGCTGAACACCAAGAAGCGGGACACGAGGTCGAGATCGCTTCAGGGGCGCGGCGAAGGGGGCAACGCCTTTTGAGCCCGCATCCGGGGAAACGCCGTTGGCGCGGTAGTGTGCCCTGCGATCTCCCCTTCCAGGGCGGACGTCCCCGATAATGGCCGCGCGCTCTTTGGAAAAATCAATGCCCGTTCAAGCCTTTCCGGCCGGCCCCGGAAAAATGCGCCCATGCGGGATGCCTTGCATCCGGTTGCCGTGGCGGCGCGAGCGCGCTAGCGTCGGCTGCCAACGTCGTTTCACGGGCATGTTCATGAGCACCACGACCATCCGCAAGATCCTGGCCACGCGACCCTTGCATCGGGTCGGTCCGGACACGACGCTGCCGGACATCGCCCGGTTGATGGCCGAGCACCATGTCGGCGCTGTCGTCGTCATGCAAGACGTCCGGCTGGTCGGAATCGTTTCAGAGCGCGATATCGTGTTTCGCGCCGTGGCGGGCGATATGCCGGTCGACACGACGACCGCCGAAGAGATCATGACGCGCGATCCCGTGACGGTGGATGTCGATGCCCCGATCTCCGAAGCCCTCGAAGCCAGGCTCGGCATCGAGTTCCGGCACTTGCCGGTCATCGAAGACGGCAATGTTGCGGGCCTGCTATCCTATCGTGACATCCCGGCGGAATACCTGATGCTCTTCGAACGGTTCCGCGAGATGTCATCGGCGCGCGCGGACGAATACCCCTGACAGGCGATGCCGGCCGCAACGATCGCTGCCGTTCAAAGCCCGGCAAATGGCCACAAGGTTTTTCAATGTGGTACCCGAGGCCGGACTCGAACCGGCACGCCTTGCGGCGGGGGATTTTGAATCCCCTGCGTCTACCATTCCGCCACTCGGGCCCGTGCCGCAGCGGTTTAGCCCGACCGCGCGGCCCGGTCAACGGCCCGCGCGCGGGGCCCGGTCAGAGGCGGTCTGCCGCGAAGGTGTCGCAGGCGCCGGGGTCGCCCGATTGCAGCCCACGGGCGAACCAGCGCTGGCGCTGGTCCGAGGTGCCGTGGGTAAAGCTGTCGGGCATCGGCACGCGCCCGGCGCTGCGCTGGAGCGTGTCGTCGCCGATCCGCGAGGCCGCGTTCATCGCCTCTTGGATGTCGCCCGGCTCCAGGCTGCCGAAGCGGGACTGGGCATTGGCCGCCCAGACGCCCGCCAGGCAATCGGCCTGCAGCTCGACCCGCACCGAGACCCCGTTGGCCTCCGCCTGCCCCATCCGCGCCCGCGCGGCGTTGGTCTGCTGCAAGATGCCCAGCTCGTTCTGCACATGATGCGCCACCTCGTGGGCCACCACATAGGCGGCGGCGAAATCGCCGCCCGCACCCATCCGGCGCGACAGCGTGGAGAAAAAGGCCGTGTCGAGATAAACCTTGCGGTCGATGGGACAGTAGAAGGGCCCGGTCGCGCCGCTGGCCCCGCCGCAGGGCGAGTTGGTGACACCTTTGAAAAGCACCAGCACCGGCGGGTCGTAGGTTTCGCCCATCCGGGCAAAGATGGCGCCCCAGATCTCTTCGGTATCGGCCAGCGTGACCGAGACGAACTGCCCGGCGGCGCGGTCGGCCTCGGTCAGCTCGGCGCTGCTGGCCTGCGGGGCCTGCTGAACACCCTGCTGCCCGACCAGTAGCGGCGTGACGTCGACGCCCAGCAGCCAGCCGATCACCACGATGGCCAGGATGCCAAGGCCGCCGATGCCGCCCGCCCGTGCCGCACCGCCGGCCCGGCGGCGGTCCTCTATGTTGCGGCTGCCGCGCCGCCCCTGCCATTTCATGCCACGTCCCCCCCCTGCCGTTCGTGCCAATAATACAGCGCACCGCCTGTCCTGGACAGCCTCTTGACCCCGCGCCGCGCCCATGATGCATGGGCCCTGACCCCGGCAGGAGGCGCCGATGCTGAGACGGCTCTACGACTGGACGCTTTCGCTTGCCGAAAGCCCGCACGCGCTTTGGGCGCTCTTTGCCGTGGCCTTCGTCGAAAGCTCGGTTTTCCCGATCCCGCCGGACGTGCTGATGATTCCGATGATCCTGGCGCGACCCGCGCGCGCGTGGGTGGTCGCCGGGGTGGCGCTGGTGGGCTCGGTGCTGGGCGGGCTCTTGGGCTACTACATCGGCTGGGGCCTGTTCGAGAGCGTCGGCCGCCCGGTGCTGGAGTTCTACGGAAAGGACGTCTATTTCGAGACGTTCCGCGAGCGCTATAACGAATGGGGCGCCTGGGCGGTGCTGGTGGCGGGCGTCACGCCCTTCCCGTACAAGGTGATTACCATCCTGTCGGGCACGACCGGGCTGAACCTCGGCGTGTTCATGGTGGCCAGCATCATCGCCCGCGGCCTGCGCTTTTACATCGTCGCGGCGCTGCTGTGGAAGTTCGGCACGCCGATCCGTGATTTCATCGAGCGGTATCTGGGCTTGCTCTTCACCCTCTTCGTGGCTCTGCTGCTGGGCGGGCTATATATGGTGAAATACCTATGACGCGTAATCGACTGATCCTGATTGCCGCCGCCGGGTCGGTGGCCGTGCTGCTGGGGGCTTTCGTCTTTCAGTACGTCTTCGGCTACGCGCCCTGCGCGCTGTGCCTGTGGCAGCGCTGGCCCCATGCGCTGGCGCCGTTGATCGCGGTACTGGCTTTTTTGCTGGGCGGGCGGCTGATGCCGATGGCCGGCGCGGGTACGATGACCGTCTCGACGGGTCTGGGGGTCTACCACACCGGGGTCGAGCGGGCGTGGTGGCCCGGCCCGGCCTCGTGCACGTCGTCGGGCGGCGGCCTTGGCGGGCTCTCTGGCGACGAGTTGCTGAACCTCGACGCCGCCTCTGCCGTGGTCCTGTGCGACGAGGTGGCGTGGTCGCTCTTCGGCCTTTCGATGGCCAGCTACAACGCTCTGGGCTCGGCCGTGCTGGCCGCGCTCTGGGTCCTGGCGGCGGTGAAAAGCCGGCAGGGGTTCAGTGCAGCGTGAACTCGCCCACCACGTTGCGCCACTCGCCGGGGGAAATCATCTTGCGATGTGTAAAGCGGACCGAATGCAGCGGCCCTTCGATTTCTTCCTGCCAGAACTCGATGAAGCTGAACAGCCGCGGGTGGTCGGGCGCGAGGTCGTAATCCTGCCAGATGAAGGTGTTCAGGACGTTCAGGTGATCGGGCATCCGGTAGAAGAATTCGGCCGTGGTCAGACCATAGCCTTTCAGCATAAGCTCGGTTTCCGATTTGTGCACGGTGATGTCTCCTGTTTGCGTATCCTCGTGAAATGATGCCCGATCGTGCCGGCTTTTCAACGAAAACAGTGTGTTAGCACTCTACCCCGGGGGCTGCCGAGCAGTGCGTCCAGCGGCAGTTGCACCCAACATGAAGGTTCTGATAGAGTGCCCGCAACAAGATATAGCGCGCAGGCGAAAGGGCGGACAAAAACGTGAACGACACGCCGGAACCTCCTGATAACGAAGACGAAATGGCACCCGATCCGGGGCGCCACCTCGGCCCGCGGATTTCCATCGAGGAGGAGATGAAGACCTCCTTCATGGATTACGCGATGAGCGTCATCGTCAGCCGCGCGATCCCCGATCTGCGCGACGGCCTGAAACCCGTGCACCGGCGCATTCTTTATACGCTTTGGGAAAACGGCCAGACCCACAACAAGCCCTACCGCAAATGCGCCACCGCCGTGGGCGACGTGATGGGCCGCTATCACCCCCACGGCGACTCGGCGGTCTATGAATCGCTGGTGCGCATGGCACAGGATTTCTCGATGTCGGTGCCGCTGATCGACGGTCAGGGCAATTTCGGCTCGATGGACGGCGACCCGGCCGCGGCCTACCGCTATACCGAAAGCCGGCTGGCCAAGGTCGCCGAGCAACTTTTGACCGATATCGACAAGGATACCGTCGATTTCATCCCGAACTACGCCAACGAGCGCAACGAGCCCACGGTCCTGCCCGCGCGCTTCCCCAACATGCTGGTCAACGGGGCAGAAGGCATCGCGGTGGGCATGGCCACCCGCATCCCGCCGCACAACCTGGGCGAGGTGATCGACGCGACGCTGGCGCTGATCGAAGCGCCCGACCTCGGCTCCGAACAGTTGATGGAATACATCCCCGGCCCCGATTTCCCAACCGGCGGCGTGATCCTCGGCCGGTCTGGCGCGCGTAAGGCGTACCTGGAAGGGCGCGGCAGCGTCATCATCCGCGCCAAGACCCGGATAGAAGAGCTGCGCAAGGACCGCTACGCCATCGTTCTGGACGAGATCCCCTACCAGGTGAACAAGGCCTCGATGATCGAAAAGATCGCCGACCTGGTGCGCGAGAAGAAGATCGAGGGCATCGCCCATGTGCAGGACGAATCCGACCGGGTCGGCGTGCGCGTGGTGATCGAGCTGAAGCGTGACGCCACGCCCGACGTGGTGCTGAACCAGCTTTACCGCTTTACCCCGATGCAGACATCGTTTGGCTGCAACATGCTGGCGCTGAACGGCGGGCGGCCCGAGACGCTGACGATCCGGGGGTTCCTCGCCGCGTTCATCGATTTCCGCGAAGAGGTCGTGGCACGGCGCACCGCCTACGAGCTGAGAAAGGCGCGCGAGCGCAGCCATATCCTGTGCGGTCTTGCCGTCGCGGTGTCGAACGTGGACGAGGTTGTCGCCGCGATCCGGTCTTCGGCGGATGCGAGCGAGGCCCGTGAAAAGCTGATGGAACGGCGCTGGCCGGCGCACGAGATCGCCGACTACATCCGCCTGATCGACGACCCGACGCACACGATCAACGAGGACGGCACCTACAACCTGTCCGAGGCGCAGGCCCGCGCGATCCTCGATCTGCGCCTGCAACGTCTCACCCAGCTGGGCGTCAAGGAAGTTACCGACGAGCTGGAAGAGCTGGCCGCCAAGATCAAGGATTACCTCGACATCTTGCGTTCGCGCGACCGGATCATGGAGATCATCGCCGGCGAGTTGACCAAGGTTAAGGAAGAGTTCGCCGTCCCCCGCCGCACCGAGATCATCGACTGGGCCGGCGACATGGACGACGAGGACCTGATCGAGCGCGAAGACATGGTCGTGACCGTCACCCAGTCCGGCTATATCAAGCGCACGCCGCTGGGCGAGTTCCGCGCGCAGCGCCGCGGCGGCAAGGGCCTGAGCGGCATGCAGACCAAGGACGAGGACGTGGTGACCACGCTGTTCGTGGCCAACACCCACACGCCGCTTTTGGTCTTCACCACCGCCGGCATGGTCTACAAGCTGAAGACATGGCGCCTGCCGCAAGGCGGACGCACCGCCAAGGGCAAGGCCATCGTCAACATCCTGCCGATCCCGACCGGCGTCTCGGTCGCGGCGATCATGCCCGTGGACCGGCCCGAAGAGGAATGGGACGAATTGCAGATCGTGTTCGCCACCTCGGCGGGCACGGTGCGGCGCAACCGGCTGTCGGATTTCACCAACGTGATGCGCAACGGCAAGATCGCGATGAAATTCGAGGACGAGCACGCCGAAACCCGGCTGATCAACGCGCGCATCTGTTCCGAGGACGACGACGTGATGCTGGTCACCGCGCTCGGCCGGGCGATCCGCTTTCCCACCACCGACGTGCGGGTGTTCAACAGCCGCAGTTCGGTGGGCGTGCGCGGTATCCGTCTGCTGGGCGGCGACAAGGTCGTCTCGATGTCGGTCATCCGTCATTTCGAGGCCAGTTCCGAAGAGCGTACCGCCTACCTCAAGCAGCGCCGCCTGATGGCCGGCCTGACCGACGAGGAAGAGCCCGACGAGGACGACGAGACCGTTGCCGGCGGGCAGCTTTCGCCGGATCGCTATGCCGAGATGTCGGCGGCCGAAGACCTGATCCTGACCATCACCGCGGGCGGCACCGGCAAGCTCAGCTCGTCGCACGACTATCCCGTGCGCGGCCGCGGCGGCCAGGGCGTGCAGGCGATCGACAAGGGGCTGCGCGGCGGCCCCCTGGTGGCCTGCTTCCCGGTCGAGATCGACGACCAGATCATGCTGGCTACCTCGACCGGCCAGTCGATCCGCTGCCCGGTCGAGGGCATCTCGTTCCGCTCGCGCAGCGCGGGCGGCGTCAAGGTGTTCAACACCGGCAAGGACGAGCTTGTGGTCTCGGTCGCCTGGATCGCCGACCAGGGCGAGGAGCCGGAGGACGAAACCGGCTGACGCAGCCGCATCGAGGCCCGCAAACGCAACGAAAAATGGCGCTTCGTCCTTGCGGGCCGGCCTCTTCGTGCTACCCTGAGGCGACGAGGCGCGCAATTACTCCCTGAAAGAGATAAAAACAGGTCTGCGCGCGTCGTCCGACGGGGGGATCAGTGGAAAACTACTGGGATGACTTGCGCATTCTCGCGGCGGTCGCGCGCAATGGCACGATGTCCGGTGCGGCACGCGAACTGAACAGCAACGCGGCGACGGTCTCGCGCCGCCTTGACCGGCTCACCGAGGCTTTCGGCGAACCGGTTTTTTACCGCACGTCCGATGGCTGGACGACGAACCCGGCCATCCTGCCCCTGATCGAGGCCGCTGAACGCTTTCAGCAGGACCTCCAAAGCGTCGTGAACGCGCGCGCCAGCCACACCGCCGGGGCGAGTTCGATCTCGGTCGGCATGCCGCCCGTGATCGCGTCCAACTTCATGCTTCCCAACCTCCGCAACCTGCTGAGCGCCCTTCCCAACCTGAGCCTGACAATCGACCACCGCGTTTTCGGCGAAGGCCTGGGCCCTTACGATATCGTCATGACCTTTTTGCCGATCGATCAGGGCCGGCTGATCGCCAAACGCCTGGGCGAGCTCGACTATGCACTGTACCGGCCGTGCGGGACCGAGACCCAAAGCGGTTGGATCGGCCTGACCGAGCGGCACGATCGCTATCCCGTGATGCAGATGGCACGCGCGTATTTCGACGAACCGCCCCGCGTTCGGGTCGACCAGATCGCTCATGTACGCGAAGCGATGAAGGGCGCGCGCCTGAACGGGCCGTTGCCCCTGGTCATCGGCGATGCGGACGACGACCTGGAACGGCTCGATCCCGACGGACCGCCCCTTCAGGCGCCGCTCTGGCTGGCCTATCACGAAAGCCGCCGGGGCGACCCGCTGCTGGCCCAGGTCGTAGCATGGATCGACCGCTACATGTTCTCCGGCTGAACGGCGCTGCACAAAATCGCAATTGCGGCTTTGCAGGATGCAACCTTGCCAACTCAATGCTCTACAGGCACTCTCCTAGAAGTGGAAAAAAAACAGAGCAGGTTCCCGATGCGGATATTTATCGACACCTTGGCGGCCGGTTTGCGATGGACCATGGCGCTGATCTTCGCGTGGCATGTCATCCCGCCCACGATCTCTCATGTCCTTGGCAAGAGCTACCTGCCGGACGAACTTGAGGCGCAGACCATCGCCGTTCATGCACTGCTTGTGGTGACGGTGATATGGCTGGCCTTCGGGCTGCGGACCCGCGTGGTGGCCGTGCTGGGCGGCACGCTGTTCGTGGCCCACGGGCTGTTGGGTCAGGATGACCTGTCGCACGGCGCGCCGGTAATGTGGCTGATCATCGCGGTCGGGTTAATCGGAAGCGCCCTTGCGGTGGTTGGCGGCGGACGCTGGTGCATGTATCGCGGCGGTTGGTCGGTCCCGGTCTGAAGCCGCCCTGCCCGCCGCCCAACGGCGCATCTGCCGTGTCACACCGCCCGTGAACGCGCCCGGCATCATGTCGCAGCGTCCGGCGCAAAGCCGCCCGCATTCCGCCCGGTTCTTGTCAGATTTCACCTTCAATCCTGCCCGGGATGATCCCGGATCGCGAAACCGGAAAGCCGCAATGAACCGCACCTCCACTGCCATGCGCCCCTCCGGCACCGCCGCCCTCGCCGCGGCACGGATGCTGATCGCGTCCTATTTCATCGCCCACGGCTCGGGCCTGGTGGTCGACCCCGACGCCACCGCGCTGATCGCACTGGTGCTGCCCGAGGGCTGGGCCGCCTGGACCTCCGCGGGTCTTGTCTGGCTCACCGGCTTTGCCATCTTCGTCGGCCGCTACGTGCGCCCGGCGGCGCTGCTGCTGGCGGTCCACACGGTCTGGACCGCGCTTGTCAGCCATGGCGGGCTGGCCGGTGCGCCCGTCGTGATCGAACCGCTTTGGTCAGATCTCGCCATGGTCGGCGCGCTGGCGCTGGTGGCGCTGACCGCCCCGCCCGGCGGCCGGCCCAACGCGCGCCGCGCCTTGCGGCGGATCATGCCGCGCCGCGTCACCGTCGACACGCCGGTCAAACCCCGCCGGCCGCGGCCCGACCTCATCGACCCGCCCGAGCCCGCGGCGGATGGCGCGGCCGATACCGTCGTCGCCTTCGACCCGCCGAACCGGCGCCAATCGGCCTGAGCCCTTTCCTTCGCGGGGCCGGGCCGCTACATCCCGCCCATGGCAGAGACACTTCACATCGTGGGCGGCGGCATGGCCGGCGCCGAGGCCGCCTGGCAGGCGGCACAGGCCGGCGTCTACGTGGTCATCCACGAAATGCGCCCCCAGACCGGCACCTTCGCCCACCGCACCGGCCATCTGGCCGAGATGGTCTGTTCCAATTCCTTCCGTTCCGACGATGACGAGCAAAACGCCGTGGGCCTGCTCCACTGGGAGATGCGCCAGGCCGGCGGGCTGATCATGGAGATGGCCGACGCCAACCGCCTGCCCGCCGGCGGCGCGCTGGCCGTGGACCGCGACGGCTTTGCCCAGGCCGTGACAGCGCGGCTGGTATCCCACCCCAGGATCAGCGTGGAAGTCTCTGAAATCACGGATCTTCCAGAGGATGGGCGCTGGATTTTCGCCACCGGTCCGCTGACCTCCGGCGCGCTGGCCGAAGCGATACGAACCGCCACCGGCACCGACGCCCTGGCCTTTTTCGATGCCATCGCGCCGATCGTCTACGCCGACAGCGTCGACATGACCAAGGCCTGGTTCCAGTCGCGCTATGACAAGGGCGAAACCGAGGAAGAGCGCACCGCCTATCTCAACTGCCCGATGGACCGCGCCCAGTACGAGGCTTTCATCGACGCCCTCCTGGCCGCGGAAAAGACCGCGTTTCACGAGGGCGAGACAGCCGGCTATTTCGACGGCTGCCTGCCGATCGAGGTCATGGCCGAGCGCGGGCGCGAAACGCTCCGCCACGGCCCGATGAAGCCGGTCGGCCTGACCGACCCCCATGCGCCCGAGGTCAAGCCCCACGCCATCGTCCAGTTGCGCCGCGACAATGCACTGGGCACGCTCTACAATATCGTGGGCTTTCAGACCAAGATGAAATACGGCGCACAAGCCGATGTTTTCCGTATGATTCCCGGCCTCGAAGAGGCCCGGTTTGCACGCCTCGGCGGGATCCACCGCAACACGTTCCTCAACGCGCCGACCCTGCTCGATGCCCAGCTGAGGCTGAAATCGCGCCCCCATATCCGCTTTGCCGGGCAGATCACCGGGGTCGAGGGCTACGTGGAAAGCGCGGCGATGGGCCTGCTGGCCGGCCGCCTCGCCGCCGCCGAGATCGCCGGCTGCGCCCTGCCCGAGGTGCCCGCGGTCACCGCCATCGGCGCGCTTCTCACCCACATCACCGGCGGCGCGGAGGCCAAGACCTTTCAGCCGATGAACGTCAATTTCGGCCTCTTTCCCCCGGTCGAGGGCCTCAAGGGCGGCCGGCGCGGGCGGCGCGACCGCTACAAGGCCTATACCGACCGGGCCAAGGCGGCCTGGACGGCGTGGCTTTCTGCCGCGCGGCTGGACGCGGCCTGAACCGGGCTGTTACCCTGCCGCCATGGCACAGAAAAAGTTCCTGAACAAAGTCTACGACGTCGAAACGCGCGACGAGGTCGAAACGCTCTACGACGCCTGGGCCGACAGCTACGACGCCGAACTCGTCGAAAACGGCTATGCCACACCGGGCCGGGTGGCCCGCGCCATGGCCAAGACCGGCTGCAAGGAGCCCGTGCTCGACCTCGGCTGCGGCACCGGGCTGTCGGCAGAGGCGATGCGCGCCGAGGGCTTTCAGACGATCGACGGCACCGACCTCTCTGCCGGCATGCTCGACGCCGCGCGCGCCAAGGGCGTCTATCGCAAGCTCTGGGTCACCGACCCCGACGCGCCGCTGCCCGACGGCTACGCCACCATCGCCGCGGTCGGCGTGGTCAGCCCCGGCGCGGGCGGTCCCGAGCTGCTTTACGCGATGGCCGGCGCGCTCTCCCGCGGCGGGCGGCTCGCGTTCTCCTTCAACGATCACGCGCTCGCCGATCCCGCCTATACCGGCCACCTCAACGAGCTGCTGGATACCGGCGCCTTCCGGCTGCTGCACGCCGAAAAGGGTGACCACATCCCCGAGATAGGTCTGAACTCCACGGTCTATATTCTTGAAAAGACGTGAATTACCGGACCCGTTTCGCGCCGTCGCCCACCGGGCCCCTGCATCTGGGCCACGCGTTCTCGGCGCTCACGGCGTTTGACCGGGCCCGCGCGCGGGACGGCACCTTCCTGCTTCGGATCGAGGATATCGACCGCCCCCGCTGCAAACCCGGCTTCGAGGCGCAGATCTACGACGACCTTGCCTGGCTGGGGCTGGGCTGGCCCGAACCGGTGCTGCGCCAGTCCGACCGGCTGGACGCCTACGCCGCCGCGCTCGCCCGCCTTGCCGAGATGGGGCTCACCTATCCTTGCCGCTGCACCCGCCGCGACATCCGCGCCGCGGTCTCGGCGCCGCACGGCCCCGCGGGCCCGGTCTATCCCGGCACCTGCCGCGCCCGCCCGATGGCCGAGGCCGGACCGGGCGACGCCGTCCGCCTCGACATGGAGGCGGCCCTCGCCCATCTCGATGCCGCGCTGCCCGGCTTTACCGAAACCGGCCCGGCCCATGCCGGCCGCCACCCGCTCGACCCCGCGGCGCTGCGCGCCGCGGTCGGCGATGTGGTGCTGGCGCGGCGCGATATCGGCACCTCTTACCATATCGCCGTCGTGGTCGATGACGCCCACCAGGCCATCACCGAGGTGGTCCGCGGCCTCGACCTTTTTGAAGCCACGCCGATCCACGTCCTGCTGCAAACGCTCCTCGGCCTTCCGGTGCCGGCCTATCATCACCACCGGCTGATCACCGACGACACCGGCACGCGGCTGGCCAAGCGCGACGACGCCCGCGCCATCGCCACCAACCGCGCCGACGGCGCAACGCCCGCCGATATCCGTGTCATGCTCGGGCTCTAGGCGGCCCGCCCTGCTTCTTCTTGGCAAAAATACCCAGAGGCTAGCCCGCCACCGGCGCCATCAGTTCCACTTCCGCGCCATCGCGGACAGCCGTGAAAAAACAGCTTTGCCGGTTGGTGTGGCAGGCCGGCCCCCGCTGGTCGACGACCAGCAGCAGGCAATCGCGGTCGCAATCGACCCGGAAATCGACCAGCCGCTGCACGTGGCCGCTGGTCTCGCCCTTCACCCAGAACGCCTGGCGCGAACGCGACCAGTAGGTGACGCGCCCGGTTTGCAGGGTGCGTGCCACCGCCTCGGCGTTCATCCACGCCATCATCAGCACCTGTCCGTCCTCGGCCTGGGCGATGGCGGGGATCAGGCCCTGTGCATCGTAGCACAAGCTTGCGGGGTCAAATGCCATGGCGGCTCCTTTGAAAACCGTTTCGGGCAGGTTAGGTATAGAAAATCCGACCCGAGGAAAAGCCATGAGCGACGAGACCGACCTGATCAAGCTCTATTCCCAGCGCATCCTGACGCTTGCCGCCGACATCCCCCATCTGGGCCGGCTCGAGGCGCCGATGGGCAGTGCGCGCAAGCGTTCGCCGCTTTGCGGCTCGACGGTCACGGTCGATCTGAACATCGATGCCGAGGGCCGCATCACCGCGTTCGGCCAGGACGTCAAGGCCTGCGCGCTGGGCCAGGCGGCGGCCGCGGTCGTGGGCGCCAACGCCATCGGGCGCAGCCGGGACGAGGTCGAACAGGCCCGCGACCAGCTCAAGGCGATGCTCAAGTCCGACGGCCCGCCCCCCGCCCCGCCCTTTGACGGGCTCGAGGCGCTGATGCCCGCGCGCGACTACAAAAACCGCCACGCCTCGATCATGCTCAGCCTCGAGGCCACGCTCGAGGCGCTGGACGCCGCGCGCGAGTCGGCCTGCGCCTGATCCCCGACAGATCAAAAAAAAACCGCCGCACGCTGTGGGGACAGCGGCGGCGGCAAGGGGCGTATCTGTGCGTTCCGGGCGGGAACGGACCTTTGCCGCGTGGGGACAGAAAGTAAACGCGACGGCGCATCGGGTTTGGGGCATCGATGCGCGGGGGTCTGGCACAGATCGCAGGCAGAACCTTGACGTCGGGTCAGACGAGCCCGGGCAGGTGCAGCCCGACGACGAGCATCACCATCAGCGCGGCTGCGCCGGCGGCATCCTGCAGCAGCGTCGCCTGGGACCGGGCGATCACGGTCTTCAACTCGGTCAGCATCGGTGGGCTCCCTGATTAACCTCTTGTTGACCTTTTGTTCTCATATTTGTCCAGCCGTGTAAAGAACTTTTTAGGAACATCCGTGAACACGCGAGAACAAACCGGCTAACCCACCGAAATCAGGCGGATCGCCCGGTCCTGCTCCATCAGCCAGAGCAGCACGCGCACCGCCTGGCCGCGGGCGCCCTCCAGCGCCGAATCCTCGGCCAGCAGGCGCCGCGCGTCGCTTTGCGCCACGGCCATCAGCGCCGCCTGCCGCTCCAGGTCGGCGATGCGGAACCGCGGCAGGCCCGATTGCGCGGTCCCGATCAGATCGCCGGCGCCGCGCATGGCGAGGTCTTCCTCGGCGATGCGGAACCCGTCCTCGGTCTCGCGCAGAATCTCCAGCCGCCGCCGCGCGCTCTCGCCCAGGGGCGGCTGATACATCAACAGGCAGGTCGAGGCCGCCGCGCCGCGCCCCACCCGGCCGCGCAGCTGGTGCAGCTGGGCCAGCCCGAAATTCTCGGCCCGCTCGATCACCATGATCGACGCGTTGGGCACGTTCACCCCCACCTCGATCACGGTCGTCGCCACCAGCACCGCCGTGTCGCCCACGACGAATCGCGCCATCGCGGCGTCCTTGTCCGCCCCGGGCATCTGGCCGTGCACCAGCCCCACGCGCCCCTCGCCCAGGCTGGCCCTGAGCCGCTTGAACCGCTCTTCCGCCGCGGTCATGTCGACGCTTTCCGATTCCTCGACCAGCGGGCAGACCCAATAGGCCTGGCGTCCCTCTTCGATGGCGCGCCTGAGATGGGCCACCACCTCGTCCATCCGCGCGGTCGAGACCAAAGCGGTTTTGACCGGCAGCCGCCCGGGCGGTTTTTCGTCCAGCACCGAGACATCCATGTCGCCATAGGTGGCCAGCGCCAGCGACCGGGGGATCGGGGTGGCCGTCATCACCAGCACATGCGCGCCGTGGCCCTTTTTCGCCAGTTCCATCCGCTGGGCGACGCCGAAGCGGTGCTGTTCGTCCACCACCGCCAGGCGCAGGTCGTGAAACGCCACGTCGCGCTGGAACACCGCATGGGTGCCCACCAGCACGTCGATGCGCCCCTCTGCCAGCGCGGACAGCTTGTCCTGCCGGTCGGCGCCGCGGTCGCGGCCGGTCAGCAGGGCCAGCCGGATGCCGGCACTTTCGGCCAGCGGCCGCAGGCTCTCGTGGTGCTGTCGCGCCAGGATCTCGGTGGGCGCCATCATCACCCCCTGCCCGCCCGCCTCGACCGCGACCAGCAGCGCCATGAAGGCGACCAACGTCTTGCCCGCGCCCACGTCGCCCTGCAACAGCCGGTTCATCCGCCGGTCGCGGCCCATATCGGCGGCGATCTCGTCGAGCGCGCGGCTTTGCGCGCCGGTGGGGCTGTAGGGCAGCGCGGCCAGCACGCGGGTGCGCAGATGCCCGTCGCCCGCGGTGGGCCGCCCGTGGCCGCGCCGCACCGACTGGCGCGCCAGGGCCAGCGTCATCTGGTGGGCGAAAAGCTCGTCATAGGCCAGCCGCTGGCGCGCCGGCGCGGTGGCGGCCAGGTCGGCGGCAGAGGCCGGGCCATGCGCGGCCCTGAGCGCCGCGGCCCAGTGCGGCCATCCCTCGCGTTCGACCAGCGCGGGGTCGATCCATTCGGCCGGATCGGGCAGCCGGTCCAGCGCCCCGGCCACCGCGCGGGCCACCACCCGCTGGGTCAGGCCGGCGGTCAGCGGATAGACGGGCTCGAACGCCGGGATCGTGTCGGCCTCTTCGGGGCGCAGCATGTGATCGGGATGCGCCATCTGCGCGCGGCCGTCGAAGAGCTCGACCTTGCCCGAAACCACCCGGCGCTGGCCCGCCGGCAGTTGCCGGCGCAGGTAATCGGATTTCGCGTGGAAGAAGACCAGCTGAAAGCTGGCGGCCTCGTCCTGGACGTTGACCCGGTAGGGCCGGCCGGGGCTGCGCGGCGGGTCATGCTCGCCGATCAGCACCTCGACGGTGGCCACCTCGCCCGGGCTGACCTCGCGGATCGAGGCGCGGCGCTGCCGGTCGACGCCCGAATGGGGCAAGGTGAAAAGCAGGTCGCGGGGTTTCTCGACGCCCATCTGGGCGAACAGCTTGGCGGTTTTGGGGCCGACCCCGTCGAGCCCCTCAAGCTCTGCAAAGAGCGGGAACAGGATGTCGGGCCGCCCGCTCATGTCCCGCCGATCAGCGCAAGCCAGCCGTCTTCGTCGAGCGTCTCGATGCCCAGCTCGGCGGCCTTCTTGGCCTTCGACCCCGCACCGGGGCCGGCCACCAGCAGGTCGGTCTTTTTCGACACCGAGCCCGAGACCTTGGCCCCCAACGCCTCGGCCCGCGCCTTGGCCTCGGCCCGCGTCATCTTTTCCAGCGTGCCGGTGAAGACCACGGTCTTGCCCGCCACCGGGCTGTCGACCGCGCCGCGCGGCGCGGCCTCTTGCACCGTCAGGTGCCGCGCCAGCCGTTCGATCGAGGCGCGTTCGGCGGGCTGGTGGAACGCGGTGATCAGCGATTGCGCCATCACCTTTCCGACCCCGTCGATGGACAGCAGGTAGTCCCATTCGGGCCCCTCGCCGACGGTGGCCTCGGTCATCGCCGTCTCGAAGGCCTCCCATGTCAGGTAGTTGCGCGCCAGCAGCTCGGCCGCGCTTTCGCCCACGTGACGAATCCCGAGGGCAAAGATCAGCCGGTCCAGCGGGATGGTGCGCCGCGCGTCGATGGCGGCGAATAGGTTGGCGGCCGATTTCTCGCCCCAGCCTTCGCGGTTTTTCAGCTTGCTGACGGTCTCGGCGTCGCGCGCTTGCAGCGTGAAGATATCGGCGGGTTCGCGGATCGGCAGCGTCTCGTCGTTATAAAACATCTCGACCTGTTTGGCCCCCAGCCCCTCGATGTCGAAGGCGCCGCGGCTGACGAAATGCTTGAGCTTTTCCACCGCCTGGGCCGGGCAGATCAGGCCGCCGGTGCAGCGGCGCACCGCGTCGCCCTCTTCGCGGATGGCCTCCGAGCCGCATTCGGGGCAGAGGGCGGGGAATTGGTAGGGCTCTGCGCCCTCGGGCCGTTGCGACAGGTCGACATCGGCCACCTTCGGAATCACGTCGCCGGCGCGGTAGACCTGCACCCAGTCGCCCTCGCGGATGTCCTTGCCGCCGCGGATCTCGTTGCCCTTGGCGTCGCGCCCGGCGATGTAATCCTCGTTGTGCAGGGTGGCGTTGGACACCACCACGCCGCCCACGGTGACCGGGTGCAGACGGGCCACCGGGCTCAGCGCGCCGGTGCGGCCCACCTGGATCTCTATCTTTTCCAGCCGCGTCCAGGCCAGTTCGGCGGGAAACTTGTGGGCGATGGCCCAGCGTGGCGTGGTCGAGCGGAAGCCGAGGCGGTCCTGCAGCGCAAGATCGTCCACCTTGTAGACCACCCCGTCGATGTCATAGCCCAGCGTCGCGCGGCGCTGTTCGATGTCGGCGTAATGGGCCAGCATCGCGTCCGGCCCGTCGCAGAGCGCCGTCAGCGGGTTGGTCTGAAAGCCCAGCGCGGCCAGCCGGTCGATGGCGCCCTTTTGCGTGTCGGCCAGCGGCGCGCTGAGCACGCCCCAGCCATAGGCGAAGAATTTCAGCGGGCGGCCGGCGGTGATGGACGGGTCGAGCTGGCGCAAGGAGCCGGCGGCCGCGTTGCGCGGGTTGGCAAAGGTCTTGGCCCCGGCCTCGGCCTGGCGGTCGTTCAGCGCCTCGAAATCGGCATGCGCCATGTAAACCTCGCCGCGTACCTCCAGCACGTCGGGCGCGCCGTCGAGACGCGTAGGAATGTCGTCGATGGTGCGCGCGTTGGCGGTGACGTTCTCGCCCTCTTCGCCGTCGCCGCGGGTGGCGGCCTGCACCAGCGCGCCGCCCTCGTAGCGCAGGCTCAGCGACAGGCCGTCGATCTTGGGCTCGGCGGTATAGGCCAGCGGGTCCTCGGGGGCGAGGCCAAGGTAACGGCGGATGCGCGCGTCGAACTCGGCGATCTCGTCGGCCTCGAAGGCATTGGCCAGCGACAGCATCCGCCGCGCGTGGCGCACCTTGGCAAAGCCCTCGGACGGCGCGGCGCCGACGCGGTCGGACGGGCTGTCGGTGCGCTTGAGATCGGGAAAGCGCGCCTCGATCGCCGCGTTCCGGCGCTTGAGCGCGTCGTAATCGGCATCCGCCATCACCGGCGCGTCGGCGCCATGATAGGCGGCGTCGGCGTCGGCGATGGCCTCGGCAAGGCGCGCCAGTTCGGCCTGCGCCTGCGCCTCGGTCAGATCTTCGACGGGGGTCTCGGGCGCCATCGCTCTCTCCCGGCTGGTCCTCGCAATGTGATACGAAGAGACCCGGAAGAGGTCCAGATGCCTCGCGGCTCCGGCTGCCCGGTCAGGCGCCCAGCGCGACGCCGCGGTTGTAATTCACCGGCTCGGGGTCGCGCAGCACATAGCCGCGCCCCCAGACGGTTTCGATGTAGTTCTCTCCGCCGGTGGCCTGGCTCAGCTTCTTGCGCAGCTTGCAGATGAAGACATCGATGATCTTCAGTTCGGGCTCGTCCATGCCGCCGTAGAGATGGTTGAGAAACATCTCCTTGGTCAGCGTCGTGCCCTTTCGCAGCGAGAGCAGTTCGAGCATCTGGTATTCCTTGCCGGTCAGATGCACCACCTGCCCGTCGACCTCGGCGGTCTTGGCGTCGAGATTGACCGCCACCCGGCCGGTCTGGATGATCGACTGGGCGTGGCCCTTGGACCGCCGGATGATCGCGTGGATGCGCGCCACCAGTTCGTCGCGGTGGAAGGGCTTGGTCAGGTAGTCATCGGCGCCGAAGCCGAACCCCTTGATCTTGTTGTCGGTGTCGTCGGCGCCCGACAGGATCAGGATCGGCGTGTCGACACGCGACATGCGCAACTGGCGCACCACCTCGTGCCCGTTCATGTCGGGCAGATGCAGGTCGAGCAGGATCAGGTCGTAATCGTAGAGCTTGGCGAGATCGACGCCCTCTTCCCCCAGATCGGTCGTGTAAACGTTGAGGTTGGCGTGGGTCAGCATCATCTCGATGCTTTTCGCCGTCGTCGGGTCGTCTTCCACCAAAAGCACGCGCATTCCGTAAATCTCCGCTTCAGTCGGGCACCTTGGCGCAACGGTGCCGGATAATGGTTAAGCGCACGTTATCATGGTTAAAGACCTAGCCATACAATTCAGGGTTGTCCACCCCCTTTCCGGAACGTGGCCTTGAGCCCCTCCATCCCGTGGGCGCTGACCGCGCGTTTCCAGCCCTGGAACTCTTCCTCCGAGAGCCCGTAACGCGCCAGCGCCTCGGCCTCGCCGATCAGCCCGGCGGCCACCGCCCTGACCACGGCGGCCTTGCGACGGGCGACCCAGCGCCTGGTATCGACGGGGGGCAGGTCGGCCCGGCTCATCGCGCTGCCGTCGGGCAGGGTCACCGTGCGCGGGCCGTTCACGCGCTTGAGATACATGCGCCTCTCCTCTCTCGGATGGCGCGAGACTGGTCCGCACGCTTTAACGCGCGGTGAAGCCGGGGGTTGTGAGTGCCTCGCATTTTCCTATATTTCGCCGGACCACCCCCCGGAGTCCGCCATGCCCCGCGACAGCGCCGATCAGCTGAATTCCCTCGGTTTCGCCAAACCCCCGGCCGAGACCCGCGTGGTCGTGGCCATGTCGGGCGGCGTCGACAGCTCGGTCGTGGCCGCGCAATTGGCCGAGGAAGGCTATGACGTGGTGGGCGTGACACTGCAGCTTTACGACCATGGCGCGGCGCTGGCCAAGAAAGGCGCCTGCTGCGCGGGCCGCGACATCCACGACGCGCGCCGGGTGGCCGAGGCAATGGGCTTTCCGCATTACGTGCTCGACTACGAGAACGTGTTCCGCGACGCGGTGATCGACGAGTTCGCCGACAGCTATCTTGCGGGCGCGACGCCGGTGCCCTGCATCCGCTGCAACGAGCGGGTGAAATTCCGCGACCTGCTGGAAACCGCGAAAGACCTGGAGGCCGACTGCATGGCCACGGGCCATTATATCCAGCGCCGGATGGGGCCCGCCGGCCCCGAACTGCATCGCGCGGCCGACCCGGCGCGCGACCAGTCGTATTTCCTGTTCTCCACCACGCCCGAACAGCTTGAATACCTGCGCTTCCCGCTGGGGCACCTGCCCGACAAGGCGGCGACGCGGGGGCTGGCGGCGAAATACGGGCTGCCGGTGGCCGACAAGCCCGACAGCCAGGACATCTGCTTCGTCCCGCAAGGCAACTATGCCAGCGTCATCGAAAAGCTGCGCCCCGGCGCGGCGGAACCCGGCGAGATCGTCCATGCGGACGGCCGCGTGCTGGGCGCGCATGAGGGCGTGATCCACTACACGATCGGCCAGCGCCGGGGCCTGGGCATCGGCGGGCTGGCCGAGCCGCTTTACGTGGTGCGGCTGGATGTCGAGGCGCGGCAGGTCATCGTTGGCCCGAAAGAGATGCTGGCCACCCGCACGGTGCCGGTGCGCGAGGTCAACTGGCTGGGCGATGCGCCGCTGACCTCGAAGCCGGAATGGCACGTCGCGGTCAAGCTGCGCTCGACCCGCCCGCCGCGCGAGGCGATCCTGCGGCCGGTGTCGGAGACCGAGGCCGAGGTCGAGCTGCTGACCCCCGAGGAAGGCGTGAGCCCCGGCCAGGCCTGCGTGGTCTATGAAACCGGCAGCAGCAGCCGGGTGCTGGGCGGCGGCTGGATCTGGCACGGGCGGTAGCGCCTTTGCGGCAGGGCGGCTCTGGCGGCAGCCGTCGGCAGGTGGGTATTTTCGCCAAGAAGAAGCAAGGCGCGCGCGGAGGTCAGCCGAGCCCGTCGAGCACGGCGCGTGCGGCGCGCAGGCCGGGCGGCGGGCCGCCGCGGCCCAGGCGCTCCATGGTGAGGCGCGCGGCGTCAAGCTGGCCGGCGCGGGCCTCGGCATCGTCGAGCAGGTCGATCAGCGCCGCGGCGATGGGCGCGGGCTTGCACGCGGCGCCCAGAAACTCGGGCACGGCGGGGCGTTCGCTGACGAGGTTGACCAGCGTCACCGTGTCGACCCTGAGCATCCGCGCGATGACCTGGCGGCTGAGCCAGGCCATGTCATAGGCGATAACCATCGGGGTGGCCGCCGCGGCGAGTTCCAGCGAGACGGTGCCAGAGGCCGCGAGCGCGGCGTCGGCCGTAGCAAAGCAGGCGCGTTTTTCGGCCGCGCTGCGGGGTTCGATGACGACGGGCGCGCCGGGCCAGGCGGCTGTCAGATCCTTTACCAGGCCGGCCACGGCCGGCGCGGCGGGCACCGCGACGCGCAGGGCCGGGTGGCGCGCCAGCACCGGGGCGATGGCCGCGCCGAAGACAGGGGCGAGGCGGCCGACCTCGCCCGCGCGCGACCCCGGCAGCACCAGCAAGACCCGCGCCTCGGCCCCGAGGCCGTGGGCGGCGCGGAGATCGGCGATCTCTCGCTCGGTGGGCGTCGGCTGCACCGCGACCGGGTGGCCGACGAAATCGCAGCGGATGCCCTCGCGTTCCAGATAGGGCGGCTCGAACGGGAAAAGCGCAAGCACCTGGTCGACGATCTCGGCCATCTTGGCGGCCCGGTGCGGGCGCCAGGCCCAGACGGTGGGGGCCACGTAATGCACGGTGCGGATATGGCTGGCCGCCTTGACCCGGCGCGCGACGCGCAGCGAGAAATCGGGGCTGTCGATGGTGATCAGCGCGTCGGGGCTGTCATCGAGCACGGCGCGCGCCGATTGCTTGATCCGGCGCATGAGCTGGGGGTAGCGCGGCAGGACCTCGGCCAGGCCCATGACCGAGAGCTCCTCCATCGGGAAGAGGCTGGCAAGCCCCTCGGCCTGCATCAGCGGGCCGCCCACGCCGGTGAAGGCCACGCCCGGGCAAAGCTCTTTCAGCCCGGCCATCAGCGCGGCCCCCAGCGCGTCGCCCGACGGCTCGCCCGCGATGAGGAAGAACCGCCTCACGCGGGGCGGACCCAGAGAAAGAGGCCCGCGTCCTCGGCCGCGGCCACGCTCGCGGCGCGGTCGAGCACCATCACGCCGCCGGCCTCGACGGCGATGCCGGCGAGCCCCGCCCGGGCGGCCGCCTCGACGGTGGCGGGGCCGATGGCGGGCAGATCGACCCGGCGCTCCTGCCCCGGCTTGGGCGCCTTGTAGAACACGCCCCTGGCGGCGTGCGTGTCAGGGCGCCGCGCCCCGGCGACAAAGCGCAGCATCGCGTCGGTGCCCGGCAGGGTTTCGAGCGCGAGGCACTGGCCCTGGGCCACCACCGCCCCCTGCCCCACATCGGCCGCGCCGATCAGCGCCACCAGTTCGGCCGCGCGGGCGGCATCCTTTTCGTCTTGCGGCGAGGGCGCGGGGCCGGCCAGCAGGCCCGGCGCCGGCACCAGGTCGGGCGCGATCGTCTCGGCGCCGACCACAACAAAGCCTTCCTCTTCGAACAGCCCGATCACCGCGCGAAGGAGCGCGTCGTCGCCCTGCTGCAGTGCGGGCAGCACCCTGGGCAGCAGCATCGCGGTTTTCGGGTCGATGCGTTCGGGGTCCAGCCGGGCGCGGGTGACGCCGCCGGCCAGCACGACGCGGGTGGCGCCGATCTGATGCAGCCGGTCGAAGAACAGCGCCAGCCGCTCGACGAGGAAGGGTTCGGTCTGCCAGCCCTCGGGGGCCTCGGCACCGGACCCGTCGACGGGCGCGAAGACGAAGGGCGCCCCGGCCTCGGCCAGGTGCCGCCCGAGCGTGAGGGGCAGCGCCCCGCACCCGGCCACGATGGCTGTAAGACCCGCGCTCATCTCCGCTCAGCCCGGCGTCAGGAACGAGCGGTCGCTGTCGCCGAGGATGAACGCGGCAAGCTCGCGCACGTAATCGCTGTCGGCCTCGGCGAGGCGTTGCGCGCGTTCCTGAAAGGCACCCTCGCCCTCGGCAAGCTCGCGGTAGGCGGCGCGCAGCGCAGAGATATCCGCCCGCGCCACGCCGCGGCGCTTCAGCCCCACCAGGTTCAGCCCGTCGAGCACCCCGCGCGGCCCCTGCACCAGGCCGTAGGGGATCACGTCGTTGGCAACCATGGTCACCGCGCCGATGATCGCGCCGCGGCCGATCCGCACCCATTGGTGGATGCCCGACAGGCCGCCGACGATCACGTCGTCCTCGAGGATGCAATGGCCCGCCAGCGCCGCGTCGTTGGCCAGGATCACCCGGTTGCCCACCTGCGCGTCGTGACCGACATGGGCGCCGGTCATGAACAGGCAATCGTCGCCCACCCGCGTGATGCCGCCGCCGCCCTCGGTGCCGGTGTTCATGGTCACGCCCTCGCGGATACGGTTGCGCGCGCCGACGATCAGTTCGGTTTCTTCGCCGCGGTATTTCAGATCCTGCGGGATCTCGCCGATGGTGGCGAAGGGAAAGATCACGGTTTCGGGCCCGATCCGGGTGCGGCCGGTGATCACCGCATGGCTCTTGACCTCGACGCCCTCGCCCAGCACGACCTGCGGGCCGATCACCGAGAACGGGCCGATGCGGACACGCGGGCCGATCTCGGCGCCGGGCTCGACGAGGGCCGTGGGGTGGATGTGCGCGGTGGCGTCGACGGCCATGGAAGGGATCACTCCTTGGGCATGTCCATCATCGCCGAAAACTCGGCCTGAGCGGCCATCTCGTCGCCGACCTTGGCCACGCCCTCGAATTTCCAGACTTTCGAGCCGCCGCGGGTGGCGCGCACATGCAGCTCCAGCACGTCGCCGGGGCCGACCTTGCGGCGGAACTTCACCTTGTCGATAGCCATGAAGTAGACCAGCATCTGCTTGTCGGCCATGCCGAGCGAGACACCCACCATCACCGCCGCGGTCTGGGCCATCGCCTCGACGATGGTCACGCCGGGCATGACCGGCGTGCCGGGGAAATGGCCCTGGAAATGCGGCTCGTTGAAGGTGACGTTCTTGATCCCCACGGCGCTTTCGTTGGGGACGATGTCTACGACCTTGTCGACCAGCAGGAACGGGTAGCGATGGGGGATGATCCGCTGGATCAGCTGGATGTCGGCCTCGGTCGGCATGCTCTGGCTCATCTGCGGCTCGTCCCTCTCGTTTCGCGTCTTGCCCGGCGGAGGGGTAGCAACTCGGCCGCGGGGGGGCAAGCGCCGAGAACGGCAAAGGGGCGGCGGGGCGGCCGGCCTATTCCGCCGCCGGGGCCTCCTTTTCGGCCTCCGGCGCGAGGCGCGTGTCGATCCGTGCGATCGCCGCATCGGTGATGTCGATCTGGTCGGCCGACAGAACGACGGCGCGGGTTTCCAGCACCGCCACCGCGCGGCGCTCGCGCACGATCTCGGTCAGGATCGGCGCGATCTCCCGGTAAAACCGTTGCTGCGCCGCGTCGCGTTTTTGCGACAGCGCGCGGGCCTTTTCGTCCTGCTCGCGGCGGATCGTCACCACCTTGCTGTCGAATGCCTCGGCCAGGTCACGGAACGCATCGGGCGCCATTTCGGCGCGTTTTTCGGTCAGGTCGCGCTCTTCCTCGACGAGTTTGGCCTCGATCTCGCGGTTTTCGGCGGCAAGCGCGGTGGATTCGCGGTTGATCTCGTCAAGCAGCGCCCGGCCGTAGGCCGAGCCGGTAAAAAGCCGCTCCTGGTCGACGGTCAGGATCGGGCTGGCGACCGCCTGCGCCCCCTGCTGCGCCAGCGCGGCGGGCGCGGGCAGCAACGCCACGGCCAGGAACAGGACGGCGCACAGGCGGGGCATCAGAACCGTGTCGAGATCGTCAGATCGAAGGTCTGCTCGTCGTCGTAGTCTTCTTTCTGGATCGCCTTGGCGAAATTGAACCGCAAGGGCCCGATGGGCGTGGTCCAGAAGATCGAAACGCCGATCGAGGACCGCAGGTTGAAATCGTCGTCCACGACCCCGCCATCGGTGTTGTCGAGGCTCCAGACCGAGCCGAAATCGGCAAAGACACCGCCGGTGATGCCGTATTCGTTGGGCAGGCCCACGGGGAACTCCGCCTCCAGCCGCGCCACGGCGAACATGTTGCCGCCCAGCGCCTCGCCCGAGCCGGTGGCCGGATCGCGCGGGCCCAGGCCGTTGGGCTCGAAGCCGCGGATCTTGCCGTTGAGGAAGTATCGGTCGGTCACGCGGCTGTTGCCGTCGAGCATGTGCAGCCACCCGCCCTCCAACTCGGCACGCAGCGTCACCTCTTCCGACCAGACGCGGGTCTGCGCGGCTGCCAAAGCGGTGGTCTCGATGAACTCGGTATCGCCGCCGACCCCGGCGAAATCCTGGCCAAAGCGCAACAGAATGCCCGAATTCGGATCGAGCCCGCCCTCGCGGGTGTCGTAGCTGAAGCTATAGCCGAGGGCCGAGGTGATCAGCGAATCCTCGGCCGCCTCGTCCGCGATGATCGACGAATCGCCTGTGTAATCGTAGAGCCGGTCCTGCGAGAGCACATAGCGCACTTCCAACCGCCCGTTCTCGCTCAGCGGGAAGGTGAGCGACGGACCGACGCTGATCTGCTGTGTGCGGAACAGCTCGTCGTTTTCCTTGTCGGTCACCGCGTAGACCGCATCGAAGGAAAACGCCACGTTGCGCCCCAGGAATGCGGGCTCTGTAAAGCTCAGCCTTGAGATCGCATTGTCGGTGCCGGTGTTGAAGCTGAACCGCAAGGCCTGCCCGCGGCCCAGGAAATTGCGCTCGGAAAAGGTGATCGCTGCGCCGGCGCCGGACGAGGCCGAATAGCTGAGGCCGAAGCCCAACGAGCCCGTCGGCTGTTCCTCGACATTGACGTCGACGATCACCCGGTCGGGGCTGGTGCCCTCGCGCGCCTCGACATCGGCCGAGCTGAAAAAGCCCAGAGCGCGGATGCGCTCGGCGCTTTCGCGGATTTCGCGCGGGTTGAACGGGTCGCCCTCGACGGTGCGGAACTGGCGCCGCACCACGCGGTCGAGCGTGGTGGCGTTGCCCTCGATATCGATCCGCTCGACGAAGATGCGCGGACCCTTGACGATGGCGAACTCGACATCGAGCGTCAGGTCGCGGTCGTTGCGGGTGATCCGCGGGTCGACGCGGATGAAATCGAGCCCCTTGCGGATCGCCAGCCGCTCCAGCCGGGCGATGGTGTTTTCCACCAGCACCGGCGAATAGGTCATTCCGGGCCGCAGCCTGATCGCCGACAAGAATTCGTCGGGGTCGATCTCGGCCAGGTCGCTGACCGCGGTGATCTCGCCGAAATCGAAGGACTGACCCTCGCGGATGTTGAAGGTCAGAAGAAAGGCGTCGCGGCGGCGGGTCAGCTCGGAGCTGACCGACAGAACCTGGAAATCGATGTAACCGCGCGACAGGTAGAAATCGCGCAGAACCTGCTTGTCGAACTCGATACGGTCGGCCACGAACGTGTCGCGCCGCACCAGCGCACGCAGCAGGCCCGCCTGCTTGGTCTGCAGCACGCGGCGCAAACGGCGGTCGCTGTAGTTGCGGTTGCCGACGAAGGACAGCCGCTCGATCTCGACGGTCCTGCCCTCGGCGATCTCGAACACAAGATCGACGCGGTTGTCGCTGCGGCGGATGATCTTGGGCTCGACCGTAGCCGCAAGGCGCCCGCCCTGTTCATAAGCCGCGACAATGGCGGCGGCGTCGGCCTCGGCCGTCGCGGGGCTGTAGACCCGGCGCGACTGCGAGCGGACGATCTGGGCGAGGTCATCGTCCTTGATCGCGCGGTTGCCCTCGAAATTTATCAGGTTGATCGTGGGGTATTCGCTGACCCTGATGAGCAGGCGATTGCCCTGCGGCACGATCTCGACGGTTTCGAACAAACCGCTGTCGACGATTTTCTGGTAGGCGTCGTTCAACGCGCCCGCCGACAGGGCCTCGCCGCGGGCGATTCCGGCGTAGCTGAGGATCGTGGCGCCAGAAACCCGCTGATTTCCCTCTATCTCGACCGAGGTAAAGCGATAGTCTTGTGCCGCCGCGGTCTGCGGAAGACCCAACCAAATGATTGCAGCGAAAAGGAAAACCGCCAATTTCGCGCCACAGGCGATCGACCGCCTAACGGGCCGCTGCTGTGCCGCCCCCGCCCGGTGCTCCCTCATTGCCGTCCCCCGCTGTGACCTGTCGCATCTTGGGCTTTGCTAGCGGGTCTGACCAGCCTTGTCAAAAGAGCAGAACGCCGCCGCGAGGCGTGCGCCCTGCCGCTTCAAAACAGCGAGACGAGATACGCCCCGGCCATGAGGGCGAGAAATACCGAAATAATGTAGAACAGCCGGTCCCAGGTCAGGTTTACCAGCAAGGACAGGCTGCGATAGCCAGCTTCGAAGGTACTCATCGAAGGCCTCCTTTCTGCCGTTCGGATTAGACCTTGTTGAAAAATCTAGTGTCCGAATACGGCAGAAACTTGGCTAACGCGTGACGATCACGGGCAAAAAATATCGTTCGTAAGGGCAAAGACCATCAGCGACACCAGCAGCGCAAGGCCGACCGTCATCAGCACGCGCATCGCCTTGTCGCTGGGCGGACGCCCCACAATAGCCTCGTAGCCGTAAAACATCAGGTGCCCGCCATCGAGCACCGGAATCGGGAACAGGTTCAGCAGTCCCACCGCGGTGGAAAGCACGGCGATGAACCAGATGAAGCTGAGCGCCCCCTGGCTGGCCGCCGCACCCGAGGTCTCGGCGATACCGAGCGGACCCGACAGGTTGCACGAGCTGATCGCACCGGTGATCATGTGATAAAGGCCCGACAGGCTGGAGCGCATGATGAACCAGGTCTGCGACACGCCGTAGTTCAATGATTCCAGGACGCCGGGTATCCGCGTCTCCGGCTCGAAGACCAGCCCGCCGGTCATCCCGATCAGCCAGCGCGTCTCGAACCCGCCCTCCGGCAGGGGCAGGTCGGCCCGCCGCGGCTCAAGTTCGTAGCTCAGCGTCTCGCCATCGCGCCAGACCTCGATCGTCAGAGGCGCGCCTTCCGAGGCGGTCACGACGTCCTGCACCTGGGTGAAGGCGCTGACCGGCTGCCCGTCCACGGCCACGATCACGTCGCCGGATTTCATGCCCGCCTCCATCGCCGCGGAGTCGGGCTGAATGCTCTCGATCCGCGGCGGGAACGGATATGGGCCGGCCAGTTCGATCTCCTCGCCGTCCCGTTCCAGCCGGTAGGTGATATCGCCGGTGACGGGCAAATTCTCGACCGCACTGTAAAGCGCTTCGTAATCGGGGGTCGCCTGCCCGTTCAGCGCGAGGATGCGGTCGCCTTCCTGCAATTGCGTCAGACCCGCGGGCAGCGGCATCATCTCGCCCACGGTCGGCGGCTCGACCGCGACGCCGCGGGCGAACAGCAACACCATGAACACAACCGCCGCCAGGATGAAATTGGCCACCGGCCCCGCCGCGACCGTCACCGTCCGCGCCCACAGCGGCGCGCCGTGCATGGTGTGGCGCAGGGTGTCGGCGTCCAACCCCTCCAGCGCCTTGCCGTCCTTGCCGCTCGCGGCGTTGGAATCGCCCAGAAAGCGGACGTAGCCGCCAAAGGGCAGCGCCGCCACCTGCCAGCGGGTGCCGTGCTGGTCATGGCGCGAAAACAGCACCGGCCCAAAGCCGATGGAAAACACCTCGGCATGGATGCCGGACCAGCGCCCAACGATGTAGTGGCCGTATTCATGAACGGCGACGATTACGCTGAGCGCGACGACGAAGGCTATCGCTGTGTAAAGAAAGCCCCCGAACGTGGGAATTAGACTGACAACTTCCACTGCTATTCCTGTTTCAATTCTGGTTGGTCCGGGCAATGACCGCGTCTGCAGTATCTCTTGCCAATCTGTCGGTTGCCAGCACGTTATCAAGGATCATCCCGGCATTTGTTTGGCCCGTTTCGTGCGAAAGCCTGTCCAGCACCGCCTCGACCACCTGGGCCATCTGCAAAAACCCGATACGTCGGTCGAGAAAGGCATCGAGGGCACGTTCCTTGGCGCCGTTGAACACCGCGCCGCTCAGCCCGCCGGCGGACATCACCTCGCGCGCCAGCCGCAGGGCGGGCCAGCGCTGCTCGCAGGCGGGGCGGAAATTGAGCTGGCCGATCTGCGCCAGGTCCAGCCGCGCCACCGGCAGTTCTGCCCGGTCGGGCCAGTTCAGCGCATAGCCGATGGCGTGGCGCATGTCGGGCGGGCCGACATGGGCCATGATCGCCCCGTCGCGGAACCCCACCAGCGCGTGGATCAGCGATTCAGGGTGTACGACGGCCTCGATCCGCGCAGGATCGATGCCGAAATATTCTTTGGTCTCAATAAGTTCCAGCGCCTTGTTGAACATCGACGCGCTATCGACCGTGATCCGCTGGCCCATCGCCCAGTTGGGGTGCGACGAGGCCTGTTCGGGCGTGGCGCTGGCCAGCGCCTCGATCGGCCAGTCGCGGAACGCGCCGCCCGAGGCGGTAATTATGATCCGCTCCACCGCGGCGATGTCTTCGCCCACCAGCGCCTGGAACACCGCCGAATGCTCGCTGTCCACGGGCATCACCGTGGCGCCGTGGCGTTCGGCCTCGGCCAGCAGCAGCGGACCGGCGGTGACCAGGCTTTCCTTGTTGGCCAGCGCCAGCGTGGTGCCGTGGCGCAGCGCCCGGAACCCCGGCACCAGCCCCGCCGCCCCCACGATGGACGACATGATCCAGTCGGCCGGGCGGTCGGCCGCCGCGACCAGCGCCTCTTGCCCCGCCGCGGCCTCGACGTTCGATCCGGCCAGCGCGGCCTTGAGCGCGTCGTAGCATTCGGGAAAGGCGGTGACGGCCACATCGGCCTGCAGCTCTTTCGCCTGCTCGGCCAGCCGCGCGACGTTGCGCCCGCCCGACAGCGCGACCACGTCATAGGCCTCGGCCCCGCCCTGCCTGGTCAAGAGATCGACCGTGTTTTCGCCAATCGACCCCGTCGACCCGAAGATCGTGATCCGCCGCCGCATGTTCAGAACCTCACTTCGGGAACGTAAACGAGCTGGGCCACCAGCAGCATGAACAGCGCCGCCCCCAGCAATCCGTCGAACCTGTCGAACAGGCCGCCATGTCCCGGCAAGAGGCCAGAGCTATCTTTCACCCCCATGCGGCGCTTGACCGCACTCTCGGCGATGTCTCCCATCTGGCTGGCCAGCGACAGCGCCATCGAGATCCACGGCAGGTCGCGCCCGGCATTGGTGAAGGTCAGGAAGATCAGCCCGATCAGCACCGCGGCGAACCAGCCGCCCAGCGTGCCGGCCCAGGTTTTCTTGGGGCTCACCCTCGGCCAGAACTTGGGCCCGCCGATGAAGCGGCCCGCGAAATAGCCGGAGACGTCGGTGGCGATGACCACCAGAACCAGCCAGATCAGCCAGACCACGCCGTGCACGTCACGAAACCCGGTCAGCCCGTAGCTGGCCGCCACGATCGCCAGCGCAAAGGCGGCAAAGATCGCGCGTTCGCGCCGGAGCAGCACCGCGCCCAGGATCGCCGGCACGGCGATCGGCACCAGCGCCACGGCGTCGGGCAGCGCCCGGCCCACCAGCACAGCCGCCGCGCCCGAGAGCCCGACGATCACCGCCTCGAGCGCGCGTTCGGGCGCGACCATGCGCGCCAGTTCCCACAGCATCAGCCCGCAAACCGTGGCGGCCAGCGCGGCGAACCACGGGCCGCCGGCCCAGACCGCGCCGAGGCCCAGCGCCGCCATGCCCACGCCCGAGGCGAGCCTGAGCGAGAGGTCGTGCCACGGGCCTTTGGCTGACATCAGGCGATCACCGCCCCGAATCGGCGGTCGCGCAGCGCGTATTCGCCAACGATCCGTGCAAAATGCTCGGCGGTGAAATCGGGCCACAGGATCGGCGTGAACTCGTACTCCGCATAGGCCGATTGCCAAAGCAGGAAATTCGAAATCCGTGCCTCGCCGGAGGTGCGGATCACCAGGTCGGGGTCGGGCAGCACGCAGGTATCGAGGTAATGGGCCAGCGTCTCGGCATCCACGTCCTCGGGGTTCAGCCGGCCCGCGGCCACCTCGCGCGCCAGCCGCTTGGTGGCGCGAGCCACCTCGTCACGGCCTCCGTAGTTCAACGCGATGGTCAGGTGCACCAGGTCGTTGCCCGCGGTCAGACTTTCGAGCGACTGCATCATCTCCACCAGCTTGGGGTCCAGCCGGTCGCGGTCGCCGATGAAGCGTACCCGCACCCCCTCAGCCAAAAGCGCCTGCGCCTCTTTCTGAATGTAGCGTCGGAACAGCGTCATCAGCCCCGAAACCTCGGCCTGGGTGCGCTTCCAGTTCTCGGTGGAGAAGGCGAAGATCGTCAGGTATCGGATGCCCAGATCGGGGCAGGCCTGCACGATCTCGCGCACCCGCCGCGCGCCGGCCTGGTGCCCGAACAGGCGCGGACGCCCCCGGCTTTGCGCCCAGCGTCCGTTGCCATCCATGATGACCGCCACATGGGTCGGCGCGCCCTGCTCTTTGTTCCTCGCGGCCACCCGCTATCCTTCCCGACCACTCAGGGCTCAGACCTGCATGATCTCCTGCTGTTTGTTTTCCAGCGCCGCGTCCACCTTGGCGATGTGCGAGTCGGTCATCTCCTGCACCTCGTCGTGCCAGATCTTGTGATCGTCCTCGCTCATGCCGGCGGCCTTGGCCTTCTTCAACTGTTCCATTCCGTCGCGGCGCACGTTGCGGATCGCGACTCGGGCCTGTTCGGCATATTGCGCGGCAACTTTGGTCAATTCGCGGCGACGCTCTTCGTTAAGCTCGGGAATCGGCAGCATGATGATCGTGCCGTTGGTCTGCGGGTTGATCCCCAGACCGGATTCCATGATCGCCTTCTCGACCTTGTTGACCAGCGACTTGTCCCAGACATTGACCGTGACCATCCGCGACTCGGGTACGTTGACGGTGCCCACCTGGTTGATCGGGGTCGGGCTGCCATAGGCATCGACCATCACCGGGTCCAGCATGCTGGCCGAGGCGCGCCCGGTGCGCAACGAGGCGAATTCGTGCTTGAGCGCGGTCATCGCGCCGTCCATCCGGCGCTTGAGGTCGTCGGTGTCGATTTCCAGCTCGTCGTCCGCCATGTCTACTCTCTTCTGTTCTTAGGGCGTTCTGGCGCGTTTCGATTGCTATAGCGTCAACCGTGCACGATTGTATAGGTGCCTTGCCCCTTGAGGATACCGCGAAAGCCCCCGGGCTCGTCGAGGCTGAAGACGATGATCGGCAGGTCGTTGTCGCGCGCCAGGGCGATGGCCGAGGCATCCATCACCTTGAGGTTTTTCACCAGCACGTCGTCATAGGTGATTTCGCTGTAGCGCACCGCGTCGTCGGACGCGTTGGGGTCCTTGTCGTAGACGCCGTCCACCTTGGTGCCCTTGAAGATCGCCTCGCAGGCCATCTCGTTGGCGCGCAGCGTGGCCGCGGTGTCGGTGGTGAAATAGGGGTTGCCGGTGCCGGCGGCAAAGATGCAGACGCGGCCCTTTTCGAGGTGCCGCACCGCGCGGCGGCGGATGTAGGGTTCGGCCACCTCGTCCATCCGGATCGCGCTGATCACCCGGCAGAACACGCCCAGCCCCTCCAGCGCGGACTGCATCGCCAGCGCGTTCATAACCGTGGCAAGCATGCCCATGTAATCGGCGGTGGTCCGCTCCATCCCCTGGGCGCTGCCCTGAAGCCCGCGGAAGATGTTGCCGCCGCCGATCACCATGCAGATCTCGACGCCCATGTCGTGAACGCTCTTGACCTCCTGGGCGATGCGCTCGACCGTGGGCGGATGCAGGCCGTAGCCCTGATCGCCCATCAGCGCCTCGCCCGAAATCTTCAGCAGGACGCGCCGGTAGGACGGGCTCGGTTGATTGGCATTGCCCTCGGTCATAGTGTCCAGCCCCGGTCCTGTCCTTGTCTGGCGCGAAAATGTAGGAAAAGGCCGGAAGGTTCAACGGCCAAGAACGGCGGCGGCACGCATGGAACTCCCGAAACTCGATCCCGCGCGCCCTGTGCTGATCGCCGGGCCAACCGCCAGCGGCAAGTCGGCGCTGGCGCTGGCCGTCGCCGAGGCCCGCGGCGGGGTGGTCGTCAATGCCGATGCTTTGCAGGTGTTCGACGGCTGGCGGGTGCTGACCGCGCGGCCCGGCCCCGAGGACGAGGCGCGCGCGCCGCACGCGCTTTACGGCCATGTCCCGTTCACGGGCGCGTATTCGGTGGGCCACTGGCTGCGCGACGTGGCGCCGCTGCTGGCCGGCGCGGACCGCCCGATCATCGTGGGCGGTACCGGGCTCTACTTCACCGCGCTGACCGCGGGGCTGGCCGAGATCCCGCCAACCCCCGATGCGATCCGCGCCGAGGCGGATGCGCGCCTGGCCGAAGAAGGGCCGTCCGGGATGCTGGCCGAGCTCGACCCGCCCACCCGCGCGCGGATCGACACGAAAAACCCGGTTCGCATCCAGCGCGCCTGGGAGGTGCTGCGCGCCACCGGGCGCGGGCTGGCCGCGTGGCAGGACGACACCGGCCCGCCGCTTTTGCCCCTGGCCCGGGCGCAGGCGCTGGTGGTCGAGGCCGACCGCGACTGGCTGGGCGCGCGCATCGACGCGCGGTTCGACGCGATGCTCGCCGCCGGCGCGCTGGAGGAAGCGCGCGCAAACCTGCCCCGCTGGGACCCGCACCTTCTGTCGGCCCGCGCCATCGGCGCGCCCGAGCTGATCGCCCATCTTCGCGGCGAGATGACACTGGCCGAAGCGCGCAGCGCCGCACAGCGCGCCTCGCGCCAATACGCCAAGCGCCAGCGCAGCTGGTTTCGCGCCCGGATGTCGGGATGGCAGCGCATCGCGGCGGGCTGAGTTGCCACTAAAAAGCATTTTTCGCACAATCACGGTTTACCCATGGGCGGAAATCAGCGATTCGTTGCACCAACCGAACCAACCGAACCAACCGCGGCCGCGCCCATGTCCGATACCGTCCCCGATTTGCGCATGACGCCCATCGCCCAGCTGATGCAGGGCGGCCGCTGGCGCGTCGAATCGATGCGCAGCTACACGCGCCACCAGCTTTTGTGGTTTACACGCGGCCAGGGCCGGCTGACCGTGGCGGGGATCACCCGCGGGTTCGGCGTGCATAACGCGGCATTCATTCCCGCGGGCACGATGCACGCCTTCGAAATCACCGCTGCGGTCTACGGCACGGCGCTGTTTTTCGCCGACGACCCCGCACTCGCCCTGCCCGACGCGCCGCATCACCTGCGCATCCGCGAATCCGCAGCGCAGGTGGAACTGACCGCCCTATTGGAAACCCTCCAGCGCGAGCTTGACGGCGACCGCCCGGCCAGGGCGCGCGCCCTGCGCCAGTATCTCGGGCTGCTGTCGGTCTGGCTGGAACGGCAACTCCTGGTCAATGACGACCAGCTTGCCCCGACCGATGCCGCGCGGCGTCTCGCCGCGGGCTATGCCGCGCTGGTCGAGCGCGATTTCCACACGCCCCTGTCGGTCTCGGACTACGCCGCCGCGCTCGGGGTGACGCCCACGCATCTGACCCGTGTGTGCCACCAGACCTGCGGGCGCACCGCCTCGGAGTTGTTGGCAGAGCGCAAGATCGGCGAGGCCCGGCGGCTGCTGGCGGATACGAAACTGCCGGTGAAAGACATCGCCGTACAGCTCGGCTATCGCTCTCCCGCCTATTTCACCCGCGTCTTCCAGGCGCGCACCGGACGCGCGCCGCTGACCTTTAGAAAGAGCGGCTAAGCCAAGGGCGCGCCAGCTTTCGGTTGCAACGCGGGCCAATGTCGTTTTTGTTAATGGCACATGTCGTTTTCCGACATTTCGATGGGAAAGCGCGAAGATTGAAACCTGCGCGGCTTCGAACCGCGCAGCACCGAGTAAATGGGATGCCGGTCCGCTTCCGGCCGGGGGCACGCTCCGGGCGGGACCGCGAAAACCGGGCGTCCCTCCATTGTAGGGAGAGCGCAATGACCGACCGCACCAGCCGCACCGACCGGATTCATCCGGCCGCGAGGATGTACGCCCGCGAACACCAAGACGGGCAGATGAGCCGCCGCGAGTTTCTCGGCCGCGCCACGGCGCTGGGCGTTTCCGCCACCGCCGCCTATGGCCTGATCTCTCTCGACGGGCAGGCCCAGGCCGCCAGCCACGGCATGGCGCCCAAGATGGGCGGCACCCTGCGCGTCCAGATGAACTGCCGCGAGTTGAAGGACCCGCGCACCTACGACTGGTCCGAGCTTGGCAACGAAACCCGCGGGCTGATCGAATACCTCGTCGAGGTCAAGCGCGACGGCGTGCTGCAGCCGATGCTGCTTGAAAGCTGGAGCGCCAACGACGATGCCACCGAATACACGCTGAACGTCCGGCAGGGCGTGAAATGGAACAACGGCGACGACTTCACCGCCGAGGACGTGGCCGCCAACATCATCGGCTGGTGCGACGAATCCGTCGAGGGCAACTCGATGGCCGCGCGCATGGCTTCGCTCATCGCCGATGGCAAGGCCGCGGAGGGCGCGGTCGAGATCGTGGACAGCCACACCGTCAAGGTCAAGCCGCTCACCCCCGACGGGACGTTGATGTTCGGCATGGCCGACTATCCTGCCCCGATCATGCACCGTGACAAGATCGGCACCTCGGTTCTCGACCACGGCATCGGAACCGGCGCCTACATGATGGAGGAATTCAAGGTCGGCGAGAAGATCGTGCTGGTGAAAAACCCCGACCACACCTACTGGGGCGACGCCTATCTCGACCGGGTCGAATTCCTCGACTACGGCACCGACCCGTCGGCCTGGCTGGCCGGCGCCGATGCCGACGAGTTCGACATGACGTACGAGACCGTGTCCGACTTCATCGACATCTTCACCTCGATCGGCTGGACCGAAAGCGAGGTGGGCACCGCCTCGACCGTGGTGATCCGCCCCAACCAGGAGGCCGAGGTCGACGGCATGGTGCCCTATGGCGACGTTCGGGTGCGCCGCGCGCTGGCGCTGGCCGTGGACAATTCGGTGCCGCTGGAACTGGGCGTGTCGGGCCGCGGCAACGTCGCGAACAACAACTATCACGTGGCCCCTGGCGTGCACCCCGACCACGCCGACATCCCGCCCCACGAAAAGAACGTGGACGAAGCGCGGCGCCTGATGGAAGAGGCCGGGATGCTGGACTACGAGCACGAGATCGTGTCCATCGACGACGACTACCGCAAGAACACGACCGACGCGGTGGCCGCGCAGCTGCGCGACGCCGGCTTCAACGTCAAGCGCACGGTGATGCCCGGTTCGACGTTCTGGAACGACTGGACCAAGTACCCGTTCTCCTCGACCAACTGGAACCACCGCGAGACCGGCGTCCAGCTGCTCAACCTCGCCTACCGCTCGAACGCGGCCTGGAACGAGAGCGGCTTCCGCTCCGAGGCGTTCGATGCGCTGCTCGACCAGGCCACGGCCATCGCCGACAACGACGCCCGCAAGGAGGTCATGGCCAAGCTCGAGCAGATGATGGTGGACGAAGGCGTGGCCATCATCCCCTATTTCCGCTCGCTCTACCGCCACTACAAGGAGGGCGTTGTGGGCGGCGAGATGCACCCGAAATTCGAGATCAACATCCACCACATGGGCTGGGCGTAACCGCCTGATCTGACGCAAGGAACCGGGGGCGGCCGCCGCCCCCGGACAGCCAGCCCGTGCGGCCGGCATAGGGGTCGACAACAGCCGCGCCGGGTGCGCGGCCAGCGACAGGGGGTTCGATGGCATTCTTCATTCTCAGGCGGCTGGGCGTCATGCTGCTTACCGCGCTCTGCATGACCTTCGTCGTCTTCCTGCTGACGAACCTGCCGCCCAACCTAGAGAAACTGGCCAAGACCCAGGCGGGCTCGCGCATCACCGACACAGAGGTGACGAGCTGGCTGGAGCGCAACGGCTATGCCGCCCCGATCCTGCTGCGCTATGGCGAGTGGCTGGGGGTCTGGCCCGCGGACCTGGTGACCGACGCCGAGGGCACCCCCATCGGCGGGCGCTGCCTGCGCGGCCGCTCCGGCATCACCAGCGCCGACGAGGTGCCGCGCTATTGCGGTGTGATCCAGGGCGACTGGGGCTATTCCACCAAATACCGCGTCGGCGTGGCCGAGATCATCGGCGAGCGGCTGGCCCGCACCGGCATCCTGATGTTCTGGGCCTTCGCCACGATGGTGCCGCTGGCACTGATCATCGGCGTGCTGGCGGGGATGCGCGAAGGATCGGGGCTCGACCGCAGCCTCTCAACCTTTTCCATCGCCTCGACCTCGACGCCCGAATACGTTTCGGGCGTGATTTTCGTGGTGGTCTTCGCCTCGTCGATGGTCGGGCTGAAATGGTTCAACGGCTCGGCCAAATCCGCCGTCGACGGCGTGACCTTCGAGAATTTCACCCTGCCGGTGGCCACCATCGCGCTTTACGGCATGGGCTATATCGCGCGGATGACGCGGGCCTCGATGGCCGAGGTGATGACCGCGCAATATATCCGCACCGCCCGGTTGAAGGGGGTGAAGTTCAGCACCATCGTACTGCGCCACGCGCTGAGAAACGCGCTGATCGCGCCCTTCACCGTCATCATGCTGCAATTCCCGTGGCTGCTGACCGGGGTGGTCATCGTCGAGGCGCTGTTCGTGTATCCGGGCTTCGGCAACGCCTTGGTCGAAGGCGCGCAGAACAACGACATCGACCTGCTGCTCGCGGTGTCGGTCGTGGCGGTGGTGGTCGTGCTGGTCACCCAGCTGATTTCCGATATCGGCTATGCCTTCCTCAACCCGCGCATCCGCGTCTCTTAACGGAGGTTTCCCATGGAACCGATGACCTGGACGGGCGCGCTGGGCCCCTACCTGAACCCCGCGATCCAGATCGCCGCGCTGGCGCTGGCGGTCTCGGCGCTGGCCAATATCCTCGTGGCGCTCTTTTCGGCCAACGAGCGGGTGCAATACAGCGAACACGGCGCGGTGCTGCAATCGAACGCGACGCTGCGCTTCACCCGGATGGCGATGGGCCTGTCGCTGGCCGCGCTGGTCGCCATCGTGCTGGGCTATATCCTCGGCGGCATCCTGATGCCGGCCGGCGAAAAGGGCATCGTCGGCAGCATCGCCAGCCGCTTTACCCCGGTCTGGATCGCGCTGGCGGTCACCTTTGTCGTCTCGATCGCGTTCAAAAAGCGGCTTGGGCTTTACGGCCACCTCTTCGACAACGTGATCGGCATGGTGGGCTTCGGGCTGGTGATGTTCTGGGTCTTCACCGCGATCTTTGCCGACGCGATTGTCCCCTTCGACCCGGTGCAGGACGTGATCTCGGGGATGAAGAACAAGGCCCCCGGCACGCCGCTGCCCAACCCCGCCGAGGGGCAATTCACCCACTACCTGCTGGGCGGCGACGCGCTGGCGCGCGACGTGTTCTCGCGGATGGTCATGGGCTCGCGCGTGGTGCTGACCATCGCGCCGGCGGCGACGCTGTTTGCCTTTATGGTGGGTATCACGCTGGGCGTGCCCGCGGGGTACATGGGCGGCAAGTTCGACACGGTGCTGTCCTTCATCGCCAACCTAGTGCTGGCCTTCCCGGTGATCCTGCTGTTTTTCCTGCTGGTCACGCCCGAGATCATCACCATGGGTGTGCCCACCTACATGGCGGCGGTGCTGTTTCTCTTCCCGATCATCTTCCTGGTGATCCTTTGGAACTCGCGCTTTCACACGCGCACCGGGCTGAGGAACCTGCTGGTCGCGCTGACGGTGCTGATCGGCGGGTGGCTTTACCTCGGGCTCGCCTGGGACCTCGACCCGTTCGGGCTGGTCTCGATCCCCGGGGGCGTGCTGATCGTCTTCGTCTCGGTGGTCTTCGTCAACTCGCCCACGGTGTTCCGCATCGTGCGCGGCCTGACACTGGATATCTCGACCCGCGATTACGTCGCCGCCGCACAGACCCGCGGCGAGGGGCCGTGGTACATCATGCTGTGGGAGATCCTGCCCAACGCGCGCGGGCCGCTGCTGGTCGATTTCTGCCTTAGGATCGGCTACACCACGATCCTGCTGGGAACGCTGGGCTTTTTCGGCCTCGGCCTGCCGCCCGAAAGCCCCGACTGGGGCACCTCGATCAACGGGGGCCGCGGCCTGCTGCAATTCTTCCCGTTCCCGCCGCTGGTGCCGGCCGTCGCCATCATGAGCCTCGTTCTGGGGCTGAACCTGCTGGCCGACGGGCTGCGCGAAGAAAGCTTGAGGGACTGAAACAGATGAGTCCATGCTTTAGAATAGGGGACGTAAAGCCGGAAATAGTTGTTCTCGGTTCATGCCCGGGGAGACTAGAGAAACTGGACGGCACACCCTTCGCGGGGCAAGCAGGCTCAAACCTCTCAAATCTACTCACCGAACTGACGCGTGAGAACCTCATTGGTGTCAACGACGCCATATATGACCGATACGACGTGACGCTATTAAACGCCCACTGCACGGCGCTGTGGAAGAGTGAGCATGGCAGAACAGAGCCATATGTTCGCGAGATCAAAGTTCCCGCCAACCTCGAGCGTCTTAGAAGGCGCCTTGAAGAGGTCAAATGCAGGCGCCTAGTTTGCGTAGGCAAAAAGGCAAAGAGAGCGTTCGAGCTAGTTTTAAAGGAAGGTCCAATTGAATCCATTGAGACAGCGCACCTAGTCGGCCATCCTTCTCAACAACATCTGAATAGTCACTATCGACATTTTCGCCCTGAATTACGCTTGGCGAAGATGGTGAAAAATACGCTTCGAGTTCTGCCGCTGGGGAAATAGGCATATGACAAAATGGGACCATGACGGCCCGATCCTGGAGATCGACAAGCTCTCCATCAGCTTCTTCACCCGGATGCGCGAAATCCCCGCGGTGATGGATTTTTCCGTCATCGTCGAGCCCGGCGAGGCGGTCGGGCTGGTGGGCGAATCCGGCTGCGGCAAGTCCACCGTGGCGCTCGGCGTCATGCAGGACCTCGGCGTGAACGGGCGCGTCGTGGGCGGCTCGATCAAGTTCAAGGGCCGCGATCTGGCCTCCATGGGCGAGGAAGACCTGCGCGATCTGCGCGGCAACGAGATCGCCATGATCTACCAGGAACCGATGGCCAGCCTGAACCCGGCGATGCGGATCGGCCAGCAATTGACCGAAGTGCCGATGATCCACGAGGACGTGTCCGAGGCCGAGGCGATGAAGTTGGCGCTTCAGCTGGTCGAGGACGTGCGCCTGCCCGACCCCCAGCGCATCCTCAGGTCCTATCCGCACCAGCTGTCGGGCGGCCAGCAACAGCGCATCGTCATCGCCATGGCGCTGATGTCCAAGCCGTCGCTGCTGATCCTGGACGAGCCGACGACCGCGCTGGACGTGACCGTGGAGGCCGGCATCGTCGATCTGGTCAAGGACCTGGGCAAGAAATACGGCACCTCGATGCTGTTCATCAGCCACAACCTCGGGCTGGTGCTGGAAACCTGCGACCGGATCTGCGTGATGTATTCCGGCGAGGCGGTTGAACGCGGCTCGATCAAGGATGTGTTCGACAAGATGCGCCACCCCTATACGCAGGCGCTGTTCCGGTCGATCCCGTTGCCCGGCGCCGACAAGAACGCGCGCCCCCTGGTGGCGATCCCCGGCAATTTCCCCCTGCCCCACGAACGACCGCCGGGCTGCAATTTCGGCCCGCGCTGCGATTACTTCGAGGCCGGGCGCTGCGATGCGCAGGATATCAAGATGACCGACGTGCCCGGCGACGACCGGCACGAGTCCCGCTGCCTGAAGTTTCAGGAAATCGACTGGGCCGCGCCGGTCCAGGGCGCCGCGACCAGCCAGAGCACGCCGCCAGGCGATGTCGTGCTCAGGATGGAAAACCTCAAGAAATACTACGAGGTGGCTGCCAACGCGCTGTTCAGCTCCCACAAGAAGGTGGTCAAGGCCAACGAGACCCTCAGCTTCGAGGCCCGCGAAAGCGAGACACTGGCCATCGTCGGCGAATCCGGCTGCGGCAAGTCGACCTTCGCCAAGGTGCTGATGGGGCTGGAGACCGCGACGGACGGCAAGATCCTGCTGGACAACCGCGAGATCCAGGACACGCCGATCCAGGCGCGCGACACCAAGACGGTGTCGGATATCCAGATGGTGTTCCAGAACCCGTTCGACACGCTGAACCCCTCGATGACCGTCGGCCGGCAGATCATGCGCGCGCTCGAGATCTTCGGCGTGGGCAAGTCCGAGGCCGAGCGCCAGCAACGGACGCTGGAGCTGCTGGACCTCGTCAAGCTGCCCCGCGAATTCGCCGGCCGGATGCCGCGCCAGCTTTCGGGCGGGCAAAAACAGAGGGTGGGCATCGCGCGCGCCTTTGCCGGCGGCGCGCGCATCGTGGTGGCCGACGAGCCCGTCTCGGCGCTCGACGTCAGCGTGCAGGCGGCGGTGACCGACCTGCTGTTGGAAATCCAGCGCGAGAACAAGACCACGCTGCTGTTCATCGCCCACGACCTCAGCATCGTGCGCTACCTCTCGGACCGGGTGATGGTGATGTATCTGGGCCACGTGGTCGAACTGGGCTCGACCGACCAGGTCTTCTCGCCGCCCTACCACCCCTATACCGAAGCGCTCTTGTCGGCCGTGCCCATCGCCGACACCCGGGTCAAGAAAAAGCGCATCGTGCTGGAGGGCGACATCCCTTCGGCGATGGACCCGCCGCCCGGCTGCCCCTTCCAGACCCGCTGCCGCTGGAAAGACAGGGTGCCGGGCAACAAGTGCGAGACCGAAGTGCCGCCGATGGTGACGCTGGCCGAGGGGCATTCGGTCAAATGCCATCTCAGCGCAGAGGCGTTTGAAGAGATGCAGCCGGTGATCGAGATCGCCGCCGAATAGGGCGGGCATTGCCGCCCTGCCCGACCGGTTGCGCCGGCGACATTGCCCGAATCGCCGAAATATGGCAAAAATGCGGCATTACTTATGGGAACTTATGGGAGTAGTACGCCATGTTTAGATATTTGAGAGTCGCACTGCCGGTCGCGCTCGCTGCATTGGCAGCGCCGGCTTCGGCCACCATTGTCGGTGGGGCCATCACCAGCGGCAGCGCCTTTGACCAGGGCGGTACATTCATCAAGCTGACGGTGCCTTTCACCGAGTCCGACCCCGACAGCACCGTGGGCAACAACAATTTCCAGATGCCAAACCTCTACGGTTTCGACGAAATACAGAACATCGCCGTGCCCAGCACGCTGCCGGTCGATCTGGGCACCGCGCCCGTTGCGGGCGACATCGTTGCCAGCCACTACATCATTTTCGACCCGCTCCGGTCGACCACCATGTCCGGTTATGTCGACTTCGATTCCGATATCTACGGCGTGGTCACCCAGACCAACACCTTTCTGGCCAGCGATGCACTTGCCAATCCGGGCGTAACCTATCTAAGCCCTGCGGCGCGCGGCCTTGAAAGCGGCGACGAGGTGCGGATCGAGGGCACGCGCCTGTGGCTGGACGGTTGGCGGGCCAGCACGCCCGGCGACGTCGTCCGCGTGTTCACGAGGGAATCGCCCGGTGCAGAGGTGCCGCTGCCGGCCTCGCTGCCGCTGCTTATCGCGGGTCTGGCCGGGCTCGGTCTGCTGCGCCGCGCCCGCAAGGGCTGAGGAGCACTACCAAACATCCGACGCCCGTTCCGGCCGGAGCGGGCGTTTCGTGTTTCAGGCGGGCCGCCTAGTCTATCGCCTCGATCGTCGTGATGTCGAACACCGCGAGGCCCAGCACCTGCACCGCGCCCGCGGCGGAATTGCCGCGATCGCCGAAGCTGTCGCGCCGGGTGCTCACGGTCAGCCGTGCGCTGCCGATCTGCCCCACCTTCAGCGCGGAGGGAACGGCCACGCCCGCCAGTGCCTCGGCATCGTCAAAGCGGATCTCCAGCGACAGCGAGTCGACCGGCGTATCGTCGCGCGCCTGACTGTCGAACGCGATGATCAGGTTGTCCTTGATGGTGGTCTGCGGCGCGTCCTGCTGGGGGATGCCATCGCCGACGCTCAGGAACACGGGGCCGGGAAGGGCCGACAGGTCCAGTTCGTTCAACGCGACGAAGCCCGTGGCATAGGCGGCAAAGCCGACGCGCCCGGGGATGCCCGTTTCGACGGTCCGGGGCGCATCGGTGTCAAAGCCGAACGTTCCGGTGATCGTGTCGAGGCCCGCCGCGCGGGCGGTCAGGCTGTCCGCAGGCGGGGTGCCCTGCACGAACTTTACCTCCGCCTCGAACCGGTAGGCCAGCGACTCCGCGCGCGCCACGGCACCGAACGCGGAAAGCGCACCGCAGAAGACCGCGAGGGCGGCGCGGCGGTTGATCGGGCGCGGCCTTCCCCGATCGTCGCCGGCGGAGCGGGACACCACCCCGACACTGGGCACACCGGTGAACGGCCGTGGCCGCACCCCTAGCTGCCCCAGATGATGCGAACGTAGTTGCGGGTCTCGCGGTAGGGCGGCACGCCGCCGTGTTTCTCGACCGCCTCGGGGCCTGCGTTGTACGCCGCCAGCGCCAGCCGCCACGACTGGAACCGGTCATACTGCCGCCGCAGATAGCGCGCGCCGCCTTCCAGGTTCTGGCGCGGATCGGTCGGGTCGACCCGCAGCAGGCGCGCGGTTTGCGGCATGAGCTGCGCCAGCCCCAACGCCCCCTTGTGCGACCGTGCCCGCGGGTTCCACCCCGATTCCTGCTGCACCAGGCGCAGGAACAGATCCTCCGGCACGCCGTGCTGGCGCGCCGCGGCGCGGGCGGCGTTCAGGTACTGGCCCCGATAGGCGCCGCTGTAGGGCAGGTTGCCGCCCCGCGAGGGCGTGATGACGGGCTTTGGCTGCAGCCGCACCGAGTTTGAATATTGCACCGCCGCACGGTTATCCAGCACCCGTGTCTGCGACTTGAACAAAAGCGCGCGCGCCTTGGACGACACGCTGAGACTGTCTGCCGAAACCGCCCCTGCGCCCATCGCACCCAGCAAGGCCAGCGTAACGCCGAACTTTCGCATTTTCCCACCCTCGTCCGTAACCGGCGTGACTATACCGAAATCACTGAAATCCGCCACCCCCGTGACAGGCGCCGAACGCTCCGGGCAGCGTGGCCGCGCACCCGGCCCGTCACCCGATCCCGGCGAGGCGGCCTCCGATTGCCAGCGCGCGCGTCCGATTTCACCTTTCATTAACCGGGCTGGGGTGGTGTAAACATGGACACGAAATTTTCGACGGAATCGAACGAACGGGGGCGACGGCCATGGCAGGCAGCGTGAACAAGGTCATTCTGGTGGGCAATCTCGGCCGCGATCCCGAGGTGCGCACATTTCAGAACGGCGGCAAGGTGTGCAACCTGCGCATCGCCACGTCCGAAAACTGGAAGGACCGAAACACCGGCGAGCGGCGCGAAAAGACCGAGTGGCACTCGGTGGCGATCTTCTCGGAACCTCTGGCGCGCATTGCCGAGCAGTATCTGCGCAAGGGATCCAAGGTTTATATCGAGGGTCAGCTTGAAACCCGCAAATGGCAGGACCAGTCCGGCCAGGACCGCTATTCGACCGAAGTGGTGCTGCGCCCCTACCGGAGTGAGCTGACGCTGCTCGACAGCCGGTCGGATGCCGGCGGCGGCGGGGGCGGCGGCTATGGCAGCGGCGGCGGCAGCGGCTACGGTGCCGGCGGCGGCGGTGGCGGCGGCCAGCAATCCGACTATGGTGCCCCCTCTGGCCCGGCCAGCGATCTCGACGACGAAATCCCGTTCTAGGCCCTGAGAGCGGGGCGCGGAGGGCAGAATGACCTGGTCTTTCTCCATCGGCCGCCTTTTCGGCTCTGACCTCAGGGTACATGCCACCTTTTTCCTTCTGCTGCTGTGGATCGGCACCGCCTCCTATCTCGATGGCGGCTGGGCCGCGGCGGCCGAGAACGTGGCCTTTATCGCCGCGCTCTTCGCCTGCGTCGTCGCGCACGAGTTCGGCCACGCGCTGATGGCGCGGCGCTACGGCATCACCACGCCCGACATCACCCTGCTGCCGATCGGCGGACTCGCCCGGCTCGACCGGATGCCCGAAAAGCCGGGGCAGGAAATTGCCGTCGCGCTGGCGGGCCCGGCGGTCAACGTGGTGATCTGGGCGGTGCTGGTGGGCGTTTTCGGGGCGACGGCCGACCTGGGCGAGCTGGAAAGCCTCGAAAATGCCGAGATCAGCTTTTTCGCCAAGCTCGCGGCGGTCAACCTGTTTCTGGTGCTCTTCAACATGATCCCCGCCTTCCCGATGGATGGCGGGCGCGTGTTTCGCGCCGCGCTCAGCTATTTCGTGGGCCGGGTGCGCGCGACGCGGATGGCCGCGCAGGGCGGGCAGGTTCTGGCCTTCCTCTTCGGCTTTCTCGGCCTGACCTCGGGCAGCCCGGTGCTGGTACTGATCGCGATTTTCGTCTTCGTCGCCGCCGGCGCGGAAAGCTCTGACGTGATGCTGCGCGACATGGCACGCCAGATGCGGGCGCGCGACGCGATGATCACCGCCTTCGAGCCGCTGGCGCCGGGCGACAGCCTGCAGGCCGCGACGACCGCGGTGATCCGCACCACCCAGCACGAATTCCCGGTCCTCGGCCCGGACGGCCGCCTTGAGGGGTTCCTGACGCGCGCCGCGCTGTTCTCGGCGCTACAGGACGGCACCCGCGCACGCCCCGTGACCGAAGCGATGACCCGCGATATCCCGTCCGTCGCGCTGGCCGCGCCGCTGGAAGAGGCGCTGGACGCGCTGCATCAGACCGGTGCGCCGGCGGTGGCGGTCACCGGCCCCGAGGGGCGGATGGTGGGCTATATCACGCGCGAGAATATCGGCGAACTGATGGTCATCAGCGGGCGCGACAGGCGGATGTAAGCGCGCCGATCAACGCCCCGTGCGCACGAATTTCGGCTCAGCGTCCCGCCAGGCGGTCTTGGAGCAGCCGTTGCAACGCGTCGCGGTCCACGTCGGACGTCACGAACGCCTCGCCGATCCCGCGCGCCAGGATGAAACGCAAGCGCCCGTCCTGCACCTTCTTGTCCTGCGCCATCAGCGCGATCAGCGCCTCGGCATCGGGCAGATCGCCGTCGATATCGGCCAGGTCGGTCTTCATCCCCATCGCCTTGAGATGCGCGCGCACGCGGCTGGGCTCTTCCTGCGCACACAGCCCCATCCGCGCCGACAGCTCGAAGGCCAGCGCACAGCCGATCGCCACGCCCTCGCCATGGAGCAGCCGGCCGGAATAGCCCGTCGCGGCCTCCAGCGCGTGGCAGAAGGTGTGCCCGAGATTCAAGAGCGCGCGGTCGCCCTGCTCGGTCTCGTCGCGGACCACGATCTCGGCCTTCATCTCGCAGGAGCGGCGCACCGCGTGGGCCCTGAGGCCCCGGTCGCCGGCAGCCAGCGCCGGCCCGTTCTTCTCGAGCCAGGCAAAGAACGCCGCATCGCCCAGCAGCCCGTATTTCACCACCTCGCCGTACCCGGCCAGGAAGTCACGCGGCGTGAGCGTTTCCAGCACGCCGATATCGGCCAGCACGCGGCTGGGCTGGTGAAACGCGCCGATCAGGTTCTTGCCATGCCGCGAATTGATCCCGGTCTTGCCGCCGACCGAACTGTCGACCTGGGCCAGCAGCGAGGTCGGCACCTGGACGAACCGCACGCCCCGGCGCAGCACGGCCGCGGCGAAACCGGCCAGATCGCCGATCACCCCGCCGCCAAGCGCAACCACCATGTCGCGGCGTTCCACCTTTTCGGCGATCAGCCATTCCACGGCGCGCGAGAACTGGTCCCAGCCCTTGGTGGCCTCGCCCGGCGGCAGCGCCAGCGCCGACATCTCGACGCCGGCCTCGGCCAGGCCGCCGCGCAGCGCCTCCAGGTGCAGCCCGGCCACGGTCTCGTCGGTCAGCACCGCCACCCGCGGCCGCGACAAGAGCGGCGCAATCTCGGCGCCGGCCGCGGCGATCAGCCCCGTGCCGATGCGGATGTCGTAGTCGCGGCCCGGCAGGGGCACATGCACCGTCTCGATGGCCATCGCTCAGGTCCTTTCCAGCACGTCCGGGCGCGTTTCCAGCGCCGCGATCACCCGGTCGGTCATGTCGTCCACCGAGTAACCGGCGTCGGCCTTGACCGACAGGTCGGCCCGCGCATAAAGCGGCACCCGCGCCTCGTAAAGCGCCTTGAGAGTCGCATAAGGGTCGGCCGTGCGCAAAAGCGGCCGCGTGTCCTTGTGCCGGACGCGCGCCCACAGCAGGTCGAGATCGGCATCGAGCCAGACCGCCACGCCCTTTTCCGTGATCATCCTGCGATTCTCTGCCGACAGATACGCCCCGCCCCCGGTCGAGAGCACGCCGCGCGCCTCGCTCAGCAGCCGGGCCAGGACCTGCCGCTCCTTGAGGCGGAAAAACGGCTCTCCGTCGCGCGCGAATATCTCGGGGATGCTCATGTTGGCCGCCTCGACGATGGCGGCATCGGAGTCGAGAAACGGCACGCCAAGCCGGCGCGCCAGCGCCGCGCCCACTGCCGACTTGCCCGCCCCCATCATACCGACCATCACCACGGGTTTCTTCAACCGCCAGCCCAATTGGGCAACCTCTCGCTGAGACATCCTTACCCGCCTTCAATGGCGTGAACTTCGCCCGAATGCCATATATAATCAGCCCAAATCGGGGACGGCCCCGAGCGGCAAAAAAAGGGCGGGCAGTATGTGGCGGCTTATCAAGGCGTTGTTTTTCCTTTGTATCCTGGGGTTCATCGCGCTTTCGGGCTATGCGTATCTGGGCGATTTGCGGCCCCCGACCGGCGAGATGCGCGAAACGGTGACCTTCGATGCGCAATGACGCAGCCCGGGTCGTGGCGCTAAGCCTGGCCCTGGCCGGCCCCGCAGGGGCCGAGGCGCCGCTTTCGGCGATCGACTGGCTGTCGAGGTCGGTTGACCGCGCGGCGCCCCGTGTCACCGACGAACCCCGCGTGACCGACGACGCCACGCCCGAGGAAATCGCCGTGCGCCCGCTCGACGCCCCCGACCCGGACGCGGTGGGCCTGATCCCGGCCGCGGCCAGCGGGCTGCCCCGTTTGCTGTGGGGGCCCACCCCGGCCGACGAGGCGGCGCGGCTGCTCAGGGCCGCGCGGGTGGACACGCTGCCGGCGATGCAGGCGCTTTTGGTGGCGCTGCTGCTGGCCGAGATCGACCCGCCCGCCGACAGCACCGGCGACGGGCAGGTTCTGACCGCGCGGCTGGACAAGCTTTTGGACCTCGGCGCCGTCGACGAGGCCCAGGCGCTGGTCGAACGCGCCGGGCCCACGGCCAGCCCCGCCCTGTTCCGGCGCTGGTTCGACATCTCGCTGCTGACCGGGCACGAAGACCGCGCCTGCGCGGCGATGCGGGCGACGCCCGACATCGCGCCGACCTTTCCCGCGCGCATCTTCTGCCTTGCCCGCGGCGGCGACTGGATGGCCGCCGCGCTGACCCTCGGCACCGGGCGGGCGCTGGGCTTCATCACCGCAGAGGAAGACGCGCTGCTGGCGCGTTTCCTCGACCCCGAGCTTTTCGAGGGCGAGCCGCCGCTGCCCCTGCCCGCGCGGCCCAGCCCGCTGGTCTTTCGCATGCGCGAGGCGATCGGCGAGCCGCTGCCGATCGCCACCCTGCCGCGCGCCTTTGCCCGCGCCGATCTGCGCGCGACCGCGGGCTGGAAGACCCGGATCGAGGCCGCCGAGCGGCTGGCGCGCACCGGCGCGCTGGCGCCCAATGTCCTGCTGGGCGTCTATACCGAGCGGCTGCCGGCGGCGTCGGGGGGGCTGTGGGACAGGGTGGCCGCGGTGCAGGCGCTGGACGTGGCGCTGCTGGCAGGCGACGCCGGCGCCGTGGCCTCTGCCCTGCCAGAGGCCTGGGCGGCGATGACGCGGGCCGAGCTGGAGGTGCCCTTCGCCGCGCTTTACGGGATGCGCCTGGCCCGCGTGCCGCTGAGCGGAGAGGCCGCCCGGCTGGCCCGCACCGTGGGACTGTTGTCGCCCGATTACGCGATCATCGCCGCGGGTGCGGGCACGCCGCCGTTTCTGGCCGCGATCGCCCGCGGCGCGGCGCCCGCCGACGCGCCGCAGGACGCGCTGGCCCAGGCGGTGCGCGCGGGCTTTGCCGACCCCCCGCCCCGGCAGGGGCTCGGCCCCGCGCTGACCCAGCAACTGTCGGACGGCAGGACCGCCGAAGCGATCCTCGCGGCGGTCGATCTTATCACCGACGGCGCCCATGGCGACGTGGCCGACATCACGCAGGGGCTGGCTCTCCTGCGGCTGCTCGGGCTGGAGGACGACGCCCGGCAGGCCGCGCTGCAGCTGATGCTTCTGGAGCGGCCCGGATGACCCCGGACGCGGCGCGCTGGATCGAGGCCTTTTTGGAGGCACAGGCCGCCGAGCTGGACGCGGCGCGCAACACGCTCTTGGCCTATGGGCGCGACCTCAAGGATTTCGCAGGCTGGCTCGACCGGCGCGGGCTGGGGTTCGAGGCCGCCGCGCGGGCCGAGATCGAGGCCTACCTGGTGGCCTGCGATGCCGAGGGGCTGTCGCAGGCCACCCGCGCCCGGCGGCTGTCGGCGATCCGCCAGCTTTATCGATTCGCCTACGAGGAGGGCTGGCGCGACGACAACCCGGCGCAACAGATCAAGGGGCCCGGCCGCGCCCGGCGCCTGCCCAAAACGCTGAGCCTGACCGAGGTCGACCGCCTGCTCGAGGCCGCGGCACGGCCGGGCCGCGACACCACGCGCAACACCTGCCTGATGCAGCTGCTCTATGCCACCGGGATGCGCGTGAGCGAGCTTGTCTCGCTGCCCGCCGCCGCGGCGCGGGGCAATCCGAAGATGCTGCTGATCCGCGGCAAGGGGGGCAAGGAACGGATGGTGCCGCTCTCGCCGCCCGCCGGCGCGGCGCTGGCCGCCTGGCTGGCCGAGCGCGATGCCGCGCAAGAGGCCGCCCGCGCCGAGGGCCGGCCGGCCAGCGCCTTCCTGTTCCCCTCGCGGGGCAAGGCCGGGCACCTGACGCGCCACCGCTTTTACGCGCTGATCAAGGAACTGGCGGTCGCCGGCGGCGTCGATCCCGACAAGGTCACGCCGCATACCCTGCGCCACGCCTTTGCCACGCACCTCTTGCAGGGCGGCGCCGATCTCAGGGCGATCCAGACGCTGCTGGGCCATGCCGACGTGTCGACCACCGAGATCTACACCCATGTTCTCGACGAGCGGCTGCGCGACCTGGTACTCGACCACCATCCGCTGGCCCGCGACGAGGGCGATGCGGGCTGACTTGAACGCGCGCGCCTCCGCCCCCATAAGGGGCCCAAGCGTTTCGTGAAAGGCAAGCCATGGACGACCCCGCCCCGCTTCTCGATGCGGCCTTCTGGGCGACGGCCGCGGCCATTGTCGGCCTGCTGGTCCTGTCGGCCTTTTTCTCCGGCTCGGAAACCGCGTTGACCGCGGCCTCGCGCGGCAAGCTGCGCGCCCGCGCCGACAAGGGCGACAGCGGCGCCGAGACCGCGCTGAGGATCACCGAGGACAACGAGCGGCTGATCGGCTCGGTGCTGCTGGGCAACAACCTGGTGAACATCCTCGCCGCCTCGCTGGCGACCGCGCTCTTCACCCGGATTTTTGGCGATTCCGGGGTGGCGCTGGCCACGCTGGTGATGACGCTTCTGGTGCTGATCTTCGCCGAGGTGCTGCCCAAGACCTACGCCATCACCAATGCCGAGACCGCCGCATCCCGCGTTGCCGGGGTGATCCGCCCGGTGATCCGGGTGTTCTCGCCCATCGTCAGCGCCGTGCGCGCGCTGGTGCGCCAGATACTCGCGCTGTTCGGCGTCAAGACCGACCCCGACAGCCACATCCTGGCGGTGCGCGAGGAAATCGCCGGCGCGCTGCAACTGGGCCATTCCGAGGGCCTGGTGGAAAAGGAGGACCGCGACCGCATCCTCGGCGCGCTGGACCTGGGCCAGCGCACGGTCGAAGAGATCATGCTGCACCGCTCGAAGATCGAGATGGTCGATGCCGACGACGACCCCGAAAAGGTGTTGTCGCAATGCCTGGAAAGCAGCCACACGCGGCTGCCGATCTACAAGGACGACCCGGAAAACATCGTCGGCGTGATCCATGCCAAGGATTTGCTGCGCGCGATGGACCGGTTGATGCGCGGCCCCGACGCGAGCCCGGAAAAGCTGAAGGAATTCCGCGTGCTCGACGTGGCGATGAAGCCCTACTTCGTGCCCGAGACCACCACGCTGGACGACCAGATGCGCGAGTTTCTGCGCCGTCATACGCATTTCGCCCTGGTGGTCGACGAATACGGCGCGCTGCGCGGGCTGATCACGCTGGAGGACATCCTCGAAGAGATCGTGGGCGAGATCACCGACGAGTTCGACCTCGATGCCGAGCACCCGCTGCGCCGCGCCGATGACGGGCATTACATCGTCGACGGGGCGATGACGATCCGCGACCTGAACCGCGCCACCGACTGGAACCTGCCCGACGAAGAGGCCAACACCATCGCCGGGCTGGTGATCCACGAGGCGCAGACCATCCCCTCGCAGGGGCAGGTGTTTTCCTTTCACGGCTTTCGCTTCGAGGTGATCCAGCGCCAGGCGAACCGGATCACGCGGCTCAAGATCCGCCCGCTCTGACCCGGCCGGGCGCTCCCGCCCCCGGGCCGCGCGCGGCGCGCTTGCCCGGCGTTGGGCCGGGCGCGCCCGCCAGGGCGGGCGCGCGGGGGGTATTTCGGCCAAGAAGAAGGGCCGGGCTCAGCGCCCCTTGAAGAGCCCGCCGAGGATGCCGCGCACGAGGCGCTTGCCGGTGGTGCCCGAAAGCTCCTTGATCAGCGCCTGGCCGAGCGCCTCGCCGATGCTGTCGGGGCTGCGCCGGCTGCCGCGCGAGGTCGAGCGGCCGACGCGCGGGCCGGAATAGCGCCGCCCGGCTGCGTGTTCGCGGTCCGCGGCGGCCTCTTCCGCGCGTTCGGCTTCTGCGGCGGCGCGGGCGGCGGCCTCGGCGCGGCGGGCGAGGATCTCGTGCGCGCTGTCGCGGTCGAGCGGCGCGTCGTATTTCGGACCCAGCGCAGAGGCCGCCCGCACCGCGTGGCGGTCGGCCTCGGGCAGCGGGCCGAGGCGCGACGAGGGCGGGCGGATCAGCGTGCGTTCGGCCATGCCCGGCACGCCCTTGGCCTCGAGCATCGAGGTGACGGCCTCGCCGACGCCGACCTCGCGGATGGTTTGCGCGATGTCGAAGCGCGGGTTGTCGCGGTAGGTCTCGGCCGCCTGGATCAGCGCCCGCCGGTCGCGGGCGGTAAACGCGCGCAGCGCGTGCTGGATCCGGTTGCCGAGCTGGCCCAGAACATCGGGCGGGATGTCGGTCGGGCTTTGCGTGACGAAATAGACCCCGACGCCCTTGGACCGGATCAGCCGCGCCACCTGTTCGACCTTGTCGACCAGCGCCTTGGGCGCGCCGTCGAACAGAAGATGCGCCTCGTCGAAGAAGAAGACGAGGCGGGGTTTCTCGGGGTCGCCGACCTCGGGCAAATCCTCGAACAGCTCGGAGAGCAGCCACAGAAGCGTGGTGGCGTAGAGCCGGGGCGCCGCGATCAGCCGGTCGGCGGCCAGGATGTTGATGCGCCCGCGCCCCGCGGCATCGGTCGTCATCAGGTCGGCGAGATCGAGCGCGGGCTCGCCGAAGATGCCCGCGCCGCCCTCGTTTTCCAGCACCAGCAGACGGCGCTGGATCGCGCCGATCGAGGCTGTCGAGACCAGCCCGTAGCGCAGCGACAGCGCCTGGCGGTTCTCGCCCAGCCAGAGCAGCATCGCGCGCATGTCGGCGAGGTCGAGCAGCGGCCAGCCCTCGTCGTCGGCCACCCGGAAGGCGATGTTGAGCACGCCCTCCTGGGTGTCGTTCAGCTCAAGCAGGCGGGCGAGCAGCAGCGGGCCCATCTCGGCCATGGTGGTGCGCACCGGGTGGCCCGAGGTGGCGAACACATCCCAGAAAGTGACGGGAAAGCCCTGGTAGGCGTAATCGTCGAAGCCGATGCGGGCCGCGCGGTCCTGAAACGCCCCGTGCAGCTTGAAGCCCGCCTCGCCCGGGGCGGCGAGGCCCGAGAGATCGCCCTTCACATCGGCGAGGAAGACGGGCACGCCGGCGGCCGAAAACCCCTCGGCGAGAATTTGCAGGCTGACGGTCTTGCCGGTGCCGGTGGCGCCGGCGATCAGGCCGTGCCGGTTGGCATAATCGAGCCGCAGCACCTGCGGCGCGCCATAGTCCGGGCCGCCACCCCCGACGAACACCCCCTGCCCCATGCACATCCCCCCGCAAGCGTTTGAGTCCGGGCGAGAATACAGGGCCCGGCGCGCCGCGCCAGCCCCTTTGCGGCGGCGTCGGTATTGGGTGTTGACGGCTGTGAACAACTTACGTAGCGTTGCGGCATTACAAAGGTCGGCCCGATCCGACAGGGAGAAACCAACAGAAAAAGGGCCAGGTTCTGGCCCTTTTTTTCATGGCGCAAGCGGGTGCCGGATTTCGGCCTGACAGGCGCGCCTGACCGTGCTAGAGCGCGCCGAAACAACCTAGGAGGCGACATCCCATCATGCGCGATCTCATCAAGAGCCTGACCTGCATCGCCGCGCTGGCCCTTGCGGCCCCGGCGCTGGCGCAGGACACGTCCGACGCGGCCCCGCAGGACACGCCGGAGCCGCAGACGGCCACCGAGGAAGCCGCGGCGCCCAAGGTCGGCGAGACTTACGTGCGCGACACCCACGGCGACTGGCAGTTGCGCTGCGCGCGCGCGCCCGAGGGCCAGACCGATCCCTGCCAGCTCTACCAGCTTCTGAGCGACGAACAGGGCAATTCGGTTGCCGAAATCAGCATCTTTCCTCTGCCCGACGGGGCCAACGGCCAGGCTGTGGCCGGGGCCACCATCGTCACCCCGCTCGAGACGCTTCTGACCGAGCAGTTGCGCGTGAACGTGGATGACGGCGAGGCCAAGGTTTATCCGTTCTCCTGGTGCAACCAGGTCGGCTGCTTCGCCCGGATCGGCTTTACCGCCGAGGATGTGGCCAGCTTCAAACGCGGGGCCGAGGCGGCGTTGCGGATCGTGCCCGTGGCCGCGCCCGATCAGCAGGTGGTGCTGCGCGTGTCGCTGTCGGGCTTTACCGCGGGTTTCGACGCGCTGGCCGCCGAGCAGTAGCAACCACCGTCCGCCCTCTTCGGACGCGCCCGAAACAAGACGCATGGAAGACGACCTCGCCCCGGTGCATCCGCGCCGGGGCGATCTGGTTTGGCCGCAGGTGGGAGACCGGTGTCAGGCCCGGCGCAGCGCCAGTACGGCGTTGAGACCGCCGAAGGCAAAGGCGTTCGACAGCGCCACGTCGACCTTGGCCTCGCGCGCGACGTTGGGCACGACGTCGAGGGTGCATTCGGGATCGGGCTCTTGATAGCCGACCGTGGGGGCGATCACCCCATCCTTCAGCGCCATGATGCAGGCCAGCAGCTCCACCGCGCCGGTGCCGCCGATCAGGTGGCCGTGCATCGACTTGGTCGACGAGATCATCAACTCGTCCGCATGGGCGCCGAAAACATCGGCCACCGCAGCGCATTCGGTCTTGTCGTTGGCGGCGGTCCCGGTGCCGTGGGCGTTGATATACCCCACGTCGCTCGGGTCGAGCCCGGAATCGCGGATCGCCCCGGCAATGGCCCGCGCCGCGCCCTGTTTCGACGGCATCACGATGTCGGAGGCATCCGCGGTCATCGCAAAGCCCACCACCTCGGCCAATATCTCGGCGCCGCGGGCGCGGGCGTGTTCGTATTCTTCGAAGATGAAGACCGCCGCGCCTTCGCCCTGGACCATGCCGTTGCGATTGGCCGAAAACGGCCGGCAGGCATCCTTGGACATCACGCGCAGCCCTTCCCACGCCTTGACGCCACCGAAGCACAGCATCGATTCCGACCCGCCGGTGATCATCACCTGGCTGCCGCCGGCGCGGATGATCTGGAACGCCAGCCCCATCGCGTGGTTCGACGAGGCGCAGGCGGTGGCCACGGTAAAGCTGGGACCCTTTAGGTTGTAGGTCATCGAGACGTGGCTGGCCGCGGCGTTGTTCATCAGCTTGGGCACCACGAAAGGATGCACGCGGTTCTTGCCGTCTTCGTAGACCGATCGGTAATTCTCATCCAGCGTGTTCATGCCGCCGCCCGAGGTGCCCAACACCACACCGGACATCTGCGAAAGCTCGCCGATAAAACTCAGGCCCGACTGTTCCATCGCCTCTTTGGCGGCCAGAAGGGTGAACTGGGTAAAGCGGTCGTAAAGCGCGATCTGCTGGCGGTTGAAATGGGCCTCGGGCTCGTAGCCGCGCACCTGTCCGCCGATGCGGATCGACAGCCGCTCGACGTCGCGGATATCCAGCTCGCCGATGCCGCAGCGCCCCTCGCGCATGGCCTCGAGCGTGGCGGGCACGTCATGCCCGAGCGCGTTGATCGTGCCCTGTCCGGTGATGACGACGCGCTTCATGCCTTCTGGTCGGCCACCAGCCCCTCGACCGCCTTGACGATGGCGGCGACCGACGAGATGTCGAACTCGCTTTCGCTGGGGTCGTTGGCGTTGAAGGGTACCTGAATATCGAACGCCTCTTCGATGGCGAAGATCGCTTCGACAAGGCCCAGGCTATCGATACCCAGATCCTCAAGCGTGCTGTCCATCGACACGTCGGAGGGTTCCAGAACCGCCTGTTCGGCGATGATCCCGATCACCTTGTCCTTCACGCTTTCGGCCATGGTCATCTCCCTGACGTGAAACCTGCGCCCGTTTAGTCCGTCTGGCTACCCTTTGAAACCGCTTTTTGCAAAGCCGAGACTTGGGCAAAGAGACGCGGCAAACGGCGCAGGGCCTTGTATGCCTCGACATTGCGCTCCATCGGCATGGCCGGATAGCCCATCACCGCGCGCCCCGCGGGCACGTTCGAGGCGACGCCGGATTTGCCGGCAATCACCGCGTCGTCGCCCACGCTCAGGTGGTCGGCAATCGACGCTGCGCCGCCCACCACCACCCGGTCGCCCAGCGTGGCCGAGCCCGCCACACCGGATTGCCCGCACAGCAGGCAATCGCGCCCGATCACCACGTTGTGGCCGATCTGTACCTGGTTGTCGAGTTTGGTGCCCGCACCGATCACAGTGTCGCGGATCGTGCCCCGGTCGATGGTGGTGTTGGCGCCGATCTCGACATCGTCGCCGATCACGACCGCGCCCAGCGAATGGATGCGCGCCCAGCTTTGGTCGCGGGCCTCGACCGTTTCGCCGAGGCTTTCGCGCGCGGTCTCCACGTTGGATTTCTCGGGGGTGACGAAGGAAAACCCGTCGGCGCCGATCACCGCGCCGGGCTGGGCGATCAGCCGGTCTCCGATCGTCACCCGGGCGCCGATCTTTACCCCGTGCAGGATCAGCGCCTCTTCACCGATCCGTGCCTCCTCGGCGATGCTGACATGGGCGGCGATGCGCGCGCCCGCGCCGATCTCGACCCCGACGCCGATCACGGCGAAGGGGCCGATGCACGCCCCCGGCCCGATCGTGGCGCTGGAATCGACCATCGCCATGGGGTGGATGCCCGGCGCGATGTCGGGCCCGACATCCAGCATCCGCGTGAGCCCGGCCATGGCAAAGCGCGGGCGCGGCGCGAAGATCGCCGCCTCCAGCCCCAGCGCCTGCCAGTCGGCCCCGGGCCACAGCAGCGCGGCGCGCGCGGCGCCCTGCGCCAGGCCTTCGGCATATTTCGGGTCGCTGGCCAGCGCCAACTGGTCGGGAGCGGCATCGGCGGGTTCGGCCGCGCCGGCAACGGTGATCGTGGTGTCGCCGGCCGCCTCGGCGCCCAGAGCCTCGGCCATCTCGCGGATCGTGTATCTCATCGGGGCCCCTCGCTGCGGCGGACGCGGCGCTCGGGCCCGCCCGCCGGATCATGGGGCAGATTTAGCCGCGAACCGCCCGCAGCACCACCCCGGCCTCGTCGAGAGCCTGGAAAATCCGCGCATCGCGCCCATAGATATCGCGGCGGAACTGGGTGCGGCCCTTGGGCTGGGTCACCGCTGTGCGATAGACGATGTGTACCGGCAGCGGCTTTTCCAGCTCGACCATCGTCTCGCGCCCCGTCGCCAGGCGCGACTGGAAGAACCCCACCGGGTCGCTGGTCTGAACCTTGAGCAGCTCGTAGGCGAAGTCGAACGGGTCGTTCAGCCGGACGCAACCGTGGCTGAAGGCCCGCGTTTCGCGCGAGAAAAGGTGCTTTTGCGGCGTGTCGTGCAGGTAGATGTTGTACTGGTTGGGGAACATGAACTTGACCAGCCCCAGCGCGTTGCGCGAAGACGGCGGCTGTTTCATGTCGAACGGAAAGGTCCGCGCGGAATACTGCGTGAAGTCCACCGAGTTGCGGCTGACGGTACGGCCGCGCGCATCCACCAGCCGCAGATACGACGCCGCGTTCGGATTGCGCTGCAGCATCGGCAGGTATTCCTTGGTCGCGATCGACCGCGGCACGTTCCAGGTGGGATTGATGATCATGTGTTCCATCACGTCCGAAAACTCGGGCGTGCGCTGATCGTGCTGGTTCTTGCCCACCACGGCACGGGTGGCGAAAACCGTCTTGCCGTTTTCAACGAGGCTGGCGCGGAAATCGGTGATGTTGACCAGCACATGGCGCCGGCCGCGGTCGGGGCCGAGCCAGCGCTCGCGCTCCATCGCCACGATCACCTGGCCCAGCCGCTTGGCCGGCGAGACGTTGATCTCGGCCAGCGTCGCAGGGCCGGCAACGCCGTCGGGGCTAAGCCCATGATCGAGCTGGAATTGCTGCACCGCCTTTTGCAGGGCCGCGTCATAGACCTGCGAGGCGCTGCGCTTCATGTAGCCCATCGCGATCAGGCGGTTCCTGAGCGACACCACCGTGCCGCCGCTGGCGCCCGGCTCCAGCGCCCTGCCCGGAACCTCGTCGCCCCAGCCGCCGGCACCCAGCACCCGCTCGAGCCGCAGCTTTTCCTGCAGCAGACGAGCGTATTCGGGGCTGTCGGGAACCAGCGCGTTGAGATAGGCGCGCGGGCTGCTTTTCGAAAAGGCTACGAGCTGGGAAAGACGGTTTCGCCGGGGCGCGCTGCGCTTGATGCCGTCATCGACATTGCGCGGGTTCACCACGCCGGCCTGGATGTCCTGCGCGTATTGCAGGAACATGCGGCTGGCCAGCACCTCGGCCTGCCCGATTTCGCGCGGGGTACGCGCGGCGCGGAACGTCGCGGCCAGCATCTCGGGGTCGTAGCGGTTGACCGGCAGGCCATGATCGGCCGCGTCGGACAGCGCGCGCAGAAAGGCCGAGCGCCGCGAACGGTCGTCGCGGCCGGTCCACAAGGACTCGTAATTGGTTGTGCGATAAAATTCCGAAAGCGCCTCGTCGCGGGCCGCGGCCTCGGCCACGGCCTGCTTGAACGCGGTCACCTGCGCCTTTGCCGGAACGGCAAACAGGCCCAGCAACGCAAGCAGCAGGGCCCCGGCAAGGGCGAAGAAATGCGGATGGCGCGGCTGCGCTGAAATCATGGTCTACCTCTGATCGACGGGTCTAGAGTTTGAACTTTCACCAGAAATTGCGGCAATCGCATGGCCCTGTCCATTCACAATCCGAAGACTTGCGCCCGTCGCCGCCCCTGTGTGTCGAGCCGCCCATAACGCGTACATACCGGCAACTGTTCCCGAAATTGAGCGAAACTTTGCCGATTTTCGCTTGCGTGTGTTTTTGCGACATCTGCGACCTTGGTCGGCGGCGCACCTTGTGCCATAGACGGTTTTGGGGATGACGACCAATGGCTGCCGACAGAGCGGTCAAGCAGTGAAGTAAACAAGGCGGGCAACGACAACATGATTTCATCGAAAACGGACGGCGTCACCAGACGCGGTGTACTTGCTGCATTTGCCGCAACGACGGTGATTGCGGCACCAAGCTACGCGAATGCGTTCGGGCTGCTTCGGGGGGCGGGCGACATTCGCCGGCTGCGCATGTACTCGGGCCGAACCGGCGAGAGCCTCGACACGATCTACTGGATCGAGGGCGACTATATCGGCGAGGCGATCAAGGAAATTCACCACTTCATGCGCGACTGGCGTACCGACCAGATCAAGCAGATCGACCTGCGCACACTTGATATCATGGCCGCCGCGCATGGTCTGATGGATGTGAGCGAGCCTTACATGCTGCTGTCAGGGTACCGCTCGCCCCAGACCAACGCGATGCTGCGCGCCCGCTCGCGCGGGGTGGCCAAGAACTCGCTGCACATGAAGGGCCAGGCCGCCGACCTGCGGCTGAAATCGCGCTCGGTCGGGCAGATGGCCCAGGCCGCGGCGGCTTGCCATGCCGGCGGCGTCGGGCGCTACTCGAGATCGAATTTCGTGCATATGGATTGCGGCCCGGTGCGCAACTGGGGGCGCTAAGCCCCGGCAAGGGCCCTGAAGGACGTTGACGAAAGGCGGCGGTCTTGCGACCGGCCCGCCTTTTTGCGGTGTCCAAGACCGCGGGAGGCCGTAACCGGTTTCGGCCGGTCTGCTGGGGACCAGCCCGCCGGCCATCCCCGGCCCCGGGCCGCCCCAAGATCGGGACCGAAGCCAATGAAAAACGCCGGGCCCCGGGGCCCGGCGTTTTCCGGCTCGACCCGTTGGCACTGTCAGTCGACCAGGCGCCAGCGTTCGTGACGTTCGATATAGGCTTCCTGCTCGGGTGTCAGGGCGACCTTTTCGGTCCCCACGACCATGGGCCGCACACCTTCGCGGAACGAATGGCCGATGGTCAGCAGGTAGATGTGCAAGATCACGAAGCCCACCACGAAATAGGCCACCGCAAGGTGCAGGTTGGCAACCACCTCCAGCCAGAACGGCGCATTCGGCAGCGTCTCCCAGAAATTGTAGGTCAGATAGACCAGCCCGGTGCCCCAGACCATCGGGAAGATCACCGTCTTGAGCGCCGAGTAGGCCAGCGCCTGAAGCGGGTTCAGCCGTTGGGTCAGGCTTTTCTGATAGGGGTGATGCTCGCCCTTGAACACGCCGTAGGCATAGTAGCGCGCCACCTTCAGAAGGCCGAACATTCGCGGCAGGAAAACCTTGTAAGTGCCTGTGGTAAATAGCCAGAACGTCGCGAACACCCAGAGCAGCAACAGAGCAAGCGCCACCAGTGTATGGATCTTCACCGCCATTTCGAAGCTGATCAGGTCATGGATCCCGTTCATCGCCAGCCCGGTAAAGAACAGCGCCATGATCGAGGCCGCCTGGGACCAGTGCCAGAGCCTTTCGAATTTGGGGTAGACCAGCACCGTGCGCTCGGCGCAGTCGGGGCAGGTTTCCACCTGCGGATCGCCGTCATGGGCGTTGGTCGCGTCAGTCATGATGTCCTCCCTTCCCGCCGCGGGTGAAGATCCGAAGCGTGGTGTGCAACAACACGCCGCCAGCCATGGCGACGAAGAAGGCGATACCGATCAGCCCGCCCCAGCTAAAGGGGTTCGAGCCCGGCAGATAAACCCCCGCGAGATTGGCCAGCCGCCCATCCTGTGCATGGCATTCCCGACAGTCGAGCGCGTCGGCGGCGGGCGCGACCATATGGGTGATCGGCCAGTACATGTAGGTGTCGACGAATCCGTATTCGCCCGAATACTCGGCACCCGCGGCTTTCATCCCCGCCGCGATCGCCTTGCCCCAATCGAAATTGGTCCAGTAGGCGGTGTCGGTGGTCGGGCCCCAGACGTTGGAATAGACCAGATGGTCGAGGCCGCTGTCATAGGCCTGACGCCCCTCCATCCGCTTGAAGGGCCAGATCCGCGAACGGCCATCCCCGGAACTGCCCGAGATCTTGTTGATCTCAACCACTTTCGAGGGGTCGATCTTCTGGTCGGCGGTGGTGTAGTCGACCTGGCCGTTGAACCAGGAATAATAGGGCACCACGTCCTCGCCATATTCAAAATCACCCTTGGTGGCGAGGTAGGTATGCAGTTCCTTGCCGTTGCCCTGGGTGTATTCGTTCAGGTGCAGCGGGTGGCCTTCGGCATCCATCTTGCCGGCGGTCGACCAGTCCCAGCGGGTCTTGGTCGCCACGCCGCCCCGGGCGAATTCGGGGATATGGCACGACTGGCAGGCCACGCGGTCAGTGTGGTCGTTCAGCTTGATGCCGGTCACGGTCAGCATGTCGTGGGGCGTCGTGCCGTGGCAGCTTTCGCAGGTGGCCACGTCCTTGCGCATGACGCCCGGCTTGCCGGTGCCCTCCGGGTCGGTCGCGTGCACGTCGTAGCGCGAGCCCGCGAAGATGTGCCTGTCCGAATGGTGACAGGTCTCGCAGGTGAAGTTCAGCCCGTCCTGGGCCATGTGCACGTCAACCTCCTTGGTCGGGTGGTAGAGCGCCGAACTCAGGTCGCCGTGCTTTACGTTATCGCCGCCGCCGCCGTAGAAATGGCATCCGCCGCAGTTTTCACGGGTCGGTTCGGCCACGCTTTGCGCGGCTTGCTTCAGATCGACGACCCAGGCATCGGCCCCGGTGATGGTCTTTCCCTTGGCTTCCAGCGGCGGGTGTCCGGCGCCGGTGGCGAGCTTGGTGTATTGACCGGAATTGTCGTGGCACACCAGACAATCGACCGCGGCCTCGTCGGCCGGCGGCGGGCTGCTCATGTCGGTCCAGCCATAGCCGGTGTGGCACGAGGTGCAGCGCGCCTCGTTCGACGCGACGTTGCCGCAGAAGGAGTTGAGCACATGGCTCTTTCCCAGAAGCTGCCCGGTGGTGGGGTTCTCGAACTCCCACTTCCAGTGGACCGAATGCATCACCTGTTTGGAGGCTTCGGTATGGCAGCCCAAGCAGGCCTCCGTGACCTCGGGGCCGGATTGAAAATCCTTCTGCAATTCCTTGAATTTGGAATGATCTGCAGTGCTGCCGGTGGCCTTGGTCGCGTCTTGTGCGACGGCCGCCCCGGCCAGCGCGAGGACTGTCGACAGAACGACGAAACTCAGGCGAAACGGATGATGTGGCATGCGCTCTCCTCCCCGGATTCGCCCGGGCCATGCGAAAGTATTAAAATGTCTATCTGCAATGCATCTTAAATCAAGAAGCCCATTAGAACGGCTTTAATTACGGTCACGTCGTCGCAGCGGCGCCCGACGCGCAGCGATATCGCTGTAAAACGGTCTGGTAACGCGGGGTTCCGCCGGCTGACACAAAACTTTCAAATGACATTTACATCCGACATCCTTAGTCGGACATTCGCATCAGGGCCCCAGCGCCCGCAAACGAGACCATCCGAAGGAGTCGGCGATGAAAATTGCAGTTCTCGGAGGCGACGGCTTTTGCGGCTGGCCGACCTCGCTCCACCTGTCGAACCTCGGCCATGAGGTTCACATCATCGACAACCTCTCGCGGCGCTGGATCGATACAGAGCTGGGCGTCCAGTCGCTGACGCCGATGGACTCGATCCAGGAACGCTGCCGCATCTGGAAGGAGGTCTCGGGCGAGGAAATCCGCTTTCACCTGATCGACCTCGCCAAGGAATATTACCGTCTGCGCGACTGGCTGGCCGAGGCAAAGCCGGACGCCATCGTCCATTTCGCCGAGCAGCGCGCGGCGCCCTATTCGATGATCTCGGAGCGGCACAAGATCTATACCGTCGACAACAACATCAACGCCACCCACAACCTGCTGGTGGCGATGGTGGAAACCGGCATCGACGCGCACCTGGTGCATCTGGGCACGATGGGCGTCTATGGCTATTCGACCATCGGTGCGCCGATCCCCGAGGGCTATCTGGACGTCTCGATCGACACGCCCAACGGTGCCAAGGAGATGGAGATCCTCTATCCCACCCGGCCCGGCTCGGTCTATCACATGACCAAGAGCCTCGATCAGATCCTGTTCCAGTTCTACGCCCAGAACGACGGCGTGCGCATCACCGATCTGCACCAGGGGATCGTCTGGGGCACCAATACCGACCAGACCAAGCGGCACGAGCAGCTGGTCAACCGCTTCGACTATGACGGCGACTATGGCACGGTGCTGAACCGCTTTCTCGCGCAGGCGGCGATCGACTATCCCCTCACGGTGCATGGCACCGGCGGGCAGACCCGCGCCTTCATCCACATCCAGGACACCGTGCGCTGCATCGAACTGGCGCTCAAGGACACGCCCGAGGCCGGCGACCGGGTCAAGATCTTCAACCAGATGACCGAAACCCACCGCGTCCGCGACCTGGCCGAACTGGTGGCCAAGATGACCGGTGCCAAGATCGCCTACCTGCCGAACCCGCGCAAAGAAGCCGCCGAGAACGAACTGGTCGTCAAGAACGACCACTTCCTCGACCTCGGGCTCAACCCGATCACGCTGGAGGCGGGCCTGCTGGAAGAGGTGGTCGAGGTGGCCCGGAAATTCGCCCACCGCGTCGACCGCAAGCGCGTTCCCTGCGTCTCGGCCTGGACCAAGGACATCGCCACCCGCGTCGTGCGCGACCCCGAAGGCAAGCAGCTCAAATCGGTGTCATGACCGATGGGCTCAGGCCCGCCGCGCCGGCGGGCCACCGCGACGCCTATGTGACGCTGGTCACCAACGCCGATTTCGCGCTGGGCGCCAAGGCGTTGGTGCGCTCGCTCAAACGGACGGGCACGGCGGCCGACATCTGCGTCCTGCACACCGGCGGCGTGGGGTCCGAGGCGCTGGCGCCGCTCGCCGGCCTCGGCGCGCGGCTGGTGGAAACCGACCTCTTGCCGACCTCGTCCGCGTTCAACGCGGCCCATGCGCGCGACCGGCTGCACGGGCTCGCCCCCTTTACCAAGGGGGAAAAGCCCGCCTTTCACACGCCGCTCGACAATTTCTGCAAGCTGCGGCTTTGGCAGCTCGACTACGACCGCGTCGTGTTCCTCGACGCAGACACGTTGGTTCTGCAGACCATCGACCGGCTGTTCGACTACCCCGAGTTCTCGGCCGCGCCCAACGTCTACGAAGGTCTCGCCGATTTTCACCGGATGAATTCCGGCGTCTTCACCGCGCGGCCCTCGGCAGGCACGTTCGACGCGATGCTCGCCCGGCTCGACGCGCCCGGCGCGTTCTGGCGGCGCACCGACCAGACCTTCTTGCAGGATTATTTTCCCGGCTGGCACGGCTTGCCGGTCTTTGACAACATGCTGCAATATGTCTGGTTCAACCTGCCCGAACTGTGGAGCTGGCCCGAGATCCGCGTCCTGCATTTCCAGTACGAAAAGCCCTGGCAGGACCACGCCAAGGCCGACCGCCTGCGCCCCCTGATCGAGCTCTGGCGCGCCTATGAGCGGGGCGAGGGCATTCCCGACCCGGCCACCCTGCCCGCCCCTGCCGCCGCATGAGCCTGGCCGTCACCGGCGCCACCGGCCTCGTCGGTCGCTTCTTCGTCGAAGAGGCGCTGGCGCGGGGCGAGCCCGTCACCGTGCTGACGCGCCGTCCGCCGCCCGCGGGGTTCTTTTCGGCGGCCGTGGCGCATCGCCCCTACACGCTGGGCGACCGGCCCGACCTCGCCGGGGTGGCGGCGGTCATCCACTGCGCCTTCGCCCATGTCCCCGGCCGCTATCGCGGTGGCGAGGGGGACGACCCGGCCGGGTTCCAGCGCGCCAATCTGGACGGGTCGGTGGCGCTTTTCGAGGCGGCGCGGGCGGCGGGGGTCGAGCGGCTGTTGTTTCTCTCCTCGCGTGCCGTCTACGGCGCCTACCCGCCCGGCACCGTGCTGACCGAGGCCATGGCGCCGCAGCCCGATACGCTCTACGGCCAGGTGAAATGGCAGGCCGAGCAGGCGCTCTTTGCCCTGGCCGGGCCCGGCTTTGCGCCGGTTTCGCTGCGCGCCACGGGCGTCTACGGGCCCGCTGGCCCCGGGCAGCGGCACAAATGGGCAGATCTCTTCGACGATTTTCGCGCCGGCCGGCCCATCGCGCCGCGCCGGGGGACCGAGGTGCATGGCGACGACCTCGCCGCCGCCGCGCGCCTGGTGCGCATGGCCGCGCCCGGCGCGGTGGCGGGCAGGCCCGTCAACCTCTCCGACCTGGTGCTCGACCGCCACGACCTGCTGGCACTGGTGGCCCGGCACGAGGGCCTGACCGCCCCCCTGCCCGCGCCCGCCGACAGCCCGGTCAGCGCGATGGACTGTGCGCGGATGCGCGCGCTGGGCTGGCAACCCGGCGGCTGGGCGCGTCTGCGCTCCAGCCTGCCGGCGCTCCTCTGATCAGCCGCGCCCCGCACGTATCGCAACGCGCGCGGTGACGGCCGTCTGCGGTGCCCGGATGCCTTGCCGGCGCAGCCAATACATTCGCGGGCGCGGTGAAACTCGCGCCTCGGCGCATTCGGCGCCAAAATTGGAGGGCTGGCGCACCCGATAGGATTCGAACCTATGGCCTCTGCCTTCGGAGGGCAGCGCTCTATCCAGCTGAGCTACGGGTGCCTCGGCGCCGATATAGGTGAAACCGGGCGGGGGCGCAAATGCTTTCCCGCCCCGTCTTATTCGGGTTTCACCGCCTGGGCCAGCATGGTCATCTCGGGGATCATCTGAGCGACCTCGACCTGCTGGAACCCGGCCCCGGCCAGCGTGTCCTGCAGCCAGCCCGCGTCGAGCGAGCGCGCGCGGGGTGTGAACGCGGTGTGCTGCAACTGCCAGAGCGCGGCCAGCTTGGGGCCGGTTCGGTCGGCCCTCACCACGAAATCGTGGATCATCAGCCGCCCGCCGGGCGCGAGATGATCGAAGGCGCGGGCGACCAGCCCGTCATGCGCCGCCCCCGGCACGCCGGAAAAGAGATAGGACATCAGGATCGCGTCCTGCCCGCTAGGCCAGTCGGCGTTCAGCGCGTCGCCCTCGACATAGGCGATACGGTCGGTGAGGCCGACCTCGGCCACGTAGTCCCGCCCGATCGCGGCGACGTTGGGAAAATCGACGATGGTCGCCGAGAGGCCGGGCATGGCCTGGCAGAGCGTGATCGCGAAGGCGCCCGTGCCGCCGCCCACGTCGAGCAGGGTCTTTACCCCCGAGAGCCCGGCCATCTTGATCAGTTGCCGCGCCGGGCCCAGCGAGCCCGCATGCTGGCTGGCCGAATAAAGCCGCGCCTCGTCAGGGTCGGAGAACCAATCGGCGTAGGATGCCGTGGCATCCTCGGGCAGGCTGTCGGTCAGCGCGGCGTCGATCTGGTCGAGCAGCCCGTACATCTGCTGGCCGACCTGAAGCCGCAGGTAGTCGCCGAAATCGTACTTCGCGCCCTTGACCAGGAACGCCTCGGCCGCCGGGGAATTGGCAAAGCGGCCGTCCGAGACCGTCACCAGGCCCAGCCCCGCCAGCGCGGTCAGCAGGGTCTCGGCGCGCTCGGCGTCGAGCGCCGTGGCGCCGGCCAGACGGCCGGGCGTCATCGGCCCCTCGGCCAGCGCGGTAAACACCCCGGCCCCCAGCGCGGCAAAGAGCGCCTTGGAGCCCATGAAGCCGAAGGCGATATCGGAAATCTGGTCGGCGGTGGTCAGCGCGGTCATGCCCGTCCCCTTGCTGTCGCGGTTGGACACCTCGTAGCAAAGCGGGCGGAGAATGGCCAGAAAGCACGCCTTTTGCGTCGCCGCCAGCCCGTCCGGGCCTTTCGGTCGGCGCCGCTCAGGCGAACAGTTCGTGGCATAGCTCCAGCGCCTCGACCAGTTTGTCGACCTCCTCGGGCGTGTTGTACATCGCGAAAGAGGCCCGGCAGGTCGCGGCGACCCCCAGGTGGTCCATCAGCGGGCCCGCGCAATGCTGGCCCGCGCGCACCGCCACGCCCTTCTTGTCGAGTACGGTCGAGATGTCGTGGGCATGCGCCGGCCCGTCGAGCGTAAAGGAAAAGATCGCGCCGCGATGCTCGGCCCGCCCCTGCACCTGCAGCCAGTTGAGCCCGCCCAGCCGGTCCATAGCGTAGCCGGTGATCGCCTGCTCATGGGCGGCGATATCGGCCATGCCGATGCCCATCATGTAGTCCAGCGCGACGCCCAGCCCGATCTGCTGGACGATGCCCGGCGTGCCGGCCTCGAACTTCATCGGCGGGGCGTTGTAGGTGACGCTGTCCTTGTGCACCTCGCGGATCATGTCGCCGCCGCCGAGGAAGGGCCGCATCTCGTTCATCCGCTCCTTGCGGATATGGATCGCGCCCGAGCCGGAGGGCCCGTAGAGCTTGTGCCCGGTAATGGCGTAGAAATCGGCGCCGATCTCGTCGACATTGACGGGCATGTGCACCGCGGCCTGGCTACCATCGACCAGCACCGGCACGCCCTTTTCGCGTGCGCCGCGGGCAATGGCGGCCACGTCCACCACCGTGCCCAGCACGTTTGACATCTGCGTCACCGCCACCAGTTTCGTCTTCGGCCCGATGGCGTCGAGCACCGCCTGGGGGTCGAGATTGCCGGCCGCGTCCACATCCACCCATTTCAGGACCACGCCCTGGCGTTCGCGCAGGAAGTGCCACGGCACGATATTGGCGTGATGCTCCATCACGCTCAGCACGATCTCGTCGCCGGGGCCGAGATTCGGCATCGCCCAGCCATAGGCGACCAGGTTGATGCCCTCGGTGGTGCCGGAGGTGAACACGATTTCCTCCTCGTCCGCCGCGCCAAGAAAGCGCGCGATGGTGCCGCGCACGGCCTCGTATTTCTCGGTGGCGATGTTCGACAGGGTGTGAAGGCCGCGGTGTACGTTGGCGTATTCCTCGGCATAGGCGCGGGTGATAGCGTCGATCACCACCTTGGGCTTTTGCGCCGAGGCGCCGTTGTCGAGATAGACCAGCGGCTTGCCGTTCACCTCGCGCGCAAGGATCGGAAAGTCGCGGCGGATGGTTTGGACGTCAAACATCGGGAACAGCTCCGCTAATCGTGATGCCGACCAGTGTCAGTGCGAGGCTTAGGGCGAAAACGATGCCGACCATCGACAGGATCGTCATGAAGAACACCCGAAGCGGCGATGAAAATCCGTGAAGGACGGCTATGAAGTGGCTGAGAAGCCAAAAGAAAAGCCCCACGCCCAGCAGGCCCAGCAGGCCCGCCACAGGTGGCAGCAGGATCAGAAACAGCGTTTGCAGCACCTGCACGCAAAGCAGGATGAACTGCAGCCAGACGGTGATGCGCAGCGCGCCTTCGAAATCGCCGCCGCCGCCCGCGCCGCGCCCGATGACATGGATCGCAAAGACCATGATCACCAGCAGCGCCGCCTGTACCGCCGCCGTCAGCAGCGGGTTGGCCATGAAGACCGGCATCAGCGGATCGACCGGCGAGGGTGCGATACGCTCGCCCAACTGGCTCAGCAGCACGCTGAGCAGCACTTCCAGCAGCAGCGCGGGCCCAAGCACGCCGACAGGCAGCGGCAGCGACAGGATCCGGCGCGCGCCCTCACTCGGGTTGGCCACAGTCTCGCGCGCAAGCGCCAGCAACGATTTCATCGTGTCGCTCATCGGGGGGTCTTTCCAGGCTCCTGTCGCAGGCCGAACTCTTCGGCCTCGGCCAGAGACAACAGCCATATCGCCAGAAAGGCAACGGCCAGTACCGACGAGACCAGCGCCAGCGCCGCGCCGGGGCCGATCAGGCCCGCGACCAGCCCCTGCAACAGCCACAGGGGCGAGACCGCCAGCAGGGTCCAGAACAGCGCCAGACGCGCGCCGAACCAGGTGCCGCGCCCGCCAAAGAGACGGGCCAGCAGGTGGCCCACCGCCGCCAGCACGTAAAAGATCAGCGGCGCAAGGAACATCCAGGCCACCAGCGCTCCGCCGATACGCGCCTCGAGCGGCACCGAGGGGTCGAGATAGGCATCGCGCGCCAGCCCCGGCAACGTCGACACGAAGATCATCAGACAGGCCGCCATGAGGTAGACCAGCGCGCGCTCTTCGCGCTGGCCGCCGGCCAGTTGCCGGCGCATCACCGTTCGCGGCGCGCGCCAGGTGGCGAATATCTCGCGGCTGACGGCCATGGGTCAGCCCCGGTGCCGCGACAGCCAGCCGGCCATCCGGCCGACGATCTCTTCGCGGATGCCCTCGTCCTCGATTTCCTCGATCGCCTCGGCAAGGAAGGACAGGACCAGAAGGTCGGTCGCCTCTGACCGGGGCACCCCGCGCGAGCGCAGGTAGAACAGCGCCGTCTCGTCGATCGCGCCGCTGGTCGAGCCGTGCGAGCACGCCACGTCGTCGGCGTAGATCTCCAGCTCGGGCTTGGCCAGGAACTGGCTGTCCCCGTCCAGCAGCAGAGATTGCGAAATCTGGTAGCCGTCGGTCTTTTGCGCGCCGGGCTGGACCAGGATCTTGCCCTGGAAAATGCCCGTGGCGCCGTTGCGCAGCACCTTCTTGAAGACCTGGCGGCTTTCGCAATCGACCGCGTCGTGGGTGATGAAGACGGTATCGTCATGCACGAAATCGCCGTCGCCCACACAGGCGCCGGCCACATGGGCCACCGCGTTGTCGCCGGTCAGCTCGATGATGCATTCGTTGCGCGTCATCCGCCCGTTCGCCGTCATGGTGAAGGACTTGAACGTGCTCTCCTTGCCCAGCCGCGCGAAGATATGGGTCGCCGCCCTGCGTTCGTGGTCGCGGCCCTGGGTGCGGATATGGTGGAAGGTGCCGCCATCGGCGATGTCGACCTCCATCAGCTTGTTGAACCGCGCTGCGGCCGGGCCGTTTTCCAGCAAGGTCATCTCGGCGCCGGCCTCGACCTTGATGCAGTGGTGCAAATGCGCGTCGGAGGTTTCCGAGCGGTGCAGATAAATGATATTCACCGGCTTTTCGGCCTTGCCGGTGACGCGGATCAGCACGCCATCGGTGGCGAAGGCGGTATTGAGCGCGGCCAGAGGGCGATCCACGGGCTCATGCCCGCGGGCCTCGAGCGTGCCGTAGACCTCGCGCGCCCAGTGGATGTCCTGCCCCGCGGCGCCGCCCAGCCGGTCGATCTCGACGCCGGCCAGCGCCAGCTCGTCAGAGGCCTCGGCATCGAACACCCCGTCGACGAACACGATCCTGAGCCGGTCCATCGCGTCGAAGACCGGCGCCTCGTCTTTCACCTCGAAAAGCGCGGCCCGCGGCGCCTCTGGCGCGATCAGCGAGGAGGGATCGGAAAACCGCCAGTATTCATCGCGGCTGCCGGGCAGACCCATCGCGCGGACCCTTGCCAGCGCCGCTTCGCGCGGCAGCTTGGTCCAGCCGGTCTCGGGCGGCATCGACAGCCGGGCGAGCCGTGCCTCGGTCGCGTTTTGTTTCGCCTGCGGCAACCCCATCACGCGTCCTCCGCGCGGATGTCGGCATACCCGTTCTTTTCAACCTCGAGCGCCAGCTCGGGCCCGCCGGTCTTGATGATGCGGCCGTCATACATGATGTGCACGACATCCGGTTTGATGTGGTCCAGCAGCCGCTGGTAGTGGGTGATCACCAGGAACCCGCGGTCGGGGCTCCGGAGTGCGTTGACCCCGTCCGAGACCAGCTTCATCGCGTCCACGTCGAGGCCCGAGTCGGTCTCGTCGAGGATGCAGAGCTTGGGCTCCAGCATCGCCATCTGCAAAATCTCGTTGCGTTTCTTCTCGCCGCCGGAAAAGCCCACGTTGACCGGGCGCTTCAGCATTTCGGCATCGATCTTCAACTCTTTCGCCCTGGCACGGATTTCCTTGAGGAAGGTGGCGGCGTCCATCTCCTCCAGGCCGCGGGCCTTGCGCTGGGCGTTCACCGCGGTGCGCAAGAACGTCATGTTGCCGACGCCGGGGATTTCGACCGGGTACTGGAACGCCAGGAACAGGCCGATCGCCGCGCGCTCTTCGGGCTCCATCTCCAGCAGGTCCTCGCCCAGCAACGTGGCGCTGCCCTCGGTCACCTCATAGCCGTCGCGGCCCGAAAGAACGTAGGACATGGTCGACTTGCCCGAGCCGTTGGGGCCCATGATGGCGTGCACCTTGCCGGCCTCAACCGTCAGGTTCACGCCTTTGAGGATGGGCTTGCCCTCTTCCTCAAGTTTGACGTGCAGGTTCTTGATCTCAAGCATTTTTCATCCTCGTTTCATGTATTGGCGGGGCACCGGCCCGGGGCCGTTCCCGTCGCGCCGCATCCCGTTCATCCCGTGGCGGCCCCGTTGCCGCCATGCGGTGTCAGTTCGCCGTCACCGCGGTGCCCGAGGCAGAGACCATCAGCATGTTGTTGATCACCTCGCAATCGAGATCGACGCCGACCACGGCATTGCCGCCCAGCGCCGCCGCGCGCTCTTCCAGCTCGCGCAGCGCAGTGGTGCGCGCCTTGCCCAGCGACTCCTCATAGGCCGCCGACCGTCCGCCGATGATGTCGGTGATCCCCGCGAAGATGTCGCGGAACACGTTGGCGCCGAGGATGGCCTCGCCCACGACGACGCCGTGATAGGCGGTGATGGTCTTGCCGTCGATGCTGGGGGTGGTGGTCACGATCATGGTCTGCTTCTCCCAGGGATTCATAGCTCGCCGTTCCAATAGTCGCCGGTCTCTTCGGCCCGGCCGATAAACTTCAGATGCGCATCCACGAAGGACGTGCCCGGCGCGACCGCGAGCACCGCGAACTTGCCGCTGTCGGGATATTCCACCACGTCGGGGTCGTTGTTCGTGGAAATGCCCAGGTATTTCAGGTCTGTCTCGCCGGTGTTGATCAGCTGATGCGCCCTGTCCGGCCCGCCCTTGGGCGCGGCGCAGACATCGCCCGGCCCGACGGGATGTTCCTGCGTGCCGAACCGGTACGTCCCCCGCCCTTCGAGGATGACGAAAGCCTCGTCATTGCCCAGATGGTTGTGGAACGGAAAGGCCCGCTTGCCCGGCGCGACGGTTATGAACATCATGCCCAGCCCGGTCAGGCCCAGGGCCGCGCCGATGGGCGCGATGCGCGCCGAGAACTTTTCCCCGTCGCCGCCCTGCATGGGCAGCCCAGCGGCTTCGTACACATTCTTGACCACCGGCGCCATGGCCCAGTCTCCGCTTTCGTGCCTCAGCCCACCGAGCCTTCGAGGCTGATCGCCACGAGCTGCTGCGCCTCCATGGCGAACTCCATCGGCAGCGCCTGCAACACCTCCTTGCAGAAGCCGTTGACGACGAGGGCAACGGCCTCTTCCTCGTCCATGCCCCGCGAGCGGCAGTAAAAGAGCTGGTCGTCGTCCACCTTCGACGTCGTCGCCTCGTGTTCCACGCGGGACGAATTGTTCTTCACCTCGATATACGGCACCGTGTGCGCGCCACATCTGTCGCCGATCAGCAAGCTGTCGCACTGGGTGTAGTTGCGGCTGTTCTTGGCGCGCGGGTGCATCGAGACGAGTCCGCGATAGGTGTTCTGCGCCTGCCCCGCCGAGATCCCCTTGGACACGATCCGCGATCGGGTGTTCTTGCCCAGATGCACCATCTTGGTGCCGGTATCGGCCTGCTGCCAGTTGTTGGTGATGGCGATCGAGTAGAACTCGCCCTGGCTGTCGTCGCCGCGCAGAATGCACGAGGGGTATTTCCACGTCACGGCCGAGCCGGTCTCGACCTGCGTCCACATCACCTTGGCCCGGTCGCCGCGGCAATCGGCGCGCTTGGTGACGAAGTTGTAGATGCCCCCGCGTCCGTTCTCGTCGCCCGGGAACCAGTTCTGCACGGTCGAGTATTTGACCTCGGCATCGTCGAGCAGCACGATCTCGACCACCGCGGCATGCAGCTGCGCCACGTCGCGCTGCGGCGCCGTGCAGCCTTCCAGGTAGGACACGTAGGCGCCCTTGTCGGCGATGATCAGCGTGCGCTCGAACTGGCCGGTATTCTCGGCATTGATCCGGAAATAGGTCGACAGCTCCATCGGGCAGCGCACGCCCGGCGGCACGTAGACGAACGAGCCGTCGGAAAACACCGCCGAGTTCAGCGTTGCGTAGAAATTGTCCGATTGCGGCACGACGCTGCCGAGGTATTTCTTGACCAGTTCCGGGTGCTTTTGCACCGCCTCGGAGATCGAGCAGAAGATGACACCGGCCTTTTCCAGCTCTTTCTGGAAGGTGGTGCCGACCGAGACCGAATCGAACACCGCATCGACGGCCACCTTGCGGCCCTCGGCCGGGGCTGCCTCGGCCCCCTCGACGCCGGCCAGGATCATCTGCTCTTTCAGCGGGATGCCCAGCTTTTTGTAGGTCTCCAACAGCTTGGGGTCGACATCGTCCAGCGACTTGGGCTTTTCCGCCATGCTCTTGGGGCGGGCATAGTAATACTGTTTCTGAAAGTCGATCTCGGGGTATTCGACCATCGCCCAGTCGGGCTCTTCCATCGCCTGCCAGCGGCGGAATGCCTCGAGCCGCCATTCGGTCATCCATTCCGGCTCTTCGTTCTTGGCCGAGATCAGGCGCACGATGTCTTCGGTCAGCCCCATCGGGGCGTAATCCATCTCGATCTCGGTTTCCCAGCCGTATTTGTACTTTCCGGCCATGGACTGGACGGTTTCCACCGTTTCCCTGTCCACGCCTTCCTTGACATCGGCCTTATCGAAAGCAGCCATCGCGGTTTCACGCCTCTCTGATCTGAGCGCCCCGGCCGGCTGGCCGGGGCCGTTTGTCCTTGCGGTCAGGCCGCGCGGGCCCGAAACCTCTTTTCCTTCGCCAGCCACGCCTCGGCAAAGCGCAGCACATCCTCTTCGCGCGTCTCCGGCCCCAGCGACACCCGGATCGCCCCGGCCGCGGTCGCGGCGTCGTGGCCCATGGCCATGAGCACGCGGCTTTCGCGCAGCTTGCCGCTGGAACAGGCCGATCCCGCGGAAACCGCAAAGCCGGCCAGGTCCATCTGCATCACCTGCGTCTCGCCCTTCCAGCCCGGCGTGGCGAAGCAGCTGGTGTTCGGCAGACGCTGCGCGCCTTTCCCGACAAAAATAGTCTTATTTGCGCTCGCCTCAAGCCCTTTTTCTAGAACTGTTCTAAGTTTTGCAACCCGTTCCCACACGCCCGCCGCCAGATCGCGCGCCGCCGCCTCGGCCGCGGCGCCGAATCCGGCGATCCCGATCAGGTTCTCCGTGCCGGCCCGTCGCCCCATCTCCTGCCCGCCGCCGCGGATCTGCGCGGCCAGATCGGTGCCGGGCCGCACCACCAGCGCACCGATACCCTTCGGTCCGCCCAGCTTGTGCGCCGAGACCAGCGCCATCTCGGCCTCCAGCCAATTGAACGCCACCGGGAGCTTTCCGAAAGCCTGCGTCATGTCGCACACCGCGATACCCCGCGGCAAATCCTGCACCACGCCGGTCTCGGAATTGGCCAGCTGCAGCGCGGTGCGCGCGGGCTCGGCCACCGCCACGCGGCCCTGCCCGTCCACCGGCAGCGTGGGCTCGACCCAGGCGGCCACCGCGTCATGCTCGATACCGCCGGCCACCAGGCCCCGTCCGGCGCAGGCCAGCGCCGCCGCCTCGCTGGCGCCCGAGGTAAACACGATATCCGCCCCCTCGGCCCCCAGCGCCGCGGCAACTTGTCCGCGCGCCCGTTCGACCAGGGCGCGTGCGGCGCGCCCCTCGGCATGGACCGACGAGGGGTTGCCGACCACGTCCATCGCCGCGGCCATCGCCGCGCGCGCCTCGGGCCTCAACGGCGCCGTCGCGTTCCAGTCGAGATAGACGCGCGCAGGGCTCACAGCGCCCCCACCTTCTTCTGGCCGGAAATATCCCGGGGGAGTCCGCGGCGCATAGCCGCGGACGGGGGCAGCGCCCCCTTACGCGTCATCGACCACCTCCAGCAGCGCCGGCACCGCGGGACAGGGCGCAAGGTCGTTGGACACCACGTCCGACAGCCGGGTCTGGTGCAAGAACACGTAGACATGGGCCGACAGCCCCTCCCACAGCCGGTTGGTCAGCGACTGCGCGCGCGACCCGGAGGTCGCGCCCGAGGCGCCCGCGCCCGTGTGCATCGCGCTTACCGTCTCGTCGACCGCGCCCAGGATGTCGCCCACCCTGATATCCGACGCGCGCCGCGCCAGCCGGTAACCGCCGCCCGGGCCGCGCACCGATTCTACGAGCCCGGCGCGGCGCAGCTTGACGAAGAGCTGTTCGAGATAGGGCAGAGAGATGTCCTGTCGGCGCGACACCTCGGCCAGCGAGGTCAGCCCGTCCTCGGGCTGCAGCGCCAGATCGACCAGCGCCACCATTGCGTAACGCCCCTTGGTGCTGAGCTTCATACCCTGTCTCCGTCCATGGTTGACGGCACGCGGTCGGGTCTTTAACTCAACACAGCCCAGTCGGCGTGCCGACGCGTCCGTTGTATTAGGTAGTCCGACGAAATTTGTCAAGATTTACGTTCGGCGCCGTGAGAAAAGAGTAGATCATGCCCGAGGTCATCTTCCCCGGCCCCGAAGGACGGCTCGAAGGCCGCTATCATCCGCAAAAGGAAAAGGACGCGCCGATCGCCATCGTGCTGCATCCGCATCCGCAATTCGGCGGCACGATGAACAACCGCGTGGTGCACCGTCTGCACTACGCGTTCTACGACATGGGCTTTACCGTTCTGCGCTTCAATTTCCGCGGCGTCGGCCGCAGCCAGGGCGAGTACGACCAGGGCGTGGGCGAATTGTCCGACGCCGCCTCGGCGCTGGACTACCTCCAGTCGATGAACCAGAACGCCAAGCACTGCTGGGTGGCGGGGTTCTCGTTCGGGGCCTGGATCGGCATGCAGCTCTTGATGCGCCGGCCCGAGATCACCGGCTTCGTCTCGGTCAGCCCGCCGGCGAACATGTACGATTTTTCCTTTCTCGCGCCCTGCCCCTCGTCCGGGCTCATCATCAACGGCACCGCCGACCGGGTGGCCCCGCCCGCCGACACCCACGCGCTGGTGGACAAGCTGCACGAGCAGAAGGGCATCACGGTCACCCACGAGGAAATCGAGGGTGCGGGCCATTTCTTCGAGGACGACCAACTCGAACAGATGATCGAGATCGTCGACGCCTATGTCCGGCGCCGGCTGACCGAACTCACACGGTAAGGAGCCAGGCCGATGGCGGCACTCGAAGAACTCGCCGATGCGCTGGCCAAGGAGGCGCTGGAGGCGGCCGGACGTCTGGACGACGAGCGGCTGGTCGACGAGATGTCGAGGGCGATCGGAGAGATCTCGCCCACCACGCAAGAAGCGTTCATGACCGCGGTGCGGTTCCGCAGGGCGCTGCAGCGCGGGCGGACCGTGATGGGCCGCAAGCTGGAACAGGCCTCCGCCCAGCCCGGACAGGCCGAGCAAGAAAGCTAACCCTTTACACGCGGGGGCGCGGCACGCGGCCGTCTCGTCCCGCGTGTTATTCGAAAACACCTGGCAAAATCCGCTGCGATGGTTTTGCGGCGCGCGCAAGCTTTCCGCGGCGCTCAGTATACAAAGGCATACCGCTCTAGCCCATACCGCCGAAATCGGCTATCACCCAGCCGAAGCGCGATTCCCGCCATCCAAACGAGGGCATAATGTCGAAGATCAAAGTCGAAAACCCGGTCGTCGAACTCGACGGCGACGAGATGACCCGCATCATCTGGGACTTCATCAAGAAAAAGCTCATCCTGCCGTATCTCGATGTCGACCTTCTCTATTACGACCTCGGCATCGAGGAACGCGACCGGACCAACGACCAGATCACCGTCGACGCGGCGGAGAAGATCAAGGAGATCGGCGTCGGCGTGAAATGCGCCACGATTACCCCGGACGAAGCCCGGGTCGAGGAATTCGGCCTCAAGAAGATGTGGCGCAGCCCCAACGGCACGATCCGCAACATCCTGGGCGGCGTAGTGTTCCGCGCGCCGATCATCTGCAAGAACGTCCCGCGCCTGGTGCCCGGCTGGACCCGGCCCATCGTGATCGGCCGTCACGCATACGGCGACCAGTACCGCGCGACCGACATGAAATTTCCCGGCCCCGGCACGCTCAGCATGAAATTCGTGGGCGAGGATGGCACCGTGATCGAGGAAGAGGTGTTCAAGGCCCCGTCCTCGGGCGTCTACATGGGCATGTACAACCTCGACGACTCGATCAGGGATTTCGCCCGCGCCTCGATGAATTACGCGCTCAGCATGGGCTGGCCGCTTTATCTCTCGACCAAGAACACGATCCTGAAACAGTATGACGGCCAGTTCATGATCCTGTTCCAGCAGGTCTTCGACGAGGAATTCGCCGACAAGTTCAAGGCGGCCGGCATCACCTACGAACACCGCCTGATCGACGACATGGTCGCCTGCGCGATGAAGTGGAACGGCGGCTTCGTCTGGGCCTGCAAGAACTACGATGGCGACGTGCAGTCCGACACCGTGGCGCAGGGCTTCGGCTCGCTCGGGCTGATGACCTCGCAGTTGATGACGCCCGACGGCAAGATCGTCGAGGCCGAGGCCGCGCATGGCACCGTCACACGCCACTACCGCCAGCACCAGAAGGGCGAACAGACCTCGACCAACTCGATCGCCTCGATCTTCGCCTGGACGGGCGGCCTCAAGCACCGCGCCAAGCTCGACGGCAACGACCAGCTCATGCATTTCGCCGAGACGCTCGAAAAGACCGTGGTCGATACGGTCGAGGCCGGCTTCATGACCAAGGACCTCGCGCTGCTGGTCGGGCCCAACCAGAAATGGCTGACCACCATGGGCTTTCTCGAAAAGGTCGACGAGAACCTGAACAAGGCGCTGGCAGGCTGAGACGCCGGCACGGCCCGGCACGCGACACGTATACGAAAAAGCGGCCCGCCGGTGCAATCCCGGCGGGCCGTTCGGTTTTTTGGCGTCAGACGGCCAGGTTCGGATCGCCCGCCCTTAGCCGCGGCGGCGGCGGCGGCCGAAGCCCACCGCGGCCAGACCGGACAGCAGAAGCACGCCGCTGGCCGGAAGCGGCACCACGTCCACCGCGTAGGAATACGAGAAATCGTCGTAAACGAGGCCGAAGTCATCGACCACGTTCACCACCTCGATCCGCGTCACGTCGACAAAGGCCGACAGGTCGTGGAATTCGGTGGTGGTCGCGTCTCCGTCGCCCGACAGGGCGACCGCAGTGTCGAACAGCCCACCGACAAAGACGTTGATGGTGGCCTGCGTGCCGGCGGTGTCATCCCCACCCGACCAAAAGGACAGGTCAGAAACGGCCTCGAAGAAATCGACGTAGAGATCGCCATTGAACGAACCGCCCGACGCGTCGGGAGCGATGGTATTCACTCCCGACTGGGCGTAGCTGCCGCCGAAGTCATAGACTTCGGTCGCGCCATTGGTCGTGAAGGTCGCATTGCCGACCGTTGTGATGAGATCGCCGTCTGCGAACTCCTCGAAAGTCAGAAGCTCCGTCGTCGCAAAGGCGGGTGAGGCGGCCAGCGCAAGCGCGGTGGCCGCAAGGGTCGTCTTTATTCCCATGTCTAGGGTCTCCTGCAATTGAAATAAAACAGGATACTCAAAATGATTTACCAAGATCTGGAAACTACCATCCGACGGAGCGCGCCCAAAATTTGCGGGATGCTTTTCGCCCTATTGTTCGCCGACCGGACACAAACCCGCGCAAGTTGTGTTATTGCATCTATCCCAAACAACAAAAACGCCCGCCGGCCCTGCGGGCGCTCTGGACAAGCGTCGCTTGAGGCGCGATTTGGCTGCCATGGCGAATCGTCCCCAGACACCGCCGCGCCATTCGCTCGCGGAAGACGCACAGGGCCTATTCGTGGGCACCCTGCTGGTGGCGCTCTCGGTGCAGCTTCTGCAAAGCGCCGGGCTGACCACCGGCCAGATCGCCGGGCTGTCGCTGGTGGCGTCCTATGCCAGCGGCCTGTCGTTCGGGCTGATATTCTTCGCGCTCAACCTGCCGTTCTACTGGCTGGCGCTGCGCCGGGTGGGCTGGGCCTTCACGGTCAAGACCTTTTCGGCCGTGGGCCTGTTGTCGCTCTTCACCGAGATCCTGCCGAAGGTCTTGCAGCTGGAAACCGTCCACCCGCTGGTCGGCGCCATCCTTGCCGGCGTGACCGCCGGCGCGGGGCTTCTCGCGCTCTTCCGGCACGGCGCCAGCCTCGGCGGCGTGGGCATCGTCGCATTCTGGCTGCAAGATACCCGCGGCATCAAGGCGGGCTGGGTCCAGCTCGGTTTTGACGCGGTGGTGTTTGCGCTGGCGCTGGCCGTCATGGCGCCGATGACCGTGCTCTATTCCCTGATCGGCGCGGCCGTGCTCAATATCATCATCGCCACCAACCACCGCCGCGACCGCTATATCGTGCGCTAAACTCCCGGAGCCCGCGGATGCCCAAAGCCTATCTCTTTCTGATGCTGGCGATCCTGACCGAGACCGTGGGCACCTCGGCGCTGCAGGCCAGCCAGCAATTCACACGGCTGGTACCGTCGGTCATCGTCGTGGTGGGCTATGCATTGTCGTTCTATTTCCTTGCCTTCGCTCTCAGATCCATCCCCGTGGGGGTCGCTTACGCCATCTGGTCGGGCCTCGGCATCGTGCTGATCGCGGCCATCGGCTGGGTCTTTTTCGGCCAGCGCATAGACCTGGCCGCGCTGCTCGGCATGGCGATGATCATCGCCGGCATCGCGGTGATTCACCTGTTTTCGAATTCCGCGACCCACTGAGCATTGGCGCTGGCCTTTCGGGGCGAAACCCTCTATCGCCACGGCAACCCTCCCTTCAGGCAGACACAACTATGGACCTTCGCAATATCGCGATCATCGCACACGTGGACCACGGCAAGACCACGCTGGTCGACGAGCTATTGAAACAGTCGGGCGCATTCCGCGAAAACCAGGCGGTGGCCGAGCGTGCGATGGACAGCAACGACCTGGAACGCGAGCGCGGGATCACCATCCTGGCCAAGGCGACCTCGGTCGAATGGGACGGGCACCGGGTGAACATCGTCGACACACCCGGCCACGCCGATTTCGGCGGCGAGGTCGAACGCATCCTGAGCATGGTCGACGGCGTGGTGCTGCTGGTCGACGCCGCTGAGGGGCCGATGCCCCAGACCAAGTTCGTCACCAGCAAGGCGCTGGCCCTCGGGCTGCGCCCCATCGTGGTGCTGAACAAGGTCGACAAACCCGATGCCGAGCCCGACCGCGCGCTCGACGAGGTGTTCGACCTTTTCGCCAATCTCGGTGCCAATGACGAACAGCTCGATTTCCCGCATATGTACGCCTCGGGGCGCGACGGCTGGGCCGACGCCACGCTCGACGGCACGCGCAAGGATCTGCACGCGCTCTTCGATCTGATCCTCGACCACGTGCCGGCGCCGAAACAGCTGCACCATGTGGACGAGCCGTTCCGGATGCTGGCCACGACCCTGTCTGCCGACCCGTTCATGGGCCGCCTTCTGACGGGCCGCGTGGAAAGCGGCCGGATCAAGCCCGGCGACACGGTCAAGGCGCTGACGCGCAAGGGCGACCTGCTGGAGAACTTCCGCGTCTCCAAGGTGCTGGCTTTCCGGGGCCTTGGGCAACAGCCGATCGACGCAGGCCAGGCGGGCGACATCGTCACGCTGGCAGGCATGGCCAAGGCGACCGTGGCCGACACGATCTGTGCGCAGGCGATCGACACGCCCCTGCCCGCCCAGCCGATCGACCCGCCGACCATCACCGTCACCTTCGGCATCAATGACAGCCCGCTGGCCGGGCGCGACGGCAAGAAGGTGCAATCGCGCGTCATCCGCGAACGGCTGATGAAAGAGGCCGAGTCGAACGTGGCCATCCGCGTGACCGACACGCCCGGCGGCGAGGCGTTCGAGGTCGCGGGGCGCGGCGAATTGCAGATGGGCGTGCTGATCGAGAACATGCGCCGCGAGGGGTTCGAGTTGTCGATCTCGCGCCCGCAGGTGCTGATGCGCGAGGAAGACGGCCAGCGGCTGGAGCCCGTCGAAGAGGTCACCGTCGATGTCGACGACGAATATTCCGGCGTGGTGATCGAAAAGCTGACCGGCCCGCGCCGCGGCGAAATGGTCGAGATGCGCCCCGCCGGCGCCGGCAAGACCCGGATCATCGCCCATGTGCCCTCGCGCGGGCTGATCGGCTATCACGGCGAGTTTCTGACCGACACCCGCGGCACCGGCGTGCTGAACCGCGTCTTCCACGGCTGGACACCTTTCAAGGGCCCGATCCCGGGCCGCCGCGCGGGCGTGCTGATCTCGATGGAGAACGGTACCTCGGTGGCCTATGCGCTGTTCAACCTCGAAGACCGCGGCCGGATGTTCATCGGCGCGCAGGAACCCGTCTACGAAGGCATGATCATCGGCGAGCATTCCCGCGACAACGACCTCGAGGTGAACCCGCTGAAGGGCAAGAAGCTGACCAACGTGCGCGCCTCTGGCACCGACGAGGCGGTGCGCCTGACGACGCCTGTGACGATGAGCCTGGAACAGGCCATCGCCTATATCGACGACGACGAACTGGTCGAGGTCACGCCGAACGCGGTGCGCCTGCGCAAACGCTTTCTCGACCCGCATGAGCGCAAGCGCCAGTCCCGCGCGGCGGGCTAGCATTGCCGCCCGCGGCCGCACGCGGCTCGGGCTGGACAGCTCCGCCCCCCTGCGCCTAGGCTGACCGTCGGGCCAGCAGGGGGGAGGACATGCGGGCTGTCATCGCTGCCAGCTTCTGGCTGTTGGCCTGCGGATGCGCCGTGGCCGGGGCGCTGCCCTGCTCCGGCGACCCGCGCATCACGGTCGAGGCCGAGCGGCCCGCCATCATGGCCGCGGCCTGCGACGCCGTGGCCCGCGCCCGCCCGCGGCTCGCCGCCTGCCATCTTGATCAATCACGCCCGCTGGTGATCCGCGTCGTCGATGAAACGCAACATTTGGATGAAGCCTGCCTTGCGTATTACGATTGCCGCGACGACAGCATCTCTGTCAGCGGTCCGGATGCGCTGAGCCGCAGCCTCAAGCACGACAGCATCTGGGCCCGGATCGCCCCGGCGGCGCTCTTTGACAGCCTGATCACGCATGAACTGGCGCACGCCTTCCTGGACCAGACCGAGTGCACGGGCGTGCCGTGCTACGCCGATCACGAATACATCGCCTATGCGCTTCAGATCGACGGCCTGTCGCCCGAGGACCGGGCACGGGTTCTTGACGGTCACAAGGTGCGCTTGCCGGTCGACCCGATGGGGCTGAACGAGTTCACCGTGCTGTCCGCGCCGGGCTATTTCGCCCAGGCCGCGTGGCTGCACTTCAGCGCGCCGGACAACGGATGTGCCTTCGTGGAAAAGCTGATCGAGGGCACCGACACGCTGCGCATCCCGTCGGAATAGCTGCGCTCAGGCCTCTTCGACAATCACCAGGTCGCGCTCGGCGGCGCCGCGGGCATGGCTCAGCGCCTCCTGGTAGGTGGGCGAGTTATAGCAGGCCTGTGCCGCCTCCAGGCTGGGAAACCGCGCCACGACGTTGCGCGCCCGGTCCCGCCCCTCAAGCTGGACGTAGCGCCCCCCGCGCGCGAGGAACACGCCGCCATGAGCGGCGATCGCCTCGGTCGCAAGCGCGGCGTATTTCTTGTACGCCGCCTCGTCGGTCACATGTACATTCGCAATCCACAAAGCGCCCATCGCTCACCCCTCCAGCACGGCCTCGGCCGCCTTGATCGCGGCGTCTGCCTGTTGCGCATCTCTGGCGCCGCCCTGGGCCAGGTCGGCACGGCCGCCGCCGCCCTTGCCCCCAAGGGCTGCAACCGCCGCCTTGACCAGATCGACCGCCGACAGCTCTGCCGTCAGGTCGTCGGTCACGCCGGCGGCCACCGCCGCCTTGCCCTCCATATCGGCAATCAGCAGAACCGCGCCGGACCCGATCCTGGCCTTGTGGGCGTCGATCAGGGGCGGCAGGTCCTTGCCCGACACGCCCGAAAGAACCTGCGCCAGGAACGCCTTGCCGCCCACCGTTTTCGGCTCGGGCCCCGCCTGTCCGCCGCCGCCGAGCGCCAGTTCGCGGCGCAGGTTGGCCACCTCGCCCTCCAGCGCGCGGCGCTCGTCCATCAGCGTGCGTACCCGGCTCACGATCTCTTCGGGCCGCGCCCGCAGCGCCTCGCCCACCTCGGCCAGCACGTTCTGCTGGGCGACCAGGTGATCGAGCGCCGCCTGCCCGGTCAGCGCCTCGACGCGGCGCACGCCGGCCGAGGACGCGCTGTCGCCCAGGATCACGCACAGCCCGATATCGCCGGTCTGGCGCACATGCGTGCCGCCGCACAGCTCGATCGACCAGGTGCGCCCGTCGATCCCCTTGCCCGTGGGCGCCTCCCCCATCGAGACCACGCGCACCTCGTCGCCGTATTTCTCGCCGAAAAGCGCCTGCGCGCCGATGGCCCGCGCGTCGTCGGGGGTCATGATCCGGGTTTCGACCGGGCTGTTTTGCCGGATGAAGGCGTTGACCTCGCCCTCGACCGTGGCCAGCTCCTCGGGGCTGAGCGCCTTGCCGTGGGAGAAGTCGAAGCGCAGCCGGTCGGGCGCGTTGAGCGAACCTTTCTGCGCGACATGATCGCCCAGCGTCTCGCGCAGCGCCTCGTGCAGCAGGTGCGTGGCCGAATGGTTGGCGCGGATCGCGCGGCGCCGGTTGTGATCGACGCGCAGCTCCAGCGCGTCGCCCACCGCAAGCGGCGCCTTTTCCGGCTGCACCTTGTGGGCGTAAAGCCCGCCGGGCATCTTCTGCGTGTCGAGGATCAGTCCCGCCCCCTCGGGCTTGAGATAGGTGCCGGTGTCGCCCACCTGGCCGCCGGCCTCGCCGTAGAACGGGGTCTGGTTGACCACCATCCAGCCTTCCTGGGCCTCGGCGATCTCGTCAACCGCGCGGCCATCGACCACCAGCGCCATCACCTGGCCCTCGGCAATCTCGGTGTCGTAGCCCAGGAAATCGGTCGGCTCGACCGTCTCGGCGATATCGAACCAGACCCGCGATTCCTTGGCCTCGCCCGAGCCCGCCCAGGAGGCGCGGGCCTTGGCCCGCTGCTCGGCCATCGCCGCGTCGAATCCCGCCACGTCGACGCTGCGGCCCATCTCGCGCAGGGCATCCTGCGTCAGGTCCAGCGGAAAGCCGAACGTGTCGTACAGCCGAAACGCCGCATCGCCGGGCAGCGGCGCGCCCTCGGCGAGCTTTTTCAGCTCGTCGTCCAGCAGGCGCAGGCCGCGCTCGAGCGTATGGATAAAGCGGGTCTCTTCCAGCTTCAGCGTCTCCTGGATCAGCGCCTGCGCGCGGCCCAGTTCGGGGTACGCCGCGCCCATCTGGGTGACCAGCGCCGGCACCAGCCGGTGCATCAGCGGGTCGCGCGCGCCCAGAAGATGCGCATGGCGCATTGCCCGGCGCATGATCCGGCGCAGCACGTAGCCGCGGCCATCGTTCGACGGCATCACCCCGTCGGCAATCAGAAACGAGGTCGAGCGCAGGTGGTCGGCGATCACCCTGTGATGCACGTTGCCCGGCCCGTCGGGCTCGGTCGATGTGGCGTGCGCCGAGGCCTCGATCAGCGCGCGCATCAGGTCGGTGTCGTAGTTGTCATGCTTGCCCTGCAACAGCGCGCCGATCCGCTCCAGCCCCATGCCGGTGTCGATCGACTGCGCTGCGAGGTCGCGCTTTGTGCCGTCCTCGAACTGCTCGTACTGCATGAAGACGAGGTTCCAGATCTCGATGAACCGGTCGCCGTCTTCCTCGGCGCTGCCCGGCGGGCCGCCCCAGATGTGATCGCCGTGGTCAAAGAAGATCTCGGTGCAGGGCCCGCAGGGGCCGGTATCGCCCATCTGCCAGAAATTGTCGCTGGTGGGGATGCGGATGATCCGCTCTTCGGGCAGGCCTGCCACCTTTTTCCAGATCGCCGCGGCCTCGTCGTCGGTATGATAGACCGTGACCAGCAGCTTGTCGGCGGGGATGTCGAAATCGCGGGTCAACAGCTCCCAGGCATAGGGGATGGCGGCCTCTTTGAAATAGTCGCCGAAGCTGAAATTGCCGAGCATTTCGAAAAAGGTATGGTGCCGCGCGGTGTAGCCCACATTGTCGAGGTCGTTGTGCTTGCCGCCGGCGCGCACGCATTTCTGGCTGGTGGTCGCGCGGGTGTAGTCGCGCGCCTCGACGCCGGTAAACAGGTTCTTGAACTGAACCATGCCGGAATTGGCGAACATCAGCGTGGGGTCGTTGCGCGGCACGAGGGGGGAGCTGTCCACCACCTCGTGGCCGTTCTTTTCGAAATAGCTCAGGAAGGTCGAGCGGATTTCGTTGAGGCTGGGCATGGGGGGTCGGCCTTTCGCGGCAGATTTCCGGTTTGCCGTCCGATGTATATCCACGACCAGTCGGTGTCCATAAACGAAGCGCCGGGCGGTTTCCCACCCGGCGCTTTCCCGATGCGTGCCGCACCCTACAGCGCCTCCGGCCCCGGCCGGACGCGCCGCGCGCGGCTAGCTTTCCATCACGTCCTCTTCGCCGCCCTCGGCATCCATGTGAAAATCCAGCCCGTGGGCGGCGCGGATCTTGTCCTCGATCTCCAGCGCAACCTCGGGGTGATCCTTCAGGAACGCCTTGGAGTTCTCGCGGCCCTGCCCGATCCGCTCGTCGCCATACGAAAACCAGGCGCCGGATTTCTCGACAACGCCGGCCTTCACGCCCAGGTCCAGCAATTCGCCGGTCTTGGAGATGCCTTCGCCATACATGATGTCGAATTCCACCTGCTTGAACGGCGGGGCGACCTTGTTCTTGACCACCTTCACGCGGGTGGCGTTGCCGACCACCTCGTCGCGGTCCTTGATCGCGCCGATGCGGCGAATGTCCAACCGCACCGAGGAATAGAATTTCAGCGCATTGCCGCCGGTCGTGGTCTCCGGGCTGCCGAACATCACGCCGATCTTCATGCGGATCTGGTTGATGAAGATCACCATGCATTTCGACCGCGCGATGGAGCTGGTCAGCTTGCGCATCGCCTGGCTCATCAGCCGGGCATGCACGCCGACCGAGCTGTCGCCCATGTCGCCCTCAAGCTCGGAACGCGGGGTCAGCGCGGCCACCGAATCGACCACCACCATGCTGACCGCGCCCGACCGCACCAGCGTGTCGGTGATCTCCAGCGCCTGTTCGCCGGTATCGGGCTGGCTGATCAGCAATTCGTCGAGATCGACGCCCAGCTTGCGGGCATAGAGCGGGTCGAGCGCGTGCTCGGCATCGACGAAGGCGCAGACGCCGCCCTTTTTCTGCTCTTCGGCGATGCAATGCAGGGTGAGCGTGGTCTTGCCCGAGCTTTCAGGCCCGTAGATCTCGACGATCCGGCCCTTCGGCAGGCCGCCGATGCCGAGCGCGATATCGAGGCCAAGCGACCCCGTCGACGTCGACTCGATCTCGGTCACCGGGTTGTCCCGGCCGAGCTTCATGATCGAGCCCTTGCCGAATTGCCGCTCGATCTGCGCAAGCGCGGAATCGAGAGCTTTCTGCTTGTCGCTGTTGCGCTTGTCCGCCATGTCCAGAAGGTTCGCCGTCGCCATGTGTCGCATCCTTATTCCACAACCGCCACGTGGCGGCAATGACTGCTCTTGTTCACGTTAAGTTCCCCTTTTTATGGGGGCAAACCAAGAACAGATCAACGGTTTTCTCATCGTGAGCCTTGCAGATCATGGTTAACGCCCGGTTAGCGCCGCCCGGCTAGTGGATCTGCCGCTGCACCGTTTCGGTGAGTTCGCGCAAGGAAAACGGCTTGGGCAGGAACAGCGCATGCGGAATGTCCCCGCCCGGCATGGCCGGCGGGGCCTCGGCGTAGCCCGAGACGAAGATCACGCGGGTGTCGGGGCGGTCGGCCAGGGCCTCGCGCACCCAGCTCGGCCCGTCCCTGCCCGGCATGACCACGTCGGTGACGAAGACATCGACCTCGACCGCCGGGTCGGCCAGCAGCTCGAGCGCCCGTTCCGCGCTGTCGGCCTCGAGCACGGTCAGCCCGCGCATCCGCAGCGCCCGCGCCGCGAAGGCCCGCACCGGCGTCTCGTCCTCGACCAGCAGGACGACCCCGGCGCAAGGCCGGGCGGCAGCGGGATCGGCCGGGCGCTCGGCCGGCGGGGCGGGCGCCTCCGCGGCCCTGTCGGAGGCCGGGAAATAGAGCGTGAAACAGGTGCCCGCCCCCACCGCGCTGTCGACGAAGATAAAGCCGCCGCTCTGCTTGACGATGCCATAGGCGGTCGACAACCCCAGCCCGGTGCCCTCGCCCGGCCGCTTGGTCGAATAAAACGGCTCGAACACCTTGGCCAGCTTGTCGCGCGGGATGCCCACGCCTTCGTCCACGACCCGCACCAGCACGAAGTCGCCCGCCGGCACCACCGCCCGGTCGCGGTGCAGATCCTCGCCCAGCCGGTGGCGCACCGTCTCGATCCGCACCTGGCCGCCGGCGGGCATCGCGTCGCGGGCGTTGACCACGAGGTTGAGGATCACCTGTTCGAGCTGGCGCTTGTCGGCGCGGATCGGCGGCAGATCGGGGTCATGCACGAGGCTGAGGCGCACGGTCTCGCCCACCAGGCGGTTCAGCAGGTGGGTCAGGTCGGTCAGCGTGTTGCGCAGATCGACGATCTCGGGCCGCAGCGTCTGCTTGCGCGAAAACGCCAGCAACTGGCCCACCAGGCTGGCCGCGCGGTTGGCGTTCTGGCTGATCTGCACGAGATCGCCGAAATCCGGGTCGCCCTCATCATGGCGCAGCAACAACAGCTCGCAATGACCTGAAATTGCTGTCAAAAGATTGTTGAAATCATGCGCGATCCCGCCGGCGAGTTGCCCGATCGCCTGCATCTTCTGGCTTTGCACGAACTGCGCCTCGAGGGTCTTGAATTCGGTGGCATCGTGCAGCACCGCCAATAGCTCGGGCGCGCCGGGCGCATCGATCCGCTCCAGCGTGACCTGGACGAAGAGGTCGCGGTCCTCGCGCAGCACCCGCACCACCTCGGCGCGATGCGCCGCGCGGCCCTGGGCGGTGTCGGCCAACCAGTCGCGCACCGGCCGTCCCGGCCCCTCGATCCGGGCACAGAAATCGACCGTCGCCTCGCCCGACACGCCCAAAAGCGCCCGCGCCTGGTGGTTGATCAACTGCACCTCGCCCTCGGGCGTGAGTTTCAAAAGAGCCACCGGCAGTGACTCGAAAAGGTCGGGCCCGGCCATTTCGGCCAGCGCCTCCTGCGGCCAGAGATAGATCTCGCGCCGCCCGTGCCGCCCGGCAATTTCGAGAAACCGCACCGAGACCGGGCCGTTGTCGCCTGCGATCCGCGCCAACGCGCCCGGCCGCGGCAGGCCGCGCGGAAAGACCTGGTCGAGCCGGCGAGGCTGTCCGCCCAACAACGCGCGGGCCGCGTCGTTCAGGTAAAGGATCGTGCCGCTTTGGCCCGCGGTCAGCACCGGCAGGCCCAGCCCGGACGCCCCGCGGGTGGTGCCCGGGCGCTCTTCCCGTTCGTCCAGAACCCAGAAAAACCCATCGCAGCCAAATCGATGCACGGCGATCTTGACAAAGCCGCGGCGGGTGACGACCTCTTCGCTGGCGGCGCCTTCCGCCGCGGCCCTGGCCTGAAGCCGGTAGATCACCGCGGCGGGGTTGGCGAAAAGTTCGCCCAGGGCGCGCACCAGTGTGCCGTCGCCGCCGACGCCGAACCGCGCCTCGGCCGAGGGCGTGGCATAGACGAGCGCCCCGTCCGCATCGGTGGCAAAGCCCGGGGCCGGCTGACGCTCGGCCAGCGCCGCGGCCGCGGCCCGCAGCCGCCCGGCCCGCCGCGCACCGCGCGTGTCGGCCAGAAGCCGCAAGAGCGCGGCCAGCGCACACAGCGTGGCCCCGGCCCCCAGCAGCCCCGCCCGCACCGGCCAGCCCCCGGCCAGCAGCGCGGCCAGCACAAACACCAGCCCCAGCGCCAGCACCAGCCCGGCGCGCGGCGCCTCCAGCGCCGCCAGCCGCGTCAGCGGTGTCTCGATCCCGATCAGCCGCGGCACGCGCACCTCCGTTCGCGATTCGCCCCTGCGACCACTCTCGGCGGAATTTGGTTAAGCGCGTGTTAAGCCGGTCCCGCTGCGCTCAAGAAGCGCCAGGTAAAACCCGTCGCCGCCGTCGAGCGGCGTGAACCGATGCTCGGCGCGGCATTGCCAGCCCGCGCTGCGGGCGCAAAAGCGGGTGGCCTGCGCGGCGTTCTCCTCGTCGAGCAGCGAACATGTGGCGTAGGCCAGCACGCCCCCGGGCGCCACCAGCGGCGCCGCCGCGTCGAGGATGGTGGCCTGTATCCGCACCAATTCGGCCAGCCGCGCCTCGGTCAGCCGCCATTTGCCATCGGGGCTGCGCCGCCACGCGCCGCTGCCCGAACAGGGCGCATCGCACAACACCAGGTCATAGGGCGCCGCCTGCCCCGCCGCGCCGGGCGCAAGGCAGTCGATCCGCACGCCCGACCTGCCCGCGCGCGCGGGCAGGTCGCGCATCCGCTGCGCCTCGGCGTCGTGGGCGAAAACCCGCACGCCCGGCCGTGCGGCAAGGGCCAACGCCTTGCCGCCGCCGCCCGCGCAATAATCCAGCGCCGTGCCGGCCGCGGGCACAGGCAGGTGATCGCAGACCGCCTGCGAGGCGGCGTCCTGCACCTCGACCAGGCCGTCGCGATAGGCGCGGCCGAGGTGCAGTTTGCGTGCGTTTTCGGTCAACTCAAGCGCCGTGGGCGACAGCGGATGGGGCCGCGCGGCGATGCCGTCCTCCGCCAGGGCGGCCTGGGCGGCGGCGCGGTCGGCCTTGGCCAGGTTGACCCGGACAAAGACCGGCGCCCGGTCGCGCAAGAGCGCCATGACGGCGGCGAAATCCGCGCCCAGGCTGGCGCGCAGGCGCGGTGCCAGCCAATCGGGGACGTCGAGGGCGACCTCTTCGGGCAGATCACCGGCGGCCACGGCGCGCTCAGCCCCGGTCAGGGGCGCCGGCGCGTGGCCGGAGCCTGTGAAGAGCGTGTCCGGGTCCTCGCCCCGGGCCCGGACCAGCCCCAGCATCAGCCCCCGCCCGGTCTCGGTCCCGCCGAGCGCGGCACAGGAGCGCCGCCGCCGAAGCGCTTCGAATACCAGGTCGCGCACTGCCAGCCGGTCTTTCGAGCCGGCAAAGCGGCTCGCGCGCGCCCAGCGGGTCAGGATCTGCTCGGCCGGGGCGCCGGCGAGAATGGCGTCCAGCAGCTCGGCCGCGGCAGCGATGCGGGCGGCAGGGGTCATCGGACGGGCCCCGTTGCCAGAAAGATACTTGTCATGGCACCCCGCCCTTGCGCCGCGCCGCACGCAGCCCGACGTCACAAAACATGCCTGGGAAATCTGGTGGAGCCGAGGGGAATCGAACCCCTGACCTCGTCATTGCGAACGACGCGCTCTCCCAACTGAGCTACGGCCCCGGTGCGCGCTGATTTGGCCCAAGCGGCTGGCGATGTCAAGCGGGCAGCTTGGCGTTCCGGCGCACGAATGCCTCGATATCCGCGGCGGGCCGCGCCCCCGTCAGACGGGCCACTTCGCGCCCGCCCTGGAACAGGATCAGCATCGGAATGCCGCGGATGTTGAAGCGCACGGTGGCGTCGGGGTTGGCCTGGGTATCGACCTTGACCAGCCGCGCGTTCGGGGCAAGCGCCTGGGCGGCCTGCGCGATTTGCGGCGCCATCATCCGGCAGGGCCCGCACCAAGCGGCCCAGAAATCGACCAGCAGCGGCAGATCGTCGGTTCTGGCGCTTTTTTCCATGGTGCGAAAGTCGATATCGCGCACCTTGCCGTCGGCCAGTTTCGCGCCGCAGGTACCGCATTTCGGCACCGCGCCCAGCTTGGCTATCGGCACCCGGTTTGTGCCGCCACACTCGTGGCAGACGAGTTTGAGGGAGTCGCTCATCGCCCCGCCTCCTTTACATTCGTTCAATTGAATATAATTGGATCGAACGGCGCGCTGTTCAAGCGCGAGCTTGCGCCGTCCCTGCAAAAAGGCAGGTGGCATTGCCCCCTTCGGGCCAATCCGGCTCCGCCGACGCGCAAGGATTGCGGCGCAGGCCCCGGCTTCCTGCCCGACACCTGCGTGGCGGCGGCCTAGACCCGGAACTTCGCAGAATGGCTGGCCGTCCGCAGCGTCGCGTTTCCCAAAGGCGGACCTGCCCCCGTCGCGCTTGCGTGGCTGAAACGCCGCCGAGACATGCAAACACCCGCCGGGCGGTTGCCCGGCGGGTGCGTGTGTTATCGTGCGCGGCTGGTTGGCCGCGGCATCGTCGCTTACTCTTCGGCCAGGTTGGCAAGGTAGGCGTAGACGTCATACGCCTCGTCCTCCTTGCGGACCCTGTGGGTCATCGCACCGCGGGCGCGCGGATCATCGAGATAGTCGCGCAGATAGGCGGTCGGGTCCTGAACGTAGGTGACGAACGTGTCTTCAGTCCATTCCAGCCCGGCTTCGCCGGCGGCCTCCATCGACCTGGAATACTTGAAGCCGTCGACCTGGCCGGCCTGACGGCCCGCGATACCATAGAGGTTGGGCCCGACCTGGGCGTTGCGGCCCGCAAGCGTCTCGCCGGCCTCGTCCACGACGACATGGCAAGCGATGCACTGGCGGAAGGCGGCCTCGCCAGCGGCGGGATCGCCGCTGAACGCGACGGGCACGACTGCAGCCGCATCGGCGGCCTCATCGCCAGCGCCTTCTTCAGTCGCCTCTTCCGCGGCCGGCTCTTCAGCGGCGGCTTCCTCGGCAGCAGGCTCTTCAGCGGCGGCTTCCTCGGCAGCAGGCTCTTCGGCAGCGGCTTCCTCGGCAGCAGGCTCTTCGGCAGCGGCTTCCTCGGCGGCCGGCTCTTCGGCAGCGGCTTCCTCGGCAGCAGGCTCTTCAGCGGCGGCTTCCTCGGCAGCAGGCTCTTCAGCGGCGGCTTCCTCGGCGGCCGGCGCTTCAGCAGCGGCTTCCTCGGCAGCAGGCTCTTCGGCAGCGGCTTCCTCGGCGGCCGGCTCTTCGGCAGCGGCTTCCTCGGCGGCCGGCTCTTCAGCAGCGGCTTCCTCGGCGGCCGGCTCTTCAGCGGCGGCTTCCTCGGCAGCAGGCTCTTCAGCGGCGGCTTCCTCGGCAGCAGGCTCTTCAGCGGCGGCTTCCTCGGCAGCAGGCTCTTCAGCGGCGGCTTCCTCGGCAGCAGGCTCTTCAGCGGCGGCTTCCTCGGCGGCCGGCGCTTCAGCAGCGGCTTCCTCGGCGGCCGGCGCTTCGGCAGCGGCTTCCTCGGTCACCTCTTCGGCCGGGACGGCTTCCTCGGCGGTCGGTGCGACACCGGCGAGCGAGGCGGCTTCGGCGGCGAGCGCCTCGTACTGGTCCGCCAACTCGCGGTAGCGCTCGGCGAGGGTCGCGGCATCGACGCCGGTCGGCTCGGCGGCCTCGTCCGCGGCGGGTTCTTCCGTGGCCTCTTCGACCGGGGCGGCAGCTTCCTCGGTGGCCGGGGCTTCGGCGGCAGGTTCTTCCGCGGCGTCCTCGGCAGCGGCTTCCTCGGTCGCTTCTTCGGCGGCGGCGTCCTCGGTCACCTCTTCGGTGGCGGCCTCTTCCGTGGCCTCCGCAGCGGCGGCGTCCTCGGTCACCTCTTCGGCGGCGGGTTCTTCAGCGCCAGCTTCCTCGGCAGCGGGTTCTTCGGCAGCGGCTTCGTCGGCGGCCGGGGCTTCGGCGGCGGCCGGGGCTTCGGCGGCGGCCTCGTCCGTAGCGGCCTCGTCAGCTGCGGCGGCTTCCTCGGTCGCCGGCGCTTCGGCAGCGGCGTCTTCGGTGGTCTCGGCAGCGGCGACCTCCTCGGTCGCGGCCGGTTCCACGGTGGCGTCCTCGGCCGCCGCGGTCTCTTCCGTCACCTCTTCGGCCGGGGCGGGTGCCGGCGCGGGCCTGTCGTTATCGGCCGTAATGACCACCACGGCCAGGCCCAGGGCAGCAGCACCGCCCACGAGTTTGACCAAGTCCTGAATGTTCTGCATGTCTCATCCCTCACTGGATCCGCTTTGTGCGCGACCGCGACTCCGGCCCGCCACGGACGACATTATTCCCGGGCACCCGACGACCGAACGCCAAGCCCCCCTCACACCGCTCAGGCCTGCCATTTTTTGCCCGGCCTGACCATGACTTACAATGCCGCATCGGCCGGTTCAGCGCGACATTAGCGCGCCTTGCCGAAGTTTGTCAGTCCCCAACCTTGGGAAATCTTTATGTCTGCACAGTTTTTCGCCTATTCCGCGGCCTCGGCCTGCGCCTCGACCGGCGGGCAGGTGCAGACCAGATGCCTGTCGCCAAAGGCGTTGTCGACCCGGCCCACGGGCGGCCAGTACTTGTCGACGCGGAACGCGCCGGCGGGAAAGCACCCCTCTTCGCGGCTGTAGGGGCGGTCCCACTCGGCCACGAGGTCCTCGACCGTGTGCGGCGCGTTTTTCAGCGGGTTGTTGTCGCGGTCCATCCGGCCCTCTTCGATGGCGCGGATTTCATCGCGGATGCCCAGCATCGCGGATATGAACCGGTCCAGCTCGGCCTTGGTCTCACTCTCGGTGGGCTCGATCATCAGCGTGCCCGCGACCGGCCAGCTCATCGTCGGCGCGTGAAAGCCGCAATCGACCAGCCGCTTGGCGATGTCGTCGACGGTGATGCCCGCGCTCTCGGCGAAGGGGCGGGTGTCGATGATGCATTCATGCGCAACCCGGCCCCGCTGACCCTTGAAGAGCACGTCATAGGCGCCTTCCAGCCGGCGGGCGATGTAGTTGGCGTTGAGAATCGCCACCTTGGTGGCCTGCGTCAGCCCCGCGCCCCCCATCAGCAGGATATAGGCCCACGAGATCGGCAGAATCGAGGCCGAGCCGTAGGCCGCGCCGCTGACAGCGCCCCCCTCGCCCGCCATCGGGTCCGCGGGCAGGTAGGGGGCGAGATGCGCCTTGACGCCGATCGGCCCCATGCCGGGCCCGCCGCCCCCATGGGGAATGCAAAATGTCTTGTGCAGGTTGAGGTGACTGACATCGGCACCGATCTCGCCGGGCTTGGCCAGCCCCACCAGCGCGTTGAGGTTGGCCCCGTCGAGATAGACCTGCCCGCCCTGGGCATGGGTGATCTCGCAGACCTCGGCCACGGTTTCCTCGAAAACGCCATGGGTTGAGGGGTAGGTGATCATGCAGGCGGCCAGATTGGCGCCCGCCGCCTCGGCCTTGGCGCGGAAATCGTCGAGGTCGATATCGCCGTTATCGGCGGCCTTCACGACCACCACCTTCATGCCCGCCATATGGGCCGAGGCCGGGTTGGTGCCATGCGCCGAGGTCGGGATCAGGCAGATGTTGCGGTGCCCGTGTCCGCGCGCCTTGTGATAGGCGGCGATGGTCAGAAGACCCGCGTATTCGCCCTGCGCGCCCGAATTGGGCTGCATCGACATTGCGTCATATCCGGTGATCTCGCACAGCTTGGCAGAGAGGTCGGCCAGCATCTCGGCATAGCCCTGCACCTGGTCGGCGGGCGCCAGCGGGTGGATATTGGCGAATTCGGGCCAGGTGATCGGCATCATCTCGACCGCCGCGTTCAGCTTCATCGTGCACGACCCCAGCGGGATCATCGCGCGGTCCAGCGCCAGGTCGCGGTCGGCGAGGCGCCGCATGTAGCGCATCATTTCGGTCTCGGCCCGGTTCATGTGAAAGACCGGGTGGGTGAGATAGTCGGAGGTGCGCACCGTGCCCTCGGGGAATCGGTACTGCCCATCGCCGCCGGTGTCCTCCTTCTCGATGCCGAAGGCCTGCCACAGCGCCTCGATCGTCGCCGGCCGGGTGGTCTCGTCCAGCGCGATGCCCAGCCGGGTCGCGCCGATCTTGCGCAGGTTGATCCGCGCGGCGAGGGCTGCGTTGTAGATCACCCCCTGCATCGGGCCCACATCGACGGTGAAGCTGTCGAAGAACTGCGCGGGTTCCACCTTGAACCCGGCCTCTTCCAGCCCGCGGGCGGTGCGCACCGTTTTGCGGTGGATGCGCTGGGCGATGGCGCGCAGCCCCTTGGGGCCGTGAAAGACCGCGTAGAAACTGGCGATCACCGCCAACAGCGCCTGCGCGGTGCAAACGTTCGAGGTGGCCTTTTCGCGGCGGATATGCTGCTCGCGCGTTTGCAGCGACAGCCGGTAGGCCTTGTGCCCGTGCGAATCGACCGACACCCCCACGATGCGGCCCGGCATCGCCCGCTTGTAGGCATCGCGGCAGGCCATGTAGGCGGCGTGCGGCCCGCCATAGCCCATCGGCACCCCGAAGCGCTGGGTCGAGCCCACGGCGATGTCGGCGCCCATGGCGCCCGGCTCTTTCAGCACGACCAGCGCCATCGGGTCGGCCACCACGATGCCAAGCGCCCTGGCCTCGTGCAGCGCGGCGATCGGGCCGGTGAAATCGCGGATGTGCCCGTGGGTTCCGGGATACTGGAAGATCGCGGCAAAGACCTTCTCGGGCTCGAGGTCCTCGAACGGGTCGCCCACGATCACCTGGATGCCCAAGGGCGCGGCGCGGGTGCGGACCACCGCGATGTTCTGCGGGTGGCAGTCGCGGTCGACGAAGACCGCCCCCGCCTTGGTTTTCGCCACCCTCTGCGCCATGGTCATCGCCTCGGCGCAGGCCGTGGCCTCGTCCAGCAGCGAGGCGTTGGCGATCTCCAGCCCCGTCAGGTCGCTGACCATGGTCTGGTAGTTCAGCAACGCCTCCAGCCGGCCCTGGCTGATTTCCGGCTGGTAAGGCGTGTAGGCGGTGTACCAGGCCGGGTTTTCCAGGATGTTGCGCACGATCGCCGGCGGCGTGACGGTGCCGTAATACCCCTGCCCGATCAGCGTCGAATAGGCCTCGTTGCGCTTGGCAACCTGCCGCATGAACCATAGCATCTCACGCTCGGATTTCGGCTTGCCGAAGTCCAGCGGCTCGGCCTGTCGGATGCCCTTGGGCACGCATTCGTCGATCAGCCCCTCAAGGGTGCGGAGGCCGAGCACATCCAGCATCTCGACCATCTCCTCCGGAGACGGGCCGATATGGCGCCGGTTGGCGAAATCGTAGGGCAGGTAATTGCTGGGCGTGTACGGCATGGGGCTCCCCGAATCAGCCGATGAAATCCTTGTAGGCGGCCTCGTCCATCAGATCGTCGAGCGCGCTCATGTCCTCGACCTTCATCTTGAAGAACCACGCCTCGCCCAGCGGGTCTTCGTTCACCCGGCCGGGATTGTCGGGCAGCGCCTCGTTCACCTCGACGATTTCGCCGTCGAGCGGCGCCAGGATGTCCGACGCCGCCTTGACGCTTTCGATCACGACGATCTCGTCGTCTTTCGATACCGTGGTGCCCTCCTCGGGCAGCTCGACGAACACGATGTCGCCCAGCTGCTCGGCCGCGTGCTCGGTGATGCCGACAACGACCAGATCGCCCTCGACGCGCAGCCATTCATGCTCTTCGGTAAATTTCATTCTTGTCCCTCAACGCTTGTAGGTGGATGCCCGGAACGGCAGGGCCGAAACTTCGGCCGGCAGCCGCTTGCCGCGAACCTCGCCCCAGAGTGTGACGCCTTCCGCTGCCAGATCAACCGGCACATAGCCCATCGAAACGGGCGCCCCGACCGAGGGGCCGAACGCCCCCGAGGTAACCTGGCCGACCGGCGCGCCGCCGGTTTGCGCGGCGAAGAGCGGCGTGCCCGCCCGCATCGGGGCGCGCGTGCCGGGCCGCAGGCCAACCCGGCGGCGCGCCGGACCCGCGTCCAGTTCCCTCAGGATACGCGCGGCGCCCGGAAACCCGCCCTCGCGCGCGCCGCCGGCGCGCCGCGCCTTGCCGATGGCCCAGCCCAGATCGGCCTCGACGGGTGTGGTGGTGGTGTCGATATCGGCGCCGTAAAGGCAAAGCCCGGCCTCCAGCCGCAGGCTGTCGCGCGCGCCCAGCCCGATCGGCCGGACCGCCGGGTCGGCCAGGATCGCGCGGGCCAACGCCTCGGCCCCCGCCGCGGGCACCGACAACTCGAACCCGTCCTCGCCGGTATAGCCCGAGCGCGACACCCAAAGCGGCCCGAACGCGCTGTCGAACGCGGCCGCATCCATGAACCGCATCGCCGCGACGCCGGGCGCGTGGGCCGCAAGCGCCGCCTCGGCCCCCGGCCCCTGCACGGCCAGAAGCGCCCGGTCGGTCAGTTCCACGACCTCGCAGCTGTCCGAGAGATGCGCCCGCAGATGGGCGATGTCCCCGGCCTTGCAGGCCGCGTTGACCACGAGAAACAGATCGCCGTCCCGCCGCGCGACCATCAGGTCGTCGAGAACGCCGCCGGCGTCGTCGGTGAACATCGCATAGCGCTGCCGCCCCGGCTTCAGCCCCAGCAGATCCACCGGCACCAGCGACTCCAGCGCGCGCGCCGCCTCGCCGGCCGCGCCCGACCGCGGGCGCAGCACCACCTGCCCCATGTGGCTGACATCGAAAAGCCCCGCCGCGGCGCGGCAATGCAGATGCTCCTTCAACACGCCGGGCGCGTATTGCACCGGCATCTCGTAGCCTGCGAAGGGCACCATCCTGGCGCCCAGCTCAACGTGAAGGTCGTAAAGCGCGGTGCGCTCCAGTTCCGACATCTCGCCCCTTTTCCGCCGGCCAGGCCTCCGGCATCGCCGCGGGCGCCGTCATGGCCGCCCGTCCCGATGCCCCCTCTGTCCCTTCGCCTGAGATCGCTATCCCTTCGGCGGGCGCAAAGGCGCCTCTCTCCAGAGTGTCTGTCCGCCACGGTCCTGGGGCCTGAGAGTTTACCGGGGCGGTTGCTCCTTCGGCACCGGCGCGGGGGCCGGATTCTCCCGTAGCGGATGGCGCAGGTGATATATGAGGCGTCGTTTTCCGGCAAGGCCTTGCATTCGGCCGCCGCCCTGGCATCTAAACACCCTATGCAGGACCCGTTCTTCTTCGGCTATGGCAGCCTCGTGAACCGCGCCACCCACGCCTTTCCCAGCGCCACACGGGCGCGGGTGCGCGGCTGGCGGCGCGCCTGGCGGCACACGACCCTGCGCGAGGTGGCCTATCTCTCGGCCGTCCCCGACCCCGAGGCCGAGATCGAAGGGCTGATCGCCGCGGTGCCCGGCCACGACTGGGCCGATCTCGACCACCGCGAGCGGGCCTATGACCGCCACGATGTCAGCCACGCCGTCCTGCACGAGGCCCCGCACAGCCCGCATGTGCAGATCTACGCCGTGCCCGACAGCCACGCGGCCGCACCGACCGTGCGCCACCCGATCCTGCTGAGCTATATCGACGTGGTCGTGCAAGGCTACCTGCGCGAGTTCGGCCCCGAGGGCGCACGCCGGTTCTTCGCCACCACCGCGGGCTGGGACGCGCCGATCCTGAACGACCGGGCCGCACCCCGGTATTCGCGCCACCAGAGCCTGTCGTCGGAGGAACGCGGTTTCGTCGACCGTGAACTCGCGCTGCGCGATACCAACCTGATCGAACGGGTCTGACCGGCCAGCAGCGACCGCACCTGCCGGGCTTCTTCTTGGCTCAAATACCCAATCTCCGGCACCGCCCAGCCACCCCGCCGGGACGGCGCGCCGCAAAATTGCAGCCTCCCCAGCCCCGCCTCAGCCGGGCTTCTTTTGCAAAAGCGGCATCAGGTCGGCCATCTCGGGGCCTTTGGCCCGGCCGGTCACGGCCTTTCTGAGCGGCATGAAGAGCGCGCGGCCCTTGCGGCCGGTCCGCTCTTTCACCGCCGCGGTCCAGGCGCCCCAGGTCGACGCGTCATAAGGCGGGTCGGGCAAGAGCGCCAGCGCCTCGGCCACGAATCCCCGGTCTTCGTCATCGACATCCGGTGCGGCCCCGTCGCGGCACAGCGCCCACCACTCGGCGATCTCGGCGCGCGTGCCGATATTCTCGCGTACCACCGACCAGAACCGCTCGGCCAGCTCGGCCGGCACGCCGATCGCGGCGATCTCGTCCTTGACCGCGGTATAGTCCAGCCCGTGCAGGTGCCGCGCGGTCAGCGGGAACGGGTCGTTGGTGTCGAACTTCGTCGGCGCCGCCCCGAAATGCGACAGCTCGAACCCCTCGACCAGCTCCTCGATGCTGCCGGCCAGCTCCACCGGCTGCGACGATCCCAGCCGCGCCATCAGCGACAACAGCGCCATCGGCTCGACCCCCTGCGCGCGCAGATCGCGCAGGCTGAGCGTGCCCAGGCGCTTCGACAGCGCCTCGCCCTGCGGCCCGGTCAGCAGCGAATGGTGCGCAAAGGCGGGCACGTCGCCGCCCAGCGCCTCGATGATCTGGATCTGCGTCGCGGTGTTGGTGACGTGGTCCGAGCCGCGGACGATGTGGCTCACGCCCATCTCGGTGTCGTCCACCACCGAGGCCAGCGTATAAAGCACCTGCCCGTCGCCGCGGATCAGTACCGGGTCGGACACGCTGGCCGCGTCGATCGAAACCGCCCCGAGGATGCCGTCCTGCCACTCGATCCGTTCGTGGTTCAGCAAGAACCGCCAGTGGCCCGGCCGCGCGGCCCTGAGCGCGTCCTTTTCCGCGTCCGAAAGCGCCCGCGCGGCGCGGTCATAGACCGGCGGCCGGCCCATGTTGAGCTGCTTCTTTCGCTTGAGGTCCAGCTCTGTCGGGGTTTCGAAACACTCGTAGAACCGCCCCTTTTCGCGCAGCGCGTCGGCGGCGGCGGCGTAGCGCTCCAGCCGCTCGGACTGGCGTTCGACCCGGTCCCAGTTCAGCCCGAGCCACTCGAGATCTTCCTTGATCGCGTCGACATAGGCCTCTTTCGACCGCTCGGGGTCGGTGTCGTCGAGGCGCAGGATGAAGCTGCCCCCCGCCTTGCGGGCGATCAGGAAGTTGAAAAGCGCCGTGCGCAGGTTGCCCACATGCAGGTATCCGGTGGGTGACGGGGCGAAGCGGGTAACGGTCATCATTCTCTCCAGGTTCGCGCGACGCTCTTCCACAGACCGCGCGATTTGTCCATATGAGGGGCATGACCGCGCCCCGCCACACCATGCCCCCGTCACTCGACGACATCGCCGCGCTGGCCGAGGCGGCGCGCGACGCCCTGCCCCCGGTCTATCGCGGCCCGGCCCGCGCCGTGGCACTGCGCGTCGAGGACTTTGCCGCCGACGACATCCTTTCCGAAATGGGCATCGACGACCCGTTCGAGCTGTCGGGGCTTTACGACGGCATCCCGCTGACCGAACGCTCGGTGATGGACCAGCCCGACCGGCCCGATACGATCTGGCTGTTCCGCAGGCCGATCCTCGACGAGTGGGTCGAGCGCGAGGAAGTCTCGCTCGACATGCTGGTGGCGCATGTGCTGGTGCATGAACTGGCGCATCATTTCGGCTGGTCCGACAACGACATCGCCGCCATCGACCGCTGGTGGGAATAACCGCACAGAGGCTGTGAATCCGCGCAGGGCCCAGCCGTGGAAAGACGGCCGGCGCGACTTAGGTGTGCGAGGGCAACCTATAGATCCTAGGGAGATACCAATGACCGTTTCGATGAACCGCCGCCAGGCGCTGATGACCGGCGCCGCCCTGCCGCTGGCCGCCGGGGCGGCCGCCCCGGCCCGGGCGCAGGCCCCGATGATGGGCGCCGGTACCGTGCCCTTCAACCGCTTCAAGCTGGGCGGATTCGAGGTGACGACGCTGCTGGCCGGCACCCGCACCGTGCCCGAGCCGCAAAAGATCTTCGGGCTGAACGTGTCGGAGGAAACGTTCGCCGAGGTATCGCAGGCCAACCTCATCCCCGACGACCGGGCGCAGTTCTTTTTCACACCGACGGTGGTGAATACCGGCTCCGAGCTGGTGCTGTTCGACACCGGTCTCAACCCCGACGGCATCACCGGGGCGCTGGCCGCGGCGGGCTATTCGCCCGATCAGGTCGATACCGTGGTCATCACCCACATGCATGGCGACCATATCGGTGGCCTGTCGGGCGAGGCGGGCGAGACCTTCGCCAATGCCCGCTACGTCACCGGCGCGACCGAGTTCGACGCCTGGGACATGTCGGGCGACGAGGGCTTCGAGGCCAAGGTGCGCCCGCTGGCCGAAAAGATGACCTTCCTCGAGGATGGCGGCGATGTCGCCTCGGGCATCACCGCGATGGCGGCCTTCGGGCACACCCCCGGCCACATGGCCTACATGCTGGAAAGCGACGGGCGGCAACTGCTGATCGCGGCCGATTTCGCCAACCACTACGTCTGGTCGCTGGCCCATCCCGAATGGGAGGTGCTCTATGACCGCGACAAGGCGGCCGCCGCCGAGACGCGCAAGCGCCTGTTGGGCATGCTCGCCGCCGAAAAAATGCCCTTCATCGGCTATCACATGCCCTTCCCCGGCACCGGCTTTGTCGAGACGCGGGGCGAGGGCTATCGCTACCTGCCGTCGAGCTACCAGTTGATGCTCGGCTGAGCCAAGCCTGTCCGCGGCCCGCGCCTGTCGCCCCATCGGCGGAGGCGCGGGCCTTTTCACGCGCGTGGTCAGGCGCATGCGCCATGCGCGCACATGTCCCCGAAACGGGATGCGGGAAATGGCCCAACGGGCTTGGCGAACCGGACGCAGGGTGGCACTCTCGCGCCGCGTTCCGCCAGCCCAAGGGGCCCCATGCAAGACATTCTGACCGTTACCCTGAACCCGGCCGTCGATATCTCAACGTCGGTCGCGAAGGTCGAAGCCGGCCCCAAGCTGCGCTGCGCGCCCCCGGTCACCGACCCCGGCGGCGGCGGCATCAACGTGTCGCGCGCGATTCGCCTTCTGGGCGGGCAAAGCCGGGCGCTGGTCGCCATCGGCGGGCATAACGGGCGCAAGCTCAGGTCCCTGCTCGAGGCCGAGGGCATCCGCCTGATCCCGATCACCGCGCCGGGCGAAACCCGGCAGAGCCTCGCGGTGAGCGAGGACGGCACCGGCGCCCAGTATCGATTCGTGATGCCCGGCCCGATCTGGAACACCGCGGGGCTGAAGGCCATCCTGGCGGCGATCACCACGGCGATGACCGACGAGGGGCTGGTGGTGATCTCGGGTTCGGTGCCGCCGGGCCTGCCGACGGATTACCCCAAACAGGTCTGCGCGTGCTTCGCGCGGCGCCCGGTCAGGGTGGTGATCGACACGTCGGGCCCGGCGCTGGAGCTTCTGGCCGGCGATCCGGGCGCGCCGCCCGAGGTGCTGCGGATGGATGCGCAGGAATCGGTCGAACTTGCCGGCCGCCCCCTGCCCACCCCTCGGGATAGCGCCGATTTCGCCGCCGAGATGGTCAGGCGCGGCGTGGCCCGCACGGTGGTGGTGGCGCGCGGCGCCGAGGGTTCGGTGCTGGCGACCGAGGAAAGGCGACTCTTCGTCGAGGCGGCAAAGGTGCCGGTTCGGTCAAAGGTGGGAGCGGGCGACAGCTTTGTCGGCGGTTTCAGCCTCGCGCTGGCCCGCGGCGAGGATCTGGCCGAGGCGCTGCGCTGGGGCGCGGCGGCGGCCAGCGCGGCGGTGATGACCGACGCCACGGCGCTGTGCACCCGCGAGGACACCGAGGGGCTGTTGCCACGCTGCCCGGTCCACACGCTCGACTGACACAGACACGCGGCGACGGGCTGCGCCATGGGCCGGGCGATCCGTCACATCCCGTCACGGCGGTCACGATTGGGCTGGTCCTCGGCGCTCGGCGCGGTATGCTGCAACGCAGCAACGCGGAGGGCACCATGGCACATCGGATCGTCGTTCTCGGGGGCGGCTTCGGCGGCATGTATGCCGCGCGCGCGCTGAAACGCAAGCTGCGCGATACCGCCGAGGTCGAGGTCATCAACGCCGAGAACTACTTCGTCTTCCAGCCGCTGCTGCCCGAAGTGGGCGCGGGCTCGATCACGCCGGGCCACGCGGTCTCGCCGCTGCGGTTCCTGCTCAAGGGCGTGTCGGTGCGCAAGGCGCTGATCGACAGCGTCGATTTCGAGCGCAAGGTCGTCATCGTCTTCCAGGGCATCCAGCGCCGCCCGACCGAGGTGCCCTTCGACCATCTCGTGATCGCGCTGGGACAAGGCGTCGATCTCAGCCGCATGCCGGGCCTGGAAGAGCACGCGCTGAAGATGAAGTCGCTCGAAGACGCGCGGCGCGTGCGCGAACACGTGATCGAACAGCTCGAACACGCCCAGGTCACCCGCCTGCCCGACACCAAGCGCGGCGCGCTGACCTTCACCGTGGTCGGCGGCGGCTTTTCGGGGGTCGAGACAGTGGGCGAAATGAAGGAACTGATCGACCGGTCGCTACGCTACTACCCTGAGATCGAGCCGTCGGAGGTGCGCGTGCTGCTGGTCGAATATGCCGGCCGCATCCTGAACGAGATGCCCGACCGTCTGGCCCACTATGCCACCCGCCACCTGGCCAAGCACGGGATCGAGCTGAAGCTGAACACCGGCGTCGCCAGCGCCACCCACCGGCAACTGGTCACGACGGAAGGCGAAGTGATCGACACCCGCACCATCGTGGCGACCATCGGCAACGCCCCCCTGCCCGTGGTGCAGCGGATGGGGCTGGCGTCGAAACACGGGCGCGTCGCGGTCCGGCGCAGCCTGCAGGTCGAGGGCCGGGACAACGTCTGGGCGCTGGGCGACTGCGCGCTGATCCCCCTCAAGGACGGCGCGGCCGAGCGCGCCGATTTCGCGCCGCCCACCGCGCAATTTGCGGTGCGCGAGGCCAAGCGGATCGCCCAGAACATCGCCGCGACGCTGGATGGCAAACCGGCCAAGCCGTTTTCCTACCGCTCGCGCGGCGCGCTGGCCTCGCTTGGCGCCAAGCGCGGCGTGGCCGAGGTGTTCGGGGTGCAACTGACCGGCTTTCCCGCCTGGATCCTGTGGCGGTCCTATTACCTGGCGCTGCTGCCCGGCATCGCAACGCGGGTGAAGGTGCTGATCAACTGGCTGCTCGACGGGCTGGGCGCGCGCAGCGTGGTCCAGATCCGCGCCCATTCCAAGCCGCCGCTGCGCTACGTCTATTTCCGCGCCGGCGACCGCATCTACGACGCCGGCGACCGGTCCGACGGGTTTTACACGGTGATCTCGGGCGCGGTCGAGATGGAACGCACCGACCCCGAGACCGGCGAAAAGACGGCCCGCCGCATCGGCCCCGGCGGCCATTTCGGCGAACGCCTGATCCTCGGCGCCACCCGGCGCAAGACCACCGTGCGCGCGGCCGAGGACACCAAGGTGCTGGTCATGAACCGCGACGAGTTCCTGATGCTGGCCGAGAGCTTTTCGGCCTTCCGCGACTACTTTCGCCCCTACATGGAAAAACGCGGCGTGAAAATTCCGCTCGACGATGGGCCCGAGGCAGGCTGACCGCGCCCGGCGCACGACTGCGGTGAACCGCCCAGCGGCCGTTTCCTGCGCACTCGCCTGACGCCGCGCGCTGGGCCGCTACCGCGGGCACACGGATGCTGCCTGCCGCAGTGTTTTCATTTGCGCGTTTTCAGAAAGCGTTCGAAGGCGTCGAGGGTGTGCGCGCTGACGTGGTGCTCGATCCCTTCGGCGTCCAGTTCGGCGATATCCGCCGGCACGCCCACGGCGATCAGCAATTCGACAACGCTGCGATGGCGGGCGCGGACACGATCGGCCAGTCGGGCGCCCTTGTCGGTCAGGAAGACCCCGCGATAGGGGCGCGACGTGGCCAGCCCCTCGCGCTTGAGCCGCGAGATCGCCTTCGTCGCGGTGGGCTGCGCCACGCCCATGCGTTCGGCGATATCGGCGACGCGGGCTTCGCCGAGTTCCGCGATCAGGTCGCCGATCATCTCGACATAGTCTTCCAGCAAGGCGACGGCCTGCGCCTCTCGGGCGCGGGCAAAGCGGTCGGCCTGGCCCTGCCGCTCGGTGTCGTCCTCGGCCATCGGGTGGTCCTTTCGCGCACGCCTGTAAAACTCTATATCCACGGCTTTCTTCTTGCCAGCCCGATCCGCCGCCCCGGCCCCGGGCCGGGCCCCGGAAAATCCGCTTGCAATCTTTATAGCCGCGGCTATGAGATGCGCCGAAAGCAACGGCCACGGCACCCAATGAACAGACTGACCGCCCAGACCCGCACGGGCATCGCCGCGGTCCTCAGCGGCGAGCGGCACGGCTGGCGCAGCCGGTTCCTGTTCGCCGGCCCCGCGATCATCGCCTCCGTGGCCTATATGGACCCCGGCAACTACGCGACGAACATCCAGGCCGGCGCGGGCTACGGCTATACACTGCTCTGGGTCGTGCTGCTGGCGAACCTGATGGCGATGCTGTTCCAGGCGCTGTCCGCCCGCCTCGGCATCGTGACCGGCAAGAACCTCGCCGAACTTTCGCGCGACCATTTCCCGCGGCCCGTGGTCTGGGGCATGTGGGGGGTCAGCGAGGTCGCGGCGATGGCGACGGACCTGGCGGAATTCCTGGGCGGGGCGATCGGGCTGGCGCTGTTGTTCGACCTGCCATTGATCGTCGGCATGGCGATCACGGCCATCGTGACCTATGCCATTCTCATCCTGGAGCGGCAGGGATTTCGGCCCATCGAGCTGATCATCGGCGCGCTCGTCGGCGTGATCGGCCTGTGCTACCTGGCCGAGGTGATCATCGCGCCGGTCGACTGGCAGGCGGCCGGCCTGGGCATGCTGCAACCGGCCCTGCCCGACAGTGCGGCGCTGACCATCACCGTGGGGATCATCGGCGCGACGGTCATGCCCCACGCGATCTACCTGCATTCCGGCCTGACCCAGGCGCGCGCCGTGCTGCGCGACGACAACGACCGCCGCAAGGTGCTGAAATTCTCGAATACCGAGGTGGTTCTGGCGCTGTCCGTGGCGGGCATGGTCAACATGGCGATGGTGATGATGGCCGCCAGCGCCTTTCACCAGGGCCATTCCGAAGTGGCCGAAATCGAGACCGCCTATCACACGCTCACGCCACTGCTTGGGGCCGCCGCGGCGGGCATGTTCCTGGCCTCGCTCATCGCCTCGGGCATTTCCAGCTCGGTCGTCGGCACGATGGCCGGACAGATGATCATGCAGGGCTTTCTGCACGTCCGGGTGCCGATCTGGCTGCGCCGCCTCGTCACGATGCTGCCCGCCTTTGCCGTGGTGGCCGCGGGCGTCAACGCGACCCAGGCGCTGGTCTACAGCCAGGTGGTCCTGTCGATCGCGCTTCCGGTGCCGATGATCGCCCTGATCGTGTTTTCCGGCCGGCGCGACATCATGGGTGCGTTCACCGTCAACCCGGTCCTGCGCGTTCTGACCGTGATCGGCGCCTGCACCGTGCTGGGGCTGAATTTCGTTCTGCTGGCCGACACGTTCGGCGTGGCGGTCCCGTTCCTGGACGAATGACGCGCCCTCAGCCAGGATCGCGCCAGCGGTTGACGATGGGATAGCGCCGGTCCAGCCAGAACGCCCGGTCGGTCAGCCGCGCCCCGGGGGCCGACTGGAAGCGCTTGTACTCGCTGATATAGATCAGGTGCTCGACCTTCTTCACCATGTCCCGGTCGAACCCCTCCGCCACCAGTTCGGCCACCGATTTCTCGTCGTCGATCAGCCCCACGAGGATACCGTCCAACACGTCGTAGGGCGGCAGGCTGTCCTCGTCCTTCTGGTCGGCGCGCAGCTCGGCCGAGGGCGGCTTGTCGATCACGCGGGGCGGGATCACCTCGCCCGCCGGGCCCATCATCCAGTCGCGGTGGTTGGCGTTGCGCCAGCGGCAGGTCTGGAACACGCGGGTCTTGTAGAGATCCTTGATCGGGTTGTAGCCGCCGGCCATGTCGCCGTAGATCGTGGCATAGCCCACCGCCACCTCCGACTTGTTGCCGGTGGTCAAGAGCATCTCGCCGAACTTGTTGGAAAGTGCCATCAGGATCAGCCCGCGCAGGCGGGACTGGATGTTTTCCTCGGTCACGTCGGGGGCGGTCCCCTCGAACAAGGGCGCCAGCGCCTCGGTCACCGCGGCCCGCGCGCCCGAAATCGGCACCTCGTCCAGCCGGCAGCCCAACGCCTTGGCCACCGCCGCCGCATCCTCCAGCGAGTGTTCCGAGGTGTATTCCGAGGGCAGCATCACGCAGCGCACGTTTTCGGGGCCGATCGCATCGGCCGCGATGGCGGCGACCAGCGCGCTGTCGATCCCGCCCGACAGCCCCAGCAGAACCTTGGGAAAGCCGGTCTTGCCCAGGTAGTCGCGCAAGGCCGTGACCATCACCCGGTAATCCTGCTCCCACATGTCGGGCACCGCGGCCTTGGCGCCGGCCTCGGCGCGCCAGCCCTCTTGGGTGCGGGCGAAATCGACATGCGCGATGCCTTCGTCGAAGAGCGGCATCTGCAGCGCCAGCGCACCGCCGGGGTTCAGCACGAAAGACCCGCCGTCGAAGACCTGGTCGTCCTGCCCGCCCACGAGATTGAGATAGGCCAGCGGCAGCCCGGTCTCGACCGTGCGCGCCACCATCAGCGACAGCCGCGTGTCGAACTTGACCCGATGATAGGGCGACCCGTTGGGCACCAGCAAAATCTCGGCGCCGGTTTCGGCCAGCGCCTCGGCCACGTCCTCGAACCAGGCGTCCTCGCAGATCGGCGTGCCGATCCTGAGCGGCCCGACCGAATAGGGCCCATTGATCGGCCCGCTGTCATAGACGCGCTTTTCGTCGAAGACGCCGTCGTTGGGCAGGTGATGCTTGAACACCCGCGCCGTCACCTCGCCGTTCTGGCAGATGTAATAGGCATTGTAGAGATGGCCGTGGGCGGCAAAGGGCGCGCCGATCCCCAGCGCCGGGCCCTGCGCGCAGTCGCGCGCCAGGGCCTCGACATGCGCCATCGCGTCGGCGGTGAAGGCGGGCTTCATCACGATGTCCTGCACCTGGTAGCCCGTCAGGAACATCTCGGGCAGCGCGACCATGTCGGCGCCGGCGCGCCGGCCTTCGTCCCACGCGGCACGGGCGGCGCGGGCATTGTCTGCCAACGCCCCCATCGTGGGGTTGAGCTGGGCAAGTGTCAGGCGAAACCGCTCGGCCATGGGCGCTCCTTGTCTTGCTTGTGGTCTTAGCAGTTTGTCGGGCAAGGGAAAGACGCAAGGGCGCGAAAACCGTTGTAAGCGCGCGGAGGCTCAATTACGGTTTGCCCGCCTTCGGAACAAGCAGCAACAGGTGGGGCGGAACGTGGCGCGGATGCGAAAGGCCGAGTTTGCGATCAGGGGAGCGGCGCTGGCCGCGGCAATCGGGCTGGCCGGCGGGCCGGCCGCGGCGCAGGACCCCGGCGAGGTGATCACCAAGCAGTACGACGACGGCGGCATCTACGAGGGCACCTTCAAGGACGGCAAGCAACACGGGCGCGGCACATACCGGCTGCCCAACGGGTATGAATACACCGGCGACTGGGTCGACGGCGAGATCCGCGGCCAGGGCGTTGCGCGCTTTCCCGACGGTTCGGTCTACGAGGGCCAGTTCGCGGCCGGCAAGCCCGAGGGCAAGGGCAAGATCACCTTCGCCGACGGCGGCACCTACGAGGGCGACTGGACCGACGGCAAGATCACCGGCGAGGGTGTCGCGGTCTATGCCAACGGGGTGCGCTACGAAGGCCAGTTCCGCAACGCGCTGCACCACGGCACGGGCATGATGACCAGCCCCAACGGCTACAGCTACCAGGGCGACTGGGTCGACGGGGTGAAAGAGGGCGAAGGCCGGATCACCTATCCTGACGGCACCATCTACGAGGGCGGCATGGTCGGCGGCCAGCGCGACGGCCAGGGCACGCTCATCATGCCCGACGGGCTGGTCTATGCCGGCGCCTGGAAGGATGGCCAGATCAACGGGCTGGGCAAGCTGACCCAGACCAATGGCGACGTCTACGAGGGGCTCTTCGTCAACGGCGAGCGCCAGGGCGAGGGCAAGGTCACCTATGCCAACGGCGACACCTACGAGGGCGCCTTCGAGGCCGACAAGCGCCACGGCCAGGGCACCTTCCGCGGCACCGACGGCTATGTCTACGAGGGTGCCTGGGTGGCCGGCCGGATCGAGGGCGAAGGCACCGTGACCTATCCCGACGGGTCGGTCTACGAGGGCCAGTTCCGCGACGACCTGGCCGACGGCCGGGGCACGATCACCTATCCCGACGGCACCACCTACGAAGGCGACTGGGTGGCCGGCGTGATCGAGGGCGAAGGCATCGCCCGGCACGCCAACGGCGATGTCTACGAGGGCGAATTCAAGGACGCCAAGCAGCACGGCCAGGGCACGCTGACCAAGCCCGACGGCTATCGCTATACCGGCCAGTGGCAGGACAACGCCCCCCATGGCGAGGGCGAGGCGCGCTATGCCGACGGCTCGACCTATACCGGCCAGTTCGTGAACGGCGTGCGCGAGGGCCAGGGCCGGTACGAAGCGCCCGACGGGTTCAGCTACCAGGGCGCCTGGTCCGAGGGCCAGCCCGACGGGCGGGGCGTGGCGACCTATGCCAACGGCGATGTCTACGAGGGCATGTTCGCCGAAGGCAAACGCCAGGGCGAGGGCGTGATGCGCTACGCCACCGGCGAAGAGGACCGGGGCGTCTGGCAAAGCGGCGTGCTGACCACCCAGGAATCCGCAGAAGGCGACGAAGCCGAGAGCGCGACCGAGTGAGGGCGGCGCGGTCGCGCGGACCGTTCCACCCGGCCGGCCCGTAGCTGCGTTCGGGCGTTCACCCATGCGCGGAGCCGGGCCAACGCCGGCCCTTGGGATGGCGCCACGGCACGCCCGAGCGGCGCGCTTTATGGCGGCAAAGCCCCTCTAAGATCCGAACGTCGCACTGGCGTTACCAGAGCGCCAGCCCGCCGGAACGGGCCGGCGCCCTCGCGCGGCCCTTGAGGGCCGGGCCGCAATGCCGCTTTCGCGTACGGCGTCAACGATCATCCGATTGCGGGGCCGGAAACATGCCACAACTCCACGGGGTCCGGCGGGGAGTTCTGACCTCCGTAAGTCGTTGAAAGCACGCTCCAATTGTCAGAGGGCGCAAACGACCGTTTCTGCCTCGACAGAACACGTTGCTCATTACAGGCAGCAAGTCGACACGACTGCTTTTCCACCTTTGGAATAGAAACCGTGAAGCTCCGACAAAAGGTCCACCGCCACTCCGCCCGCCGGGCGCCCCATGGGCGCAGCGGCGGCGTCAGATCACGCCTTCAGCTTGGTGATCTTCAGCGTCTTCATGACGAATTTCTCGTAAAACGGCTCTGAGATACCGCTGCGCACCTTGCGCATGAAATACCACTCGAAGGCCAGCTTGGCCCAGTGCACCCAGCGCCCCTTGGACGCCCAGTTGACGTTGCGCGGCGGGTTCTGCGGCATCGCCAGAAACGCCGCGCCGCGGTCGCCGAAATCGGCCAGGCAGAGCGCGTTCCAGGTGGGTTCCTCGTAGGGTTCGCCGCCGGCGATGATCCGCGGCAGGTTGTGCGCCGTGGCCGTCACCATGCTCTCGATCATGAAGCCGGTCTTGGGCACGCCCGTGGGCACCGGGGTCGCCACCGGGGGCGCGATGGCGATGCACACGCCGATGGCGAAGATGTTGGGGTATTTCGGGTTGCGCTGGAATTCGTCGGTCAGGATGAAACCGCGCGGGTTCACCAGCCCCTCGATGCCCCTCACCGCCGGGATGCCGCGGAACGCGGGCAGCATCATCGCGTATTTGAACGGGATCTCGTGCGTCTTCTTCTCGCTGCCGTCCTCGTTCACCTCGGTGACATGGACGGCGTTCTCGTCGAACCGGTTCACCTTGGCGTTGGTGACCCAGTTGATGTCACGGTCGCGCATGATCGATTCCAGCAGGCCCTTGGTGTCGCCCACCCCGCCGAGGCCCAGATGCCCGATATAGGGCTCCGAGGTCACGAAGGTCATCGGCACCTTGTGGCGGATCTTGCGCTTGCGCAGGTCGGTGTCGATGGTCATCGCGTATTCGTAGGCCGGCCCGAAGCACGAGGCGCCCTGCACCGCGCCCACGACGATGGGGCCGGGGTTGGCGCAGAACGCCTCCCACTTGTCGCCCGACATCTCGGCGTGCTCGATCTGGCAGACCGAGGCGGTGTGCGCCTCGGGGCCGAATCCCTCGATCTCGTCAAAGGCAAGCTCGGGGCCGGTGGCGATGACGAGGTAATCGTAGGACACCTCCCTGCCGCTGGCCAGAATCACCTTGTTCTCCTCGGGCAGCAGTTTTTCGGCGCCGTCGCAGATAAAGCCGATGTCGCGCCGGGCCATGACGGGGGCAAGCTCGACCGTGATGTCGCTCTTCTTGCGCCAGCCGACACCGGCCCAGGGATTCGAGGGGGTGAACTGGAAATAGGGCTTGTTCGAGATCACGGTGATCCGGTCTCCGGCGCCCAGCGTTTCCTTCAACTCGTAGGCCTGAAGCGTGCCGCCCAGCCCCGCGCCCAGTACAACGACATGTGCCATGGATGTCTCCTCCGCAATCCTCGGCCCGTACCATGTCGGCCCTTTTCGGGCTCTCGGCGGGCACGCCGGCAATATATTCAATTTCCAGAATGGACCCTCGGCGCGCAAACACCAAGAAGTATTTTCACCCGGCCCGGTTTCAAGGGTTTCAGACGATTTTGCCCGCTGACAGCCGGTCGAGAACCGCCTCGGCCTCGCGCAGCACCGTGGCGCGGCGCTCGGCGTCCATCCGGTCCCAGGTGCGATAGATCTGCGCCATGCGCGGATTGCCCGAGAACCGCTCGCGGTGGCGGTCGAGGAAGGACCAGTAAAGCAGGTTGAACGGGCAGGCCCCCGGCCCGGTCTTGCGGCTGACCGTGTAGGCGCAGCCCCGGCAATAGTCCGACATGCGAGAGATATAGGCCCCCGACGACACGTAGGGCTTTGACGCGACGATGCCGCCATCGGCGAACTGGCTCATCCCCACCGTGTTGGGCGCCTCGACCCATTCGTAGGCGTCGGCATAGACCGCGAGGTACCATTCGTGCAGCGCGGTCGGATTGACGCCGGCCAGCAGGCCGAAATTGCCCGTCACCATCAGCCGCTGGATGTGATGGGCGTAGGCCTCATCCCGGGTCTGGGCGACCACGCGCGAGAGGCAGTTCATCTTCGTCTCCGCCCCCCAATAGAGGGCGGGCAGGCCGCGCTGGTGGTTCAGCGCATTGCGCCTCGGGTAGCCGGGCCCCTCGCGGAAATAGATGCCCCGCACGAATTCGCGCCAGCCGAGGATCTGGCGGATGAACCCCTCCACCGCGTTAAGCGGCGCGCGGCCCGCGCGATATTCCGCCTCGGCGCGCGCGCAGACGTCGCGCGCGTCCAGGAGCCCGACGTTGAGGTAGGGCGAGATCACCGCGTGATAGAGAAACCGATCGCCTGCAAGCATCGCGTCCTGGTAATCGCCGAACGCGGGCAGACCGTGTTTCAGGAAATGGGCAAACGCCGCCTCGGCCTGGGCGGCATCGGTGGCAAACCAGAACGGCCTGAGCGCGCCGAAATGCTCGGCAAAGCGGTCTTTCACGAGGTCCAGCACCTCCGCGACCGTCTCATCCGGCTCGAAATGCGGCGGGCCCTTGCGGAACAGGTCGTCCGCGGCGGGCTTGCGGTTCTCGTGGTCGTAGTTCCACTTGCCGCCCGCAGGCTTGTCCCCCTCCATCAAAAGCCCCGTTTCGCGCCGCATCTCGCGGTAGAAATATTCCATCCGCAGGCTCTTGCGCCCCTCGGCCCAATGGTCGAACCGGTCGCGGGAACAGAAAAACCGCGTGTCGGGGCAAAGCGTCACGTCGAGCGGCATCTCCTCCAGCGCCGCGATCAGCCGCCATTCGCCGGGCTCGGTGGCGATGACCTCGCGCGCGCCCTCCGCCGCGGCGCGGCGCTGCAATTCGCCGGTTATCGACTGGGCGTTGTCCCCGTCATCGAGCCGGGCATAGGCCACGCGCCAGCCATCGGCCTCCAGCAGGGCCGCGAACTTGCGCATCGCTGCAAAGACAAAGGCGATCTTCTTGGGGTGGTGGCGGACATAGGACGCCTCGTCCGTCACCTCGGCCATCACCACCAGGTCGCGCCCCTTGTCGGCCGCCTTGAGCGCCGAGAGATCGCGCGACAGCTGATCGCCCAGCACCAGGACCAGACGGCTCACCAGGGCACCGCCTGTCCGGCCCAGTCGAAAAAGCGCCCCGACTCTTCCGGCCCCAGCCCGTCGATCACCCCCAGCAGGTTCTCGGCGGCCACCTCGGGCGGCACCGTCTTGTGCCGCCCCGCGTAGGCCGCGGTAAAGGGCGTGGCCACCGTGCCCGGATGCAGCGCCACGCAGACGCAGTGACGGTGGCTGCGCCCAAGCTCGATCGCCGCCGTGTGCAGCCCCTGGTTCAGCGCCGCCTTGGCCATGCGGTAGGCATACCACCCCCCCAGCCCGTTATCGCCGATCGAGCCCACGCGCGCCGAGAGAACGGCGACAACCGCCCGCCTGTCGCGCGGGATCAGCCGCGCGGCATGTTTCAGCACCAGCAAGGGCCCCATCGCGTTGACCGCGAACTGCGCCGCCAGCGCCTCGGGCGTGACCTCCTTCAGCGCCTTCTCGGGCGGATGGCCCGCACCCTCCAGCGCCCCGGTCGCCACCACCACCAGGTCGAACGGCCCCTCCAGGGCCCCAAGCGCGCGCACCACGCTGGCCTCGTCGGTGACGTCCAGCCCGTCGCGCCGGCGCGACAGGCCGACCACGGCCCCCTGCCCCAGCCGCGCGCGCAAGGCGGCGGCCAGCGCCGCGCCGATCCCGCCGCTTTCTCCGATCACCAGCGCCCGTTCCATCGCCACCCCCTGGCTCGCGCAGTTAGGGCCCCGCGCCCACGCGCCCAGTTCTTCTGGCCGAAAATATCCCCGCCGGAGGCAAGAAAACTCCGTCTCGACGCCCGCCAGGGGCGCGAGCGAATGGGCGGCAAAACGCGCTTTCCCTTTGCGCGCACTGCCCTTATAGTGCCGGCTCATGGACCGCCACGGACATATCGCACCCTTGCCCGCGCCCCGCGGCGCGCGCGCCGTCGGCCTTCTGCTTCTTCTTAGCCGCCTCTGAGCGTGCCGTCCCGGCGCGACCGCTCAGAGGAATGTGCCCGCGCCCCTTCGCACCCAGGCTAAGACCCAGACAAAGAGACATCCCATGACCGACACATCCGAACAGGACCGCGTCCTGATCTTCGACACCACCTTGCGCGACGGCGAACAAAGCCCCGGCGCCACGATGACCCATGACGAAAAGCTGGAAATCGCCGCCATGCTCGACGAGATGGGCGTCGATATCATCGAGGCGGGGTTTCCAATCGCCTCGGAGGGCGATTTCGAGGCGGTACGCGACATCGCCAGGCAATCGCGCAATTCCGTGATCTGCGGGCTTTCGCGCGCGAACCCCAAGGATATCGACCGCGCGTGGGAGGCGGTAAAGCACAGCGCCCGCCCCCGCATCCACACCTTCATCGGCACCTCGCCCTTGCACCGGGACATCACCAAGCTGACCCAGGACGAGATGGCCGAGCGTATCCACGAGACCGTGACCCACGCCCGCAACCTCTGCGACAACGTGCAGTGGTCGCCGATGGACGCCACCCGGACCGAGCACGATTATCTCTGCCGGGTGGTCGAGATCGCGATCAAGGCCGGCGCCACCACGATCAACATCCCCGACACGGTGGGCTATACCGCGCCCCGCGAAAGCGCCGACCTGATCCGGATGCTGATCGAGAAGGTTCCCGGCGCCGACGAGATCGTGTTCGCCACCCATTGCCACAACGACCTCGGCATGGCGACCGCCAACGCGCTGGCCGCGGTCGAGGCGGGCGCGCGGCAGATCGAATGCACGATCAACGGGCTGGGCGAGCGTGCCGGCAACACCGCGCTGGAAGAGGTGGTAATGGCGCTCAAGGTGCGCCACGACATCATGCCCTACGACACCGGCATCGACACCACCAAGATCATGGGGCTGTCGCGCAAGGTCGCGGCGGTGTCGGGGTTCCCGGTGCAGTACAACAAGGCCATCGTCGGCAAGAACGCCTTCGCCCACGAATCCGGCATTCACCAGGACGGCGTTCTGAAAAACGCCGAGACCTTCGAGATCATGAAGCCGGAGGATATCGGGCTCTCGGCCACCAACCTGGTGATGGGCAAGCATTCGGGCCGCGCCGCGCTGCGCGCCAAGATGAAAGAGCTGGGCCACGACCTGGCCGACAACCAGCTCAACGACGTCTTCGTCCGGTTCAAGGCGCTGGCCGACCGCAAGAAGGAGGTCTACGACGACGACCTGCTCGCGCTGATGCGCGACAGCGCCGCCGACGAGGGCCACGGCCGGCTGCAGGTGAAATTCCTGCGGGTGATCTGCGGCACCGAGGCGCCGCAATCGGCCGACCTGACCCTGACCATCGACGGGGTCGACCACCAGGTCACCGCCACCGGGGACGGGCCGGTCGATGCCACCTTCAACGCGGTCAAGGCGCTGTTCCCGCATGGCGCGCATCTTAAACTCTACCAGGTGCACGCGGTCACCGGCGGCACCGACGCGCAGGCCACCGTCAGCGTGCGGATGGAGGAAGACGGCAAGATCGCCACCGGCCAGTCCTCGGACACCGACACGGTAGTGGCCTCGGCCAAGGCCTATGTGAACGCGCTGAACCGCCTGCTGGTGCGGCGCGAGAAGGGCAAGCCGGCAGAGGACCGCGCCGCGGTCTGAGCACCGCTCAGCATTTCGGCCAGGGCCGGGCGCAACGCGCCCGGCTTTTTACGTTTCAGGGGTGAATGTTCGAAAAGTATAATTCCTGGAAGTTATCTTGAGTAATGATGATCGCTTTTGCAGGATTATTACAAGAAGCGGAGACTCGCCAACCGCCTGATATTGTGCCCTTTACCGCGCCCCCGCCCAGCGCCTATAACCATCAGCGGCCTGATCGCCCCGAGTCGGGGTCCGGGCCCTGTGGCAATTTTGCAAGGCATCTCGATATGGCAGGATTTGGCGGTCTGTTCTCGTCCGACATGGCGATCGACCTCGGCACGGCGAACACGCTGGTCTACGTCAAGGGGCGCGGGATCATTCTCAACGAGCCCTCGGTGGTCGCCTTCCACGTCAAGGACGGGCGCAAGCAGGTGCTCGCGGTGGGCGAGGACGCCAAGCTGATGATCGGCCGGACGCCCGGCTCGATCGAGGCGATCCGGCCGATGCGCGAAGGCGTGATCGCCGATTTCGACGTCGCCGAAGAGATGATCAAGTACTTCATCCGCAAGGTCCACAAGCGCACCACCTTCACCAAGCCCAAGATCATCGTCTGCGTGCCCCACGGTGCCACCCCGGTCGAAAAACGCGCGATCCGCCAGTCGGTGCTGTCGGCCGGTGCCCGGCGCGCCGGGCTGATCGCCGAACCCATCGCCGCGGCGATCGGTGCAGGCATGCCGATCACCGACCCCACCGGCAGCATGGTCGTCGATATCGGCGGCGGCACCACCGAGGTGGCGGTCCTCAGCCTCGGCGACATCGTCTACGCGCGCTCGGTGCGCGTCGGCGGCGACCGGATGGACGAGGCGATCATCAACCACCTGCGCCGCCAGCAGAACCTTCTGATCGGCGATTCCACCGCCGAGCGGATCAAGACCTCGATCGGCACCGCGCGGATGCCCGATGACGGGCGCGGCGCCTCGATGCAGATCCGCGGCCGCGACCTCTTGAACGGCGTGCCGAAGGAGATCGAGATCAACCAGGCCCAGGTGGCCGAGGCGCTGGCCGAACCGGTGCAGCAGATCTGCGAGGCGGTGATGACCGCGCTCGAGGCCACGCCGCCCGACCTCGCCGCCGACATCGTGGACCGTGGCGTCATGCTGACGGGCGGCGGCGCGCTGCTGGGCGAGCTGGACCTCGCGCTGCGCGAACAGACCGGGCTGGCCATCTCGGTGGCCGACGAGTCGCTGAATTGTGTAGCGCTCGGCACCGGCAAGGCGCTGGAATATGAAAAACAGCTTCGGCATGTGATAGATTACGAAAGCTGAGGCTAGGCGGCCCTGCGCCTGAGGAAAGGCAGACGTGGCCACGGACAGAAACGCATCGCTCGACTACACCCGCCCGATCCGGCGTATCGTGATCGGCACGCTCGTTTTGTGCCTGATGGCGTTGTTCCTGCTCTGGCGGATCGACAGCCCGCGGGTCGAGCGGATGCGCGCGGCGCTGGTCGACCGGGTGGTGCCCAGCTTCGACTGGGCGCTGGTGCCGGTGACCAAGGTCGTTGGCATGGTCGAGGGCTTCCAGTCCTACGCGCGGATCTACGAGCAAAACCAGGAGCTGCGCCGCGAGCTGCGCCAGATGAAGGCGTGGAAAGAGGCCGCGCTTCAGCTGGAACAGGAAAACGCCAAGCTGCTGGACCTCAACAAGGTGCGCCTCGACCCGCAGCTGACCTATGTCACTGGCGTGGTGATGGCCGATAGCGGCTCGCCCTTCCGGCAGTCGGTGCTGCTGAACGTCGGCGCGCGGGACGGCATCGTCGATGGCTGGGCCACGACCGACGGTCTGGGGCTGGTGGGCCGCATATCGGGGGTGGGCGCGCGCACGTCGCGGGTGATCCTGCTGACCGATTCCAACTCGCGCATCCCGGTGACGATTCAGCCTTCGGGCCAGCGCGCGGTTCTGACCGGCGACAACTCCCCGGTTCCGCCCATCGAATTCGTCGAGACGCCCGAACTGGTGCGCCCGGGCGACCGGGTGGTTTCGTCCGGCGACGGCGGCGTGTTTCCGGCCGGATTGCTGGTGGGCCAGGTCGCGCTGGGCTCCGACCGCAGGCTCAGGGTGCGGCTGGCCGCCGATTACGAACGGCTGGAGTTCCTGCGCGTGCTGCGCAGCCATTCCAACGAGGTGATCGAGGACCCCGGCGCGCTGATCGCGCCCGCCCCGATCGGCCCGCCGGACCCGGCCATGGTGCAGGGGGCCGGCAATGGTTGACCCGCTGACGACGCGGCGCTGGCTTTATCGCGCCCTGTTCGCCGCGCTGGCCACGCTCTTGCTGTTCCTGCGGCTGCTGCCGCTCGACACGATGCCGCGCACCATCCCCGGCCCCGATCTGTTGATGTGCCTGATCTTCGCCTGGGTCCAGCGCCGGCCCGACTACATCCCATGCTGGCTGCTGGTCGGCGCGGTGCTGGTCTTCGACATGATGCTGATGCGCCCGCCGGGCGTGTGGACCGCGCTGGTGCTGCTGGGGGCCGAATTCCTGCGCTCGCGCCAGCAGGTCTCGGCCGAGATGCCGTTCGGGGTTGAATGGCTGATGGTCGGCGCGGTCACGGTCGTTGCGACGCTGGCCTACGGGACGATCCTGGCCATCGCCGTGGTCGACCATGCGAGCCTGGCCAAGTTGCTGGTGCAGGCCGTCACCACGCTTGCCGCCTATCCGCTGGTGGTGTTCCTGTCGGCCTTCGTACTGGGCGTGCGGCAGGCCAGCCTGGGCGAGATCACGCGGAGGGCCCCGGCGCGATGAGACGCACGCCCAAGGACACCGAGGAAAGCGCCCGCCGCATCTCGCGCCGCGGCGTCATTCTGGGCGGCACGCAGCTGGCCGTCATGGGCATACTGGCCTTCAGGATGCGTTTCATGCAGGTCGAACGCGCCGACCAGTTCCGCCTCCTGGCCGAGGAAAACCGGATCAACATCCGCCTGATCCCGCCGGCCCGCGGCCTGATCTTCGACCGTTACGGCGTGCCGCTGGCCGGCAACGAACAGAATTACCGCATCGTCGTGGTACGCGAGGATACCGGCGATGTGGACGAGGCGCTGGCCAAGCTCGCCCGCATCGTGCCGCTCGAGCCCGACGAGATCGAGCGCGCGCGCAAGGAAATCGCCCGGCGCAGCCCCTTCGTGCCGGTGACCGTGGTCGACCGGCTGAGCTGGGACGACGTGGCCCAGGTGGCCGTCAACGCCCCTGCCCTGCCCGGCGTGACGCCCGAGGTGGGGCTGTCGCGCGTCTACCCGCTGGGCTCTGATTTCGCCCATATCGTGGGCTATGTCGGCCCGGTCAGCGACTACGACCTGTCCAAGCTCGAAGACCCCGATCCGCTGTTGCAGATCCCGCGCTTCCAGATCGGCAAGACCGGCGTCGAGGCCAAGATGGAGGGCGACCTGCGCGGCAAGGCGGGCACCAAGCGCATCGAGGTCAACGCGGTGGGCCGGGTCATCCGCGAACTCGACCGGATCGACGGCCAGCCCGGATCGGACCTGCAACTGACCGTCGACGCGGGGCTGCAAAACTTCATGGAGGCGCGGATGGCGGGCGAAAGCGCCGCGGCGGTGGTGGTCGACACCATCGACGGCGACGTTCTCGGCATCGCCTCGGCCCCCAGTTTCGACCCCAACAAGTTCGTCCGCGGCATCTCGTTGGCCGATTACCGGGCGCTGACCGAAAACCCGTACCGGCCGCTGGCCAACAAGACCGTGCAGGGCGCCTACCCGCCGGGCTCGACCTTCAAGATGGTCACGGCGCTTGCCGCGCTGGAGGCCGGGGTGCTCAGCCCCGAGGAAACCGTCTGGTGCCCCGGCTTCAAGGAGGTCGGCGGGCGGCGCTTTCACTGCTGGAGGCGCGGCGGGCACGGCCATGTCAACCTGCACGAAAGCCTCCAGCAATCCTGCGACGTGTTCTATTATGATGTCGCCGAACGGGTGGGCATCGAAAAGATCACCGAGGTCGCCAACCGGCTGGGGCTGGGCATTCGCCACGATCTGCCGCTATCGGCGGTCAGCCAGGGGCTGACCCCCAACAAGGCCTGGAAGCGCGCCTACCGCGATGCCGAATGGGTGGTGGGCGACACGCTGAACGCGGCCATCGGACAGGGCTTCGTGCTGGCCTCGCCGCTGCAACTGGCGGTGATGACGGCGCGCATCGCCTCGGGGCGCAGCGTCACGCCGCGCCTGGTGAAATCCATCGACGGCATCGAACAGCCGTCGGGCGCGGGCGATCCGCTGGGCTTGAGCCCGGTGCACCTCGCGCGCATCCGGCGCGGCATGGACGCGGTCAGCAACAGCCGGCGCGGCACCGCCTACCGCTCGCGCGTGGTCGACCCCGGCCTTGCGATGGCCGGCAAGACCGGCACCAGCCAGGTACGCAGCATCACCGCCGCCGAACGCGCCGCGGGCGTGTTCCGCAACGAGGACCTGCCCTGGGAACGGCGCGACCACGCGCTTTTCGTCTGCTTCGCGCCCGTCGAAGCACCGCGCATCGCCGTGTCGGTGGTGGTCGAGCATGGCGGCGGCGGTTCGACGGCGGCCGCGCCCATCGCCCGCGACATCGCGCTGCGCGCGCTCCATGGCGATCTGCCGCCGCTCTCGGCCTATCCCGAGCGCCAGCGCTGGGAAGTGGAAGAGCGTTTCGACAAGCTGCCCCTGCGCCCCTCGGAGCCGCCGAAAAACACCGGGCGAAGCCGCGCATGAGCTATCTCGAATATACCGTCAAAACCGTCCCCACCGGCCTTCGCAAGGTGTTTTACCTCAACTGGGCGCTGGTGCTGTTGCTGACCGCCGTGGCCGGCGTGGGGTTTTTGATGCTCTACTCGGTCGCCGGCGGGTCGCTGACGCCCTGGGCCGAGCCGCAGATGAAACGCTTCGGGCTGGGCCTGGCCGTAATGTTCTTGGTCGCCTTCGTGCCGATCTGGTTCTGGCGCAACATGGCGGCGCTGGCCTACGGGCTGTCGGTGCTGCTGCTGGTGCTGGTCGAACTGATGGGCGCGGTCGGCATGGGCGCGCAACGCTGGATCGACCTCGGCTTCATCCGCCTGCAACCGTCGGAGTTGATGAAGATCACCCTGGTGATGATGCTGGCCGCCTATTACGACTGGCTCGATATCAAGAAGGTCTCGCGCCCGCTCTACGTGATCGTGCCGGTGGCGATCATCCTGCTGCCCACGGTGCTGGTGCTGAAGCAGCCCGACCTCGGCACCGCCCTTTTGCTGTTGATGGGCGGCGGCATCATGATTTTCCTGGCCGGCGTTCACTGGCTTTATTTCGGCGCATTGGCGGCGGTTGGGGGTGGGCTGGTGACCGCCGTCTTCACCTCGCGCGGCACCACCTGGCAGCTGTTGAAGGACTACCAGTATCGCCGCATCGACACCTTTCTCGACCCCGCCTCAGACCCGCTGGGGGCGGGCTATCACATCACCCAGTCGAAAATCGCGCTTGGCTCGGGCGGCTGGGCCGGCCGGGGCTTCATGCAGGGCACGCAGAGCCGGCTGAACTTCCTGCCCGAGAAACACACCGATTTCATCTTCACCACCCTGGCCGAGGAATTCGGCTTTCTCGGCTCGATATCGCTGCTGACGCTTTACGCGCTGATCGTCCTGTTCTGCATCGTCTCGGCGGTGAACAACAGCGACCGGTTTTCGTCGCTGCTGACACTTGGCATCGCGGCCACGTTCTTCCTGTTCTTCGCGCTCAACATGTCGATGGTGATGGGGCTGGCGCCGGTCGTCGGCGTGCCGCTGCCGCTGGTCTCTTACGGCGGCTCGGCGATGCTGGTGCTGATGGCGGCCTTCGGACTGGTGCAGAGCGCGCATATCCACCGTGCGAGGTCGAGATGAGCCTGACCGTGCTTTTTTCCGCCCCCGAGGCGTACTGGGAAAGATATCGGGAGACCCTGCCGCGGGCCTTTGCCGAGGCCGGGCTCGACGTGACGCTGACGCGCGCGGCGGCGCCCGAGACCGTCGACTTCATCGTCTTCGCGCCGAAAGGGCCGGTCTCGGATTTCGGGCCATATTCGAACTGCCGGGCGGTGCTCAGCCTCTGGGCGGGCGTGGAAACCATCGTCGGAAACGCGACGCTGACCCAGCCGCTCTGCCGGATGGTCGATTCGGGGCTGGAAGAGGGCATGGTCGAATGGGTGACGGGCCATGTGCTGCGCCACCATCTCGGGATCGACCGTCAGATCCTCAGCCAGGACGGGGTGTGGGCCCCGGTCGTGCCGCCGCTGGCGCGCGACCGCCGCGTCGCGATCCTCGGGCTCGGCGCGCTGGGGCGCGCCTGCGCCGAGGCGCTGGCCGCGCTGCGCTTTGACGTTATGGGCTGGAGCCGCACGCCGCGCGACGTGCCCGGCGTGGCCTGCCAGCATGGCGCGGCAGGGCTGCGCGCCGTGCTGGAGGCCGCCGAGATCGTCGTGCTGCTCTTGCCGCTCACGCCCGAGACCGACACCCTGATAAATGCCGAACGGCTGGACTGGCTGCCCGACGGCGCGGTGCTGATCAACCCCGGCCGCGGCGCGCTGATCGACGACGACGCGGTGCTGGCGGCCCTCGATGCGGGCCGGCTGGGCCATGCCACGCTCGACGTGTTCCGCACCGAGCCCCTGCCGCCCGAGCACCCTTTCTGGGCGCATCCCAAGGTGACGGTCACGCCCCATATCGCGTCCGAAACCCGCCCCGAGAGCGCCGCAAGGGTGATCGCCGAGAATATCCGCCGCTCGGTGGCGGGCGCGCCGCTGCTCTTTCTGGTGGACCGCGACCAGGGGTATTGAGCGCAAGGCCGCCCCCCGGCGCAGCGGGTTTTGCAAAACCGCCGCGGTTGGCCCGGCATCGGTAACGGCTGCGGTTGTTTGCACCTCGGCCCTGGCGGGCAACGCGGCGCGCCATGGGGACATGCCGGAGCAGGGCCGTGCGCTACCGCAGGCGCGGCGGGGCGTCGGGGTCGCGGTCCACAACCAACGCCTCGGGGCGCTCCGGTTCCGGCAGGTCGAAGCGCAGGCCGACCCGGCCCAGCGGCCCGGCCAGCGGGTCGTCGGGGCCGATGAAGGCCACGTCGAGCGCGCCGGTCTCGGCGCCGCTGAAGCCAAGCGCCTCGCCCACCGCCCGCGACAACACCGCCTCGGCCCCCGGCGCGGCGTCGACAAAGGCCAGCATATGCCCCGCCCGGCCGCCGGGATAGATCACGCCGGCCAGCCAGGCGTGGCGCGCCAGCCCCCCGGCCCGCGCCAGCCGCGCGTCGAGCGCGCGCAGCACCTGCTCGGGCACGTCGCTGGGCGGGCGCAGTTCCTCGGGGCGGGCCTCGACCGCCTCGGGCCGCGCGGCCAGCAGGCCGGCCAGCCAGTCGACCGCCCCCGACGGCAGCAGGATCGCGGCGTCCTGCCCGAGGTTGACGCCCAGCCCCAGCCCCTGCCCGGCCAGCATCGCCGCCAGATCGCGCCCCGGCAGCGCGGCGTAGGGCGCCGGCGCGCCGGTGAAGGCCGAAAGACGCTCTTCGGCGTCGAAGACCAGCACCACCGGCCCATCCTCCAACGCAAAGACCTGCGGCGCGATCTCGTCGCCCGCGGGCTCGGCCTCCAACAGCAGGAACAGCTCTGCCTCGGCCAGCCGCGCGTAAAAGGCCAGCCGTGCCGCGCCGTCCTCGGGCGCGGCGGCCATCGCACGGTGGGCCGCGTCCAGCACTGTCTCGTCGTTCATTCCAGGACCTCCCGCACCCGCGCCCTCAGCGCCGGCAGTACCTCTTGCTCGAACCAGGGGTGGCGCTTCAGCCACGCGGTGTTGCGCCACGACGGGTGCGGCAGCGGAAAGACCCGCGGCGCATGGGCGCGCCAGGCCGCCACCGTCTGCGTCACCCCGCCCCGTGCATCCGGGCCGAGATGCCATTTCTGGGCGTATCCGCCGATCAGCAGCGTCAGCGGCAGCTCGCCCAGATCGGCCATCACCCGGTCGTGCCATGTCTCGGCGCAGACCCGTGGCGGCGGCAGGTCGGACCCCTTGGCATCGTAGCCCGGAAAACAAAACGCCATGGGCAGCACCGCCACCCGCGAAAGGTCGTAGAACACCTCCGGCGCGATGCCCATCCAGCCCCGCAGCCGGTCGCCCGACGGGTCGAGAAAGGGTTTGCCCGCCTGGTGCACCCGCATCCCCGGCGCCTGCCCGGCCACCAGGACACGCGCGCCGGGCGCGAACCATGGCACCGGGCGGGGCGCGTGGGCAGTCGCCGTGCCGGCAAAGCGCGCGGCACAGAGCCGGCAGGCGGCGATCTCGGCGCTGAGGCCGGTCCGGGGCAACGGCGGGGTCATGCCCATCCTCTAGCGGCAGCCCGTCGCGGGTGCAAATTGCCACTTGCGAATCCTCTATATTTCGAGAACAATGAAAATATGAAGCATGACACGCCCTCCGGCCTCGCCCTTGCCCGCTATGCCTCGGCCTTCGCCGCGCTCGGTTCGGAGCAACGGCTGAGCGTGCTGCGCACCCTGGTGCGGGCCGGCCCCGGGGGCATCCCCATCGGGGTGCTTGGCGAACGCTCGGGCATCACCGGCTCGACCCTGACGCATCACATGAAGGCGCTGGCCCAGGCCGGGCTGGTGACCCAGGTGAAACAGGGCCGGTCGATCATCTGCGCCGCCGCGGCCTACCCGGAAATGAAGGCGCTCTCGGATTTCCTGCTGTCGGAATGCTGCGCCGACGCCTCTTCGCCCCACCAGGAGCACAGCCATGACTGACACCTCCCTGCCCACCCCGCGCCCGCTTGCCCTTTGGCGCTGGATCGACAAGGCGGTGCTGGCGATGATCGCGATCCCGCTGGTGCTGGCCGTGGCCGACCCGGCGCAGGTGGGCCCGACCATCGGCTTTGCCGCCGGCGCGCTGGCGCATACCGCGCCCTTCATCGTCTTCGCGGTGCTGGCCGTCGGGTATCTCAAGGCCACGGGCAGCGAGGCTCTGCTGGCCCGCGCCTTCGAGGGGCGCACGGCGCGGATGATCGTGCTGGCCGCGCTGCTAGGCGGGCTTTCGCCATTCTGCTCTTGCGAGGTGATCCCCTTCATCGCGGCGCTTCTGGCCGTGGGCGCGCCGCTGGCGGCGGTCATGGCCTTCTGGCTGTCCTCGCCGCTGATGGACCCGGCGATGTTCCTGATCACCGCGGGCACGCTGGGCGCACCGTTTGCCGTGGCCAAAACCGGGGCGGCGATCTCTATCGGGCTGCTGGGCGGCTTTGCCACCCACGCGCTGTCGCAAAGCGCGCTTTTCTCCGATCCGCTGCGGCCCAGGGGCGGCGGCTGTTCGTCCTCGGGCTGCGGCTGCGGCGACAAGCCGGCCTTTTCCGGCCGCCCGGCCTGGCAATTCTGGCACGAGGCCGAGCGCCGCCAGACGTTCCGCACGGCGGTGGTCGAAAATGCGCTCTTCCTCGGCAAATGGCTGGCGCTGGCCTACATGATCGAGGCGCTGATGCTGCACTACGTCCCGGCCGAGGCGGTGGCCTCGATCCTCGGCGGCGAGGGGCTGCGGCCCGTCCTGCTGGGCGCCGTGATCGGCGGGCCGGCCTATCTGAACGGCTATGCCGCGGTGCCGCTGGTCGACAGCCTGCTGCAACAGGGGATGAGCCCGGGCGCGGCGATGTCCTTCGTCATCGCGGGCGGCGTCAGCTGCATCCCGGCGGCCGTCGCCGTCTGGGCGCTGGTCAAGCCGCGGGTCTTTGCCGCCTATATCGGCTACGCGGTCGTCGGCTCGGTGCTGGCGGGGCTGGCCTGGGGCGCCTTCGCATGAGGCACCCGGCGCAGTTGCCCCATGCGGGCCGATCGACTATCCAACCGGGAAAAATGATGCCGGTTGGGGATGGTCGGGCATGTATCGGGTCTGGAATTTCGTTACCAATTACTCGCTGCTCCTGATCGGCGGGGCGGTGACGGCCCTGGTCTGGGTCAACATCCACCCCAATTCGTACCACGACGTTGTCGAGTTCGTGCTGCTCGACAATGCCATTATCGGCCACGCCCACGAGGTGAACGGCCAGATCTACCGCACCCTGACGCTCCACTACCTCGTCAATGACGTGCTGATGGCATTTTTCTTCGCCGTCGCCGCAAAGGAGGTGTGGGAGGCGGTGATCCTGCGAAACGGCGCGCTGCGCGGCAAGAAGGCCGCCACGCCGCTGATCGCCACGCTGGGCGGCATGGCCGGCCCGGTCGTCGTCTATCTGGGGCTCGCCGCGATCCTGGGCTCGGACACCTACGACGCCGTGGCCAAGGGCTGGGCGGTCCCCACGGCGACCGACATCGCCTTTTCCTATATCGTGGGGCGCATCGTGTTCGGCGCCGGGCACCCGGCGGTGCGGTTCCTGCTGTTGCTGGCCATCGCCGACGACGCGGCGGGCCTCTTCATCCTGGCGGTCTTTTACCCCTCGGGCGCGCTGGCACCGGTATGGCTGCTGCTGTCGGCGGGCGCCTCGGCGGCGGTGTTCGTCCTGTTCAACTGGCTGCCCCGGATACTGGACAGGGGCGACCAGGCGCGCCCGAATTCGAGCTGGGTACGCAAATACCTGTCCTTCTGGCCCTATCTCGCCGCCGGCGCGGCCAGTTGGTACGGCTTTCAGGAAAGCGGGCTGCACCCGGCGCTGGGCCTTTTGCCCGTGGTGCCGGCGATCCCCCATGCCGACCGGGCGTTCGGCATCTTCGCCGAGGCCGAGCAATACCTCACCGACCTTTTGAACCATATCCAGCGTTTGCTGAAACACCCGGTCGAGGTGATCCTGTTCTTCTTCGGCCTGCTCAACGCGGGGGTCGAGTTTTCGTCGATCGGCACGCCCACCTGGCTGGTTCTGGCGGGCCTGCTGATCGGCAAGCCCGCGGGCGTTCTGCTGTTCGGCTGGGTGGCGGCACGCCCGCTGCGGCTGGGCCTGCCCGTGGGAATGCGCATGGCCGATCTCTTCGTGGTGGGCTGCGTCGCCGCGATCGGCTTTACCGTGTCGATCTTCATCGCATCGGTCGCCTTCGACGGCAGCGCCACGATCGAGGGCATCCGGATACAGGATGCAGCCAAGATGGGCGCGCTCTTCAGCTTTGGCGCGGCGCTGATCGCCATCGCCGCCGGCCGGGCGGTCGGGGTGCGAAAACAGCGCGCCTGACCGGCCAATCGGCGGGCACCGGCGGGTGCAGCCTCGCCTCACTTCTTCGACAGCGCCATGTAATGGCCCGATTGTTGCCGGGAACGTTGTCAATCAGCCGTAGACGGCGACATAATATAGTCCCAATGGATGAATAGCCTGCCGACAATCGAAAAGTCCGCCCGACATCCCGGACGGGCGCGACCTGCGGCAGTATCGGGACCAGTGAATGCTCGAGTTCAGCGAAGTCAGTAAGTCCTTCTGGACCGGCAAGCAGCGCAAGATCATCCTCGACAGGGTGTCCTTTCGCGTCGAGCTCGGTCATTCGCTTGGCATTCTGGCGCCCAACGGCACCGGCAAGACGACGCTGATCAACATGATGGCGGGGCTGGAAAAACCCGACGAGGGCGAGATCACCCGCACCTGCCGCATCTCGTTCCCGCTGGGCTTCATGGGGGGCGTGGTCAACCGCCACACCGGCACCGAAAACGCCCGCTACATCGCGCGCCTCTACGGGCTCGACCCCGATTACGTCGAAGCGTTCGCGCGCTGGCTGTGCGGGATCGAGGAGTATTTCGACATGCCGGTCGGGACCTATTCGACAGGCATGCGCGCGCGCTTTACCTTTGCGCTGATGCTGGCGCTCGATTTCGACATCTACCTGATCGACGAGGGGATGCCGGCCACCACCGACGTGGAATTCAACCGCAAGGCCGGCGCGATCCTGCGCGAGCGGCTGGAGACGACCACGGTGGTGGTCGTTTCGCACCAGGCGGCCACGCTGGAAAAATTCTGTCGCTCGGCCGCAGTGCTGCGCGATGGACAGATTTTCATGTTCGACACTTTGGAAGAGGCGAAGCGGCTCTATGACTACCAAGCCTAAGGCCAAGAAATTCCGCATCCGCCGCAGCGCCGCGTTGAGCCAGGGCCGGTCGCGCGCCGCGCTGCCGCCCAAGGTCGAGGCGCCCCGGATCGCCGCGGCCGCGCCGGCCAACGCGGCTGCCGCACCCGAACCCGCCGCACCCCAAACCGCCGCGCGCGGCACCGCTGGGCCCGGCACCGCTGCGCCCGAGCCCACCGCGCCCGGCACCGCCGCAACCGCGGTCGCGCAGCAAACCGACCTGCGCACCGACGAGGCGATCGACGCGATCCGCAAGGAGGGGCTGACAGGCCGCCAGTTGCGCATGGCCCGCCGCATCGCGCACAAGCACGGGCTTGCCCCCACCTCGGACTACGACGCGGTGCGCCTCTTGCGCCGCCAGGGGGTGGACCCGTTCCAGCATTCGCAGATGCTCGAACTCGTCGTCGGCGAGGGCCCGCAGGACCGGCCGCAACAGCCGCAACTGCCCCGCACCCTGCCCGCGACGCGCCCCGTCAACCTGCCCTCGACCGAGGTGCAGGGCGAAGCCACCCGCCTAACCGAGATCCGCCGCATCCAGAAAGACCTCGCCCGCCGCCGGCGCCGCGCCATGGCGATGCTGACGCTGCGCCTGTTCGCCTTCGTGGCGCTGCCCACGATCCTGGCGGGTTACTACTATTTCTCCATGGCCACGCCGATGTACGCCACCAAGTCGGAATTCGTCATCCAGCAGGCCGACGCCCCCTCGGCCGGCGGCCTCGGCGGCATGTTCGCCGGCACCGGGCTGGCCGTGCAGCAGGACTCGATCGCGGTGCAAAGCTATCTGCAATCGCGCGACGCGATGCAGAGGCTCAACGCCGATCTCGGTTTCAAGGGCCATTTCACGCAGGAATTCATCGACCCGATCCAACGCCTGCCCGCCGACGCCAGCAGCGAAACCGCCTACAAGGTGTACCAGCGCAACGTGAAGATCGGCTACGATCCGACTGAGGGCATTCTGAAAATGGAGGTTGTGGCCGCCGACCCCGAGACCAGCCAGGCGTTTTCCAATGCGCTGATCTCTTACGCCGAGCAGCGGGTCGACGGGTTGACCCAGCGCCTGCGCGAAGACCAGATGGCCGGGGCGCGCGAGAGCTTCCGCGAGTCCGAACAAAAGGTCGAAGACGCGCAGCGGCGCGTGCTCGACCTTCAGGAAAGGCTCGGCGTGCTGGACCCCGCCACGGAAACCAGCGCGCTGATGGGCCAGATTTCCACCTTCGAAACCCAGCTGCGCGAAAAGCGGCTGCAACTCCAGCAGTTGCTCGACAACACGCGGCCCAACCAGGCCCGCGTGGCCGGTGTGCAGGGCGATATCCGCCGGCTTGAGGCGCTGGTATCCGAGCTGCGCTCCTCGATGACCGAAAGCGGCACGGGCGGCGAGTCGCTGGCGCGCGTCTCGGCCGAACTCAGGATCGCCGAGGCCGATCTTGCCAATCGGCAGCTCTTGCTGCAACAGGCGCTGCAACAGCTCGAAACCGCGCGGATCGAGGCCAACCGCCAGGTGCGCTACCTCTCGCTCGGCGTCACGCCGGTGGCCCCGGACGATCCCACCTATCCGCGCGCGTTCGAGAATACGGCACTGGCCTTCCTGATCTTCGGCGGGATATACCTGATGGTGTCGCTGACTGCCTCCATCCTGCGCGAACAGGTCTCTGCCTGACATGAAAGACGTACCCATCGGCGGGCTGACCGTCGGCAACGATCGCCCGCTCACCGTCATCGCCGGGCCCTGCCAGCTGGAAAGCGCAGAGCACGCGCTGACCATCGCGCGCGCGATGAAATCCGCCTGCGACGCGGCCGGCGCCGGCTATGTCTTCAAGGCCAGCTTCGACAAGGCCAACCGCACCTCGCTCTCGGGCAAGCGCGGGGTCGGCATGGCCGCCGGGCTGGAGATGCTGGACAGGGTGAAATCCGAGCTTGGCGTGCCGGTACTGACCGACATCCACGAGGCCGCCCAATGCGCGCCCGTGGCCGAAGTGGCCGATATCCTGCAGATCCCCGCCTTCCTGTGCCGACAGACCGACCTGTTGCTGGCCGCAGGCGCCACCAAGGCCGCGGTGAACGTGAAGAAGGGCCAGTTCCTCGCGCCGTGGGACATGGACAACGTGGTAGCCAAGCTGGAAACGACCGGCAATGCCCGGATCCTGCTGACCGAGCGCGGCACCTCGTTCGGCTACAACACCCTTGTGGCCGACATGCGCGCCCTGCCCCGGATGATGCAGACCGGCTGGCCGGTGGTGATGGACGCCACCCATTCGGTGCAGCAGCCCGGCGGCCAGGGCGGCGCCAGCGGCGGCCAGCGCGAATTCGCCCCGGTGATGGCGCGCGCCGCGGTCAGCCTCGGCATCGCCGCGGTCTTCATCGAAACCCACGAAGCGCCGGACACCGCCCCCTCGGACGGGCCCAACATGGTGCCGCTCGACCGGATGCCCGCCCTCGTGGCCTCGCTCATGGCCTTCGACCGGCTCGCCAAGACCGACCCGATCCGGCTGTGACAAGGCGCCCCCGCGGCACGCCTTTTTTTGCCATTTCGGTCTTGAAGCGCCGCGCCCGTCAGCGTATTTAGCTCGCCACCGTTGGGGTGTAGCCAAGTGGTAAGGCAGCGGTTTTTGGTACCGTGTATCGTAGGTTCGAATCCTACCACCCCAGCCATTTTTTCACTTATAAGATGTCGAAAACTGCAGGCGCCGCGCGCGGACTGCGGCATGCCGGACGTGATCCGCGGCACCGCCGACGCGCGTCTCGATGGATGTGGGAACGACGAAACTTGCTTCCGAATGACGCGGCGCGCCTTGGCTAAACCGGTCGTCTTCGAGTACCTCTCCGGCAGTCCGGGCGCATCCGGTCGCGGCTCGATTCCGATTAGGGCGCGCGGCATGGCCGGCGCGAGTACAGTGCGTGGGGGCGCCACCGCACGCCGGGACCGATAGGGGAACACGTGGCCAGGCTCATCGCGGACGCCCATGCACATGAGATCGACAAGGTCGCCGCAACGCTTCGGACGGACCTGCGATCGGGGCTCGCCCAGGCCGAGGCGGCTGCCCGTCTGCGCAAGCTCGGCCCGAACAAGCTGCGGCAGCAGCGCAAGAAGGGTCTGCTCACGATCCTGCTGCACCAGTTCGAGAGCTTCATCGTCTGGCTGTTGGCCGCGGCGGCCGCGATGTCGTTTTTCCTCGGGGATACGGTCGAGGGGCTGGCCATCGTCGTCGTCCTTCTGATCAACGGCGCGATCGGTTTTTCCACCGAGTTGCGCGCCGCGCGCTCGATGGAAGCGCTGTTGAAGATCGCCGAGGTGCGCACCCGCGTGCGCCGCGGCGACGCCGAGCGGATGGTCGACGCCCGCGAGTTGGTGCCGGGCGACATCGTGGTGCTGGAGGCGGGCGATGTGGTGACCGTCGATCTGCGGCTCACGCAAGCCTCGAATCTGCACTGCGACGAGTCGGTTCTCACCGGCGAGTCCGCGCCGGTGCCCAAGGGCTGCGCGCCCGGTCCCGCGGATGCTGCGCTCGGCGACCGCCCGGCGATGGCCTACAAGGGCACCGCGATCACCCGGGGCGCGGGCGAGGGCGTCGTCGTGGCCACCGGCATGGACAGCGAACTGGGCCGGATCAGCGACCTCGCACAAAGCGCCGAGGGCGCGGCCGCGCCGCTGGAACGCCGGCTCGACCGGCTGGGCCACAGGCTGGTCTGGCTGACGCTTGCGCTGGCGGCGGCGACCATGGCGCTGGGCGTGCTGCGCGGCCACGATTGGGCCGACATGTTCCAGACCGGCGTCGCGCTGGCGGTGGCGGCGGTGCCAGAGGGCCTGCCGGTCGTGGCGACGCTGAGCCTGGCGCGCGGCATGTGGCGCATGGCGCGGCGCAACGCATTGATCACCCGGCTGTCCTCGGTCGAGACGCTGGGGGCGACGACGCTGATCCTCACCGACAAGACCGGCACCCTGACCGAGAACCGCATGACAGCGGTGCGCTACCTGCTGGCCGGGGCGGATGTCGAGGCCACGCGCGACGACGGCAGGCTGCGGTTTACCGCCGATGGCACCGCCCCGACGCCGGACTCCGACGCGCGCCTGGCCTGGGCGCTGCGGATCGGGGCGCTGTGCAACAACGCGGCCCTCGGCGACGGGCCCCAGGCAGCGCCGGCCGGCGACCCGATGGAGGTTGCACTGCTGTCCGCCGCCGACGACGCCGGGATGTCGCGCGCGCGGCTGCTCGAACGTTGTGCCGAGGTGCGCGAGCATGCCTTCGACCCCGACCGCCAGATGATGGCGACGGTCCACGCCGCCGGCGAGGATCACGTCTATGCCGTGAAGGGCGCGCCCGAATCCGTGATCCCGCTTTGCCGGACCGAACTCGGCCCCGAGGGTCCACGCCCGCTGGGCGATGCGGGACGGGCCGACTGGGCGGCCCGCAATGCCGGGGCTGCAAAAGAGGGGTTGCGGCTGCTGGCGCTGGCATTCAAACGGGCACCGGGCGACGAGGACGACCCCTATGACGGCCTGACGCTTGTCGGCCTCGTCTGCCTGCTCGACCCGCTTCGCGGCACGGTGCGCGAGGCCATCGACGCCTGCCGGTCCGCCGGGGTCCGGGTGATCATGCTGACCGGCGACCACGCCGACACGGCGCAAACCATCGCACGCCATGCCGGGCTGGGCGACGGGGCGCTGAGGGTGATCGAGGGGCGAGAGCTGCGCGGCCTCGACCCCGCGGCGCCGGACGACGCGACCCGCGACCGCATCCTCGCTGCCGACGTTTTCGCCCGCGTCGACCCCGAGACCAAGCTGTCGCTGGTCAGGATCTACCAGGACGCGGGCCACGTTGTGGCGATGACCGGGGACGGCGTGAACGACGCGCCCGCCCTGAAAAAGGCCGATATCGGCATCGCCATGGGCCAGCGCGGCACGCAGGTCGCGCGCGAGGCCGCCGACATGGTGCTGAAGGACGACGCCTTCGGCACGATCATCGTGGCGATGCGCCAGGGCCGGGTGATCTTCGGCAATATCCGGGCCTTCGTGGTCTACCTGATGTCGTGCAACCTCAGCGAGGTCCTGGTGGTCGCGCTGGCGGTGGGCGCCGGCTTGCCCGCGCCGCTCCTGCCGCTTCAGATCCTCTTCCTGAACCTTGTCACCGACGTGTTCCCGGCCTTTGCCCTGGGACTGGGCCGCGGCGACGGAAAGATCATGCGCGCACCGCCGCGTGACCCGGAAGAGCAGATTGTCGACCGCCCGCGCTGGGTGCTGATCGGGGTACTTGGCGTGGCGATCACGCTGGCGACGCTGGGCGCCTTCGGCATCGCGCTGTTCGGCCTCGGCCTCGATGCAGGGCGGGCCGTGACGGTGGCCTTTCTGACGCTCGGGCTGGCGCAGCTTTGGAACGTCTTCAACATGCGCAGCCCAGCGGCCGATCCGATCCGGAACGACGTCACGGCCAACGCCTATGTCTGGGGCGCGCTGGCGTTTTGCCTGGGCCTGATCGCGCTTGCGCTGGTCTTGCCGGGCCTGTCGGCCCTGCTGTCGCTGCCGGCGCCGGGCGGCGCCGGACTGGGCGTGGCAATCGGCATGAGTTTCCTGCCCCTTGTCATGGGCCAGGTCTTTCTTGCCTGGACGAAGCGGTGAGAACATGCACGCCGGATTGATTCACGTCAACGACGCGGCGGCGGCCAGCATGTCCACTGCAAGTGAGCTGTCTGAGCGGGAGGTCAAACATGCTCATGCTCACAAGTCCCGACTTCAACCCCGGTGAGACGATCCCGGGTCGTTTCACCTGCGACGGTCAGAACGTTTCACCCGCTTTGCGCTGGACCGGCGTGCCCGAGGGCACGCGCGAGTTGCTGGTGGTCTGCACCGACCCCGACGCGCCGGGCGGCGTGTTCCACCACTGGGCGGCCTACGCGATCCCACCGGGCTGGCAATTCCTGCACGCCGGCTTCGGCCCCGAAACGCTGGAGCCGGGGTTTCGCCAGGCGCTGAACGATTTTGGTAAGCCGGGCTACGCCGGCCCCTGCCCGCCCAAGGGCGACGCCCCGCATTCCTACCATTTCCGGCTCAGCGCCCTGAGCGAGCATATCGTCTCGGCCGCACCCGGGGCCACCTGCCCGGAGGTCATCCGGCTGGCCGCGCCGAACGTGATCGAGTTTACCGAGATCGTGGGGCTTTACGGCCGCACCTGACCGCGCCGCAGACGCGCGAAAAGACAAAAAGAGGAGAAGGACCATGCAAGTCCCGCTGGAGCTGTCATTCACCGGCATCGACACGAGCGATTCGATCAAGGCGCTGGTTCAAGAAAAGGTCGATCACCTGGAAACCCTTTTCGACCGGATCACCAGTTGCCATGTCTACATCCGCGCGCCGCACCGCAGCCAGCGACAGGGCAACCTCTACGAGATCACCGTCGAGGTGCGGGTGCCCGGAGACGAATTGGTGGTGCACCATCGCCAGAACGACGCCGCCGCGCACCAACATCTGCCGGTGGCGGTGCGCCATGCCTTCGCCGCGATGGAACGAGAGGTGAAGCGCTGGAAGGACAAGGCCGGCGGCGACGTGAAGGTTCACGATGGGCCGCTGCAGGGCCGGATCGTCGAGATCCGCCATGACGAGGGCTTCGGACGCATCGCCGCGAATGACGGCCGGCTGGTCTATTTCCACCGCAACAGCGTGGTCGACGGGCGTTTCGAGGACCTCGCGCCGCGCGACACGGTAGATCTCGTGGTCCAGAGCGAGGAAAGCGAGATCGGTCCGCAGGCCAGCACGGTGCGCCCCGTCGGGGCGCTGAAATACGACCCGGAGGCGCGCTGAGGCCGCCGGCCCGGCCGGCGCGGCGCAAGGCCGTACCCGCTCGCGGCCGCGGAAATGAACCCTTGCGGGCCTGCCTGCGCGGCACGATCATCGAGACGGGTCAAGCGAGGGGCCGCCCATGACGGACGTCCAATGGACCGCATCGCCCGAGCCGGCAGAGGGGCCGACCGGCCGCATCACCGCCATCCGCGGCGCCGTGGTCGAGGTACGCTTTTCCGGCCCCGCCCCCGCAATCAACACGCGCCTGCTGGCCGGCCCCGAAGGCCGCTCGGTGATCGAAGTCGCCGACCTGATCGACGGCCACACCGCGCAGGGGCTGCTGCTGAACCCCGGCGCGCGGGTCGCCCTCGGCATGGCGGTGACCGACACGGGCGGGCCCTTGACCGCGCCTGTAGGTGCGGGCGTGCTGGGCCGGATGATCGACGTGTTCGGCGCGCCGCTCGACGGCAAGGGGCCGCTGAAGGACGTCGATTACCTGCCGATCCACCGCCCGCCCGTGCCCCTCACCCGCCGCCGGCCGGGCGGCGAGATCTTCCAGACCGGGATCAAGGCGATAGACCTGCTCTCCCCAATCGAACGCGGCGGCAAGGCCGGGCTCTTCGGCGGCGCCGGCGTGGGCAAGACCGTGCTGATCACCGAGATCATCCACAACATGGTGGCCGAATACGAGGGCGTGAGCCTGTTCTGCGGCATCGGCGAGCGGAGCCGCGAGGCCGAGGAGCTGTACCGCGAGATGCAGGCGACAGGCGTGCTGGAGGGGGCGGTGCTGGTCTTCGGCCAGATGAACGAAAGCCCCGGCGCGCGCTTTCGCGTCGCCCACACCGCGCTGACCATCGCAGAGCATTTCCGCGACGCACAGAACCGCGATGTGATGGTGCTGATCGACAACATCTTCCGCTTTGTCCAGGCGGGGGCAGAAGTGTCCGGGCTGCTCGGTCGCATCCCCTCGCGCGTGGGCTACCAGCCGACGCTGGCCTCCGAACTCGGCGCGCTGGAGGAACGCATCTGCAATACCGACGCCGGCGCGATTACCTCGATCCAGGCGGTTTACGTGCCCGCGGACGATTTCACCGACCCCGCGGCGACGCATGTCTTCTCGCACCTCTCGGCCTCGGTCGCGCTGTCGCGCAAACGGGCGAGCGAGGGCCTGTACCCGGCCATCGACCCGCTGAAATCGGCCTCGAAGATGCTGACGCCCGGCACCGTGTCCGACCGGCACTATCGCATCGCGCGCGAGGTGCGCCGGGTGTTGGCGGAATACGAGGCGCTCTCGGACATCATTGCGATGCTGGGCCTGGAAGAGCTGTCCGAGGCGGACCGCGCCACCGTCGCGCGGGCCCGGCGGCTGGAACGGTTTCTGACCCAGCCCTTCTTCACCACCGAGCAGTTCACCGGCCTCGGCGGTCGCTTCGTCCCGCTGGAAGAGACCCTGACCGGGTGCGCGCGTATCCTGTCGGGCGAAATGTCGGGCCTGCCCGAAAGCGCGTTCTACATGGTGGGCGCCATCGACGAAGTCGGCAAAAGGACAGAGGCGGCATGAGGCTGACAGTTCTCACCCCCGATGAGAGGATGTTCGACGCCCCGGTTGCCAAGGTGCTGGCCGAGGCCACGAACGGCGCTTTCGCCCTCCTGCCCCGCCATATCGACATGACCGCCCCGCTGCAGCCCGGCGTGCTGAGCTATGTGACCGCCGAGGGCGAAACCGGCCATTTCGGCATCGACGAGGGCATCCTCGTGAAATGCGGCGCAGATGTTTCGGTCGCCGTGCGCCGGGCGGTGCGCGGCCGCGACATGGCCGAGATCCGCCGCCGCGTCGCGCACGAGTTCGTGGCCGTCGACGAGCAGGAGAAGGTGGCGCGCAGCGCACTGGCAAGGCTCGAAGCCGGGGTCGTCCGGCGCATGCTCGAACTGGAGCGGCAGAGATGAGCGACCAAAACGGGGACAAGGCCGCGGCCATCGCGCGCAAGGCCGCGCGAAAAGAGGCCGCCGAAAAGCGCGGCGAGGGGCGCGGGGTGTGGTTCGGCCTGGGCATGTTCGGGCTGGTGGGCTGGGCCGTGGCGGTGCCGACGCTTCTGGGCATTGCGCTGGGCGTCTGGCTGGACCGCGTCGCGCCGGCGGGATTTTCCTGGACCCTCGCGCTGCTGCTGGGCGGGGTCGCGCTGGGATGCCTCAACGCCTGGTGGTGGGTCAGCAAGGAGAGCCGCGGCGATGACTGAAGGATGGGGCCTTGTTGCGGCGCTGGCGCTTTCCCTCGCGTTGGGGGCGGCGTTCGGCGCGCTTTACCTATGGCTCGTGTGGCGCGCGGCGCGCGGGCTGACCGGCGCCGAGGGCGGCGCCGGGCGGCTGGTGCTGGGATACGCCGCTCGGATGGCGCTGGTGCTGGGGGCGCTGGCGCTGGCGCTCCGGGCCGGGGCGGGCGCGCCGCACCTGCTGGCGGGGGTCTTCGGGTTCACCCTTCTGCGGCAGGCGGTGCTGCGGGGAACGGCGCGAAAGGAATAACCCATGGAGATCAGCCCCGACGCCTGGATCATGTTCCATATCGGCCCCGTGCCGATCAACGCCACCATCGTTTTCACCTGGGGCGTGATGGCGTTGCTTACCCTCGCGGGGCTGCTGGTCCGCCTGCGGCTGTCGGCCAGCGGCGAACTGACGCGCGCCCAGAATTTCTGGGAGGCCGTCGTCGAGACGATCAGCGACCAGATCCGCCAGGTCAGCGGGCAGGAGTCGGGCCGGTACCTGCCCTTTGTCGGCACGATCTTCCTGTTCATCGCGGTCTGCAACGTGCTGGCCGTCGTGCCCGGTTTTCGCCCGCCCACCGGGTCACTGTCGACCACGACGGCGCTGGCGCTGTGCGTGCTGATCGCCGTGCCGCTCTTCGGGCTGGCCGAGCGCGGCGTGCTGGGCTACCTGGGAAGCTATGCCCGCCCGTCCCCGCTGATGGTGCCGTTCAACGTGATCGGGGAAATTTCGCGCACCATCGCGCTGGCGATCCGGCTTTACGGCAACGTGATGAGCGGCACCGTGATCGCGGGTATCCTGATCTCGATCGCGCCGTTCTTCTTCCCCGTGCTGATGCAGCTTCTGGGTCTGCTGACGGGGGTGATCCAGGCCTATATCTTTGCCATCCTCGCGATGGTCTACATCGCCTCGGCCACGCAGGCAGCGCCCGGGGCGGACACGTCGAAAGGAAACTGACATGGTGGACGCGACCCTGATCGGGCTGATCTCGATTTTCACCGCGGGGCTGACCATCGCCATCGGCTCCATCGGGCCGGCGCTCGGCGAGGCGCGGGCGGCGGCGCAGGCGCTGGCCTCGATCGCGCAGCAGCCCGACGAGGCGAACACCATCACCCGGACACTCTTCGTCAGCCTTGCGATGATCGAATCCACCGCGATCTACTGTTTCGTGGTGGCCATGATCCTGATCTTCGCCAACCCGTTCTGGGACGCCGCCATGCAGGCGGGGGCCGCCGGCGGGGGCTGAGCGCCATGCAGATCGACTGGATCACCGTCGCGGCGCAGATCGCCAACTTCCTGGTCCTGGTCTGGATCCTTCAGCGGCTGCTCTACCGCCCGGTGACGCGCGCCATGGCCCGGCGCAAGGCGGCGATCCGAGACCGGTTCGCCGAGGCCGAGCGGCGCGAGGCAGAGGCGGCGCAGCAGGCCGAACGCCTGCGGGCCGAACAGCAGGCGCTGCAGGACCGGCGCGACGCGTTTCTGCGAGAGGCCCAGCAAGACGCCCATGCCCTGCGCCAGCGGCTGGAGGCAGAGGCCCGCGACGCGGTGGCCGAGCGGCGGCAAGCCTGGGAAGACCAGCTCGACCGCGAACAGAGCGCCTTCCTCGACACGTTCAGCCGCGACGCCGCCGATCACGTCACGCGCCTGGCCCGGCGGGTGCTCAGCGATCTGGCCGGCGCGCGGCTGGAAGAGGCGATCGCCGACAGTTTCATCGCGCGGCTGCACGGGCTGCCGGAAAAGACGCGCGACGCGCTGCGCGCCGAGGCGCGGGCGGCGGACGGCGCGATGCGCGTGACCAGCGCCTTCGACCCGCCCGGCGCGATGCGCGCCCGCCTGAGCGAGGCGCTTCGCGCGACACTCCACCAGGACGCGCAGGTGGCATTCGTCCACGATCCCGGCCTGATCTGCGGGATACGGCTGAAGATCCGCGGTCAGACCCTGCAATGGAGCGTGGACGCCTATCTCGACGACCTGAACGACGCGCTCGCGGCGACGTTGCAGCGCGACGGCCCGGCCGAGGCGGCCGAATAGCCATGGGTGTGCTGGACAGGCTCGGCCGCGATGTGATGGACAGCCTCGACGCGGGGCTCGACGCGCACCGGCCCGCCCTTCGCAACGAGCAGATCGGCACCGTCACGCGGGTCGGTGCGGGCATTGCCGAGGTCGAAGGCTTCACCGAGCTTGACGCGGACGAGTTGATCGCCTTTCCCGGCGGGTTGATGGGCGCGGCTTCGGACATCGACGAGGACCGCACCGGCGTGATCCTGTTCGGCCCGGCCGAAACGCTGGCGGTCGGGGCCGAGGCGCGGCGCACGCGCCGGGTGATCGACGTGCCGGTGGGCCGGGCGATGCTGGGCCGGGTGGTCGACGGGCTGGGCCGCCCGCTGGACGATCGCGGCCCGGTCCGCGCCGCGACCCGCTGGCCGGTCGAGCGGCCTGCCCCGGCCATCCTGGACCGCGCACCGGTCGAGGTGCCGCTGGAGACCGGAATAAAGGCCGTCGACGCGGCCATTCCGGTCGGGCGCGGCCAGCGCGAACTGATCATCGGCGACCGGCAGACCGGCAAGACCGCCATCGCGGTCAGCGCGCTTCTCAACCACCAGGCGGGGCGCCCGGGCGGCGAGGGTCCGGCGGCCAGGCCGGGCCTGTGCGTCTATTGCGCGGTGGGGCAGCGGGCCTCGGCCGTGGCGCGCGTGATCGACCGGCTGCGCGGCGAGGGCGCGCTGGAACGCACCGTGGTCGTGGTCGCCGGCAGCGAGGACGCGCCGGGGCTGCAATTCGTGGCGCCCTATGCCGCGACCGCCATCGCCGAATGGTTCATGGCTCGTGGCGAGGACGTGCTGGTCGTCTATGACGATCTGACCCGCCATGCCCGCGCCTACCGCGAACTGTCGCTGCTCTTGCGCCGGCCGCCGGGGCGCGAGGCGTATCCGGGCGATATCTTCTACATCCATTCGCGCCTTCTGGAACGCGCCACGCATCTGCGGCCGGGCAAGGGCGGCGGCTCGCTGACCGCGCTGCCGATCATCGAGACCCAGGCGCAGAACATTTCGGCCTATATCCCGACCAACCTGATCTCGATCACCGACGGGCAGATCTACCTTTCGCCCGACCTGTTCGAGAAGGGGCAGTTGCCGGCCATCGACCTTGGCCGCTCGGTCAGTCGCGTGGGGGCCAAGGCGCAACTGCCCGCCTACCGCTCCGTGGCGGGTGATCTGCGCCTGTCCTTTGCCCAGTTCGAAGAGCTGGAGGTGTTCTCGCGCTTCGGCACGCGGCTGGACGAGGACACCAGGCTCAAGCTCGCCCGAGGCCGCCGCGTGCGCGAGGCGCTGAAACAGCGAGAAGACGCGCGGCCCGCCCCGGCCGACCAGATCGCCGTTCTGCTGGCCGCCACGCACGGCCTCATGGACGAGGTGCCGCTCGATCGCGTGGCAGAGGCCGAACGCGCGATCACCGAGGCGATCCGCGCACGCTTAGGCATGGTGTGCAACAAGATCGAGAGCGGCGCACCCTTCGACGAGGCTGAGCGCGAGGCCCTGATCACCACGCTGCGTTCGACGCTCGCCCGGCTGGAAACGGAGGCTGCCGATGGAGACGCTTGAGGTGCTCGGCCGCCGGATCTCGACGACGCGCGACCTGCAATCCATCGTGCGCACGATGAAGACCCTCTCGGCGGTCACCATCCGGCGCAGCGAACGCGCCGCTCAGGCGGTGCGCGCCTATGACGAGTCCATCGACCGCGGCCTGCAGATCGTCCTGCGCGACGCGCAGGTGGCCGCGTCCGCCATCGCCGCCTCGCAGGATGCCAGGGCGACCGGGCCAATGGGCCTGATCGTCCTGGGCTCGGACCACGGGCTGTGCGGGCGCTTCAACGACGTGGCCGTCGCCGCGGCGCTGGACGACATCGCCGCCAACGGGCGCGGCGACGTGCGCGTGGCCGCGGTTGGGGCGCGCGCGGCCGACCTGCTGACCGGCGCCGGCCACGCGCCGGCGGTGGTCTACGGCACCCCCGGTTCGGTGGCGGGGCTGCGCGCCACCACCGGGGCGCTGCTGGCCCTGGCCGACACCTGGCGCAGCGAGATGGGCATCGCCCGGCTGCGCATCGCCCACGCGGTGCAGACCGCCGAGGCCCCGGCGCGCCCTGTTGCGATGCCGCTGCTGCCCGTGTCGCCCGCCTATCTGCGGCACCAGGCCAGCCGCCCCTGGCCGTCGCGTCGCCTGCCCACCTATACCGAGGCACGCGAGGTGATGCTGGCCCGCCTGATCCGCGAGCATGTCTTCGTGCGCATCTACCGCGCGCTGGCCGAGGCGCAGACCTCGGAACACGCCTCGCGGCTGGCGGCCATGCAATCCGCCGAGCGCGGCATCCGCGATCACCTGGCCGAGATGGACGCGGCCTTCCGCCAGCGCCGGCAGGAACAGATCACGACCGAAATGCTGGACGTGGTGGCCGGGGCCGCCGCGCTGGCGCGCCGATGAATGGGGCATGGCCGATCGCGACCGGCGAACAGCATGAGCGCACCGTTTCCCGACTGCCGGACCGCCACGGCCGGACCTTTGCCGCCGAGTTGGGCCCGGCCGTCGCCCACCCGATGCGGCCGGCGGCGTTCGCGGAGCCTGCGCCGGGCTGCTGATGCCGGGGCGGCGCGACGTATTCCGGGTCTGGCCCCGGGCAGTGCTTTCGGAAGGTTGCGACGACCTGCCTGGCCCGGTCGAGACTGCCGACAAGAGCTCTTGTCGCCCTGCCCCGGTCCTTCAGCCGCCGACCGGAGCGAAGGTATCCGCGTAGGCCTCGCGCAAGAGGTTCTTTTGCACCTTCGCCATCGTGTTTCGCGGCAATTCGTCGACGACGATCAGCTTGCGCGGATGCTTGAACCGCGCCAGCGAGGCCGCCACCGCCTCGGAAATCGCGTCGAGGTCGGGCATCTCGCCGGGTTTGGGCACGATGATGCCCAGCACCGTTTCCCCGAAATCGGGATGCGGCACGCCGATCACCGCGCTCTCCAGCACGCCGGGCTGCTCGTCCAGCACGATCTCGACCTCCTTGGGGTAGATGTTGTAGCCGCCGGAAATGATCAGGTCCTTGTTACGGCCGACGATGTGGACATAGCCCTCTTCATCGATGCGGCCGAGATCGCCGGTGATGAAGAACCCGTCGTCGCGCAGCTCTTCGCGGGTCTTTTCGGGCATCTGCCAGTAACCCTTGAAGACATTGTCGCCGCGCACCTCGATCTGGCCGACCTCGCCCGGAGCCACGGTTTCGCCCGTCGCCGGATCGGTGATTTTCAGCTCCACCCCCGGCAGCGGGAAGCCCACGGTGCCCGCGCGGCGCTCTCCGTCATAGGGGTTTGAGGTGTTCATGTTGGTTTCGGTCATGCCGTAGCGTTCGAGGATGCGGTGGCCGGTGCGCTCTTCGAACTGCCGGTGGGTTTCGGCCAGAAGCGGCGCGCTGCCCGAGATGAAAAGACGCATATGGCTGGCCAGGTCGCGGGTAAAGCGGGCGTCGTCCAGAAGGCGGGTGTAAAAGGTCGGCACCCCCATCATGGCGGTCGCCCGCGGCATCCACCCGATGATGGCGTCGAGATCGAATTTCGGCAGGAAGACCATCGCCCCGCCGGCGGCGAGCGTCACGTTGGTGGCCACGAAGAGACCATGGGTGTGAAAGATCGGCAGCGCGTGCAGCAGCACGTCGTCGGCGGTGAACCGCCAGTATTCGACCAGCGTCTCGGCATTCGACAGCAGGTTCGTCTGGGTCAGCATGGCGCCTTTCGACCGGCCCGTCGTGCCCGAGGTGTAGAGAAGCGCCGCGAGGTCCTCCTCCGTCCGCTCCGCGGTGGCAAAGCTCGCCGGCATCCCGGCCATGTCGCCCGTCAACGAGCCCGACCCGTCGGCGTTCAGCGTCTTCAGCCCTGCGCCCAGCCGGTTGCAGACCGGGGCCAGCGCCGTCGCACCCGGCCCGTCGCAGACCACCAGCGCGGCGCCGCTGTTTTCGATGAAATAGGCCAGTTCGTCGACCGTGTAGCCTGTATTGAGCGGCAGGAACACCACGCCGGCCTGCACGCAGGCGGCGTAAAGCGCCAGCGCCTCGGGCGATTTCTGCACCTGCGCGGCCAGCCGGTCGCCGGGGCGCAGGCCGAGCCCGGTCAGCACATGCGCGAGGCGGGCCGCCATTTGCAGGAAGGCATCATGGGTGAGGACCGCGCCGTCGGGCAGGTGCAAAAACGGCGTGGGCTTGCCGGCATGCTTTCCGAAAAGGCGGTCGTAAAGCGGGTTCGCCATGGCTCGGGCTCCTTATGCGAGGGCTTTTTCGGCCGCCGCGCTCAGCGAGCGGACTTCGGACGACGCCGCGATTTCTCGTGTCGCGGCGAAACGTTCCTGGTTCTGCGAGACCTTGTTGATGTCGTAGAGATAGTTGACCATCACCCCGGCGGATTGCCGCAGACCCTTGTCGGAAATGTCGGCGCGGGCGTGGATCTGGTGCACCTGGGCCCCGTTGCCGAGATGGAACCGGGCCACCGGATCGCGCGGCAGGCCCTCGGGCTGGCGCGCCCCGATCAGGTAGCGGGCGGCGAGGGCGCGCATCGCCTCGTCATCGTTCGGGTCATAGCTGTGCGCCTCGGACTGGAGCCAGCGCAAGAGCCCCGGGATCGGCGACAGGGTGACGAAGGTCTTGAGGCCGGGAAATTCCAGCGAGAGGTCGGCGGCCACCTGCTTGATCAGCGAGTTGCCGAAGGAGATGCCGGCAAGCCCCGACTGGCAGTTGGTGATCGAGTAGAAGACGGCGGTGTTCGCATCTTCGCCCGCGATCTGCGTCCGCTCCTCGCTCAGCAGCCCCTGGACCGATCCGGGCACGCCGCGCGTCAGCGCCACCTGAACGAAGATCAGCGGCTCGTCCGGCATCGCGGGGTGGAAAAAGGCAAAACAGCGCCGGTCGGGCGGCTCCAGCCGGCGCCGCAGGTCGTCCCAGCTGTCGATGGCATGGACAGCCTCGTAGGCGATGATCTTTTCAAGGATATGGGCCGGGCTTTCCCAACTGATCGGGCGCAGCACCAGAAAGCCGCGGTTGAACCAGCTTGCAAAGAGATGACGGAAATCGAGATCGAGCGCCAAAAGCGCGTCGTCCTTCCGGCCCAGCCTGAGCAGGTCGGCGCGCATCGCCACCAGTGCCGAGGTCGCGCCGGGCACCTGGTTCAGCCGGCGGAACAGCTCTTGGCGCGGGGGCTCTGCGGCGGTCATGAAGGCGCGGTAGGTGGCCCGTGTCTGGGCGGCCTCGTAGGCGTCGAGCGCGGCGCGCACCTCGGGCGGCGAAATCGTCATCTCCTCGGCAAGGTAGCGAAAGAAGTCGAGCTTGGCCTCGTCGTCCATGTCCGCGTAGGTGTCGAGCATGGTCCGCGCCAGCGTCAGCCCCGAAATCTCGCCCGTCGCGCCGATCAGGTCGGTGGCCAGCTCCGGCATCGGCCGGGTGTCGGCCCGCCCCTGCCCGCCCGCGCGGTAGGTGCGCTGCAACAGCGTCGACAGCATGTCGGCCAAGAGCGTCACAGCCCCACCCCCATCACCGCGTTCGGCAGCCATGTCGCCAGCCCCGGAAACAGGCAGAGCAGCACGATGGCCAGCACCATGCAGGCGACGAAGGGCAGCGACCCCGTCAGGATCGTGCGCAACGAAATGTCCGGCGCGATCCCGTTGATGACGTAGAGGTTCAGGCCCACGGGCGGCGAGATCAGCCCGATCTCCATGTTGATCGTCAGCACCACGGCGAACCAGATCGGATCGAAACCGGCCGTGGTGATGATCGGCAAGAGGATCGGCGCGGCCATCAGGATCACCGCCACGGGCGGCAGGAAGAACCCTGCGATCAGCAGGAAGATATTGATCGCGCCCATCAGCACCCAGCGGTTCACGTCGAGCGTTCCGATCCATTCGGCAATCGACTGGGTGATGAAGAGCGAGGACAGCATGTAGGAAAACACGCCCGCCGCCGCGATGATGAAGAGGATCATCACCGATTCCTTGGTGCTGTCGCGCAGCACCACCCAGATCGCGCTGGGATGCCAGAGCTTGTAGATGATGATCGCGATCAGCAGGCACAACAGCGCGCCGACGGCGGCCGTCTCCGAGGGCGTGGCGACGCCGCCATACATCGCGTAGAGCACGCCCAGGATGATGATCAGAAAGGGCAGCACCCGCGGCAGGATCTGCACCTTCTCGCGCCAGGAATACTTCACGGCCGACAGCACCGCGGCATTGCCAGAGCGCCAGGTCGAATAAAGCGACCACGCCATGAACAGGATGACCAGCAGCAACCCCGGAATCACGCCGGCCAGAAACAGCCGTCCGATCGAGGTCTCGGTGGCGATGCCGTAGACGATCATCGTGACCGAGGGCGGGATCAGGATGCCCAGCGTGCCGCCCGCCGCGATCGAGCCTGCGGCCACCCCGTCGGGATAGCCGCGCTTGCGCATCTCGGGGATGCCCATCTTGCCGATGGCCGCGCAGGTGGCCGGGCTCGACCCCGACATCGCCGCGAAAAGGGCGCAGGCCCCGAGGTTGGAGATGACGAGGCCGCCGGGCACTCGGGTCAGCCAGCGTTCCAGCGCCTCGTAGAGGTCGGCCCCCGCGCGCGTCGAGGCGATGGCCGCCCCCATGATGATGAACATCGGGATCGAGAGCAGCGCGAAATTGTCGAGCTTGCCGAAGAAGATCTCCGGCATCAGCTCCAGCGAGCGCATCCCGTCGAAGACGATCAGAAAACCGGCCGAGACGATCAGCAGGCCGATGGCGACCGACACGCCGGAAAACAGCACCAGGATCGTGGCGAGGGCGACGAAGCCGCCAAGGACAAGCGGATCCATTACTTCTCCTCCAGACCGAAGGGCCTGTCGACCCCGAGAACGACGGCCACCAGGTCAGCGACAAGCTGGAGCAGCAGAAGGCCGAATCCGACCGGGAGCGCAAGGTAGGGTATCCAGAGCTTCACCCCCCAAACGGTATCGGACCGCCAGCCCCTGTCCCACGCGAAGTGCCAGAATTCGAACCCGTAATAGAACATCACGCCCACGATCAGGATCGAGACGGAAAGCGTGAGAACCGCGAGCGCGCGGCGCGCCGTGCGCCCCAGCGACAGCGGCACGAGATCGACATTCACGTGCCCGCGCAGGCGTTGAACGTAGGGCAGCCCGACCAGCGTCGCCGCGATCACGAGGTAGACGACCGCCTCGGTCTGCCAGATGGTGGAGCCGTTCAGCACGAACCGGATGAAGATCATCTGGCAGGTGATCAGCACGGCGGCCACGATCATCCCCGCGGAACACCATCCCGCCACGGTCGATATGGCAGCTACGGCGCGCAGAAAAGGGTTCTTGCCCGTAACCGCGACGGCAACGCTCTGGACCGTCATCGGGTCCTCCTTGTGGCTGGCTGGTCGTTGCGGGGCGGCGCGGGTGGCGCCGCCCCGGCCGCGCGTCATTCGACGTCGAGCGCGAGGTCCAGAAGCTGCTGGCCGTCGGGCGTTTCGTCGACGAAGGCCTTGTAGGAAGTTTCCTTGGCCAGGTCGCGCCAGGCGTTGAACTCTTCCTCGGTCATCGCCGCGATCTCGACGCCGGCCTCTTCGAAGACCCGGCGCGATTCCGCGTCTTCTTTCTTGGCCTCGTCGAGGTAGAAGGCCTGGGCCTTTTCGGCCGCGGCCAGAAGCGCGCTCTGCTGCGCTTCGTCGAGACCGTCGAAGGTGGACTTGTTCATCAGGAGCGGCTGGTACATGAACCACAGCGCGTAATCGCCCGCGGGCGTGTAGCACGACACCTGCTCGTAGATGCGGTAGCTGACGAAGGACGAGGACGAGGTGTTCGCCGCGTCCAGCACGCCGGTCTGCATCGCGTTGTAGATCTCGGACGACGCCATCGAGGCGATGGACGCACCCGCACCGGCCAGCATCTGCTCGAACGCCTTGCCGGCCGCGCGCATCTGCTTGCCCTCGACATCCTCGGGCGCGGTGATGCAGTCTTCCTTGCCGGCGAAGCCGCCCGCCAGGTAGCCGTGCACCAGGACCATGACGTCATCGTCGGCCATCTTGGCCTCGATCGCCTCCATGAACGGGCTTTCGTTCATGCGCGCCGCATGGTCGTGGTTCTTCACCAGGCCGGGCATCAGGGTCAGGTTGTAGGCCGGCTGTTGCCCGCCCGCGTAGGACAGCGGCAGCACGGTCATGTCGAGCTGACCGCGCGACAGCGGGGTATATTGCTCGCGCGCCTTGAACAGCGACTGGGTCGGAAAGATCCGGATGTCGAGATCGACATCCGCGGCGGCCACCTCGTCGGCCACGATCTTGGCGACCTGGTGGCGTACGTCCTTGTCGGACCATTGATGCGACAGGCGCAGGTCCGTTGCACCGGCGCTCAGCGCACCGGCCATAAGCGCCAGCGACGCGACGGCTGTTGTGATTTTCACGTTCATGAAGTCCTCCCATTGGCATTTCGGTCTTTTGCCGAGCCTCAGCGTGTTTCGCATCGGCTGTTTTTTAAGTCAACTTTTTTGTATACAAGACGTGTTTTCTTGCGCACAAAGAATGCCCCATGCTACAGGCGGTGCATGGCGCGCAAACGATCTGACATCATCGCGGACGAGCTGGAAAGCCTGATTTTCGACGGCACCTTCGCGGGCGGCGCGCGGCTGGACGAGGTCCAGCTCGCCACGCGGTTTTCGGTGTCGCGGACCCCGATCCGCGAAGCCCTGCAGCGCCTCACGATCTCGGGCCTGGTCGAGCAGATCCCCCGGCGGGGCGTGTTCGTGCGCCAGCCCGGCCTCGCCGAACTGGTCGAGATGTTCGAGGTGATGGCCGAGCTCGAGGCGGTCAGCGCAAGGCTTGCGGCCCGGCGCATCGCCGAGGACGCGCTCGACGACCTGCGGTCCACGAACCGGCGATGCCAGCTTGCCGTCGAGGCCCAGGACGCCGACGGATATTACCGCGAGAACGAAAGGTTTCACGCGATCGTTTATCGGCAGTCCGGCAATACGTTTCTGGAACAGGAATGCCTTCGGCTGCATCACCGCCTTCAGCCGTTTCGCCGTTTGCAGCTGCGCCTGCGTGGGCGGCTGCGGCAATCCATGGCCGAGCACGAGGCGATTGTCGACGCGCTGGAAGCGGGCGACGGCGAGGCGGCCGCGGCCGCGATCCGCAAGCATGTCGCCGTGCAGGGAGAGAAATTCCACTACCTGATGTCGACCTTGAAACCGGCCGCAGAGTAGCCCCGACGCCCCATCCTGGCCTCGGCGCTGGACGTGGCGTCGGGGGCTGCCGTCATTCCCGGAAAAGCGGCGAGGCTGGCATAGCAGGTCACCTCGAAACCTGCCCGGTTGCTGTCTTGTTCGCCGCTCCGCCCCCCCACCCCTGCAAAGCGGCGCGACGGCCCGACGCGCCGACGAGGCCCTGATACCGACCGGCGCGTCCTAATTTGGCCCGGTGCCCCCGAGGGCGCCGGCCTCTGGAATGGCGTCGCAGACGATGGTCTTGCGGCCATGCCGTCGTGCGGTCGCACCTGCGACGATACAAAGTATCTCGAATAGCAGCGAGGCGCCGATCCAGGCGGTCGTGCCCGACGGGTCGAAGGGCGGCGCGACCTCGACCAGATCGGCCGAGACGATATCGAGGCCGTCGAGCGTGCGCAGCATGTGTTGTGCCTCGTAGGCGGTGAAGCCCCCGATCTCGGGCGTGCCGGTGCCCGGCGCCAAGGCCGGGTCGATGGCATCAATATCGAAAGAAAGATGCACGCGCGTGCCGCCCACGATGTCCCGCGCTTCGGCCATCACGTCATCGGCGCCGCGCGCGCGGAACTCCTCGATCGAAACGATGCGAATGCCGTTCGCGGCGGCAAAGGCGCGGTCCTCGCCGTCATAGGTCGTGCCGCGGATGCCGATCTGGACCATCCGCGACGGGTCGAGCAGCCCCTCTTCCACCGCGCGGCGAAAGGGCGTGCCATGCGTGTAGCGCACGCCCCCGAAATAGCTGTCGAAGAGATCCGTATGCGCGTCGAAATGGACGAATCCGAGCGGGCCGTCCTTGGCCATGGCGCGCAGCAGGGGCAGGCTCATCAAATGGTCGCCGCCCATCATGACCGGCGCCACGCCGGCCGCGTCCAGGCGGGCGAACTGATCGGCGACGAGGGCCAGCGTGTGTTCAATATCGGTCAGGTTGACCGTGGCGTCGCCGAAATCGGCGCAGCGGGCGGTGTGGAACGGGGCGACGCGCGTGGCCTGGTTGACCATGCGGATCATGGTCGAGGCATCGCGCAAGGCCCGCGGCCCGTGGCGCGCGCCCGGGCGGTTCGTAGTGCCACTGTCCCACGGCACGCCGAGAAACCCGATCTCGGCCGCTTTGGGCGCGTCCAGCCGGCGCAGCGGCAGCCGCATGACCGAGGCGATGCCGGCGAAACGCGGCACCTCCAGCCCCGAGACGGGCAGGTAATCGGGATCGATGGGGATCATGGGTTCACCTCCGAGATGTCATCCACCCGCTGCAGATCGTGGTGGTCCCGGGCGTGGCGGGCGATCTGCTCCATCGGGGCGAGCCAAGTATCGCCCTCGGCAAGGACGTTTTCCAGCCATTGCTCCATTGCCGCCCAGCGGGCCAGCCGGTCGGTCAGGAACGGATGCAGCACCGGCATCCAGAACCCGCCGACCGCGCGCGTCGCATCGAATTCATCGGCAAACCCGCGAATGCCGTCCGCGAGCGCGCGGACCGGCATCAGGTATCCGATTTCCTCGAAATGGGCAAAGGGCGGCCAATCGTCGTTGCCCCAATGCGCCGGCAGCTCGATCAGCTCGCCCCCCGGCGCCGTCAGCAGATAGGGCATCTCGTCGGCCGTCAGGCGGCCGATCACGGCGGGCGTGGCGTTGTAGACCGGCGCGCGGTAGCCCCGCGGCTTGCGGCCGGTCATCCGCACATGGGCATCCATCGCCCTGAAAAAGAGCTCGGCCTCGCGCTCGTCCGAATGCCCCACGCGAAGGGATCGTCGCACGCGATGGACAATTTTTACGTCGCCAAGCTGATCCCGCTGATCGCAGAGGCCAGGGTCGCGGCCATTCCCACCCCGCCGACCAACATCACCCTCCAGGGCCGGATGGACAGCTACCCCAAGCGGCGCGGCCTGACCCGCGTGTCCGAACTGCGCGCGGCGGGGGTGACGGTGGCCTTGGGGCAGGATTGCGTGCGCGACCCGTGGTATCCGCTAGGCTCTGGCGACATGCTGGAGGTGGCCCATATGGGGCTGCACGTGGCGCTGATGACCGCGCCCGACGCGATGCGCGCCGCCCTCGACATGGTCACGCGCACGCCGGCCGAGATCATGGGGCGGGATTTCGGACTGGCACCGGGCAAGCGGGCGAGCCTCGTCATCCTGGACGCACCCGACCCGATCGAGGCACTGCGCCTCAGGCCGTCGCGGCTCTGGGTCATTTCGGGCGGCCGGGTCGTGTGTCGGGCACAGCCCGAAACCCGCGGTCTCGACGCCGGGTTCTGATCGCGGCCCATGGCCCTGAAGACCTGCCGCGCCTGTCCGCGCGGCCGCCTCGCGCGGCCACTGGACGTGCGCACCGCGCGGCATAGCTCTTCGGCATGCGACATTTCCTTTTTCTGCTTTGCCTTGTTCCCGGGCTTGCCTGGGCCGACGATTGGGACGCCCTCGCGCAGCCGGGGTCGATCGCGATCATGCGGCACGCCCTGGCCCCCGGCACCGGCGACCCGGCCGATTTCGACCTTCAGGATTGCGCGACACAGCGCAATCTCGACGCGCAGGGCCGCGCCCAGGCCCGCGCCGTCGGCGAGGGGTTTCGCGCGCGCGGGGTTTCTTTCGACGTGGTGCTGACAAGCCAGTGGTGCCGCACGCGCGAGACCGCCGAACTCCTCGACCTCGGCCCGGTCGTCGAAGCGCCGCCGCTCAACTCTTTTTTCGGCGATTTTTCCAGCCGAGACCGACAAACAGCCGAGACCCGCGAATTGATCGCGGCCACCGAAGGCCGCCTGATGCTGGTCACCCACCAGGTCAATATCGCCGCGCTGACCGGGCGAACGACCCGGTCGGGCGAGGTTCTGGTGATCGTGCCACGGGGCGGGCGCATCGACGTTCTGGGCAGCATCGCCATCGCGCCATAGCGTTCGCGCGGACATGCGCATGCCGACAACAGCGGCGGCACGCTGTTTCACGGGACCAACGGACCGAACCCCGGACCGTCCGCGACCTGCCCCACGCGGGGGCCGGACGCCACGTGGCCCGCGCTTTTCCGGCATGAGACCTGTCAGGCAAGCACGCCGATCTGCCAGGGGGCGAATTCTTCCTCGCCGACGCCCAGCGCCTCGGATTTCGATTGCGCGCCGCTTGCGACGGCGAGGATCGTGGCGAAGATCGCCTCTCCCATCTCGTCGAGCGTCATCTCACCGTCGACCACGGGGCCGCAATTGATGTCCATGTCGCCCTGCATCCGCTGAAACATCGGCGTATTGGTCGCCAGCTTGACCGTCGGCGCGGGGTAAGAGCCGAAACAGGACCCCCGCCCTGTCGTGAAGCAGATCAAATTCGCCCCGCCCGCGATCTGGCCGGTGGCCGAAACCGGGTCGTAGCCGGGCGTGTCCATGATCACGAGGCCCTTTTCCGTGACCGGGCAGGCATATCGATAGACCGCGTTGATGCCGGTCGATCCGCCCTTCTTGGAGCCGCCCAGCGCCTTTTCGATGATGTTGGCCAGCCCGCCGGCGTTGTTGCCCGGGCTGACGCGGCCGTTGATCTGGGTATCGCGCCCCTCGCTGTAGTCCAGCCACCAGCCGATGCGGTCGAGAAACGCCTGCCCGACCGCTTTTGATTTGGCGCGCGCGGTCAGGGTGTGTTCCACCCCGTAAAGTTCCGGCGTTTCAGACAGGATCGCCGTTCCGCCATGGCGCACGAGGATATCGACGGCCTTGCCAAGGGCTGGGTTGGCCGACAGCCCCGAAAACCCGTCCGACCCGCCGCATTGCAGGCCGATCGTCAGATGCTCGGCGCTGCATGCCGTGCGCGCGATGCGGTTGGCCTCTTCCAGCATCTCGCGGATGACGGCCTTGCCCTTTTCCACCGCGGCGCGCGTGCCGCCGATGTCCTGCATCGTCACCGTGCGCAGCATCTTGCCCGTCTCAAGGCCCTGCTCTTCGAAAAAGACGCCGAGATTGTTGCGCTCGCAGCCGAGCGAACAGACCAGCGCGCCCGCGATATTGGGATGGCGGATATAACCGGCAAGCGTGCGCCGCAGCAGGTCCATCGGTTCGCCCGTCATCTCCATGCCGCAGCCCTGCTGGTGGATGAAGGCCACCACGCCGTCGACATTCGGGTAATCGGCCAGGCGTTCGTCGTCGAAATAGGCGCTGATCTTGCGGGCCACGGTGGCCGCGCAGTTCACGGTGATGAAGATGCCGATATGGTTGCGCGTGCCCACGCGCCCGTCGCTGCGCCGGTACCCCATGAAGGTGGCCCGCTCATCGGGCGCCAGCAGATTGGGCGCGATGTAGTCCTCGGCAAAGCGGTAATCCTTCTGGAACGCGTCCATCAGCACGTTGTGGCTGTGAAGCCAGGTTCCCGGCACGATATCCGCGCCGGCAAAGCCGATGATGGTGTCGTATTTCTTCACCGCCTCGCCCTTGGCGATCGGACGGGTCGCGATCTTGTGGCCGAGGGGGATGTCCTGCAACGCGGTCACCCGCTCCGCCGCGATCTGCGTGCCCTTCGCAATATCCGCCCGCGCCACGACCACGTTGTCGGCGGCATCCAGGCGGATGGTCGGATTGGGGCTCGGTGTATCGGTCATCGTGATCCTATGGTCTGCAAGGTCGCGGGGGTTTGCGCCCCATCAATTGCGTCGCACCTTCTCTCACCGGCGATCCGGTCTCATCCATGCGCGCGCACGACGGCATCGGGCCGTTGTGCCACCGCGGGCGAAAGCGCCGTGCCGAGGCCGGGTGCCGTGGGGGCCTTGACCATGCCGTTTTCGATGACCGGCAGCTCCGTCACCAGCTCGCGGTACCAGGTCGAGAGCGTCGCGCGCACCACCTCCTGGTAGATCGCCGTGGGCGCGTGCAGCGCCAGGTGCAGCCCGGCCATCAGCGCGACCGGCCCGGTGCAATCGTGCGGCGCCAGCGGCTTGGCGTAAACCTCGGCCAGCGCCGCGATCTTGCGCGCCTCGGTCAGCCCCCCGCACCAGTCGATATCGACCATCACCACGTCGAGCGCCCCCGCCGCCAGCAGGTCGCGGAACCGAACCGCCCCGCCCAGGGTCTCGCTGCCGCAGATCGGCGTGGACGTGGCCCGGCGCAGGTCGGCCAGCGCGGCGGCGTCGTCCATCTTTCCGATCGGGTCTTCGGCCCAGAAGACGTTGTAGTCCTCCAGCGCGCGGCAGATGCGGGTCGCGGCATGGCTGCCCCAAAGGCTGTGCAACTCGCACATCACCTCGATATCGTCGCCGACCGCCTTGCGGATCTTCGCAAACGGCGCGAGCCCGGCCTTGAGATCGGGCAGCGAGATCATCTGCCCGCCGGTCGCCGCGGCGTAGATGTCGAAGGGCCAGATCTTCATCGCCCTGTACCCTTCCGAGACAAGGCTCTCGGCCAAGGCCCCGGCGTCCCGCATGAAGGCGAGCTGGTCGTCATAGGGGCCTTGCGACACGTCCCCCGCGCCGATCTGCCGGTTGCCCATCACCCGGCCGCCGCGCGTGCCGCCGCTGTTGTAGCTGTAGCCCGCGCAGGTGTTGTAGGCCGGTATTTCGAGGCGCGAGGCCCCGCCCAGCGCCTCATGCACCGGGATGCCGTGGCGCTGGCCGGCGAGATCCCACAGCGCCATGTCGATGGCCGCCGCGCCCCGCACCTCGGCGCTGGAGCTGTTAAAGCCCACGGTCGGCGTCAGCATGTGGCGCGCGATCGCCTCGATATGGCGGCTGTCGCGGCCCATCAGCCACGGTGCAAGCTGTTCGTGGATCACCGCCTCGATGGCCTGCGTGCCGCGAAACCCCTCGCCCAGACCGGTCAGCCCCTCGTCGGTGTCGATCTCGACCCAGATCAGGTTGGGCCGTTCGTCGATGCGTATGGTGCGGATGCAGGTGATCGCAGACATGGTCGGCCCTCAGTTCAAAACCCGTTGGCTTCAAGAAATGCCCGCAGGCGTGCGCCCTGCCCTTCGCTGAGCGGCCAGGCGCCGGGCGGGCGCACGGCGCCGCAATCCTGCCCGATCAGCGCCAGCGCCGCCTTGACGCCGGTCACGTTTGCGCCGCCCATCTCTTCGGCGCGGATATCCTCGAAGGTGCGCATCCCCGCGATCAGGCGGTTGGCCTCGCCGAAATCCCCCGTCCTCAGCGCGTCGCGGATGGCGACCGACCGCTCGGGCCAGACATTGATCAGACCCGAGGTGAAGCCCTGCGCCCCCACCGCGCAGAGCGGCGGCGCCCAGACCTCGGCCAGCCCCCCGACCCAGATCACCGACGGGTCCGACGCGGCGATGGCGCGGGCCAGCGTCATCGGGTTGGGCGTGGCCCATTTCACGCCGGCGACGCCCGCGATGCCGGTCAGCCGGGCGATGGCGTCGGGCCCCATCGCGTCGTTGCGCAGATACAGCATCGCGGGCAGCCCGTCGCCCGCATCGACCACGCGGCGCACGTATTCTTCGTACCCGCGCGGGGCGACAAAGGGGTCCGGCGTCTGGTGGATCATCAGTGCATCGGCCCCGGCGGCGCGGGCATGGCGCGCGGCGCGCCCGGCCTCGGCGATGCCGCGCCCGATGCCGGCGAAGACCGGCACCCGGCCGTCCACCCGGTCGACGATCGCGGCGCACATCGCCGCCGCCTCGGCCTCGTCCAGCGCGTAGAACTCGCCGGTGTTGCCGTTGGCCACCAGGATATCGACCCCGGCGCCGATGGCCCTGTCGATCACCGGGCCGAGGCGGGCGGGCGCGACGGCGCCGCCGGCGTCATAGGGGGTGACGAGGATACCGGAAATGCCGGTCAGGGCGGTGCGGATGTCATGGCTCATGCGGTGCCCTCCTGGCTGGGTTAGGTCGTCGCGGCCCCGCGCGTCAATGGATTTCCGGCTCGGGCGCCGGGCCGCCGTAATCGGTGCGCAGAAAGTCGAAATCGCAGCCCTTGTCGGCCTGTTCCACGTGGCGGGCGAACATCGCGCCATAGCCGCGCTCATAGCGCGGCGGCGGCGGCGTCCAGGCGGCGCGGCGGGCGGCGATTTCTTGCGCGCTGACCTCCATGTCGAGGCGGCGTCCGGGCACGTCGAGGGTGACGCTGTCGCCGGTTTTCAAGAGCGCCAGAGGCCCGCCGATATAGGCCTCGGGCGCCACATGCAGGATGCAGGCGCCGTAGCTGGTGCCCGACATGCGCGCATCCGACAGGCGCACCATGTCGCGGTGCCCCTGTTTCAGCAGCGCCCGTGGCATCGGCAGCATGCCCCATTCGGGCATCCCCGGCCCGCCCTGCGGACCGGCGTTCCTGAGCACCAGCACGGTGTCGGGCGTCATCGGGTGGTGCTCGTCGTCGACGATGGCCTTCAGCTCGTCATAGCTGTCGGCGACCAGCGCGGGGCCGGTATGGCTATAGAAATCGGGGGTCATCGCGGCGGGCTTGATCACCGCGCCATCGGGCGCAAGGTTGCCCTTCAGCACCGCGAGCGATCCCTCGTGATAGACCGGGTTCGAAAGCGGCCGGATCACATCGGGGTTGAAGTTCTGCGCCTCGTCCAGCCCCTCGCCGATGGGCCGTCCGGTCACGGTGATCGCGCCCAGATGCAGCTTGTCGCCCAGCTCTTTCATCAGGGCGCGCAAACCGCCGGCGTAGTAGAAATCCTCCATCAGGTAGCCCTGCCCCGAGGGGCGTACATTGGCGATGACCGGCGTGGTGCGGCCGATGGCGTCGAGATCGGCAAGCGTCAGGGCAATGCCGGCCCGGCGCGCCATGGCGATGAGGTGGATGATGGCGTTGGTGGAACAGCCCGTGGCCATGGCCACGGTCACGGCATTGCGCACCGCGGCCTCGGTCAGCACCTTGTCGGGCGTCAGGTCCTCCCACACCATCTCGACCGCGCGGCGGCCGCAGGCGGCGGCCATGCGCTGGTGGCCCGCATCCGGCGCAGGGATCGACGAGGCCCCGGGCAGGCAAAGGCCCAGCGCCTCGGCAATCGCGGTCATCGTGCTGGCGGTGCCCATCGTCATGCAATGCCCGTAAGAGCGCGCGATGCCGCCCTCCACGCCATGCCACTGTTCGTCGGTGATGGTGCCCGCGCGGCGCTCGTCCCAATACTTCCAGCCATCGGTGCCCGAGCCCAGCGCCTGACCCGCAAAATTGCCGCGCAGCATCGGCCCCGCCGGCATGTAAAGGAACGGCAGCCCGGCCGAGACCGCGCCCATCACCAGCGCCGGCGTGGACTTGTCGCAGCCGCCCATCAGCACCGCGCCGTCCACCGGGTGGGCGCGCAGCTGTTCCTCGACATCCATCGCCGCGAGGTTGCGGTAAAGCATCGAGGTGGGTTTGAGGAAACTCTCCGACAGCGAATGCGTCGGGATCTCCATCGGCATGCCGCCCGCCTGCAGGATGCCCTTCTTGATGAACTCCGCCCGGTCGCGGAAATGCATGTGGCAGGGCTGCGCCTCGGACCAGGTGTTGAGGATCGCGATGACCGGCTTGCCCTCCCAGTCCTCGCGGGACAGGCCCATCTGCATGGCGCGCGACCGGTGCCCGAACGAGCGCAGGTCGTCGGGGGCGAACCAGCGCGCCGAGCGAAGGTCCTGGGGGCGTTTCTTGGTCAAGGCCGGGCTCCTCGTCAGGAAATCGGGGTTGCTAAAACGAACATCAGGGCGGCGATGACCCCGGCCAGAACCAGCCCTCCGATCCAGGGCCAGGGGCCGTAGCCGTCGATGTCGTCTCGGGAGTCGCGTCCGATCATCTCGTCTGTCTCCTCAGTTCAGCAGTTCGGGCAGGAAAAGCGCGATCTGCGGGAAGAACATCACCAGCAAGAGCCCCGCGATCTGCAGACCGATGAAGGGCAGCACCGAGAGGAAGATTTCTTGCAGGGTCACATCCTTGGGCGCCACGGATTTCAGCCAGAAACAGGCCGGGCCGAAGGGCGGCGACAGGAAGTAGATCTGGATGTTCATCACGAACAGGATGCCGAACCAGATCTTCGCCTGATCCTCGGTCAGGCCCAGGTCGGGCGCCAGCGTCATCACCACCGGCGCGAAGACCGGCACGGTGATCAGCACGATGGCGATCCATTCCATGAAGGTGCCCAGCACCATCAGGATCAGCATCATCACCAGGATCGTGCCCAGCGCGCTGAGCCCGAGGTCGAGAAAGAGCGAGCGCATGAAATCGCCGCCGCCCACCAGATTGAAGATGCCCACGAAGCTGACCGCGCCCAGCACCAGCCAGATGATCGTGCCGACCGTGGTCATGGTGCCCAGACACGCGGCCGAGACCACGTCCCACTTGAACTTGTGGCGCACCGCGGCCACGAGCATCGCGCCGATGCAGCCCACCGCCGCGGCCTCGGTCACCGAGGCGACGCCGCCATAGATCGAGCCCATGACCGCGGCGATCAGCAGGATGCACAGGATCACCGCCGTCAGCCGCTCGCGCGAGAGCTTCTGCTCGGTCCCGGTCATCGCGGCCACCTCGGCAGCGGTCGGGGCCAGCGAATGGTCGAGGTTCACGCGGATCAGCACGTACCCGGCATAAAAGACCGCCAGCATGATGCCCGGAATCGCGCCGGCCATGAACAGATCGCCGATACCCACCTCGGCCGACAGGCCGTAGACGATCATGATGATCGAGGGCGGGATCAGCGTGGCCAGCGCGCCCGAGGCGCAGATCAGGCCGATGGTGATCTTCCGGTCATAGCCGAGGCGGAACATCTGCGGCAGCGCCACGAGGCCCAGCATCACAATCTCGCCGCCCATCACGCCCGACATGGCCGCGAGGATCACCGCGACCACGGTGGTCTGCACCGCCACGCCGCCGCGCAGGTTGCCGGCGAAGATCGACATCGCGTCGAACAGGTCCTCGGCGATGCCCGCGCGTTCGAGGATAGAGGCCATCAGCACGAAGAAGGGCACCGCGACGAGGCTGTAATGTTCCAAAAGCCCCACGGCGTTCGACGAGACCAGGAACAAGCCCCGCGGCCCGAAAAACGCCACTGCCATGATCACCGAGACGATCAGCGTCACGATGCCCAGCGGCATCCCCGTCATCATCAGCGCCACCAGCAGCAGCACCATGATGAGCGAGACCGTGCCGAGATCCATGTCGCGCATGTTCAGCGCCGCGGACGGGTCCAGCGCCTTGCCGATGTCCGAGACGAAACCGGAAAAGGCGTTGGCGATCGAGAAATCGAAGAAGTGCGCCAGAAAGCCCGAGACGAAGTAGACGATGAAATAGGCACCGACGAACTTGACCAGATGCTTCAGCCAGGCGGCCTGAACGTGGCGGTGCAGGTTCATCATCAGTTGCGCCAGGTACATGAAGGCGCCGATCACCATCAGCGATTTCATCATCATCGGCAGCGGCGAGTTGAAGGCCGATCCCGATTTCTCGACCCGCCCGATGCTGACATAGGCGCGGATCGTGGCGTCGGTCAGCAGCATGTAGAGCGCAACGACACCCACGATCATGGCGAAGAGATCCAGCCACCATCGCTGACGGGTGCTGGCCATGATGTGGAACACGGTGATTGCGATGTGACGCTTTTTCAGGGTGACATAGCCCGCCGACAGCATCCAGGCGGCGGCGACCATCACCATCACCGTCTCGAACGCCCAGTAGGTCGGCGCGTTCAGCAGGTAGCGCGAGAACACCTCGTAAAGCGTGGCGAGCGCGGCGATGAAATAGAAGACCGAGACGGCAATGCCCGTCAGGTGGCTGATATGTTCGACCACCGTGTAATCTGACCGGGGAAGGTCGGCGTCTTCGTGCAGGGGGTCCTGGGCACCGATGTCGATATCGGTATCGGCGAGCCTTGCCTCGTAGTCGCGCGTCATCGCTGTCGCTCCCCCTCGTCGCCCGGCCCGGCCGGGCGGGCGCAGCTATCCCCGGATTTCGTGTCAGGCCCCGCATGGCCCGGAGGCGCGCCCGCCGTCTTGGCGGGCGGGCGCGCCGTTGTCGGCCCGCTCGCCTAGAGCAAACCGGCCTCTTTCATGAACTTCACATGCGCGTCGTAGACCTCTTGCGCGAGGTCGGACTGGGCGGCGAAGTCGGACCAGGCCTCCTGCGCGATCGCCCGCAGCTTGTCGCGCTCTGCCTGGGGCCAGTCGATGATGGTCAACTCGCCGGCGGCCTTGTCGCGGGCCACGAGCTGACGGTCGAGCCGGTCGAAATACTGGCGCAGCCCGTTATAGGCGGCCAGATACCAGACCTCGAGCGCCACCTGCTCCTGCTCGGACAGCTCGTCCCACACCTGCTGGGACACGGTGAATTGCAGGATCGGGGTGGAGTGAATGCCGGGGAAGATCGGATACTTGGCGATCTTGTGCATCCCGTTGGCGTCGTTGTTGGCGTAGGCCGAGTTGTCGGCCGCGTCGATCACGCCCTTCTCAAGCGCGCCGTAGGTTTCCGAGCCCGACATCGACACGGGCGCCGCGCCCGCGCGCTTGAACACGTCGGCGGCCAGCCCCTCGGGCGAGCGGATCTTCAGGCCGGCCAGGTCCTCAACCCCGTTGACCGGCACCTTCGAGACGAAGGCCTCGCGCGCATAGGCGCCGCAGCCCACGACGTGCACCCCCTCGAAATGGGTGTCGAAAAGCTTTTGCAGCATCTCCTTGCCGCCGCCCTGGGCGCAGAAGGCCTGAATCTGGTCGGCGCTGTCATAGCCCGCGATCAGGTCGCCCATCAGTGCGAAGGCCGGGTCGACGCCCGCGAAATAGTTGATCGAGGTGAGGTCGCCGTCGAGGATGCCGACGCTGATCGCCTCGGCGGTCTCACGGCGCGGCACCACCGCGTCGACCGGCAACAGCTCGACGGTCAGCGCGCCGCCGGTCAGCGTCTCCAGCTTCGGAACCCATTCCTCGTTGAGATAAGCAAGCGACGCGTGGCTGGCGTTCGACGAGGTCTGGATCTTGAGCACCCGGTCCGCCGCCATGGCGCCCGTGGCAACGATTCCCATACCCGCCGCCAGCACTGCCGTCGTGGCGAGCCTGGCCATTGCATTGAATTTCATAGGTTCCTCCCGATTTCGGTTTTCCCTTGGGGATCCGTGACAGAATGCCGCCCCGCCCCAACTGATTGTCTAATATATTAGTGGAACTTTTCGCGCAAGCGTACTGCCGACCCTCAGGGCCGGATCGCGGCGAAGAACACGGCGAGCAGAGCCGCCGAAAGGACCGTGAACGCCACGTTCCAGCCCAGGGTGAGCCGCAAAGCCGGGATACCGCTGATCCGCTGGATCAGCAGCACCACCGTCGCAAAGGGCGAAAACGTCATCGACAGCGCCCAGCCGCAGGAAATGGCCAGCGCGATCAGCGTGGGGTCTGCAGGCATCTCGGTCAGCCCGCCGAACAGGCTGCCGAAAAAGATCGCCATCATGATCGGCGAGAAGGCCAGCAGGCTGAACAGGCTCAGCACCACCGGGATCGCCGCCAGCAACATCCAGTCGGGCATCGTGTCGAGATGCAGCGCCGCGACCAGCGCATCGCCCGGCACAACCCCTGCCCCCGCGCGGCCCAGAAAGCCCGACGCGGCCAGCGTCACCGCGATGGGGCCGCTGGCGGGGATCGTGTCGATCAGTATCTCGCGCAGCCGCGCCGCGGTGGCGCGGCGCCCGGTCGGGCCGATCCCGTTCTGGGCGACGAGCCAGCCCACCAGCATGATCGGGCACGACACCATCAGCCCGAAGACCACGCTTTCGCCCCTCAGTTCCGCGATGATCCAAGACAGACCCAAGAGCCACCCGCAGGACGCGGCGAAACGCGCGGCGGCCGCGGGCGGCATCGGCAGCGGCCGGATCGCGCCGGTGGGGCGGTACGCGCGAAAGCGCCAGCGTTCCTCGGCCCAGCCAAGCGCCAGGACCAGCGCGAAGACGACAAGGCCCCAGCCGATCCAGCGCAGACGGTCGACGCCGGGGATCAGCTCCATCAGCGCAAGCGGCGCCAGCGCGGTCGGCGACCAGATCACGCTCCACGCAAAGCCGCGCAGCATGGCGCTGATCTGCCGCCGCTCGCGGATGGCGTCGCGCCCGTCGGTCGTGTTGGCCCGGGCGATGCCCCGCTGGATCAGCGGCACCAGGAAGGACACGACCCCGATGTTGAAGATCACCGCCATGAAGGCCGTGCCCGAATAGAGCGCGGCATAGCGGCGCCCGGCGGGCTGACGGGTCAGAAAGGCGCCCAGTTCCCCCACCGAGGGCGAGGTCACCGCCGCCTCGCGCAAGAGCGCCAGCAGCAATATGAACACCATCAAAAACCCCGCCTGATCAAGCGCCGCGGTCAGGATCTCGACCCGGTCCTCGCGCGTGGCCCAGACGACCGCGGCGATGACCAGGCTGAGCGCCAGCAGGTAGAACTCGCGCAGCCGCAGCCGCGGCGCGGTGCAAAAAAGCGTCGCCGCCACCGCACCCCAGGCCAGATGCCAAAGCGCGTCCGAGGCGAACAATCGTGCCGCCAGCACCAGCGCCATCGTGGCCAGCAGGGTGGCCGCGATGGCCTTGTTCCAGAGATCGCGCGGCGAGCGTGCGGACATGCGCCTAACCGGTCACAAGATCGCGCGGGTCGATCTCGCGCCCCGCCGCATGGGCGATGAGATTGGCCGACCAGTGCCGCACCAGACGCTCGAAATTTTCCCGCGTGCCGCCGCCGATATGGGGCGTCAGCACCGTGTTCGGGGCGTTCAGCAGCGGATGGCCGGCCGGCAGCGGCTCGGGCTCGAACGTGTCGAGCCCGGCGCCGCCCAGATGGCCCGTTTCCAGCGCCGCCAGCAGCGCCGCCTGATCCACCACCCCGCCGCGGGCCATGTTGATCAGCACCGTGCCCGGCCGCATCCGGGCGATGGTGGCGGCGTCAATCAGGTGGCGGGTCCGCGCGGTCAGCGGCAGGTGCAGGCTGAGGATATCGACCGCGCCGATCAACGCGTCGAACGGCACGAACCCCGGCGCGCCCTCGACCGGCCCCGAGGGCCGCGTATAGACCACGTCGCAATCGAACCCCGCCAGCCGCCGGGCGACCAGTTGCCCGGTTGCGCCATAGCCCACCAGCCCGACCCGCGCGCCGTTCAGGTCGCGGCCGCGGGCGTAAATGTCGGGCTCCATCCATGCGCCCGCGCGCATCCGCGCGTCGCCCACGCAGATACGCTTGAGCACGGCCAGCATCAGCCCGACGGTGTGGTCCGCCACGGTGGGTGCGTTCATCCCCGGGCTGCGCGCCACGAGGATGCCGCGGGAAGCCGCCTCGGCCACGGGGATGCCGTCGGTCCCGGTGCCCCACTGGTGGATCGCCTTCAGCCGCGGCGCGCTGTCCAGCAGCGCGGGCGTCATCTTGACCGACCGCACCACCGCATAATCGGCCTCGGCCAGCGCCGCCGCGCGGTCCGCCTCGCTGTTGCTGACGGGGTAGCGCATGTCGAGGCCCGGACCGACGATCCCGGCGACGGTGGCCCGAAGGTCGGGGCCGAAGGCCTCCAGAAGCGCGACCCGGGGCGCGGTCATCGGCGGCCCTTGGTCAGCTTGTGCAGCATCTCGATCTCCTCGCAGTCACAGCGCAGTAGACCCCCCGCTGCAGGGCTGCGCAAGCGGTCTCGGCTCCCGCCCCGCAGGCGTGTCCGACACCGCGCGCCTTGACCGCGGCCATCGCACGGGCTCAGCGGCCGTTGGCCTTGCGCCATTCCTCGAACCGGGCGAGGTTTTCGTCCCGCGTCGCGGGATAAAGGCCGATGATCGTCGCCCCGGCCCGGACCTCTTCGACAACGAAATCCTCGTAGGCGGTCATTTCCACCGCCTCGGCCGAGACCTCGTCGGCCAGATGGGCGGGGATGACGATGACATTGTCGGCGTCGCCGACCACGATATCGCCGGGAAACACCGCAACATCGCCGCAACCGATGGGAACGTCGATGTCGATCGCCTCGTGCAGGGTCAGGTTGGTGGGTGAGGACGGCCGGCTGTGATAGGCGGGAATGTCGAGCCCCGCGATGGTGGCCGCGTCACGAAACCCCCCGTCGCTGACCACCCCGGCCCCGCCGCGGACCATCAGCCGGGTAATCAGGATGTCGCCGGCACTGGCCGCGCGGGCATCCTTGCGGCTGTCCATCACCAGCACATGGCCCGGCGGGCAGGTCTCGATCGCCTTGCGCTGGGGGTGGTCGGGGTTGCGGAATTGCGACAGCTGGTTGCGGTCTTCCCGCGCGGGCATGTAGCGCAGGGTAAAGGCGGGCCCGACCATGTTGCGGCCCCTGTCGGCCAGCGGGCGCACGTCCTGGATCACCTGGTTGCGCAGGCCGCGCTTGAACAACGCCGTGGCCAGCGTCGCCACCGAGACGCCCATCAGCCGGTCGCGGATTTCGTCGTTGAATGCCATCAGGTTCCTCCCTCGGGCGGTGCGCCCAGCGTTGTCGTGGATACGGTGCGGGCGCGGGCCGCGTCGGACAGCGTCAGGCCGAAGCCGGGGCGGTCCGGCACCCAGATCCGCCCGTCGCGGATCTCCAGCCGCTCGTCGAACAGCTCTTCCAGCCAGTCGAAATACTCGACCCAGCCCTCGGTCGGATAGGCCGCGACCATCTGCAAATGCAGCTCCATCACGAAATGGGGCGCCAGCGTCAGGCGGTTGGCCCGCGCCAGCTCCATCACCCTCAGGAAGGGGGTGACACCGCCGATCCGCGGCGCATCGGGTTGCAGCACCCCTGCCCCGCCCGCGGCCACCAGCGCCGCGTGTTCGTCGAAGGAGGTCAGCATCTCGCCGGTGGCCACCGGCGTGACCAGCTCGCGCGCCAACGCCCCGTGGCCCGCGAAATCGCGCGCCTCCAGCGGCTCCTCGATGAAGGCGAGCCCCATATCGTCCACCCGCCGGCAAAAGGCGCGGGCCTCGGCGCGGGTCCATTGCTGGTTGGCGTCGATCATCAGCGCGGTGTCGGGGCCGATGGCGTCGCGCACCGCCTCGATCCGGCGCATGTCCTCGCGCCAGTCGGGCTGGCCGACCTTCATCTTGATCCCGCCGATGCCGCGCGCCACCGAGGCGCGCGCCGCGCCCCGCATCTCGTCGATCGAGGCCTCAAGGTACTGCCCGCCCGAATTGTAGACCCGCGCGCCCGCGCGCCACGCCCCCAGCAGCCGCGCCAGCGGCAGCCCGGCGCGGCGGGCCTTGAGATCCCACAGCGCGGTATCGAAAGCCGCCAGAACGTGATAGGCGGCCCCGCCCGCGCCCAGCGAAATCGTGCGCCAGGCCAGCATGTCCCATGCCGCCGGGATGTCGGCGGCAGGCCGGCCCAGCAGCATCGGCGCGATCTCTTCGGCCAGCGCGAACAGCGCCGGGCCGCCGGCGCGCAGCGTGTAGGTAAAGCCCGTGCCGGTCCGGCCTTCGGCATCCACGATCTCGGCACAGAGCAATTCGACAGATGTCAGCGGCACCTGCCGCCCGGTGGCGACCTTGGCGTCAGAGGCCGGCCGCCGCAACGGTTGGGAGACCTGCGAAAGCCTGATCCCCTCGATCCGGTCCTTCAAAACCCGCCCCCTCATCATCGAACCATTGCCGTAGCTTTCGAAAAGCTGATATATTAGAATTTATGTAATGGCAACTTGCCAAACCCGCGGCGGCGGTTAGGACTGCGCGAAAGATTTTCGGGGTTTTCGATGAACGACGACGCTCTGCTTCCCGACGTGTTGTCCCGTCTCGGCGGATCCGATGCCGATGCCGACAACGTGCCCCGGTCGGCGGCGGCACGCACGCTGGATTCGCTTCGTCGCCGGATCATTTCGCTGCAACTGCCGCCCGACACGGTGCTCAGCCGAACCGAACTCGCACGCGAATACGATGTCAGCCAGACCCCCGTCAGGGACGCGCTGCAGGTGCTCGAAAGCGAGGGGCTGGTCGATATCCAGCCGCAGTCGAGAACGGTCGTCACCCGCATCGACCCGGACCGCATCGCAGAGGCGCATTTCCTGCGCCGCGCCATCGAGGTCGAGGTGGTGCGCGAACTGGCCGCGACGATCACCCCCGCCCAGCTCGACAGACTCAAGATGATCGTCAGCCTGCAGGAAACGGTCATCGGACAGGACCGCCAGACCGGCACCTTCCAGGGGCTCGACGAAACCTTTCACCAGACCATGATCGCGGCCGCCGGGCATCCGGGGCTTCATACGATCATCCGCTCGCATTCGGGCCATCTCGACCGGTTGCGGCGGCTCGACATGTGGGACACCGACAAGCTGTCCCGGATCGTCAAGGAGCACAAAGAGATCGTCGCAATGCTGGAGGCGGGAGACGCCGACGGCGCCATCGGGGCGCTCCGGACGCATCTGGGCCAGACCATCAAGCGTATCGAGGCGCTGCGCGACAAGCACCCCGACTTTTTCAAGACCTAAACGGGCAGCGCTGCCCCCATCTTGGCACGATCCGCGCCCACGGCACAGGACGGGCTGATTGCACAAGGCAGACGGCCGATGCGATCAGACAGGCGCGCACGGATCGCAGCGAGGGCGGGCTGCCCTTTGACGCCACCGCTCGGTTCGCTGCGCGCAGAACGGGGCCGTCGACAGAAGACAGCTCACGCCTGATCCAGATCAACTCGTACAGGCGCTTGGGCCGATACACTTCGGTGGCGGGTATGCTGCCGCTTGTGCGGGGGGGCGTGCCCGATTGGCGAAATCGCACCGGCGGGGAGGACGCCTGGATGGACTTCGCAACCGACAGTGCCGTGACGATCGATGGACCGCAGCAGGTTGTGCGCCTGCTGCGCGAGGATGGCTGGCGTGTCATCGCCGCGGTCGAGCGTGACGGCGCGCTGGTAACACGCGAAATTGCCTCGGCGGACGCGTTGCCGCGCGGCCGGGTCGATGAGTTGGGGCCCGGCCATTGCCGCCTGGTCGACGGGCCGCCCGGACGCTGGTTCGACCACGTGATCGGCCCCGGCGGTTGGAAGGAGTGGCTATTCCCGCCGCGCGAAAAGCTGTGGTCGGCGCAGCGAGAGGGACAGGCCGTCACCTTTGACGACGCCCCCCAGCCCTGGCCGAAAACCGCGTTCTTCGGCGTGCGGCCCTGCGATCTGGCCGCCATCGCCCGGCAGGACAGGGTGTTTTCCACCGGCCCCGGCGACCCTGCCTATGCGCACCGCCGCGCCGCCGTGCTGATCGTGGCCGTCAATTGCGCCCGTGCCGCCCCCACCTGCTTTTGCGCCTCGATGGGCACCGGGCCGCGGGCCGAGCAGGGCTTTGACCTTGCGCTGAGCGAGCTTGACGGGCGCTTCGTCGTCGAGACCGGCAGCACGGCGGGTGCGGCGCTGGCCGCGCGTCTGGATGCAATCCCGGCGACCGAGGACGATCTTGCCGCGGCTGCCGCGATGTCCCGCCGGACCGCCGAAACCCAGACAAGGCACATGCCCGCCGGCATCGCCGGGACATTGCGCAGCGCGCCCGAGCACCCGGCCTGGGACGACGTGGCCGCACGCTGCCTGGCCTGCGCCAATTGCACGCTGGCCTGCCCCACCTGCTTTTGTTCCGACGTCGAGGACGTGACCGACCTGACGGGAGATCATGCCGAGCGGTGGCGGCACTGGGACAGCTGCTTTTCGCCAGAGTTCAGCCTGGTGGGCGGCGGCGCAGTGCGCGCATCGACCCGCGCGCGCTATCGCCAGTGGATGACCCACAAGCTGTCGAGCTGGCACGACCAGTTCGGCGAATCCGGCTGCGTCGGCTGCGGGCGCTGCATCGCCTGGTGCCCGGTCGGGATCGACATCACCCAAGAGGCCCGCGCGCTTTCGACCGAGGAGACCCCCGCATGACCCTGCGCACGATCCGCGAGCTTCTGGCCGAGCATCCCCTCTTTGCCCGTTTCGATGGGGCCACGCTGGACGAATTGGCGGGCTGTGCCCGGACCGAGCAGTTCGACTCGGGCGCGCTGGTCCTGCGCGAGGGAGAGACGGCCGACAAGGTGTTCCTGCTGCGCGCCGGCGACGTGGCGGTCGAGATGGCGACGCCGGGCCAGCCGCCGATGATCATGGAAACCCTGCATCCGGGCGATCTGCTGGGGGTTAGCTGGCTCGTCGCGCCCTACCGGCACATGGCCGATGCGCGGGCTCTGTCAAATGTGCGGGCGCTCAGCCTCGACGCCGCCTGCCTGCGCGAGAAATGCGACGCGATCCCGGCGGTTGGCTATGCCTTTTTCAGGGCCTGGGCCCCCCATGTGGCGCAGCGGATGCGCGCCCAACGGATGCGGCTGCTCGATCTCTATGGCAGCGGGGGCTGAGGCGATGGACGGCGCTGCACCCATGCTGCCGGTCCGCTGCCGCGTCGCCTCCGCGCAGGCCGAGGGTGCCGATGTCGCAACGCTGACGCTGGAGCCCGTGGCAGGCGCCCTGTCCGGGGGCGCGCCCGGACAATTCAACATGCTTTACGCCTTCGGCATCGGCGAGGCCGCGATCTCGCTCTCGGGTCACGACGAGGCCGGCCGTCCGATGCACACGATCCGCGCCGTGGGGGCCACCACACGGGCGCTGACGGCCATGGAAGCCGGAGCCGAGCTGGGGCTGCGCGGCCCGTTCGGCACCGGCTGGCCCGTGGCGGACCAGGCCGGGCGCCACCTTCTGGCGGTCGCCGGCGGTCTCGGCCTCGCTCCGCTGCGCCCGGCAATCCTGGCAGCCGCGGCGCAGCCGGGCGCCGTCTCGGTCGTCCACGGCGCAAGGTCGCCCGACACGCTGCTCTACGCGGGCGAGCTGTCCGCCTGGGCGGCGGAGGGCACGCCGGTCTACCTGACCGTCGATCATGCCGCGCCGGGCTGGACGGGGCGCGTGGGTACGGTGATCGGCTGCCTGCCCCCGGCGCTGGCGGGGCACGACCCGGCGGCGGTTTCGGCCTTCCTGTGCGGGCCCGAGGTAATGATGCGCGCCACCGCACAAGCGCTGAGCGATGCCGGCGTGCCGCCGGACCGCATCTGGCTGTCGATGGAGCGCAACATGAAATGCGGCATCGGGCTTTGCGGCCATTGCCAGTACGGCCCCGATTTCATCTGCCGCGACGGCCCGGTCCTGCGCTACGACCGGATCGCCGCCCGGCTGACCCTGCGGGAGATCTGACCATGGCACGCCCCACCCTCGCGGTCTGGAAATTCGCCTCCTGCGACGGCTGCCAGCTGAGCCTGCTCGATTGCGAGGACGAGCTTCTGGCCATCGCGGGGGCCATCGAGATCGCCCATTTCCCCGAGGCGAGCCGCAAGAGCGTCGCCGGGCCCTACGACCTGTCGCTGGTCGAGGGGTCGATCACCACGCCCGAGGATGCCGAGCGGATCAAGCATATCCGCGCGCAGTCGCACAGCTTGGTGGCGATCGGCGCCTGCGCCACCGCGGGCGGCATCCAGTCCCTGCGCAACTTCGCCGATCTCGACGGGATGGCCGCGGCCGTCTACCCGCGCCCGGACTATCTGGACGTGCTGGCCACCTCGACCCCGATCTCGGCGCATGTGCCGGTGGACATCGAACTCCACGGCTGCCCGATCTCGAAATACCAGCTTGTCGAGCTGGTCACGGCCGTCCTGGCCGGGCGCCGGCCGCGCCTGCCGAAATTCGCCCAGTGCGTCGAGTGCAAGGCGCATGGCACGGCCTGCGTGATGGTGGCCGAAGGCCAGCCCTGCCTCGGCCCCGTCACCCTTGCCGGCTGTGGCAACCTCTGCCCCAGGGTCGGGCGCGGCTGCTACGGCTGTTTCGGCCCGGTGGAGGGCGCCAATGTCGCCGCGATGACCGCGCGGTTCGCCGAGCTGGGCCTCGACGCGCGGCAGATCCGCGACGCGCTGCGCAGCTTCACCGCCGCCGCGCCTGCCTTTGCCGAAGGGGGACAGGGCAATGGCTGAACGCACCATCAAGGTCGATGCGCTGGCCCGCGTCGAGGGCGAAGGGGCGATCAAGCTGAAGATCGGCCCAAGCGGCGTCGAGGCGGCCGAGTTCCGCATCTTCGAGCCGCCGCGGTTTTTCGAGGCGCTCTTGCGCGGGCGCGACGCGGCCGACGCGCCCGACATCACCTCGCGCATCTGCGGCATCTGCCCAGTGGCCTATATCACCAGCGCCAACCAGGCGATGGAGGCGGCGCTGGGGGTGACGGTGACCCCCGAAATCGCCGCCCTGCGCCGGCTGCTATATTGCGGCGAGTGGATCCAGAGCCACGTGTTGCACGCGGCGATGCTGCACGCGCCCGATTTCCTGGGGCTGGAGGACGCGTTCGAAATCGCCCGCCTGCGCCCCGATCTGGTGAAAACCGCGCTGCGCCTGAAAAAGCTGGGCAACGAGTTGATGGAGGTGATCGGCGGCCGGGCGGTGCACCCGGTCAACACCCGCATCGGCGGGTTCTGGCGCGCGCCCGACCCCGAGCGTATCGCCGCGCTGATCCCCGAGCTGGAATGGGGCATCGGCGCGGCCCGCGACATGACGCTCGATTTCGCAGGGTTCGACTTTCCCCAGGACGAGGCCGATTACACCTTCGTCTCGCTGGTCCACCCCGAGACCTACCCGATCGAGCTGGGCCGCATCGGGTCGAACCGGGGGCTCGATATCGGTGTGGAGGCCTTTGCCGAGCATTTTGCCGAGGAACAGGTGGCGCGCTCGACCGCGCTCCATGCCCGCCACGGCGATGCACCCTACCTCGTCGGGCCGCTCGCGCGCTACGCCAACAATTTCGCGCGCCTCAGCGACAGTTGCCGCGACACCGCGGCGGCCGCGGGCCTCGGCCCGGTCGAGCGCAACCCGTTCCGGTCGATCCTCGTGCGGATGGTCGAGGTGCAATATGCCTGCGAAGAGGCGCTGCGGCTGGCCCGTGGCTACGTGCCGCCCGACCCGCCGGCGGTGGTGGCGCCGCGCCGCGCCGGCACGGGGCATGGCTGCACCGAGGCGCCGCGCGGCATCTGTCATCACAGCTACACGCTGGACGACGAGGGCCGCATCCTGAGCGCCGCCATCGTGCCGCCCACCTCGCAGAACCAGAAGCAGATCGAAGACGATCTCGCCCGCGTCGCGGGTCGCTTTCTCGATCTGGACGACGCTGCGCTGCAATGGCGGTGCGAACAGGCGATCCGCAACCACGACCCGTGCATCTCCTGCGCGACCCATGCGCTCAGACCGACCATCGAGCGTGTCTGAGGCGCCGCTTTTCATCGGCGTCGGCAACCCGTTCCGGCGCGATGACGGGGTCGGGCCCTGGGTGGCGGACGAACTGGCGCGGCGCGGCCACAGGGCACTGACCCATGGCGGCGACGGCGCGGGGCTGATCGAGCTTTTCCGGGGACGCGGGGCCGTCACGCTGATCGACGCGACCGAGACCGGCGCGGCGCCCGGAACGATCCTGACGCTCGATGCAGCCGCGGGCCCCGTGGGCGGCACGAGGTTCCGCCGCTCGACCCACAGCTTCGGCCTGGCCGAGGCGGTCGAAACCGCGCGGTTGCTGGGCCTTCTGCCGCCGCGGCTGTCGATCCTCGGCATCGAAGGCGCCGATTTCGCCCCCGGCGAGGGGCTGAGCCCGGCGGTGAGCACCGCGGCGAAAGCGGCGGTGGACCGGCTGGATGCAGGGTAAGCGACATCTGGACGTGGCGGGGCGCAACCCGTGCGCCCGACCCGACCGGATGACCCGGCCTTGGCCGCGTCAGACCGGCACGGACCGGACCTTGACGGGGCGGTGACGCGCAACCAGGCGGTTCGGACCTGCGTGGCCGGGCAACAGGCGACCGTTCCGGACCGCGACATAACTTCGGGCCGATCCCGACGAGAGGGCCACGGGCCCGCCCGAAAACCGGGTCCGGTCGGTCATGACTATTCGACCGAACCCAATGTTTCCTCGACATAAACGGCGGCGGCGGTGGCCAGTGCTGCCTCTCGCAAGCACCTTTCCAACGCCGTAAAAACACCCAAGTTCCTCCGCAAAACCGCTTGCGCGGCCCGCTATCCTGCTCGCATAGAAAAACAGGGCAGAAAAAAAACGGGGCAGTGAAATGAGCGGAAAGACAATCCTGGTGACGGGCGGGGCGGGTTTTCTGGGCTCGCACCTCTGCGACCGGCTGATCGAAGCCGGCAATCGCGTGATCTGCATCGACAGCCTGGTCACCGGCAGCAAGTCGAACGTCACCCAGCTGATGGGGCGCCGCAGCTTCGAATTCATCGAGCACGACATCATCGAGCCCCTGGCCTTCGGGGGCGAGATCGACCAGATCTACAACCTCGCCTGCCCGGCCTCGCCGATCAAATACGAGCTGGACCCTCTCCACACCTTCAAGACCAGCGTCTACGGCGCGATGAACATGCTGGAGATGGCCCGCGAAAAGAATGCCAAGATCCTTCAGGCCTCGACCTCCGAAGTCTATGGCGACCCCTCGGTGTCGCCCCAGCCGGAGCGTTATTTCGGCAACGTCAACACCGTCGGGCCGCGCTCGTGCTACGACGAGGGCAAGCGCGCCGCCGAGACGCTGTTTCACGACTTCCATGAGCGTTTCGGCGTCGAGACCAGGATCGCGCGCATCTTCAACACCTACGGCCCGCGCATGAGCCCCGATGACGGGCGCGTGGTGTCGAACTTCATCGTCCAGGCACTGACCGGGCAGGATCTGACCGTCTACGGCGACGGCGAACAGACGCGCTCGTTCTGCTATGTCGACGACCTGGTGGATGGCCTGTGCCGGCTGATGGCCTCGGGGCCCGAGACCTACATGCCGGTCAACATGGGCAATCCCGGCGAATTCACGGTGGGCGAACTGGCGCGGCTGGTGCTGGACAAGACCGGCGCGAGCCCGCGCATTGTCTATCGCGACCTGCCCCAGGACGACCCGCACCGGCGCAAGCCCGACATCACCTCTGCCCGCACCCGGCTGGGGTGGGAGCCGCGGGTGCCGCTGTCGGAGGGCCTGGACCGGACCATCGCCTATTTCGCCGCGCTTCTGACCCGCGCCGAAGAGACCGCCGAACGGGTTTCGTGATGTCGACGCCCGCGATCCTCGTGACCGGCGGTGCCGGGTTCATCGGCAGCCACACCTGCAAGGCGCTGGCGGGGGCGGGATATCTGCCGGTGACGCTGGACAACCTCTCGCGCGGCAATCGGCAGGACGTGCGCTGGGGCCCGTTCGTCGAGGCCGATACGCGCGACACCGCGCGCGTGGCCGCGGCCTTGCGGCAACATCGCGTGTCGGCGGTGATCCATTTCGCGGCCTACGCCTATGTGGGCGAATCCGTCGAGCAGCCGGAGATCTATTACGACGCCAACGTGGGCGGCCTTCTGTCGGTGCTGCGCGCCTGCCGCGAGGCGGGCGTGGACAAGGTGATCTTCTCCAGCAGTTGCGCGACCTACGGCATCCCCGACGCGGTGCCGATCTGCGAAGACGCGCCGCAGCGGCCGATCAACCCCTATGGCCGGACCAAGCTGATCGGCGAACAGGTGCTGATCGACTATGCCCGCGCCTACGGGATGCACCACGCGATCTTGCGCTATTTCAACGCCGCCGGCGCCGACCCGGCGGGCGAGCTGTCGGAAAAGCACGTCCCCGAGACGCATCTCATTCCGCTGGCGCTGATGGCCGCGGCGGGGCGCATTCCCCGGCTCGATGTCTACGGCACCGACTATCCGACGCCCGACGGCACATGCATCCGCGACTACATTCATGTCGCGGACCTTGCCGACGGGCACCGGCTGGCGCTGACCCACCTGCTGGGCGGCGGCGCCGATCTGGAACTGAACCTGGGCACCGGCCACGGCCAGTCGATCTTCGAGGTGCTGGACGCGGTCCGGCGCGTCACCGGGCGCAGCGTGCCCACGCGGCTCTGCCCAAGGCGCCCGGGCGATCCGCCCGCGCTGGTGGCCGATGCGGGCCGGGCGCGGCGGATGCTGGGCTTTGCCCCGCAGCATTCGGGTATAGAGACGATCGTGCGCCATGCCGCCCCCAGCTTCGGCGTGGAGAAACGCCATGAAGAGCGCGCTTGAGATCCTGAGCAAACCGCCGCCGGCGGCACGGGCCCATCTCACCCCGCTGCTCGGCCGCCGCCAGAAGGTGAAATACGCGCTGGCCATTGCGCTCTGGCTCGCGCTCATCGCCCATTTCTGGGCGTGGTGGTTGCAGCCCGCCCACAACATCGACCCGCTGCGCTACTGGCTGGTGACTGCCGTACTGGGATGGATCACCCTGCTGCAGCTCTATTTCCTGGCGATCTTCCCCCGCGCCAGCATCGCCGCCGATCCCGTCGCGGCGCTGGGCCGTCCGCGCGTGGCGATGATCGTCACCAAGACCCCGTCGGAGCCCTTCGCCGTGGTGCGGCGCACGCTTGAGGCGATGCTGGCCCAGGACTATCCCCACGACACCTGGCTGGCCGACGAGGACCCGGCGCCGGAAACGCTGAACTGGTGCGCCGCGCATGGCGTGAAGGTCACCACCCGCAAGGGGCGCGACGACTATCACCGCGCCGAATGGCCCCGCCGCACCCGCTGCAAGGAAGGCAACCTGGCGTTCTTCTACGACACGGTGGGCTATCGCGACTACGACTTCGTCGCCCAGTTCGACGCCGACCACACGCCCCGGCCGGGCTATCTGCGCGCCATCCTGCGGCCCTTCGCCGACTCGGCCGTGGGCTATGTCAGCGCACCCAGCATCTGCGCGCGCAATGCCGGGCAAAGCTGGGCGGCCCGCACGCGGCTTTATTCCGAGGCGATGTTTCACGGCGCGCTTCAGGCGGGCTATAGCCGCGGATGGGCACCGATGTGCATCGGGTCGCATTACGCGGTGCGCACAAGGGCGCTGAAGCAGGTCGGCGGGCTGGGGCCGGAACTGGCCGAGGACCATTCCACTTCGATGATCATGAACGCGGGCGGCTGGCGCGGCGTTCATGCCATCGACGCCATCGCCATCGGCGACGGGCCGGCCACGCTGGCCGACATGCTGACCCAGGAATTCCAGTGGTCGCGCAGCCTCGTCAGCCTGCTTTTGCGCTACACGCCGCGGTATTTCGGCGGGCTTTCGCCGCTGCTGAAGTTCCAGTTCCTGTTCTCGCAGCTCTGGTACCCGCTCTTCGCGGTCTTCATGCTGGTGGCCTTCGCCCTGCCGGTCTGGGCGGTTATGGCCGATGTGCGCTTCGCCGATGTCACCTATCCCGGGTTCCTGGCCCACAGCGTACCGCCGATGCTTGTGCTGGTGTGGATCGCTTTCCAGGTCCGGGCGGACGGGTTGTTCCGGCCGGCCGACGCCAGCGTAATAAGCTGGGAACGCGCGCTTTTCGTCTGCGCCCAGTGGCCCTGGGTGCTGTGGGGATGCGCGATGGCGGTGCGCGACCGGCTGGCGGGCGGTTTCGTCGATTTCCGCATCACCCCCAAGGGCGACGCGGCGGCGCGGGCCGAGCTGCCCTTCCCCGTGATCGCCCCTTACATCGTGCTGGCGCTGGCCGCGGGCCTGCCGGTCCTGCTGGTGGATGGCGTCGAGAACGCCGCTGGCTTCTACCTGCTCTCGCTCGTCAACGCCGCGCTCTACACGGCCCTCGTTGCGGCCGCGGTGATCCATCACCTGCGCGAAAACGATATTTCCATCCTCGCCCACCCGGCACGGCGCCTGCTGCAGGGCGCCACCGTCGCGGGGCTGGTGGCGCTGGTGCTGGCCGCCGGCGGGGCGCGGGGGATGCAGGGGTTGCATTATCTTTCGGCCGGGCTGGGCCCGTTCCAGTTCGTCGAGGCACGTTTCGTCGTCTCCGGCGCAGGCGCCGGGGAGCCGGGCACGCTTCAGTACGTTTTCGATTTCAGCGCAATCGCCGACCGGCTGGACAAGATCGGCGACCAAATCAGGAGGCCATGACATGACTGCGAAAAACACGCGCAACCAAGCCGACGCCCGCGCCGCTGCGGCGGCCCTTTCCATGCTGGCAGTCCTCGCGTCGCCGGCGCAGGCCGCGCCCGAGGGCGACAAGCCCTTCGGCGTCTACGACCCCGAGGGCGTCTTCGCCGATGACGCGGAGGTGACCATCGAGCACCTGTTCCTGCCCTGGGAGGACGTATTCCTGCCGAGCCTCATCGAGGCCGACGCCTACGCGCTGGAACGCGGCCGGTCGGTGCTGGCCACCATCGAGCCCTGGACCTGGAACCGCAGCGAGCGCAATACCCCCGAGGCGCTGAGGGCCGGCATCTCAAGCGGCGACTACGACAGGTACATGAGCTCGATCTGCGCGGTGCTGAACCTTTTCGAAAGCCCGGTCACCGTGCGCTGGGCGCAGGAGATGGAGGACGAGAGCGGCCAGTTCATCTGGTCGAACTGGGAACCCGCCACCTATATCGACGCCTACCGCCGGATGGTCGACATCTGCCGCGCCAACGCGCCCGACGTGAACTTCATGTGGTCGCCACTGGGCTATGAAAACCTCGCCGAGTACTATCCCGGCGACGATTATGTCGACATCGTCGGGCTGTCGGTTTTCGGCCTGCAGGCCTGGGAGCGCGGTATTCTCGGGCAGGAGCGAAGCTTTGCCGACATCCTGGGCCCGCGATACGAGCGGGTCGAGGGCTTCGGCAAGCCCGTCGTCGTGGCCGAACTGGGCTATGTGGGCGATGCCGATTACGTTGCGAAATGGGATTCCGAGGTGCGCCTCGACTATCCGCAATTCCCCAATGTCGTGGCCGTCGTCTATTTCAACCAGGTCGAGGTCTACCCGTGGCCCGACGGCTATGGCCGCCCGAACTGGAAGTTCGAGGCGCATGTAGTCGGCGACTGAGCCGGCCGCCGAAGGCCGGGGCGTGGCGGCCCCGGCCAGGCCGGAAACGGTGTGTTTCCAATCCGGGGTAGCGGCGGGGGCGATTCGACCACAAAATCGCCCGGAACCGAAAATAGCCTTTTTGCTGACATCGCGCGGCGCGCCGCCCGTCGCGGCCCAGGTGCCGCGAGCGGGGCGCAGCGCCGATGTGGTAACGTGAACGAAAGGCCATCGCCATGACCCAACGGATCTTCTCGTGCAACTCGACTTCACGGCGCGGCGGCGCCGCGCTCGCCCTTGTCTCGGCGCTTATGGTCGCGCCCGTGCCTGCAGCGGCCAAGGGCGAACTGCCGGCGGTGGCCGCGGGGTCGGCCTCGGTGGCGGACTGGCTGAGCCCCGACCGCGGCGCCAGGTCGAAGGCCGAGGCGGAGCGCAAGCGCAACCTTGCCCAGGCGCTGGACACCCGGCATGGGCGCGGCACCTATATCTGCTCGGCCAGCGGCTTCGGCCAGAAATCCCGCTGCTTCGCGCGGTAAGACCGTTTTCACCGCCGCCTAACGCGCCAGAAGCGCACCGATCACCTCGGGATGCATGACGCTGTCGCCGCAACGCGCGGTCTCTTTCAGCGTCATGCAGTCCTGCCAGAGCGCCCGCAAGGTCGGCCGCGTGGCCAGTCCGTTAAGCGCCCCGCGGTAGATGCCCCGCCGCTTCATGTCGGCCTGAAGCAGATAGACCGCGACATTCGGGTTGGCCGCGAACAGCGCTTTGCCAAACCAAACCGACTTGAGCTCGGGACGCTCGCCCAGCGCAGCGGCGATCCGTCCATAGGCGGACGGGCCGGTCGCCTCGGCCGCATCGACGGTAACCTCAAGCTGCGCGGCCTCGCGCGGCGTCAGCAGAACCGAGAACCGGTCGATATAGCCCCGCGCCCGGTCGGGCCGTTTGCGCACATTCAACCGGTTGCCGTCACGCACCAGCGCGATCAGGTATTTCAGCGCGGTGGCATTGCCCGATTCGGCGGCCTTTTCAAGGCGGGCGATCGTCCTGGGACCGCTGGCGCGCATGCTGATGCCCCACATCTGCCGCTCGGCCTCCAGCACCGCGATGCGCTCTTGCCCGGCGGCGCGCGCCTTTTCGGCGAAGGCGTCGAACTTGGCCCGAGATCGGGGTTGCAGGTAGCCGTACATCGCCCCCTCGGCCAGCACCGTCCAGGCCCGGCCCCGGCCCAGCCCGCCGGCGCGACGCAGATAGGCCTCGGCCTCGGCGGCACCGCGTTCGCCCCACATCATCCATTCGCCGTAGCGCTCCAGCCCAGCGCCATCGCCGCCCACGGCCGCCCGTTCGAAGAGCGCCAGCGCGCGGCCACGGTCGGCCGGCAGCCTGTCGCCGTAAAGCAGGAACGAGCCCAGCGCGACGGCAGCCCGGGAACCGCCCTTCGACACCGCCAGTTCCAGCATGGCGCGGCCGGCCTCGGTGTCCTGGTCCAGAACCCAGCCGCCCACCAGTTGCTCTCCGAGAACGCTCAGCGCCTCGACATCGCCCTGCCCTGCCGCCTGGCGCAGCAGGGCTTGCGCCCGCGCCGGGTCGGGGTCGACCGCGCCGCCCCACAGCAACGCCATGCCGAGGGTCGTCCGGGCCTGTGCAACGCCCGCCGACGCCGCGTCCTGCAGAAGGGCCACGGCCTTTTCGGGCTCGGCGGGCATGTAATAGCCGTCCAGCAGCATCTTGCCGAGGCTGGCCTTGGCCTGCGCGTCGCCCGATGCCGCGGCCGCCTCCAGAAGGCGCCGGCCAGCCCCGATATCCTGCCCAGCGCCCCCGATGCCGAAAACCAGCGCCTCGCCCAGCGTCCGCTGCGCCGCCAGTTCGCCTTGGCCGGCGGCGGCGCGCAGCCCCTGAAGGTCGAGCGACTGCGCGCCCGCCATCGGCACCGCCGCCAGCGCGACGCACGCGGCCCAAAGCGCACCGCGCCCCGCCGCCCAAACCTGCCGCCTCATGTCCGTCCCTCCCGATCTTGACGCGGAAATGGAATGATGCGCCGAAATCGTACCGGCGCGCAGGCCCCGGGGCCAGAGAGGACGTGGCGCAGCCCGGCGGTGAAGAGCGACAGCCGAACCGGCCGGTGGCGGCACGTCGAGTTGCGTATCATCGGTTTGCCTGCCCTGCCTGCCCGGGGATGGTTTCTTGCCAGAGACCTCTTGTTATCGCAGCCGCTTTCTGCATCCTTTCTAAACCAAAAAAGAAAAACTCCGGGAGGACTATACCGATGAAACACACCGTTCTGGGGGCGGTTTCGGCCGTCGCGCTGGCCATGGGCACCTTCGCCGCCGAGGCCGCCGAAACGACCCTGCGCATCACGCTTCAATTGCCGCTGAAATCGCATCTCGGGCAGAACCTCGCGCTGTTCAAGGACGAGGTCGAATCCGCCTCGAACGGCGATATCGCGGTGGAAATCTACGACTCGGCCCAGCTTTACAAGGATAACGAGGTGCCGCAGGCGGTTGGCTCCGGCTCGATCGAGATGGGCGTGGCCTCGCTGACCCGCTATGTCGGCGACATCCCGGCGGTCGACGTGTTCTATCAGCCGTTCCTGTTCGACACCGAGGAAAAGGTGCGCAAGGCCGTCTCGCCCGACAGCCCGATCCGCAGCCCCATCGACGCGGCGATCAAGGACACCGGGTCGACCGTGCTGTGGTGGCAGGCCTATGGCGGGGCGATCATGCTGTCGAATGGCGGCCCGATCAAATCGCCCGCCGACATGGAGGGCAAGAAGGTCCGCGTGTTCTCGAAAACGCTGGGCGATTTCGTCCAGGCCACGGGCGGCGCGCCGACCATCATCTCGGGCTCCGAGCAATACCTGGCCTACCAGCGCGGCACCGTCGATATCGGCATGACCGGTGTTTCGGGCGTGCAGTCGCGTTCGCTGTGGGAGGTGATGGACACGATCACGGTGACCAACCACGCCGATATCGAGTTCATCGTGGTGGTGAATACCGAGTTCTGGGACGGGCTGCCCGACGCGCACAAGGAGATCATCGAGGCCGCCGCGAAAAAGGCCGAGGACACCGTGCGCGAAGAGATGGCCGGCATCGAGGCCGCCGCCTATGCCGCGGCCGAGGAGAACGGGATGACCATCTACACGCCGACGGCCGACGAGATCGCCGCCTGGAAAGAGGCATCTCAGCCGGTCTACGACACCTTCCTCGAGCGCACCGGCGACACCGGGAAGGCAATGCTGGAGGCCGCCCGGGACTTCTGACCGACGCCCCGGCCCGCCGACCCCGTCGGCGGGCCGCCCTCCATTGGAAAGGGCGCCCATGCGTCTTCTGGATACCGTGGAACTCTACGCCGCACGGGTGGCGGCGGTGTTGCTTGCCGCGACCGGCGCGATGCTCAGCTACGAGGTCGTCGCGCGCTATTTCTTCACGGCGCCGACGATCTGGGCGGCCGAACTCAGCCAGCTTTGCCTGATCTGGGCCTGCCCCCTGGCCGCGCCCTGGGTGCTGTCGGCGCGGCGTCATATCCGCGTGACGGCACTGACGCAGCTCTTGCCGACCGGGCTGCGGCGGGGGCTGGAGGTCGCGGCGATGCTGGTCGTCGCGGGGTTCAGCGCGGTGGTGCTGTGGTTCGGCTATGCCATCTTCCACGACAGCTTTGAACGCGGCCGGACCACCGGCTCGATGCTGGACCTGCCCGCCTGGCTGCCCGAGGCGGCGATCCCGGCCGGCTTTGCCCTGCTGACCTTGTCGGCGCTGAAGAACGCGTTTTTCGCCGCGACCGGGCCGCTGCCCGATGACGGGGAGATGATCGAATGACCATCGCGATCATCCTCGCGCTTCTGTTCGGGCTGCTGCTGGCCGGCATTCCGGTGGCCTTCGCCCTTGGCGCGCTGGGGCTGGGCATGCTGTGGCTGGGCGGGTTCTCTCCGCTGATGGCGCCGCAGGCGGTCCTGTCCACGCTCGACGGCTTCATCCTGTTGGCGGTGCCGCTGTTCCTGCTGATGTCGAACGTCCTTTTGAAGGGCGGCGTGGGCCGCGATCTCTTTGCCGCGGTGCAGGCCTGGGTCGGGCACTGGCCCGGCGGCATGGCGGTCGCCACGATCCTGTCTTGCGGGATCTTCGCCGCGATCTCGGGCAGTTCGGTGGCGACGGCCGCCACCATCGGCACCGTCGCCGCGCCCGAGATGATCTCGCGCGGCTACCAGCGGCGCTTTGTCTATGGCCTTCTGGCCGCCGGCGGCACGCTGGGCATCCTGATCCCGCCGTCGATCCCGCTGATCATCTACGGGTTCGTCACCGAGGAATCCGTCATTTCGCTGTTCATGGCCGGCATCGGGCCGGGGCTGGCGCTGATCGCGCTGTTCATCGCCTATTCGGTGATCTACGCGAAGTTCTTCGGCGGGTACGATCCCGCGCCCAAGGCCAGCCGGGCCGAGCGCCTTGCCGCCACCTGGCGCGCGCTGCCCTCGCTGCTGCTGGCCGTCGTGGTGCTGGCGGGCATCTATTCCGGCGCCTTCACCCCTACCGAGGCCGCGGCCATCGGCTTTGCCGTGGCCCTGATCATCACCGGCCTGATCCTGCGCAGCCTGTCGCTGAAGGCGCTGTGGGAGGCGGTATGGGACTCGATGGTCACCACCGTGGCGATCCTGCTGATCATCGCGGGGGCCAAGGTCTTCGGCAAGGCGATCACGCTTTACCGCATCCCGCAGGAAATCTCGTCGATCCTCGCCGAAACCGTGTCCTCGCCGCTGAGCCTCGTCGTGCTGGTCTGCGTGGTGCTGCTCCTGATGGGGCTCGTCTTCGAGGCGCTGTCGATGATCCTGATCATGACGCCGGTGCTGCTGCCCGCGGCCATGGGAATGGGGTTCGATCCGATCTGGTTCGGCATCTTCATGGTGGTCATGGTGGAATGCGCCCTGATCACGCCGCCCGTGGGGCTGAACCTCTACGTCATCCAGTCGGTTACACGGTCGAGCCTGATCGACGTCTCGCTCGGCACGCTGCCGTTTCTCGCGCTGATGCTGTCGCTGGTGGCGCTGCTCTATCTCTGGCCCGACCTCGCCCTTTTCATCCCCTTCAAACTATAGGCCCATGACACCCGCACCCGACACGCTCCGCGCGCTTCTGGCCGAACCCGGCCTCATCACCATGCCCTGCTGTTTCGACCCGCTTTCGGCCAAGCTGATCGAACAGGCGGGCTTTCCGCTGACCTTCATGTCGGGCTTTGCCGCCGCGGCCGCGCGGCTGGGAATGCCCGACACGGGGCTGATGTCCTACGCCGAGGTGGCCGACCAGGGTCGCAACATCTGCAACGCGGTGTCGATCCCTGTGATCGGCGACGGCGACACCGGCTATGGCAACGCGGTCAACGTGAAGCGCACGGTGCAGGGCTTTGCCCAGGCGGGCTTTGCCGCGGTGATGATCGAGGACCAGGTGTCGCCCAAGCGCTGCGGCCACGTGGCGGGCAAGTCGGTGGTGGACCGCGACGAGGCCTTCGCGCGCATCCGCGCGGCGGCCGATGCGCGCGCCGAGGGGGCCGATATCCTGATCCTCGCCCGCACCGACGCCCGGCACGAACACGGGCTGGACGAGGCCATCGCGCGGGCGGCCCGCTTTGCAGAGCTCGGCGCCGATATCCTGTTCGTAGAAGCACCGCGGGACGAGGCCGAAATGGCCCGTGTCCCGGCCGAATTGCCCCGGCCCTGCATGGCCAATATCGTCGAGGGCGGGATGACCCCGGCGCTGCCGCCCGCCAAGCTGGAGGCGATGGGCTACCGGATCGCCGCCTATCCCCTGACATTGATGGCCGCAGCGATGCAGGCGATGGTCGAGGCGCTGGACGGGTTCCGCGCGGGCACGCCCGACGCGGCGCGTTTGATGGCGTTCGACGAGCTCAAGCGGCGGATCGGGTTCGACGCCTATTTCGACGAGGAAAAGAGATACGCGCCGAAGGACTGACCCCAGGGCGCGGTCCGCCGCCCGGCGCACCCTCAGATCGTCTGGGCAGACCGTTTGAAGGCTTCGAGGGTCTGGCGGATGCCGTCCGCCGGCGGCATCGACGGGTAGTCGCCAAGATGCGCGCGGATCGGCCCATCGCTGAGATCGGCCGGCACAGGCAGCGGCGTGCCGGTCGTGGTCACCCCGTGACCCGGCGCAAGCTCGGACAGGATCGCGAGCCCGTCCTCGACGGACATGCAGGTGCCGTTGAGGTCGAAAACAGGTGCGCCGTCGCCATCGCCTGCGATCGCGGCAATGAAGGCTGCCGCCGCCTCGCCCGCGTAAAGCCAACTGACCGGCCCGCCGAACGCGATCTCGAAAGGCTCGCCGCGCGCGGTATGGGCAAGGGCCGCGCTGAACCCCGAGGTCATGCCCTGGTCGCGCGCGACGCCATAAACGACATTCGGGCGGATGCCGATCGAGGGAACCTCCCAGTCGAGCCAGTAGACCTTCGCGGTGTATTCGTTGGCGAGCTTGTAGGCACCGTAAAGGGTCGAGATGACGGGCCCACCTGGCGGCATGCCGTAGACCGCGGTCGAGCTGGCGTAGGCGAGCCGCCGTAACCCGTGCCGGCGGGCGGTCTCCAGGATATTGATCGTGCCTTCCACGTTGACGCGCGCGCCGGCGGCGGGATCGGCCTTACAGAACGGCACCTGGAGGCCCGCCAGGTGGATGATCGCCGAGGCGCCGTGCCGGTCGCACACATCGTTCAGCCAGGCCGCGTCGGTGATGTCGCCCGCTTCCCATTCCAGGCCCTGCGCCGCCTCGTTGCCCATCACCAGCGCCGGCCTGCGCCGGTCATCGGCCAGGTCCAGCGCCACGAGCGGGACACCCGACCGGGCAAGTATCGCAACCGTCCATGCGCCGATGCACCCGCCCGCCCCGGTGACGAGCACCGGGCCGTCGATCTTGCCGGGGTCGATAAGGAATGGGTCCGTCAGGAAATTCATCGCAAGCGCTCCTCCCGTGAAGCCCCAACTGTGACCGGCGGCTTGGACGCCGTCCAGCATTTCTGCATGCTGCGGCTGTGGCCGGCAGAGCGCTTGTGCAGCGGAACCGTTCTTCTTGATGACATTGCCAAAGGCGATGTTGCGGTCTGTCGGCGCCGCGCGCTTCACGCCCGATCTTTGTCAAGCATCGCGGACGGCCGGGCAGCCCGTGCATCCGTTCCGGAACGGGCAAGAGCGCTCCCCATACTTGGGACGCCGCACCGCGCGGCCGCCCTCAGTCCGCCGGCCCGCCCCGGCCGGGCAGGATCGCCGCGAGCTTGCCCATCATGTGTGTCTTCAGCAACGCGGCCACCTCGTCGGCACGGCGCGCCGACAGCGCCTCTGCAATGCGTTCATGCTCGGCCAGGGCCTGCTCCCAGCGGCTGCGCGTCAGGTTGGCCTGATACCGCGCACGGTGGACCAGACCGGCGATGGTCGCGTGGCTGCGCATCAGGGTTTCGTTGCGAGACGCCACCAGGATCGCCTTGTGGATGGCCTGATTGATCTCGAAATAATGCGGCCGGTCCTGCCGTTCCAGCGAGGCGCGCAATTCCACCGTCAGCCGCACGATCTCGGCCAGTTCGGCGTCGGTGGCGCGCCGGGCGGCCTGTTCGCCGGCCAGCGCCTCGAGCGCGGCGAGCACCGGAAAGGCGTCGGCCAGTTCTTCTTCGGAGCGCTCGCTGATGATCGCGCCGCGGTTCGGGATCAGCTCGATCAACCCTTCCGAGGCCAGGATCTTCATCGCCTCCCGGATCGGGGTGCGCGACACGCCGAAACGCTCGGTCAACTCCTTCTCGCGGATCTTTTCGCCGCTCTTGATGGCGCCTTCCATGATCAGCTCGCGCAGGGCATCCGCCACCTGCACCGCCAGCGCCGGGCGCGAGAGCAACGCCACGCCCATATCGCCTGCCCCGCCGTTCGACATCGTGTCCATCATCCCGTTTCTCCGGTTTCCTCGGCGAGCATCCTGTCGAAGACCTGCGCAATGTGCAGCGCGGCCCGTCCCGTTCCGTCGGATATCTGGTGGCGGCAGGAGGTGCCGTTTGCAACGATCAGATCGTCGCCCCCCGCCGCGCGGATCGCGGGCAGCAGCGACGCCTCGCCCATGGCGCGCGACACCTCGATGGTCTCGGCGTCATAGCCGAAGGCGCCGGCCATGCCGCAGCATGAGGTCTCGATCACGTCCGCCTCGACCCCGGGCAGAAGCCCCAGCGCCGTGCCCATGTCGCCCATCGCGCCGGCCGCTTTCTGGTGGCAATGGCCATGCACGCGGACCCGCACGTCGCGGCGGGCCATCGGCAGCTTCAGCCGCCCGGCCTCGGCCTCGCGCGCCATGAATTCCTCGAACAGCAGCGCGTGTTCCGCCAGTTTGCCCGCATCGTCTCCCGGCAGCAGCGCCTTGAACTCGTCGCGCAGGGTCAAGAGGCAGGACGGCTCCAGCCCGATGACCGGGCGCCCTGCCGCTACATGGGGCATCAGCGCGTCGAGGGTGCGGCGCGCCTCGGCGCGGGCCTTGTCGATCATGCCGGCCGCGAGATAGGTCCGCCCGCAGCAAAGCGGCCGGTCGCCATCGGGCACGGCGCTCTTCACGGCATAGCCCGCGCGGCCCAGTACGCGCAGGGCGGCGCGCGGGATAGCGGGCTCGAACCAGCGGTTGAACGTGTCGCTGAAGAGGACCACCTCCCGCCCCCCGGTGGCGGGCGCGGCCGCGCCGATCTCGGCCTCGCGGAAGGCGTCCTTGCGGAACCGGGGCAAGGCGCGATCCGCCGACAGCCCGGTCAGCCGCTCGGCCAGTCGCGCCACCGCGGGCACGCGGTTTCTGAGCCCGATCAGCGGGTCGAGCGCAACGCCCAGCCGCCCGTAGCGCGGCAGTTCGGCAATCAGCCGGTCTTTCAGCGGATAGCCTTTGCGCTTGCCCCGCTGATACAGCACCTCGGTCTTCATCTTGGCCATGTCGACGCCCGTGGGGCATTCGCGCTGGCACGCCTTGCAGCCGACACACAGCTTCATCGTTTCGGCCATCTCGTCGTCGAACAGCGCATCGCGCCCAAGCTGGCCGGAAAGCGCCAGCCGCAGCGTGTTGGCCCGCCCGCGCGTCACGTCCTGCTCGTTGCGGGTCACGCGGTAGCTGGGGCACATCACGCCGCCCGCGAGTTTCCGGCACGCCCCGTTGTTGTTGCACATCTCGACCGCGCCCTGGAACCCGCCCGAGGCCCCCGCCCAGGCCGACCAGTCAAAGCCCGCGGACATGTCGTCGAAGCGGTAGCCGGGCGGGTAGCGCAAGAGGCTGCGGTCATCCATCCGGGGCGGCGCGACGATCTTGCCGGGGTTCAGTCGGTCCTCGGGGTCGAAGGTCTCCTTCACCTCCTCGAAGGCGCGCACGATGCGCGACCCGAACATCTTTTCATGAAATTCCGAGCGCACGATGCCGTCGCCATGTTCGCCGGAATGCGAGCCCTTGTAGTCTCGCACCATGTCGAACGCCTCTTCGGCGATGGCGCGCATGGCGTTGACATCCTTTTCAAGCCGCAGGTTCAGCACCGGGCGGACATGCAGGCACCCTTCCGAGGCATGGGCGTACCAGGTGCCCTCGGTGCCGTGCTTGTGGAACACCTCGGTCAGGCGGTCGGTGTAGTCGGCCAGGTGTTCCAAGGGCACCGCGGCATCCTCGACGAAGGACACCGGCTTTCCCGCGTCCTTCATCGACATCATGATGTTGAGGCCCGATTTGCGCAGTTCGCCGATCTCGGCGATCAGCGCCGCATCCCACACCTCGACAACGCCGCCCTCCTGCGTGCCCCCCTTGCCGAAGCCGTAGCCCAGATCGGCCATCGTGTCGTGCAGGCGGGCAACGCTTTCGGCGTTCTCCTCGGGGCCGTCGGCGAATTCGACGATCAACAGCGCCGCCGGGTCGCCCTTTACCACGGTCTCGATGGTGGGCACGAACATCGCAATCTGGCGCGCGAGGTTCAGCATGGTGCGGTCGACCAGTTCCACCTGCGTGGGGTTCAGCCGCACCAGGTGCTGCGCGGCCTCCATCGCATCGCGGAAGGTCGGAAAATGGCAGATGCCCTGCACGCGGTCCTTGGGCGGCAGCGGCGACAGCGCGATCTCGATGGCGGTCGACACCGCCAGGGTGCCCTCGGAGCCCACCAGAAGATGCGCCAGGTTGAGCGGCGCGGCGCCGGGCGCCAGCGCGTCGAGGTTGTAGCCCCCCACCCGGCGCTGCACCTTGGAAAAGCGGCGCGCGACCTCGTCGGCCTCGCGTGCGCCGAGCGCGGTCAGCCGCGCCAGCATGTCTTCGGGGACGCGGTTGCCGGCATGGGGGCCGAAATCGAACGGCGTGCCGTCGGCCAGAAGCCCCCGGATCGAGATCACGTTATCCCGCGTCGTGCCGTAGCGCAGCGACCGCGCCCCGCAGGAATTGTTGCCCACCATGCCGCCGATGGTGGCGCGGGAGGCGGTCGAAACATCGACCGGAAACCACAGCCCGTGGGGCTTGAGCTGCCGGTTCAACTCGTCCAGCACGATGCCGGGCTGCACCAGCGCGCGCCGCCCGTCCACGTCAAGCTCTATGATCCCGTTGAGGAATTTCGAGCAATCCAGGATCAGCCCGCTATTGATCGTCTGTCCGCATTGCGAGGTTCCGCCGCCCCGCATGGTGAGCGGCAGCCCGGTATCGCGCGCCGCATCCAACGCGCGGGCCACGTCGTCCTCGGTTCGCGGTACGGCCACTGCCGCGGGCATGATCTGGTAATGCGAGGCGTCGGTCGCGTATCGGCCACGGGAAAAGACGTCGAGCAGCAACTCGCCTTCGAAGTCGCGGCCCAGCCGCGCGCTCTGCGCCCCATCCAGCACGGCCGGCCCTCCCCTTCCGGTGCGAAAATTGTTCCTTGACATGAATAATGAATTCATAATTCAATTCCTGTCAACACATGGCGGGCGTCGGGAAACGCGCAGCCGGGCGCAGGCGAAAACGTCGCGCCGTTAAGAGGCCGAATGGCCGCACAGGGAGGATGAACGATGCCGGCAGGGCGCCATTTCCTGCAGATTCCGGGCCCGTCCAACGTGCCGGACCGCGTCTTGAGGGCGATGGATTTTCCGACCATCGACCACCGTGGCCCGCACTTCGCCGAGCTTGGCCGCACCGTGCTGGACGGCATGAGATGGGTTTTCCGCACCGAGGGACACGTGGTGATCTATCCCGCCTCGGGCACCGGGGCGTGGGAGGCGGCGCTGGTCAACACGCTGTCGCCCGGCGACACAGTGCTGATGTACGAAACCGGCCATTTCGCCACCCTCTGGAAAGAGCTGGCCCAGCGGCTGGGCCTGACCCCCGTTTTCATCGAGGGCAACTGGCGCGGCGGCGCCGACCCCGACGCCATCGAGGCGAAGCTGCACGAGGACACGGGCCACGAGATCAAGGCCGTGTGCGTCGTCCACAACGAAACCTCGACCGGCTCGGTCTCGCCCATCGCAGCTATCCGCAAGGCGATCGACGCCGCGGGGCACCCGGCACTCTTGATGGTCGACACGATTTCCAGCCTCGGCTCGCTCGACTACCGGCACGACGCCTGGGGCGTGGACGTGACCGTGTCGGGCTCGCAAAAGGGCCTGATGCTGCCGCCGGGCCTGTCGTTCAACGCCATCAGCGACAAGGCGCTGGCCGCATCGAAAACCGCCGAACTGCCGAAGTCGTACTGGGCCTGGGACGCGATGCAGAGCCCCAACGGCAAGGGCTATTTCCCCTACACGCCGGCGACCAACCTGCTTTACGGGTTGAAAGAGGCGCTGGCGATGCTGCGCGAGGAAGGCCTCGATAACGTCTTCGCCCGCCACGCCCGCCACGGCGCGGCCACACGGGCCGCGGTGCGCGCCTGGGGGCTGGAGCTGCTCTGCCAGGCGCCCGAGCAGTATTCCAACGTGCTGACCGCCGTGATGACGCCCGAGGGCCATTCGGCCGACGCGTTCCGGGCGGTAACTCTGGAGAATTACGATATGTCACTGGGCAACGGCCTGTCGAAGGTGGCGGACCGGGTATTCCGTATCGGCCATCTGGGCGATTTCAACGATCTCATGCTCTGTGCGACGCTGTCCGGCGTCGAGATGGGGCTGCGGGACGCGGGGGTGCCGCACCAGGCGGGCGGCGTGCAGGCCGCCATGGCGGTGCTGGGCCCGAGGGGCGCGGAAGACCGCGCCGCAGCGGAATGAGGTGAAGAGCTTTGCGGCCCAAACCCGCGCCAGACGGGACAAGGGCGCAGAACCGAGACGACACCATAGAACATGACGCCAAGTCCAAAGGGAGGATGGATATGACGAAATCGGGACTTCTTACCACCATCGCCGCCACGGCGCTGATGGCCGGTCAGGCTTTCGCCGCCGACATGACGCTGCGCTTCGGCCATGTCGGCAATCCGGGCTCGCTGTTTGAAGCGAGCGTGAACCACTTCGCCGAATGCGCGAACGGCAAGCTCGGCGACGCGGCCGAGGTGCAGACCTTCGGCGCCTCGCAGCTGGGCAAGGACCAGGAGCTGTTGCAGAAGCTGAAGCTGGGCCAGGTGCAGTTCGCCCTGCCCTCTTCGGTGATGTCCTCGGTCGATGACGTGTTCGGCATCTTCGAGATGCCCTATATCATCAAGGACCGCGACCACATGCGCCGCGTGCAGGCCGAGATGATGGACACCTTCGAGGCCGCCGCCAACGCGAACGGCTATACCATCGTCGGCCTCGCCGAGAACGGCTTTCGCCATATCACCAACAACGTCCGGCCGATCAACGTGCCCGCAGACCTCGAAGGCGTGAAACTGCGCACGCCGAACGGGGCCTGGCGGGTGAAGATGTTCCAGGAATACGGCGCGAACCCGACTCCGATGGCGTTTTCGGACGTGTTCACCGCGCTGCAGACCGGCGTGATCGACGGGCAGGAAAACCCCTACGCCCAGATCGCCTCGGCCAAGTTCCAGGAAGTGCAGAAATACCTGTCGATCACCGGCCACGTCTACACGCCGGCCTATATCCTGGCCTCGAAGTCCCATTTCGACAAACTGCCCGACAACGTGCGGGCGGGGCTGAGCGAATGCGCCGCCGAGACCCAGGATTTCACCTACGAGAAGGCCGCCGAGCTTGAAGTCGAGCTCTTGCAGGTCATCAAGGCCGCCGGCGTCGAGGTGAACGAGGCAGACAAGGACGCCTTCATCGAAGCGTCCAAGCCGATCTACGACGCCTTCGCCGCAGAGGTCGAAGGCGGCGGCGAGATGATCGAGGCCGTCCTCGGCCTCGGCGACACGTCGAGCTGACGCCAACAGCCCTGTCGGGGGTGCCCGAACCGGGCGCCCCCGCTCTCTATCGGGTGCCCCGGGCCGCGGGCCGCTTTCGGGCGGCAGGCGGCCCATTCGGGGCCTTTTGACAGTTTCCTTGCGCGATCCGGCGAGACAGCGATGACCGTTTTCACTTCAGTGGCCCCAAGGGTCGACGCCCCCATGCCCCGTCAGAAATGGACCTTGCGCCCATGCCCGCGCTGAGAGCGACTGCAAACCTGCTCGGGGTCGTCCTCGAATGGTTCACCGTCTTGCTGATGGTCCTGCTCACCGCGGTGGTGATCGTCGCGGTGCTTGCGCGTCTGATCGGCGAGAGCTTCTCGTGGTATGACGAGGTGGCCGCCATCATGCTGGCCTGGATCACCTATTACGGCTCTGCGCTGGCCGCGCTGAAGCGGCGGCATATCGGCTTTGACACGGTGCTGCTGGCGATGCCGCCGCGCATGCGCGGCGCGGCACTGGTGCTGGCCGAGCTGATCGTGCTGACCTTCTTCGTTCTGATGGCCAAGGCCGGATTCGAGGTGCTGGCGGTGCTTCAGGGCTCTTACCTCGTGTCGCTGACCTGGGTGCCGGTGCAACTCACCCAGTCGGTGATCCCGATCGGGGCCTGCCTTTTCATCATCTGCCAACTGCTGTCCCTGCCAGACTACTGGACAGCGACCCGGAAAGGCATCTCGCTGGAACATGCCGAGATCGAGGTCGAGGTCGAGCAGGAAATGCAGAAGGCGGCAATGACCCACGATTTCAAGGATAGCCGCTGATGATGATGCTGCTCATCTTCGTGCTGCTGGTGGCGATGATCTGCATCAACGTGCCGATCGCCATCGCCCTGGCCATGGCCGGTGTCATCGGGCTGGTGCTGACCGAGGGCGTGAGCTCGCTGGTGACGATCGCGCTGGACATGTACAACGGCGCGACCAAGTTCTCGCTGATCGCCATCCCGATGTTCGTGCTTGCGGGCGCGATCATGAACGCGGGCGGCATCACCGACCGGCTGATCAATTTCGTCTCGGCGCTGATCGGATTCGTGCGCGGCGGCCTGGCGATGGTCAATATCGGCGTATCGCTGTTCTTCGCCGAGATCTCGGGCAGCGCCGTGGCCGACGTGGCGGCGATGGGCTCGATCCTTATCCCGCAGATGAAGAAGCGCGGCTATTCCAAGGAACTGTCGGCGGCCGTGACCTCGTCCTCGGCCTCGCTGGCGATCATCATTCCGCCGTCGATCCCGATGATCCTCTACGCCGCCTCGGCCAACACCTCGGTCGAGCAGCTCTTCGTCGCCGGGGTGGTGCCCGGCCTGCTGGGCGCAGCCGGGCTGATGGGCGTCGCCTACATCTTTGCCAGACGCTACAACCTGCCGACCGAAGAGGCGTTCAACATGCCCCGGCTGCGCGAGACATTTGTCGATGCGCTGCCGGCCTTCACCCTGCCGGTGATCATCCTGGGCGGCATCTTCGGCGGGTTCGTCACCGCGACCGAGGCCGCCGGGCTGGCGGTGATCGCGGCGCTGGCGGTGTCGGCCTGGTACCGCAACCTCGACCTGGGGCACCTGCGGCGGGCGATGCTCGACGGCGGCATCCAGACCGCCGTGGTGATGCTGCTGGTCGCCGCCTCGGTGCTGATGGGCGGGTTCCTGACCCGCGCGCAGATCCCGCAGGAACTGGCCCAGGGCATTCTCGCGATCACCAACGAGCAATGGGCGATCCTGCTGATCCTGAACTTCTTCTTCCTGGTGATCGGGTTCTTCCTGCATTCGGCGGCGGCGATCATCCTGGTGGTGCCCATCGTCATCCCGCTGATCAATGCCGCCGGCATCGACCCGGTTCATTTCGGCCTGGTGGTCACGCTGAACCTCGCCATCGGGCAGCAGACCCCGCCGGTGGCCTCGGTGCTGATCACAAGCTGCGCGGTGGCCCGGGCCAACATCTGGGAGGTCTCCAAGGTCAACATCTGGTTCGTGGCGGTGCTGCTGGCGGTGCTGATGCTGTGCACCTACGTGCCCTCGGTGCCGCTCTTCCTGGTGGAGTATTTCTACAGATGACCGAGGACCTTCTGCACGAGATCCGGGGCGAGACGCTCTGGATCACCTTCAACCGCCCCGCGGCGCGCAACGCCTTCACATTCGCGATGTACGAACAGGTGGCGGCGCTCTGCTCCGGGGTGCCGACCGATGGCTCGGTCAAGGCGGTGGTGATGTCGGGTGCGGGCGGCAAGGCCTTCGCGGCGGGCACCGACATGTCCCAGTTCCGCGGCTTTGCGACAGCAGAGGATGCGCTGGCTTACGAGGCCGAAATCGCGCGGGTGCTGAGTGCGGTGGAAACCTGCCCGCTGCCGACGATCGCCGCGATCCACGGCGCCTGCACCGGCGGCGGCGCCTCGATTGCGGTCGCCTGCGACCTCAGGATCGCCAGCGCCAGCCTCAAGTTCGGCTTCCCAATCGCGCGCACGCTGGGCAATTGCCTGGCCGCGGAAAACCTCGCGCGGCTGAGCGAGTTGCTGGGCGCGGGCCGGGTGCGCGAGCTGATCTTTACCGCCCGCCTGATGGGTGCGGAAGAGGCGCAGGCCACCGGGCTGATCGGAGAGGTCTTGCCCGACGAGGCCGCGCTCATGGCCCGTGCCGAGGCGCTGGCCGCGACGCTGGGGCATATGGCGCCGCTGACGCTGCGCGCCACCAAGGAGGCGATGCGCCGCAACCGCGCGGCGGTGTCGGTCGACGACGCCGACCTGATCACGATGTGCTACATGAGCGAGGATTTTCGCCACGGCATGGAGGCCTTCCTCGCCAAGGAGCGCCCGACATGGAGGGGACGATGAGCCGGGGACCGCTTGACGGCATGAAGGTGGTGGAACTCGCCCATATCATGGCCGGCCCCGCCTGCGGGATGATGCTGGCCGACATGGGCGCCGACGTGGTGAAGGTGGAAAAGCCCGCCGGCGACGACAGCCGCCGCTTCGTGCCGCCCCGGGTCGAGGGCGAAAGCGCGGCCTACCTGATGATGAACCGCAACAAGCGGGGCATCGCGCTGAACCTCAAGGACCGCGACGGCGTCGAGGCGCTGCGCCGGCTGCTGGCCGAGGCCGACGTGGTGATCGAGAATTACCGCATGGGCACGATGGAAAAACTGGGTCTTGGCTATGAGGCGCTGCGCAAGATCAACCCACGCCTCGTCTATTGCGAGATTTCCGGTTTCGGGCGGACCGGGCCCTACGCCAGCCGCGGCGGGTTCGACCTGATCGCGCAAGGCATGTCGGGGCTGATGTCGATCACCGGCGAGGGGCCGGGCCGCCCGCCGGTCAAGCCCGGCGCGCCGATCACCGACATCACCGCCGGCATCCTGGGGGCCATGGGGTGCGCGGCGGCCTATGCGCACGCGCAGGCCACCGGCGAGGGACAGCGCGTCGATACCTCTCTGTTCGAGGCGGGCATCACGCTGACCTACTGGCAAAGCGCCATCGCCTTCGCCACCGGCCAGGCGCCCGGTCCGCTGGGCTCGGCCCATCCGCTCAACGCCCCCTACCAGGCGTTCCGCACCCGCGACGGCTGGATCAACGTGGGCGCGGCGAACCAGGCCAACTGGCTGCGCCTGCTGGACGTGATCGGCGCGCCAGAGCTGGACGACGACCCGCGCTTCGGCTCCAACCACGACCGGATGGTCAACCTCGACGCGCTGGTCACGGTGCTGAGCGAGCACCTTGAGACGCGCGAAACCGCCGACTGGCTGACGCGGATGGAGGCGGCGGGGTTGCCCGCGGGGCCGGTCCTGACGATCACCGAGATGCACGCCGACCCTCAGGCGCAGGCCCGCGACATGATCGTGACGACCGATCATCCCGCCGCCGGCGCGGTCAAATCCATCGGGCTGCCGGTAAAGTTCTCGGCCACGCCCGGCGTGATCGACCGCCCCGCCCCGCGCCTGGGCGAGCACGGACGCGAGATCCTGGCCGAGATCGGCTATGGCGGGGCCGAGATCGACCAGATGCTTGCCGGCGGCGCGCTGGTCATCGAAGAGGGCCTGGAGACCGCCGACCCCCGCCCCCGGCGCGAAGCCCGCGGGGCCACATGAGCGGCACAGGGGGCGTGTCGATGGCGCTGGGCACGGCGCTGGCGGATTTCGCCCGCGCCCTGATCGACGCGCGGTGCACGGGCGTGGCCGTGCCGGCCGACCACCCCGCCACGCGCGGGATGACCGAAGCGGATGCCTACGCGGTGCAGGCCCGCGTGGCCGAGGCGCTTGGCCCGGTCGGCGGGTTCAAGGTGGCCTGCAAGCCCGGCCAGCCGCAGATCATGGCGCCGATCCTGGCCCGCGATACCCATAATTCCCCTGCCCGGCTGGCCTGCCCCGCCGAAGAGCAGATCGGGATCGAGCTGGAAATCGGCTTTCGCGTGCTGTCCGAGCTGCCGCCGCCCGACGCCCCGGACCGCGACGCGCGGTTGGCCGGGTGCCTCGCGCTCGTCCCGGCGATCGAGATCGTGCGCACAAGGCTGTCGGGCACGCCCAGCCCCCTGGCCAAGCTTGCCGATAACCAGGTCAACGGCGCGCTGGTCGTCGGGCCCGAGACACGCGACTGGTACGGGCGCGACCTGTCGGGCGCCAGCGGGCACCTGCGGGCGGGCGACACGGTGCTGCTGGAGGGCCGCGGCGAGGTGCCGGGCGGCGATGCCTTCGCAAACTTCAAGGCGCTCGAGGCCATGCTGGGCACCCGTTTCGGCGGCCTTGTGCCCGGGCAGGTCGTAATCACCGGGTCGCTGAGCGGGTTGTCCTACATCGCCCCCGGCTGCGAAATTCGCGGCGCGCTGGACGGATGGGGCAAGGTGGCGCTGGACCTCGACCGCGAAGAGGCGCGCCGCAGCCCGCGCCCGTGATCCGCCGCGCGTCGGCGAGCATGCCTCTCGCCGCCGGGCGGATGGTCGGGGCACTGTCTTTGCAAGAGGTCGACGCTTTGCGTTTCGTCATCCGCCGATGGGGCCGCCGGCGCGGCCTCGGAACTTTTTATCCGACCCGCTGAAACTTCCTGCTTCTTCGCTTCGTGACTAGGGCACACAGCAACTCGAAGGAGTACGACATGAAACATGCAATTCTCGCAGCCCTCCTCACCGCCGCAGCCTCGGGCGCCTTTGCCGCGGGCCATGGCATGGCGCCCATGGTCGACGCGCGCGACCAGTCGGTCGCCAATGGCGTGGTGAGCGCGGAAAAGATCGTCGCGGGCGAAAACGGATGGCTGGTCGTGCATCGCACCGATGCCGACATGACCCCCGGCCCGGTCGTTGGCCACGCCCCGCTGCGCGAGGGCGAAAATTTCGACGTGGCGGCGATCCTGACCGAGGATGTCGCGCCGGGCGACAGGCTGATGCTGATGGTCCACGGCGAGGCCGGCGGCATGAAAACCGGGATCTTCGAATACACACTCGGGGCCAAGGAAGACGGGCCGATCCGTATCGATGACAAGCTGGTTATGAGTGTGATCAGCGCGCAGTAACCTGCGCCGTCTTCGCCCGAGGTCCCGCGTCCCCGGGTAACACCGGGGGCGCGGGTTCTTCTTTGCGCCCCGGGCGGGACAACGCGATTGACAGCGACACGGGCGATGCATCTGGTAAAGCCATGACCACGAGGGACGACATCGAGGCCATGATCGCCCGCGTGGCGCTGCGGGATCATTCCGCGTTCTCGTCGCTTTACGATGCAACCAGCGCGAAACTTTTCGGCGTCTGCCTGCGAGTGCTGAACAATCGCAGCGAAGCCGAAGAGGTCTTGCAGGACGTTTACGTCCGGGTCTGGAACAAGGCCGGCACCTATTCGGTCACCGGACACAGCCCGATGACCTGGCTGATCACAGTCGCGCGCAACCTCTCCATCGACAGGCTGCGCGCCCGCGAGACCCGGACCGGCGGCATCGACAGGGCCCTCGACATCGTTGACGACCGGCCCGGTCCGGAAGAGGTCGCCGTCGCGAGATCCGCACGCGCCGCGATCGACGACTGCCTGGACGAGCTCGACACCGCCCGCGCGGATGCCGTGAAGCGGGCCTATCTTGACGGTGACACCTACAAGGACCTGGCGCATCGCTACGATGTGCCGGTCAACACGATGCGAACCTGGCTGCGCCGCAGCCTGATAAAGCTCAGGGACTGTCTGACCCGATGACCGACCCGGACGACACATTCGGCGACGAGGCCCTCGCGGCCGAGTACGTTCTGCATCTGCTGGATGCCGACGAACGCCGGTCGTTCGAGGCGCGGCTGTCGCGCGATCAGGATCTGCGGGCGCTGGTTCACCGATGGGAAGCGCTGCTTGCCCAGCTCGGCGAGGACGTTCCCGACATCGCGCCGCCGCAGCGTGTCAAGACCGCGGTTCTCGATGCGGTGGGACCGCCCCGGAAAACAGGGCGTCGGTTCCTGCCCGGCTGGCCCGCCCTCTTGGGCGGCCTCGCCGTGGCGGGCCTTGCCGCGATCGTTCTGTTGACGAATGTACTCGGCGTCGGGCGGGATCTCGAGCCGGCATTTCGCGCCGAATTGAGCAGCGAGGACCAATCCGTCGTCCTTGTGGCGAGCGTCATTCCCGCAACGCATGAAATCATCGTCGAGCCAGTGGCCGGAACACCCCCGGCGGGACGGGTGTTCGAGCTTTGGCTCATCGCCGAAGGCGCCACCGCGCCGGTGTCGCTGGGGGTTCTCGAAAGCGACGGACCGACGCGCATCCGCGTTCCCGACGAGATCGCGCCCGGCGTCCGCACCGGCACCGTTGCGGTCTCGGACGAGCCGCCCGGCGGCTCGCCGACGGGCGTCCCGACCGGGTCGGTTCTGGCGACCGCGACGTTCGAGGACCTCTGAGCCGCGCAGGGTCGGGCCTTGCGCGGCGGAACAAGGCCCGCCTTCGGGCTGTCCCTCTCCGCGGCACGATCAGCTCAACACCACCCCCGAGAACACCACCGCCGCCCCGGACAGCACCAGAACGATGCGCAGCGCCAGCCGGTGCGCGGCGATCAGCCCGTAGGACAGCAGGCCCAGCCCCAGCGCCATGCGCAGCCCCGCCAGCACGGCGGCACCGGGCGCCGACGCGAGGGCCAGCACATCGGGGTTGGCCACCATGCCGAGCGGGATCACGTAAAGCCCCACGCCCAGCGCCATGGCGGTGACGGCGACCTTCAGCCAATTCTCCTCGATCATGCCGGCGGCGATGAAGACCGCGCCGCAGACCGGCGGCGTGATCGTCGACAAAAGCGCGAACCAGAAAACGAAGAGATGTGCCTGCAGCGGCTCCAGCCCAAGCTGGATCAGCGCCGGCCCGGCGACGGACACACAGATCACGTAAGCCGCGGTCGTCGGCACCTCCATGCCCAGCACCAGGCAGGCCAGCGCCGTCAGCAGCAGCGAGGGCCACAGCATCCCGCCCGAGCCCGACAGGATCAGCGAGGTCAGCTTGACCCCCAGCCCGGTGATCGACAGCACCCCGATCACGATCGAGGCGCAGAGGATGATCGAGGCGATCATCGACACCTGCCGCGCGGCGGTCAGGCAGGCGCGCTCCATCCGCTCGGCGGCCTCGGCGGGGACGATGCGCAGCCGGCGGTTGAACAACAGCAGCACCGCACCGGCCAAAATCGCCTGGCACGCCGCGTATTGCGCCGTCACGCCCGCCACGAACATGCCCCACAACAGCACCGAGAACGGCACGAGGAAAAAGAGCGAGGTCAGCACCACGTCGCGGGCGGCGGGCTGGTCCTCTGCGGCCAGCCCCTTCAGCTCGTAATGCCGGGCATACCCGTTGATGCCGACCCAGACGGTGAAGAAATACAAAAACGCCGGGATCAGCGCGGCGGCCATGATGCCGGTGTAGGGCACGCCGGTCAGTTCGACCATGACGAAGGCCCCCGCCCCCATCAGCGGCGGCATGATCTGCCCGCCCGACGAGGCCACCGCCTCGACCGCGCCGGCCAGCCGCCTTGGATAGCCCAGCCGGGCCATGGCCGGCAGCGTGATCGCGCCGGTCGAGGCGACGTTGGCCGAGGCCGAGCCCGAGATCGAGCCGAACAGCGCCGAGGAGATCAGCGATACCTTGGCCGCGCCCCCAGTCAGCCGCCCCGCCGCGGCGGCGGCCACGTTCATGAAACCCTGCCCCGCCTCGCCCGCGTTCAGCACCGCCCCGAAGATGACGAAAATCGCCACCACCCCGACCGAGACCGCCGTCAGGCTGCCCCAGATACCGCCTTCGGCAATCGTCAGGGTGCCGAGGAAACTGGCCAGCGGCGTCCCGGAATGGCCGAACTGGCCGGGGACATGCTGTCCGAAAAGGCCGTAGGCCAGCGCCAGCGCCGCGACGGTGGGCAGCGGCCAGCCGATGGCGCGGCGCGCGGCCTCCAGCACGGTCAGCAGCAGGATCGCGGCGATGCCGGTCTGAAACGGCCCTTCGAGAAACCCGTATTGATCCGAGAGGGCCCCGTGGTTCCACGCAACCCACCCCGCCGCGGCAACGCCCAGGGCGGTCCAGACCGCCCCGGTCGCCCGTCCCAGCGGCGTGCGCGCGGAAAAGATGAAGATCCACGGTAGCGCCAGCGCCATGTGCAGCGGGCGCGCGACGAGGTTGGGCACCAGTCCGGAAAAGATCAGGCCAAGGTGAAAACCGACCAGCACGACCGCGAGGGCGAGCCAGGCAAACCGCAACGGGCCCTTGGAATAGGCGTCTGTCTGGGGGGAGAGCATCGTACCTCACACGGAAAACGGCCGGGCACGCGGGCCCGGCCGATCAATCGCCGCTCGCGCGGATCACATCTGCGCGTCGGTCAGCGGGAACCCTGCCTCCTTGTAGTAACGCAGGGCGCCGGGGTGGATCTTGCCGGCGATGTTGGCCATCAGCCCCTCGTCGACACCGGCCCACCAGCGCGCGGCCTGGGCCATCTTCGCCTTCTCTTCCCAGAAGGACCGCGTCAACTGATAGGCGGTTTCGTCGTCCATCGCGGTGGTGGTGTAGGCCACCACCGGCAGCGAGGTGGTCACGATATCCGCCTCCTGCCCGGCATAGGTGCCTGCCGGGATGACCAGCCGCGCGCGCTTGGTCTCCTCGATCTGCTCGTCGGTGAGCGAGAGCACCGTAACGCCGGTGGAGGCCGCGGCCTCGATCACGTTCGGCGCCGGCCAGGAGCCTGCGGTGACGAACCCGTCGATCTGGCCGTTCTTCAGCGCCGGCACCGCGTTGGAAAGCTCGACATCGGCGATGTTCACCTTGCCCTCCAGGCCGAAGAGGCCGAGGTATTTTTCGCCCTCGCGCGCACCGAACGACCCCTTGCCCAGCAGGATGGTCTTGCCCTCCATGCCGGCGAACTCGTTCACGCCCGAGGCATCCGACATCACGAAATGCATGGTCAGCGACGGGATCGGGAACAGCGCGCGGATCTCGTCGAACTTCGGATCGCCCTTGCCTTCGAACATCGCCTTGCCGCCCTGGGCCAGCCCCACCAGCGCGGGCGGCGTGGTGAAGACGTAGTCGCCCCCGCGGGCGCGCACCTCCATAACGTTCTGGACGGAGCCCTGGCTTTCCTCGACGGTGACGATGATCTCGCCCCCCGAGCCCGCCTTCATCGCCTCGGCGATCTGCACACCCATCTGGTAATAGGACGAGGTCGACTTGGCCGATTTGTAGGTGACCCGCGTCTCGGCCATGGCTGGCATCGAGGCGATCGCAAAGGCCGCGATGGCCACCGAAACTCTCTTGAACATCCGTCTCTCCCGCTGCGTTCCTTGAGGCAAGAAGTTGAGCGATACGGCGCGCGCGCTGTCAAGGAGTCTCGTGGGCATCCTTGCCCAGCATTTCCGCGCATCGCAGTCACATGGCTGACAGGTACGGGCTTGGCTGTCTTGGGGCAACCTCTCGCCGGGCCAGGAGTGGCCGCGTGATGCGGGGCCGCAGTGGAGCGAACGGACACCGGGGGCAAGTTCGCCCCGCCGGGTATGGTGAGGAGGGCGAGAGCCGGTTGCGGAGCGGGCGGACCCGCATCGAGACGTCCCTGCTTCGCGCGAGCCGAAACCGGATTTGGAACACCGCCAGCAGGCGAATGATTCGGGGGCCGGTTCGCAGGCCGGGAAAGTGGGCAGATTTGGCCATCGTCCAACGCCGGAACGCAACCCGGCCCCCTTCAGGCCCCGCGACGCGACATACCCGTTCGGTTGTCAGTGGATGACCAGAAGTGAGATCACCCCGACGAGAACGAGACTCGAGGCCCATACCAGGTCGAGGTTGAACCAGCTTTTCGTCAGAAACCGCAATCCGAGCCAGTGATAGACCCCAACGGCGAACAGCCCGCCCGAAAGGGTCATGGCGAGTGTATGCACCACGGCAACCAACGAGGCGATGCCGACATTGCCCGCCATCAGGTCCGAAGCGGCTGCGTGCCCGGCATCGGTCTCTACCGTGCGGCATATACCCAGGTAGATCGGCACCAGCATCAAACCTGCGCCGTGGGCCATGGCCGCGAGGAACGACCAAAGCGCAAGCCGCGACGGCGGCACGCGCGCGAGAAACCGCGGATGCCGGCGATTGAAGATCAGGTAAGTCCCGAGTCCGATCAGCAGGACCGCCGCGCCGGTCTGTATCGCGCGTTGCCATTCGGCGAGAAACAGAAGCACCGAGAACGGAAAAAGGACCGCCACCATGGCGAGCAGATGCCCGACCGCCAGCGCCAGCAAAGCCCGGTAAAGGCTGCCGCGCGTCCGATCCATGAGGGCGGCCGACACCGCAAGCGGCCAGCCCATGCCGGGATTGACCCCATGGTAAATTCCCGACGCGACAACGGCCCACCAAAGGGCCGTTGCTGTATTCAGTCCATCCACGCGTCAGACGGAGGGATAGCAGAAACTGTCGGTCGAGCAGTCGCCGCCTTCGAGGCGGATCTGGTGGCTTCGATACCCCTTGGGGAACTCTATGTAGAAGTCCTTGTCCAGTTCCAGCCCGCCGTTCGCCCCGACATTGGCCATGACCATCTGACCGCCGTCATCATCGGGGTAAAACTGATTGTCCCAGGTCGAGTAGAGCGAGTTGGTCCAGTAGACGCGCTTGCCGTCCCGGCTGATTTCCACCATCTGCGGGCCGAAGGCGAACGGCTTTCCGTTGGGGTGTTTGGCGCCCCGGGCAATTCCGCCGATCTCGACCTTGCCGGCGAGTTTGGGTTTCATCGGGTCCGAGACATCGTATTGATGCATCTCGCCCAGCCCCCAACAGGCCACGTAGAGGTATTTGTCATCGAGGCTGAGATCGATGTCGGTCACGAGCGGCGGCACCGCCTCGAACCCTTGCAGAAGCGGCGGCAGGTTCTCGGCCTTTTCCGGTCGCGGATCGATGGTGATGGTCTTTCTGGCCTCGAACGTGCCGTCGGCCTTGCGCCACCAGGTGAAGATTGCGCCCTGCAGGTTTGTGGTGTCCACCACGACGCCGCAGAAGCCGTAATCCTTGGCCGGATCATGCGCAGGTCGGATTTCCAGCGCCATCTGGTGATTTTCGCCCAGATCTATGGTCTGGACGTTGCGACGCTCGCGCAGGTTCCAGAAATGGATCTTGTGACCGTACTTGTTCGAGAGCAGATCCTCTGCGACGAGGCCGTTTTCGAACTGCGGCGGCAGTCCCCATTCGGAACTGACCATGTAGTCCCGCGGCAGGTTCCACCAGAAATCGTAATGTTTGTCCTGCTGACCCCGGTCCATCTCGTAGCGGCCGAGAATGTCGAAGGATTCGCAATCCATGATGAAGATCCCCGGCGGGCCGTCGGTGCCATCCGCGCCGCCGCCGCCGAGCGTCGAGACATAGATCCCCTCGGGCCCGCAATGGATCGTGTGCGGGCGCGAGTAGCCGGTTTTGGCGAAAACTTCTTCGGGTTCGATGATCTTGTGGATCTTGGCCTTGAGCGGCTCTTTCACGTCAATCACGTAGATACGCGACGATCGGATACCCGGAACGATCAGGTAGCGCCGTTCGAGGAAAGCGTGCCCTGTCAGCGGCGAAAGCGCCGAGGAACAGGCATTCCAACCGAAATGGTGAAACTCGTCGCCCTTGTTGGGCATGATGAGTTGATGCACGATCTGGCCGTATGTGCCGGACTTGGGGTCAACGTCGATGACCGCAAGGCCATCGGGCTGCGAGCCGTCGGCACTAAGCATGAGCGTGAAAGCCAGCGTCTCCGCCGGGGCCTCCATGGCGAGTTTCGGGGTTGCATGAAATGTCGGATCGGGTCTCAGATTCATTGTCGGCTCCTCCCAGGCCTGCGGCACGCTTCTTGATTGAAATCCAGAAGTCTTGAAGTGCCCTCAGGGAAAGGTGCCACGGAAGTTCCATTTCGGTAAACAATTTGGTTTTCACATTCGGTGGGGCCGATCTGTGTCGCCGGCCACGGGCCAAGGCGGCACCGGGCGGTGAAACGACCCTCTGCCGGGTCATGTTACGGCGCTTTGGTCGATGCGGTCTTGGGGGACGGGGCGATCGAGGATGTCAGTGCGGCTGGCTCTTTGAGAACCGGTCTTCGCCGGGACGGTACGGCCTTCCCTATGCCGCGCCCATGCACCAAGCCCTCGGCGCCGCCTAGCGATAGCGGACGCCGAGCGTAAGGCATCACGTTGCGCCGGATGCATTCGGGACCGGCCGGGACCCCACCAACAGGTGCGATCTGGCTATGTCAGGACGCTAAACGGCGGCCCTGCCCCGCCCAAACACCGCAACGTGATACCTATGCGCTTAGACTCGCCTGCGCAGCCAAGGGCGTCTGGTCACTTGAACCGGGACCTGGCACTCTCGAAGGCGCCGGAGATACTGTCCCAGGCCCTGTCGAACCCGGCCTTCATGTCGCCCCAAGCGTCGTCACCGGCCTCGCGCAGCTCTTTCAGCTTTGCCTCGGCCTCGTCGCGCTTGCCACGCATTTCCTCAACCTGCTTCTGATACTCGATCTTGGCGTCGGCCTCGGCCTCGTCCGCCTTGGCCTTCATCTTGTCGATCTCGGCGTTCCACTGATCCAGCTTCGCCTTGGTCTTCTCGATATACTGGTCTTTATCGGACATGTTGGAACCTCGCTTTGATTGTAAGGGCGCACGACTGGGCCTGGCGCGAAGCGCCGGGTGAACCCGAAGGCCAAATCCCGCGCCGGGTCTCGCCGTGGGCGCCGCGGCCATAGGGCAACGGGCGCCTCGCACGATCTCTCCTTCGGACATCGTAACACCATAATGGCCACCGGCGCCACTTCACTCTGATCGAGAGCGATACCGAGGCGCCGCGGCGGTCACCGGACCGGGGCGGCGGCAAGAGCCGGCCCGCCTTTCCATCGGGCAGCGCGTGCTATGCCTGCGGGTGCGACCGATTGCCGATCTATCGCAGCGACGGGTCACGCCGGTTCCCGCCAGGCACCTCTCACGGGGCGCTCTTGCGCGTGGCGGTCCCTGAGAATGACCGCCGTGCCGGCCGGCAATGCGGCCGTCGCCAGAAACATCGCGGCCGCCCCGTAGGTATCGGACATGACGCCGGCCACGGCCGGCCCGACAGTGCTTCCGGCCGCTGTGGCCAGAAGCGCCGCGGTGAAACCCAGCGAAGGGATGGACGGGAAAAGCCTCTCCGACCAGAATGCCAGGACGGCGCTCGTCATCATCACATGCAAGCCCTGAAGGCCGGCCGAGGGCACCAGCCCGGCCCAGCGGCCCGGCAAGACCACGAGAAGCGCAACAGACAGCGCCCCGGATACCGTGAGAAAGCGCAAGAGCCACGGCAGGCCGATCGCATCCTTCACCCGTCCGGTGAGGAGCCCGGCCAGGCCGAAGAGGCCATAGCAGATGAACACGAGGGCCGGTGTCGCCGCGGCAGGGACGCCGGGAACGCCGCCGCGTGCCGCCATATAGTCGGCGGCAAAGGAGATGTAGATCGCCGAGGTCGCCCCATAGACGAAGGCAATGACGAAAAGCGGACGCGCCGCGCGATCCAGCAGATGGCGCGATTGCCGCGCCAATCGATCCGCCGGCGCCCGTTCGACGGGGCGCAGCGCCGCCCAATTGGCCAGGAGCGCAAGCGCACTCGCAACCGCGAAGAACGCCCAGCAGGCGCGCCAGGACAGTCCCGTGAGCGCCGCCCCGAGCGCTGCGAGGCCAGCGGTCACGACACCCACGCCGGTGCCCGTGCTGATCGTCGAGAGCGCCGTCGGGCGGTCGCGGTCCGGGACTTTCCGGTGCACCGCGTCGTTGAACGGTGTCCACGCGAAACCGGCGCTCGATGCGGTGAGGAAGACGCCGGTCGCCAGCACGGCCAGGCTCGGCGCCATGGCCACGGTCGCCATGCCCGCCGTGGCGACGCCCAGGCCGGCCATGATGGGAACGCCCGGCCCGCGCCGGTTGAGCAGGACCTGCGCGATCAGCAGGCCGATGAAGAAACCGAGAAAGCCGAGGCCGGAGATGAACCCGATGGTCGAACTCGACATCGAGAAGGCCGGCCTGAACTCGGAAACGAACAGCCCGAACCCCACGCGGCCGGGCCCGTACCCGATCGCGGTCGCCAGGAAACCGGCGGCGGAGAGGGTCTTGAAGTAGGTCATGGCGCGGCCCTCCTTCGTCGTACCGGAAATGAATTTGCAGGGGCGTTGGTTCCAAGACGGCGCGTCCGGGACGCGGCCTCGTGACCGGGCTGTGCCGCCGGCGCTGCCCGCCCCCCTCGATTCGGTCTCGCATCGCAACTTAGCAACCGCGGCAATGCCCGCAGCACGCCGCAGCCCGCGCAACCGGCCGAACGCGGACACTGCACCGCGCGCCAAGGGGGCCGGGTTGCCGTCGCAACCGGCGTTTTTCGCGTCTCATGGGCCGCGCGGTGTGCAGCGCGGGTTTCCAAACCCGCCAATAACGGCTGAACTCGGGCGGCCTTGGGTGGTACTGTTTCTCGATCCAAATGGCCAAGCATCGCGCAGCCATCGGCGGCATGGCGTCTGCGACGCTGCGGCCCCGCGGTCACGAGGCCCGCCTAGTGAAGGAAAGGCGACCGCCGCAATACGCTACGAGTCAGAGGACCGTTCTGATGTTGAAAGTCTTGTCCGGGGTATGGGCCCTTCTGGTCGGCATCGTTTTGATCATGCTGGGCAACGGCATGCATTTCACCCTGATCGGCCTGCGCGGCGGTATCGAGGGGTTTTCCGCCGCGGAACTGGCCGTGGTCACCTCGGGCTATTTCCTGGGCTTCCTGTCCGGTGCGCGCCTCACCCCGCTGATGATAAGGCGCGTGGGGCATGTGCGGGTCTTCGCGGCGCTGGGCAGCTTCATGTCGGCGGGGTTGATCGCCTTCACGCTGCTGGCCGAGCCCTGGGCCTGGACATTGCTTCGGGTGCTGGTGGGCTTTTGCATGTCCGGCATCTACGTCGCCGCCGAAAGCTGGCTCAACAACGCGGCCACCAACGAGACCCGCGGCAAGGTGCTGTCGGCCTACATGATGGCGCAGACGCTGGGCATCATCGGGGCGCAGGGGCTGCTGACGCTGGGCGATGCGGCGACCGCGGGGCTGTTCATTGGCGCCTCGATCCTGGTCTCTATCTCGTTTGCGCCGATCCTGCTCTCGGCGACCCCGGTCCCGGCGGTCGAGGTCGCGCGCCCGATGTCGCTGCGTGGCCTTTTCGTGGGCTCGCCGCTCGGCACGGTGGGGATCTTTCTTCTGGGCAGCATCTACGCCACGCAGGCGGGCATGGGCGCGGTCTTCGGCGCACAGATCGACATGACGGCATCGCAGATCGCGCTGTTCGTGGCGATGCTGTTCGCGGGTGCGCTGGTGCTGCAATACCCGATCGGCTGGCTGTCGGACCGGGTGGACCGGCGCAAGCTGGTCTTCGGCGCGGCCTTGCTGGGCATGACATCGTGCGGCCTGGGCTGGTTCGCGGGCATCGGCATGGGGTGGACCGGGGGCGTCGGGCTGTGGCCCTTGATGGCGGCCGCCTTTTTCGCCGGTGGGGTGACGACGCCGCTCTATGCGCTGCTCCTGGCCCATACGAACGATTTCCTGTCGGCCGAGGACATGCCGGCCGCGTCCGGCGGGCTGGTCTTCACCTTCGGGCTCGGTGCCATCCTGGGGCCGCTGGCAACCGGTTGGGCGATGCAGGGGCTCGGTCCCTTCGCGTTCTGGCCGGTTTTGGGTGTGACCTTCGCCTTGCTTGCGCTCTATGCGCTTTACCGCATGACCCAGCGCGCCGCCGTCCCGACGGAGGACACCGAAAGCTACCTCGGCGTGCTCCCCACCACCTCGACCGTTGCGGTCGAGGCGGCGGGCAACTGGGCCGCCGAACAGGCCGAGGCCGGCCAGCAGACGGACGATCCGTCCTGAGCGCGGCACAGGCCGCTTGCAGCCCGCGCCGCTGGCGAAGGGGCGCCGGCCAGCGATGCGAGTTGTGCGCCGGGTTTGGTTGCGCGGCGCACGACTGGCCGGCCGCCATGCGTCCCTCCGGGGGTTGCGGCAAGCCGAGCGGAAAGGAATGGGCCGGGCCGGAATGCGCGCAAGGGGCGGCTGGCGACGGCCGATCCCCGGCGCAGGGATCACCGGTTGACGCCCAAAACGATCAGGCTGTCGCAATCTCAGACCCGCCGTGCGTAGACATCGCCCGAATTCGCCGCGTCGGGCAGCGCTTCCATCACGGCGCAGATTTCCCGCGGCCCCAGCCATGCGTCATGGCGCAGCCTGTGCTCTTCGCCGAGGCTGAGATTGTATTCATACTGTCCAAGGACGCTCAGCCGCTCGATGCAGGCATGGGCGGCGCTGCGCTGGATCGTGGTGAACTCGAACGACAGCGCGGGCAACGCGGTGCCGAGGCCTTGCAGAACGGCGGGTTCATGCCCCTCGACGTCGATCTTGACGAAATCGGGGATGCCGTAGCGCGCGATCAGCGTATCGAGCGTGGTGACCGGAACGGTGATGCTGCGGTCCCAGACCTCGTCGCTCCAGCCCGCAGCACCGGCGGCCGCGGCGATGAAATCCGACGCCACGGTGGCGACGGTGGGGTTGCGCGTGTTGAGATGAAGCGCAATCGCGCCCTGCGCAGCGCCCGCAGCGATGGGCAAAAGCACCGCGTCGGGGTGGCGTCCGTGGATCAGGCGAAGGGCCCGGAAGACGTGCGGCTGCGGCTCCAGCGCGACGACGGATGCGCCTAGCCGCAGGAAACTCCCGGTCCGGTCGCCCACATGCGCCCCGATATCGAAGACCCGTGCACCGGGTGGGATGAAGGCGCGATGCAGCAGGTCCATGCGCGCGGTCCGGGCGGTGTCTCGATAGTAGATGTCCAGCGACCGGCCAATCGCTGCGGCCATCGGCGTCGGGTGTCGCGTCGTCGGTCGGGTCGCCTGATGCATTCCATCGGCCTCTCACGCATCGCCCGAAAAGGCGAGGCCTTTGCGCGCAGTTCAAAGACTGCCTGCAGGGCGCGGCTGCGGCAACCCAGCACGGGCAGGTTCAGCGAACCCACTGACGGCCATTGCGCGAGGCACGCAGCGTTTGGCCCGAGCGGTGCGAACCTGCACTTGAACGTGCTTTGTGTGACCAACACATCGCGTGAATGCATGTGCTGAAAAAACGCCTGCCCCCCGTTTCGTCTGTCATCGCGTTCGCCGCCCTGATCGCGGCGGCCGGGTGCGGCGAGACGCGTTCGGCAATCTCCGAGCCGGGCGTGCCGCCCGGGGCCGCGACAAACGCCCAGCCCGGCGCCACCGCGTACACCCGGCCCGAGGATTTGCCCGGATTTGTCGCCACCGGGCTTTACCCGTCGGCGAGCGGCGCGGCCGGCCGGGTGTCGATCGCGCAAGACAGCGTCGATTTTCTCAATGGCTATCTCACGCAGACACGGGCGCGCGCTGCACGGGGCGAGGTGACCGAAACCGACGTGGCGCTCGTCGAGGCGCGGCTCGCCGCCGCGGAAGCCAGACTGCTGGCCGCGACCGGCCAGCTGGAAATATCACTCGTGCGCTATCGCGGTCATGTCGGCGAGTCGTTTCCGCTCGACGCGACCCCTTGAGGCCACCGTTACCGCGTCGTCGCCAGATGGCGCCTTTTGGGTCGACCCCACCCGCAGCACCCAAGACCGCCCTTCCAGCGCGGCCCGATACCTTGACGGGCCCGACCCCAGGCCCCGCGAAGACGTGACTTGGTCTTTGCAGGAGTGAAACCACATTCAATGCAATGACAGACAATTCGAAAAGGTGCTGCATGATCAATACGTCCAGGACCCCCTTCCGCCCACTGGCCATCGCGGTCGTGACGGCAGCCCTTGCCGGCACGGCCCAGGGGCAGGACTTCAACGCGGCCCCGCCGAATGCCCCCGGTCAGACACCCGCCTTCGACGGGCAGACCCGCGCACCCGTCATCGACGAGCGGATGACCCTGACCCGCGAGGTCGTGGCGGATGGTCTGGAAAATCCCTGGGGCATGGACCAGTTGCCGGACGGCCGCTGGCTGGTCACCGAAAGGCCGGGCCGGATGCGCGTCGTCTCCGGTGACGGGCTGTCGCCGGCCATTGCCGGGCTGCCCGAGGTCGATGCCCGTGGACAGGGTGGCCTGCTGGATGTCTCCGTGCGGGACGATTTCGCCGAGACCCGCCGCGTCTGGTGGAGCTATGCCGAGCCGCGCGGGCGGGGCCGGAACGCCACCGCCGTGGCCACCGGGCGCCTGTCCGACGACGAGCGAACCATGACCGATGTCGAGGTGATCTTCCGCCAGGACCCCGCCTGGGCCTCGACGCTGCATTTCGGCTCGCGCCTGGTCTTCGACGACGCGGGCGCGCTTTTCGTGACGACCGGCGAGCGCTCGCGCCGTGAGCCGCGGAAACTGGCGCAGGATGTCTCGACCCACCTGGGCAAGGTGCTTCGGATCGACCCGATGGGCGGCCCGGCCGCAGGCAACCCGCAAATCGACGGCGGACGCCCCGAAATCTGGTCCTACGGCCATCGCAACCTTCAGGCGGCCGCGCTTGGCCCCGACGGGGCGCTCTGGACGGTCGAGCACGGCCCGCGCGGCGGGGATGAGCTGAACCGCCCGGACGCGGGCAAGAACTACGGCTGGCCGGTCATCACCTACGGGACCGAGTATAGCGGACGGCCCGTTGGCGACGGCCTAACCGAAAAAGCGGGCATGGAGCAGCCGGTCTACTACTGGGACCCGGTCATCGCGCCTAGCGGCATGGCCTTCTACGAGGGCGAGATGTTCGCCGATTGGCAGGGCGATGCGCTGATCGGCGGTCTTGCCGGACAAGCCCTCGTTCGCCTGACATTTCAGGACGGTCGCGTCTCCGGCGAGGCGAGATACCTGCAAGGCACGGCCCGCGTCCGCGACGTTGACGTTGCGCAGGACGGCGCGGTGGTGATCCTGACGGACAGCGAAAATGGCGCGCTGATCCGGCTGATGCCCGACGGGTGAGCGACCTTTCGCGATGGCAGGCGCGCCCGGCGCGGCCGGAAAAGATGCTGGCAGAGACCCCGCGCCCCACTCGCCAAGGACAGCGGCGGCGAGCCTATACGGGAAACGCATGCACGCCATTGCGGCCAGGCGGATGATCGCCGGGCCGGTTCTGAAGTGCCGGACCCGGCCCCGTTTCCCCGCCCGAGGGCAACTATCCCGCCCCTTGCCCATCCCGAAGGCGGGTGCCATTGACAGGCCCAGAGCGCCGGCCAACCCGCGCCGGCGCACCCTGCGCCCGCACCCAGAGCCCCGTCAGCCCGGGGTGTTTCCGGGCATCGCGTCCGTGAAGTGGTCAAGCCGCGCCTTGGCCGCGCGCAGCAGCAGCGACATGTCTATGCCGATGGCGACAAAGGAATATCCCCAGTCGAGATAGCGTTCCGCATCTTCCGCAGAGACCGCGAGTATACCGGCAGGCTTTTGAAGGTCGCGCAGCGTGTCGGCGGCGCCGCGTATGGCGTCCTGAACCTCGGCAGTGCCGGGCCGGCCCAGATGCCCCATCGAGGCGCCGAGGTCGGAGGGCCCGATGAAGACGCCATCGACGCCGGGCGTCAGGGCGATCTCCTCGATGCGTGACAAGGCAGCGGGCGTTTCGATCTGGACCAGCACGCAGGTTTGCGCGTTCGCCGTGGCGAAATAGTCGGGCGCGAGGCCGTAGCGGCTGGCGCGGGTCAGCCCCGCGACGCCGCGTATGCCCTGCGGCGGGTATTTCGCCGCGCGCACGGCAGCCGCGGCCTCTTCGGCGGATTGCACGAACGGCACCAGAAGGGTCTGTGCTCCGACATCCAGGGTTCGCTTGATCAATACCGGATCGTTCCACGGGGGCCGGGCGACCGCCTGTGACACGCCCGCGGCCGCGGCCTGAAGAAGCGGCTGCATCTGCGGCGGGTCGACCGGTGCATGTTCCATGTCGAACAGGAGCCAGTCGTAGCCGACAAGCGACAGAGCCTCGGCGGCGGCAGCGCTGCCCAGGCTCATCCACAGGCCAAGTTGCACCTCGCCTGCCAGGAGCCGCGACTTGAAACTGTTCTTCGGTGCCTGAACGGTCATGTGAACTGCACCGCGACAGAGCCCAGCGGGCCGAAATCGGCATGCAACGTATCGCCCTTGGCGGCCCAGACCGGACGCGTGAAGCTGCCCGACAGAACCATGTGCCCGGGCTCCAGCACCGTTCCCATGGGCCCAAGCTTGTTGGCCAGCCAGGCAATGGCCATCGCGGGGTGCCCGAGAACGCCGGCGGCAAGCCCGGTCTCCTCGATCTCGGAATTGCGATGGAATATGGCGCCGACCCACCTGAGGTCGATCTCGTCGGGCCGGACCGGCCGCCCCCCCAGAACCGTACCCGCCGCCGCACCGTTGTCGGCCACGGTGTCGAAGATCCGGCGCGGTTCGCCCACCCGCGCATCGATGATCTCGATCGAGGGCACCACCCATTCGGTCGCGCGCAGGACGTCGACCAGCCCGATGCCGGGGCCCTGCAGCGGCTCTTTCAGGATGAAGGTGAGTTCCGGCTCCACCCGCGGCACGCAGAACGACTCGAAGGGCACCTTCGCGCCGTCCTGCAGCACGAGATCGTCGAACATGTAGCCGTAATCCGGCTCGTCGATCTTTGAGGCGGCCTGCATCGCCTTGGAGGTCAGGCCGACCTTGTGGCCGACGATACGGACGCCTTGGGCCTCTTTCTGCTTGGCGACCATCGACGAAATGGCATAGCTGTCCTCGATCTCGATCTGCGGAAACATCTCGGACGGGCGTGTCCCCTGGACCTTCGTCCGGTGCGAATCCAGCAAGGAGTCGACGACCTGTCGGCGTTGTTCTTCTGTCAGCATCTCAATCTCCGGCTTGTGTCTTTGTGTTTGAAACGGGCGGTTTACGGCGTGCGGTCGCGGCGATCAGGACCACCGTCGCCACAAGGGCCGCAAGACTGATCGGGCTTTGCAGAAAGACCATCGGATCGCCGCGCCCGATGATCAGCGCCCGGCGCAGGTGTTCCTCGACCAGCGGGCCGAGGACGAGCCCGAGCAGAAGCGGTGCGGGCGGCAGGCGCAGCAGGCCCATGCCGTAGCCGATCACGCCGAAGACGACCACCAGGACGATATCGAACGGGTTGTTGCGCAGCGAAAAGACCCCGATGCAGATCAGCGCGAGGATCGCGGGGTAGAGCAGCCGGTAAGGCACGCGCAACACGTTCAGCCAAAGGCCGATCAGCGGGATGTTCAGAAGCAGAAGGATGACGTTGCCGATCCAGAAACTGGCGACCAGGCCCCAGAACAGGTCGGGCTCGTTGGTGATCAGCGAGGGGCCCGGCAGGATGCCGTGCAACATGAGCGCGCCCATCATGACAGCCATGACCGCGTCGCCGGGAATGCCCAGTGTCAGGGTCGGGATGAAGGCCGCCTGCACCGCGGCGTTGTTTGCCGCCTCGGGGGCCGTCACGCCCTCGATCATGCCGGTTCCGAATTGCTCGGGCGTGTCCGAGAGACGTTTTTCCGTCGCATAGGCCACGAAGGACGCGACCTGCGGGCCCAGCCCCGGCAGGATGCCCGTGACGACCCCCACCAAGGACCCGCGCCAGGTCGGCCCGATGCTGCGGCGCAGGTCTTCTCGCGTGGGCAGCATCGAACGCAGGGTTATGGTTTCCTGCGTGGGCCGCGGCGGCGCGCCGCCGGCCAGGTTCGACAGGATCTCAGCCACGCCGAAAAGCCCCATCACCACGATCACCAGGCTGAGGCCGTCGGCAAGGCTGAGCATCCCGAAGGTAAATCGGTAGCTGCCGGTCGTCATGTCGGTGCCCACGGTCCCGAGCAGAAGGCCGAATGCGACCATTGCCAGCCCTTTCAGCATCGACCCCGGCGCCAGGGTGGCGGCGGCGACGAGCGCCAGCAACATGATCGAAAAATACTCGGTCGAGCCGAATTCGCGGGCAAGGCTCGCCACCCCCGGCGCGACCAGCGTCATCAGCAGGATCGCGAACGACCCGCCCAGGAAAGAGACGATGGTTGTCACAAACAGCGCCACCCCCGCGCGGCCCGCCTTGGTCATCGGGTAACCGTCGAGCGCGGTCACCGCAGTGGACGCCGTGCCCGGCAGGTTCAGCAGGATCGACGCGACCGACCCGCCGTATTGCGCGCCGTAGAAGATGCCGGCCAGCATGATCATGCCGTGGGTCGGGTCGAGCGAGAAGGTGAACGGCAGCAGGATCGAGATCGTGGCCAGCGCACCGATCCCCGGAAGCACCCCGATGGCCATTCCGATGGTGGCGCCAAGCAGGCAGAAAGCCAGTGCCTCGGGGGCGAGCGCAACGGCGAAGCCGCCCGCGAGATCGGCCAAAATAGCGCTCACGGTCTGCTCATGGCCATGGCCAGACGGGCAGAGGCAGCGCGAAGATGCCGACGAAGACCACGCTCGTTGCGGCGGCCGTGGCAATCGCCAGAAGCGCGGTTTCCAGAGGCCGCAGCCGCCCCTGCCCGAAAGCCCCGATGAAGACCAGAAGCGCCGTCGCCGCGAAAAAGCCGACGCGCGGCGCCAGCCATGCCCAGGACAGGAGCGCACCGATCACCACCAGGATCGGTCTCAGCGCGGGGCGCTCGACCGTCGACTGGTCGTGCCAGCCGACCGCGGCGATGGCCAAGCCCAGCCCGCCGAGGATCGCCGCGTAGACGACCGGCAGGAATCCCGGGCCGATCCGGTCGACCGACCCGAACGCGTAGCCCGACGCCTCCAGGCCGGCCGCGGCCGCCACCGCCGCGACGACGATCCCGCACAGCGTTTCGCGCCGTCTCAGCCGCTGTGGGAACGCATGTGCCATTCGCCCCGATCCTTTCCGAGTGCCCGTCTACCCAAGCCGGTCACTCAGGCCGATCGTTTCATAGACCTCGCGGATATGATCGAGTGTCTCCTGCGGGATGATGTCGCTTTCCGGCTCGTGTCGCCAGCCCACTTTTTCCCGCGCATGGCGCCCCATGATCTCGTCCTGATCCGAGGTCGCGCCACTGATTCCGTAGGCGCCGATGATGTCGTCGCCGTCGAAGATCGGCGCCATCCCGCCCGAGGCCGCGACGCGGCCGCCGGTCAGGGCGGCCGCGTTGATCAGGAATTGCGGATTGCGCTGCTGGAACCATTTCTGGATCACCAGCCCGTCGGGAAAACGCGGGCTCATCGTGCGGAAGGCCGCGATCGTGTAGGCCTTGGCGATGGCGGTGTCGGCGGTGATGAACCCCGCCCCCACCATCCGCTCGACCGCGATCACGTGCCCTTCAGGGCCGACGATCGCGGTGGCGACGGGGGCGCCCATCTGGGTTGCCTTCTCTTCGACCGCATCGAAGAACGGGCGGCATTCCTTTGCTGAAAGCAGTCGCATCATCTGCAAGACCTCCGATCTGTTCCGCGCCCCGCTCAGTTGAGCGAGATGCCCGCCGCTTCGACCACGTCCGACCAATTGCCGACCTCGACGTCGATGTAACTGGCCATGTCCGCGGGCGAACCGCCCAAGGGCTGGATGCCGGCACTTGCCATACCGTCCCGCACCGCGTCGGTCTCCAGCGCCGTGTTCACCGCGTCGGCCAGCGCGTCGACGATGGCATCGGGCGTGCCGGCTGGGGCCACCAGGCCGAACCAGACCGACGTGTCGAACCCCTCGACGGCGGTTTCGGACACTGTCGGCAGGTCGGGGAACATGGCCGAGCGCTGCGACAGCGTCGAGGCGAGGCCCCGCAGGCTGCCATCTTCGATGCCCGAGGCGGCCGATGATTGCGGCGCGAATACCAGGTCGATGCGTCCGGCGGCCAGGTCGCGTACCGCGTCGCCCGAACCCTGGTAGGGAACATGGGTCATCTCGGCACCGACGGACGAGGCGAAAAGCTCTGCCGACAAATGCGGTGCCGTGCCGACCCCCGCCGAGCCATAAAGCAGCATCGGCTCGCCGGCCCGGGCCAGGGCGATCAGCTCTTCCATCGAGGTCGCTTTGACATCCGGGTGGACGGTCACGATCATCGGGACCGCGCCGACCAGTGCCACGGGCGCGAAATCGCCGGGAAAGTCGTAGGCCACGTCGCGCCCGAGCGCGGTGCCGATGGTGTTGGCCACCGTCGCCATCAGCAGCGTCTGTCCATCGGCATTGGCAGAGGCGACGGCCTGTGTCGCAATGCTGCTGGCGGCACCGGGGCGGTTCTCGACCAGAACGCGCTCCCCCAGGATTTCCGAAAGCTGGGCGGCCAGCAGCCGGCTGGCAACGTCGGTGGAACTGCCCGCCGAAAACCCGACAAGGATGGTAACCGGCCCGCTCGGGTAATCCTCTTGCGCCAGGGCCGGCGCGTGAAAGGCCGAAATCCCGAACGCGCAAGCAAGCCCGATGAGCGAACAACGACGAGTGATGGAGCGAAGCTGCATGATTGATCCTCCCTGTTCGGGGCCAGGCCCCGGTTCGTCCGAATTGACGAATGCGCGCCCGGCACGGGCACACCCCTCCAGCGCCTACAACACCGCCATTTCTGCGGTCCGGTCAAATGGGATCTTCGGAAGGGTTCATCCATTTTTTCGATACATCTGTGTCGATTTCCTGAGATTGGTTTCGCAGATTGGCTTTTTGGCAGGGCGGGTTCGGTTTTGCTAATACAACGCCCCGATTTTCCAATTTGACCTATCCTCGGAAATCCATCGTTTATGGGGGCATCCAGCAGGGGAGGTCCGGGTGGACGTCGAGGAGATTCTTGAGGGCTACGAGCGAATGATCGGCCGTGTGCCGCCGAAGGTCGCGGCGCGGATCGATCTGATGCGCGAACGGGACCCTGTGGCGCTGGACCGGCTGGAAACGCTCCGCGCGCAGTTCCTCGATCCCGACACTCTCGACCAGAAGACCGTGCAGCTCATCGCCTTCGCGATCCTACTGGTCCAGACCTCGAACGCGGCGGGCAACCATGCCCGTGCCGCGCTCAGGGCCGGGGCCACGCCGAAAGAGCTGATCGACACCGTCCACATTGCCTTCCTGTTCCGCGGGCTCGCGGCGGCCAACCATGCCGGAGAGATACTGGCCGACGTCTTTGCCGCGACAGAGCAGGCCGACCCCTGACATTCATCACTTGGGAGGATTATCCATGCGACTTCAACCGCTTCTGGCCGCCTGCGCGGTATCCCTGGCCGCGGTCTCGGCCACCCCTGCCAGCGCGCAGGACTACCCCGACGGGCCGCTGGAATTCATCGTGCCGTTTCCGCCGGGTGGGGCCAGCAACCTGATCGGCCGGGCCATCGCCTCGGCCATGTCCGAGGATCTGGGCGTCGAGATCACGGTGCTGAACCGGGCCGGCGCCGCCGGGACGGTGGGCGCGACGGAATTGTCCCGCGCCGAGGCGGACGGATACACCATCGGGATCCTGACCTCGACCCCGTTGCTGATGCGGCCCCACACGGCCGACCTGCCCTACGAGCTGTCCAGTTTCGAACTGATCTGCCGCGGCTTCGACAACCCGCTTATCCTGACGGTGGCCACGTCCTCGGGCATCACCACGCTGGAAGAGTTGATGGCCCTGGCCGAGAACGATCCTGCGGCCGTGCGCTTTTACAGCGAAGGGCCGGGTACGTTGCAGGACATCGCCATGAACGCGCTGCAAGAGGCCGGCGGCTTCGAGGCGCTTGGCGTGCCGATGACCGGCGAACAGACGGCGGTGCAGAACCTGTTGTCGGGTGTCATCAACGTGGCGCCGATCACTGCGGGCACCGCGCTCGGCAATCCCGACTTGCTGACCCCCATCGCCATCATGTCGCGCGAACGCGTCCCCAATCCGGACGTGCCGACGGTGGGCGAGGTGCTGGGCAGCCCCGTGATCTACAGCCTGACCGGTGCGATCGTGGCGCCCAAGGGCATCCCGGCCGACCGCTACGGCCGGCTGGTCGAAGCCTGCGCCACGGCGCAGGGCTCGGACAGCTTCAACGAGGTGCTGGGCCAGTACTCGATGCCCCCTGTCAGCGAGACCGGCGCCGGGTTCGCCGAGGCGCTGACCGGCGAGTATGACGCCATCGGCGCCTTCCTGTCCGATATGTAACATCGCACGCCCGCGGGCCCGGCCGGCGCCGATGCCGGCCGGGCCACAGATCAAGACCAGTGAGCGTTGCCGCAAAATGCCCCGCCTTCTGACAGCAACCAGTTTGTCCGCCGCCGCCTTCCTGATCTTTTGGGGGGCGATGTGGCTTTGGGCGGCAACCTCGTCGCTTGGCGGGCAAGGCGGTCAGCTGGCCTATGATCCGCTGTTCTATCCGCGCGCGCTCATCTTCCTGGGGCTGGTCCTGGCAGCCGCGGTGCTGATCTACGGTCTGTGGACGGGGGCGTCCGACCGATCGGGCCAGGACACACGGAGTGCCCTGATGGCGATGGGGCTTTCGGCCGGCTTCTTGCTGACGCTGAAGCCGCTCGGTTTCTTCCTGTCCTCGGCGATCTTCATGGCGGCATTCGCGTTGACGTTCGGCTACCGCCGGCCCCTGATCCTGGCTGCCACTTGGGTTGCCACCGCGGGCTTCGTCTGGCTCGCCTTCACCGAAGGTCTGCGGGCGCCGCTGCCCGGCTGGCCCGCGTTCCTGGACTGAGGGGCCCGCGCTATGGAAGCCCTGCTCGCCGGTGCCGCGCTGTTGGCCGATCCCATGGCGATCGCGGCGCTGGTCGGCGGCGTTCTGCTGGGCGTCGTGATCGGGGTGCTGCCCGGGCTCGGGCCCGCGGTCGGCGTCTCGCTCGCGCTGCCCCTGACCATCGGGATGGATCAGGTCCCGGCGATCACGCTGCTTCTGGGCATTTACGCCGGGTCGATCTACGGCGGGTCGGTCACGGCGATCCTGATCAACACGCCCGGCACGCCGTCCTCGGCGGCCAGTTGCCTCGACGGATATCCGATGGCCCGCAAGGGGCGCGTGGGCGAGGCGCTTGGCATCGCCGCGCTGGCGTCGGTCGCGGGCGGCATCCTGTCCCTGCTGATCCTGGCCTTCGCCGCCCCGACCATCGCGCAATGGGCGCTCAATTTCGGTCCGGCGGAGATGCTGGCGCTGGTCCTGTTCTCGCTGACCTGCATCGCCTCGGTCTCGGCGGGAAACCAGCTCAAGGGCCTCCTCGCCGCGCTGTTCGGGCTGTTCCTGGCCGTGGTCGGGCAGGACGTTTTCTCGGGCGAGGTTCGGTTTGATTTCGGCGTCTTCGAACTGGCCGCCGGCCTGTCGCTGGTGCCGCTGCTGGTCGGGCTCTTCGCGCTTTCCGAGGTGTTCTGGCGCATGGGCGATCCGGCGCGCTCGGCCGGGACCGGTGCCCTGCCGAGCGGCTTCGCCTTCCCGCGTCTCGGCATGGTTCGCCGTCTTGCCCCCACGATCCTCAAGAGCGGGGTGATCGGAACCCTGATCGGTGTCCTGCCCGGTGTCGGGCCGACCGCGGCCTCTTTCGTAAGCTATGCCGAAGCGCGGCGCGCATCGAAAACGCCCGAGGACTTCGGCAAGGGGGCGCCGGAAGGACTGGCCGCCAGCGAGGCGGCGAACAATGCCGTCACGGGCGGGGCGTTGGTGCCGACGCTGGCGCTTGGCGTGCCGGGCGATCCGATCACGGCGATCATGCTGGGCGCGCTCGTCATCCAGGACATCGTGCCGGGGCCGCGGCTATTCACCCAGCACGCCGACCTGGTCGCGGCGCTGCTGCTCGGGCTCTTGATCATCAACCTGCTGATGCTGCCCATCGCCAAGTATTTCGCCTTTCTCTGGCGGCGGCTGCTGTCGCTGCCGGATGCGCTGCTGATGGCGGGTGTCGTCATCCTGATCGGGGTGGGCATTTTCACGCTCAACAATTCCGTGCTCGACCTCGTGACCGCACTTGTCGCCGGTCTGGTGGGGTACGCCCTTCGGCGCGCGGGCTATCCGCTGGCGCCGATCATCATCGGGTTCGTGCTGGGCAAGCTGCTGGAGCAGAACCTGCGCATGGGTCTGATCGTGTTCCAGGGCGACTGGACCCGCTTTGCCGCCAGCCCGATCGCCGCGGGTTTCCTGGCGCTGACGCTGGGCTTTTTGCTTTGGCCTCCGGCCCGGCGGCTGTGGCGGAAAAGGTCAACGAAAGGAACCGACTGATGCGGACCTGCCTGCCGCCAAGACCGCCCCGCCGTCCCGGCCGGACCGTGCCGACCGGGCTGATCGACGCCCATTGCCACATCGTCGGGCCGGCCGACCGTTTCGCGCTGGCGCAAGGCCGTGCCTACACCGCACCCGACGCGCCGCTCGAGCAATACCTTGCGCTGCGCGAGGCGCTCGGCATTTCGCGCAGCGTGGTGGTGCAGCCGGGGGCGCACGGCTTCGACAATGCCGTGACGCTCGATGCCATAGCCCGCATGGGCGAGAGCGCGCGCGGCATTGCGGTCGTCCCGCTCGACGTGTCGGAGGGCGTGCTGGCCGATTACGACGCCGGCGGCATCCGCGGCGTCCGCCTGTCCTCGATGCTGCGCGGCGCCTCGGGGACCGAGGGCATGCAGCAGCTTGCCCACAAGATCGCGCCCCGTGGCTGGCACATCCTGTTCCACCTGCACGACGCCGACGAGATTCTGGAACTGGAAAAGGCAATCCGGGCGTCGCCCGTGCCGATCATGCTGGATCACATGGCGCGCACAACCGGCGACATGGGGCCGGGCAGCGCGGCCTTCGGGTGCCTGTTGCGCCTTTTGGAGGATTGCGACCACGTCTGGACCAAGATCTGCAGCTGGTACCGCCTGTCCTCGCGCCCCGACTGGACCGACATGGCCCCGCTTGCGCAGGCGGTTCTGGACACCGCGCCGGACCGCGTGGTCTGGGGCTCGAACTGGCCTCACGTGATGCTGTTCGACGGGCCGGTACCCGACGATGCGGCGCTGCTGGACCAGGCGATCGACTGGTTCGGCCCGCACGCGCGGCAGGTTCTGGTCGATAATCCCGCCCGGCTCTATTTTCCGGGCGATTGACCCGGTCTAAGGGTCTGCCAGGATGTGGATATCCGGCATATGCGCAAGGTGATGCCCGTTCACCAACACATGCAGGAAATCGCGGCGAAACCGTTCGGCGATGGTCTGAAGCGGCACGCCTGTCCGGGTCGCTATCCCGACCTCGCGCTGGATCTCGGGCTCGGTCATCGGCAGGTGGACAAGCTGCGTTTCGGTCGGCAGTGCGGCCAATGTCAGGGCCGGCAGCACCGAACTGACCCCGCCTTCCTCGACGATCTTCAGGATCGACGGCACCCGCGATACCTCGTATTTCGCCTTGTCCAGCACGCTTGCATCCGACAGGTGACGGTCGATCAGCCGCCGGATCCCGGTGCCGCGGGTCATCACGACGAGGTTGGCCTGGTCCAGGTCGCGCCAGCGGATGAACTTGCGCGTGGCAAAAGGGTGGTCCTGGGTGCAGACAAAGCGGAACCGGTCCCGCAGCACCGGCTCGAACGCGATCTCACGGTCGTCCGAGAACAGGCAGGTCACCGCGAAATCGACAGCGCCCGATTTCACCTGATCGAGGATGCCGTCCACGTTCTCGTCGCGGATCGACACCGAGACCTTGGGGAATTGCTGTTTGAACACCCCCACCGTCGGCGGCATCAGCAGCGTTGCGACGGTCGACAGGCACGCGACCGATATCGCGCCTTCGTTGGTGTTGATCTCGCGCTGTACCTCGTTCAGGGCGCCGTCGAGATCGTCGAGAATCCCGCGCAGCCGCCGCATCAGCACCGCGCCCGCGGGCGTTGCCACGATCGTCCTGTTGCGGCGGTCCAGAAGCTCGGCATCGAGCAGGAACTCCAACTGCTGAACCGACTGGCTCAAGGCCGACTGGGACAGGCCAAGCTCGCTGGCCGCGCGGCTGAACGAGCCAAGGCGGGCCACCGCCATGAAGCCCTGCATCTGCCGCAAGGTCGGCCGGATGCGGGTCGGCTGGCTGCTCGCTTTCGGGCCTTGCTCGCTTGTCTCTTTTTCCCCGGTTTCGATCTCGGTCTTCTTTCGCTTAACCTCGGACCCGGCGAGCGTGCGTCGCACAGCGACCGCAGGTCAACCGGAACGTCGCACCAATCCCACCCGGCACAGAAACGATGACCTGAATCCCGGACACCGAAGTGGGCCGGAAGGTGAACTGGAAAAGCGCTGACGACGCCACCGCGCAGAAGGGCCAGGCGTTCGCACACGGTGCAGACGCCGGATTGACGCCGCGCTCCTCGCGCCTTCGCCTTTCGTCATGGCCTCTGCGCGCCGCTCACCCCGACATAGACCGCGCACAGCGTGTGGGTGGAGGCGATGAAGAGCCGATTGCGCTTGGGGCCGCCGAAGGTGAGGTTCGCCACCATCTGGGGCATCTTGATGCGGCCCAGCGGGCGGCCCTCGGCATCGAACACCCGCACCCCGTCCTGCGCGCTGGACCAGAGGTTGCCCTGCACGTCCACCCGGAACCCGTCGGGCACGCCGGGCGCGACCTCGACGAAAACCTCGCCGCCGCTGAGGGCGTTGTCGTCGCCCACGTCGAAGACGCGGATATGGTGGGGCCCGTCGGGATCGTGGCTGAGCCCGGTATCGGAGATGTAGAGCTTGCTCTCGTCGGGCGAAAAGGCCAGCCCGTTCGGCTTGACGAAATCGTCGGCCACCACGGCGATCTCGCCCGTGGCCGGGTCAACGCGAAAGACGAAGCAGCCTGCCTGCTCGGGCTCGGCCCGGTGGCCCTCGTAATCCGACAGGATGCCGTAGGTCGGATCGGTAAACCAGATCGTGCCGTCGGATTTGACCACCACATCGTTGGGCGAGTTCAGCCGCCCGCCCTTGTAGCGGTCGGCGATCACCGTGATGGTGCCGTCGGGTTCGGTCCGGGTAACGCGGCGGGCGCCATGTTCACAGCTGACCAGCCGTCCCTCCCGGTCGCGGGTGTTGCCGTTGGCGAAGTTGCTGTCGGCGCGGAACACGCCGACGCCCATGTCCGGCACCCAGCGCAGCATGCGGTTGTTGGGGATGTCCGACCAGACCAGATAGCCCCCATCGTCGAACCAGACCGGGCCCTCGGCCCAGCGGCAGCCGTCGAACAGCACCTCGACCTCGGCGATCGGCACGGTGAGGTCGCGGAAGCGCGGGTCGAAATACTCGTAGGCGTCGCCGACAAGGGCCATGGTGTCCTCCTTCAGGTTCGGCGGCGCGTGCCGCTGGCCGCAACGATCACGCCGATGATGATGAGGCCGGTCAGCACCATGCGCACCCCCGCCCCCGCGCCGAAGGTGTTGAGCATGGTGACCAGCAGAAACAGAAACAGCGCCGCGCCCCAGAGGCCCGGCACGTTGGCAAAACCGCCCGCGACCGAGGTGCCGCCGATCACCACCACGGCGATAGAACTCAGCAGGTATTCCTCGCCCATGTTCAGCGCCGCGCCGCCTGAAAAGCCGGCCAGCAGATAGCCGCAGAGCCCCGCCAGCGTGGCCGACAGGATGTAGGTGGCCGCGCGGATCCGCTCGACCCCGACACCGGCCAGATGGGCGGCGCGCGGGTTCTGACCGATGGCGACGACGCCGCGGCCGTAGAGCGTGCGGGTCAACAGAACGTGCCCGGCCACGGCCAGCACGGCCACGCAAAGCGCGATGACCGGGACGCCGGCGATCTTGGCGGTGGTGAAATCGGCCAGCGCCGCGGGCGGCTTGACCCGCAGGCCACGGTTCCACCAGATCGCGGCGGACTGGTAGATGAAGCTCGACGAGAGCGTTGCGATGATCGGCGGGATGCGCAGCAGGCGGATCAGCGCGTAATTCACCGTGCCGACCACCAGCCCGATGCCCAATGCTATCAGCAGCCCGACCGGGATCATCGCCGCCGCCCCCGCCATCGTCTTCATTGCGACGGTGCCCGCCAGCGTCATGCAGGCCGGGATCGACAGATCGACATTGCCGGGCCCGAGGGTGACCACGAACATCTGGCCCAAAGCCACGATGACGTAGAACGCCCCGAAGGTCAGCGCCGCGCGCAGCACCTCGCCCGCGCCCTGCCCGCCGGTAAAGGCGGCGGTGGCGCCCCAGACCCCCAGCGCGCCGACCCAGGCCCAGACCCAGGGCTGTTTCAAAAGGTTCAGCGTCGCGGTCATCGGCGAACCTCCCCGCGGCTGATGAGAACGCGCAGCGCCAGAACCAGGATCAGGATCGCCCCCTGCGCCCCGATCTGCCAGTCGGGGTTGAGCCGCAGGAAGGACAGGAACGACCCGGCCAGCGCCAGCGTCACCGCGCCGATCACCGCGCCGATCGGCGAGACGCGCCCGCCCACGAATTCGCCCCCGCCCAGGATCACCCCGGCGATGGACAAAAGCGTATAGCGCAGCGCGATATTGGCGTCGGCCGAGGTGGTCAGCCCGACCAGCGCCATTCCCGACAGCACGCCGAAAAACCCGGCCAGCGCGAACATCGTCATCTTGATCCTCAGGATCGACCAGCCGGCGCGCGCCAGCGCCTGCGGGTTGCCCCCTGCCCCGCGCAGCACCGTGCCCCAGGCCGAGCGCATCAGCAGCACATGCACGGCCAGCGCCAGCACCACCGAGGCGATGATCGGGAACGGCACGATGGGCGGTTTCAGCGTCATCAGGCTGCGGATGTAGTCGGGCGCCGCGCCGCCCGGTGTCGGCAGCACCAGTACCGCCAGCCCAAGCCAGACGAAGGACATGCCCAGCGTGACCACGATGGAGGGCAGGTTGCGCAGATGGATCAGCGCGCCCAGCCCGGCATAGGCCGCCACCAGCCCCGCAAGCGCGAGCACGCCCAGCAGCGGCGCGTCGTGCAGCCATGTCGCGGTGATGCAGGCCACGAGGCTGACAAAGGCCCCGATGGACAGGTCCAGCTCGTTGACGCAGAGGATGAACATCTGCGCGATGGTCGCCAGCGCGATGGGCACCGCGAGGTTGAGCAGCAGGTTGAGCCCGAAATAGCTCATGGTCCGGGGCTGCAGCCAGAAGATCGCGATCAGCAGCGCGGCCAGCGAAAGCGGCGGCAACAGCGCGCGCAGCACGCGGGGAGAGACCGGCGCGCTCATGCGTCCTCCCGGAACGAGGCGTGCAGCACCCGTTCCTCGGTCATCTCGGCGCGCGCCAGGTCAGCCACGATCGCGCCCTCGCGGAACACGTAGACATGGTCGCAATGGACAAGCTCGTCCATCTCGGTGGTGTACCAAAGGAAGGTGCGGCCCTTGGCGGTCTCGGCCCGGATCATCGCGTAGACTTCTTGCTTGGTGCCAACATCGACGCCGCGCATCGGGTCGTCCATGGCAATGATCGCGGCGGTCGATCCCAGCGCGCGGGCGAACAGCGCCTTTTGCTGGTTGCCGCCCGAAAGCGACAGGATCGGGTTGCCGATATCGGGGGTGCGGATGCCGATGCGCCCGCGCCACTCCTCGGCGAAGGCGCGCGCCCGGCCGTGGTCGAGCAAGGGGCCCGACAGGAATTGCCGCAGCGAGCCGATGGCGATGTTCTCGGCGATGGACCAGAGCGGGAACACGCCGTCGCTTTGCCGGTCGCCGGCCACCATCGCCACCTCGCCGTCAACGACGGTGCCCGGACGGTGGTCGAAGATCTGGACCAGCAGCTCGGTCTGGCCCTGCCCGCTGAGCCCGGCCAGCCCCACCACCTCGCCGCGATGGGCGGTAAGGGCCAGGCTGTCCGGCCCCGGCGGGCTGGCCTCGACCACCACCGGCGCGTGGTCGCGGATCGCGGCGGTCTGCGCGGTCTCGCGCGGGGCGGCCTCGGCGACGCTGCCCATCGCCGCCACCAGCTTGCCGCGGTCGAAGGCCGTCGCCGCGTCGAGCGCGACCACGCCGCCATCGCGCATCACCGCGATGCGGTCGGCGGTGTCCAGTATCTCGCCCAGCAGGTGCGAGATCAGCACGCAGGCGCCCCCGCCCTCGACATGGCGGCGCACATGGGCCAGCAGCTTGCCGGCCGCCACCGAATCGAGCGACGAGGTCGGCTCGTCGAGGATCACCACCCGCGCGGGGGTATCGGTTTCGGCGAAGGCGCGGGCGATCTCGACCATCTGGCGCCGCGCGATCGACAGGTCGCCCACGATGTCGTCGGACGAGATGCCGTGGCCGGGAAAGATTTCGTCCAGCCGGCCGCCGATCAGTGCCCGCGCCCGGCGCCGCCAGCCGGGCCCCGAGATCGCCTTGTGCGAGATGCGCGCGTTCTCTGCCACGGTCAGGTTGGGGCAGAGCGAGCCCTCCTGATAGACACAGCGCACCCCGTGGGCCAGCGCCACATGCGGGGCGTAGCCGCGTGTCAGGTCGGTGCCGCCGACCTCGATCCGGCCGGCATCGGGGGCAAGGTTGCCCGACAGCACGTTCATCAGCGTGGACTTGCCGGCCCCGTTATGGCCGACAAGGCCCAGGCACTGGCCGGGGGCCAGCGCCAGCGTCACCCCGGTCAGCGCGTGGACGGCGCCGAAACTTTTCTCGACGCCGTCCAGCCGGACGACCGGTGTCGCATCGTCAGCCATCGGGGCCGCCTACATCGCGCCCCCGCCGATGACCTCCTTGGCGTCTTCCAGCGTGTAGTTCACGTTGGCCACGCCGCCGGGCTCTGTCCGTTCCAACGCCTCCTCCAGGTTCTCCTGGTCGATGCGCAGGAAGGGCACCGTCAGATCCTTCGGCACGTCGGCCCCGTCGAGGACCTGCTGCGCGACCCAGAAGGCCAGGGTCGAGACGCCCGGCGCGATCGAGACCGACATCGTCTCGTAGCCGTTGGCGTCCTTTTGCTCCTTCCACCAGGTCAGCTCGTCGTGGCGGTTGCCCATCACGATGATCGGCATCGGCCGGCCCGCGGCCTTGAACGCCTGTGCCGCGCCGTAGCCGTCGCCGCCCTGGGTCACGACCGCGGCGATCTCGGGCAGCGAGGGCAGGATGCCCGCCACGGCCTTTTGCGCCACGTCCTGCGCCCAGTTGCCGTGGACCGAGCCGGCGATCTCGAACTTGCCGGTCTCTTCCACGCCCTCGTGAATGCCGGCGCTGATCGCGTCATCGACGAAGACGCCGGCAAGGCCGCGAATCTCCAGCAGGTCGCCACCGTCCAGCCGGTCGGCCAGATAGAGCACCTCGTCCTTGCCCATCTGCTTGAAATCGACGGCGATGCGCCAGGCGCAGGGCTCGGTCACGATGCCGTCGAAGCTGACGACCACGACGCCTGCGTCGCAGGCCTCGCGGACCGCGCCGTTCAGCCCCTCGGGCGAGGCGGCGTTCAGCACGATGGCGTCATAGCCCTGCAGGATAAGGTTCTGGATCTGCGCGGCCTGCTCGGTCACCTGGTTCTCGGCGGTGGTAAACGCATCCGCCTCGGCGACGACGCCCTCCTCCACGGCCTCGCCCGTTACCTTTTCCCAGCTTCGCAGCATGGCCTGCCGCCAGGAATTGCCCGCGTAGTTGTTGGAAAGCGCGATGCGTTTGTCCGAGGTGTCGGCCGGCGCCATAGCTGCCGTGCCAAGCGAAAGAAGCGCGGCGCAGGCCACGGTTGTCATGGTTTTCATGGTATTCCTCCCACTATGTCTGCCGCAGGACGCGGGCCGTTGTCCCAAGTGCCGGCCTCTGTTTCCTCCCTGCGACGCCCCGAGGGTAAAATCCGGCCGCGCGTTTCGGAAGGGGGTTTCGCAATAAAAACGCATTGGCGCCGAATGGCGGCCCGGCGCTGGCGCGGCGCCGCGCAATGGCGTAGGCCAGAGAGACGCGGGACGGGAGGACGTGCATGACCCATATCGCTGATGCGCGGGGAGCCAGGCGATGACGGCGGCCGACTGGATCGCCGCCGATTGGGGCACGTCGAAGCTGCGTCTTTGGGCGATGGCCGGCGACGGCTCTGTTCTGGCGGCGCGCAGCGCGGCCAGCGGCATGGGGGGGCTGTCGCCCGAGGCGTTCGAGCCCGCGCTGCTGGCGCTCGCCGACGACCTGCTTGCCCCCGGCCGGGCGACCGAGGTGGTGATCTGCGGCATGGCCGGGGCGCGGCAGGGCTGGATCGAGGCGCCCTATGCCCCCCTGCCCTGGCGCCCCGCCGCGGCCGGCGCCACGACCGCGCCCAGCACCGACCCGCGGCTTTCGGTGCGAATCCTGCCCGGGCTTTGTCAGGATGACCCGCCCGACGTGCTGCGCGGCGAGGAAACGCAGATCGCGGGGTTTCTCGCTGAAACCCCCGATTTCGAGGGGCTGATCTGCCTGCCCGGCACCCATACCAAATGGGTGCGCGTCGCGGCCGGCGCGGTCACCGCCTTTCGCACCGCGATGACGGGCGAGGCTTTCGCGCTGTTCGCAGAGCGCTCGGTGCTGCGCCACGCGATGGACGAAGGGTGGGACGAGTCGCATTTTCGCGCGGCGGTCGCCCAGGCCGCGAACCGCCCCGAACGGGTGGCGACCGATCTCTTCACGATCCGCGCGCGGGCGCTGCTGGACCCGGCCCCGCCCGGCGCGGCGCGGGCCCGGCTGTCGGGCCTATTTCTGGGGCTGGAACTGGCCGCGACGCGGGGCATGTGGGTCGGCCAGAGCGTTACCGTGCTCGGCAGCGCGGATTTGACGGCGCGTTACGTCTCTGCGTTGGATACCCAAGGCGCCGCGGCGCGCCCGGTCGACGGCACGCGCCTGACGCTGACAGGGCTGTGCGCGGCCCGCGATGGATTGAGGGCGGCGGGATGACCCGGAACATCATTGCTATCTTGCGGGGTATCACTCCCGACGACGCGCTTGGCGTCGCCGGGGCGCTGATCGAGGCGGGACTCACCCGCATCGAGGTGCCGCTCAATTCGCCCGACGCGCTCGACTCGGTCGGGCGCCTGGCCGAGCATTACGGGGCGCACGCCGAGATCGGGGCGGGCACCGTGCTGAGCGCGGCCGAGGTTGCCGCGGTCGCCGCCGCCGGCGGCCGGCTGATTGTATCGCCCGACACCAACCCCGAGGTGATCCGCGCCACCAAGGCCGCGGGCCTCGTCTCGTGCCCCGGCGCGATGACCCCCACCGAATGCCTGGCCGCGCTGCGCGCCGGCGCCGACGCGCTGAAGCTGTTTCCGGCGGCCTTGATCGGGCCGGCCGGGCTGACGGCGATCCGCGCCGTGCTGCCACGGCACACCCAGGTGCTGGCCGTCGGGGGCGCCGGGCCGGACAGCTTTGCCGCGTGGTTCGCCGCCGGGGCCAACGGCTTTGGCATCGGCACCGCGCTCTATTCCCCCGGCGACAGCGCCCGGACAGTGGCTGCCCGGGCGCGCAAGATCGTTTCGGCCTACGACAGCGCGGCCACCTGACCAGTGCAGGCCTGCTGCCGTCACGCCGTTTCTTGGCGCGCACGGTGCACCAACCGCCGAAGGGCGTGGCAGGTCACCGGGCCGGACCCCGGGAAAAGGCGTCGAAACGCAAGCCGCCGCTTTGATTGCGTGTCTCAAGGCGGAGGACACATACCACGACTGCGCCCGGCCCCATTCCCTAGTCGACGCCGTAGATGAATAGCCTTGAGTGGGTCCCGTCATCGGAAACCACGAACAGCGTTTTCCCCGACGCATCGAGGGCGATGCCTTCGGCATTTTCGATGGGCCGGACCTTGTCGCCGTCGCGCCAGAGAAAGTCGAACCGAAGGGCGGGTCCGGCCTCTTCGGCCAGATAGAACACGCATCTTCCGGTATCGCTGGCGATCCATATCCCGCCCCGTGCCGCATCATGGGCAAGGCCCGAGGCATCCAGCCTGTGGTCGTTCATGCCATGGGCCACGAACCCGCGGTCTCCGCCGAGGGGAAGGACCGAGACAATCTCGTCCAGATCGGGTGAAATCCGGATCAGCAGGCGCGGTGCGCGTTCGTTCACCACAAGTACGGCGCCCGTTTCGGTATCGACGGCGATGCCTTCGGGCGAGAGCTTGTCGAGGTCTCCGTCCATCGCGGCGGCCAGCTTGTCCGACCCTGTCATCTCGCGCAGCGCAAAGCGTTCGGCGCGTTGCGGGGAGTGCCGGTCGATGGCGACGATCTCGGCATGCTCTTCGGACAGCACGAGTATCCGGCGCCCCGTTGCGCCCAGCGCGATACCCTCGAGGTCGACCAGGGCGTCGATCTTCGGCCCGACCTCGATGACCTGGCCCTGTGCATCCAGGCGAAACAGGCGCCGCGTGTCGTCGCTGACGGTCCACAAGCCGTCAGACCCCGGCCCGATCATCAGGCCGGAGGGCTCGGTCAGCCCGGCCTTCTTGTCATGGAGCGGATAGCTGCGGAGAAAACTCAGGCTGGCGGGCGGGCGCAGTTTCCCCGGATCGGTCGATTGCGCCTCGGCCGCCGGCAGGACCGCGGCCCAGAGCGCGGTGGCGATCGCGGCGCCGGAGCGGAGCGCGGCTCGCATCGGCCTAATCGATATGCCAGTCGGAAACGCCACTGTCCTTGCGGGCCTGAATCTCCGACATCTCCTGCACGAGGGCCGATTGCGCCTGCGGCATCCGGCTGGACAGGGCGTAATGGGCCACCGGCTTGAACTTGGTCTTGGCAACGGAAACGACCTTGAATCCCTTGCCCTCTAGGTGCTCCTGCAGGCGGCGCACGGCGCCCGGATCGCTGCCCTTCTCGTCGAACTTGACCTCCAGGCCAAGGGCCTGGCCCCTGCCGAAGAGAAAGAGAACCACCCAGGCCGCCACCGCGCCGATCAGTGCCATCACCGGCAGGTCCAGCCCGACGGCGAGCCCGATCAACGACACGATGACCATCTGGCCGGTGTCCGCAATGGTGCTGGATTCCATTCGGAACCGGAACAGCCCGCCGATCCCGAAGATGACGAAGCCGATCAGGTAGCCGTGGTGGACCACGAGGAACCCGGTCAGCATGCCGATCAGCGCGAACAAAAACATGCCCTTGCGCAGGTCGTCGGTCACCGTCCGGGACCGGTACGCAATATTGACCGGGTGAAAGGCCAGCAGCGCCGTGAGAAGCGTGACCTCCGTCAGTGACAGGGCGAAATCGAGCATCTCGCGGAAGTTGACGATCTGCGCCCAGCCCCGGCCGCGCACCTCGATCTCGGCCGGAATCATGAGCGAGCCTTCGGACGCCTGTGCAAACACCGCCGGGGCCAAGAGGATGGCCAGCCCCATCACGAAGGCGGACAGGGCAATCCTGTGGAGGTCGAAATTTCGGCGCATCATGTGTCCTGTCTGTTCCCCGGGCGTCGTGGGCCCGTCTCTATTGCCAGCGCACATCTGGTAAAGGCGCCTTGTCCAAGCGGTCAATCACCCGCGACTTGCTGCGCAGCGCGGCGGGCAGGTCCCCGATCTCGACTCGCTTGTCGAAAGCCGGCCCGCTCAGCGCCCAGACCCCGATATCACCCTGTTGCGTAATGTCGAGCACGGTGATCGCCTGATCGCTTCGATCGTTGTCGCCGATCAGGCGCCTTGGCCCGGACCCGAGGCAGGCTTGCGATATCAGGGCGATCCCGCCGGCCGAGCCGGGGTAAAACGCGTGGTGATGCCCGGAAAGATGCATGTCGATGCCAAGCCGTCCGAACAGCCGTTCGAGGGCCGGGTCGCCGATCACCTCGGTCTCGCGCCCCTGCGCGAACGGCCAGAGCGGCAGATGGCTGAACACGATGCGCGCCGGGCCTGCATCCGCCAGCGCCGTTTCCAGCCGCTGCATCTGTGCCGGCCGAAGCGGCCCGACCGTGGTCACGTCGAGCGAGACGAACCGCACCCCGCCGAGGTCGAAGGCGTAGAAGAACGGGTAATCGGCCCCATCGATGAATTCGACATCGGGCCGCCGCCCGCGCCATTGCTCTGCGTAGATGCGCCGCTCGCGCTCAAAACCGTGATAGGCCGAGGCGTCGTGGTTGCCCGGCGTGACGGCGAGGGGGATGCCGGCGCGGGCCAGCGGGTCGCTGACGGCGGCATGAAAGCCGGCCCACATCCCCCGCACCTCTTTGCCCGACAGGTGCGGGCGGCGCTGGCCCGCCACCATGTCGCCGGTCGAGATCACGAGGTCGGGTCGCAGGCCGATGATCCTCTTCACCGCCGCCGAAACGCGCGGATCGTAGCGGACCGAGCCGTAGCTGCCGTTGAGATCCGAGATCACGACGACGCGCAGCGGCGCCGACCACGCCGAGACCGGCAGGGCGAGAACCAGAACGACCAGCAGCGCGCCCAGCCTAGCCACCGTCGCACGCCACTTTCTCTGGCGTCACCGCCCCGGTCAGCAGGAATTGCGCGGGATCGAGGTCGAAGATCAGCTCGCCCCTCTGGCAGCTCTCCTGCAGGATGCCGGTGGCGAGGCGCGTATTCTTGACCACCTGCGACACCTCCCGGTCGGTCAGGCCAAGGCTGCTTTCCAGCCAGCCATAGATCGGCCCCTGCGCCTGCAGGTCGGTATCGAGCGCAACCAGGCGGCGATAGACGCCCCCGTCGAAATGCCTCAGCTTTTCAAGCATTTCGGTCGACTTGGCGAAATTGGCGTAGCGCACGAGGCCACCGGCATCGTTGTCGTTGAGGTTCGTGCGTTTGAGCAGCAGCGCGCCCTCGGGCACGTCGCCGTCGCCCGGCTCGTGATGCTTGGCCTTCTTGTGCTTCAGCTTGCCGTCCTCGATCCAGTAGTAATAGGGCGTGAAGTCGATATTGCCGATCCGGTCCTGCTGGCTGAAGATGTAGTCGAGCAGCACGATTTCGGAAATCTCGCGCATCCACCAGGCCATCTGCTGGGCGGGCACGTCGGGCCCGAGATCGCGGTTGATCTGCCCGTCCTTGCGCGCCTCTTTCAGCCCGTGGGCGATCGCCTGGTCCAGCGGCAGGGAAGAGCGCAGCGCCAAAAACCCCGGCGTTTCCTGGAAGTCGTAATTTTGCCCCTTGCCCCAGCCCGATTCGCGGGTGCCGTTGACCTCGGACCCGTAGCGATGCCCCGGACTGGACAGCAGCACGCCGTAGATCTGTTCGCGGTCGGCGGTGAACATGTGATCGGTGGGGGAATAGGAGGCAGGGTTTTTCTCGGCCTCGACGAGGTGGCGCCAGCCCTCGTGGTTCATGCGGCCGGTTTTGCCCGACAGCGACAGGCCTGGGCGGGCGACCTCGGCCCCATGCTCGGCCGCGTCCATCGCGCGCCACACCGCGACGGGCACCTTCACCGCCATGTCGAAGTAGCGCGAGAAATGGTAGTAAAGCAGCGACGAGGTCGAGAAGGTGCCGCTGGTGCCCTCGGCGTTCATCGTGACCTTGAACTTGGCCAGATCATCCTTGGCCAGGTCCTTGGCGGCCTTGCCCTCCGCGCAGGCGTTGCGCTGGAACCGCGCCCGGTCCCCTGCATAGGGTCCCTCGCTGATGTCGTAGATCATCATGCCGGGGCTGGTGCTCCAGGTCTTGGGGCAGAGCGCGACGTCAGGGCCGTAGAGGTCGATCGCGCAATACGCGGCCTCGTCCTCGAGATCGCCTTTGGAATAGTCGCCGCCGGGGATCTGGGCGATCTGCACGCAGCGCTCGGTGATGCCGTTGGGACTTGTGAACGTCTGTGCCGTGCCGCGAACCGCGTCAGAGGCCAGCGCCCCGACGGCCGAGCCGAAAAGGAACGCCCCGCCAAGAAAAGCGATTGTCTTCATCTCAGACCTCCGGACCGGTCATTTCGGGCAGATGGCCGCGCGCTCCGCGGCGCTGATCGACAGCGCCGGGTCGACGCTGAACCTGTCGAATTTCTTGTCGATCCAGGCATCGCACCCGCCGCCGCACGGCGCCCCGTTGCGTGCTTCGTTCCAATAGGCTTTCGCGCGGTCCTCGCTCCAGCCGCAGAACTGTACCAACGCCATCGCGGACAGCGCGCCAGAGGCGTGAACTCCCCACATGCAATGAACCAGAACCGGCCCTGACGAGGGCGACTTGATGGTATCGTAGACCGCCTTCATCACGTTGGCCGGCCGTGAGGAACGCGCGGACTGGTAGTCGAGCGCGCCCGTGCTGCACGACGTGGTGCCGTACTCGGTATTCTTGCCGAAATCCGCGTAGAAGGCGCGCGAAAACCCTTCCCCGCAAAGCGCCTGCCGCTGGGCCGTGCTCATCCCCGTCCGCGCCTTGTCGCCGCCGGAAAACCCGGCGCGGTAAAGAACGCCGCTCAACACCGGGCGGAAGAAGGTCATGCCGTCAGGAGTGCCCGGCCCCGTTCGGACAAGCATCGCGTCCCGCGACGGGCCACCGGTTCGCGCGGTAATGTCGGCGGCGTGGCAAGGTATCGCCAAGAGTACCGCTGCAGCGAGCGACAAGGCAATTTTCATGAGATGAGGTCCCCTTTGAAATAACTGCACTCGGATCATCATCAGCCAAGACAATTGGCATCACGACCCAATGCTCCGGCAAGATACAGGGCCAGTGTGTGCACATGAGCCCCGAGCAAACAATACGGATCCCGGCCAAGGCCGAAATGATCTTCCGATCCGCTTTTTCGGCGCCTCGATCGGAGGCGATTCCACGTTTCCGTCTTCAGCATCCTGCGGGCAGGCCCGCCGCAGACGGCGCGCGCATGGTTGGCGAGTTGTCTGAAAGCTGCGAAAGCGCCGAATGCCCGGTCGCCGCCCCGGCGACAACGGGCGCATGTCGCCTTTGGGGCAGCATGAGCCGATGCTGCAGGCACAGAATGGCAAGGTCTTGTCATGGTGGGTTTCCTCGCTCCATCAGAAATGGCGGGCCCAAGCCCTTCAGCCGAATACCGCGAACCCTTGGTCGATCCGCGCCAGGATCGCATAGCTCAGGACAGCCAGGATCGCGGCCAGCATGCCCCCGCCGAGCAGCAGATAGGCCACAAGCCGCGTCACGTCCGGCCTGAGGGCATCGGCGGTCTCGTCATCACGGCGCTGCGCCACTGCGGCGATCGCGGCGACATGGCGCTGCATCCCGAAGAGCAGCAACCAAGGACCAGAAAGACACCGGTGGCGACCAGGCTGATGCCGAGAAACGTGCCGCCTTGCGGGGCCCGGTCCGCGATGAACAGGCTGGCCGTCACCAAGGCTCCGGCGGTAAAGCAAAGGGCGATTGCGGCGAGAAAGACGGCCTGGAACAGGAAACCCAACCTTCACCTCCTGTCCGTTTCCGACGCCGGCCCCGGCATGCCACGGGGCCGTAAAAGATGCGCCCAAGCCACTATGCCCGCCCGCAACCGCATCTCCATGCCCTTCGGGCCGGTCGCCGACGTTTGTATTCGGCGGTGCCGAAATGAGTGTTGCCAACGCTATTGCACGCTGATCGTGCCATCTGGCAGGACGAAACCGCGGCGGGGCATGTCGGCGATGCAGCCCGTGTCGGGCGTGGCGTCCGGGTCGTCTAGGAAGGCCCTCAGGATCTTCCCGGCGCACTGGTTGATCTCGCCGAGCTGGACATGCGTGCCTTGCGGGAACTCGACGATGGTCGCGCGCGGCAACGTCTCGGCGACGAGTTCGCTCCGGATCACGGGGGTGCGCGCGTCCAGATCCCCGGCAAGGATCAGCGTCGGCACGTCCGTGGTCACGTCCACGTCCGTGTCGTCGGGCAGCGAGGGCACATCGACCGCCCGGCAGAATTCGACGTATTCCTCCAGCACGGCCGCACCGTAGGCGCGCGCATAGGCGCTGGCGTCGGGTTCGATGATCATGTCGTCGGCCGATGTCACCGGATCGTCCGAGCACACCACGGCCATATGCATCAGGATGGCCGAGCCGCCCTCGGTCGCCCCGCGGGAGGCGACGATGGCCGCGCCTTTCTGGTCGCCCAGCAATGCGGCCGCCGAGGCCCGGCCATCGGCCAGCATCGTGTCGAGAACGGCCGGCAGAGCGTGGATGCCGATCTGGCCGGTCTGGAAGCCGAAGATGGTCTCGGCGAGGTCGGCCTCGGTCAAGGTAATAGCGAGCTGCGTCTCGGGGTCGGCGGGATCCTGATAGGTGGTCTCGATCGGCCCCTCGTCGAAAAGCGCCATCGCCCGGTCGACCATTTCCGTGACGTTATAGGCCGCGCCGCACTTGGCATCGGCGGCACAAAGGGCGGCGAGCTTTCGGGTGGCGACGTCGACGTCGCGCACGCGCTCCTGCACCCAGCTTTTCCGCGACAGCGAGTTCGCCCCGTCGAGTATCACCGCCTCAAGGCTGTCGGGGAAATCGCGCATGTAATGCTGGCCGAGCTGGGCGCCGTAGGACGCGCCGTAATAGACGATCCGGCCATAGCCCAGGGCCTGACGCGCCGCGTCCAAGTCGGCGGCGATGCGGACGCTGTTGTATTGCGCAAGATCGACGCCGGCCGCGCGCGTATCCGCGACGCAGTCGGCGAGCACTTGCCAGCTTAGCTCGAGCATTTCAGCCTCGTCGAGCCCGCGTTCCTTGGCCTCCCAGGGCAAGCTGTAGGCAGACGGGCAATCGAGCGTGGGGATCGCGTTGCGCGTGCCCCGCTGGTCGAGGAGTACGACGTCTCGCTCGTCGAGGATCGGACCCAGGAAGGCATCCCCGAAAAGCAGATGCGTCGGTGGCTTGATGAAGCTGTCGCCCGGACCGCCGGCCAGCATGAACAGCGGGGCTTTCGGATTTTCCGCCTTGGCGGGCAGCCGCAGGAAACCCAGCTTGATCTCGGGTCCGTCCGGCCGATCCGGGTTTTCCGGCAAGACCACGTAGCCGCATTCCTGAGCGACCGGCGGCGTGGTCTCGGGGGCGGCGAAAAAGCAGTCTTCGAGCGGTTCGACACTCGCCTGCGCAGAGACGGCCGATGCCGTGCAGGTCGCTGCAAGACAGAAAGCCCCGACCGTTGAGATCAGGCGGAACCCGCTCATCGCAAGAAGGCAATCATTGAAATATCCCAATTGAGTCCGCTTTCTCAGAAAACCGATGGGGATGGCCGGCCGGTTGTGGGTTTTGGCCCTCTCCCGTGAGAGAGGGCCGGACTCTCTTCAGCAGTCTTGAGCGGGCAGCATGGTCAGGTCCGAATAGCGGCCGTCGGAAGTGGTGATCCGGGCACAAGCCCCCGTCGAGCGGTTGAACCACCACGTGGTCAGGCCCTGGGTGCGAATGGCCTCGTAGCCGAGGTTCTGAAGACCCATTTCGGCCTGACCGGCGCGCGCGCCCTCAAACGAGGACAGGTCGTATTCGCTGCCGACCATCGGGCGGCCGGGCTCGGTCGACGCGGTTTCCTCGACGCAGCCCGAAAGCGCGGCAAGCGCGGCGGCGGTGACGGCGAGTTTGAGTTTCAGGGTCATATTGGTCTTCCTTTCACTTATAGAACTTGTAGCGGCCCGGTTTCCGGGCCAGGCGTTGCCCGGATAAGGGCGTTGTCGACGAAATGCCCCGCTCATCCCGCGAGGCGGCGGATCACACGTATGATCATCAGCAGAAGGACCGCGCCGATAAGCGCAGGCACGATGGCCCCGACCACCCCGCCCCCAAGGGTAAGGCCGAGCGCAGGTAGGAGATAGCCGGCGAGGATCGACCCACCGATCCCAATCAGGACGTCGCCCCAGAAGCCCGAGCCGCCACCCTTGACGATCAGGCTCGCAAGCCAGCCCACGATGGCGCCCACGACGATCATGATCAGCAACCCGATCAGCAAGCCGACACCGGCCCCGACCGCCTGCGCGGTTTCATCCTGAGCGAGGGCCGGCCCTGCGCCGAGAGACAGCGCAAGCGAATGGCGAAGCTCTTTCATGCTCAGTCGATCCCGAAGATGACGTTGTAGCCGGCCGTGCCGTTGCCGCGGTTGATCACCTCGACGACATGATCGCCCGATTGCCAAAGCTCGCCGCGGTACTCCCGGTCCGGCGTCATCTGCTCGAGCAGGAAAGAGCCGTCGGGGTTGAAGATCTGGTAGAATACGCCGTCAGTATCTGTCGCAACGCGGACGTACAGGTTTTGCCCGTTGTTGGCGCCAAGCACGTAGCGCGTGCTGCTGCCCGGCGACAGCGTGCCCGTAAGTTCCGCCCCCGACGTGCCGGCGTCGAAACGGACTTGTACGGTCGTGGTCGCGGGCTCCGACGATGCGCCGGCCATGGCACCGCCCCCGTCATCGGCGGCTTGCGCGACGGTCAGCTCGCCGACCGTGCCGTCGTTGTAGCCGATGCAGCGCCAGACGGTGCCCCCCGCGTCGCGCAGCATCACCAGCGTGCCGGCCTCGGAAAACTCGCTGCTGAGGATTTCGCCGCCGGCCTGGGCGTCGGGACCGCCCTCGGCGCGCAGTCGGTCAATGCAGCCGTCTATCGCGGCCTGCTCGTCGGCGATTGCCGGCGACGCGACCCCGAGGGTGACGGCTGTCGAGGCTGTTGCCAGGGCGAATGAAAAGGACTTCATATTTCTGGTTCTCCATGAACGAACTGATCTTAGGTGTTTCGGGCGAGGCGCATTTTCATACGTCGTCCGGTTCCGCCGCGCCGATGGCCAATATCCCGACGAGGGATAGCACAGGCGGCGCGGCAGAGGGCGGCCATCGCCGCCACCAGGGACTGACCTTGCTGGTCAGAGACGTCCGTTCCGGACGTTGAAGACCGTCCCCTCCGCATTGACGTTGCACACGGCATGCCGATGCCCGGCCGCGACCTCCACCCTGTACTCCTGACCGCCCGCTTGCGAGAAGCTGCCCCGGGCCGAAGCGACCACATGAATGTCACGCGGGTTGCGGTTCCACATGGCCGAGGCTTCACCGACGCAGCCGCGCATCGCCAGGTTGGGCGCGCCCTGTGCCGCGCCGTGCCGCTTGTAGGCAAGGCGGTTCGCGCGTTCCTTGTGCCCGGCGTCGTAGCCCGAGCCATAGGCCACGCTCGATCTGGCGGAGTTGTAGGGTTCGTTGTGCAGCCCGTCGCGGTAGCCACGCTCGAAATCCGCCGTCTGCTGACCATTCGCGGGGGCGTTACCTTGGCGGTAATGATCTTCGTGATGCGCCAACGCGGCAATCCCGAGGATCGCCAGCGCGGCGAGGGCCGCCTTGTCGCTTTCCTCGCTGGCGCGAGCGGGGGCCGAAGCCGTCGACGTCAGAACCAGCGCGGTCATCGCGGCGAGGGCAGGTCGTTTCATCTGAATTTCCTTCTGGAACATTTTGATTTTTCGTTCAGGTGCAACGTTGAGACCAATGGCTCTATCCAAAGCCCACGGGCGCAAGAAACATCCATTCGCGCCCGGTGCCGAGGCCCCCTCACCGATCCTGACGTTTCATGAGAGGCACCGATTTGGGTGGACTCTTCGCGTACGGATGAGTCCGGGGCAATCCGAATTGCGAAATGGTAATCCGGATTCCGAAGTTGACCCAAAAAAATTTCAGCAGGCCATTTGCTGGATGCGGGGCGATCATATGGAGGTTTGGACGCGAAGAGGGCTTTGCACGTGCAGGCGAAACGGCTTGGCCCCGCACGATTCAATGTAAAACCGAGCGGGCGGCAATTGGTTAAGCGAACTCAGCGCCACAAATGCCGTACGGCATTTCGATCCGTCAAAGCCCGGCTTTCACTTGGGCTTTTCGAAAGAGCCGGGAAGCATCAGAACCTCATGTTGAAACCGACGCGAAGCTGATTGGCCACGAGGCCGTCGCGGGCCTCGACCTGATAGTCGACGAAGTAGTTGACCCGCTCTCCCTTGCCGTCCAGCCGCAGCCCAAGAATCCCGACATCCTCGCCTGGACCGGCCGTGAAGACGTCGAAGGTGCTTGCCGGCGCGTTGACCAGGGACGCGCTGCCGTTGATGTCGCTGTCTCCGAGTTCGCGGGAATAGGCTGCGCGAATTTCGGGGCGCCACTTGATGCCGCCGGCCCCCCTGTAGGTACCGTGGGCACGCAGGCCGAGAACACCCTGGCTGCTGTGTAAAACCTCTCCGGACACCTTGCGGGAGAGCGTGTCGGGGCCGCCTTCGGTGTAGCCGTCGCGGTCGACATACTGATAGCGAAGGCCGACCGTCGGCTCCAATGCGCCCCATGAGGTGCGGATGATCTTGCCGGCCTCGATCCCGGTGAAGATGCTGGTCGCGTTGGTGCTGCCCGAGACCGCGTCGCCATAGCTTCCCACGCGAATGGCACGGTCCATATCCAGCCAGTTGTAGCTGATCCCGACGTTACCGTTCAGGAACCAGTCGCCCGAAGTCCACGTGCCGTAAGCCGCGGCCTCCAGCGTGTTGACCTCGTCTTGCGAGCCGGTGTCAGTAGAGATGCCCGCGCCAGAGTAGCTGAGCGCGACACCGGCCAACAGGTTCTCCGAGACACTCTGGTCGGCGCCGAGCACAAAGCCCCGGGTCCAGGTATCCGAGCCGTTCAGGTAGTCGCCTTCGGCATATCCCCCCAGGATCTCGCCCCAGGCCTGGCGGTCGCTTGCCGGCACGGCCGCGTCCCGCGTCAGGCCGCGGGACATGTCCGCGGTTCCGTCGCGGCGGTCGCGCAAACGGCTTGCCATCGTGTTCTGGAACGCTCTTGTGTTGAGGACAGTGACGAAGGTCGGGTCCTCGTCCAGGCCGGCCAGCGAATCCAGCGCGTCGTTGATGGTGCCCAGCGCCAGGGGGTAAAGCCCCGCGACCAGGTTTGCCTGATCCGTCGTGGTGGGCCGTTGGTGCGGTTCCGGCAATATCGCGGACGCGGCCTGGCCGACGGATTGCTGGGTGCTGGTCTGGGCAACGCCGAGCGTGGTCAGGTTTCCATAGTCCGTCGGGATACTCGAAACCTGAACCTGGTGCGGGGCGTAGATCAGTGCGTATTTCGTGCCGTCCTTGGCGTGCGTCTGGTTCACTTCGCCGTAGCTTCCGCTGATCGAGACGTATTCAACGGTGCCCAGATCGCTCGGCGGTTCGACGACGACGACCGAACTGACCGTTCCGACCGGAATCGAGGTCGGTGTCGTTTGCACGCCGGTCGGCGTCTGCGGCTGCGGTGTCAACGTACCACCGGCGAGTTGCACGCCGTGGTGCCTTACGGCGATCCCGGTCGCCGGGGGTGTGCCGGTCGTGGGCGGCGTGCCGGTCGAGGGTGCGACGACGACGGGCGTCGTCACGTTCGATGTCGGGCCGGCGATCAGCGCCGGCACCAGAACCGGCGTGGCGGTGGGCGTTGCCGTCGGCACCAAAGACGGCACATGCGTCGGCGCAAGAACCGGCCGGCCACTCGGCACGAGATGCGGCGCGTTGATCACGGTGACCTGCGGAGGCGCGATGTAAACCGGGTCGGTATTCTCGACCTGGAGGATGACGAAGCCTGCGCCGCCCGCCCCGTCCGGGATCGCCTCGCCGGGCGCGGCGGAGGTGCCGCCGAGGTTCGTGGCCTCAAGGTTCAAGTGAAAATTCTGGCCGTTAGGCAGCGATGCCGGGTCGAGGACGATGCCGGGCGCGGTGCCCTTTACGCCGCCATCCGCGGATATCACGTTAATCCCCTCCAGCGCCGGGACCGTTGCGTTGGCGTCGAAGGTCACGTCGATCACCGTCGGCCCGTAGGGCCGGCCCGCGCCGACAGCGCTTTCGCCGAAGGTCGCGGTTCCGCTGACGTTCAGGCTGTCCGACACGAGCCCGCCGACCGGGTTTTCCGCGGCATCGATCGCCAGGATACCACCGGCGAGAAGATTGAAATCGCCCACCGTCAGCTGCTCGCCGGGTGTGCTGCCGCCCGGGGCGAGCGTGCCCCCCGGCCTGACCACGACCTCTCCCGTCGTCGCGCCGGTGCCGCTCATTCTCGCGCCCGGCGCAACGAATACACGGGACGATGTCAGGCTGCCGTCGAGCCGAAGCTCGCCCCCCCTGATCGTCGTGGCACCGGTATAGGTGTTCGCACCGGTCAGCGTGACCGTGCCTGGGTTCTGCTTGTCAACGGCACCCGAGCCGCTGATCGCACCGCTGAACGTATATCCGGGGAACGTGTTGAAGACCAGCACGCCCTCGTTGAGAACATCGCCTTCAATGGATCCGGGGCCGCCAAGCTGCAGCTTGCCCGAACGGATCTCAGTGCCGCCGGTATAGGTGTTTCTACCCGTCAGCACGGTGACGCCCGAACCGGCCTGAACGACCTTTCCCGATCCGGTGATCTTGCCACCGTAGGTAAGAACGTCACCGCGCTTGAAGCGTAGCGTCCCCTCATTCGCCACGTCGCCGACAATCGAACCGGACGCGCGCCCATTGCCAAGCTGCAGCGTGCCAGCATCAATTGCCGTAGCTCCCGTATAGGTGTTTCTTCCTGTCAGGATCAGGGTGCCGTCCCCGGTCTTGCGCAGGCTGCCCTGCGTCCCGTCGGCGGCGTCCGAGATCACGCCGGACGCCCTGATCTCGCCCGATGCGTTCAGGGCCGAGAAGGTCAGGCGGCCAGCGAAATCTCCGATCGTCCCGTTCGAGGTGCTCGGATCGTTGGCAGCCTCGAAATCCTGTCTCAGCGTCAAAGCGCCGTCGCCACGCAGAACAAAGGTATTGATCCCCGAATAGCGGGTTTGGCTCTGGTCAACCGCGATCGGACCATCGGTGCGCCATTCGGCGGTCGCCTGAAGGGGGCGCGCAATCACAGACTTGAGACAAGGCAGGGGGGGCGTTCCAGCCGTGCATCGCCGATTGTACACGGGTTCTGCTTGTTGCGGTGGCCGGCCGACTGCGGCCGCAAACTCGTCCAGCGTTTTCAACGCTTTGGTGCTGACCTCTACATTCACGTCGCCCGACAGGTCCGAGCCATCGTTGTGGATCAGCAGGAAGTTCTCGCCGTTGACGTCGATGGCCGGCCCGCCCGAACCGCCCGCGATCCGACCGCTGTTGGTGATGCGGAGATCGTCGCCGGAAGACACGTTGATCGCGAGCATACCGTCTGTCGCCAGGATCGCCCCGGAAACGTCGTTCAGGATTGTGGCGCCATCCGACTGCGAAAGACTGATCGCGTCGCCGCGGCCGCCCTCGATGCTGATCGTCCCCCGGTTGACGATGGTCGCGTCGGGGGCGCCATTCACGAGTATCGTGTCCTGCTGACTGTTGCTCGGGGAAGGCGCGTAGCTGGGAAAGCCGGAGAATTCGAAGGTGATCGTGCCGTCGTTCGTCAGCGCTCCATCGTCCTGGAGCAGCACGGCCGACCCCGCGGAAGAGGCTCGTCGAATGCTCCCCTCGTTCCGGATGACGGTTCCGGGTGCGGTGGAGATCGCGGCGCTGCCCCTCAGATCGCTCGTCGTGGCGTTGAATGTCGGGCTGTCATCGACGTTGCTGATCTCGCCACGGTTGACGATTTCGAGCCCCGTGGCCGGAAGCGCGCCGTTGAGGTTGCCCTGTATGACCGGCCTCCGCCCGACCACCGCGAGTCTTCCGTCGTTCGTGAGACGGCTGTCTGGGCCGGTGAAAACGATCAGACCGGGCCCGGCGCCCGGGCCGCGGACCTCTCCGCCGCTTTCGATGGTGGCGGTGCTTCGCGGGCCGAAAAAGAGCGCGGCCTGATCTGACCCCTGTCCGAGACCCGATCCGGGGGCAACCAGTTCCGCGCCCGTCCGGATCGTGGCATCGAACGTGCCGGCCGGTGTCGCGGTGTCGAGATCCGCGCGTCCGTCGAAGCTCTGCAACCGGGTTCCCGGATCGCAAACCACGGACCCGCCGTCAGGCACGACATCGGTTACCAGGGGGCTGGAAGGTGCGCCGTTGACGGTGCAGTCCGCAGAGGCCACCGAGACGGCGGCGAGGGTCAGCGCACCGGCACCGTAAAGGGCGACCGCGCTGGTGGATGTCATGAAGTGGTGGAGTCGGGGAAATCTCATCTGGGGCCTCGTGAGAACGCTCGCCCCATATCTCCGGCGCGTGCGATTGAACCTGTCAGGTTCGGTTCCGGTTCACTCTCGCGTTCATTTCCGATGCCCCCACGAAGAAATGAATTGAACGATGGTGAAGGTGACACGTGTCGGGCCGCCGCGCTATCCGAAACGCGAAGTCCCTTGTCCACGGCACGCGGTCGAAGGGAAATCCTCTCAGCGAATGGCGCGGCGCAGCGTCTGGGACGGGCTCTCGCCGTAGCGTTGGCGATAGGCGCCCGCGAAACGGCCGAGATGTGCAAATCCGCTGTCGAGCGCGGCATCGGTGACCGTGGTCCCGCGCTCGGGCGACAGAAGACGGCTGCGGGCGCGCTCCAGCCGGATCTCGGCCAGCACCTCGCGCGGGGTCATGCCAAGCCCGTCGCGGAAGGCCGCCTGCAGGGCGCGCGGCCCGATGCCGACGGCGCGGGCGATCTGCTCGACCGTCAGCGCCTCGTCGGCATGTGCGTGCATGTAATCGCGGGCCGCGCGCACGCGGGCGGGGCATGTGGCGTCGGTCGAGGGCAGCGGCGCGGCGATCCCGTAGAACGCCTGCACGGCGTCGGTCACCACCGCTTCGATGGCGCCGCTCGCGGCCGGGCGGCGCAGCGGGCTGTCGGCATTGCGTAATTCCGCGAATGCATAGTCGAGAAAGCCGCGCAGGCTGCGTGCCTCGGCCGATGCGCCAACGGACATCATCGCAGGCAACTGCGTCTTGCGCGCTGTCGCGCAGGGCGGCAGAGGCACGAACGCGGCGAGGGTGCGCGCCCGCCCGGAGCGATCCGCCCGCATGTAGTTCTGCCGTATCCCCGGTTGGACAAGAAGGGTATCCGCGCCCGTCGCCTTTTGCGTAACGCCATTTCGCTGGAGCCCAACACGCCCGGTCACCGGCAGCAGCACGGTCACCCGCGATGTTTCGGTCACGGAATCGAAGCCGTCGGTCACGACCTCGCCGAGGAAAACCTCGCCGAGATTGACCCTGGAAACGCGTGCAATTCCGTCACAGGTATCGTGGAAATCCACCCGATGCATGGTCTCCGAGAGCTTGCCGGGCGACAGGTCGTCCTTGGCCCGCAGTTCGACCGATGTCATGCCGGTATACGTCACGTCACAGGTTCCCTGCTCGCCAAATTCGGGCCACTTTGCCGCAGGCAATATGGTCGCGTTGACCGGCCACGTCTATAGTGATCGGCCGCATTGGGGGCTCTTAAACAAAGAGCCGCGAAGCGATCGGAACGCCCGAGGCCCCGCCCCTGTGTTCGAGGGGCGGATGATCTCGTGCACCCCGGCTGGGGCGCGGCGGAAGGGTGCCGTCACGCCGTCGCCTTGGGGCGTTCACTTGGCTTGCGGCCGGTCCCCGGCCGGAGCACCCGGCGAGGGAAGCGGCCCGCCGTCGTCACCACGCGTCCGCCCGACCCAATGCGTCAGTGCCAGCACGAGCCCGAGCGACAGGATGGCGGCGGCGACGCCGATCAGGAAGAGGCCGGATGTGCTTTCGACCTCCAGAAGGATGAGCTTTCGAACGACCGCGAGAACGCCGATGATGATCACGGTCTTGACCTGGACCAGCCCACGGTGGCCTGCCGCCATCTGCTGGACCGAATGGGCCAGCTCCAGCGCGATCACCGCGGCCAGCACCCGGTCGAAGAGCGTCTGGAAAGTGGCGTAGTCCAGTGCACCCCCGAAGCCCAGCGTGGCCTGAACGGTCGTGCGCAGAAAACTGAACGTCGCCAATAGGATGACGACGCCCATTCCGGCCATCAGGATGGCCGCCACAGACCGCTCGAAACGCGCATACCATTTCTCGAAATCCACGTTTTACTCCTTTGGGGCAGGCGCCGGCTGCCCTTTTTGCGTTAAAGCTCAGGCTGCGGCCTGCGCATAGATCGAAGCGGCGGCCAGCACATTCAGCTTGGCGTCCGCCTTTCTTGCCTTTTCCAGATTGCTTTCGAGGGTCTTGGCATCGGCCAGGCCTTGCTGCTTGGCCCATGCGAAAAGCGCGCCATAGACCGCCATTTCGTAATGCAGAACGCGCTGTGCCGAGGCAACAAGCGCCGCGTCCCGCGCGGCGGCGGGGTCGATTTGCCCGGCCCAGGCGATCGCCTCGTCCAGAATGGCGATCATCGCCTGATCCTCGTGCAGCGACGGATCGGCCCCGTGCGTGTCCAGCAGCCTGGCGATACGCGCCGCATGGCGACGGCTGTTGTCGGCCTCGCCCAGAAAAAACTCTTTCAGGTCCGTATCGGTCGCCAGCGTGGCGAGTTGGTCGAATGCCTTGGCCGTCTTTTCCTCAAAGGACCGGGCCTCTTGCAGTTCGCTGAGATACAATGCCCGAAGGCCGACAACCGCCATGATGGAACCTCCGTCCGTTCAAGCCTGCCGAGACGGCGCGGTGGGCGCACATCCGCGTCGGGCGAACGCCCGTGCCGATGCCGCGACCGCCTCAACCTTCAATGGAGTCAACGTAAGCGACCGCGGGCAGTTCCATGGGACGGAAAGACCTGTCGACAACGCCCTCGGCCTTCGGAGTCGAGAGGTGGCGTGTGGAGGCCTCGGTCCCGTGCCAAGCGCAGCTCGTTTCATTCGCAACCGGGCGCAGATCGGCTAGGGTATCGCCATGGAGGAATTTCAACGCACAGTACGTCTGCTTTACACCGGGCGCAGCAAGCAGGCCCGCAGGTTTCGCTATGGGCTCATCGCCTTCGACGCGATGAGTATCGTCTATTTCATCGCCACGGCGGCGTTGCCGGTATCGCCTCTCACCACCGGGTTGAACACGGTACTCGGCATCCTGATCCTGCTGGACTTCTCGGCGCGGCTCTGGATTTCGGAGAACCGGGGCCGGGAGTTGCGACGCATCTACACCCTGGCCGACGCAATCGTCGTCGCATCGCTGCTGCTTGCGCCGCTATTTTCGGAAAACCTCGCCTTCCTGCGCATCCTGCGCGGTCTGCGCCTGATCCATTCCTACCACCTTTTGCGTGACCTCAGGCGCGAGAGCCTGTTTTTCCGCCAACACGAGGATGCGGTGCTTGCCGCTGTCAATCTGATCGTCTTCATCTTCGTCACCACCTCGCTGGTCTTCGTGCTGGCGTTCGATGCGCATGACGGCCTGGCGGGCTATATCGACGCGTTGTATTTCACGGTTGCGACACTGACGACGACAGGGTTCGGCGACATCACGCTGGCCTCGCCGGGCGGCAAGCTTTTGAGCGTGTTCATCATGGTCGTTGGCGTTGCGCTGTTCGTGCAGCTGGCGCGCGCCATATTCCAGCCCTCCAAGATCAAGTACAAATGCCCAGAATGCGGGTTGAACCGCCATGACCCCGATGCGATCCACTGCAAGCATTGCGGCGAATCCCTGAAGATCGAGACCACGGGCAGCGACGGGGCGTAGGCCCTGAGGTGGTTTTCGGGCGCGGCGTTCGGTGCCGGATACGCCACCCGTCCATGCACCGGGTCGCCGGGCGACCGTACCGGGACGTTCGAAACGGGTCTGGCGACCGAGACGTCCGCCCGCAACGATTGCGCGCTATCGCTCGCCCGGCACGCGGTCGCGGCCGAGGATCTCGTACGGGACTGCATGGTGCGGACCATGCGCAGCAGGCAACGGTTCACACCAGCTCCCTATGGCAAGATCGCTCTTTAAAATCCTGAAAATCATACCTTTCTACAAATCCCACAAGAGCTGGCGCCGGGACCCACATGTCGAGTTGAATGATGTCGATCCGCAGCTGAGCCGCTGGGCGTCGCAGGGCGCCTGGATGGCGGACATCGACCCCGCCCGTGGCCTGCGGCAGTTGCCGATGGATCAATGCGCAGCCGTCGGTCGCGCGCCGGCGAAAAGCTCGCCGCGCTGGCGTTTTCCAGGCCCGGCGTTCGATAGAGCGTCCGGCATTCAAAAGACGGCGTTCATTTGCAACGCAAACCCGGCGTCAGGCGTTGATCGGGTGACGACACCGCTTGGCGCCTTGGGCGTGGAAGGGAGATCATGGCCGACAGCGACAGCATGAATCAAGAGGAACTCCGGAAGGCGCCCGATCGCTTTTTCGACGATCCGATGGAGATCGTAGACGCGCAGCGCTACCGCTACGAGGTCAAGCTGGATCTGCTGCAGAGCTGGCTTGCACGGACGGCCGACGGCCGCGCGGCGGGACCCTCCGGCCAGGAGGTGCAGGCGGCAATCGTCGCCCTGCAGGCCAGGGCGGAAATGCATGTCGATAAACCCGCCGACGCACCTGACGTTCACAATTATGGCGTGGTCGAGCGCACCGACCTGCGCCGCTACAGCATGAGCTCTCTTGCGCGGCGTATCTCGCGGATCTTCCGGCGATAACGCCCAAGGCCCGGGTGAGTGGTGTTCGCGTCGGCAATCCAGACCAACGGAGACAGCCGCAGGATTGAGACCCATCACGTCGTCGACAGAATTCTTGCCGCGATCCGTGCATCGGGCCGGCTTGACGTGCCGATTTCAATCGGGCCGTTTCGGAGATCGATCGGGCGATCTAGGCGGCTCGCGCGCCCCTGATTGCGTTGACGTGAGTGGAAGATTTGGATGAGATAAAGCCGATAACGATCTGTTAGGGAATGAAATTCGACGTTCGGCACTACGGCGACTTCGCCTGGATCGCCACGTTGTCCGACGCCAGCGTGCCAAAGCCGGTCACCGGTCTGTCGGGCATGGTGACGGGCACCGACCAGAGCCAGGTCGACATCGGCGAGGAGACGGCCGCGCGGTCGTGATTTCTGGAAGTCCGGCCAGGGAGCGGAAGGGATTGATGCCGGCAATGGCCCCACCCCGCCGAAACGGCGCGAACCCCGCGTGCGCGCCTCGCATGCGCCTTGGCGGTTGGCGGACGGGACGGGCCGCCCCTATCGACAGCCCGCCGGCGCTGCTGCGAACCAAGCCTTCGCTATTCTTCCACCGTCTGGGGTGTTGCATCCTCTTCAGGCTCGGGCCCCAGCGGGCTCGAAAGGAACAGCAGAGAGGCAAACACGAACACGGCACACGCTGCCAGGACCAGAACGATCACAGGGCGGTGTCTGCGTTTCTGTTTTTTGATGTCGGTGTCCGGAGGGGTCATTGCTAAACTTTCTCATCCAAGTGTCATTGAGCGGTCCGCCGCCGCACGTTCCGAGCGCAGCATCGGTCGGGGGGTGTCATGCCGCACCACGAAGGGCGGAAATTCATTCCTACGTTGAGGGAACGCTTCAGCGGCCAGAACGTTCCTAATTCAAAGGCCCGGTCGCGGCACCGGATCGTCCGGCGCCGTTCGCTCTGGCAAGGAGGGATCGAAAATGGACCGTTCGGACCGGTACGATCTCACATCGAAACGCAAAGAGCTTTCGCGTCTGGTCGAACAGGTCCGCGCGAAAGCGCAGAGCGTCACCGATAGCTCGACCCCCGAGCTTCTCGATTCGCTCGATGAGCTGCTTCGCCGGCACGAGCACTGGCAGGCCATGGCAAAGACCGCGACAAGCCCGGAGGAGCGGGAGAGGCTCCTGCGGATCGGAGAGGACCTCAAGAAGATGATCCGAAACCTGCCGCTTTCCTATGAGTCGCCATGAGGCGACCGCCGCGCCCGGGGTGCGACATGCGGCCCGTCGGTGTCGGAATGCATTGTCAGCTGATCGAGGCTCGCTTCCCGGTCTTTCGCGGGTATTGCCCGGGCCTGGGCTGCGAGAGGGCATCCACCGCGCAACCGGCGGCCTGACCGGGCCGCCGCCTAGCCCAGCACCGTGATTTCCGGCGCGCGGCGTTTCAGGATGCCGCAGATCAGCCGCGCCAGCAGGCGGTAATCATCCTCTCTTGCCGTTCCCTTGCGCCAGACCATGCCGATGGTACGCGAGGGGGGCGTGGCGCGGAACGGGCGCGCCACGACGATATCCCGATGGGCAACCTCGGATTTCACGTAAAGCGCCGGCATCAGCGACAGCCCCATGCCCATGGCCACCATCTGGCGCAGCGTGTCGAGGCTGGTGCCCTCGTAATCGTGCGACAGCTCTGCGCCGCACTCCTCGCAAAGCGCCCGTACCTGTTCGTAGAGCTTGTGCCCGGGCTCCAGCGACAGGATCCGTTCCCCCCTGAGCTGGCCCGGCTCGATATCCGGCGCCTCTGCAAGACGGTGATCGCAGGGCATCACCACCTGGATCGGTTCGCGGAAGATCGACAGGGTTTCGAACTCCACGGTCTTCAGCGGCATCGGGAAGAACAGCAGGTCGAGCGCGCCTTCGTCGAGCCCGCGCAGCAGCATGTCGGGCAACCCCTCGCGCATGTAGAGCCCCAGCTTGGGGTGGCTTTCATGCAGGTCGGGCACGATCAGCGGCAAAAGGTACGACCCCAGCGATTGCACCACGCCCGCCCGGATGGTGGAGGCCAGCACCGCCATGTCGGCCCGCGCCATCGACCGGATTTCCTCGACATCGCGCAGCACGCGGCGCCCGCGCTCGGCGATCGAGCGGCCGATCGGGGTGAGGATGACGCGGGCCCGGCTGCGCTCGACCAGCTCGACACCCAGCCGCTCTTCCAGCGCCTTGAGCTGGGTGCTGAGCGTGGGTTGGGTGACGTGGCAGGCCTCGGCCGCGCGGCGGAAATGCAGGGTGTCGGCCACGGCGACCAGATAGCGAAGCTGTTGCAGGGTGGGCATCGGAACCTCTTATAGACTGTAGCTATCAATAGTATCCCGATTTTCGATTTGATCAATCAGGCGCCGCGTCTACCTCGGTTGGGAAATCACGAGGCAGGGTCGATGCAGCGTTTCAAGAACATACTGGTGGTCTGCGACGGGCAAAGCGCGTTCGAGAGCGCCTTCGACCGCGTGGCCGGGCTGGCCAGGGCCAATACCGCCGAAGTTACGCTGATCGACGTGGTCGAAACCGCCGAGGGCGAGCTGGCGCGGCTTTTCTCGGCGCTGCCCGGGGCGCGCGGGCACGAGATCGAAGACCAGGTGATCGACGTACATCGGGCGCGGCTGGAGGCGCTTGCAGCCCCCCTGCGCGAACAGGACGTACCCGTCCGAACCACGGTGCAGTTGGGCATTCCGTTTATCCAGATCATCCGCCGCGTCCTGCGCGACGGCCATGACCTTGTGGTGAAGGGGGCCCAGCGTGCCCCGGCGCAGCCGTTTCTGCGCGGACCCGACATGCACCTGATGCGAAAATGCCCCTGCCCGGTCTGGGTGCTGAATTCCAGCGCCGAACCGTGCGCGCGCCACATCCTCGCCGCCGTCGCCCCCGACCCGGACGAAAAGGTGCAAGGCGGCCTGAACCGCACGATCATGGAGCTCGCCACATCGCTGGCCCGGCAGGACGAGGCGCGGCTCGACGTTCTGAACGTCTGGGACCTGCCCGAGGAATCGACCCTGCGCCACAGCCTGGCCAAGGTGCCGCCCGAAGAGGTGGACCAACTTGTCGCCAATGCAGAACGGCAAAGTGCCTCGCGCCTGCAGCAGCTGACCGGCGAATTCGCCCGCTACAACGACCTGATGCGGGTGCTGCACATCAAGGGCATGGCGGCCGACGTGATCCTGGAACACGTGGCCGCCGAGGGCATCGATACCATCGTGATCGGCACGCTTGCCCGCACCAGCGTCGAGGGGTTTTTCATCGGCAACACCGCCGAGACGGTGCTGAACCGCGTCACCGCCTCGGTGCTGGCGGTGAAACCGAAAGGGTTCGTCTCGCCCGTCACGCTGGACCGCATCACCGAAGAGGCCCTGGCATGAGCGCGCCCGCTTCCGAAAGCGCCGCGCCGGCGCCGCTCGGCAACGGCTGGGTGGGCGTTCTGCCCGTGGTGCTGGCCGCGGCCCTTTTCGCGGGCTTCGCCTCGATGCTGCCGGCCGTCGCCGCGGGATCGGTGCTGCGCTGGCAGGCCGATTGGGTGCCCTCGCTGGGCCTCTCGCTTGCGGTGCTGGTGGACGGGCTCAGCCTGACCTTTGCGCTGTTGATCAGCGGGATCGGGGCGCTGGTGCTGCTCTACTCGAACACCTATCTCGCGGGGCACCCGCAATACGGACGCTTCGCGCTTTACCTGACGGCCTTCATGGTCTCGATGCTGGGGCTTGTGCTGGCCGACGACCTGATCCTGCTGTTCGTGTTCTGGGAGTTGACCACGTTCACCTCCTACCTGCTGATCGGGTTCTCGCACGAGGCCGAGACAAGCCGGCGCAACGCGCTGCAGGCGCTGTTCGTGACCGCCGCCGGGGGGCTGGCCTTCCTTGCCGGGCTGATCCTGCTGGGCTTTGCCGCCGGCACCACCCGGATATCCGATATCCTGGCGCAGGGGGACGCGCTGAAGGCGCATGCCCTCTACCTGCCGATCCTGGTGCTGCTGCTGGCGGGCGCCTTCACCAAGTCGGCGCAGGTGCCGTTCCATTTCTGGCTGCCCAACGCGATGGCCGCGCCCACGCCGGTCAGCGCCTTTTTGCACTCGGCCACCATGGTCAAGGCCGGGATTTACCTGCTGGCGCGGATGCACCCGGCGCTGTCGGGCACCGGTGTCTGGCTGTGGACGCTCACGATCCTGGGGGCGGTGACGGCGGTCTTTGCAAGCCTGCTGGCGCTGCGCCAGACCGACCTGAAACAGGCGCTGGCCTATACCACGCTGATGGCGCTGGGCACGCTGACGCTGTTCCTGGGGCAGGAGTCGGGCTACGCGATGACCGCGTTCGCCACCTTCCTGATCGTGCATTCGCTTTACAAGGCGGCGCTCTTTCTGGTGGTGGGCTGCATCGACAAGGCGACCGGCACCCGCGAGGCCGAGCTGCTGGGCGGGCTGGGCCGCGCGATGCCGATCACAGCGATTGCCGCCGCCGTGGCCGCGATGTCGATGGCCGGCTTCCCGCCCTTCCTGGGCTTCATCGGGAAAGAGTTGAAATACGCGGGCGCGCTCGCCGTCGCGTCAGAACCCGTTTTGGTGGCGGGCGCGGTGCTGGTGTCCAACGCGCTGATGCTGGCCGTGGCGGGCGTGGTGGCGTTCCGCCCCTTCTGGCGACCCGCCAGCGGTCCCCTGCCCCGCAGCCCGGGCGAAGCGCCCTGGGCGATGCTGTCGGGACCCGTGATCCTGGCTGCTCTCGGGGCGCTCTTCGGGCTGTACCCAGATGTCTTGCAGCGCGCGCTGGTGGCCCCGACGGTCGTGTCACTGACCGGGACACCCGCCGAGGTGAAAGAACTCAAGCTCTGGGCCGGGATCAATATGCCGCTGGTGCTCAGCGCGACGACCTTCGTGCTGGGCCTGGCGTTTTATGCGTGGCACCGCCCGCTGCGTTCGGCGTTGGAGGCGGCGTTCAGCCGCCTGCCCAGCCTCGATGCCGGCTGGGACCGGTTCCTTGACGGGCTGAAGGCGCTGGCGGCATGGCAAACCCGCGTGATCCAGACCGGGCGGCTGACCGATTACCTCTTTGCCACCTTCGCGACGATCCTGCTGGGGCTCGCCGCGGGCATCATGGCGGGCGGGCTTCCGCCCTTGGCCATCGACGTGAGCGGGGCAACCTGGGTGCATGTGGCGCTGGCCGCCCTTCTGCTGGCCGGCGCCGGGTTGACGGTGGGCAGCGCCTCGCGCATCGCGGCGATCGCGGCGCTGGGGGTGGTGGGAATAGGCACCGCGCTGGTCTTTATCGTGTTCGGCGCGCCCGATGTGGCGATCACCCAGCTTCTGGTCGAAACGCTGGTGGTGGTGCTGGTCGCCGTGGCGCTGCTGCGCCTGCCCGCCTTGGCGCGCGACCGGTTTCGTCCGGCCCATGCGGCACTGGCCACCGCGCTGGGCGCGACCGTGGCGCTGGTGCTGCTGGCGGTACTGTCCGCGCCGCTCGACCGCCGCCTGACGGACTATTTCGAGGCCGCAAGCTGGCCGGAGGCCTATGGCCGCAACATCGTCAACGTGATCCTCGTCGATTTCCGCGCCCTCGACACTTTCGGCGAGATCGCCGTCGTCGTGATCGCCGCGCTGTCGGCCTATGCGCTGCTGCGCACCACCAAGGGGGATCGGACATGAACTCCGTCATCCTGCGCGCCGGCACGCGCTACCTCGTCGGGCTGTTGCTGGTGTTCTCGCTCTACATGCTGCTGCGCGGCCATAACGAGCCGGGCGGCGGCTTCATCGGCGGGCTGACCGGGGCCACCGGGTTCATCCTCTACGCCATCGCATGCGGCACGCGCGATGCCCGCGCCGCCCTGCGCGTGGCGCCCCAGGCCATCGCCGTTGCGGGCCTCGGCCTCGCCCTCATCGCGGGGCTGGCATCGGCGCTGTTCGGGGACGCGCTGTTTACCGGGCAATGGCTGTTTCTGGGCGCCAGCGAGACCGACAAGGGCCTGCCGCTGTCCACCGTGCTGGTGTTCGACATCGGGGTCTATCTCGTCGTCTTCGGGTCAGTGCTGACGCTGGTCTTCGCCATGGAGGAGGAACTCTGATGGAAACGCTGCTTGCGCTGACCATCGGCGCGCTGACCGGTGCCGCGATCTACCTGATGCTGGCGGGCAACCTGATGCGGTTCATCTTCGGGCTGGTGCTGATCTCGAACGCGGCCAACCTGACGATCTTTGCCGCCGGGCGCCTGACCGAGGGCGCACCGCCCCTGATCGCCGAGGGCGCCGACACGCTGACCGGCACGGCGGCCAACGCGCTGCCGCAGGCGCTGGTGCTGACGGCGATCGTGATCGGCTTTGGCCTGTTTGCCTTTGCCATCGTGCTGGTGTTCCGCGCCTGGACCACCCTCGGCACGCTGGAGCCCGACGAGATGCGCCTGGCCGAGCCACCGGAGGCGCGGCCGTGAGTTGGCTGCTATCCCTTCCCATCGCGATCCCCTTCGCCACGGCGGTCCTGGCCTTCCTGCTGCGCGATCGGAGCGCGGGGCGCTGGGTCTCGGTCGGCGGGTCGGCGCTGCTGTTGCTGGCCGCGGCGCTGTTGATGCGGGCGACCCTGGCCGAGGGCGTGATCGCCGGGCAGATGGGCGGCTGGCCGGCGCCTTTCGGCATCACGCTGGTGGCGGACCTCTTGTCGGCGGTGATGGTCCTGATCACCGCGATCATCGCGCTGGCGGTGGCGGTCTATGCGCTCGCCGACATCGACGCGCGGATGGAACACCTGGGCTATCACGCGCTGTTCAACGTGCTGATCGCGGGCGTCACCGGCGCCTTCCTGACGGGGGATCTGTTCAACCTCTATGTCTGGTTCGAGGTGATGCTGATCGCGTCCTTCGGGCTGCTGGTACTGGGCGGCCGGCCCGAGCAGATCGACGGCGGGGTGAAATATGTGGCACTGAACCTCGTCTCCACCATCCTGTTCCTCACCGGCATCGGGCTGCTTTACGGGATGACCGGCACCCTGAACATGGCCGACCTGGCCCAAGCGGTCGACGGCACCGACCAGGGCCTGCTGACGGTGGTGGCGATGCTGTTCATGATCGCCTTCGGGGTCAAGGCCGCGCTGTTTCCACTGTTTTTCTGGCTGCCGGCCGCCTATCACACGCCGGCCTTTTCGGTGTCGGCGGTGTTTGCGGGGCTGTTGACCAAGGTCGGCGTCTACGCGCTGATCCGGATGTTCACGCTGGTCTTCGACCATGACACCGGGTTCACCCACCAGATCCTGCTGTGGGTGGCGGGGCTGACCATGGTGACGGGCGTGCTGGGTGCGGCGGCGCAAAGCGACATGCGCAAGATCCTGTCTTTCCACATCGTCAGCCAGATCGGCTACATGATCCTGGGGCTTGCCCTGTTGACCCCGCTCGCGCTGGTCGGCGCGGTTTTCTACCTGGTCCACCACATCGTCGTGAAGGCGAACCTCTTTCTGATCGCAGGCGCCGCCCAGCGGTTGACCGGCAGCACCGAATTGTCGCGTATCGGCGGGCTTTACAAATCCGCGCCTCTGCTGGCCGTGCTGTTCCTGATCCCGGCCTTTTCGCTGGCGGGCTTTCCGCCGCTCTCGGGCTTCTGGGCCAAGTTCCTGCTGGTCAAGGCGGCGCTGGAGGCCGAGGGCTGGGTGATCGCCGGGGTGGCGCTGGCGGTGGGTCTGCTGACGATCTACTCGATGACCAAGATCTGGGCAGCCGCCTTCTGGGCCCCCCATCCCGACGGCATCGCGCCCCGTCTGTCACTGATCGCCCCGCGCGAGCGCGCCGCGCTGCTGGCCCCGGTGGCGGGGCTGGCGGCGGTGACAATCGTGATCGGCCTGGCGCCCGAACCCTTCGTCGCCTTCGCCGAGGCCGCGGCGGCGCAGATCCTGGACCCATCGGCCTATGTGACCGCCGTACTGGGAGACCCCAAATGAGCACCTTCGGCAACAATATCCTGCTGGCGCTGGCCTGGGTGTTCCTGACCGGCTCAGTCACGCTGGGCGGCCTGCTGAGCGGGTTCGTGATCGGCTATGGCGCGCTCTGGCTGATCCAGCCGCTGACCGGGTCCAGCCAGTATTTCCGCCGGGTGATCGCCTGGATCAAGCTGGTGGTCTTGTTCCTCTATGAACTGGCCCTGTCCAGCCTGGAAGTCGCCCGCGACATCCTCACGCCCGGCCAGACCGCGCGGCCCGCGATCATCGAGGTGCCGCTTGACGTGCAAACCGATGCCGGCATCCTGCTGGTGACCAACCTGATTTCGCTGACGCCCGGCACGCTGAGCCTCGATGTGAGCGACGACCGCAAGACGCTGCTGGTGCACGCCATGTTCGCCGACGACCCCGAGGCGCTGCGCGCCACTCTGAAATCGGGGATGGAACGCTGGGTGATCGACGCCGTGGAGGGAACCTGATGGAGAATTTCTTTGCAATCGCATTGGAGGCGGGCTTTGCCATGATCGTGCTGTCGGTGGTGCTGGCCTTTGTCCGGCTGGTGCGCGGGCCCAGCCTGCCCGACCGGGTGGTCGCGCTGGACATGATGACCGTGTCCATCGTGGCCTTCTGCGGGTTGTCTGCGATCCGCCATGATGCCCCGGCCTTTCTGGACGTGGCGGTCGTGCTGGCGCTGGTAGGCTTTCTGGCCACCGTGGCGCTGGCGCGCTTTGCCGAACGCAACAGCGCCCGAAACCGGGGGGACGACGCATGAGCGATGCGATCACGTCTGTCCTCATCCTTCTGGGCGGGGTTTTCGGGGTGCTCGGCGCCGTGGGCCTGCTGCGCATGCCCGACGTCCTGATCCGTATGCATGCCTCGACCAAGATCGGCACGCTGGCCTGCGGTTTGATCGTGATCGCCGCGGCGGTGCATTTCGGCTCGGCCGACATCACGATCCGGGCGGTCGCGATCTTGCTGTTCTTGCTGCTGACCGCGCCCATCGCGGCGCACATGATCGGGCGCGCCGCGGTCTCGACCGGGGTGGCGCTGTGGAACACGCGGCAGCCCCCGTCCACCACCCCACGACCCAAGGAGACACGATGACCGCAGGACCCGCCGCCCGGGGCGACACGCCCAAAGCGCCCCTTGACCGGATGGAACGGCTGATCGGCACGCCCGGTTTTCAGCGCGCGATCATGGCGGTGATCGTGGTGAACGCCCTTGTCCTGGGGCTTGAGACGAGCGATGCGGCGATGGAGGCCGCCGGGCCGGTTCTGCTGGCCATCGACCGCATCTGCCTGGCGATCTTCGTCGTCGAGTTGCTGGCGAAAATGGTCGTGTTTCGCACCCGTTTCCTGCGCGACCCGTGGAACGTCTTCGACGCGGCAGTGGTCGGCATCGCGCTGGCCCCGGCCTCCGAGGGGCTGTCGGTTCTGCGCGCGCTCAGGGTGCTGCGGGCGCTCAGGCTGATCTCGGCTGTGCCCGCCATGCGCCGGGTGGTAGCGGCGCTTCTGGCGGCGATCCCGGGGATGGGCTCGATCGTGGCGCTTCTGGGCCTGGTCTTCTACGTCTTCTCGGTGATGGCGACCAAACTGTTCGGCGCGGCCTTTCCCGAATGGTTCGGCAGCGTCGGCGCCTCGGCCTATACGCTCTTCCAGATCATGACGCTCGAAAGCTGGTCGATGGGAATCGTGCGCCCGGTGATGGAAAGCTTCCCGCTGGCCTGGGCGTTCTTCGTGCCCTTTATCCTGCTCACATCGTTCACGGTGCTGAACCTGTTTATCGGCATCATCGTCGAGGCGATGCAGGCCCAGGCGACCGATGCCGCCGGCGACCGCGAGGCACAGGAATTCGCCCGATTGAGGGAGGAACTGCAGCTCATGCGACAGGAAATCCGGGCACTTGCGCCGGACGCCGACACCCCGCGGTCCGGCGCTGCCTCGGGCGACCTGCGCCAAGACGGCCACCGATAGGTCAATCCTATCAAACAAACCGCCTGGATAGGATCGTACCCGTACCCCGGCGCACCCACATCAACGGTGGTGCAACGAAAACAGGGAGTTCGACATGCTTGACCAGACAAGACTTTCACCGGCGACAGGCGCAATCGATGCAGAAAATGCGGTTCGTCCGCTGGTGTCGCCTGTCACGCCGCGGTTCGGAGGTATCGACCTGGTGGTGGACTGGGGCGGCGATGTCGAGACGCTGGCACACAGGCTGCGGGTGTGCGCCGGGCCTTGCGGGCTTCGGCTTGCCGCCATCTGGAAAGACGGGCAACTGGTTTGGCCCGACGCCGGTGCGCCCGCAGGGGCCGGGCGCGCCTGGCAGTGCCGGTTCACCTCGCGCGCGCCCGCGGCAGAGGCGGAACGCGAGATCCCGCGCCTTCTCTACCTGGTCGCCGGAACGGTGCGATGGACCCACGCACACAAGCTCGATGACGCCGGAAAAGCGGGGCACGCATCATGACCAAACGTCTTGCCGCCTCGGCCCTCGGCCCGCGCCTGGAAGCGCTGCGCGACCGTCACCGCCAACTCGATGCGCTGGTGCACGAGGAATACCGTCGCCCTCTGCCCGACCTCGACCGCCTGCGCAGCCTCAAACGCGACCGCCTTCGGCTGAAGGACGCCTTGTCCGAACTGGAAGGCACGATGCGCACAATTGCCCGCGCACCGGGTCAAAATCACTGATCCAGGCACGCGGCCCGCAGTGGCCGCGTCCCGTCCCCGCGCCGAAACGAACGCAACGTAGGACTGCACCGATGTTTCCTGGCCCACCCTTCGCCCTGATAGCCGCCTGCCGCCTGTTCCACAGCCCCTCGATCGACGAGTTGCAGGAAGCGACGGAGATCGAAACCGCCCATGCCGGCGATCCCGCGGCCCCCGGCAGGCCGCGCGGCGACGGCGCAGTGATCGACCTGCAACTCGGCGCCGCTGCCCCGCCCGATGGCGGTGATGTCACGTCGGCCTCGTGACGCGATCCGCCCGCCCCCTGTGCGGCGCTGGCGTCGCGTCCTGCGCCTCTTTCAGTACGGCCTGACTGCCCCCGGAGAAAGATGGACCAGGACCCGACGCTGAAACAGCTGAAGTACTTCGCGGCGCTCTCCGAGGCAGGCCACTACCGCAAGGCCGCCGAGCGCGTGGGAATAAGCCAGCCCTCGCTCAGCTTACAGATTGCCACGCTGGAGACCCGTCTGGGCCTGATCCTGGTGGAGCGCGGCCGGGCGGGCGCCGTGCTGACGCCCGCGGGGCGCGAGGTGCTGGCCCGGGTCGGCCGCATCCTCGACGACGTCGCGTCGCTGAACGACCTGTCGGCGCGGCTTAAGACGGGCATGGCCGGCGCGCTGCGGCTGGGGTCCAGCCCGACGCTGGGCCCGTATATCCTTCCCAAGGTCGTCCGCCGTCTGCATGCCCGCTACCCCTCACTGAGACTGTATATTCACGACGCGGCGCCCCGGCGCTTGCTGGAAGATCTACTCGCGGGCAAACATGACCTGATCCTGACCCATCTTCCCGTGAACTCCTCGGACGTGACGGTCGAGCGGCTGTTCCGCGAACCGCTGAAAGTGGCTGTTGCCCGCGGCCATCCATTCGCTGGGCAAGCTGCGGTGCGCGATGAGGAATTGTCAGGCCAGACCGTTCTATCGCTGTCCAGCGCCTTCACCCTGCACGATCAGATCATCGGACTCTGCCACGAGTTGGGCGCGACCCTGCGGCAGGATTACGAGGGCACCAGCCTGGATGCCCTGCGCCAGATGACGGCCATGGACATGGGGCTTACCTTCCTGCCGGCGCTCTATGTGCAATCGGAGGTCACGAACCGCGGCGACGATGTCGAGATCCTTTCCTTCCGGCGCGACCGCTTTGCCCGCTCGATAGGTCTGGTCTGGCGGGCGTCGTCCGCGGACGACGCCAGCTTCCGCCGCTTCGCCTCGGTCATCCGGGAAGTCGCTGAAGAGGATTTCCCCGGTCTCGTCAGCACAGAGCGATGAAGCGACCGGATTGGGGCCGTCGGTACCGCGGTCCCATGGCCCATTATCTCCAGAGGCCGTCGTTGTCCGGTCAGGCGAAAAAGCGGCCGGCGCAGACTCGGCAGGACCAGTCTGTCATGGTCGGTTTGTAGAACCTCACGATGAAATCGATCGCGTCCTGCCTGGCATCGAATGGACCCATCCAACGATCCACCAAACCCTGACAGACGCCATTTCGACGGTCATCAACCGGGCGGCTTGCAACCCGATTGCCCCATCTCCACAGTGCGGTATGATTGCCCTTGTGCCGCCCAGATCTGATACCACTCGCAAAGCGCAGCGGCGCGGTCACGCATGGTCCGCCGTGCGGGGAAAGCAGCCTCTTTTAGCGTGATGACTCCTTGCTCCGGGCCGCGTCAGAGGCCAATCATCGGTTCAAGGTCCAACAGACGGGAAATCATTTGAAGATGAGACCAAGCTGAATGGCGCGGCTGATCCTGCACATCGGCACCCACAAGACGGCGACCACCACTCTCCAGAGAACCTTCAAGCGCAACCGGGCGCTGCTGGCGGAGCGTGGTGTGATCTACCCCGAGATCGGCGCATCAGCCGGGCATCACGCGCTGGTCACCCACTGGTTCGACATGCCCCAGTTCGCCGGCCTGGACCGCCCGATAGATGCCGCTTGGCGGACCATCTCCGAGCGCTACGCCGGAACCGATGCCACGGTCGTGCTGAGCAGCGAGGAGTTTTCCCGTGGCGATCGCGATCGGCGTGTCGATTTCACCGAATTGCGCGCACTGGTATCCGATTTCGAGGACGTAAAGGTGTTGTGCCTGTTGCGTGAACAGGCCGCGTTCCTGCAATCGATCTTCCTCCAGATGGCGAAATCGCACCGTCAGGTCGGGATGTACTGGCGCGAGTTCTACGACAAGACCATGAAAACGCGCTTAGCCTCAGGGTTGTTTCTCAACTACAACCAGCTTTACGACCATATCCTGACCGGTTTCGCACCCGAGGAAATCATCTTCCTGTCCTACGATGCGGCGTGCCGTGCGCCCGGCGGCGTGATCGGCAAGATACTGGAGATGACGGGGGCGCCCCTGACGGCCGATGATCTGGACCATGGGCCGCCGGCGAATGTCTCGCCCGAGCCGCTCAGCTTCTGGGCGGCGCGAATGATCGCCGGCGGCCATCAGATCAGGCCCGAGCTTCTGGATGCCGTGGGCCAGGCCATCCGACGGCAGTTCGGCGAGGATTGCCGCACGACGATCTTCAACGCGTCCGAACTGCGCGCCGTCATCAACCATTTCGACGCCGCCAACCGCCGCTTCGTCGAGCGGGTGGCCGAGGTCCAGCCCGAGTTCGTACTACCGCCGTCGCGGCTCACCGAGGATCATGTCGACCGCGGCCAGTTGACGGCCGGATTCTGGATGACGGTGGCGCGCATGGTCTATGCAGAGTCGATGCAATCGGAACGAGAGTCCGGTTAGCGGAGGCTTTGTATCGACCTTGAAACGGGATAACGGCGTGCGGGCAGACAAATTCGAACCCGTCTGATCGAGGGCAGTGACGCTGTCGCTCATGCCGCGGCAGGGCCCCGCCACTTTAGCCAGTGCAGCGGCGCGATTGGTCCAGTGACTCTCTCGGCAAAGAGGCTGCGGCCGTCGCCGATGTGGTTCGACATGGAGGCGTGAACGGCGGCAAACATCTGAAGACGTCGCATACGCCGGAACCCGAGCAGACCTTGTGACCTTGTCGGTAGGTTGTGGCGGGAACAAGGTCGAGACACACCCCAAACGGGTTCCGGGTACGGTTCGAGGAACACGGAACCGGCGTCCGATGCGGATCAGCGGCGGCGAGACGCGCCAGGACCGGCAGGAATGCCGTTTCGCCAGGAATTCAAGCCCTTGCAGCGCCGGCAGATACGCTCTCCGAACCCTTCGCTCCAGAATTCGGTGTCGCAGCGAAGGCATCGGCGCGCGCGTGGTATGTCGCCCAAGGCCCTTTCGGGCGCGATGTCCGGCGTTGCTGCCTTAGCCATGGCCTTGTTCGCACTCATATCTGTGCCGCAACGAGGCGGGTGCGCGAGGGCGGCCACGTCTCCGGTCTCGAAGGCATGCCTTCGTTTTCGGCGGCCTGGATTGGCGTATTGTCCCGCGCAACTTGGTTATACGTGCTCGAGTCCGGCACATCCCCGTCGGACGCGGTCGTGCGGAGCCCCGAGTAGAGCTGTCGCAGATGCGCCTCGGTGACGCTGTCGGCCACCATCACGAGGCGCACCATCGGATCGGCCAGCATTTCTTCAAGAAAGAAGTCGGACAACGCCCTGCCCGTCAGCTTGTCCCGGGCGCGTGCATGGTCCAGGTCGGCAAGCAAAACGGTCAGGGTCCTTGCAAGCCCGGGATGTGATCTCCGAGGATGAAGCTTCACCAGAACGGAGGCTTTCCAGGCGTCGGGGTGCAAATGGTCCGACGGCGAAACCAGCTCGGTTTCGATCTCGTACTCTCCCGCCGAGAGCGTCTCGCCAAAGCCGGGAACGGTGAACGGCCGGGCGAAAACAGCAACGGTCTTGCTGGTCAGGTCGTCCATCGGCGCGGTCCTTTCCGGTGTTGCGGCGGGTGGTCCGCGCCGGCTTTCCGAAAAGCAGCGCGTGCCCCGTGCAAGTCTCAGGATGTCTTGGATTTCGGAGGCGCATCCTTGCCGGTGGCCTTGGGCTCTTTCTCTTTGGCAGGGGTCGCCGCGGTTTCGGCAGGCTTCGGCTGAATTGCGGCCGCAGCCCTGGCGGTCAGGTCTTTGAAAGACATTTCACAGATCCTTTGATTGGCCGGTGCCAAATCCCTTGTCCATGCCGGACCGGGATGTTTGGCGTCGGTATCATGTATATGGGGACTGGCGACCCGATTTACGATGGTGCGCCGCCAAGGAAACCATGGTCGGTCCGAATTCCACAAGGGTGAAGCACGAGAAGGCGCACACGGCGACGACCGGCGCCGAGACCAACAAACAAGGCCCGGCGGAATGTCCGACACGGATGAAACGGGCGGTGTCATGCAGACTGGCCCTTTTCCGTCGAACCGCGCATAGTCACTCACGCCCTGAAGTTCGCCGCGCGGAAAACCGACCGGTTGGCTCAGTACCAATCCGAACACAACTCAACCTTAAGGAAATCAGATGCCCAAAGGCAACAAGTCGCGCGGAAACCGAGAAGCGAAGAAGCCCAAGAAGGTCAAGGAAAAGGTCTTGGCAACGGCCGACTTCTCGAAAGGAAAATCGCAGGTCAGTATCGGAGAAAAGAAGAAACCGTAGAGCATGAAGATGATGCAGGCCACGACTGTGCCGGCCCCGATTGGGGCGCGCCAAGCTGTCTCTACGGAGTTTCGCGCCAAGAGCAGGGAAATGGCCCGCAGCACAATCCGTATTTCGGGTTAACCGAGGACGGCACTCACCTCGCTGAGCGATCGCGGGATCTCGGGTCCGAGTTGCGCAGTATCTGCGCGTTCTCATGCCTGCGGGAGGGCCGGTTCTGGCAGACCAATTCGAAGCAGTATCGGCTTGGACGGTGACGCTGTCCCCGATACCGCGCCGAGACCGCGCCACTCGGCACCGGCGGCGGCGAATTTCTGCGGACTTCGCATCCGCCGCATCCGACCTTGATGCCCGCTCTATGGCTGCTTAGCCGAACACCCCCGGCCGGCGACCTGCTGCCCGATGCTAGGCTACGCATGTCGTTCCGCGCGTAGTACCTCATGAATGAGCGGGTTTGGAAACTTCCGGCCGATCGTCACAGCCGCGAAGGCTTCCCGGACGTCGTCAAGACGGGCGTATTCCTTCAGTCTTCCAGCTTCCAATTCGTCCTGAACGACGATGGGAGGAATGACCGCGACACCGGCATCGGCGCGCGCCAGAAGGCGCAGCATGGCCATGTCATCCGCTTCTGCCGCGATCCGCGGGACGATACCGAGCCGTTCCAGAAGGGCGTCGAACCCTGCGCGGAGTGACGTCTCTGGGGTCGGCAGGACAAGTGGTTCCGACGCCAGAATGCGTGCGACATCGGTTTCGCCACCGGACAGCCGATCCGGTGTGCCGACAAGGCTGACAGGTTGGTCAGCCACGTGATGGACGAGATAGGGGCTGGCGGCGTCCCTTGCCGGGATGAGATTCGTCAGCACGATGTCGAGCGATTGCGCCTCGAGGCCGCGAAGGAGCACCTCCTGTGTTCCCGACCTCAGAACCACTTCAACATCGTCGCGCCCGATGAGGGGCGCGAGAAACGATATCTGGAAGTTCCGCGACAGGGTGGCAAGCGCACCGATCCTTAGAACACGACGCTTCGCCTCGGCGCGTTTCAGCGTCGATGTCAGGTTCTCTGCGGCCCTGAAAATCTCGTCAGCATGATCGAGCGCGATCCGGCCAGCTTCTGACAGGAACAAATTGCGCCCGCGCCGCTCGAACAGATCGTGGCCCAGGGCGGCCTCGAGCGACTTGATCTGCGTCGAGACCGCCGATTGCGAGATGTTGAGCGCCCGCGCCGCTCCCGTCAGCGTACCGTCCCTTGCGACAGCACGAAACAGGCGCAGGTGATGAAGATTGAGTTCCGACATCATTCCATAAATTAGAATGGTTTCTCTCATAATATGAAATTTTCTTTAAGTTTGCCATCACATATCCGGCGACCAAGGCCCCACACGGAGAAATTTCATCATGGTTTCGCTCTCGTTTCTTGCACCCTGCGTTCTGTTGGCTGTCGCGACCCTTGCATGGCGCCGGCCCGGCCGCCGTCCGGAGGGCTTGCCGCAACTTGCGGAATACGCGGCACTTGCGGCGCTTGCTCTCGCTGAGCTCGGAGTCGTGCAGGTCACGGTCGCCGGTCCTGCGATGCTCTCGGTTCTCGGCGGTCCCTTGGATTTGATCCTAAGAGCCGATCCGGTAACCGTCACTCTGGCGCTTCTCGTCGCCTTCATCGGTTGGGTCGTCATTCGCTACAGCCGCACCTATCTCGACGGCGAGGCGCAGGAGGGCCGGTTCCTGGCGCTCATGCTCGCGACATTGGCTGCTGTGCTGTTGTTCGTGCAATCGGGCAGCCTGGCCATCCTGATCCTGTCCTCGTTTCTGGTCGGATTGGGCCTGAAACGCCTGCTGCTGTTCTATTCCGATCGTCCCGAAGCCCGCAGGGCGTCGACGAAATTCGCGCTCGTCTGGCATGGTGCCGACGCGGCACTGGTTCTCGCGGCGGTGCTGCTGGCCGGGAGCTATGGAACCGGCGATGTCAGCAGGATTGCGACGGCTGCGTCCGATGCGAGCCTGACCTGGGCCGCCTCGCTTGCGATCGCGCTCATCGTTCTCGCGGCGGCGCTGAAGACCGCAGCCTTCCCGCTGCATGGTTGGCTGACGGAAGTCATGGAGGCGCCAACGCCAGTTTCTGCACTGCTTCACGCTGGCATCATCAACTCGGGCGGCGTCCTGCTGATTTCGCTGGCGGGCCTTGTGCAACAGAGCCCCGGCGCCATGGCGGCGCTCGTGATGATCGGGGGGTTCACCGCGCTCTTCGGTGCAGCCGTGATGCTGACGCAGAGTGCGGTGAAGACTTCGCTCGCCTGGTCCACCGTTTCGCAGATGGGGTTCCTGCTATTGCAATGCGGGCTTGGTCTCTGGGCACTTGCCCTGCTGCACATCGTTGCGCATTCGCTTTACAAGGCGCACGCCTTCCTCTCCTCGGGCGGCGCAGTGCAGGCCGTGGCGGGTTTGCGACGCCCGGGGCCGATCGCGGTCCCGAGAATCCTGGCGGTCCTCAAATCGTTCGCCCTCGCGCTAGTGCTCTACGCTGCGATCGCCACCGTCTTCACCGCGCTCGTGGGGCCGAAGACGGCCCAGGCGCTGGCCCTCGGCGCGATCCTGATCTTCGGCGTCGCCTACCTCGTTGCGCAGGGACTGGCCGACCAGGCGCCGGCCGAACTGACCAAGCGCACGTCGCTGGCGTCGCTGGGCGCGGCGGTGGCCTACTTTGCCTTCCAGGCAGCCGCGCAAGCCATCTGGGGACCGGCCCTGCCGCCGACGCCGGTGCCAGGGCCTTTGGAATGGGCGCTCATCATGCTTGCGGTGGCCTCGTTCGGCCTTGTCGCCTTCGCGCAGGCGCTCTTCCCGCTCTGGGCGCATCACCCCTCCACCGCCGGACTCCGTGTGCACCTCGCCAACGGCTTCTACCTGAACGCTTTGCTCGACCGCGCCATCGGCGGCTTTCGCAACCCGAAAACCCACTGAAATCATGGAGAACGACATGGTCCTGAAGCACTCGCAAATCGCACCCTCCCTGATGTCAGCGATCCTGAAAGCCGCCGAAGTTGCAGCGCGGCGCATCCCGCCCGCGTTCCCTCTGGAGGCGACCGTTGCGGTCAACCCGTTCCTCGGGCAGACCGGCGAAGACCTCGCAACGGCCTCGGCACGACTGCAACGGGTCGCGGGCGTTCGGGCGGTCCGGGCGGGTGCGGACCATGCCGCTGCCATCGAGGATGGACAGCTCACCGACGCAGTGTTGGCAGAAGCACTCTCCGCTTCGACGTCGCCTCTCAAGCCCAAGGACCTGGCCTCTCTCAAAGCGTTCGCGGCCGGAACCGCGACCTGCGAACCAACTGCCTTGCCAACCGTGGCCGACCTTGCGGCCGAGGCGACGGACGTGGACTGGCCTTCGATCATCGAAAAATCCGTTGGCGTTTGGGCTGCGGGGCAGTTCGACCGGGGCCAGGCCCTCTGGTCGCCAGCGCCCGACGCCGAAGCGTTCGCCTCTTGGCGCGCTTGGGCCACGCACGACCTGACCCCCGAGATCGCTGGCCTGACCGGATTCTGTGCCCATGTGGCGGCGGCTCCGGACACTGCAGATCGCGCAATCCTGCGCGCGGCCGAGGCACTGGGCCTGGACGAGGCCGCGGCGGAGACCGCCTTTCACCGTCTCTACATGGAACTCGGCGGCTGGTCGCAGCATGCGCGCTGGCTCTTGTGGCATGCGGAACTCACCGGTGGGACGGACCGGACGATGGCCGATCTGCTTGCGATCCGACTGATCTGGGAGGAAGCGCTTCTGGCGCATGTGCCGGAGATCGGAGAAAAGTGGGCCGAAACCGTCTCGGCGCATGGCGCACCAGTTAAGCCCTCGGCAGAGGATGTTGCCCTGGCAATCCTGCAAGAGGCGTCGGAGCGGGCGCATCAACGCGGGCTTTTTGCGGCACTGGACGGAGAAACCGCGCCGAAAGACCGCCCCGCGCTTCAGGCCGCATTCTGCATCGACGTCCGGTCCGAGCTCTTCCGGCGGGCGCTGGAAGACGTCGATCCGTCGATCGAGACGATCGGTTTCGCGGGGTTCTTCGGTCTGCCGCTGGCGCACAAGGCGCATGGCTCGGATGTCGTCGAGGCACACCTGCCGGTCCTTCTGAACCCGGCCGTCGTAACGACGAGCCATGCCGAGCCTGAAAAAGAGAAGGACGCCCGGATCGCCGCGCGCACCGCCCGGGCCTGGGGCCGGTTCCGTCAGGCAGCGGTATCGTCCTTTGCCTTCGTCGAGGCGGCAGGGCCGTTCTATGCCGGAAAGCTGGTGCGCGATGCCTTGGGCCGAGGAGCCAGGTCGGAAAAGCGGACCCCGGCGCCATGGGTTGTCGGCGGTCTCGATGCCAGGGCAAAGGCCGATACGGCAGCCGCCGTGCTGGGCGCCATGAGCCTGACCAAGGGGCATGGCGAGATCGTTCTGCTACTGGGCCACGGCGGACAGGTGACCAACAATCCGCACGAGAGCGCCTATCATTGCGGCGCTTGCGGCGGATACACGGGTGAGGTGTCGGCCCGGCTCTTGGCCGCTCTGCTGAATGATCCCGAGACCAGGACAGGTCTGGCTGAGCGCGATATCATGGTCCCGGAAGACACGCTCTTCATCGCCGGGCTGCACGACACGACGACCGACGAGATCACGATCTACGACGACGGGTTGCCATCAGACCGGGGCGACGACATCCGCCGGATGAAGGGCTGGTTGAAACAGGCCGGAAAGATAACCCGTGCGGAACGGGCGCCGAGCCTGCCCGGGGCCACGCCGATGACCATCGCCGAGCGCGCGCTCAATTGGGCCGAGGTCCGGCCGGAATGGGGTCTCGCCGGATGCGCCGCCTTCATCGCGGCCCCACGCGCGGCGACCGCAGGCAGGGACCTTGGAGGACGTGCCTTCCTTCACAGCTACGACTGGCAGGCCGACGACAGCTTTGGCACGCTGGAACTGATCATCACCGCACCTGTTGTCGTGGCAAGTTGGATCAGCCTGCAATATTACGGCTCGTCCGTGATGCCGGACGTGTTCGGTGGCGGCAACAAGCTCATTCACAACATCGTCGGCGGCATCGGTGTCATCGAGGGTAACTCGGGCCGGCTGAGACCGGGCCTGCCATGGCAGGCCGTTCACGATGGCGAAAAGCTGATGCACGAACCGCTGCGCCTATCCGTCATGATCGAGGCACCGCGCGAGGCGATCACCGGCGTCCTCATGCGTCATCCGGAGGTCCGCGATCTATTTGACAACGGCTGGCTGCATCTCTTCAGGTTGAAGGATGGCAAGGTCGATGCCCGGTATCGTCCCGGTCTGATCTGGGCGGAGCCGCAGGAGCTCCTCGCGGCGTGATACGGAGACCGGGTTGATAGAGCAAATCGAGGGCGAGCTTTTCTTGCCGGGAGCCCGGCGGGCCCCAGTCGAGCAGAGCACCAAAGCTTCTATGCCGTATTCAAGACACCCCAGGAGTTTCGGCCGGTCGCGGAGGGTCGGGATCTCGGCACCCTTCCGGTCGAAAGGGTTCTGTCACCGGGAATGATGCTGATATTCTCGGGTCGTCGCTGGATCGTGCAGGAGGTTCACGACTGCGAAACGGTTATCTTGGTTGCCCCTGCGATGCTCTGCCGCCCGAATCCTGCGGCTGAGAGACATCGAAACGTCGCAACCGCCGCCCGGTCAGGATCCGCGTAGGGCCGCCGCGCATCCCGCTGCGGGCCACACGGAAGCGATCTGTCTTGATCCTGTGTGTCTCGATGAAGGGAAGGAACGGTTCGGTATGGTCGACCATCGGCGGCGCCATCAGTCTCACGTCCTGGAGGGCGCTTGCCGTAAGCTCCGCCCATGCCTCGGCTATGTCACCGATGGGGCTTTCGCGGTCGCGCTTCACGATCCATTCGAAACTCGTTCTAAGCGCATTGCTCAGACGATTGATGGGCAGCTCGGTCTCGGGTTTCAACATGAGCTACCCGACCATCATTTAATACGTTTCGACACTCAGGATTCGATCATACGGGTATGGCGTGGACCCAGACCCGATCGGGGGAGAGCATCATCTCGCCCGGGTGCAGTTCGTATGTTACCAGCGGCCCGTCCTTGCCGGCGGAATAGTCGAGGCACAGCGCGTTCGGGCCCTGCAGCACCGGATCGCCGTTGAGCCAGTAATGGCCAAAGAAGACGGGGCGTTCGTGGGCGGGATAGGTCTGCGCCACCAATGAGCCTGGTAGCGGGGCATCCGGCAGATCGGCAAGGACCGGTACCGAGATCGCGATATCTCGCCAGCTTCGCGCGTCCGCATTCCACCATTGCAGCCGGACATGATCGCGGTGGGTGCCGTCCTTGTCACGGAAGGAAAACCCATCCGGGAGGCGGTGTTCGGGCCCTTTGGTGATTTCCTCCGCAAGGTGAAAAAGCTCGGCGGCCGGATCAGCGGCCCGAATCAACTGCTCGTCCGACAGCACTCCGTCTGCGGTGAGCTCGCGCAACCGATCAATCGAGCCATCGAGCCATCGATCCAGCACGCATGTACGGCGCGGAATCCCTCGGCTTCAAGAAACAGCGGGAGGCTGCGCATCCAGGCAAGCGCCTCCTCGGTCTCGTCGGCACCGACGGGAAACTCCGCCAGAAAGCTCCGGTGCTGGCGCAGGTTCTTGTCGGAGTGGGCCCGAAGCGGCAGGCCGGTTTCGGGGTGCGCCGTGTGAAAGTGAAGGGCGTTGAGTTCGTGATTTCCCATGATCGCGCGGGCCTTGCCGCTGTCGATCAGATCGCGCACCAGGCGAATGACGCCGCGGTTGTCAGGCCCGCGGTCGATGAAATCGCCCAGAAAGACGATGCTTCTCTCCGGGTCCGGATGGATCCAGCCTGCCGGGCTGCGCCGCCATCCGAGCGCGTCTAGCGCGGTCCGCAGTTTGGCGATCTGTCCGTGGATATCGGGGATGATGTCGATTGTTCCCATTCACTCTCCTGAAGCTCATTGCGGCGTCGGCCATGCGCCCTGCACGCCACCATTCACGGGCTCGCGACTGAATAACCGTAGCCGGTGCTGGCAGACGAGTTCAAACGGGCCTCCCAAAGGACAATGACGCTGTCCCCTATGCAGCGCCGCAGGAACGAAGCTTGTCGGTGACGATGACCTCGGGACGACCGTGCTTACGCATTGCTTTCCTGAGCAATTTCAAAGGGGCTTTCCTGTCACGGGTCTTGGTCACGAAGGTTTCCATAACCGCGCCCTAGAGATTCACCGCCCGCCTGAGGCAGTGCCGCTCGCCGTTGATCTTCACGAAATTCTCGTCGGGGTGCCACCGCCGGCGACTGGACCGCATTCCCTCGGTCCGCCGGTTCCGGTTCTCGGCTGCGAAGATCGGCCCGAGCCGATGCCACCAGATGCGCACCGTCTCGTGGCAGATGTCGACGCCGCACTCGTGCGGGAGGTCCTCGAAGATGAGGGGCGACTGAGGGCCCCGGATGTACATCATCACCGCCAGGCGGATGATATCCGGGCTCGTCTCGAACCACTTGATGGGGCTGGGTTCGGCCATGTGTCGACGCGAGCCAGCACCCTGCCCCGCCTCCGGCCGGGTATTTCCGACAGTGCCCCCTGCCCCGCCTCAAGCCAGGATTCCACGACACCTCCGTCATGGGGACAGGATAGGCGTTACGCAGCCCGGTGGTCGCCAAGGCCCGATATGGCCTGGATCAGGCTGTCCTCTGTCACTTCGTCAGAGGTGAAGGTCCGCATGATCCGGCCCGAATACATGGCCACGATCCGGTCAGACACATGCAGCACCTCGGGCATCTCGGAACTGATGACCATGACGGCGTAGCCTTGGGCTGCCAGGCCACGCAGCAGATTGTGAATCTCCGACTTGCTACCCACATCGATGCCCCGCGTCGGCTCGTCGACGATCAATACGTTGGGATGCATGGACAACCACTTGCCAATCACGATCTTCTGCTGATTGCCGCCTGAAAGGTTGCCGACCTTCTGTTTCCAGCCCGGTGTGCGGATATCCAGCCGATCACGGTACAGGTCAAAGATCGCGATCTCCGCTCCCTCGGCCACGAAAGGTCCTGCCTTCAGATCGTCCACCTGCGGCAGGGTCATGTTGTCCCGGCAATTCATGCCAAGAACCAGCCCCTGCCCCTTGCGGTCTTCGGGGACAAGGCTGATACCCCGTGCGATGGCATCGGCGGGCGAATGGATGCGCACCTCCTGGCCGTCAAGCAGGATCTTGCCCGCGGACGGATCGCGCAGGCCGAACAGCGTCTCGGCGATCTCGGTCCGCCCGGCACCGACCAGGCCATAGAAGCCGACAACTTCGCCGCGGTAGATCTCGAAGTCGATTTCTTGATAGAGGCCGCCGCAGCTCAGTCCCCGCACCTCGATCGCCACATCGCCCAGCTCATGATGCGAGGCATTTCGGCTGAGGTCGAGCTTGCGGCCAATCATCATCTGGGTGACGGATTCCTCGTCGGCATTGGCCGTCTCGACAGTACCTTGGTATTCGCCATCGCGCAGAACCGTAATTCGGTCGGTGATCTTGAAGATCTCCTCCATCCGGTGCGAAATGTAGATGATCCCCACACCATCCGCCTTGAGATCGGCGATCACGTCGAACAGCACGACTTTCTCGGCATCGGTCAGCGACGCGGTCGGCTCGTCGAAAATCACCGCCTTGGCGTCGACAGTCAAAGCGCGGGCGATTTCAACCATCTGCTGATTGGCGATGGACAGGTCACCGACGAGCGTCCGGGCATCGAACCCGACGTTGAGCTTCTTGAGGATCGCGTTGGTCTGTTCGGCGAGCCTGCTCCAATCGACCCGCCCGAAACTCTTTCGGGGCAATTCGCCGAGGTATATGTTTTCGGCGACGGACAACTCTTCGGCGAGGCTCAGTTCCTGGTGAATGAAGACAATGCCATTGGCCTTTGCTTCCAGTGGGCCGGACATCACGATCCGGTCACGCCCCATATAGATCCCGCCGCCGTCGGGCTGGTGCAGACCCCCCAGCACCTTCATCAGCGTGGACTTGCCCGCGCCGTTTTCACCCATCAAGGCATGCACCTCGCCCGGCAACACCGAGAGCGACACGTTGTCGAGTGCACGCACCCCGGGAAACGTCTTGACGATACCTTCGAGGCGCAGAATCGGGTCGGTCATAGCTTCAACTCCTCTTTGCCCCTGATGTTCAGCTGCCGGTCCAGGATCAGCACGGCAATCAGGATCAGACCGATCACCAGGTTTACCGTCGACGTGTCGGCGCCGATATGTCCCAACCCCTTGCGCAAGAGCTGTATGGCGATGACGCCGCCGAAGGTGCCGATCACGCTGCCCGCGCCGCCGGTGATCTTGGTGCCGCCCAGCACAACTGCGGTGATGACCCACAACTCGTAGAGCTGCCCGTCATTGGGATTCACCGATCCGCTTTCGGAGTAGAAGACCACTGCGGAGAGTGCGGCGAGAAAACCGATGATGGCGAAATTGATCATCATGTGCGGCCCGACACGGATACCGGCGTTCACGGCAGCCTCGCGGTTGTCGCCGATGGCATAGGCATTTCGGCCATGAACCGTGCGCGTCATCACGAACCAGATCGCCAGTGTCACGCCCAGCAGGAACCAGGTCGGCGTATGGATGCCCAGCAACTGCGCCTCGGCGAAATCCACCAACGTCCAGTTCAAGTGACTTGTGGGATTTTCGCCATTGAACATGAAGACCATGCCGCGATAGCCGAGCATCGCCCCCAGCGTCACGATGAACGCGTCGACGCCGGTCTTCCACACGATGAGCCCGTTCAGGGCGCCCAGCAGCGTGCCGACCGTCAGCGCCAAGAGCCAGGACACGGGGATGACCCAGTCACCGAGGCCGGCAAAGATCGGCCAGGTCATGCTGTCCAGCAAGACGATGGCCGCGATGGCGAAGGTTGCACCGACGCTGAGGTCGATATTGCCGTTGATCATCACGATGGTCATCCCAATCGCGATGATTCCGATCGGTGCCGACTGCTTGAGCAGCAGCAGCATGTTATCGAGATCCATGAAGGCGCTGTCGCTCAGCGACAGGAATTGCCCGGCGACGCTGAAAAAGATCAACTCCAGCAGAATGAAGCCCCAAATGGCGCCCTTCTTGAGCGCGTCGGAGAGTTTGCCCGCTTTCATCTATGCCTCCCTCACGCGATCGGCGACCAGAGCTTGCCGCGCTTGGCTGCGACGTCGAGCCAAACGGCAAGAATGATGATTACCCAAGTCACGACGAACTGGACGTAGAATTGCAGGCCGATCAACAGCAGGCCATTCTGAATGAAGCCGAGGATCAGGACCCCGATAACGGTCTTGAATACCGTGCCGGACCCTCCCAACAGGGACGCGCCGCCCAGGATGACGGCCGCGAGCACTTCGAGCTCGAGGCCCTGACCGACGGTGTTCTGCGACCCGAGGCTGCGGCTGGCTTGGATAAGACCGGCGGTCGCGACGCAGCCCGCGGACATCAGATAGCAGGTGAACACGGTCCGTGCGCGCCGAATGCCCGAAAAGGTCGCAGCGGTGCCGTTCCCGCCCACTGCATAGACCTTGCGCCCGAACGGTGTCTTGGCCAGCACGAGGCCCAACAGCGCGGCGAGCCCCGCGAAGATCAGGATCGGCACCGGGATGCCAAGCGCCGTGCCCTGTCCGAAGACGCTGAACCAGGTGCCCTCTTTGTCGGCGATGTCCATGTTCTGGCCGCCGGAATAGGTCAGTGTGAGCCCATGTATCGCCGACAACATCCCCAACGTCACGATCAGCGAGTTGAGCTTGAGATAGCCGACCAGGAAGCCGATCAGCCCGCCGAGGGCGAGCGTCATCAAGAACATCGCGGGGATCGCCAGAAACGGCCCGATCTTGTCATGCAGATCCAGCACCACGATGGTCGAGAACGACATCATCGACCCCACGGACAGGTCGAGATTGCCGCTAATGACCACGAAGGTTACGCCCAGCGCCATGACCCCCAGGATGGCCGAGGACCGCACGACGCTGAACAGATTGTCGACCGTGAGGAATTTCGGGTTCCCGAGGGCAAAGGCGATCATGAAGAGTGCAAAGGCGATCAGGATGCCCTGTTTCGCCAGAATACTGCCGATCTGCTGCTTGGTGAGTGTCGCCATGAACCCCTCCCTAAGGCCGCTGGCATTCCGTGAAGTGTCAGACTCGCGCCGCTTCGAAGGCCTTTCGGATCAGACCAGCGTCATGCCTCCGTCGATCATGACGATCTGACCGGTCATGTAATCGCTGTCCTTCGAAGCGAGGTAGGTCGTTGTTCCTGTGATGTCGCACGGAAGCGCAACGCGCCCCCTCAGGATCTCGGCCGAGAACTTCTCCATCGCCTGGCCAGGGCGCTCCGCGGCGCCGATCTCCATCAGGTCGCGGTCGACCTGTTCCCACATTTCGGTCGCCACCACGCCCGGCGCGAAGCCCGTCACGGTGATATCATGCTTGGCAAGATCCCGGGCGCCCGATTGCGTGAGCGAGACCACCGCCCATTTCGAAGCGCAGTACGGCGCCACGTTGTCGAAGCCCTGACGGCTGGCGATGGACGCCGTGTTGATGATCTTTCCGCCGCTGCCCTGTGCGATCATCTGGCGCGCGGCTTCCTGCATTCCGATCATGCAGCCCAAGGCGTTCACTCCCATGATGAAATTCCAGTTGTCCTCGGTCACGTCGAGGAAGTTCATCGGCTTGTTCACACCGGCATTATTGAACTTCACGTGCAGCGGCCCGAGGTTTTCCACCGTGTGTGCGATCATCGCACGAACCTGCCCGCGATCCGTGACGTCGACCTGCGCCGAGGTGACATTGGCGTCCCGGCTTGCGAGCCGCGCCCGGTTCTGCTCGGCGACCTCCGCGACCTTCGCGCCGTCGATATCCGCGAAGCACACCTTCGCACCTTCGTCCAGTAGCGCCTCTCCGATGGCCCGCCCGATTCCCTGAGCGGCACCGGTCACGATACAGACCCGTCCAGCAACACGTCCCACGACAACCTACCCGCAATGCAATTTCTCGGATTCGGTGTGCGGGGCATGAACCGGCCACACCCCGCACCAGGGAGGAAACGCTCAGAAAACGGGTTTGCTGAACTCGTCCATGTTGTCCTGCGTGATCTTCGGAGTGTCGAAGTAGTTCAGAAACGGCACCTCCTTGCCGTTCAGTACGTCGAGTGCGGTCTGGAGCGCCGCTTCGGCGTCATCGACAGGTGACTGGTAGATCGAGCCCCAATAGTCGCCCGCCGCCATCGCCTCGTAGCCCACGGCAAAGTTGGTGGCGCCCACGAAGATGATGCCGTCGCGCCCGGCGGCCTTGGCGGCGTTCAGCGCGCCGACACCCATGTTGTCGTCGCCGGCATAGACACCGTCTATGTCATCGTACTTGACCAGGAAGGCTTCCATGACTTGCTGCGACTTCTCGCGGTTCCAGTCACCGGGCTGCGTCTCCATCAAAGTGACGTTCGGGCAGACCTCGGGAAGGCGATCTTCGAAGCCCTTGGCACGTTCGATTGCGGTCGTGTAACCGGGCTGGCCGGAGATCTGCACGATCTGGGCCTCGTCCTCGATCCCCATTTCCTTGAACTTGTCGCACATGATCTCGGCCGACCGCGAGCCCTGCGTGATGTTGTCGGGTCCCGAGAAGCTTGCCACGAAGTCAAAGCCGGGTTCGGCGATATTGGAATTGGTGACGATCACCGGGATGTCGGCCTGGTGCGCCTTGCGGACCGCGGGGATCACCGCTTCGCCGTTCGTCGGCCAGATGATTATGGCATCGACTTCCTGCTGGATGAGGTCTTCCATCTGGGCGATTTGGCGCGCGACGTCGCCCCCGGCGTCCAGCACGACAGCTTCCACCGCGTCGTTGGCTTCGGCGGCCGCAATGAAAGCCTTTTCATAGGTGGTCTGGTAGCTGTCGACGCCGACGTTGTTCTGCGTGATGCCGATCTTCATGGTGTCGGCGGATGCCGTCCCGGTCATTACGGCCATGGCCGTTGTTGCCGCAAGAGCGAAGCGAAGTTTCATCTGGTTCCTCCCAAAGACTATCAGTCTGGGACACCGCGCATTTGGGCGGCTCCCAAAGGCGTCCCTCCCCGGACGCCATATCATCATTCGGCACACCGAACGATTGCCAGTAGCCTGACGCTTTCCCCTCGAAGGCGACGCAGCAATAATATCCATATTGGTTATTCTATAATCCAGATTGGATATTTTTATGATACGGTCCGGCGATCATTGTGGACATTCTTGGGAGGGCCGACATGGGTGGCACATCTTCATCCGCATCGGACAAATCCGCCGGGCGGAGAACCAGCCAGAAACGAAGAAGTCTTGGGTCACCAATGAATGCCATGGGAGGACATCGCCAATCGCAGCCGGTCGCGCCAAATGCGCCGAGCGAGACGCGCGAGCTCTTGCCCTTTCTGGACGAACTCATCGACGAGATCGAAGACACGCTGGATATCATCTCTCCGAACGCGCATTTGCGCATGACGCTCCACCTGCTTAAGGGGCATTTCGAGGCCAAGACGATCACGCCGACGTCGCTGATAGGAGCCAGCCGCGCCCCTTACGCGACGGCGAACCGGCGCCTGAAAGAAATGGTGCAGGCCGGCCTTATCGAACAACGCCCCCGCACCCGGACCGGTAAGAGCTTTTCGCTGCACCCCAGCGAGAAACTGCTGTCGCAATGGGTTCAGCTGTCGGGCCGTCTGCGACGGCTGGCCGAAGGGCATTTCGGCGGACAGGCCACCGGACGGGAAAGCCGCGATTACTATTTCGGCGGCAGCTATGCCGCCGCGCAGTTGATACCGCCACTGAATGTCCTGACCGAACCGTTCAAGGTGCCCGGGGGCATTCGGGTCCTGGTGCACGGTGATCCGACCTTCATGGTCATGGAAAACCTCAAGCGTCAGTTCGAACAGGCGCTCGGGACCCCGATCAATCAGCGCGCCTTCTCGATCGATCGCCTGCGCGAAGAAGCGTTGCGCAATGCCGAACGCCCGGCCAGCCGTTACGATATCATTGCCGTCGATCTGCCGTGGATCGGAGAGTTCGCCGAAAAGAACGTCTTGATGCCGCTGTCAGAGGCGATGGACGTAGCGCGTTTGGATCCCGCCGACTTCCATACCGCCGGCTGGAAGGCCGCCCATTGGGGTGGCCGTCCCTATGGCGTGCCGGCCCAGACCACCCCCGAACTGCTGTTCTATCGTCGAGACCTGTTCGCCAAGGCAGGGCTGAAACCGCCGGCGACGACCGATGACCTGCTTAACGCCGCCAGCGTCCTGCATGACCCGCGTCAAGGCCACTACGGCATAGCGTGGAATGCCGCGCGGGGAACCGCGCTAGGCCACACTGTCTTGATGATGATAGCAGACTTCGGTCAGCCGATCTTGGACTTACCCGAAATTGCGGGTGGTTTCGACACCGACCACCTGGCTGAAAGCGACTATCGGCCGACCATAGACACCGAGGCCGGGTTGCGCGCGGCGGAGTTTCTACTCGAGTTGATGCAGTATTCGCCGCCCGACATCCTGTCGATGTCCTGGTACGAACGGGTTCGGCCCTATGCTTCGGGCAAGATCGCCATGGCGTTTGGCTACACCCTGCTCGCACCGTATTTCGAAGGTGACGAAAGCTCGCCCGCCCACGGGCAAACCGGCTACCTGCCGCATCCGGCCGGTCCGGGAGCACGCCAGATCGCGCCCGTGGGTGGTTACGTCCTGGGCATCCCGGCCAACCTTCCCCCCGAACGCCTGGCGGCCGCGGTCGAGGCGCTCGCCGTCTTCACGTCGCCCGAAGCGCAGAAACTATTCGTACAGAACGGGAGCCGAACGAACCCGCGCTATTCCGTGGCTGCCGACCCCGAGGTGCGAGGCGCATCGTCTATCTTCGATGCGGTGGACGCGATGTCCTGGCGCGATGAACTGCAATTCTGGCCCCGCCCGCCGGTGCCCGAAATCTGCGGCATCATCCAGATCTGCGGCGAGGAATTTCATGACATGCTGCGCGGGATCTCTTCCCCGCGGGATGCCCTGCGTCGCGCCCAGGACCGGGCAGACGCGCTGATACGACCAAACGGGAAACCGTGACAGGAGGAGGAGAAACCATGGACCCCAATCGCCTGAAGGGTAAGAATATTCTGATTACCGGCGCCGCCCGCGGGATGGGCGCGGCGAATGCCGAATGCTTCGCTGCGCAAGGTGCCAACGTGTGCCTTGGGGACCTGGACGAGCGCGAGGCAAAGACGGTTGCCGAGCGGATCAATGCCGCCGGAAACGGCAAGGCCATCGCCGTGAAAATGGACGTGACCAAGCGCGAAGATAACGCCGCCGCCGTGGCCGCGACCGTCGACGCGTTCGGGCCGATCAACGTGGGCCTCTTCAATGCCGGCCTGAACAAACCCCGTTTCTTCATGGATATCGATGAGGACAACTGGGACATGATCATGAACGTCAATACCAAGGCGATGTGGCTGGGGATGCAAGAAACCGCGCGCCAGATGATCGAGCAGGGCCCGATGGAGGATCACCCCTACAAGATCATCAATGTCGGCAGTATCGCCTCTCGCAAGCCGCTGGTCGACGTGACTGTCTACTGCACGTCCAAATACGGCTGCCTTGCGCTGACCCATTGCGGTGCGATCGGCCTGGCCGAGCACAACATCACCGTCAATGGCTATGCTCCGGGCGTCGTTGTCACGCCGCTCTGGGAACAGCTGGACAAGGACCTCGTGGACATTGGTTTCAAGCAGAAGGAAGGACAGGCCTACGAGGACATCGTCCGCGAAGCGCTCCAGATCAAGCGCGTGTCCTATCCTGACGACATCACCGGCACGGCCTCGTTCCTCGCCAGCGACGACAGCGACTACATGACCGGCCAGATGATCCATATCGACGGGGGATGGTGCATCCAATAACCCGCCCAATACCCTGACACAAAATGGAAACGGGCGCAGACTGCCGCGCCCGAGGGAGTTTGCCATGTCACGCGCACTGATGCCGAACCTGCTCACACCGCAGGATCTCGAACCGAACTGGAAGTGGGAGGGACGGATTCCTGCCTGGGGACACACGTCTGTGGATTTCGAACGTCGGATCGACCACGATCGCCTGCGCCGCTACCGTCTCGCGCGGACCCGGCAGGCGCTTCAGAACTCGAACGCTGGCACGCTCCTGCTCTTTGACGTCAATAACATCCGCTACGTCAGCGCAACGAAGATCGGCGAATGGGAACGGGACAAGATGTGCCGGTTCTGCCTGCTGACCGGAGACGACAGCCCCTATGTCTGGGATTTCGGCTCGGCGGCCGTGCATCACCAGAAGTATTCAGACTGGCTTGAACCCGATCACTGCCTCGCCGGCGTTGTTGGCATGCGCGGAACCATTCCGCCGGAATTCGGCCTGATGCGAAAATACGCCAAGCAGATCGCCGGCCTGATCAAGGACGCGGGCGTGGCGGACATGCCCGTTGGCGTGGACTATGCCGAAACCGCGATGTTCCACGCGCTGCAGGAGGAGGGGCTGCATGTCGTCGATGGTCAGCAGATCATGCTGGCGGCGCGAGAAATCAAGAACTGGGACGAGATCCAGCTTTTGACCCAAGCGGCCAGCATGGTCGATGGCGTCTATCACATGATCTATGAGGAGTTGAAACCGGGCGTGCGCGAGGCAGACATCGTCGCGCTGTCGAACAAGATGCTCTACGAGATGGGCTCCGACGACGTCGAGGCGATCAACGCCATTTCCGGCGAACGCTGTAACCCGCATCCGCACAACTTCACCGACCGTTATTTCCGCCCGGGCGACCAGGCGTTTTTCGATATCCTGCAGAGCTACCAAGGCTACCGGACCTGCTACTACCGGACCTTCAACATCGGGCGCTCATCCTCTGCGCAGAACGACGCCTATGTGAAGGCGCGCGAGTGGATCGACGCCTCAATCGACTTGATCCGCCCCGGCGTCAGCACCGACACCGTCGCGCAGGCCTGGCCCAAGGCCGAGGAGTTCGGCTTCCCCAGCGAAGACGCGGCCTTCGGCCTGCAATTCGGCCACGGCCTGGGGCTTGCACTGCACGAGCGTCCGATCATCAGCCGCGCGGTCAGCCTCGATCACCCGATGGAAATCAAGACGGGAATGGTCTTTGCGCTGGAAACCTACTGCCCAGCCGCCGACGGCTATTCCGCCGCCCGGATCGAGGAAGAGGTCGTCGTTACCGAGACCGGCTGCGAGGTGATCTCGCTCTTCCCGGCCGAAGACCTCCCCATCGCGAACCGGTACTGACCATGGCAAACCCATTCGACCTTACTGGGCGCAAGGCCCTGGTCACCGGCGGCGCAACCGGCATTGGCGAGGGCATCGCCGTTGGCCTTGCCGCCGCCGGGGCCGATATCGCGCTGACCTATCGCAGCCACAAGCCGGAGGAAACGATCGGCAAGATCGAGGCGATGGGACGCAAAGCCGCTGCGGTCCAGGCGGATTTCGTCGGTATGGACGAAACCGAGGCCTCGAACATCGTAGGGTTTGCGACCGATGCGCTGGGCGGTCTCGACATTCTCATCAACAACGCGGGCATCATTCACCGGCAGGACTCGGTGGACATGCCGCTCGAGGAATGGCGCCGTGTGCTGTCGGTGAACCTCGACTCGGTGTGGCTGCTGTCGCAGGCCGCCGGACGTCGCATGGTCGCACAGGGTGCCGGGAAGATCGTGATCGTGGCCTCCGTGCTGGGCGCTCAGGGCGGGCTCCGTGTACCGGCCTATGTGTCCAGCAAGCATGCCGTGATCGGCCTGACCCGGGCGCTCTGCAACGAATGGGCGCCGCATGGCGTCAACGTCAACGCTATCGCGCCGGGCTACACCGCGACCGATAACACCAAGGCGCTGCGGGACGATCCGGTCCGGTCGCAGGCACTGCTGGATAGAATACCGGCTGGCCGCTTTGCCGATCCGTCCGAGATGGCTGGCGCGGCCGTTTTTCTCGCCTCCGACGCCGGCTCGTACTGCAATGGCAGCGTCGTCACCGTGGATGGCGGCTGGCTCGCCCGCTGAGAGAGGATGCATGCAACAGTCACTTCAAGGAAAGACCGCCCTCGTCACCGCAGCTGGCCAAGGCATCGGGCGCGCCTCGGCCGAAGCGCTCGCCGCTCTCGGAGCAACCGTCATCGCGACCGACATCGACGGAGCAGCGGTTGACCGGCTCGCCGCAGGCTCGGAGCGTATCACAGGCCAGCCCCTCGATGTGCTCGACGCCGCTGCCATCGGTGCGCTGGTCGGGTCTTCGCCGCCGCTGCAGATCCTGGTGAACTGCGCCGGATGGGTGCACGACGGAACGATCATCGACTGCGGTGAAAGCGACTGGGACCGGGCCTTCGACCTGAATGCCAAGGCGATGTTCCGGATGATGAAGGCGGTGCTGCCCGGCATGCTCGAGCAGGGATCGGGCTCGATCGTCAATATCGCCTCCATTGTCTCCAGCCAGAAGGGCGCACCGCGGCGCTTTGCCTACGGGGCGTCGAAGGCCGCGATCATCGGCATGACCAAGTCCATCGCCGCAGATTTCGTGGCAGACGGCATTCGCTGCAACGCGATCTGTCCGGGCACCGTCGACAGCCCCTCGCTGAAGGAGCGGCTGGCGGCAACCGGGGATTTCGACAAGGCGCATGCCGCCTTCACCGCCCGCCAACCCATGGGCCGCTTCGGAACCCCACAGGAGATCGCCGAGATGGTCTGCTACCTCGCGGGGGACCTTTCCGCCTTTACCACTGGACAGGCCTTCGCCGTCGATGGCGGATGGTCGATCTGATGGGGCTCGACCGGGCGGCCTCGGTCGATGATTTGCGGCGTCTCGCGAAACGCCGGATCCCCCGTTTCGCCTTCGACCTGGTCGACGGCGGCGCTGAATCCGAACGCAATCTAAGACGCAACGTCGAAGCCTTCGAAGAGGTCGCTCTCACGCCGCGCTACATGACAGACGTCTCCGAGATCGACACGCGCGCAGATCTCTTTGGCCAGACCTATGCCGCGCCGTTGGGCGTGGCGCCCATCGGCATGCTCAACGCCTTTTGGCCCGGCGCCGACCTGATTCTCGCAAGGCTCTGCGCACGCGAAAACATCCCCTACGTGGCAAGCTCGGCCGCCTCGACGACGCTTGAGCGCCTGGCCGAAGCCGCCGCGGGAAACGGCTGGTTCCAGCTTTACGTCTCAGGCGACGAGGCGGTGACCGAGAGCCTTATCGCGCGGGCCGAGGCGGCCGGCTACACAGTGATGATGGTCACCGCCGATGTTCCCGCCGCGGGCAAGCGCGACCGGGACATCCGCAACCAGCTCGCCGTGCCATTCCGTATCACGCCTGAGGTCGCGATCGAGCTCATCGCCAACCCGCGCTGGTCACTGGCCACATTGCGCCACGGAAAACCCGATATCGCAAATTACGCGGATCTGCTGCAGGGCGCCACGTCCTATGCCGACGTTCAGAGAACCCTGATCACCCCCGGGTTCACCTGGGATCACCTGAAGCGCCTGCGCGACCGCTGGGGCGGAACGCTCCTGGTCAAGGGGATTCTGCACCCGCAGGACGCGTCTGGCTGCGCCGAGTTGGGGTGCGACGGCATCGTCGTATCGAACCATGGCGGGCGCCAGGTGGCATTTGGACCGCCAACCGTCGAGGCCCTGCCGGGCATCGCCGAGGCGCTCGGCGGCCGGATCAGTATCATTCTCGATAGCGGCGTGCGTCGCGGGGCCGACATGCTGCGCGCCAGGGCACTTGGCGCGGACTTCGTACTCGCAGGCCGGGCCCTTGCCTTCGGCGTCGGGGCGGGCGGGGCCGCGGGAGCCCAGCGCGCAATGGACATACTCAAGCTGGAACTCGTACGCGCGCTCGGCCAGCTTGGCGCCACGTCTTATGAAGCCGTCGGGCCCTCCGCCCTCATCGGGTCATCGTCGCGCCAGTGACGGTTTTCGAGGGGGCTGGCAGACGAAATCGAACCGGTCTCCCAAAGGACAATGACGCTGTCCCTTATGCCGCGCCGAGCCAATGCCACTCGGCAAGTTTGGCGGCGCGGTGCCACCGTCGACGACTGGACCGCATTCCCTCGACGGCTCACTGCTGGTCGCGGGCTAGATGCCTGTCGACGAGTTCATCAAGCGGATCGATCTGACGATCCCGAGCCCTTCCGCTGCCGAAACTTTAGCAGGTCTTTTCATTGGAACGCCTCGGCGAGGTGCCGCGCGTCGGTCAGACGGTCGACATCGATGGCTGGCGGATGGAAATCATCGACCTGGACGGCTTGCGGATCGACAAGCTGATCGTCAAACGTGACGCGGCGGCCCGATGGCCGGACGCGACCGTCCCGCGCGGGCGACGGTCAAACGGGCTGCGACGGAGGGACTGCAAGAACGTCGCGATCGGCACTGCGCAGGACGGCTTCCGCCACGCTCCCGAGAAAGAAGCGGGCGAGGCCGCTGCGACCGTGCGTTCCGATGACCACGAGATCGGCAGAGTCGTCCCGCGCCGCTGATAGGATTTCTTCGGCCGGTGCGTTTCGTACCTGACGTACCATCTGCCGGATCGATCGCCAATCGACCGACTTCACGAAGGCAGAGAGCGCGCGCGAAGCCTCCTTCCGCTGGTCCTCGAGATAGGCCTCTCGCCCATCCGTCGGAATGGTGTGGCTCATGGCCAGATGAATGGCGGGAGCATCGAAGACATGCAGGATGGAAGCGTTCGCGCCGTGAGCGATGTCGCGCACCACGGAGGCTTTCGCTGCCTGCGCGGCGCCCTCCGACAAGTCCGTCGTCAGCATTACATGACGATAGGATCCCACGGGTGGCGCATTGACCATCAGAACGGGACAGGCCGCGGAGCGGATCGTCCGCTCCGCCGTCGTTCCGACAAAGACATCGCGCAGCGCTTGGCGCCTGTGCGGCCCGACGACGAGAAGATCCGGGGCCTCTTCCTCTGCCGCGCGCGCTATGCCGGCGAAAGGGTCTGCCAGAACGACCCGGGTCTCGCAGGCAATCCCGTCGACGTTCTGCACCGTGTGCCGCAACTCGTCCAGAAGCGCGGACGCCGCGTCGCGTTCACTGTCGACGATGCGGCGCGGCTGATCGTCATCCACAACGTGTACCGCCGACACGGATGAACCGAACTGTCGCGCAAGCAAAATTGCCCGCCGGAGCGCACGATCCGAGCGTTCGGAGAAATCTGTGGCCAACAGGATCTTCTGCATCTCGCGCTCCCTGTCCCGGCGCCATTGGCGACGTATCCATTCAAGCATGTCGTCACGAAAACTCGTTTGATCGAAATCATCTGAATTGCACTGAAGTTCAGTATTCTGGGCCGAACGACACCCAAAAGGGCCGAACCTATGGCGCGCGATGGCTATCAGACGGTGAAGGAGGTGGCCGACCGGCTGAAGGTCAGCGAGGCGACGGTGCGCGGCTGGATCAAGAACGGCGAGTTGCGAGCGATCGAGATCGGCAAGGGTTGGCGGATCGCCGACAGCGATCTCGAGACGTTCCTGAGCGACCACGCGACGCGGGCGCGGGAGACTGCCGAGCCGCGCCGCAGATCCATCGTCGACGCCAAGACTGACCGCGAGAGCGGTGCATGATCGATGCCCTGATCCACTCGCCCTTCGCCGAGGTCGCCGTCCTGCTCGTGATGGCCGCCGCGATAGGTCTGTTCGGCATCCTGCTGCGCCAGCCGCTGATCGTGAGCTTCATAGCGGTCGGGCTCATCGCCGGGCCGTCCGCTCTGGACGTCGTCCATTCCGACGAGCAGATCGACCTTCTGTCGGAGCTTGGCATCGCCGTGCTTCTGTTCCTCGTCGGCATCAAGTTGGACGTGAAGCTCATCCGCTCTCTGGGCCAGGTGGCGCTCCTGACCGGGCTCGGCCAGGTCCTGTTCACTTCGATCTTCGGCTATCTGATCGGGTTGGCTCTGGGGCTGGAGCACGTCACCAGCCTCTACGTCGCGGTGGCGCTCACCTTCTCCTCGACGATCATCATCGTGAAGCTGCTGTCGGACAAGCGTGAGATCGATTCGCTGCACGGGCAGATCGCGCTCGGCTTCCTGATCGTGCAGGACCTCGTCGTCGTGCTCGCGATGATCGTTCTCTCGGCAATCGGCATCGGCACTTCGGCCGAGGAGAGCGGGCCCGGCGGCGAATCGGTCCTGTCGGTTCTTGCCTCGGGCATCGCGATGGTCGGCCTGGTGGTTCTGTTCGTGCGCTACGCGGCCAATCCGCTGACCGAGCGTCTGGCGCGCGCACCCGAACTTCTGGTGATCTTCGCCATCGCAATGGCTGCGATGTTTGCGGCGGCCGGCGACACAGTCGGACTGGGCAAGGAGGTTGGCGGCCTCCTCGCGGGTGTGGCGCTCGCCTCGACACCCTATCGCGAGACCATAGCCGCCCGGCTTGCGCCGCTGCGCGACTTCCTGCTGCTATTCTTCTTCATCGCGCTCGGTTCCGCGCTCGACCTGTCGCTTCTCGGCGCGCACGTGACCGGGGCCATCGTGTTCTCGCTGTTCGTACTGATCGGCAACCCCCTGATCGTCCTCGCCATCATGGGGGCGATGGGTTACCGCAAGCGCACTGGCTTCCTGGCCGGCCTGACCGTCGCACAGATCAGCGAGTTTTCCCTGATCTTCGTGGCCATGGGCGTGTCGCTCGGCCATTTGCGCGAGGACGCGCTGGGGCTGGTCACCATGGTCGGTCTCGTGACCATCGCGGCATCGACCTACATGATCACCTACTCGCACCGACTCTACGCGATCTTCGAGCCGTTGCTCGGCATTTTCGAGCGCAAGGGCACCCCGCGCGAGCCGTCCGCGGCGGGCGCCCATGCCGAAGACGGCTACAAGGTGATCATTTTCGGGCTCGGGCGGTTCGGCACCGCCATCGGGATGCGCCTGCGAAAGCGCGGGATCAAGGTGCTCGGTGTGGACTTCAACCCTCTCGCCGTGCGACGCTGGCGCGAACTGGGCCTCGCTACGGACTTCGGGGATGCGACAGATGCGGAGTTCGTGAGTGCATTGCCGCTGTCGCGCGCCGAATGGGTCGTCTCGACCGTCCCGGTCCATCCGACCGGCCTGAGTCACGAAGACACACGGACCACGCTGATCCAGTTGACGCGCGCAGCGGGATTCCGCGGAAAGGTCGCGGTCGCCTCGCACCAGGCCAGCGACACGGCAGAGTTGTTCGGCGCCGGCGCCGACATCGTGCTCGAGCCGTTCCAGGACGCGGCCGACCGCGCTTTGGAACTGCTTTGCGGCGCTCCGGAAGAAGATCGCACCGAAATTCCGCCGATCGTGACGGAAGAGAAACAGGCATCCTGAACGCTGAACGCTGCCCTCCGGAACCTTCGCCATGGCAAAACCGAGCGAATGACAGAAACCCGCATGCTGCCAACTTTCCATGCCCGCTCCGCCGAGGACGTCCTTGAAGCGCTCTCCGCAGGGCGCGCGGGACTGACCAAAGACGAGGCCGCCGGCCGCCTTGCCGAGAGCGGGCCGAACCGCCTGCCGGAGCCGCCAAAACGCAGTCCGCTCCTGAGGTTCCTGTCCCACTTCCACAACGTGCTGATCTACGTGCTGATCGTGTCGGCCGCTGTGACGGCAGCGCTCCAGCACTGGGTCGACACTGGTGTCATCCTCGCGGTGGTGATCGTCAACGCGGCCATAGGCTACGTCCAGGAAGGCCGCGCCGAGAAGTCGATGGACGCGATCCGCGGGATGCTGGCGCCGCGTTCAGCCGTCCTGCGGGACGGCCGGCGCATCAGCGTGGATGCGGCCGATCTGGTGCCCGGCGACGTCGTGCTGGTCGAGGCCGGCGATCGCGTGCCCGCCGATTTGCGCGTGATCGAAGCGCGCGGCCTCAAGATCGAGGAGGCGATCCTTACCGGCGAGTCCGTGCCTGTCGACAAGGGCACGGCACCAGCTGCAGAAGACGCCGCCCTCGGTGACCGGACGTCGATGCTGTTTTCGGGTACGCTCGTCGCGGCGGGTGCCGGGCGCGGCGTCGTGACCGTCACCGGACCCGACACCCAGATCGGCCGGATCAGCGGGATGCTGTCGCGTGTCGAGACGCTGACCACGCCACTCGTCGCCCAGATGGACGGCTTCGCACGCTGGCTTACCCTGTTCATCCTGATCGTCGCCGGCGCTCTGCTGACCTACGGATATTTCGTTGGTCACCTGCCCTTCTCCGACCTTTTTATGGCGGTGGTCGGGCTGTCGGTGGCTGCGATCCCCGAAGGACTGCCGGCGGTCCTGACGATCACACTCGCGGTGGGCGTGCAGGCCATGGCCCGGCGCAACGCCATCGTCCGACGCCTGCCTGCGATCGAGACGTTGGGATCGGTCTCCGTAATCTGTTCCGACAAGACCGGCACGCTGACCCGAAACGAGATGATGGCGGCCACTCTGGCTGCGGCCGAGCATGTCTACTCGGTCGGCGGCAACGGTTATTCTCCCGAAGGGGCCGTGCGCTGGCGGGAGGCAGACGTGCATCCGGACGATCACCGGGTGCTCATGGAGTTCGCACGCGCCGCCGGGCTATGCAACGACGCGATGCTGCATGCCCACGAGGCGGGCTGGCGCGTCGAGGGCGATCCTATGGAGGGCGCCCTGGTGGCGCTTGCCGGCAAGATCACCCGCGAAGGGGCCGAGCCGTTCCGCCAATGGACACGCGCCGACGCCATCCCGTTCGACGCCGCCCGTCGCTACATGGCCGTCCTGCATCATGACGACGTCGGTCGGGCCTGCATCCATGTGAAGGGCGCGCCCGAAGCCGTCCTGGCGCTGTGCGAGAATCAGCGCGCAACGCATAGCAAAGTGGAACCGCTCGACACCGACTACTGGCACCGCATGGTAGAAAGCCTCGCCGCGGAAGGTCAGCGAGTGCTTGCGGTTGCCACACGCTCTGTGTCGCCGGACAAGACAAGCCTTGATACGGCGGACATCGAAGGGTGGCTGTCTCTCATCGGTCTGATCGGCCTGATCGACCCGCCGCGCGCCGAAGCCGTCACAGCCGTCGCAGAGTGCCACGCTGCCGGTATCCGGGTAAAGATGATCACCGGGGATCACGCCGCCACGGCGCGCGCGATTGCGGGCATGATCGGGTTGAAGAACCATGATCGGGTACTTACCGGCGCCGATCTCGACGAAATGGACGACATCGCGCTGGCGGATGCGGCGGTAGAGACCGACATCTTCGCCCGCACCTCCCCGGCCCACAAGCTGCGCCTCGTCACCGCCCTTCAGGCGCGCGGGCTGACCGTGGCCATGACCGGCGACGGAGTGAACGATGCACCGGCACTCAAGCGCGCCGATGCCGGCATTGCCATGGGGCTCAAGGGCAGTGAGGCCGCGAAGGAGGCGGCCGAATTCGTACTCGCCGACGACAATTTCGCGTCGATCGCCGCCGCCGTGCGCGAGGGGCGTACCGTCTACGACAACATCAAGAAGGTTATCAGCTGGACCCTGCCCACCAATGCGGGGGAGGCCCTGACGATCATCGTGGCACTCTTCGCCGGCATGGCCCTGCCCATCACCGCCGTACAGATCTTGTGGGTAAACCTGATCACCGCCATCACGCTCGGGCTCGCGCTCGCCTTCGAGCCGTCTGAGCCGGGCACGATGCGCCGACCGCCGCGTCCCCGCGACGAGGCACTGCTGACCGGCGGGCTGGTCTGGCACATCGTGCTCGTTTCGACACTCTTCCTGGCCGCCGTGTTCGGCATGTATTTCTACGCCATGGACAGGGGATATCCGGTCTCGCTCTCACAGACCATCGCGATGAACACACTTGTGGTCCTGGAGATCTTCCACCTCTTCTTCATCCGCAACATTCACGGCACGTCCCTGAACTGGACGGCAGTGCGTGGGACGCGGATCGTCTGGGCCTGCGTTCTCGTTGTCGCTGCGGCGCAATTCGCCATCACGTATATGCCGCTGCTACAGCCGATTTTTGGCACAGAGGCGGTGCAGATCTTCGATGGTCTCCTGATCATGGGAGTGGGAGCCATCTTCTTCGCGTTGATCGAAACCGAGAAGCAGATGCGGCTCGCGTTTCGGCGCTCGGAACTAAGTGGGCAGATCGAGACTTGAAAAACCGAACCTCCAGTTGAACCTAGGGGGCAGCACCGCCTGCTCCCGCATAGTCGCATCGTCGCATCGTCGCTCAGCATTTTCGCGTTCGCCGAATCCTCCGGCCGCAGGGCCTGCTCCTCGGCCGCCCGCGCCTGCAACTCCCGGCCGTACTCGATGACGGGCGGACATGCCCCGAGGCTGGCGCCATCAGAAGTCCCCGTCGCGCAGCCGCTCAGCCAGATCGTCGCGCGAACGAGGGCGCCGCGCCGCCGCCTCGAGCATCCGTCGTTGGGCGTCATGCCCACCAGACCCCTGCGCCCGCCGCTGCCATTACGACGAGTGCGCCGCGCCGATGCACAGGCCGGGGCTTTTTCGCCGCTTCGTCGCCGCTCATCGGGCCGCCTCGTCCCGCGCGGTGACCTGCGCCTGGTGCACGCGTTCTCGTTCAGGCCACTGGGTCTTGATCCACTCGAGGACGTCGCGCAGTTCGTCCTCGGAATAGATGTCGGCAAAGCCCGGCATGTTGCTCTCATACCCACCGCCGACGACGGCTGCGGTGCCGCGCATGGTGATGTCCAGAAGCACGCGGTCGGAATGGTGCCAGGTGTGCCCCGTCGCGTCATGGGGCGGGGCTGGCAGCCGTCCATCCGGGCCACGCGAACGCCAGTCGATCTGCCCTTCGAGGGCGGCCCCGTGACATGACGCGCAAGCTTGCGCGTATATCGCCTGGCCCCGGGCAAGGTCCGGCGCCAAGGCGCCATCGTCCGCATCGCTGGTTGCGACGCCCCAAATCCAACCGAAAGCAGCGATACCGCAAACCAGGAGCAGACCGCCGACGATAGCGAAGGCCCTCAAAGCTTCACCCCCCGAAGGCGTAGCGAATTGCCGATGACCGAGACCGAAGACAGGCTCATGGCCGCCGCCGCGATCATCGGCGACAGCAGCACGCCGAAAAACGGGAACAGGATGCCCGCCGCAACGGGCACGCCCGCGGAATTGTAGACGAAGGCGAAGAACAGGTTTTGCCGGATGTTGCGCATCGTGGCCTGTGCCAGCACCCGCGCGCGCACGATGCCACGAAGATCGCCCTTCACGAGGGTTACGCCCGCGCTCTCTACGGCAACGTCCGCGCCGGTGCCCATGGCGATGCCGACATCCGCGGCGGCAAGAGCAGGCGCGTCGTTGACCCCGTCCCCGGCCATGGCCACTGAAAAGCCTTCTGCGTTAAGCTCGGCGATCAGGTCGGCCTTGTCCTCGGGCGACACGCCCGCGCGCACCTCGTCGATGCCCAGTTTCCGCGCGACGGCATCTGCCGTGCGCTGGCTGTCGCCCGTGGCCATGACAATGCGCAGGCCGACGCCGTGCAGGTCGCGGATCGCGCCTGCGGTCGTCTCCTTGATCCGGTCGGCAACTGCCACGATCCCGGCAAGCCGCCCTTCCGCAGCAAGGAACATCGCCGTCTTGCCCTCGTCCTGGAGTTCAGCGATCTGCGTTTCGACCTGCGCGACGTTGATCCCCATATCCTCCATGAGTCGCGCGTTGCCGAGCGCGACCGGCGCGCCGTCGACCGTGCCGCGGACGCCCTTGCCGGTCACAGCGTCGAAATCGGTCGCGTCGAGGCGTTCGACATCGCGCTCTTCGGCCCCCGACAGGATCGCGTCTGCAAGCGGATGCTCGGAGCCGCGTTCGAGTGCGGCCGCAAGGGCGAGAACCCGGTCCTCGCCAATGTCGCCCAAGGCGATCACTTCGGTCAGGCTCGGCCGTCCCTCGGTGAGGGTTCCTGTCTTGTCGAGGACCAGCACGTCCACCTTCGCGAACCGCTCCAGCGCCTCGGCGTCGCGGATCAAGACGCCCGCCTGCGCCCCGCGCCCGGTTGCGACCATGATCGACATCGGCGTGGCGAGGCCGAGCGCGCAAGGGCACGCGATGATCAGGACGCTGACCGCTGCCACGACCGCATAACCAAGCGCCGGCGCCGGCCCGAATGCGAGCCACGCGGCGAAAGCCAGCACCGCAATGCCGATGACGGTCGGGACGAAGTATCCGGCCACCCTGTCGGCCAGGGCCTGGATCGGCGCGCGCGACCGCTGCGCCTGTGCGACCATGGCCACGATGCGGCTGAGCACCGTGTCGCTGCCGACAGCCTCCGCCGTCATCACGAAGGAGCCGGTCTTGTTCAGCGTCCCGCCAGTGACCGTGTCGCCGCCGGTCTTCTCGACCGGGACCGGCTCGCCGGTGATCATGCTTTCGTCGACCGACGAGCGGCCCTCGGCCACCGTGCCATCGACGGGCACGGACTCGCCCGGGCGCACGCGCAGACGGTCGCCAGACCTCACAGCGTCGAGGGGGACGTCCTCCTCGCCTGCCTCGGTCACGCGGCGCGCCGTCTTCGGCGCCAGGTCCATCAGGGCGCGGATGGCGTCGCCCGTGCGGTCGCGCGCGGTCAGCTCCATCACCTGGCCAACGAGGACGAGGATCAGGATCACCGCCGAGGCCTCGAAATAGAGTGGCGGACCGTGTTGCCCCTGCAGGGTTGCGGGGAAGATGCCCGGCAGCAGCAGCGACACCAGGCTGAAGCCGTAGGCCGCCCCGGTTCCGATGGCGATCAGCGTCCACATGTTCAGGTTGCCGGTCACGATGGACGACCAGCCGCGCTTGAAGAACGGCTGCGCCACCCAGACGACGACCGGGGTGGCCAGCGCGAACTGCATCCAGCGCACGGCGTTTCCGCCAAACCACTCCGCCCATGGCAGGCCCATCATGCCGCCCATCTCCAGAACGAGGACCGCCAGAGCGAGCGGCGCGCCGATCCAGAGCCGACGGCGGAAATCGATCAGTTCGGGGTTCGGGCCGGCGTCGCGCTCGGGCATCATCGGCTCGAGCGCCATGCCGCAGATCGGGCAATCGCCGGGCCCCTCCTGCACGATTTCGGGATCCATCGGACAGGTATAGAGCGTGCCCTCCGGCATCGGCTCGGGCGCCGGCCGGCCGTCGAGGTAATCGTCCGGCGCGGCCTCGAATTTCTCAAGACAGCGCGCGGAGCAGAAGTAGAACCGCTGGCCCCCGTGCTTGGCCATGTAATGCGCCGTAGCGCGGTTTACACTCATGCCGCACACGGGGTCTTCCGCCTCGATGTATGCGTCCGGATCGGCCGCAAACCTGTCCCGGCATCCGTCGTGACAGAAGTGGTAGACGTGCCCGTCGTGTTCCAGCCGGGGTTTGCCGGCCTCCGGATCGACGGTCATCCCGCAAACCGGATCGCGCGTGACAGTCTCGGCAGCTTGGGCGGTCTGGGCCATGGTAAAATCCTCCATGGGCGGACACCTAATTCTTCCAGTTACTGGAAGGTCAAGAGGTGATCCGCTATTGACCCTCCAGTTGCTGGAAGCCCCATGTATGATGCGGAAGGACCGTAGGCGCCACAAGGAAGGAGAAACACCATGAAGAAGCTCAAGCTACCCGGTGCAGCCGGGATGGTCGGTCTCGTTCTCGCCGCGCCCAGCGCCGCAATCGCCGCCCCCGGAGACGGACGATACTTCGATCACTACGGCGCGATGGGATGGGGCGGTTGGTTCGCAGGGCCGGTCATGATGGTGATCTTCTTCGCCCTCCTTGTGGGCGCGGTCGTGCTTGTCGTCAGATTGCTTGGAGCCGACGCATCGAGATCCGGCCCGCAATCTGAAGACAGGGCACATATGTTTCTGCGGGAACGATTCGCCAAAGGCGAGATCAGCGAAGACGAATACGAGGCGTCGCGAAAGGTCCTCGATGGGGAGAAGGCATGAATATCAGTGAGGTCGCAGCCGCGAGCGGTCTGCCTGCCAAGACGATCCGATACTACGAGGACATCGACCTGGTGCGCCCCGCACGAAGCGCCAACGGCTATCGCGCCTTCAGTGAGCGGGACGCGCACAAGCTTGCCTTTCTCGGCCGGGCACGGTCGCTCGGCTTCTCGATCGAGGAGTGCCGCACCCTTCTGTCGCTCTACGAGGACCGGGACCGGGCCAGCGCAGATGTTAAGCAGATCGCCACCGGGCACCTCGACCGGATCGCGCGCAAGATCGCGGAGCTGCAAGCGATGCAAGCCACGCTGGAAACGCTCGTCACACAGTGCCACGGGGACGGCCGCCCGGACTGTCCGATCCTCGATGATCTCGCAGGTATCGAGGTACAGCAGGCTTGACCGCACGACGCGCCATAGCGGTTCTGGGCGGTCTCGTCCTGGTGGCCATGGCCTTCTGGTATGCCCAGAGGCCGGGTGGCGACGTGTCCGGAGAGATCGACCTCGCAACGCTCACGATCCCGGATCTCACGGAAGATCAGGCGAGCGGCAAGGCGCTGTTCGATCGCAATTGCGCGGCGTGTCACGGTGCAAACGCGAACGGCTCGGATCAGGGCCCCCCGCTCGTTCATCGCGTATACGAACCAAGCCATCATGGCGACATGGCGTTCCTTCTCGCAGCAACGCGGGGCGTGCGCGCCCATCACTGGCGCTTCGGGAACATGCCGGCCGTCGAGGGCGTGACCAACGATGACGCGGCGAAGATCACGGCCTATGTCCGCGCGTTGCAGCGCGCAAACGGTATCAACTAAGGCATGGAATGCGCCCGGACAGGAAGCGTGTGGACCCGTCGCACGACCGGTTCCTCGGGATGGGATCGCTGGAAAGGCTGCCTGGACGCCGCGTCGAGTGCAGTCACGCGGAAGTTTGTTGTCTCAACGTGTCGCCGCAACTATTTTTCCGATATGCGGATCCTCACGTGCAGCTTTTCAATGCGGCGCCTGATGGCGTTGATCATGAGCCTTGCGCTCATGATCACTGGCATGGCTGCGTCTGCCGCGATGGACCATGCGGGGCACTCGGGCGACCGGCACACCCTCGCATCGGCCGCATCGGACATCGGAGCCTCTGGCCACGAAGAGCATCACATGCCGGCTGGAGCTTCGGACGCGGAGTGTTGTGAGCCGGAAAACACGGCTAACTCAGGCTGCCATGTGTCGGCGTGCTGTCTTTCCGAACTGCAACACTCGGAGTTTCCGGCCGCTACAGAGTACGGGCGAGGCGCCTGTGCCCAGTCGATGGTGAGTGCGCCCGGACCCTCGGTCGACACGTCTCTCCCGGAACGACCTCCTCGACTCTCCTGACAATTTCTTGCCGACCCGGCCCCTCGTGCGGCGCGGGTCGATCTCGAATATTTGGCTGGTCCCCTGTGGATCGGTCGTCAGGAGGTTGTAATGCGTGGACGCTACACGGCGCTTGCGATCCTCGCCTTGGCGGGCGGGACTGCGGGCGGGATCTACCTTGAACGGCTTTACCTCAATCCGACGAACGCCACAGCGTCCGACGGGCCGGAAATCCTTTATTGGGTCGCTCCGATGGATCCCAATTTCCGGCAACCCGGACCGGGAAAGTCGCCCATGGGCATGGACCTGGTCCCGGTTCACGCAGGTCAGGAACCATCTGGCGATCCCTCGGAAGTCTCTCTCGGCGCCGCGGAAATCAATGCGATCGGGGTAAGGACCGCGCTGGCCCGGATGACGGATGTGGCCCAGAAGATCGAAAGCGTCGGTTTCGTCGGCTACGACGAGCATCTCACCAGCCATGTTCACACCCGTGTCGAAGGGTGGGTCGAGGTTCTCAGCGTCAGGGCCGTTGGCGACGTCGTGAAAAAGGGTGACGCACTGTTCGAGCTCTTTTCGCCTGAGTTCGCCGTCGCAAGCTTCGATTTTCTAAGGTCCTCGGAAAACGGAACAGGGCTGTCGCTCGAGGCGGCTCGCAACAACCTGCGCAGCCACGGCGCCACCGAAAGGCAGATCGCGGAAATCGAAGAGACCGGCGAGGTCGCACGTCGCATCACCGTCGAAGCTCCGAGGGCCGGTATCGTGGTCGCGCTGGAAGCCGCCGACGGCATGTATCTGCAACCCGGAACGCAAGCTGTCTCGATCACGGATCTGAGCCGGGTCTGGTTGATCGTGGATGTTTTCGAACGCGACATTTCACGCCTCTCGGAAGACATGAGCGCCTTTGCCAGCTTCGAGCATCTTCCCGGGAGGGTCTTCGAAGGCGAGATCGATTACGTCTACCCCGAACTGGACCCGCGCACGCGCACCCTTCCCGTGCGCCTGCGCTTCGAAAACTCCGAAGGTTTGCTCAGGCCGGGAATGTTCGGCAACGTCAGTCTTGTTCCCAACGCGAGCCGTCAGGTTCTGACGGTGCCGTCCGAGGCGGTGATCCGCACCGGATCGGCTGAAAGGGTCATTCTCAGGACCGGTGAAGGCACGTTCCGGCCCCGGCTCGTCACCACGGGCCTGCGCGACAGTTTCGGAGAAGGCGGCCGCACGGAGATCCTGCAAGGGCTTTCGCCGGGCGAGGAGGTCGTCGCTTCGGCCCAGTTCCTGATCGACAGCGAAAGCGCATTGAGCGCGGGCTTCATGCGCATGGCGCCGACCGATGAAGAGCCCGCGCGCGGGACCGGCACTCTTGTCGCGCTCGACCGGGAACGACGGGTCGCGACGGTCCGTCACGCAGCGCTGGAGAGCCTCGACTGGCCCGCCATGATTTCGGAATTTCCGGTTCGGGCCGACATATCCCTCGAACGACTGCGCGAGGGCGATGAGGTCTCGTTCCGGGCTGCCCGGTTCGCAGATGGCCTGCTTGGCCTGATCGAACTGGGTCCCGACGACGGTGTCGCGGCGACAGGAACAGGAATGGCGCTCGCCGTGACGCCGGACGGGAAGCTGACGCTCGATCACGGCCCGATTCCGGAACTCGGCTGGCCTGCGATGCAGATGGACCTGGATGTGGCGGGCCTCGATCCCGGAAGCGTTCCGCTCGATACGCCGATCGAGTTCGATCTGGCCAAGGATGACAGTGGTATGTTCTCCATCATCGCCGTGCGGACCGAAGGCGAGGTCGCAGAACCGGCGCAAGATGGCGACGCGACGCAGATGGAAGCAGCCCCGCCCATCGTCGTTTCGGGAACAATCGACGCCGTCGACCAAAACGCAGGGCGTGCAACGATCACCCACGGTCCGATGACGGAGATCGGAATGCCCGGAATGACGATGGATTTCGCCGTCGAGCCGGGGCTTGATCTCGCTGGCCTCGAAACCGGCACGGAGATGACGCTCACCTTCGCAAGGCCGGACGGAACGAGCATGGTGCTGGCCGCCGCCGAGGCTGTCATGCCGAGCGCGCCGCCAATCGTCGTGACCGGGATGATCGATGCCGTCGATGTCGATACCGGGCGTGCAACGATCACCCACGGTCCGATTGCCGAAATCGGAATGCCCGGAATGACGATGGATTTTGCCGTCGACACCGGCCTCGACGTCTCCGCGCTGGCGACGGAAACGGAGCTTTCGCTGACCTTCGCCCGACCCGACGGCATGACCATGGTTCTGACCGCTGCGGAGCCTGCGCAACCTGCGATGGAGGTTTCCGGCACGATCAACGCGGTCGATCCCGAAACCCGGATGGCCAACATCACCCATGGGCCCATGGCCGAAATCGGAATGCCCGGAATGACGATGGATTTCGCCATCGCGGACGAAATCGATCCGGCCGCGCTGCCCACCGGGGAAGAGCTTACCCTGCTGCTGCACCGCAACCCCGATTTTTCCATGACGCTCGTCGGCACCACCGCCATGCGGAGCGTCTCGCAATGATCCCCGCCATAATCCGCGCCTCGATTGCGAACAGGTTCATTATCGTGGTCCTCGCCCTGATGATTGCGGCGGCGGGCATCTGGGCCATCCGCGAAACGCCGGTGGACGCCATTCCGGACCTGTCGGACGTTCAGGTGATCGTCCGCACCCCGTATCCCGGGCAGGCGCCGCAGGTGGTCGAGAACCAGATCACCTATCCGCTGGCCACGGCCATGCTCGCTGTGCCGGGCGCGCAGGACGTGCGCGGCTTTTCCTTTTTCGGGGACAGCTTCGTCTATGTCGTCTTCGAGGACGGCACCGATCTCTACTGGGCGCGCTCCCGCGTGCTGGAGTATCTCGGCCAGATCACCGGAAGCCTGCCCGAGGGCGTGTCTCCGCAACTGGGCCCGGACGCGACGGGCGTGGGGTGGATCTACCAGTATGCCCTGATCGACCGCACGGGAAACCACGACCTGTCGCAACTTCGCACGCTGCAGGACTGGTTCCTCAAATTCGAGCTTCAGGCGGTCGAAGGCGTCTCGGAAGTCGCGACCATCGGCGGGATGGTCAAGCAGTATCAGGTCGTCGTCGATCCGAACAAGCTCAGGGCCTACGACATAACGCTCGCGCAGCTGCGCGGCGCGATCCAGGCCGCGAACCGCGAAACCGGCGGCAGCGTCATCGAGATGGGCGAGGCGGAATTCATGGTTCGCTCCTCGGGCTATGTCGACGAGTTGGCCGATCTCGCGAGCGCCCCGCTCATGGTCAACGAACGTGGTGCCGCACTGACCCTCGGCGATGTGGCGGATATCCGGTTGGGCCCCGAAATGCGGCGCGGGGTCGGCGAGTTCGACGGGCTCGGCGACGCGGTCGGCGGCGTCGTGATCCTGCGCTCGGGCGGGAATGCGCTCGCCACGATCAAGGCGGTGGAGGCGCGTATCGAGGAGTTGCGCCCGAACCTCCCGGAAGGGGTGGAGATCGTCACCACCTACGACCGCTCCGGCGTCATCGAACGCGCCATCGAGAACCTGCAGAAGAAGCTGACCGAGGAATTCATCGTGGTCGTGCTGGTCTGCGCCGCCTTCCTTCTGCACCTGCGCTCGTCGCTTGTGATCCTGCTATCGCTTCCGCTGGGCATCTTCGCGGCCTTCATCCTGATGAAGGCGCAGGGCGTGAACGCCAACATCATGTCTTTGGGCGGCATCGCCATCGCCATCGGCGCCATGGTCGACGCCGCCATCGTGATGATCGAAGCCATGCACCGGCGGCTCGAGAAGGAGAAGCTGACACCCGAAAACCGGTGGCGGATCGTGCAGGAATGCGCCTCCGAGGTCGGCCCTGCGCTGTTCTATTCGCTGGCGATCATCACGGTGAGCTTTCTGCCGGTTTTCGTGCTCGAGAACCAGGAGGGACGGCTGTTCAAGCCGCTCGCCTATACAAAGACCTACGCGATGGCCGCAGCGGCGATCCTATCGATCACGCTGGTTCCGGTCCTCATGGGCTATTTCGTCCGCGGCCGCATCCTGCCCGAACGCAAGAACCCGCTGAACCGCATCGTCGTATTGATCTATCGCCCCTTCCTCGACGCGGCCATCGCCTGGCCCTGGGCAACGACGTTGTTGGCCGCCGCCGTCGTCGCCTCGATGTGGTACCCGCTCCAGCGTCTCGGCTCCGAGTTCATGCCGGAACTGAACGAGGGCGACTTTCTCTACATGCCGACCCTCTATCCGGGCGTGTCCATCGGAAAGGCGCGCGAGGTCCTGCAGCAGACCGACCGGCTGATCGCCACCATCCCTGAAGTGGAGACCGTTCATGGCAAACTCGGGCGGGCGGATACGGCGACCGATCCGGCCCCCCTGACCATGATCGAGACCACCATTCAGCTCAAACCTGAGGAGGAGTGGCGCCCAGGGATGACGATGGAGGGGATCCGCGACGAGCTGGACCGCATCGTGCAGATCCCCGGAGTCACGAATGTCTGGATTCAGCCGATCAAGAACCGGATCGACATGCTGGCGACGGGGATCAAGACGCCTGTCGGTGTCAAGATCTCGGGCGCCGATCTGGAGGTCATCGGGCAGATCGGGATCGCTGTCGAGGATGCCGTGCGGGGCATCGATGGTACCGCATCGGCCTATGCCGAACGCCCCGTGGGCGGGCGGTTCATCGAGATCGACGTGAAGCGCGAGGCTGCCGCCCGCTACATGATGAGCGTGCGCGACGTGCAAGACGTGGTGCAGACGGCCATCGGCGGAATCCAGGTGTCGGAATCGGTGGAAGGGCTCGAACGATTCCCGATCAACCTGAGATACCCGCAATCCTGGCGGGACAGTCCGGAACGGCTTGAGACTTTGCCTGTGGTCACGCCCTCTGGCGCTCATGTCCCTCTGGCCGCCCTCGCCGACATCCAGATCGTCGATGGTCCGGGCATGATCCGGTCCGAGAACGCCCGACGTACCGGCTTCGTGTTCATCGACATCGCGGGCCGCGACCTTGGCAGCTACGTCGCCGAGGCCCGCGCCCGCGTGGCGCAAGAGGTTTCCCTGCCGCCGGGATATTCGCTGAGCTGGTCGGGCCAGTACGAGTATATCGAGAGGATGCAGGAGCGCCTTACCATCGTGGCGCCGGCAACGCTTCTGATCATCACCCTCATGCTCTTCCTCGCCTTCAACCGTATCATCGAGGTCGGGATCATTCTCGCGGCGCTGCCCCTCGCCCTGGCCGGCGGCGTTTGGTTTCTCTGGTATCTTGCCTTCGACATCTCGGTGGCCGTTCTCGTCGGCTTCATCGCGCTGGCCGGCGTCGCGGTCGAGACCGCGATCGTGATGCTGCTCTACCTCAATCTCTCCTGGGAAAAGCGGCGCAGGCTCGCGCAGTCCGAGAACCGCAAGCTGACGAGGGACGACATCGAAGAGGCGGTCTTCGAGGGCGCGGTGCTGCGGGTGCGGCCCAAGGTCATGACGGTGGCGACGATCTTCGCGGCGCTCATCCCGATCATGTACGGCACCGGCACCGGCTCCGAGATCATGCAAAGGATCGCGGCGCCCATGATCGGGGGCATGGTCACGGCGACGCTGCTGACGCTCTTCGTCATACCGTCGATCTTCGTGATCTGGAAACAGCTCGCGCTGCGGCGCGTGAACCGCGAGATCACCCCCATCATTCTGCGGCCTGAAGAAGCGGTGCCTGCCGAATAATCGAAACTGCAATCCAGAAACATGGAGCTTCCGATGAAGATACTGACTGCAACACTTGGCCTGCTGGCCCTCTCGACCGCTCCGGTCCTCGCTCAGATGAACAACGGTATGGATCACTCCAACATGCCGATGTCGTCCGAGCAAATGGAGGGTGCCGTTCATACAAGGGCCGTCGTCAACTCGATCGGTGACGGCACGGCCAATGTGAGCCATGACCCGATCCCAGAGATCGGCTGGCCTGCGATGACGATGGATCTGCCGCTGCTTGAGAACGCCGAAATGATGGGGGCGATTTCCGAAGGCGACGAGGTTACGCTGATGCTCGTGAAGGGCGCGGACGGCATGTACGCAATCGGCTCCATGATGCCGAACTGAACCAGGAACGAGGCGACCGGTCACGCTGTGCCGGTCGCCTTCAATCCCAGCAAATGGACAGGCAAATGAAACGAGAACTCTTTTCCGTTTTGAGTGCTGCGGCGCTCTTTCTGGCGGCAGACCCACTTCTGGCGCACTCCGACAAGCAAGGAACCACACCGGTACATGGCGCACAGCTGACCGAGACGCCGGAGATGATCCACATGGTGTTCGACGACCCCATGCGCATAACCATGGTGCGCCTGGTGAATGCGGACGGCGACGAGATGCCCATAGAGCGTGGCGCGGGACTGGAACCGTCGCTGGAGTTCCACGCCGAGCCCCAGTCCCTGCTGCCAGGAAGCTACACCGTGGAATGGCGTGGGCTCGCCTCCGACGGCCATGCCATGCAGGGCAGCTTTTCCTTCGAGTTGACGGACTGAGGCGCGATGCTGGCCGCGCTCGCATCTGCTGACGCCGTCACCTGGATCTCCATCCTCGTGAAGACGCTCGCATATGCCGCGACGCTGGTCGCGGCAGGAAGCGTGCTCGTGTGGTTGGCGCTTCGAGAACTGAGCGCAGACGGACGCGCGTCACTTCTTCGGATGGCGGTTGTCGCCGCGCTGGCGGCGGCTGTGCTGAGCGTGCTCCGCGTGCCCTTGCGCGCGAGCTTCCTGATGGGCGGAACCTTCGACGGCGCAGTCGATCCCATGATGCTCGGCATCGTGTTCGACAGCCCGCTGGGCACCAGCGTGACCGTCCGGCTGATCGGACTTGCGCTCATACTTGCCATTGTTCTGCCCCTGCGGGGCGCAAGGTGGATCGCGCTGACCGGGGCGCTGATGGCCTGCGCGTCGTTCGCGCTTCGCGGCCATGCCCTTGGCGAGCCGCGTCTTCTGCTCGGGGCGCTGGTGACCGCTCACATAGTCGGACTTGCCTTCTGGCTCGGCGCTTTCGCGCCAATGTCTCGGGCCGCTCGAACCGAGGCGCCACCGATAGCCGCAGCTCTGGTGCATGAATTCGGGACGAAGGCCCTATGGGTCGTCTCCGCGCTGGTCGCCGCCGGGGCCGTGACGCTCGTCTTGCTTGGCGCGGCGGACCCTGCCGCCCTTACCACACCCTATGGTCAGGCGTTTCTCGTGAAGCTCGCGCTTTTTGCCGGCGTGCTCGGTCTCGCGGCGCTCAACAAGGTGCGGCTCACCCCGGCGCTGCAGTCCGCGGCGACGGGGGCTGCGCAGCGCCTGCGGCGGTCCATCGCTGCGGAAAGCGTGCTCATCCTGGCCATTCTGGCGACGACTGCAGCCCTTACCACGGTGACGTCGCTCCCGTCCGAACAGGCGCGTGTCGCGCCGCAGCAACCGAAGACGGTGCAAGCCGTCGCACATGCTTCCGGAGACTTTCCATGGCTCTCATGACCCGCCGCCGGTTCCATCAGACACTTCTAGGCACGACGGCTTTTCTGTGCGCTCCGCGGATCGGTCGGGCCGACACGCCCGCAGACCTCGTCGCCCGTGCCGGACGCGCCCGGTTGGCGCCTGCCGGGTATCCCGAGACGGAGGTCTGGGCCTATGACGGCTCGGTGCCCGGGCCTACCCTTCGCGTGGCCCGGGGCGCGCGGGTGTCCCGGCGCTTGGTCAACGATCTCCCGCAGGCCTCGAGCGTGCACTGGCACGGAATCCGGATCGACAACGTCATGGATGGCGTCGCCGGCCTGACGCAGGGAGCCGTCGAACCGGGCGCAGACTTCCTTTACGATTTCACCGTCCCCGACGCCGGCACCTACTGGTATCACCCTCATAATCGCAGTTGGGAGCAGATGGCACGTGGACTCTACGGCGCGCTGATCGTGGACGAAGCGGAAGGCGCCCCGGACGTGGATATCGACGAGGTTCTGCTTCTCGACGACTGGCGGCTCACGGAGGACGCACAGATTGCCGGGGGCTTCGGCAACATGCACGATTGGGCCCATGCCGGCCGGATCGGCAACTGGATCACGGTGAATGGCGACGGCGCCTGGTCGCGGACCGTCCAGCACGGCGCTCGGATGCGCCTGCGGCTCGTGAACACCGCGAATGCGCGCATCTTCTCGCTGGAGGCGCGGGGTCTGGAGGGCTGGGTCGTGGCGCTCGACGGCATGCCGCTCGAGACCCCGCGACCGCTGGGCCAACTCGCTCTGGCACCGGCTCAGCGCGCCGACCTGATCGTCGACGTGGTGGCTGGCGACGGCGAGGAAGCGATGCTCGTAAGCTTCGAGCGCGACGGCGGCTATGCGATTGCAGCCTTTAACGTCGATGGTGTTGCGCGAGCAGAGCGCCTGCCGGCGGCCGGCCCGCTGCCGCCCAATCCCGTTGCCGCACTCGGTTCCCTCGAGACCGCACGACGCGCGGAGCTTCTCATGGAAGGCGGTGCCATGGGCGGCATGCGCGGGGCGATGATGAACGGTCGCATGATGGACATGCGCGACATGGCGAGCGCCGGAAAGGTTTGGGCCTTCAACGGCATGGCGGACATGCCGGACGCGCCGCTGATCCAGGCCGACCGGGGCGAGACGGTCCGGATTTCGATCACGAACGACACGGCCTGGCCGCATGCGATGCACCTGCACGGGCACCATTTCCGGAAGGTCGGCACTGATGGCACCGTCGGCCCGCTCCGAGACACCCTTCTCATGAACCGCGGCGAGACCGCGGACATCGCCTTCGTGGCCGACAACCCCGGAGACTGGCTGCTTCACTGCCACATGCTGGAGCATTCCGCCGGCGGCATGATGACATGGCTGCGTGTCGCCTGACGCGCCACCACCATTCAAATCGAAAAGGGAGATACGACACATGAATCGCAGACACTTCATTTTCACCGGCGTCGGTGCGGCATTGCTCGCCCGCCCTGTGCTGGCGACGCCCGCCCGCATCGAGGTCTACAAGTCGCCGACCTGCGGCTGTTGCTCGGCCTGGGTCGAGCACATGGCAGGGGCCGGTTTTGCCGTTGACGCGCAAGACGTGGATCAGGACAGCCTCTATGCGCTCAAGGCGCAATCCGGCATCACGCCCGAACTGGCCTCATGCCACACGGCGCTCGTGGATGGATACGTCATCGAGGGGCACGTCCCCGCCAGTGACGTCGAGCGCCTGCTTGCCGAACGCCCCGATGCGCTCGGGCTCGCGGTCCCGGGTATGCCGATCGGGTCGCCTGGCATGGAGATGGGCAATCAGCGCGACGCCTTCGACACGCTGATTGTGCTGAAGGGCGGGACGGCGGAGGTGTTCCAGCGTCACGCCTGATCCAGCGGTTCGGCCGATGCACGGGCCGCACCGGCCCCGCGAAGCAATGCCCTCAGAGATGCGAGGCCCAGCGAGGGTGCTCGTCGTCCACGACGAAGGGATGCGCGTGGCGGCGCCCTCCTTTGAGGTGGGGATGGTCGAGCGGCAGGTTGTCGTAGCTATGCGCGACTACCTCGGGATCTTCCCTCGGCCAGAGGCTCAGGGCGAAGAGCGCCCCGGCACCTGCCAGCGCGGCGAGGATCCCGAGCGCGACGACCGGCCCGAGCTGCGTCATCAGCCAGCCCGAGAGCGGATAGGTCATTCTGACAGTCCTTGCCATTTACGCGTCAAGCGTTGCGCAGGCGCTGGCCCACGACGTCACCCCGGGTGACGCGGGCTACACCCATGAAATCTGGGGGGCACGTCATCTCCTTCCTCTATCTCGGCGCCAAGCACATGGTGACGGGGTACGACCACATCCTGTTCGTTTTGGGCGTCGTGTTCTTCCTCTACCGGATGAAGGACGTCGCCATTTATGTCAGCATCTTCGCGGTCGGACACTCGGTGACGATGCGCACCGGCGTCTGGTGGGGATGGGCCAAGGGCGCATCTCGCTGGCATGGCGACCATGCCCTCCCCTTTCGTGGTTGCCTGACACCCTCCCGATTGATCTCGATCAGCGCATACGCGAGCGACTTGGGAGATGCTCCGCCCAAGTCCAAGAAGAACCGTTTCGAGCGGACCCACACATGGCTTCCATCGTGATCAGACCGCAATCGAGCCTCCCGTCCTACGCGCTCCTGTTCTTCGCCCTGCTCACGTTCGGCATCACGTGGAGCGTGATCGGCGGCTATATCTACTTTCCAGACCAGGCTGCCGCGACCTTTGGAGAGATCAGCGGCAGCCACCCCCTCTACTTCCTCGCCACCTGGGCACCCGGCATCGCGGGTATCCTTCTGGTGCTGGCTTTCGGCGGCTTGCGGGGCCTGCGCGCCTTCTTCTCGCGCCTCTTCTACTGGCGCTGCGCCCCGGTCTGGTGGGCCTTCATCGTGATCGGCATTCCCGTCGTCTTCATGGCCGGGTCGCTGATCAAGGGCGGGCCGCTCCTTGCGCCGGTTCCCCCGGAAGGCGTGGGCGCCATGGTCGCGCTCATGTTCATGATGCTCTTTCTGGGTCCGATGGAGGAATTCGGCTGGCGCGGCGTGGCACAGCCGCTCCTGCAGCGTCACATGGCCCCCTTCTGGGCCGGGGCCCTCATCGGGACGGCCTGGGGGGTCTGGCACCTGCCCGCCTTCTATCTGGCTGGTGTCGTCTATGAGAACTGGTCCTTCCTGCCCTTCTTCATCGGTAACGTGACGCTTGCGATCCTCGTGACGCCGATCTTCAACAGCGCACGCGGCAGCCTGCTTCTGCCGATGCTGTTCCACTGGCAGCTCATCAATCCGTTCTGGCCCGATGCCCAGCCCTGGGACACCCGCATCCTGGTGGTCGTGGCCTTGGTCGTGGTCTGGCTGAACCGCAAGACGATGTTCAGCCGCGACGGCGCGGCGACCGAGGTCATCCCGGCGGCGCGCGGCGCCGCGCCGCAAACGGCGGAGTAGGGAGATGCGCCGAGGCCTTCTTCTCGCCTTCGCGCTGGCTCTGGGCGGCCTCGCGGCGCCCGTGGCTGCGCAGGAGGGCCAGCTGGCGGCGATGCTGGACGATTTCCACGAACGCTACGGCTTTCCGGGCGCCACAGCGGCGATCGCCCTGCCGGATGGCACGGTGATGTCGGCGGCCATCGGCCTGGCCGATGTTGAGGCGGGGCGCGCCATCACGACGGAGACGCCCATGCTGGCCGCGAGCATCGGGAAGAGCTTCGTTGCCGCAACGGTGCTGGCGCTGGAACGCGAGGCGCGTCTGTCGCGCGACGATCTGCTCTCCGTCCATCTCGGGGATCGCCCGTGGTTCGACGCGCTGCCCAATGCAGGCACCATCACCATCGATCACCTCCTGCACCACACCTCCGGCCTGCCGGACCATGTGCATCTGCCGGAGTTCCAGCAGGGCTGGACCCGGCTGACAGCGGCCGAAGGAGACTTCGACCCCGAGCGGCTCATGGCCTTCGTGGCCGGACGGGAGCCGCTGTTCGAGGCCGGTCAGGCCTGGGCCTACAGCGATACGGGCTATGTCCTGCTGGGCCTCGTGATCGCGGACGTGACGGGACAGGCGTGGCACGAGGCCGTCCGCACCCGCCTGCTCGGTCCGCTTGACCTCGACGGCACGTTCCCGTCGGATCGACCCGACCTGCCGGGGCTTGCGGTGGGCTATGTCGATGCGGACAATCCGTTCGGCCTGCCCGCACGCACCGCCGATGCGGAGGGGCGGCTTCTGTGGAACCCGGCCGTGGAATCCGCGGGCGGTGGCTTCGCCTCGACCTCCGCCGATCTGGCGCGCTGGGGACATCTCCTGTTCGGCGGCGACGCGATGGAAGGCCCCTATCTGGACCGGCTGCTCGACGGCGTGCCCGTCGATCCGGAGGCCCCCGGCATCCTCTACGGCGCGGGCGTGGCGATCTACGCCGATACGCCGCGCGGGCCGGTCTGGGGCCACGGCGGGTGGATCCCCGCCTATGTCTCGAGCCTGCGCCACTACGCGGATCACGGCGTGACCGTGGCCTTCCAGATCAACACCGATATTGGCATCGCGGACGACTCGAGCGATCTCGTCCCGGCACTGGAAGCGGCGCTGGCCGAGCTTGCGATCGAGGCCGTCCGATGATGGCCCGGCGCACCCTGCTGAGCGGCCTTGCGGGCATCGCGCTCGCGGCTGGCGCATGGAGCGCCGGCGCCTACCGCGCCACGATGGCGGGGGCAGAGGCCCGCATCGCGCGGCGCAGCAGCGTCATCCCGACAGGCGCCGGGCCACTTGAATACGCCGTCGCCGGGGACGGGCCGGCGACGATGATGATGATCCACGGCACTGGCGGCGGGTTCGACCAGGGGCTTCTCTTTGCACACGGCCTGCTTGAGGCCGGCTTCCGGATCGTCGCGCCGTCGCGCTTCGGATACCTCCGAACCGGCTTCCCCGACGACGCATCGCCGGCCCGCCAGGCGGATGTCCTTGTCGACCTGCTCGACCATCTCGGCCTCGAGCGGATCGCCGTCGCGGGCGGCTCGGCGGGGGCGCTGACGGCGGCGGAATTCGCGCTGCGCCACCCGGACCGCTGCGCGCATCTCATCCTCATCGTGCCGGCGGCGAACCTGTCGGGGCGCGATCCGGTGGACTTCACCGCTCTGCAACACATGGCAGTGGAGCGCGTCCTGACCTCGGATGCCTGGTTCTGGGGCTTCGCGACGCTCGCCCCCGACATGCTGCTGCGCACGCTGCTCGCGACAGACCCCGCCCTGCTCGACCGGGTTTCGCCGGACGAGCGGCGGCGGGCCGACCTGATCCGCGCAGGCTTGATGCCGATCAGCCGCAAAACGGACGGTTTGCGGAACGACGGCCACTGGGCGGGAACGCGAACGGAGACGGCCTTCGAGAGCATCGCCGTGCCCACCCTGATCCTGTCCTGCGAGGACGATCTCTTCGGCACGGCCGAGACGGCGCGGCTGCTGGCCGACCGAATTCCCGGCGCGCGCCTTATCGTCTATCCCGACGGCGGGCATATCTGGCTCGGCCATGACACCGACCTGAGCCGAGACATTGGCGTGTTCATCACCGGGATGCCCAACCCCTGACTCTTCGAGGAGAGGTCCAATGCCCTATAACCGCGTCACGCTTCAGGCCTTCGGCGGCCCCGAAAACCTCATGCTGGAGACGGTCGCCGACCGGCCCGAGCCCGCAACGGGCGAGGTGTGCATCCGTGTCCTGGTGACCAGCGCCGCCTTCACTGACGTGATGATCCGCAAGGGCATGTATCCCGACGTGAAGGAAAAGCCGCCCCTCACCCTTGGCTACGACATGGTGGGGATCGTCGATGCGACCGGTCCGGGTGCCGCGCGCTTCAAGCCGGGTGACCGGGTGGCGGACCTGACGACCATCGGCGCCTACGCGGAATACATCTGCCTGCCCGAGGATCGGCTGACGCCGGTGCCCGAGGGCGTGTCTGATGTCGATGCGCTCGGCATGATCCTGTCGGCGGTCACGCCCTACCAGATGCTCACCCGCGTGGCGAAGATGCGGGCCGGCCAGAGCCTGCTGATCCACGGCGCGGGCGGAGCGGTCGGCACGGCGATGCTGCAACTGGCACGCGATGCGGGAATGGCGGCCTTCGGTACCGATGTCCCCCCAAAGCACGATCTGATCCGCAGCCTTGGCGCGACGCCGATCGACGCGGATGCGCCAGAGGCGACCCTTCTGGAGGCGACGGGCGGCGGCGTCGACGCCGTCTTCGACCCGCTGGGTGGCGACAGCCTGTCGCGCTCTCTCCACGCGCTGAAGCCCGGCGGCATGCTGGTGGCCTTCGGCTTCCAGAACGAGGTGCTGGGGCGCGGCGGCTCGATCCCGATGGATTTCGTCAAGCTCAAGCTCTGGGACTGGATGCCGAACGGGCATGCGACCGCGTTCTATTCCATCGGCGCGATGCGGCGAAAGCACCCCGACTGGTTCCGTGAAGACCTGGCGACGCTCTTCGAGATGCTCGCGGCGGGCCGCATCGACCCCACGGTCGCCGAGGTGCTGCCGCTGGCCGAGGTTCGGCGGGCGCATGAACGGGTCGAGGCGGGAGATGTTGCGGGTAAACTCGTCCTGAGGGTGACGGAGCAATGAGGAACATGTTCAAGGTTCTTTTTGCGCTCGCCCTGACCCTCGGGATCGCGGCAGAGGCACAGGCGCAATCGGAGATGTTGCTGAGCGATGTGACCATCGTCGATGTAATCGAGGGAACGCTCGCCCCCGGCCAATCCGTGCTGATCCGTGACGGTCTGATCGCGGAGGTCGGCCCTGATATTTCTGCGGCTTCGGCGACCCGCCTCGACGGCGCGGGCCGCTACCTTATTCCCGGGCTCTGGGACAGCCATGTGCACATCTTCTCCTCGGCGTCCGAACCCGATACGGCGCTGCCGCTATACCTTATCAACGGGATCACGGGTATCCGCGACATGGGCGCGCTCTGGCCGATCGCCGAACAGCAGGCGTTGCAGGCCCGGATCGAGTCGGGCGAGGTTCTGGGCCCCCGGTTGATCCTCGCAGGGGCCTGGGTCGATGCCAGCCCCGGGTCCTGGCCCGGCATGTTCCTTGCTGACACGCCGGACGAGGCACGGAGCGTCGTGGACCGGATCGCCGCCGAAGGCTGGGCTGCCGTGAAGGCCTATTCGATGCTCGATGAAGCGAGCTATCTCGCGCTGGCCGAGGCGGCCCACGACGTTGGGCTGCCCTTCGTGGGCCACATCCCCGAACGGGTCGCGCTCGGCACCGCCATCGACGCCGGTCAGGAAGGGATGGAACATTTCGGGCGGGTCGCGATGGCCTGCTCGACCGCAGAAGAGGCCATGCTGGACGAGCTGCGCGCCGCGATGGCCGAGGGCGCCGAGCTGGACCGCGTCTTCGAGATCATGGCGTCGCGAAACCGGATCATCCTCGAGACCTGGGACGAAACCCTTTGCGACGCGATGCTGGCGCGGATGGCCGAGGCCGGGATGCATGTCAGCCCGACGCTGGTCGTGGCGGATTTCTACACCGGCAACTGGCCCGCGGCTGATGCGCCGCGGATGCGCATGATCCCGGCCGAGGTGCGCGAGGCCTGGGGAGAACCGGATTTCCGGCTGGAGGCGATGACAGACGAGGTGCGTGCCCTTGCCCAGGACAGCATCGCGCTCGACCGGCGGACCTTCCTTATGGCCCACTGGGCAGGCGTGCCGATCCTGGCCTCCAGCGATGCCTCTTTCGCCAACCCTTATCTCTTCCATGGCTTCTCGCTGCTCGACGAGCTGAACCTTTACGTGGCCATCGGCCTCACCCCCCGCGAAGCGCTCTACACTGCGACCGTCGCCCCGCCGCGATTTTTCGGCTTACCGGATCAGGATGGAACCATCACCCCCGGACGGCGCGCCGACCTGGTTCTGCTCGATGCCAACCCGCTGGAGGGCCTCGCGACGCTCCGCCGACCGCAAATGGTCGTCGTCGGCGGGCAGGTTCTGAATCGTGCCGCGCTGGACGGTCTTGAAGCCACGCTTCTGGAACGCGGCCAGTAGAACGTGGTCTGCCGGGGGGGGACCGACGACAGGGCATCACGAACCAAGGGCCGGTCTTCCGCCAATAGGTTCGTCCAGGCGATGATGGTGGCAGGCCTGATCCTGCTGATCGCCCTCAGGTGGCGGAGGGGATGGGCCTGATATCCAACCTTCCCCGGACGTCAAGGTATTGGTATTGCTTGGTTTAAACTAGCCACCGCAAGCCAGTCCCACCGAAACGCCATCAGACAAGCGCGATGTCCGCCCGGCCTCCTCGGGCCAGGAGCGAGTTGTTTTGAGCCGAAGCACTCTCCATTCTTACTAATACCTCCATCGAAAGCAGATCGACGTTCGTTCCGAGGAACGTGCCTGCTACCGGCGTGACCTGCGCGTTGTTCCGGGCCACTGCGAGAGGTATTAAGTTTCCGGATGGACCGGTGAGAGCCCATAGTTCCGAATGCTGCGGTCAGAATGAACTGGTAGATTGCCGACCTAGCTGCCATTCACTGTGCCTGCAACCTTGCCTACCGCGCCTATCCGGCATCCGGTGACGGGGACAAGGACCGGACGTTCGCGGCAGCCTGCACCAAGGTCGGTCCGGAAAACACAGCCGCGGTAGGACTTTGCCTCGAATTTTCCGAAGAAACTGACGACGGACAGACGGAGGGGTCTCAAGAACGTGGGACGGAGTAGAGGGTATAGCTGTTCGTTTGTGTGACAATTGTGGCCGATGTCTCGGATACCAAGCTCTCTGCAGCGGGACCGCCTGTCGAACAGGTGACGAGATCCGCAGCATCGTCCAGGAAGTCGACAGTAAATGCAGACTCGCCAGTGAGCTTGCAGTCGTCGTCGGCTGAGCGGTAGCCCCGCACGAACACCAGTTCGGGGTCGGGTTCGCTTATGCCTACGACAGAGGTCGGTTCACTGCAACCGGTTGTCATGGCGACACAGGACAGGATACCGGCTACGCCAACGCATCTGCGGAGCGTTCCACCGGCAGTCGATCCGATCAATCGGCCTGTCGGTGCCGTGTGGTGACGGGAAGGATGCTTCATTTCGGGCCCCTGAGATTCTTGAAAATCCTGATGCCAACTACGCCGCCCAACACGGCGCCTCCGGCCAGAACAAAAAACCAGCCAAAAGCCAATAAAGCGAAGGGCTCCTGCAGGACGCCGTTTTCGTCGACATATGATCCCTGTGACGCATACCCAGCCCACAACACGACGCCGATGGTCAGCAGAGCCAGAGCAACCAGTGTGAGTTTCGTCATGGTCGCGCCACCTTCCGGACCAGCTCAAGTGTAGGTTGCGGACCAAACGGACAGGTCACGCCGGTCACTCCCACTCCGCACCTGTCGTCCGCCAACGTTTCTCTTCCGTGTCCCAGGTGCTCGCGGCTACACATGGAGTTGGATTTATGCCACCGCATTGTGACCCGTGGACAACCGCAAGCAGAACCCTGTTTGACCCGAGATCGACCATATCCCAACCCTGGTTCAGGAGGGAGTGAAGATCATCCTCCACGAGAAAATGAGACATGCATCCGCCCGTTCCGCAAAATAGCGACACGGCCGTCGAGCAGGCGAATCCGCTCTCGTTCAAGACCCAATCGAGATACAAGTCACCGTCCAGATCCACTCGTTCGACCGCTCCCCACTCAATAGCGAATTCGCCGTTCTCGTACCCTGCGCAGGCCTTCGTGGCGGCTTCGACTTTGTCTTGCAACTGGGTTGGCAACTCGGGCAGATCGGCCGAAAAAGCCGGGGCAACCGTGAAAGACCAGGACAGGGCAATCGCCCAAAACATCGCGGTGAGATTGGACGAGAGGCCGTGCTCTCGTGGACTACGCCGGACCATCAATTGCATTTGTCGTACCGATAGTCGCCAAACTCCAGCCAGTCCTGCCCGTCATCGCGGAAGACCAGAAATTCCGAACGATCCTCGCCGAGAAGCGCGACGACGAATCCCGCAGGTGTCTCGGCTGAACCGAAGTACGAATAGGAGGTCATGGCACGAAGTGTCTCGCCGTTGACCGTGACACGGGCATCCCATTGATCGTCGGAATTTTCCAGGACCGTGTATTCGATCTGGCGCTTGATGGCGCCCCCTCCGCAATAGACGATGCCCTCGGGAGCCTCAGGGACAGCGGCCTCCTGTGCGGCACCTGCGCCTGAACATGTAGCCCGGAGCGACTTCACGGCCGCTGCCGAGCCGGACAGGTCGAAAAATCCATAGCTCACATCCTGATCGATCATCGAGAGGTTCAGAACGGCATTGGCCGCGATCTGATCCAGAACGAAGCCGTAGTCCGCCGCGTCATCGAACAGGATCTCGACGGGATAATTGTCCACGATCAGGAACTGCGCATTTCCGCCCCCGGCTTGAAACGAGCCGACCTCGGTCTGACCGTCTTTCATGAACCGGATGGAGAGGCCCTGTTTGTTGACGATGTCTTCGCTCTGGTCATACCCGGCCGGCGCGAAACGGATGCGATCGCATTGCAACTCAAGATCCATGTTCCCGGACTGCGCGAAGGCCATAGGCGTCGGCTCCCCGCTGAACCCCCACTCCGCGACCGCCGGCGTGGCAATCATCCCGGCGATTGCGAGGCTCGCCGCCAGATGCACTTTCATGACGTCCCTCCACTGTTGGTAGGCGTGCCCGAGCGACCGTAGGGGCGGCACGCCAGAAACAAAACGTTCCAAACGCTCGGAGCTTAGGCCTATTTCTTGGCCGCTTCAGCGAGGTCTGCCATGACCTGCTCGCAGTTTTCAGATGATCCAAGGCTTTCGTTTTCCAGTTCCAGCCCCTGCATCGCGGCGATGTCGGACGCGGCCCGTGTGAGGACCTGATCGACCTGTTCAGGAGACAGCAATCCTTCGTTCTCCGCCGCTGTCACCGTGGCGCATATGCCTGCATTGAGGCCCGTGGCGATACCGACGCCCGCAGCGGTTCCCATCATCAGCGGACCGCCAATGACCACTCCCAGCACCGCGCCAATGATCAGACCGATAATCCCTGTAACGGCCTTACCCATGTTCCATCTCCTCTTTTTGCGCCCAACGTATGTCGTTGCAGATTGCGCATGTTCAGTTTTTCGGCCTCACGGGCATCCCGCGCGATTGCCCTGGTTGCTAGAATTGGCCGAGCGCCTCGCCGCGACGCGAACGCGGCTGGCCAAGGACCTCTTCGTCAGGGATCGGCCTTGAGGCCGGGCCGCTGTCACTGTGGATGTTCGCAAGCGCCGGAGGCCGCGAGGGTGCTGGACGGCCTGTGCCGTTAAAACTGCTGGAATTCGGTCACTCGACCGGTTCCGTCAACATTACAATAGCCTCTGGCACCTCTACCGGCAACTTCCCAATCGAACGAGGCACCGGCCCGCCTCAGATCTGCCGCACTCATTGAACCGGAATTTATACCTTGCTGTAACGTCGCGCCCGGGCGCACGGTAATATCCGAATTGGGAACACTAAACTGCTGCAATACCCGGTTTTTGCATCCAAGCCCCAACATGCCGATAACGGCGTTGGTCTCGCTGGCGTCCATCGCCGGTCTGCTTGATGAGCCATCTGTCTCGACGCAGGCGGCCAAAGCAAGTGGCAGCAAGGCCGCCAACAGGATCTTCGGCGTTTTCCGGCTTTGTATAGTCATCGTTCTTACTCCTTTTTTGTCTTTTTCTGGGGGAGCATTCTGTCGAATGGCGGACCATGATCGACGCCTACGGTAGTGCTGCGCGTTAACTTCTTTCTCGCCTAAGTGGCGCTCACGAAAAGCGACTGCGGATGGGTTGGCAGGCTCAACCTGATACGACAATGTTCACAATATACCCAATCACAACAATCGCCACTACTGCGCCAATTATCATATACTTTGTTCGGCTTTCCATCACGGCGTTCCATTTCCTACGTTGTGCTTGTTTCGCTGCTACCCGAACTAAAATTAGCGGCTATAGATCCCAGTCAGCTCTACCAGACTATTCGTTGGCTGTCGTTGGCTGCCCGTCGCAAAGTGCTTGTCTGAGAGTCTCAAACAGTCACAAGAAGGCCGCTCGACTATCTGTACCGTTCGTACGCCCACTTCAGCGCAGCGATGTCCGACGAATATTGAAAAATGTTCCCTTGTTGACTAGCGTTGTCCGTTGCTGCCGCATCGTGAGGCTTTTGGGCCCATCGACCGACCAAGGACGCGGGACTTACATCGAATTCCTCCTTAAACACTCGACTGAAGTGAGCTTGTGAAGAAAACCCCCAACGTTCGGCAACGGCCTTAACAACGCCTCTCACGGGCTGTGCTTCCGACAGATCTCTATAAGCTCTGTTCAATCGGAGCGAAAGAATGTACCGGTTCACACCGCCGAAGTCTGCCAGGTGGCGGAATAGTGTCGCTCGGGACAGTTTCAATTCTTGGCATATCCTGTCTGCGCTAAGCCAAGAATAGTTGAGATTCTTTTCAATGAAGCTCTTGATGGCATTGACTTGGTCATTTCGGCTATTTGGATATTTTGCATGTTTCGTTCTATGAGCAAAAACGCCTCTAAGTGTCCCGGAGAGGCTTTCTGAAAGAACCGAAAGCTCATTTTGGCTCAGATGGTCAAGCTCCTGATATGCGGCGTCAATGCTCGCCGAAAGAAAACGCCCAAGAGCAGTGTCTAGGCTTAAACTTAAAACGGGGGGATGGATCAATGGGTCATAGCCGAGTGCGTGATAGGGCAAAAAGATCGAAACCAGTTCGTGATCGGTGTGAGCTTCGCGCTTGGATCGATTTTGATCGATAAAATAGAGAGCGCTGCGATTTAAATCGAATTTTTCCACATCTAATTGAATGGTCTCTTTGCCAGATTTAAGCATTTTGACCTTTATGAATTTGGTGGGTGCCTCTCAACCAGCTTGCTCGATCTGATTATGGTGTTAGCTTCCGCTCGGACGCTGGAAAACAAAATATCCGGTGCAAACCATATACGGGTAGAAAATCTATAATTGCTCGACGCGGAGCCTTCCGGATTAAGCTCATAGGTGCCATCGGTGATTTCACCCCAAATTGCTCGCGCCTCATCTGGTGCCAAATCAAAAGTATTGACGTGATATGATTTAGCCATTCCGCACTCCAATGAAGCGTTCTCAGCAGACTTTGGGCAAACACAACGGGTCGGATTCAATGTTTGAACAGTACAAATTCTTGGAACGTCACAGAGGCCTTCAGACGCTATGCGGACTGGCTTCCACGATCAACCATTCGGGGTCGCCATCACTGGTCGCGTGGCAATACCCATTGCGGTTGTCGCGCGACCAGGCAGCTCAGGTCAAGGTCAGCGTCTGGATCCTGGATAAAGGCGCCGGCAATCTGGCCCACACAGTCACCCGCGTAGCTCCAAACCTCATGCCCACTCTGCGGGACAAGGACGTAAGTGCTGTTCTCCAGTTCGCGGGCGGCACGCTTGCCCATGAAGACCGGCGTCCGCCTGTCGTATGCGCCTTGCAGGATCAGCGTCGGAACCATGCTACTCACCGGGTCTTTGACCTGGATGGGCGCGGCTCCCACAGGCCAGTTACGACAAAGGTCTGCCATCGTTTGCGATAGTGCCAGGTCGCTCAATTGTGGAAATGCCAGATCGTTGTAGCTGTTGACGGCATCCTCGAAGCGCTCAAACGGGATGTCTTCGACGCAATGGATCGTGTTGAAGAATAGCTGCCGTCGCTTGTAGAACGCGTGTGGCACCTATTCGGGCACCGGCTAGGGGTTGACCTGCCCGACGTGCTGACGCTGGCCCTGTCGTCGCCCTCACAGAGCGTCATGGACGTTCTGACCGGGGAAGGACTAGGCGACCTTGACCTAGCCGCCGTGGCGGTCTTGGCGGTGCCGCTGTGGGCACTACCCGTTGCCGACCGACCCACCGTCGCGGCCCTTTGCGAACATCCTTGAACCCAAGTGCCAAGGGCAACTTGCCGCGCCGACTGCGCGGCATTTTTTTACCTTCCGAGCGGTCGAATACGCGGTTCGATACGCTCCGGCACGTTATAAGCTTGAACCGTGATGGAGATTTCGCGGTTGGTGTCGTCTTTGTGGCCGAAAAGGTAGGTCCAACTGCTTTCCGAACGCTGCTTCACCAACTTCTTGAAGTTTGCGTGGTTCGGAGTGCTGCTAGAAATCTTCTCAAGAACACCCGTGAAGTCTTTGTTTCGGCTGAACATTAGGACTGCGGCCTTTGTGTCGCGCCAACTCAGATAGGAAAGCACTTGGTCCAACGTTTCTAGATACGCCTTCTCTCCAGTCCAGAACTTGCATTCGCCAATGAAGATGTTTCGGCCATCGACCTTGATGAGAATATCGGTTTTACCTTCGTAGTTGAATGTTTCCCCGGTCGCATCTCCGGAGAAATGGCCGTTCAACTGGACCAAAAAATGAGTCCGTAGGCTTTCTTCGTCAATCTCTCTGAAGGCGCCGGGGCTTTGCTCCATGACTTGAACCATATTCTCAAGCACTTTCAGAATATGTTCGTAGTCATCGCTTGTAAGCGTCGGTTCGGGTTCAAAGGGAGCTCTAGAAGCTTTGGGCTTCGGTGTGGCGGGTCTGATCTTACGGCGGACGGACGGCGCGGCAAAGGTCTCCGATGCACCGGGCCTTTCTTTCATCTTGAAGCCCAAGCCCGCGACTAGCGACTTGTCTTTGAGGAGTTTTTCTTTGCGGCGCTCAATAGTTTGCGTCGCTAGAGCCAACAATCCGGCATTGTATCCCTGCGCATCCTTTGTCAACCATTCAAGATGTTGGTTGATCGACGAAACGCGGCTGTCAACTTCCTTCCGCACTTGGTCCGCCGTCAAGTTTGTTCCAGTTATGGAGAACTTGAGACTATCGCTACCAACATAGGCACGGGGATTGTTGAAGTTTCGGGTCGTCGGTTGAATGTCGAAACCAGTTTTGTTCCCAGTGTAAGGGATTTCTACGTCAACCGCTGTTCCTGTAACTGTCCGTGTTCCACCATAACCATCGTAGAATGGATCGTTACGACGGCCAACTTCAACTTCAGCTTCGCGCTGATCCGCGACGATTTCGTCGGGGAGGATCGTAGGAACGTCAAATACAAACTCAGAAACATAGTATTTTGCCAAGTCTGACGTTGAAGTGTTGAGCAATTCGTCGCCGTTCATGGCCTCAATAGATGCCACTAGCTTCTGTTTCCAAGCTTCCTGCGTGGCGAACCAATCGCCTTTGTTGAAAAGGTGGTCTTCTGGCGTTGAACTATAGCGTCGCATAACAAACTCGCATTGTGCGTGAACTCTTGCGACCAACCATATGTAGAGTGAAGCCGAATGCCAACGCACAACATTCGCTTTCAAACCGGCGAGAACACCGGCTGAAAATGAGTAGTAGGGCGTTAGTAGATTTGGCAACTTGCCTAATTTATCAATGAAATCAAAGGCAAGTGGCGGAGCGGACGCGACCGGGATCGGACGTTCTCCGAGATACAAGCTATTGATTTTATTTCCACCTTTCCGCTTATGGCAGCTTGCCAGCCAGCGACAGCTTGTATGGCAACGAACCGAGCACGGCCGACAAGCGCATCAAGGCGGGCAAAACACGTGTGCTCTTGACGGTATTCGAGGAGTACGAGACCCATCTGCAGCGCCTTCGCCCCCTGCGAACCGCCATGGAAGAACGCCTGCTGCGGGCCTTCGCAGGCCTGATCAACCAGCTTCGGCAGCAGGACCTCGGCATCGAACGATACATCTGGCGCTCGCGTGATGATTCCAAGGTTCGCGACAGCCACGCTGAGTACGACGATCAGGTGTTTCGTTGGGACGAGCCGCCCGCTGGCGGCCATCCGGGACAGGCGCACAACTGTCGCTGCTATGCAGAGCCAGTTGCGCCGGGATTGCAGAATGATGTTATTCTTGCAGAACTTGCGCTACCGGCAGACAGTTTTCCGAGCAGCGGCGGGATTGTACGCAGGCTGGCAAATGGCCTTTTGGCCCGGTCACCGGCGGGGATGGCGGCCTATGCTGCGCTGGAAGCCAACAACCTGCTTCAAGGCTTCGTACAGTCCGCCCGAGAGCAGCGAGTTAGAGACGCCGCTGCGGTCCTGGGTGCTGACCTTGGCACCGTGGAGGGGTTGCTGGCCGCGCAATCCTACGCTCAGGCGCTGGTTCTGGCTGAGAATGGCTTCCTGTCAGGGTCTCCGGAACGTGGCGAACGGGCGAGAGTGATAGCTGAAGCCCTCGGCTTGTACGAGATGTACCGGCCCGGTCTGTTCACGTTGCCCAACGAGAACGCCGGTGACGCAGTCAATCTCGCACGCCGCCTCGCCGTGGATGCACTCGCCGCACTGGACGCCGGTCGCCTTGTCATCGACGAAGGTTCTCTTTCGCAGGGTTGGGCCGAGGTCTTTCCGGGATTGACCGAAGATGAACGACGCCTCGGGCAGCTTCCCGGTTTTACGCCCGAACGCATCGAGCAGTGGCTGGAAACCTACCCGGCCGAGGTTCTTGGCCTGCCGAACCACACTGGATCGCCCGCCGTCGAAGACCCCACTGGCAACACCATCTCCACGCCTATCCCGGATGCGGCGGGTCCGAACGTCGTGACCATGGAGAACCCGCATTCGATTGACAGCGTCTCCATCCCCGAAGATCGCGCGCGGCATATTCTCGATGGCGAGGGGCGTAGCGGAGGGCATAGATACGGAACGGGCATTCCGGGTAAGACTGAATTTCCCGCCACCTGGTCAGATAATGATATTCTGGAGGCCATAAGGCAAGTCGCGGGAACTGGTACTGTTGATCGACCCGCGCATCGTGATGGCGATCTGGTCGTCGTCGGCGAGGTAAATGGCGTCACGATCGAAGTTGTCGTACAACCAAACGGCGAAGTGCGGACGGGCTACCCGCTCTCGGGGCCGGGTGTAAGAAGGAACTAGGGCAGAGATGGACGACAAAGAAGCAATTGAACTCCTTGAAAAGCAGATCAAGGCCCTCGAACAGGCAGGCATCGACATGTCAGGTGATCGAACATTCTTCTATGTCGGGGAGTATGATCTCGCGCTAGAAGGCGTCTACGTCGCGCACAAAAGGCACCCCGGTGTGCTCGATGCAAAAGAAGTGCGAGCGCTCGTCGACGATTTCGGCATGGACACGGCCGAATTCGACCGGTGAACTGCTTCTGAAGTCGGTGTGAGCCTGTTTGCGGACCAGTACCGATTTATGTTCGCGCCTCCACCCAACTCGCCACGGTCAGCCCCGGCACGCTGTCCAGCGCCCGGTCCGCGTCCCGTGCGAGATCCAGCCGCTTCGGCAGCTTGACCTGCGGCACCAGCAGGAAGATCGGCGCGGTGACCTGGTTGCGGCCGGTCTTCGCGCGCGACGCCACCGCCTGGCCCCGTTTGTTGATGCGGGCGCGGTCGGCGACGAGCAGGTTCGGTCCCCGGCGGCGATAGACGAAGCGCAGTCGTAGACCCCGGCGGCGCTCCCATTCGCCGGGGGTGATCTTGCCGCCACGCAGGCCGCGGCCGGCGGCGGGCGTCGGGATCGCCAGCCAGAAGCCGGTTTTCGAGCGGATCAGCGGGCCGGTGTCGTGGGCGCCGACGTTGGCGGGGGCCTTCGACCAGACCAGCGACGCCGCGCCGATGCTGGTGGTGCCCTTGGGCCATGTCTCCGCGCGGATGCTCCTGGCCAGCCTCTGGCCCAGCCCCGCGCCAGTGATCTGGCGACGCCAGTCGGTCTTGAGCTGCCCGCCGGCCTCTCGCATCGCCGTGGTCACCGCACGCTCGCCGGCCTTGATCTCCGCGGCCATGAGCGCGGCGAGGTCCGGCGTGACGTCGAGCTTCAGCTTCATGACCGTCAGGCCAGACGCAGGTCCACGGTCCAGACGAGCCGCTCGCGGTCGCGGAGGGGCTCGCCCTGGATGAGGAAGGCCTCACCGTCGATCTCGATGCGGTCGCCGGGCCGGGGATTGGGTACCTCGGACACGCGAAGATCCATGCGCGTGGTCTCCGACCAGAAGCTCAGCGTCATGCGTGATCCTGTCGATGCTGTTCGCGCGCTGGTCTCGGCCGCGCTGGACTCCCGCGGCCTGGACTCCACCGGGGTGGATACCCTGGCTTCCGGCCGGACTCCGGCATCCGCAGGGTACCGGATGCTCAGCAACCGCGCCTACATCGGCGAGGCGGTCCACAAGGGCGACAGCTATCCCGGCGAGCACGATGCCATCATCGACCGCGAGACGTGGGACCGTGTCCATGCGATCCTGCAGGAGAGCCCCCGGAAGCGCGCCGCACGCACACGCGCCGACACGCCCGCGCTGCTAAAGGGGCTGCTGTTCGGCCCGGATGGCGCGGCCTTCTCGCCGACGCATACGCGCAAGGGCGACAGGCTCTACCGCTACTACGTCAGCCAGACGGTGCTGAAGCACGGCGCCGGATCTTGCCCAGTCGGCCGCGTGCCCGCGGGCGAGATCGAGGCGGCCGTCATCGACCAGTTGCGCGTCGTGTTCCGCCAGCCGGAGATCGTGTCGGGCACGTGGAAGGTCGCGCGCTCCCACGCGGACGACATCACCGCAGCCGAGCCACGCACCGTCCGTCGCACATCTTCCACTCTTGAAAAGGATGCTTGACGACAACTTACGTCGTTATCGGGCTTTCCGCGAAGAAGCGACCGCTAGCGGCTGGAAAGATCGCGACGCTGTACACGAAGCACAGCATCCGCACATGCACGAGTACCAACGTGCGTTCTTGGCAATCAATGCGCCGGAGACCGCTGCGCTGATGCGTCAATACCTGACGGATGAGCATTTTGGCGAGCTGGCAGCGCGTGTGCTGGCTGCCCAGTGGTTTGAGGCGAACGAACCCAAGGACGACAAAAAGTTCCGCATCGGCGTAGACTTCTCGCGCGTGGAAGCGCGCCGGGAGGCCCGCGCCGCCGATCCCGCCGCGACATCGATCGAGGCGGAGGCGATCTTCGGCGCAATCGAGACCTTGATTGTCGATGGTTCGTCGGATGCGCAAGTGAAGCTGGCGGTTGCGCTCGGCATTGTTGGAGCACGGCTCCCCCACGGCCAGCGTGACGCGACGATCCAGAAGCTCATTTCTCTCGCGCCGAGGCAGGCGCGCGCAGCCTTGTTGTTGTCGCTGGTCCTCTCTGGCGAGGACATCGACATCAAGCTCGTGGCCGACGGCATAGCTGAGACCTTTGAGGCGGCCGAGAAGGAGACTTGGATTCTGACACAGAGCGACGCGTATCAGCTACGCGATTGGTTGCGCCTTTTGCCGTTCGCCACGCCTGTCACCGATCTGCCCGCCATCGTGCGCGGCAGGCCGGACGCGCAGCGCCATCCACGAGTGCTCGAAGAGATGGTCCGCGGACTCGGCAGTTCGTCCTCGGACGACGCAGAAGACGTGACTTTCACGCTCGCCGAAGATGACCCGCGTCTCTACCAGAACCATGGGTGGCGCGCGACCGCGCTGAGCTTCGGCACCGTATCCGCCGCGCGCCGCCTTGTTGATTTGACCGTCAGCGGCGCGCTCGACGGCAAGTCATACGATGGGTGGGGTTGGCAGCGCGAATTGAGTGGCTTGATTTCGGAGTTCCCAGAGGTCCGCAAGTACGTCTTTGACCTTCTGAAGGATGGGCCGACAACGAAACAGCTTGGCCTGCTCGCAAGCGCAGTCGCCGAAGATCCTAGCACGGATGGCGTACTGATGCTGATCGATTTTGAGATGAAAACCGGACGCTCGTTCATGGCGAGGCCGGCGATCGAAAGCGCCGTCACACAGCACGTTCCGGCCGAGAATTGGGAGGGCGCATACAATATCGTGCCGGTCGCGGCGACTGAGCTGCGCCGGAAGCTGCTGGCGATGACGGGCAGCGGCGGCAAGGATGACCCCGCCGCCCGCTGCCTCAACGTCATGGACAAGCTACGGGACGAGTATGGTGCGCCCGACTCGGAACCACGCCATCCCGATCTTGCGTCAGGGCGCCCCTGGCCGATCTTGACGCTCGATCCCGACGCGGAAGACGGAAGCTGATCGGCCGCCGCAAGGTCAGGGCGGAATGTCCGCTGAGAGCGCAAGCGCATGTCTCCATGCTAGGTGGCCTATCGCAAAGCCGCCAGTCGCCTATCGGGCCCGAAGCAGCCATTCGCCAACATCGCAGAGAACGGCCGCCGATCGCCCATACCACGAGGCTTTGCGCATGCTGCGGCGCGGGCGCCGTCAGCCAAGCAGCATACGCCAAGCGACGAATGGTTCGATCCCAGTTCCTTTCCCAGAAACGCGACTGGCGTCGCAGGCAACAGATGATCGAGAATTATTCTTCATGCTTTCAGAGCCTTACAAGCTGTTACCCAAACCGGCGCAGTTAACAGCTTTAGAGAATATCCGCCCTGAGAGACCGCTTCCGGGCCACTTGCCACCGGGGCCGGTGCTCAGCCCCGCCTGCATAACCCTCTAATACAACGAGAAAATCCGGCCACCGCCGGATCGGGAGAGCGCTTTCGCAAGGGCAAGTGGCGGAGCGGGCGGGACCTGGATCGGACGTTCTCCATCCCCTAAGGCATTGTTTTAATTGATGTGACTGATGGTTTGGATCGTCACTTGGTTCAATCGCGACTGGCAGCCAAACAGATTGACCGCTGCCAGAGCCACGTTTCCGCAACTGCACCGCCACGTCCGCCGCGTCGCTACGAACACTGAGATTGTCCCGGACGAAGTCGCCCCCAGAGCGGGAACCCAAGGCTACCCCACCGTGACCCCGAACAACGCCCCCACCGCCGCGGTCGCTCCCATGGCCAGCGCGCCCCAGAACGTCACTCTTGCGGCCCCACGCGCGACGCCTGCTCCGCCGGCTGACGCGCCCATTCCACCGAGCACCGCCAGCCCGATTAGTGTCGATGCCGCCACCAGAACCCCGATCCGCGTTTCCGGCACCAACAGCGTGACGATCAACGGAAGCACCGCGCCCACGGCAAAGGTCAGGGCCGAGACCAGCGCCGCCTGGATCGGGCGGGCCGTCACGGTCTCTGAGATGCCGAGTTCGTCGCGGGCATGCGATCCGAGCGCGTCGCGTTCGGTCAGCTGGTGGGCCACCTTCTCCGCCAGGTCGCGATCGAGCCCCCGGTCTACGTAGATCCGGGTGAGCTCCTCGAGTTCCGCCTTAGGCGATTCCGCCAGCTCGCGGGTCTCGCGGGCAAGATCGGCTTGTTCCGCATCAGTCTGGGAACTGACCGAGACGTATTCGCCCGCCGCCATGGACATCGCGCCAGCCACAAGCCCGGCCAGCCCCGCGATCAGGACCTCCGGCTTTCCGGACCCGGCTGCGGCGACGCCGACGACGAGGCTCGCGGTTGAAACAAGACCGTCGTTGGCCCCGAGCACGGCGGCCCGCAACCAGCCGATGCGATGCACCATGTGGATTTCGGAATGCGAGAGGCGGCTCATGGCGTGGCTCCTTGCGCGAGGTCGGCCTGCCCGGAGGAGACAGCCTTTGGTTTCGGTGTGGCGGGGTCGTGCGGCGCAATGCGCAGCGCGCGCAGGGCGTTCAGGATAACGGCGACGTCGATCACTTCCTGCAGGAGCGCCCCCTGCACCGGGGTGAGATAACCGAAGGCGGCGGCGATCATTCCCAGCACGGACAGGCCGATCCCGGCGACAACGCTTTCGACAGCGATGCGGCGCGCACCGCGCGCAATCTCGATCCCCGGCCCGAGCCGGTCGATACGGTCGACAAGCAGCACCACATCCGCCGCCTCCGCCGATGCAGCGGCGCCCCGTGCACCCATTGCGACGCCGACATCGGCTGCCGCGAGTGCGGGCGCGTCGTTCACCCCGTCGCCCACCATCATGACCGGCCCGTGCTTGCGCTCGGAGAGCACCAGCAAAACCTTCTGATCCGGCGTCAGCCCGGCGCGCAGACCGTCGAGGCCCAGCCCCTCGGTCACGCGCTCGGCCACGTCCGCGCGGTCGCCGGTGGCCAGCAGTATGTGCGAGATGCCCTCGCGGCGCAGACCTTCCAGCATCGCGCCCGCGCCCTCGCGCAGCGGATCGGACATCACCAGATGCCCGGCCATGTGACCGTCGACCGCCACGGCGACGAGGACCGATCCGGCGCCCTTGGCGGGGTGATCGCCCACCATCCGCCCGACCCGAGACGCCACGAAACCGTCGCCGCCGACGATCACGCTGCGGCCCTCGACATGGCCCACGAGCCCTTCGCCCGGAAACTCGGCGACCTCCGACGGCACGGGCAGCGAAAAGCCCTGCGCCTTTGCGGCGGCGACGATGGCTTGCGCCACTGGATGCTTCGATGCCTGGTCGAGCGATGCCGCGATGCGCAGGATATCGCCCTCTGCCATGCCATCGTGGCTGTCGATAGACACGATCTGCGGGCGGCCGTCCGTCAGGGTGCCGGTCTTGTCGAGGATCAGCGTGCGGATGCGCGCCATCGTCTCGAGCGGCCCCGCGCCCTTGATCAGCACGCCGAAATGCGCAGCGCGCGACAGACCGGCGACCAACGCGACCGGCACCGCCAGGATCAGCGGACAGGGCGTCGCGACCACAAGCACGGCGACGGCCCGGATCGGATCGCCGGTGAACCACCAGGCGGCGAATGCGATGCTGACCGTGACCGCGAGGAAGCCCAGCGACCAGCGGTCGGCAAGCCGCGACATCGGCGCCTTGGACGCCTGCGCCTCCTCCACCAGCCGGACGATCCCGGCATAGGTGCTGTCCTTGGCTTCGCGTGTCGCCGTCAGGTCGAAGGCCTCGCCCGCGTTGGTCGACCCGCTCATGGCGTCGGCACCGTGGGCAAGGCGCACCGGCAGGGACTCGCCGGTCAACGCGGAGGTGTCGACGAAGGCCGTGTCCGAGGCCACCATGCCGTCCACCGGCACCACGTCGCCCTGCCGGATCAGCAGGCGATCACCGGGGGCGATCTCATCGAGCGGCACGTCCTCCAGCCCGCCGTTGCGATGCCGGGTCGCGGTCCGGGGCACGCGGGACAGGAGGTCATGCATCTCGCGCCGGGCGCGGCCCTCGGCAAAAGCCTCGAGGAAGGTACCGCCAGAATACATCACCGCGACCACCGCCGCCGCCAGGGTCTCGCCGAAGACGAGCGCCGCCGACATGGACAGCGCGGCAACGATATCGAGGCCGACCTCGCCGCGCCCGATGCTGCGCAGGATCTCGACCACGAGCGCGGCGAGCGCCGGAACGACCCCGGCGATCCAGATGAGGTTCGCGAAATCGGGTTCGCCCGCGACGTAGAACGCAAGTCCGCCAGTCAAACCGGCCACGGCCGTCAGCAGAATGGCGGTCTTGAAGCGGTCGGTACGGTTCTGTTCCATGCGGCTCATCTTCCCCGGGCTGAGGCGATCGCCGCTGGTTCTTCGGAGAAAAGTCGTCCGACTCCCACGCCCCTTGCGTTCCCTTCATCATCGCGCAGGAGAAACAGGGCGTCGAGCCCGTGTTTTCTTGCAAGTGCCGCGCCTCTCTCGGGGCCGAGCACCATCAGCGCCGTCGCCCAGGCGTCGGCTTCGGCACAAGAGCGGGCGACGACGGTGACGGAGGCCGGCGACGCGATCAGCGGCGCGCCGCGTCTCGGATCCATGGTGTGCGAGAGGCGTCGTCCTTGCACCTCGACCCAGTGGCGGTAGTCGCCCGACGTCGCCACGGCGGCATCCTGCAGCGCGAGGATCGCATGCGGCGTCCGGCGCCCCGGGTCCGGCGCTTCCACCGCGATGGTCCATGCCTCACCATCCAGCCGGAGGCCCATCGCACGCATCTCGCCGTCGATGCCAACAAGGGCGTCGGCAATCCCATGATCGCGCAAGGTCTCGGCGAGCCGGTCGACGCCATAGCCCTTGGCGATGCCGTTGAGGTCAAGCGCGACGGGCTCAGCCTTGTGCACATGGTCGCCGTCGCACTCCAGAACCTCATGTGCAGGGCAACGCTGGACGGCCATCGCCGTGCGAATACCCTCGGGTGCCGCGTCGCTCGGACCGAAGCCCCAGGCGGTCACCGCATCACCCATGCCGATGTCGAAGGCCCCGTGCGATGCGCGGCCGATCTCGAGGCCGAGGCGCAGCACCTCGAGCAATCGCGCGGGCACCGGCACCCATTGGCCCACCGGGGCTGCGTTGAGCCGCATCAGGTCGCTGTCGGGCTTCCAGGTCGACATCTGCGCGTCCACGTCTTCCACGGCCGCCTGCAGCGCGCCCCGGACTGCCTCCTTGTCGACGTCGGGACCAGCGAAGAACAGCGCCGACCATCGCGTGCCCATCGTGGGGCCGTTCAGGGCGACCCTAACCAGCTCAGTAGACATCTTCGACATACCGCCCCTCCGCCTTCAGGACTGCCGGCGTCAGCCCGGCCGGCGCGAGTATCTCGGCCAGCGCATCGGCCACGCCCGCGGCCATGTCCCGTCCGCCGCAGACCATCACGCGCGCCCCGTTGAGGATGAGCTCTGCGACCTCGGCGGCCTCGCCGCGCAGCGCGTCCTGCACGTAGTGAGGATGCGCCCCACGCGAGACGGCTGTGACCAGGCGGCTCAGTCGCCCTTCGTCCTGCCAGGTCGCCAGCTCCTCGCCGTAGAAGAAATCGCTGTCGGGAGCGCGCATGCCGAAGAACAGGTGGATCGGCCTGCCGCGCGTGTTGCCGCGCACAAAGCCCGCGAGCGGCCCGATGCCGGTCCCCGCGCCGATCAGGATCAGCGGCGCCCGGCCGCGCCCGGGGCGGAAACCGGGGTTGGGGCGCAGGAAGGCGCTCACCGTGTCGCCAGGCTCCAGCGCCGTGAGCTGACCCGAGCAGAGGCCGCCGCGGTGCTTCTTGACCACGATCTCGACGAAACCGTCGCGGTGCCCGGAGGCGAGCGAGTAGAGCCGCGGGACGGCGCCACCTTCGGGCAGGATGCCGATCAGATCGCCCGCCTGGAACCGGGCGAACCCGTCCCCGAGCAGCCGTTGCAAGAGGGAGGCGCGCGGAAGCGCGAAGCGGAGGATGGCGGTCGGGGCCTGCACCTCGGCGCCGTAGTCGCGCCGCGAGACGAGGGTCAGCGTGGTCGTCTGCGGCTGGACAGGCCGGTGCGCGAGGTCGAGTTCCATCCCGAGCGCGTCTCCGAGCGCCCGGCCCCAGCGGGCGAAATCCTGCGGCGATTGCCGGTCGATGGTGTCGAAAGCCAGCAGTTCGGGCCAGCCCTTCGCCTGCGCCGCTGCCGCGACGTCCCTGGCGAAGGCGCAATAGGCCGGAAAGCTCCGATCGCCGAAGCCGAGTACCGCGAGAGGGATGTTCGGCGCGCGGTCGGAAGCGTTCAGCCGGTCGAGAAAGCCTTTCGCCGACGCGGGCGCCGCCCCGTCGCCATAGGTCGCGGCGAGCAGGATGATCCGCTGGGCGCTAGTGTAGCGCTCCGGCGTGAAGGCCGACATCGGGCCGACATGCACGCTCTGCCCGGCCTGCGTCAGCGCGGCATGAAGCGTCGCGGCAAAGCCCCAGGTGCTGCCGCCCTCGCTGCCGACGAGCAGGATCGTCTCGGCGCGACCGGCGGGCTGATTGCCCCGGATGCGCGGCCGACCCCGCCGCCCGGCGAGCCAGACCAGCACTCCGGTCGCGCCCATCGCGGGCACGCCGAGCGCCATGAACCCGAGCACGAGCCCCAGCGTCGCCGCGCCCTGTCCGGTGTGCAGCATGTAGATCGTTTCCGAGACGCGCTCCCATCCCGTGAGGTCGGCCCACGCCAGGAGGACCCCGTCGCCCTGGTCGAGATACCCGGTGCCCCGGTCGGTCTTGAGCGTGAACACGTCCGTCGCGTCGCCGGGATAGGGAAAGCTCAGCTCGCGCAGTTCGGCGACGGGCGTCAGCTGCAGCGTGGGCATCTGGCCCGGCGCGAAGCCGGTCTGCCCGCTCACCTCGGCCTGGGCGGCCGGCAGGGCGCCGCCATCCGGCAGGAGATCGAAGGTGGACGCCGTCATCCACAGCGCGGTCGTGGAGGACAGAACGAGGCCGACGACGGCGATCCGGGCGATCTCGACGTGCAGCCGGCCGGCGCGCGGGCCGCGCAGGCGCGCGAACCAGTGCCGCCAGCCACCCGTCCTGCGCGACACCATCGCCGCGCCGGAGAGCGAGAGGAGCAACATCGCGGCGGCCCCTGCCGCCATGGCGATGCGCCCGCCATCCCCGAGGAACAGCGACCGGTGCAGGTTGGTCAGCCAGCGTTCGGCCTGGTTCGGGTCGGCCGAGGCCACGCCCTCGCCTGTTGCCGGGTCGATCACTGCGGCGCCCGGCGCGCCCTGATCGAACCAGTAGGCGGTGATCCGGCCGGAGGACGATCGGCGGATCTGCTCGACGCCCGGATAGACGGCCTGGATGCGGTCCGCGAGAGCGGCGACGGTCAGTCCGGCTTCCGCCTGCGGCGCGGAGATGCGCTCGGCCGCAGGGAAGACCGACAGCGCCGCGCCGCTCAGGCTCAGGATGGTGACGAGCGCGAGGGCCAGAAGACCCGGCCAGCGATGGAGTGCACGGATCATGGCCCCGTTCCTCACATGTCGTAGGCGAAGCTGGCGACGTAGCGGCGCCCGGTCACCGGCGTGCCCGCGCCATCGGTCGTGAGCGGGACGGCCACCTCGTTCGGGCTGTCGCGCATGTCCTCGACGGCCGCATCGATGTGGAGCGTGTAGCCCGCGTCGAAGAGCGCGTCGGCGAGGTCGAGCGTGATCTCGAGCGTGCGGCCCGCGCCGACGCTGGCGCCGGTGATGCCGTTTACCTGCGCGGTGTCGCCGCCGGTGGCGCGATACCAGTCGCTCAGGTGCTCGTAGTACTTGGACTTGTCGCCGGCCATCCACAGGCTGCCGACATAGGCGCCCGAAGCGTCGGTGACGTAGAGCGCGAGATAGGCCCCGTCGCCGCCATAATTGTTGAGGGTCGTGGTGAGCGTCACCGGCCGCGCCATGGCGAGGGCGGGAAGCGTCAGGGCCGTGGTCAGCGCGAGCGTTGCGAGAAGCGATTTCATCGTATGGATCCTTGTTCGGAGAGGGGCTGCGAAGCGGCTCAGTTCACCTGAACCTGCGGAGGTGCGCCGTTCCCGAAGAGGCCGTTCTGCGGAGGGGCGACCGTGCCGGCGGGCGCGGGATTGCGAGCGCCACCGCGGCAATCGTCATCGTCATCGTCATCGTCCTCGTCGCAGTCGTCGTCATCGTCGTCATCGTCGTCGTCGTCGTGTCCTCGACGCGAACCGTCCCGCCAGCGGTCGTCGTCGTCGTCATCGTCGCTTGCGAGAACGAGCGGCATGGCTTGCGATGAGTCATCGAAGAGCGCGGCAATGGGCCGAAGGACGCTATCGGCCGGGGCTTGCACCGCACTCCAGGCGGGGACGCCGATCACGGCGGTCAGCGCCGTGGATGCGACCAGAAGTGTCAGGGTCTTTTTCATGGCAGGGTCTCCTTTCGTCTGCTGAGACCAATCTGGAGAACCGACCTGAGGGCTTGCTGACGGCGCAGCGATTCCCGCTTCAGGTTGCCGTCAGGAAGAAAAGGCCCCGCCGGTGAGAGCGGGGCCAAAAGGCGCAGGCGAGAGCCACACGGCTGGCGTGGCGATGTGACAGGCCCTTTCTCAGGCGAATTCGAACTGCTCGAAGCGGACCCGCCGCGGCATCTGGTCCTGTGCCTTCAGGCCCTTGAGGAGTCCGTCCTTCAGGCCGGTCGGGCCGCAGAACCACAGATCCGCATCCTTGACCGCGAACGGCGCCGCGCTGATCAGGCGCTCGGCCGTGAGTCGGCCATCGCGCGTCGAGACGACCACCTCGAAACTGAACCTCGGGTTGCGGGCGGCCGCAGCGCGCAGCGTCTCTACCCCGATCGCTTCCTCTTGCGTCCGGACGCAATGGACGAGGTGAATGTCGCGCCTCTCCGCCTCGGTCAGGCTTTCCGCCCAGGCGAGGAAGGGCGTGATGCCGATGCCGCCCGCCAGCCATATCTGGCGCGCACCGCCCTTGCGGAAATTGAACCGTCCATATGGCCCTTCGACCTGCACGCGCGTTCCGGTCCGCAAGATGGCGGGCAGGCTTCGTGTCCAGCCACCCAAGCCCCGGATGGAGAACGTCAGGGTACCGTCAGGGCGCGGGGCGCTGGCGATCGTGAAGGGGTGCGGCTCGGACAGTCCTGCCTCTGGCGCACGGACGAAGGCGAATTGCCCCGGACGCCACCGCATGGCCCGACCTTTCGGGCTGAGCGTCAGTGTGGTGGTGTCACCGGTCTGGCTGATCTCGCTCACGGTAAACTCCCGACGCCGCAGCCGCGGGGCGACCAACTCGGTGAAGAACCACGCAGCGACTCCGGCGATGCCGAATGTGTTCAGAAGCACCGAGAGCGATGAATCTACCCCGGTCGGCATGTCGACGAAGAACTGGTGAAAGACCACCATAGCAAACAGGGCGCCCATGAAACGATGGCTGAAGCGCCAGATCTGATAGGGGATTTCAAGCCCGATGAAGGGCAACCGCCGGAACCAGCTGACGGCAATCAGCGCGAGAAGCGCGTTGAAGGCGAGCTCGCCCGCCTCTTCACCCAGTTCACCAAGGCCGGTTTCACGAACCGTCCGCTCGAAGTCCGGCTCGATCTGCTGATGCAAAATCATCAGGATGATCGCGGAGATGCCCAGCCATTTGTGGACCCGGTACATGCGGTCGAGACCGCCGAACAACGGCTCCACCAAGGGCGGCCGTGCGGCGAGGATCAGGGTCTGCGCCATTGCGACAACCGCCGCGGCCCCAACTGCAATGCCGAGCGCCGCATCCGCGCCATAGGGCGCATAGGTGTTGAACCCGAGCAGCGCCGCCAGCAGGCATGGCAGCGCCACCAGCAACGGGCCCATCATGGGCAGAGGCGATATGACGGGGAGCCGGGGCAGTGTCGGAACGCCGGGCGCCGGGACATCACCGGCGCGATGCACTGCATCAGTCATCGTCGCCTCCCTCTCGGTCCCGCTCGCGTCGATCGTCCTCGTCGTCCTCGTATTCGAACTCGATCACTTCCAGCGTGGCCGGGTGGACCGTCACCTCGATTCGGCGCCCCTCGGCATCCCGACCGTCGATCTCGTAGCAGCCGTCGTCGATCTTGATGCGGCGCACCGTCCAGCCGTTCTCCTCGGCAAGCCGGGCGACGGCGTCGCGCGGCTGCCAGTCGGCCATCGGCACGAAGCAGTCGTCGTCCGCCAGCGCGACGCCGGCCGGGAAGACCGCGAGAAAGCCGAGAATTGTCAATGTCTTCTTCATGGGCCAAACTCCTCGTCGCTCGCCTCTTAATGCACTTCATGCGCGGCGAAGCTGACGGCAGCCTGAAGGGGCTTGGCCCATCGGCTTCAGCTTCGCGTCAGTCAGACGGATCATGGAGGGTCATCGGGACAGGACGGGGACGACCATGCGCATACTGCTGATCGAGGACGACACGACTCTCGGCGCGGCCGTGCGCGACCAGATCGCGGCGGATGGCCAATCGGTCGACTGGGTCATGCGGCTTGACGCGGCGGGCGACGCGGTGCGGGCCACGTCCTACGACCTCATCCTGCTCGACCTCATGCTGCCGGACGGGCGCGGCATCACCTTCCTCAAGGGCCTGCGCGCGCGGGGCGACGTGACGCCGGTCATCATCCTGACCGCGCTCGATCAGGTATCGGACCGCATCGAGGGCCTCAACGCGGGTGCCGACGATTATCTGGTGAAGCCCTTCGACCTTGCCGAACTCTCCGCGCGGATCGGGTCTGTCGCTCGACGCTACAGCGGAAACCCTAATCCAATCGTCACCCACGGGCCGCTGGAAATCGATCTCGCCGCCCGCAGCGTTCATCGCGAGGGCAAGCCGGTGCAACTGACCGCAAGGGAATGGGCGCTGTTCGAAGCCTTCCTCGCACGTCCCGGTCAGCTGCTGTCCAAGGCACAGCTAGAGGAGAAGCTCTACGCCTTCGACGCCGAGGTGGAGAGCAACACCATCGAGGTGCATGTAAGCCGCCTGCGCAAGAAGCTGGGGACGTCGGTCATCGAGACTGAGCGCGGCATGGGCTACAGGCTGGGCCGTCCATGAGATGGCCCGCGAGCCTTCAGGGCCGACTCGGCCTGTCGCTCGGCTTGGCGCTTACGGTGCTGTGGCTGCTCGCGGCGACGGTGACGGCCGTGATCGTCCGGGGCGAGCTGGACGAGGTCTTCGACAGCGCCCTGCGGGAGACTGCGGAACGGATCCTGCCGCTTGCGGTGACCGACATCGTCGGCCGGGAAGATCAGGGCGTGACGCAACGGCTCGCGCCCATCCGGGAGCACGACGAGCTGTTCACCTACCTCGTCCGCGATGCCGAGGGGCGCATCCTGCTGCAATCGCACGCGGCCGACCCTGCCGTGTTCCCGCACTGGGAGGGTCAGGGGTTTCGGCAGACCGCAACCCACCGGCTCTACAGCGACGCGGCGCTTCAGGACACGATCCGGATCACCGTGGCCGAGCCGCTGGCGCATCGAACGGCGGTCGCGCGCGAAATCCAGATGGGCCTCGGCCTGCCGCTGCTGATCGTCCTGCCGGTCGCGCTTGCGGCCATCATCCTGGCGGTCCGCTTCAGCCTGGATCCCCTGCGCCGGTTCCGCGCTCGGCTGGAGGCGCGCAACGCCCGTGACTTGTCGGAGGTTCCCGCGAGCGATCTGCCGACGGAGAATGGTCCGCTGGCCACGACACTCAACGGCCTTCTGGCCCGGCTGCGCGATGCGTTCGAGGCCGAGCGCAGCTTTGCCGCGAACGCGGCACACGAGTTGAGAACGCCGCTGGCCGGCGCAATCGCTCAGGCGCAGCGGCTGAAAACGGAGACGCACGAGCCGGCGACCGAAGCTCGTGCCACTGAGATCGAGGCGACACTCAAACGCCTGACCCGACTCTCCGAACGCCTCATGCAGCTCGCGCGGGCGGAAGGCGGGAGGCTGCGGATGGACCGGAGCGCAGACCTGAGGGCGGTCGCACGCGTCGTGGTAGACGATATCGGACGCGCGGGCGCTCCTGGCCGCATCGTGCTGAATCTTCCCGACGCAGCTGTCATGTCGGACCTTGACCCCGACGCCTTCGCCATCTTGTGCCGAAACCTTGTGGAAAACGCTCTCCGTCACGGAGCGGAAAATTTGGCAGTCGAGGTGACGCTGACGGCGGACGGCCACCTCGTTGTCGCGAACGATGGTCCCGTGGTGCCGCGCGAGATGCTCGACCGCCTGACGGCACGCTTCGAACGGGCGAACGCAAGCACCGATGGCAGCGGGCTTGGCCTTGCCATCGTCGCGGCCATCGCGAACCGGATCGGAAGCTCGCTCGTTCTGAAATCGCCGCGACCTGGTGGATCTTCCGGCTTCGAGGCATCACTCATTTTGCCGACCGATAGCCCCGGGTTCGGCGCCGGGCGCGACGCGTAATCCGCGACAAGTGCCGGAGGATCAGCGCACCCGCGCCTGTTCCCGCATCACGGCGTAGTCGGCAAGCATCTCGCCAATGGCCCAGCCATGCGGCAGCAGGGCCAGTTCCTCGGCCGCCCGCGCTTGGAACTCCCGGCTGTACTCGACCACGGGCGGGCACGTCGCGAGCCTGCCGTCCTCAGAACGAACCGTCGCGCAGCCGCTCAGCAAGCTCGTGGTGATCACGAGGGCGGCGAGCCGCAGCCTCCAGCATCCGGCGGTGGACATCATTGGCCTTCTCCGTGGTCTCAAGGCGTTCGGCGAGGCGTCCCGCTCGCTCCCCGGAGCGCCGAAGCGAAAGGAGGAACAGGAGCACGGCGAGGACAATGGCGCCGTAGCGCACCGCCGCCCGCACCCACGGGCTGGCGGCGAACCCGGTGAGCAAACCGGCAATCACCGCCGCCCCCGACGCCAATCGTCGAGGCGGGCGTAAATCGTGACCGCGATGCCGCCGAGCGCGACGGCGATGAACACCCAGCGCAGCGTGGCAAGATACGGCACGAGCGGCAGGATGGCGGTCTGCGTCTCGGCCAGCACCTGTTGCGCCACCTCCACGCCGGCCGCACCCAGCGTTGCGACGCCAGCCGCCCCTCCGCCTTTCATCGTGCGGCTCTGCACCAGGATCTCGCGCGCCGGCGGGGTCTCGGCCGCGAATGGCGCCGGGCGCGCAGGGAAGCGCTCGCCCCATTGGCGCGCGGGGCCGAGGTCGATGTGCATGAATCCGGACCGCGGGTAGAAGCCGAAGCCGAGGAACCCGACCTTGCGCGCAGCCGCCTCGAACGCCACGGGATCGTGGTTCGCCATGGCGATGTCGAATGCAGCGCCGTCGAGGTGCTTGGAGCGGGTCGCACCACCGACCGCGCGGTTGTGCTCGGGGCTGCGGTAGGCCGAGCGGACGATCAGCGGCTTGCCGAGCCGGTCACGCAGCGCCTGCAGCTTGTCGAGCGCCTGTTCATTGACCAGCAGCTTGCCGGTGCCCCGGCACGCGATTTCGTCCGGGCTGAAATTCGGCCAGCGCCAGTCATCCTCTGGCACCTCGCGCCAGTGGTCGTAGAAATTCGTGGTCATAGGGGGTCCTCCAGAAATGAGAAAACCCGCCTCGAAGGGCGGGTCCGGTGGGTCAAACATGTCGGATGGCTGGGACTACGGGCCGTTGCCGAAGACCTTCAGCTTGATGGCGACGCCCGCGAGCAGCGCGAGAAGGATCGCGGTGGTGACCGCGCGGACGACCGTCTGCACGGCCGTGCGGCGCACCAATCGGAGCAAGTCCAGCATCGAGCGCAGGTCGCGGATGTCGAGCGCGGCTTCGTCGCCCTCGAGTCCGACATCGGCCAGTGCGCGCTTCGCGCCTTCCTCGGCCGCCCGCGCAAGGATCGCCTCGAACTCGTGCTCGGGCATGCGGACGAACCCGTCCTCCGGGCGTTGTGGGGCCATGGCGTGCCTCCCTCAGCCGATCTTGGCCCCCCAGAACGAGGTCTGGTCGGCGGCGAAGTAGCCATCCGCGGCGCGGAAGTTGCCCTGAAGCTCGACGGTGTCGCCGGCGGTGAGCGCGACCATCGTGTGAAGCGAGAGGGCCGTCGCCTCCGAGACATGCGCGCCGCTGATCTCGCCGAACGAGCCGCGGATCTCGGTCGTGCCGTTCAGCACGAGCCGCCCGCTCATCCGCGCCGACGTGCTGGCGTTCATCTTGTAGAGCAGCGTGCCGCCGAAGATGTAGGTGCCGTCCGCAGGCGCCACGAAGTGGTTGTTGGCGGCGTCGAACGCCCCCTGGTCGTTGTAGTCGGCGTTGTTGAGGCCGATCTTCGTCCAGGCCCCCACACCGACATAGTTGTCGTAGTTGGTATAGGCCTTGAACCGCGGCAGCCGGGGCTGGTCGACGATGCCGGTGGCGTTGTCGACGCTGAGCCCGTCGAAGAAGGTGCCGCCGTCGGCGGAGACCGCGAGGCGGAAACGGTCGGAGCCGAAGAGCCCGACCAGCGCCTTGGTCACGAAGCCGGTCTGGAGCGTCAGCCCGAGGTCGTCGCCCGCGGCCTCCTTGTTCATGGTGTAGAACAGATCGCCGGTTCCGCCTTCGGCGACGGTCTTCGCTGTCCAGAGCGCCGCGTTCAGCTTGGCCGAGAACGGGTTCGACGCATCCGCCGTCGTGCCGAGCCCGAGGAGCGCCATGTTCTGCAGCGCCGCGGGCGTCGTGCCGATCCAGCCCGCGCCATCGTAGACCAGCAGCAGGCCCTCGTCTTCGACCCACGCCCGCCAGCCAGTCCGGGGCGGCAGGCGCAGCCACGCGCCGTCGGTCCAGAGTGCGACGTTCAGGTCCCACCCCGCCCAGTCGCCCGTCGCGCCCGAGGCGACAATGTAGCGGTCGCCGTCCGCCGGGCCTGCCGGGGGTGCTGCCAGATCGCGATCAAGGACGGAAAGCTGCACGAGCCCGTCGAGGATCCGCAGCGCCTCGTTGTGGGTGGCATGCTTCTGGGCCTGCGCCGCCAGGATGTACGGCAGCAGCAGATGGGTCGTGGCATCGGACATGGGCGGTCTCCAGAACGAAGAACGCCGCCTGCATGGCAGACGGCGAGCAATGGCGCGGCGATGGACTTTGGCGGGCTACCCGTGTTCGGGCGTCTCCCCTGGGATGGCCGAGAGAACCGGATCGGGCTTCGGCGCATCCCACTTCGCGGTCATCGCGGCCCAGCGATCGATTTCCGCTCGGAATGCCGGATCGTCGATCCGCAGATGGAAGGTGTAGAGCCGGTCCACGATCTCACGCATCAGCGCACGCATCTCGTCGTCATTGATCCGCGAGACCTCGGACCACGGAATGCGTCTGCCCGCAGCGTCCTCGACGATGACGTCGGTGCCATCACCCGTGTGTGACACGGGCGTGAGGCCGGCATGCAGGGTCTCGAGCTGCGTGTTTCGCACGCAGGCCACGGCCATCACTCTGGAAAGCTTCGCGGCAATCCGGTCTTCGTCCTCGGGGCGCATGTCCCGAGCTTACGCCGCAGAGCGCGCGGCCGGCCAGAACTCATTGCGCGGCCTCAGAAGCTCAGCGTGACGGTTTTCGGCGCGCCCCGCCCAACGAGGGCGGAGAGCTGGAAGATGCGGACGTCGAGCGTGTCGCCAGGGGCGAGCGGCCCGCCCCAGTCGGCGGTCTGCTGGGCAGCGGTGTAGACCACGCTGGTGGTGGCGGTGGACAGCACCCGCTTCACGGTGGCGCCGTCGAGAATCTCGACCTCGTAGGCTTCCAGTTCCTCGCCCAGCGGCACCTCGAGCCCGCCCCAGCTGTCGGCCGCGAGAGCTCGGGACCGGCGTGTCCAGCGGATCGTCAGATCGCCGGGCGCGCGTGGAGTGCGCCATGGCTGCTCGATATGGGCGACGGAAAACGGCCGCAGCCCGACGCCCGCTGGCTTGAAGGCCTGCGCGACATAGGTCTCGTCGGTCACCGGGCGGCTCGCGGGGCCGATGCGCCAGTTCCACGGGATGCCGAGGTCGGCCTCGGCGATCGGCAGAGATGCGAGGCTTTCGTCGAGCACGACGACCCGAGCACCCGCGGGCGCCGGATCGCCCATAGCACCTTCCGTGCCACGCTGACCGCGGAGGAGCCGGGTCAGGCGATACCGACCGGGCGCCAGCAGTTCCGCCGCGCCTGCCTGCACGATCTCCCAGACGCCGGGCGCGGTCTCGATGGCCAGCGCGTTCGCACCGCCGAAGAGCGTCAGGTCCGTCACACTTTCCAGCGTGCCGGACAGTAGATCGACCACCAGCACATTTCCGGGGTCGAAGCGCGAGGTTGGCCCGGCGTACAAGTCCGAGACCAGTGTCCCGATCCGGGCGCGCGTGCCGAAGCTGGTGAGCAGCTCGAAGCCGTCCGTTGAGGGGCTGCGGAACACCGCGATCTCGCCCGGCCAAGGGGCGGCACGCGCCGCGGCAAACGGACGGTGCGCGGGCTGATCCTCGGTGAGCTGCGGCAGGTCCAGCAGCACCGCCTCCGGCAAGCCGAAGACGACGGCCTGTGACAACGCCGAGGGCCGCGGCGCGCCGGGCGGCAGGTCATAGGCTTCCCGGTCCTGGCGGACCGCCTCGACGCCGCGGGCATCCGCATCGGCGACGGAGACGAGCCGCAGCGGGATGGAGCGCCCGTCATGGACGAACGACACGACATCGGCCGGGTCGAGCGCGAGGCGCGAGGGCGGCAGTCGGAAGACCGCGCTCTCGCGGCCGGTCCAGGCCTCCATCAGCGCGCGGCGGCAACGCCGTTCGGCCTCCTCGGGCGGGACCGCCATCGGGAAAGACTCGGACGCGATGCGCGTCGTGTCGACGGTGATGCGCCGGGCCTCGACCTGCGCCGCCTCGTAATCCTCGTCGGCGCGAGCGACCTGCCATTTCAGGGCCTGCGGCAGCTCGGTCTCCTGGCCGCGGGTCAGTTCGAGGACATCGCCCTCGCGGGCGGCGACCAGGTCGTCGGGGCTGACGCTCGCCACCGCCGCCCGGCCGCGCATGACGAAGCGGATCACCCCCTCGGTCTCGACCGCGTCGAAGCCGAAATGCCGCGACAGCGTGGTGATCGAGGCGCGCGGGCTTTCGAGTGCGCCGATGGCATATCCCTCGACGGCGCCCCAAAGCCCGGTGACGTCGATGCGATCCTCGGGAAGTCCGGCGCGCAGGCAGAGGTGCCGGACCAGCGCCGCGAGCGACACCGCGCCGAGCCGGCCGGTCAGCCAGTGGCCGAGCCGCCAGTTCGCCCCGTCCGTCCAGACGTCGGTCAGCGCCGGAAAGAACGGATAGGGCCGCGCGTCCCAGGTCCAGGCGGCGCACTCGGGAACATGCACCATCCGGCCGCCGTAGACCGAGGACACCGGGTTGTTCGCGGCCTCGCCCCACCAGAGATACGTCGCCTCGAGATAGGCCCGCTGGATCGCGTCGTCGCGCCAGCCCCGCGAGAAGTGCGGCACAAAGCTTTCGGAGGATTTCGGATCGAAGAAGACGTTCGGCTGGTTCGTCCCCCGGTCGATGGCCGGGCAACCGAGCTCGGTGAACCAGATCGGCTTGGACTGCGGCACCCACGCTGTCGGCGTCCCGCTCTCCACGCCACCGGGGCGGTTGTAATGCGCGTTCGACCACCAGGCGCGGAGATCCTTGTAGCGAAAGACCCACGGCTTGCTGGCCGCTCCGTCGCTGATCGGCGTGCGCAGTTGCGCAGAGCGATCCGGAGCGCTGGCGTAGAACCAGTCGAAGCCCTCGCCACCCGCGATGTTCCCCTGCAGGTAGGCGCGGTCGTAGATCGCGGGCCAGCCCTCGGCCGCGTCGAGATGCTCGAACCCGTCGCGCCAGTCCGACAGCGGCATGTAATTGTCGATCGCGACAAAATCGATCTCCGGATCGGCCCAGAGCGGGTCGAGGTGAAAGAACACGTCGCCCGATCCGTCGCCCGGCTGGTGCCCGAAATACTCCGACCAGTCGGCTGCATAGCTGATCGCGGTGCCCGCGCCGAGGATTGAGCGCACGTCGGCCGCGAGATCGCGGAAGGCCTGCACCGCCGGATAGGCGCTGGCGCCCGAGCGGATCGTGGTCAGCCCGCGCATCTCGGTCCCGATCAGGAAGGCGTCGACCCCGCCGGCCGCCGCGCAGAGATGGGCGTAGTGCAACACCATGCGGCGCAGACCCCAGTCGCCCGGCGCCCCGGTCCAAGCGACGGTCTCTCCCGAGACGGCAAAGTCGGAAGGGCTCGCCCCACCGAAAAAGGCCGCGATCTGGTTTGCCGCGGTGGCCGTCTTGTCGGCGCTGCCGGCATAGCCCGCCGCGGGCGAGCAGGTGATCCGGCCGCGCCACGGGAATGCGGGCTGGCCCGTCTCGGCGGCGTTGTCGCTGTACGGGGTCGGCAGCGTGTTGCCGGGCGGCACGTCCATCAGGATGAAGGGATAGAAGGTCACCCTCAGCCCGCGCGCCTTCATCTCCTGGATCGCCTGCACGACAGAGAAGTCGGCGGGCGTGCCGCCATAGACCGGGCGGTCTTGGTCGTCGCGGCTGACGAGGAAGGCATTGGCGCGGCTGACGCCATTCACCGACCATGTAGCGGGCGTCGTCGACTTGGCCGACACCTCGACGCCCGGCCGGATCGTGCACTCGCCCACGCGGAGGTCGTTCCCGAACCATGCGACGACGAGGCTGACGCTCTCGACCTTGGGCGCCATCGCCTGCAGCCGGTCGAGCGCCACGACCATGTCGGCGGTGTCCGAGAGCGCGTTCAGGTTCTCAGGCGTCTGCGCCCCGCCGCTGCCCTTGCGGATGCCGGTCGTCGCATAGGTGAACTCGCCGGAGGCCGGGATCATCGTCACCGCGCAGGTCAGTCCCTCGGCCGTGTCGGGATCGGCGAGCGGCCGGAACACCTCGAAGGAGAGCTGCGGCAGGCGGTTGCCGTAGTTCCCGAGAGGCAGCTCCTCGAAGACCACGTAGGCCGTACCACGATAGGCCGGCGTGTTCGCGGCGCCCATCTTGGTCGCGATGAACGGGTCCGCCGTCTGCGTCTCGTCGCCCGGGTACCAGCGCCAGGTGACCCCGGCGGTGTCCAGCAGCTTACCGTCCGCCCAGATGCGACCGATGCCGGTGATCGGCCCCTCGCAGAGCGCCACCGCGAAGCTGGCGTAGTAGAGATACTCGGTCGTCTTGACCTTGCCGCCGCCTCCGCCGCCCTTACCGCCGCCCTGTGCCGTGGTCTTTGTCTCCTCGCGGAAGTCGGTCGCCCAGATCACGTTGCCGCCCATGCGCATCCGGCCATAGATGCGCGGGATGACCGCGCCTTCGGTCGAAGACGTGATCCGGAGGCTGTCGAGCCGCGGCCCCTCGATCCGCTGGGTCGGCGCGAGCGATGACACGATCCAGCTGTCGACAACCGACCCGATGGTTGAGCCGACAAAGCCGCCGATGGTCGCGGCGCTCACGCCGAGGATTGCGCCGCCGATGCTGCCGCCAATGGCGGCGCCGGCTGCGCCGAGAACGAGAGTGGCCATAGGGATGCTTCAGCGTTGCGGGAACAGGAAGGCGAAGGCGATGCGCCGCCCCCAGGCTTGTGTCAGCGGTTCCTCGATCACGCCGAGCCGCTCATAGGCATGGAGGAAGCTGTCGGGCCCGGTCAGGATCCCAACATGCTTGGCGATGGCGCGCGGCATCATTCGGAACAGCACCAGCGCGCCGGGACCGGCCTCGGCGGGCGACACCTCGATCATCATGGTGCGAGCGCTCTTGGCCAGCACCTCGCGCGGGCCGGTCTCGCCCCAGTCCCGGCTGTAGGGCGGGATTCGGAACGGCTCGGGGCCGACGACCTCGCGCCAGACGCCCCGCGCGAGCCCGAGGCAATCGCAGCCGACGCCGCGCAGGCTCGCCTGGTCGTGGTACGGCGTTCCCAGCCACTCGCGCGCCGCGGCGATGACCCTCTCCGAATCAGCCCGCGTCACAGCACGCCCCCTTCGTGGCCGCCGTCCTTGGTCGCGTAGCGCAAGATGGTGTCCTGGCCGGGGATGTGCGGGAAGCCGCGGAAGTTGGCGGTGTTGGCGAATTTCGCGCCGCAGGTCTCGATCCGCTTGTCGCAGCCCGCGCGGATGGTGAAGCTGTCGCCCTCGGCGATCGCGCGCACCGGCGCTTCGAGCAGGGTCAGGATTGCGACGCCGTCCGTGACGTCATGACCAAGCACCTCGGCCCGACGCCCCGCATTAGCGCCGCTGGACCACTCGATGGTCCCAAAGGTGAACCAGCCGGAGGCGAAGACGCCTAGCCCCGAGGCGGTAAGGGCTCGGTCGCGTAGTAGGTCGATCACCGCGCCCGTACCCTTGAACGCCGTGTTCTCCAGATTGACGCCGCAGCGCGCGTCCCCGAGCGCGGCGTCGCAGGTCGCCTGGAAGGTCCGCCCGACCGTCTGGCCGAGCACATGGGCGAGCGAGCGTACCTCGGCCACGAAGGCCAGCCGCCCGCGCCGGATCTGGCCGATGGCTCCCCGGCGCATCACCACGCGCTGGCTCGTATGGGCCCAGTTCACCCGCCAGACTTCGACCTCCGCATTGTCCCAGCGGCCGTCGAGGATGTCGGTCTCGGTGATCCGGTCGGAGTTCAGCACGCCCTCGGCGTCCTGCGCATCGACCGAAAGGTCCGATCCAGACCGAACCTCGGAGGCGGTCAGCCCGCTTTCCGGCTCGAAGTCGGTGCCGTCGAAGGCGAGCGTCCGGTCGTGGTCGGTGAAGCCGAAGGTGACGCCATCGGCCCGCGTGATGCGCCAGCACCAGGCGAGCGTCGTGGTGCCCTCGTCGAGATGGGCCTGCAACGCCGGCGAGAGGGATTTCATCGGCGCAGTTCCAGAAGCGGAATGGAGGTGATCGAGCCAAGCCGCTCGAGGTCGAGCGTCACGTCGAGCGCGTCAGTGTCAAAGCGGACCGGCACGTCGAACTCGAACCCCGCGGTGATGGCAACGCCCTCAGCGGGCGCACCATCGAACGTCACGACGCCGGTGGTCGTGTCGACGGACCACCCGCTGGGCTGTTCGGCACCATCGAGCGCGATGCGCACCGTGTCGGCGACCGGCTTTGCGATCGTCCGGCTCCAGGTCTGGCTGCCCGAGGCGTAGCGCTTCACCAGCTGGAACGCGGTCGTCGCGCCGTCGCCGGTGCCGATGACCTGATCGGTCGGCGATGGCGTTCCTGAAGGCGGACAGGACTTGTGGTCGCCCCAGTCCTTGAAGCGGAAGCCATGCAGACGCCCGTTGCGCGCCTCGAAGAAGGCGACCACCGCCGCCAGATCGTCTGCGCGGCGGATGCCATAGGCGACATCGTAGCGACGGCGCGAATTGGCCCAGCTGGCGTTGCGCTCCTCGTCGCCCGAGGCGAGCTCGACGATCTGGGTTCGCCGTTCCGGCCCGCCCCGCGCGCCCCGGCTGATGTTGTCGGGAAACCGGACCTCGTGAAACGCCATCACATACCCCTCCGACCGAGGGACACAGCGCGGGCGATATCGGCGGCCACCTGTGTCCTTGATTGCCGGAAGCTTTCGGCGTCGCGCGCCATGATGGTGACGTTGACCCCGCCGCCCGCGCCGTAGCTCTGCGCCTCACGCCGCGACAGCACACGCTCACCGCGTTGCAGGATCGCGGGCACCTCGTCGTGGCGAAGCCCGGCCATGCCGCCTGAATGCATTCGCGGGGCGGCAGCGAAAGCCATGGCCGGGACCATGCGCGACGGCCCCGCAGAGCCGACCATGCCGCCCGCATGCAGGACGTTGGCGAAGATGCCGCCCGCACCAGCGAAGACACCCGAGAGCGCATTGGCGATCGGCCCGAGGATGAACCGCCGCGCCGCGAGCTGGGCGAGATCGGCCAGCAGCGAGGTGACCAGATCGCGGAAGTTCAGTTTGCCGGTCTTCACGAACTGGCCCACTGCGTTCTCGGCCGACTGGAAGGCGCCGACGAGGCTCTGGCCGATATCGCCGCCGATGTCGCGGGCGCGGCTCGCGTAGTCCGACAGCGCTGCCGTGACCGCCTGCCAGCCGGTGACGGCTGCCTCGGTCGCGGGCTCTGCCGCAGCGGCGGCAGCTCCGGCGGCTGCACCGGCACCCGTCGCCGCACGTCCGGCGTCACCAAGCGCCGTCTCCAGCCGCTGGGCAGCACCGGTGGCCTCGGTCAGCGCATCGGCACTGGCTTCGTCGGTGCCCCGCACGGCATCGCGGAGCGCCTGCCAGCTTTCGAGGGGCGCACGTGCCCCTTCCGCCAGATCTCGCGCGGCGCCGCGGTAGGCATTCGCCGACTCGAGCGCCCGGTTTGCCGCCTCGGTCAGACCAAGGTCGGGCGCGGTGAGCGGGTTGTCCTCGAAGGCCCGGTCGAACGCCGCCTGCGCCGCTGTCGTCGCCGCCGTCGCCGCACCCTCGAAGCGGTTCTCGATCTGCCCAAGGTCAAGATCGGGGATGACGGAGATGCGTCGCTCGGACCCGAGGGCTTCCAGGCCCTGGTTGATCCCCCCGATGAAGCCGTTGATGCGCGAGACCACGCCGTTCAGCATCGCCTCGACACCGTCGACCAGGCTGTTGGCCGCCTGGAACGCCAGATCGCCGATGGCGGCGGGCAGCAGGCCCCAGATCGCCTTGATCGCCTCGTAGGCCCCCTCGAACGTGTTCGCGGCCGTGTTGCCGAAAGCCACAACGCTCTCGATGGCGCTCTGCATGCCCGACGCCGCATCGGCCTTCAGGTCGAAGAACATCGCCGTGGCAGCCGCACCCGCCGCAGCGGCGCCCATCTTGATCCGCTCCCAGACCTCGACGGCGAGGTCTTTCAGCAGCGACATGGCCTCACCGAAGCCACCCGCGCCGGAGACGAGACGGGTGAACTGGTGGACGAGCTCGCCCGCGCCGACGATCAGCGCCCCGATGCCGGTGCGGATCAGTGCGCCGCGCAGGACGACCAGCGCCGTGGCGAGGCCACGGACCGAGAGCGCCGCAGCGGCCATACCGGCTACCCAGCGGCCCGCGAGGAAGGCCGCGAAGGTGGCGGCATAGGTGGTCAGGCGGCCGATGTTGTCGAAGAGACCGCGGATCGCGATGCCGAGCGGGCCGGTGCGACTGGCGACCGCCGCCATGGCGTTGGCCACAGCTTCCAACGCGGGGGCTGCGGCGACGGCCAGCTGGTTCGAGAGGCCGCGCCAGATGAGGCCGAGCCGGGAGATGGCGTCGTTCGTGCGCTCGATCTGGTCGGCATCCTGCTCGGAGACGACGACACCGAAGGCAAGGACATCCTCCGTCGCCTGGCGCAGCGTCGCCGTGTCGATCCGCGACATGGCGATGGAGCCTTCCTCGCCGAAGAGCTGGCCTGCCACGGCCGCGCGTTCGGCGGCGGGCACGAAATCCTCGATGGCCGCGTTGATCGCGCCGACCCGCTGGTCCAACGGCAGGGCGATCAGGTCGTTGGCCGAAAGCCCCAGCCGATCCAGCGCATCCGCGGCGGGGCCGGTCCCGGCGGCCGCCTGGCTGAGACGGCGCGTGAGGTCCTTGGTCGCCTGCTCGATGCCGGACATCGAGACGCCCGCCAGTTCGCCCGCGCGCTCCAGCGTCTGGATCGAAGCAACGGTGGTCCCCAGCGACTGCGCGAGTTTGGCCTGCGCATCGACCGTCTGCAGACCGGAGCGGATCATCGCCACGCCAGCGGCGGTCGCGGCGGTAACTGCGGCAGCGGCGGCCACGCGAACCCGCCGTGAGAAGGCCGCGAGCCGGGCGTTGGCCGCTTCCATCTCCCGGCTCAGCCGCCCGAAGCCGCGCGACCCGGCTTCGCCCACGCCTTCCAGTTCGGCGCGCACCTGTCGCCCGCCGACCGCGGCGAGGCGGACGGACACACGCTTTTCAGCCATTGTGGCGTTCCATCTGTTCGTTGAGCTTGGCCACCATCACCGCCTCGACGGCAGGCAGCAGTTCGGCCATGGCGAGCGGCGGCACGCCGAGCGCGTCACCGAGCGCGAGCGCCGCCGACATATCCCAGCCGATCACCGCGCCGGGCAGGACACGCAGCTGGCCGCCGAGACGGCCGACGAGGTCCCAGACCTGCCAGCCCTCCGGTGTTTCCGGACGGTTCAGCCGCGCCGGGCAGTCCGGGCAGGCTTGCGCACAGGCTTGGCAGTACCGCTCGCCCCCGCCGAAGGACCATTCGGCGAGAGCGCGGAGGCGTTTTTTTCCTGTTCCAGCAGCAGGCCCTTGGAGACGTAGGTCAGCTGGAACGCCTCGAAGATCGGCCAGATGTCGAGCAGCGCGTCGATGGCCTCGGGGCTTGGATCGATCGCGTTCCCATCGGCGTCGCCGATGCCCTCCCAGGCGAGCACTGCGCGCCGCGCCAGCGCCTTGGCGAAGGCGACGGCGCGTTCCTCATCCGAGGCCTCATCGGGCACGGCCTCGACAGCCGGATCGCTTCGGGTCGCCACCATCAGCGCGGTGGTCAGCGGGCGCAGCTGCACGCGGACGCCGGTAGCGAGATCGTGCCAGCGCGGGGCGTTGGTGAGGTCGAGCGTGAGCATCAATACGTCTCCACGTCGTTCACGAGGGTGGCGGTGCACATCCGGCCGACGACGCTGTCGCGGGCCGCCTGCCAGTCGAAGGTTACCTGAACCCCCTGCGGCCCGGAGATCTCGATGCGGGGACGCGGCAGGTAGACGGCGTGCACCGTGAAGGTGAAGCTCTCGCCGGACGGCAGAACGTAGGCGAACTCCATCTCGCAGGCCTCGCCGTTGATGGCCTGCGTCACCAGCGTCTGGTCGGCGAAGCGCACCTCGATCCGGCCGGTCAGCGCCGCGATGGACGGGTCCGCGCCGTCGATGCGCCCGTCCGAGCGGATGGTCTCGATCCGGTCGAGGTTGTTGGCATAGGTGATCTCGGCCGAGACCACGTTGCCGAGGGCCGAGCCATTGCGGGTGATCGCGCCGTTGAAATGGCCGAAGCGCTTGAGCTCGAGCGCAGCGGGTGTCCCGGCGCTGGTGGTCGTCCCGACCGTCTCGCCCTGCGCCACCAGCCGCGCGGTAGCCGTCAGCAGGCCAGACCGCTGCATCTGCCAGGTGATCTGGTCGAGCACGCAGCCCGAATACATGGCGTAGCGCGGGACCTCTGGCATGCCGGTCTCGATGGAGAGGCTCGGCAGCGTCCAGGCACCCGACTGGAACTCGTGGCTATAGGGCGCCTCCACGCCCGTTGTCGTGGGCGCGCCGAAGGCCGCCTTCAGCCAGAAGCCAAGTGCCTCTGCATCGAGCGGCATCACGACATCGCCGTCCGCCGTCACCGCGTCCTTGATCGGCGCCAGCGGATCGCGGCCGTAGCCGAGAAGCTCGGAGTTCAGCAGCGGTTGCTCGGCACCGAGCGAGGTGCTGGCGAAGGGCATGCGGGTGAAGCCGCTGGCGGGCGGCGTTCCATAGGTCGTCTCGAACGCAAGCGCCATCAGCGCCCGCGCCCCCTGGGCTCGTGCCATGGTAGTCTCCTTTCATCGTCTCGCGGGACGGATCGCATGAGGCGGCGTTGCTGCCTCGCGACGCTGGGCTTAGTCTGCCCCCATTGGGCTGGGAGCAAAGCTGCTATGGATTTCAAGGACCTGCTGCGCATTCAAGGATACGACCCGGATGCCAGGGAGCGCATCGTCCTGCTGCGCCATCGGCCTTTCGAACCCCGTCTCGCGCGGGCAATGCCGTGGATAATCGAAGAACGCCCGAACCTTTTTGAAACCTACCAGTCGGTCCCCGGCCGACCTGAAACCGCCCTGCGTCGGGCCGAGTACGTGGCAAGCTTCGTCGGCGTGTCGCCGGGCAAGGCGCATTTCGTCGGGCTTTATCGCATTGGTGAGGCGCGCGAGCTCGACCATGACGCCTTCTGGCGGATACCGGGGAACCTGATCCTCCGGGACATGGGATACGAAGGCTTCACCACTGAAGAGGCCGAAAGGTTGGGTTCGCGCTTTCAGTTCGATCTGGAACGCCTGCCGTTCTACAGCGACTGGCGCGGGCGACTGGTCATCGATTTTCCGCCGCCAGAGCGCTCATGGTTCCGGTGGGTGGACCGTGGCACGTTCCCCGTGAGCGCGATCCTAGAGGAAAGCGCGTTCGCGGCTCCACCGCCCGACTGGCGTGACATCGACCTGACCTTCGCAGAGCTCGCAACCTTGCCAGGCTCGTGGCGGGCGCGGCTGGCCGAATGGCGCGGGATTTACCTCATCTTTGATGAAAGCGACCGCCGCACCTATGTCGGTTCTGCCTATGGTCGCGACAACATCCTCGGTCGGTGGCAGGCCTACGCCCGGGATGGTCATGGTGGAAACCGTGACCTCCGCGGTCGTGACCCTCGCCATTTTCGGTTCAGCATTCTCGAACGCCTCGCGCCGGACCTGCCGCCAGAGGACGTCATCGCCCGGGAAAACAGCTGGAAGCTACGCCTTCACTCCCGGCAACCGTTCGGGCTCAACGCCAACTGAGTCACCCGCCGAGAGGATCGTCAGTTGAATAATGCAAGACCACCGGAATGACCGCCGCCTTCAGGGTGGCCGCGCCCTCGACGGGCAGATCGACCGGCCGTGGCGCTTCCGCCTCGACCCAATCGCAGAGCCCACCCAGCGTCCGGTCGGCAGCGAGCGCTTTGCCGACGCTGGCGGTCAACGTGTCGAAAGCGGCGTCACGGCCAGCGCCTTGTACGACCGCCTCGATCTCCGCCCGGTGCTGGTAATGATAGGCAAGCGGCGACATCGTTACCTCGGGCTCCCCCGGCTCGCCGTCGCGCAGGATCAGCAAACCTTCGACCGGCACACGCTCGGGCAGCACCTCACCGCGCAGGGCGGTGGCAGGCAGCGCCGAGAGCCGCGCGTGCAGCGCGGCGAGGATGGTTTCGCGGGACATGGGCATTTTGGTAGATCACCATGAAGACGGTACGTGGCTTTGGGCGCGAGAACTATGCTTTGGATCGCACGGTAACGGCTCTACGCCCAGGCGAACTCATCTGCTCGGCCGTTTTCTATTGATCATTGGAGACGCGAATTTGTTGCAGCTGAGCGGAGTAATCGTCATTTCTGTTGCAAGTCATCCGGAGGTATAACGCGTGATCTTGGGAACGGCGAAGCAGCATTTCGACGAAGATGTTCAGCGCGCAAGGGACATTCAGGCCCATGCTGCTGGTCTAGCGGATGGACGCTTGAAGGATGATCTCCTCAGGTCTGCTTGGATGGCTGGAGTGGGGGCGAGTGATGCATTCTTCTGCGATGCCTATGCAGACCTGGTCACTCGAACCCTCCGTGCAAAGGAGCGTCAGCCCTCTGGAAACCTTCAGGACAAGCTCAACAACCTCAAAGTGCCCGTTGTTGCAGTCCTCAATTCCAGCAACGGGTGGCGTTGGAGGATGGCTGCGCGAGAGATGATCGAGAAAGAGAGCGTTCTATCCATCCAGCAGATAAAAGATCTGCTGAACATCTTCTGCCGAGATCAACACAAACTCCTGACCCAAGAGACCGTCGAGAGTTGGATTCTACATGCTGATATGAAGCAGCGCCAATTTGGGATCACGAGGCATGCCTACCAACAGACGCCAGCGGGCGGAAAAGCAAAGGCCAAGAAAAACGCCTTGGAGAAATTTGGGCGGCGAATGCAATCCGTTTTTCAGCGGCGCCATGACTGCATCCACAACTGCGATCGCCCCAGATCGGCAATTCAGGCTATTTCAGCGGATGCGACACAAAAGGCGCTCGAGGACGTTTCGTTTCTTGTGAATCGATGCACCGATCACATGCGAGGAGAGTACACGCACTACCTATCAAGTAGGGGCTTCACCGGGCAGACGAGAAACCAAGTCGGCGCCTAAGTCGATTTGGACGTTTTGTCCGGCTACATCTTCCCCTCCACCCAGTTCGCTACGATCAGCCCCGGGACACCATCCAACGCTTGGTCCGCGTCCCGCGTAAGGTCCAGCCGCTTCGGCAGCTTCACCTGTGGCACCAGCAGGAAGATCGGCGCGGTGACCTGGTTGCGGCCGGTCTTGGCGCGCGACGCCACCGCCTGGCCGCGGGTGTTGATGCGGGCCCTGTCGGCGACGAGCAGGCTCGGGCCGCGCCGGCGATAGACGAAGCGCAGGCGCAGGCCGCGGCGGCGCTCCCATTCGCCGGGGGTAAGCTTGGCGCCGCGCAGACCTCGGCCAGCGGCTTCGGTCGGGATCGCCAGCCAGAAGCCTTCCTTCGAGCGGATGAGCGGGCCGGTGTCGTGGGCGCCGACGATAACCGGCGCCTTTGACCAGACCAGCGCCGCGGCGTTCAGGCTTTCGCCGGCCTTCGGGTAGGTCCGGCTCCGGATCGAGTTCGCGAGCCGTCTTCCGAGCCCCGCGCCCGTGATCTGGCCGCGCCAGGCGGTCTTGAGCCCGGTGCCGACCTCGCGCATGGCGGCGGTGACGGCCTTCTCGCCGGCCTTCACCTCCGCGGCCATCGCAGCGACGAGATCGGGCGTGATGTCGAGCTTCAGCTTCATCGGTGTCAGGCCGGCCTCAAATCCACGGTCCAGACGAGCCGCTCGCGATCGCGGACAGGCTCGCCCTGGATGAGGAAGGCCTCGCCGTCGATCTCGATGCGATCGCCCGGGCACGGACTCGCCACCTCGGCGAGGCGCAGATCCAACCGGGTGGTTTCCGACCAGATGCGCGCCTCGCCGAAGCCGGTGACGTCATCCGGCCTGCGCAGGATCGCGCGGACCAGTGCGGGCGCGCCGCCCTCGGCGGTGTAGACGACGTCGCGCGCGAGATGCGCGTCCGCGAAGAGCGCGTCGAGGGTGGCGGCGAAAGCGGTCATCAGAAGCTGCCGTTCAGGCGCACCCGGCCGATGGTGTCGCCCGCGCCGCCTGCGACCGCCTCGACGGCGACGCCGATCAACGTGTTGTCGGTTGCGACCGTGGTGCAGCGCTTGTTGGTGTCATCCCAGTAGACCTTGGCGCCGGCAGTCCAGGCCTGCGAGCCGATCTTGGTGAGGTCGAAGACGCCGGTGAGCGCAGCCTCAACGGTGGCACCGTTGGCGGCATCGCCGGCCGCCACGCCGAAGATCGAGCCGACGAGCAGGCCGTCGCCGGAGGTCACGGCATAGGGCGCGGTCAGGGTGAGGGTGTTGCCCGGTTGGACGTAGTTCTTCATCGCGGGTTCCTTTCGCGGAACGACGACGGGCGGCCCATCAGGACCGCCCGTGCGTCAGGGATCAGGGGTCAGCGGGATGGCCCGGCTTACGCGCCGGGGTTCTTGTAGAGGCCGCGCCAGTCGATGGCCTTGGCGCCGAAGTCGAGGCGGCACTTGATCTCGACGCCGTCGACGTCGAAGCCGTTGCGCGTCTCGATGTACGCGCCCTGCTGGCCCTCGAGATAGGCGTACTCGATGGTGTCGATCTGGTTCGGGCTTGCCGCCAGATACCAGGCGGTCTCGCTGGCCGCGTCGAGCCGGGGCTCGGCGATGGGCGAGAGCGTGCGGATCGACTGCGGCACCACGTTGCCGCTCTGGGCGGGCACGAGGTTCTGGGCGACCAGTTGCTCGGCCTTCAGCTCGAGCGCCGCCGGCACGATCAGGAAGGCGGGCCGGACGTTCAGCACCGTCTTCTTGTCGAGCCCGGTCTGCTTGCGCATCGCCGCCCGCGCGAGGCCCACGCTGTCCACCCCGAGCGCCGCGCCGCTGCCTGCGAGGTTCTTGTGGGTCGCGTGGAACAGCGCCGTGCCGTCCGCCATGGCCGGGTTCGACGTCACGATGTCCCAGACCACGTCCGACTCCAGCTGCGCGATGGAGTTGCCGTACATCGCCGGGATCCGGGTGAAGGCGTCGAGATCGTCGTTGATCAGCACCTGCCGGGTGATGGCGACGACGCGGCCGTAGGTCTCGATGCGGTAGCTCTCCTTGCTCTCGCCGAGCGTGCCGCGCTTGAACTCGCCGCTTTCGCCGACTTTCAGGAGCTGCGGCGCCTCGCCCAGCTGGACCCGGTGCATCGCCTTGAAATCGGTGGCGAGCACCTGCCGGCAGAAGAGCGGGAAGGTCCGCGGATAGGCCTCGTAGGCCTGGCGAAGGGTCTTGTTGGTGACGGCCGCGAGGATCTCGGGGAAGTCCGATGTCGAATGCAGCGCTCGCGTGGCCACCTCGTCGCGCGAGAAACCGCGGGTGCTGGCGCCCGCCGTCTCGAGGCTTTCGCGGGCGAGTTCCATCAGCGTCATGCCGCGGTACTCGCGCGCGGCGTCCTCCAGCGGGAACAGCGTCGGGCTGTAGCGGTGCAGGAGCGCGTTCGAGATCGCCTCGCGCCGGGTGACCGTGGCGTCCCGTCCTCCGAGCGGGATCGAGACATGCGGGAAGGTCCGCGTCTCGTCGGCCTTCGCCGCGACCTGGTCGAGGATCAGCCGGCGCGCCTCGTCGATGGAGACTCCGCGCTTGATCAGGTCGTCGGCGAAGCCGCGCTCGAGCTGGAGCTTGTCGGCGAGCCCGTGGATCGTCGAGACGCGCTCGCGCTCCTGCGCGCGGGCCTCGCTCACCAGCGCGTCGGTGTCGACGCTGCGGCTGCGATCCTCCGGCGCCGGGTCGGCTGTCGGCTTCGCTTTGGGTTTAGGCTCGGCGGCGCGGGTCTGCGTGTCGGCAGCGCCGGTGGTGTCGTCGGTCATGCTCGTCTCCTCGGGCGCTGCCGTGGTGTTGCTCTGCGCGGCCGTCTCGGCCGCGGTCTCGGTCCTGTCGGTCATCGGGGATGCTCCTTCGCTGGTGGGGGCGTCCCGGCGGTGGAGGACGCAGTCGTGATGTTCGCTGTTGGAACGGAAGCCCGCGGCGGGATCGGCGCCGACCGGCACGGCGGAGATCTCGAACGGGGTCCAGTCCACCGCCCGCCAGAGCTCGCGCTGTTTGTCGGGCTTGCTGATCTCGAAGCGGTGGACCTGGTAGCCGATGGAGACCGCGCGGATGTGCCCGGCCTCGATGTCGCGCCAGATGTCTCCCACGGCGTTGCGCTCGGAGAGCCGGATGCGGGCGATACCCTGTCCGTTCTCGATCCGCGCCGATCCCGGCACGACCGAGCCGATCACCGCGTCGAGATCGTGCGCCTCGTGCACCTTCAGGAACGGCGCGCCCGCGTTCAGCCGCTCGAGCCGCACATGCTCGGGCGCCATGCTGAGCTCCTCGTCATGCGGCTCGCCGAAGAGCGCGGCGCGCCGCACGCGGGCGCCGGTCGACCAGATCACCTCGACGCTGCGCGTCTCCGGGTCGATGCTGTTCGGCGATAGCTCCGCCGACCGGCGGAACGCCGGCAGTTCGATCGTCTGCTCCATGAATGGATCCTCGTCAGGCCCCGTCGCCGGGTGTTTCGTCGCCTACCGCTTCGCTGCTTGAGGCGGTGTCATCCGGATAGGTCGCGGGGTCGGCCGGCGCATTGGATTGCGCGCTGCCGGTCTTGGTGACCCGGCGCGGGTCGCTGTCGAGCACGAGGCCCAGCTCGTCGAGCTTCACGTTCGTTGCCGCGATCTCGGCCAGCACCGCGTCGGGGTTGCGGCCCTGCCGGGCGATTGCCTCGGCGAGCGTCATGGTGCCGGAGCGGATGGCCAGCAGGTCGGCCATCGCGTCCTTCTGCGGATCGACAGCCTCGAACTTCGGCGGCGACCACTCCACCGGCACGTCCGGCGTCGGGATCCGCCCCGCCGCCCATGCGGCCTCCGTGAACCAGCGCCAGACCGGCGCACAGAACATCGGTATGAAGAGCTGCCACTGCACCGCGTCGATCATCCGGCGGAACTCCACGAGCCCGGCGCGGATCGACGAGTAGTTCACCTGGCTGAGATCCCCGGTCAGCAGCTCGTAGGGCACGCGGAAGCCCGCCGAGATCGTATGCAGGCTCGCCCGCTTGTACTCGCCGTAGCCGCCCGTGGCCGCGGGCTGGTTGAACCGGATGTCCTTGCCGCCACGGGCATAGGCGATGAGACCTGGCTCGAACTGCTCCACCCGGTTGCCATCGGCGTCGACCACCGCGGGGGCGATGCCCTGCTGCGCCTCCTCGTCGCCGAAGACGATGGCGGTGACGCAGGCCTCGGTCTTCTTGCGGACGATCTCTGCCACCTCGTAGTCGTCGAGATCGCGCAGGGCCCGGATCACCGGCGCGCCCCAGGGCACGCCGCGCGCCTGCGTGCGCTGCTTCTCGTAGACATGGGCGATCTCGCTGGCCGGGACTGCCCGGCTGGTGAGCCCGCTGGTCAGGCTGAGCGTGGCGTCGCCCGGATGCGCGCCGAAGAGCCAGTAGGCCCGGCGCCGGCCGAGCGCGTCGAACTCGATCCCCTGCACCGCCTGGCCCGCGCCGAGCGCGCCGTTGCGGGTGGCGTCGAGGAAGTCGGCCTCGAGCAGCTGCAGCTGGACCGGCGGCACGACGCCGTCGCCGGGGCGGCGCGGGCGACGGCGGACCAGCACCTCGCCGGCCTCGACCATCTCGCGGCAGACGAGCGTCTGCAGCCCGTAGAAGTCGAGCTGACCGTCCGCGTCACAGCCCCGCGCCCAGATCTCGAAGAGCCGGTCCACCTCGCGGTCGAGGGCAGCGTCGCCGCTGGCCGCGCGCGGCATGATCCCGGCGCCGACGATGTTGTTGACCAGCACCGACACCGCCTTGGCCGCATGCGGGTTGTTCCGGACCAGGTCGCGCATCCGGTCGCGCAGCAGCGCGCCGGCCCGGCCGATCTCGGCGTCGGCCGAGGATCCCGATGCGTGCCAGCCGTCGGTGCGCCGGCCGCGGGCCGCACCCTCGTAGGAGCGGGCGAGCCCCTCGAAGGCCTGCCGCGCCAGCACGCGGCGCGTGGCGGTGCGCGGGGCGACGCTCGCGATGGCCCTGTCGAGCCAGGAGACCATCAGCGGTCCCCGCGCGAGAAGCCGGCGAAGCCGGCGATGGGCCGTGCCGTCGTCCCGGCGATCTGGCGCTCGATGGTGCGGATGCGCCCGAGCAGGTCCTCGGCCGAGCCGTAGTCCACCGTCTTGCCGTCGTAGCTCACCCGCGTCGTCCCGCTCGCATATGCACGCCGGAGCGCCGCGAGTTCAGCCTCTGTCCAGTCGGCCATCGTCAGAACCATCCTTCCCGCCGTCCGAGCCAGTCGGAGCGGCGCTTGCCTTGCGTGCCCGCATCAGAGCGACCGATCAGGCCGGCCGGGCTGTCCATCCCACTCGGCACGCCGAGTTGCGCCTCGAGATCGGCCCATGTCGCCTCGGGCCAGCGATCCGCGCCGGCGATCCAGGCGGCGGCGCGGGCATAGACCCGGCAGTCCAGCGCCTCGTTGCGCTCGCGGAGCTTCTGCCATTCGAGCTTGGCGAAGCCGCGCCGGTTGCGCACCGTCACGAGTTGTTCGGCCGTCAGCTGCCGGATCCACTCCGTGTCGGCCCAGCCGGGCAGATGCGCCGTGCCGGGCGGGAACGCCGCGCCGGCCTCCAGTTCCTCGGTCGTCGGCCGTGCCAGCCGCAGGAAACGATAGGTCTCGGCCTTGAAGGTCGATGTCGCCACGGTCCAGAGCCGCGCGCCGCGGCGCAGGCGTTTCCCGCCCGCGGTGGCGTCGACGAAGGTCGGGCCTGAGACCGGACTTGAACGGTTGAAGCCCTCGAGCCCCTTGACCGGCGCCACCAGCGCGAAGCCGACCGAGCGGGCCCAGCCATAGACCGCCGCCGTCTCGTAGCCGGTGTCGATGGCGAGCCGGGCGAGGCCCAGCTCCGCGCCGCCCGCATGGCGCCAGCTGCGGCCAAGCAGATCGGTCAGCGCGGCCCACGCGTCGGGTTGCGCCGGCCCGCCCTCGATCACGACATGATCGACGAGCCAGCTTTCGAGGCCGCGGCCCCAGGCCCAGACACCGACCTCGATCCGGTCCTTCTGCACATCGGCGCCGGCGGTCAGGAACAGACCAGCGGCAAGTGCTCCCTCAACGGTTCTCGCTGCCGCCCAGCATTGTAGAATGCTTTCGATCGAAACGGTTTTGCAGATGCCTTTATCGTGTTGCCTGAAAGCCGGGACACGATAGAGGTTGAAAAAGATCACTATAAATTCGGCCCCTCATCTTACTGCCGCGCTCAATGAGGCTACCCATCAGATAAATTTGATTGAAGCTCCCAGGTCTTTCTATCCACCCCTTCGGAACAACAATAAACTCATCCTCACCCGTCATCAGCGCATGAACCTTAAAACGGCCAGATGGCACCTCAGGATTGCTCGGATGAGCGTAAAAGCTGAACACACCCTCGACCAACCAATCGTCAATTGTAACGCCGTCAAGAATGAGATCAAAAGAAGTTGGGCCTTGGCTGCAATAGTAGTAGCCGGACCATGTGCCGCGCAACTCGTTGGCGGCGGCGACCAGCGGCATCATTAAGATCAAAAGGCAGGACAAGACTAAAGTTCGCATAATCACATCTCCAAGTGCATCACCTGCTTGCGCTTACATAAATGTTTGTTATGCCCGATGTAAACCGAGATCGGCCGGGTAAGCATCGACCTCGTCGAGGAAGACGTAGCGGGCGGGCATCGAGCGCAGCCCCACCGCCGAGTTGGCGCCGGTCATCACCAAGACGCCGCCGGGGAAATCCTTCGACAGCTGCGTGTTGCCGCTGTCGCGCGCCCGCGCCGGGCGGACGCGCTCCTTCAGCGCCGGGCTTTCCTCGATCAGCGGGTCGATCCGCTGGCGCGAGTTCCGCTTGGCCAGCTCCACCGTCGGCTGGACGGCGAGCATCGGGCCCGGCGCGTGGTGGATCACGAAGCCGATCCAGTTGTTGCCGGCCTCAGTCGCGCCGACCTGCGCGGCCTTCATGAACACCACCCGCTGCGTCGGATCGCCGGGCGAGAGCGCGTCCATGATCGCCCGCATGTAGGGCGTGCGCTCGGTCCGGTACCGGCCGGGCTCGGCGCTCGCGCGCGAGCTCAGCCAGCGATGCGTGTCCGACCATTCCGAGACGGTCAGCCAGGGGTCGGGCGTGAGCCCGCGGCCCCAGGCCCGGAGCAGCGCCTCCGCCCCGTCAAAGGCCCCGATATCCTCAGAGGGCGATCCGGGGCTGGGCGAGTTCCTCGAGATGGGCGCGGACATGGGCCTCCAGAACCTTCTGCATGGCCGCCGTCTCCGTTCCCAACTCCGCCGCCATCAGCGCAGCCACCCGCGCCGGCCAGTTGACCCACGCATCGCGTTCCTCGCGCGCGAGCCGGAAGACCAGCGCCGTGGCGCGGTCGCGATCAACCAGTTCGCCCTTCAGCTTGGCGAGCCGGATGCGCCGCTCCTGCGCCTTCAGCACCTCATGCGCCGTCTTCGCCTGCAGGAACGTTGTCCCGCCGCCCGTTGCGGGTGCGGCGATCCCCTGTTCCTTCAGCGTGTCGCCGACCGCCGAGACCGCCGCCTCTGGCACCGGCTTCAGCTTCGGCGCGGGTGCCGTCCTGGTCTTGGAAGGGTCGGTCGCCTCCGCCCGCAGCCGGTCCGAGGCCGCGGCGTCGATGCTGCCATCCTCGTGCAGGACGAGCCGGCCGGCGGCCTTCGCCTTCTGGATTGCGCCGCGCGACAGCCCGACATGGGCGGCGTACTGGCGCTCGCTCATGCCCTGCATCGCCAGCCCCGATTATCATTCAAAGTCAGGCGCTTATCGAGTTGATAAGCCGGGCGCGTGGAGCGAACGTCCGATCACAAGGACGATGCAACTCACCCGGAGGCAACACGATGACCACCCGCCTGAACCCGATCACGACCCCGCGCCACGAACTCCGCGCCGAGAAAGCGCGCCGGAACAAGGACGCAGCCCTGAATGCCTTCATCGGCAAGAAAGCCGAGATCGACGAGATGCTCGCCCGCCTTCAGGCGCTCAGCGACGACCACTTCAACGCTCACCCCGATGAGGTGAACTGGGGCCATGTCGGCACCCTCGAACACTACGCCAGCCTCCTGAAGCGCATCACCGACAGCGCCTTCGGCGAGGGCGAGCACGCCGACTGATCTCCGGCCCAGCCGGAACTCCCGCCGCGCCGACGCGCGGCTCGGGGTCGTAGGAGGGTCGCGACGGTCGCGGCCCCGAAACCGGAGACCCCAGATGACCAAGCTTTCCGACACCCAGCTCGTGATCCTCAGCGCCGCCGCGCAGCGCGAGGACCGCAACGTCCTGCCGCTTCCCGGCTCCCTCCGCGGCGGCGCCGCCGCCAAGGTGGTCGGCGCGCTGCTCTCCCGCAAACTGATCGTCGAGACGACGACGGACAGCCAGACCAAGGCTGACGCCGCCCTCAACCGCATCTGGCGCAACAACGAGGACGGCAACGCCATCCTCCTGCACATCACGAATGCGGGCCTCGCCGCCATCGGCGTCGAGCCGGAGAGCGGCGACAGCGCGCCCACGGGCGCCGACGAAGCGCCGAATGCGGAGGCCTCGCAGGACGCGCCCGCCGAAGCCGATCCCGCGCCCAAGGCGCGCACACCGCGCATGGGCACCAAGCAGGCCAAGCTGATCGAGATGCTCCGCGCCGGGGGCGGCGCGACCATCGACGAGATCGTTGCCGAAACGGGCTGGCAACCGCACACGGTCCGAGGCGCCTTTGCCGGCGCGCTCAAGAAGAAGCTCGGGCTCGAAGTCACCTCGGAGAAGGTCGAGGGCCGCGGTCGGGTCTACAGCCTGCCCAGCGACTAGAGCCGCAGAACACCACCGTCCGATGCCGCCGTCCCGCTTGGGGCGGCGGCTTCCTTCTCTCAGAGCGAGATGTTCCAATAACCGAGCACCTTGCGGACCTCTTCCCGCGGATAGTGCGGACCAGCGGATGCTAGATCTTTACGAATGGCGGCCTTCCTGCGGTCTGCAGCCGCCTTGATCCGAGGCGAGAACTTGGCCGTGCCCAGCGGGAGCGTCGTCCGACCCGGTTTGGGCCAGCTTTCCGGATAGGCGTCCCAATTCGCCCAGTCGGCGACCTGATCCGCGATGTCCGCTACGTCGTCGTGGTCGCAGGACCAGCCGTAGAGGTGCAGCGCACAGACGCGAAGCATCATCTTTACGTCGGTCATGACGTCCGTGAACGCCTTCAGAGGCGTCGGCAGCAGGACCATATTCGCGACGCAGGAGAAGAAGCGTCGGTCCTGAACCACTGCGTTGCTGACTTGGTAGAACGCGTCGTCGACGCCCCAGATGTGGCAGCATGACCAATTCGGTCGTTCTCCAGCCCGAAGGCCGAGAGCAAGCGTCAGCGCCTTGTTCGCATGCACGTTTCCTTCGGACTTGTGGATGCTGACGCCGGTCTGTCGGTTTCGGTTCATCTGCGGTTCGGACCAGTTGGCCTTGTAGAACAGCGCGCGTCGCGCATGCTCCGGGTACCAGACCGGCAGATACTCGAACGTCGTCGGGTCGACCCATCGCGCGGTGCGCTCGATCAGGCCCATCACGTCCGAGAGGCTCAGTTCCCGCCGAAGGGCCTCGAGGCCATCCGGCAAGGTGTCGGAATTCGTCGTCTGCTCGTCTGAAGCCTTCAAGATCTCGATCCCGTCGATTGGCCTGGACGGGAAACGGTTCCTCATGCCCATCCTACACTTCGAGAAATCATAGGAACTGAAAAGGATAGCGACAACTTCGAAACCGACCGTTGGCTCTCCGCTAGTTGGGTCGGTCGTTACTCGACGCGACCCGGATCGCTTCGAACAGCCGCCGCAGGGCGAAGGAACGCGCGATACTCACCACCGTGAACACCGCGCCCATCTTGAGGTTCTGCGCCAGCGTCGTGTGCAGCCCGAAGACCGGGAAGATCAGGATCTGCGTCACGACGGCGACGCCATACCCGACCGCCACGTTGGCGACCGCCTCGACCAGCGACATGGCCCGGCTCTGCTTCACTCCGCCCCCTCATCCATCGGCCAGCAGTTCAGCTGCGAGAGTTCGGAGCGCATGCGCCGCGACCAGCGGGACCACTCCGTTGCCACAGAGCCGAAGCCGGTCCACCCGGTGGGCCAGCCCATCAGCGCCTCGACGAACAGCGGGTTCAATGTCCGGGGCGTGTCGCAGGAACTCCCGCCAGCCATCGGCGTCACCAGGACCTGGCGGCCAAGCAGCCCGTTCACCGGCGTGTTCGCGAGGCTCGTCGCCCCGTCCTTGTGATCCCGCGCCGTCGGCGTCATCCACATTCGCGTCGCATCGCTGAGCGTCGTCCCGTCGTTGCGCGGGCGCGCCGTCTCGCTGCGATTGCACGTCCGGTTCCGCGTGCCCTTGCTGTCGCCGGCCAGCGGCGTCGGCCAGAGCCGCATCATCTCGGTCCGGTTCCCGCCGCTCGACCGCGTCCCAGAGCAGGCGCGCGGGGTCGGCCAGGTGGTCGCGCTCGCGGTGGGCGAGGATGAAGAGCCGCTCGCGCCGGTGGGGCGCACCGACTTCCGCCGCCGTGAATAGGCCTGCCGCAAGCTTGTAGCCCATGCCGACCAGTCCGCTGGCGACTTCGGGGAAGCCGAGGCGGAGATGATGGGCGACATTCTCGAGGAAGACGAACGGTGGCTCCACTTCGCCGATGATGCGGGCGACATGCGGCCAGAGGTGGCGCGGGTCGTCCGCGCCCCGACGCTTGCCCGCGACGGAGAATGGCTGGCACGGATAGCCCGCAGTAACGATGTCCACCGCGCCGTGCCACGGGCAGCCGTCGAAGGTGGCAACGTCGTCCCAGACAGGTGCCGGATCCAGGGCCGGGTCTTCCATCCGCGCCACGAGGACCGCCGCGGCGTAGGCGTCCCGCTCGACGTGACCCACAGTGCGATATCCGGGGCATGCGAGGTGCAGCCCGAGATCGAGCCCGCCGGCGCCGGAGCAGAGCGAGAGGCCGAAGAGGCACGTGTCGCCGGTTCCGGCAGGCAGGCCGGAGGAAGGTAGAGCCACGCCATCCACGTCGTCAGGCCGCGTGGGCCCCCTCGGCCGCGGCCGGGGTCTCGCCCAGCCGCTCGGCCTTCACCTCGGCGAAGGTTCGGCCGTCACCGTCGAGGATCGCGTCGCGGCCGGTCTCGGCCTGCCAGCGCTCCACGGCGACATCGACGTAAGCCGGGCTGATTTCCATCGCGAAGACGCGGCGGCCGTTTGCCTCGCCCGCCATGATCTGCGACCCGGAACCCGAGAACGGCTCGTAGCAGAGGCCGCCGCGGGCGACGTGCTGGCGCATCGGGATGCCGAAGGCGTCGAGCGGTTTCGGCGTCGGATGGTCGGGGCGTTCATCCTTTGCGAAGGACGGCATCTCCCACGTCGAGGGCAGCGTCTGCTCGGCCACCTTCGGCGGACGGTTCGGACGGCGCCAGCCCATGAAGCAGGGCTCGTGTTTCCACAGGTAATGCGACCGGGTCAGAACCCCGCGGTCCTTCACCCAGATAATCTGCTGATGGACGAAGGCGCCCGCCTTTTCCCAGCAAGCCTCCAGCATCGCCTGGCGGCGCGAGGCGTGCCAGCAGTACCAGGCGGCGTCTTCGGCGATGGCCTCGGCGACCGCCGCAGCGATGAAGCCGTCGTAGAGCTCCGCGCCCTGCGAGGAGTCGTCCCAAGTTGTGCCATAGGACGCGGACCAATCCTTGTTGCGGGTCGGATGGTTCGAGCCGTCGTAGTCGACGAGATACGGCGGATCGGTCGCGAACAGGATCGCCCGCTCGCCATTCATCAGGCGGCGCACATCGGCAGCGCTGGTGCTGTCGCCGCAGAGCAGCCGGTGGTCGCCTAGGATCCACAGGTCGCCCGTCCGCGAAGCCGGATTGCGCGGCGGTTCGGGGATGGTCACCGGCGGCACGGAGCCCCTGGCGCCACCTTCTTCGTCACCGCCCCCGTCCGGATCGAAAGCCAGGAGCTTGTCGAGCTCGCCATCGGAGAAGCCGACCAGCGACAGGTCGTAGTCGTCCGCGAGAAGGTCCTGCAGCTCGGCCGAGAGAAGCGCCTCGTCCCAGCTGCCGAGTTCCGTGAGCTTGTTGTCGGCGATGCGGTAGGCGCGCCGCTGCGCCTCGGTCAGGTGGCCGAGCACGATAACCGGCGCCTCGGTCAGCCCGAGCTGCTCGGCCGCCAGCACCCGGCCGTGGCCCGCGATCAGCTCGCCGTCCTCGCCGACGAGGCACGGCACGGTCCAGCCGAACTCGGCCATGCTGGCGGCGAGCTTCGCGACCTGGTCGGGCCCGTGCACCTTCGCGTTCTTCGCGTAGGGCTGCAGGCGCGCAAGCGGCCAGGTCTCGATCCGCTCGGGGGCGAAGGCGAGGGTCATGAAGGTTCCTGTCGATGGTCGATCGGCATCCGCCGGGTGGACTCCGGCACGGCGGGGTCCACCGGCCTCCGCCTGGACTCCGGTATCCGCGGGGTATCCACCCCGCGCGGCCCGTCAGATGTTTGATTTCACGAAGATTTCCGGGCGTCGCGGCTGGACCCCGGACTCCGGTGGCTTCCCAAAAAATCGGCCCTGTCGCTGGCGATATTTCGCGCCAAGCCCGCCAGCATACATAGTCGCCAGGAAGGAACCATTGAATTCAATGGGTTGGCGGTATGGACCCCGGCTGGACCCCGGAAGCCAGCCCCGGTGGCCACCTCGAGATCAGCGTCGGTTCGCCCGAGCGCACGACCCCGAGTATATCTCCATTGATAGCGTCGGCAGGGCGATCCGTCTCGCCGCCCGGTGTCTCGCAGGAAATTGTCTCGGTCGTCGGAAGCAGCTTGACACCACCTACCGCATGTCGACCGCACCGCATCGCAGCACACATCATCTGGTTGGCGTCGCGACCAAAGTCTGATATGTTTCCACTCTGTTCCCGTGGGCGGGGATGCCTGTTGGCCTCGCAGTTCATCGCGGTGCCCGAAACAGTTCAGACGGCGAGGAAATCGGCATGAAACCCCGTACTATCAAGGCGTTACCCGTCAAAAACGATGGAGAGGAAATCACCCAAGGTGTCCTCGATCTGGGTATTGAAAAGGACACCGAGATCAATGGAATCGGCATGGGCGTGCTCTCGGACGGCACGCCATACTTGAATCAGCGGGGACTCGCTGCGCTGTGCGGCGTTCAGAACGCACATATCGGCACGATCAGTGCTCAGTGGGACGACGCAGATCCGAAGCCGAGGATCAAGGCCATCAAGGGGATCCTGTCCAAGCTCGGCCTTGAGGCTTCGGTCGCCCATATAGAAGTGCCGCACAACGGTGTCGTGCACTATTGCTATCCGGCCGAGGTGTGTCTGGCGATTCTTGAGTATTACGCGTTCGACGCCGGGACGAACTGCCAGCCAGAGGCCCGCGACAATTTCCGTATCCTCGCTGGGACGAAACTCCGCGAGATGATCTACTCGCAGGTTGGTTACGACCCGACCGGACGCGCGCGTTTCGACAAGTGGCATGAGCGCATTGCCTTGAACTATCAGTCCGCGCCCAAGGGATTCTTCAGCGTATTCAACGAAGCTGAGACCCTGATCTACGAGATGATCGTGGCAGGCGCACCAGTCGACGAGAAGAACGTTGTCGACATTTCGATCGGCCTGCATTGGTCGAAGTTCTGGGACGAGAACGGCTTCAATGAGCGGTTTGGCGATCGCAACAAGTTCCCTCACCGGTACCCCGATAGCCACCCGCAGGCGAAGTCCAACCCTCAGGAGGCCTGGTGCTATCCGCTCGAAGCATTGGGTGCGTATCGGGAGTGGCTGCAGGATCACTACATCGGCGGCGGCAAATTCCGGAAATACATCAATGACAAGGCGAAGAAGGGCACCATTCCGCCGTCTATAGCGCAATTGACGATTGCGAAGATCGAGGCCCCGCAGATTACCAACTATTGAGCGGCTCGGCGGACCACGAACTCCATCGACCGCTTGCCTGGTACCCGCCTCCCGTTCAACCGCCATACGATGACCGCGATGCCGTATTGCCAGCGCCGGTTCGCCGTGGCGCGGCTTATGCCGAGCTCCCAACAGATGGGCTTCCAAGGCGTGCGGTTGGCGCGCAGCCAGACGAGGCGAGCGTCGTCCTTCTCGAGCCAGCGCAGCCATAGCATCGCTTCCTCGGCCTCGGTGATCTGGCGAGGGCTCGGGCGTGGCCGACGCATCTGCGGCTCCTGACCGACCTGGTCGGCGAAGCTGTGGAAATACTCGGGCCACGCGTTGAAGTAGCCCTGCGGCTTCACCGCGGGCTGCTGCGCGAAGACGTCGGCTGCGAGTTCCAGGCGGTCCTGCACTTGCGCGATGGTCCAGTCAGTCATGGCGCACCTCCCGGACCGCGGGTGGCTTGCCATAGAGCTTGTCCCCGAGTTGACGGATCAACTCTCGCTCCGGCCAGGTGAGCCGCTGGTCGTCCAGCGAGACCGCCAGCATCCGCTGTTCGTGCCAGCCCTCGCGCTTGACCTGCTCGGGGTCACGGCGGCGGCCGCCATAACCCTTGGGCGTGTAGCGCATCCTGCTCATGCCACGCCTCCTGCGGTCTCGATCGCCCAGAACAGGATAGCGATGGCGTCGGCCTCGTTGTCGTCGGCCGGGCTGAACCCGCGGGCGCGGGCCGCCGCGATCATCGCCTCCTTCGGGGCGTTCCCCTTGCCGGTTGCGTGGCGCTTGATCGTGCCCACCGGGACGCCCTGATAGGGCACGCCCGTCGTCTCAGCCCATGCGGTCAAGGTGGCGAGCAGGCCGCCGAAGACGTGGGCCGCGTCGGTCCCGACATGCCGGCGCACCTCCTCGAAGTGGATCGCGCCGATGGGCCCTGCATCCGCGGCCAGCCGCTCCAGCCAAGCGCGGAAGCGGACATAGCGCATGCCGCCGCCGTCGTAGCGGCTCGGCCGGAACGACACCGTGCCGCTGGTGATCAGCCCGTCCGCGGCGCGCAGCGCCCAACCGGTAGTGGTGCCGAGGTCGAGGGCGAGAAGGACCGGCGTGCCGCCCACGGGCGTGATCGCGGGCGACGGGGTGAGGGATGCATGGGCCATCGGGGGCTCCTTTCCTGTCTGCTGCTCGATGAAGGGATGAGGGCGGCGCGCGGGGCTCATCGGTCGAGCTCCCGCAGCCAATCCGGGCGCGGTGAGGCCTGTGAGCCTGCCGCGGGAGGCTCACACGGAGGTTCACACCCGCAACCCGTTGAAACGACGATGCTTTGTGAGCCTTGTGAGGGTTGTGAACCTTTTCCGGCATCTCCTTTCGTGCGCACGCGCGTGCACGCACGCGTAAGGGTGGAAAAAGGTTCACAAGGCTCACAAGGTTCACATTTCGGTTTGGTATCAGAGCGTTGCGCATGTGAGCCTTCGTTTTCGAGGCTCACACGACCGGCCCGAGGCTCACACGGATCGGCGCTGCGGCGGTCCGCTGCCGAGGGGCGCTCGTCCTCGGTGACCTTCAGCTGCCACTTCGTGGCGCGCCGGTAGGTGCCGGCTTTCACCAGCCGGACGCGGAGATCGCCGAGGCGGAACACGCGGTCCCGCATGCGCCCGATGGACATCCCAAAGCTGGTCTTGCGGGCCTGCTCGTTGGCGCCGCTCATCGGCGGCGGCGGATCGCAGAAGAGCGCGATGTCGTAGACCTCCGCGGCCGTCACCTCGGCGGTGCCGAACCTGTCCCACCAGGCGCCGATGAAGACGTTCCAGGCGGCGCCCTCGCTGTCGGAGGACTCCATCATCTCTTCGAGATTGCCGAGGAAGCCCGGGATGCCCGCCACCTCGAGCACGCCGCCGAGCACATGGGCCCAGTTCTCGAAGGAGCCGATGCTGCGCCCACCGCGGGGCCGGCCGGCGGCGATCCACGCCTGGCAGAGCGTCAGGCAGGCCGCGACCAGCCGGGCCCGGTTGGCGCGCACCCAGCTCATCAGGTCGGGGTGGCGGAAGTCCGAGCGCTGCCAGGGGCGGTCGGTGTGCGGATCGAGCCGGATGCGCACGAGACGCCGGGCCATTTCGTTGGAGAACTCCGGGTTATTCCCGGTGGCGATCCACAGGCAGCGGATCGGCAGCCGCGCCATCTCGGAATGACCGAGGATGCGGTCCTCCCAGAAGGGCGCCGTGAGCGCGGCAGCGAGCGCCGAGCTGTCGAGCGTGGCGCGGAGGTTGTCGATCAGCACGATGGAGGGGATCTGACGGAGCTTCGCGGTCACGCGCTTGCGCCATTCCTCGTCGTCGCGCCCCTCGGTCATCACGCTGGCGCCCGCACCGGTCAGGATGCCGGTGATCGCATCGACCATCAGCGTGGCCCCGGTCCCGGGCGCGGGCTTCTCGATCAGATGCAGTGGCGTCGGCCCGTCGATCATGCCGCGCAGGAAGCCCAGCAGCAGGAGCGCCACGACGTGGGAGCGCTCGGCATCGCCGGTGAAGGGGAAGTCCCCGAGCAGATCCTCGCAGATCAGCGCGCGCGCCGCGGCGATTTCGGCCGGGGTTGGCTTGGCGGGGATGTCCGGCACGGCGAAGCCCGGCGCCGGGACGTAGAGCAACCGCGCGTCGGGATGGTAGCCGGGCGTGGTGAGCAGCGTGCCGTTCCGGCCGAACACGGGGGTGTTCACGATGCCCGTCAGCACGGGAAGCGCGGGATCGGGCGTGGCGAGGACCGACTTGACCACCGGCAAAGGCGGCGGCGCCGAGATCGGCTCGCCCTTGGCGTTCACGCGCACCCAGCGGGCAAGCCGCGCAAGCATGTGGCGGAGCTTCTCCTCGTTGAGCGCGGTGGCGACGGGCCGGCCCTCGTCGTCGGGGACGACCCATGTGGGCTGGCCTGCCAGGCGGAAGAGCCATGGACAGCGGTTCGAGGCCATGAGCAGGCTCCAGACCTGCTCGTTCGCACGCGCCAGATCACCCTCGTCGGCGCGCAGCGTCGGGACCGTGTCGCCCGAGCCCTGATAGTTGAGCGGGCGGTGCTGCCCGATCTGCATCACCGTCTCGGCCTCGACGACCGACTCCGCCGCGGCGATCACGCGCGCCACGGCCGCGGGGCCGTCGCTCAGCAGCAGGTCGTTGAAGTCCTGGCCTTCCTCGGGGGGCACGGCGATGGCGACATCGCGCCCCTGCGCGCGCAGCCGTCGCGCGGCGGCATCCGCGGCGCGAAGGCCGGCGCCCGAGGCGTCGTTGTCGGCGAGGATCACGACGCGCCGGGCGGCCGGCGGCAGCTCGACCTGTTCGAGGCCGGAAGTCGAGAGCGTGGCCCAGACCGGCAGATCGGGACAGGCGGTCATGGCCGCGAGGCCGGTCTCGATCCCCTCCGAGAGCGCGAGCCTGTCGCCGTCGCCGAGGGGCGCGAGCCGCACCGCGCCGCCGGCCACACGGCCGAGCATCTTCTTCGCCTTGTCGAGCGGCGCCTTGCGGATGCTGCCGTCGGGGTCCGCCGCGAGCCAGGTCCGATGCAGCCCGATGACGTCGCCGTCCCGGTCGCGCACCTGACCCACCAGCGCCGGATAGCCCGCCTTCGTCTCGTAATGCGCCAGGTCGGGATGGAAGAGCAGATCAGCCCCAGTGGGGACATCCAGACCGCGTCCCGCTAGGTAGTCCGCAGCCGGCGTCCCGGCGATCGGCTGGGCCGACGACAGGATATGCGCGATCTCCCGAGTGGCATCGCGCTTCGGCGTCGGCGGTGTCGCGGGCGCGCGGCGCTCGGGGGCGCCGGGGGTGACATCGGCGATCTCGGCGGCCCGCGCGATCAGGGCGCGGCCATCGAGCCCGGTCGCCTCCTCGATCGCGCTGATCGGCCCGCCGCCATGGTTGCCGTCAAAGTCGATCCAGTCGCCCGCATGCGCGCCGCGCAGCGTGATGACGCAGGAGCCGGTGTTGCGGGGCGCGTCGCCCCGGATGTTGGCGAGCCGCCACTCGTCGCCGGAGCGGCGACCGCGCGGGAAGAGGTCGGGCACCCAGTGCGGGGCGGTCTCGCGGAGACGCTCGACGATCAGGTCGAGATCGTAGCGCGGCGCCTCGGTTGCGGGCGGGAGGGCGTCGTTCAGATCAAGCAAGGATCACCAGCCCCCGCTCGGCCCGCGTGATCGCGGTATAGAGCCAGCGGTTCCTGTCGGCCGCCGAGCGGCCGAAGCCATCGTCGAAGACGACCACGTTCTCCCATTGCGAGCCCTGCGCCTTGTGGCAGGTGATGGCGTAGCCCCAGCTGGTCTCGATGAGACCGCGCTTGATCTGCCATTCGCGGCGTCCGCGCTCGGGGTCGTAGGCGATGTGGTCGGCGTATTCGCCGCGCCAGAGGCTCTGCCGCCCGGCGATGGTCTCGCCGTCCTCGGTCTCCACCATTGCGCTGAAGGCGAAGGTGTCGTCGGGGTCCTGGCGCACGTCGCTGAGCGTCAGGAACATGCCGTTGATCAGCCCGAGATCGTGACGGTTCTTCAGGCAGATGATCTTCTCGCCGCTGCCTGTCGGATAGTCTGCCGCGAACCCGGCCGCGCGCTTCATGGCGGTGTTCAGCCAGCGCCGCGTCGCGTTAGTGCCGCAGAGCACCTGTCCGCCGCGCAACATCTGCTCCGGGCCGACCTCGTGGCGCGACATCTTCCAGACATGGTCGTCATGCGCGCCCATGGGGATCGGCGCGCCCTGCCGCGCCAGCGTCGCCAGCCGCAGGATGGCGCTGTCCTTGGCCTGCCGGTGCACCTCGGTCAGCATCACGTCGGGCGCGGCCTTAGTGAAGAACCCGGCGCCCTTCACCGGGGGCAGCTGGCCCGGATCGCCAAGCACGAGGATGGGCTTGCCGAAGGCGAGAAGGTCGCGCCCAAGGTCCTCGCCCACCATCGACACCTCGTCGAGGACGAGGAGGTCCGCGTCGCGCAGGATCGACTGCTCGTTGATCAGGAACTTGGGCTGGTGGATGTCCTCGAGCCGCATCTCGAGCTGGGCGATCCGCGTCATGGCGAAGTCGCGCTCGGCCGGCCCCATGCGCGGCAGCTCGCGACGCAACTCCGCCAGGTCCTCGGTCACCCGCTCGATCTCTTCCGGCGTCGCCTCGGAGACGCGGTAGATCAGGCTGTGGATGGTCTGCGCGGGCGTGCCCTTGCGCGTCATGACGAGCGCGGCCTTGCCGGTGAAGGCGCCGAAGAGCACGCCGCCCGGCGCGCCGGGGGTCATCGGCGCCAGCCCCAGCGCCTCGATCGCCTGCGCGGTGGTCGTGGTCTTGCCGGTGCCGGCATAGCCGAAGACCCGGAACACCTGCTGCTCGTGGCGGCGGGTCTCGTACCAGTCGCGGATGGCCGCGATGGCGCGGCTCTGCATGTCGGAAAGTGTGACGGTCATGCCCTGGCCTCCGGCCGTTCGCCGCTGAAACGCTCCACCGGAGCGTTTCCGGGACGCGGCTCACCCCAGCAGCGTGCCGAGAACGGGCAGAACCGGCAGAGATAGAAATCGGGGTTCGTCGCGATCCGCGGCAGCAGTTCGCCCGCATCCGCGGCGCGCAGCACGGCGACCGCCTTGTCGGACAGTTCCTGCGCGGTCGCCGGGTCGAAGAGGACGTGCTCGTGGTAGAGTTCGCAGCTGTCCTTGTTCAGCGCGGTGAAGAGCGCCGACCCGAGGCCCATATAGGCCATGTAGATCTGCAGCTGGCCGTAATAGACGGGCTTGGAAACCTGCACGCCCTTCTTCGCCGTGTCATTCCAACTGGAAGCTTTCAGCGCCTTGTGCTCCCAGAGAACGGGCCAGGTCAGGCCGAGAGCCGGGCCATCGACGATCACCCCATCGACATGCCCGCGGATCCGGCCGCCGGCGGTCTCGAAGCCGAACTGGCCGCCCTCGCGGGTCTGGGTCCGCAGGTCGAATCCGGCCAGCCGCAGCCAGCGGATGGCGAGATCCTCGAAGACGTGACCCGCCTCGAAGATGCGCAGGGTCCGTCCCTCGAAATCCTTGCCCGGATCGACCGGCGTCTTTCTGAACTCGTAGACGAGGCGGCGCGCGCATGGCTCGCCGATCCGGCTGGCCCCGAGATAGTCGCGGGGCCGCTGGCCAGCGCGCTCCGCCACGAGCGCGTCATCAAGCAGCGCGTTGATCCGGGCGCCGAGCGGCGGCGGGGCATCGGCGGCGCGGCCATAGACGAAGCCCGAGCGGTGGTTGAGATCGATCATGGATGGCGAGCCTTCTTCTGGCCCTTGATCCAGGGACTCTGCTCACCCGTCCGGTTCTTGCAGTATTCGAGGAAGCCGGGAGCGTTCAGGTTCTCCTTCTGCGTGCCCCATTTCAGGTTGTCGGCCCGGTTGTTCGCAGCGTTCTCGTCGAGATGCATGACGATGGCGCCGTCGAAGGGCGGCGGGCCATGGAAGGCCTCCGCGACGAGCCGGTGCACCTTGTAGGTCTTGCGCTTCACCTGCACGCAGAACCGACCATCGGTCTTGTTCCAGACGCCGAAATACGGCTGACCGCCATAGGGCCGCACGCCACCGCCCGGCATCGGGTATCGGTAGGGCGTGACCATCACCCGCCCCTCGCTGCTTACGAGGATGCCAGGGACGCTGGGAACGTCGCGCCAGATTTCTCCGAAACTCATCGGCAGTTCTCCGTGATCAAAATGGGCAGTCGCCGGCGTCGGACTGGCGCTGCATGGACGCCTGAAATCCGTCGACGCAGGCCTCGATCAGGCGGTCGATGTCCTCGGCCGGCCGGTCGAAAAAGGGCGCCATCAGCCCCATCTCCGTCAGCGCCTCGGCCAGCTCGCGGCGCGCCTCGCGGATCGCGCGGGTTTCCATGTCGGTCTTGTCGATCATGCCGTGGTTCCTTTTGGCGTTGGCCGAGCCCGCCGTGAGGCAGGCCATCGAGCAGAAGCGGTGACGGGCATGGCGGTCCCAGCGCAGGCCGTGGCAGTAGCCGAAGCCCCGAGCTTCCCGGCCGCAGAGCGCGCAGGGCACGCGACGGCCAAGTTCGGCGCGGGATAGAGGGCTCCGCCCGTTCGCGGCTGGAACGCTCCCCGTTCGGCGGGGAAACGCGCCACTGGCGCCTTTCCCGCTCCGCCTCACCCTTCCCGAGACGCCGCTCACCCCATCAGGAGCAGGTCGAGCGCGTCTCGCTCCTCCTCGTTGGGCGCGGCGGTGCGGCGCTCGGAGGCCAGCACGATGAAGCGGCTGATGGCGTTGGAGGCGATGCATTCCAGATCGCGCCGGGTGAGGCTGGCGATGGGACGATCGAGCCGCCCGCGCGCCTCGAGCCAGCGCCCCATCGCAAGGGCCGCTTCTGTGGTGACATGCGCCTGCCATTCGTCCGGGCTCACGGGTTGAGCCAGGCCGGGCCGCCCGCGGCCTTCGGCGCGGCGGGCTCGGACGCAGATTGGGCGGCGGGCTGGGCGGCGGGCGACGACCACGCGGGCGCGGCTGGCGCCGCGGCGGGCTGCGACTGCCCCCAGGCGGGAGTTGCGGGCTGCGCGGGCGCAGTGGCCGGCCGGGGCTTGTTCGAGGGCTGCGCCGGCACCGTTTCGCCGGCCATCACCCTCTGCCACTCGGGCGCGGTGGGCAGCACGACATGGTCGAGCTTGTTGGCGTCCTTGTAGGCGGGGTTGCGGTTCGGCTCGATCTGGATCTTCGCGACGAATGTGATCCCGTCGAGATCGGCGAGCCCGCGCAGCACGCGCTTCGCCTTGGCCGCTTCGCTCATGTCCTCCGGGTTCAGGCCGAGCGCGCTGTCGATCATGGCCCGGAACTGGCTCTTGGAGATCTTCCAGCCGATCGACTGGCCCTGTTCGTCGAGCTTGCCGCCCTGCACGGTGAAGTTCTGCCAGAACTTGCGCCGGGCATGCGGTCCCTCGGCCACCGTGAACTCGGCGTCGAGCATCAGCACGTCGCTGCCGGGCTGGTTCGAGGGCTTCAGCAGCCCGCGATCCACCTCGCTCGCCCCGTCAGTGCCGCCCTTGCGGATGGACATGGTCACCTTGGCGAAGGTGCCGTCGGGGATCAGGTCGCCGGATTGCTGCGGCGCCACGTCGTTCATGTCGAAGGTCATCTCGTTCATCCTTTCGGTGCGTGGTTGATCTTGGAGAGGAGCGCGCCGAGATCGGCCGGCTCGGTCAGGTCGAGGCGCCCGGAGCGATCCTTTGCGGGCAGGCCCCACGGGTTGCCGGAGCGGCAGACGAGGCGGCGCGTCCCGCCCTTCTCGGGGTCGTGCCGCCACGCGGTCGCACCGTCCGGGCCGGTCTCGGGGCTGAAGAGGCCAAGCGTCATCACCTGGTCGACGATGCCGGGCAGCTCGCGCGCGGCCTTGCCGCCCTCCATCTGCGGCTGCCAGATGGTGCGGTTCATCTCGTCGGTGATCCGCTCGAGGATGCCGACGAAGATCACCGTCCGGCCTGGCGCGTGCTGGAGGTGCTTGAGGAGCCCGATCACCTCGCGGGCGAGCAGCCCGTAGGCGCCGCGCGTGTCCGGCTTGCCGGTCCGCTCCGACATCGCCTCGGGCCGGGTCTTGGCCCAGGCCATCGCCTGCCGCGTCAGGTCAGTGATGCTGTCCACGAACACGATACGCTTGGCGTCGAGCCGCTCGGCAAGCTCCGGGTGCTGTCCGCGAAGATGCGCGTGGTGCGCCTCCGAGAAATGCTCGTCGGGCTGGGCCGCGGGGTTGGCCCCGCCGATCAGGCAGGCGATGTCCACGGCGTCGGCGAAGCGGCGGATCGGCAGGCTGTCGCCGCGCCAGTCCTGCACCGATTTCAGCCCGGCCTCGAGATCGAGGCAGACGGTTTCCTCGGCCGGCAGCGTCTTCAGCAGCGTGGTCTTGCCGGCGCCGCTCGGGCCGAACAGCGCCATGGTGGTCTTGCCCTGCGCCTCGCGCAGCCGCTCGTCGGCGGTGACGATCCGGAGGCTCATGCCGCGCCTCCCTGCGGCAGAAGCTCCACCTTCAGCGCTCCGGTGCGCACGGTCCGCGCGGGCTCGAACACCGCCCGGATGTTGTCGGGCCAGGCGGCGTATTTGCGCTCCGGCACCTTGATGGCGATCTCGACATACTGGGCGGGGTCGTCGCCCGAGCCGCGGATGCGCTCGACGATTTCGCCGAGCCGATCCTGGTCCCAATCGACCCGCTTCGGCAGATCGGCCACCACGGTGAAATCGCCGTCGTCGAAGCGGACCGTCCCGGTATCCTTGGCCCGGGCCTGTCGTTCCTCGGCGGCGCGCATGGCGTAGCGGATGGTCAGCGCGGCATCGAGGCGGGCCTTCGCCGCCTTGGCGCGCTTCAGCGCCTCATCGGTCTCGCGCTGCAGGATGGCGAGCAGTTCGACGGGAAACTGCGCGAGGTCGGCGTCGGGGATGCCCGGCAGGTCGTCGGGCGTGGGGCTGTTGTTCGGCCAGGGCATGAACGGGTCTCCGTGATCGGCGAAGGGGGTCCGGATGGGGGATGTCACGCCGCCTGCTCCTCGAGCAGCAGCGCCGACAGCGAGGCGGCGGCGGCCTTCGGCTTCGGGCGTGCGACGGCGATGTAGGCGAAGCGGTCGGAGCCCACGCGCTCCTGCACGAGGTGGACGAGGCCCTGCTCGGCGGCCCAGAAGGCGCGCGACCCGAGCCGCGCCAGTTCCTCCCGCTCGCGGTCCGCGAGGCGGCCAAGCATCGGGAAGATGTCGAGCACGAGGAAACCGCGATGGTATTCGAGCCGGTCGCCGGGCGCGGCCTGCGCCACCCATGCGCAGAACTCGATCTCGGTCAGCGGGCGGCTGGCGCGGACGGTGATGAAGGGGGTGTTGCCCATGAACATGATCTCCTCCACGCGCCGCTAGGCGGCCTGTCGGGAAATCGGCCCGACCGGGCGGGTGCGGAGACCGGCGACCGGGGCGGCGGCGGCAGGATCGGCCGGGTCATCGCCGTCACAGGCGGCGTAGACCGCAAGGAGCGGCGTGCCGTCCTGATGCGCGCCGGCATCCTCGATCCGGTAGGCCTGGTGGTTCTTCAGAACCTCGGGCAGTTCCCAGCGCCGATAGAGGCCCGGGATCCTGACCATCTCGGCTGCGGGGACTGGGTGTCGTTCCTGCATGGTCCATCCTTGTTCGTGCTGTTCGGCGGCGTGCTTGCCGGTCACTGGGGAAAAGCCATCCGGCGCCCCGGATCGGGACATCGGGTCAGACGATTTCCTGGAGGCGATCGCGGAGCCTGCGGGTGGCGCGCTGGTATCGCTTGCGGGCGGCGGCTTCGGTGAGGCCCAGCTGGACCGCCGCTTCGGCCTGCGAGCAGCCCTCTACGGCGACGCGGTTGACGAGGTCCGCGTCGCCGCCGATCAGCGTGCGCATGTCGTCGACGAGCCGCGCGCGATGCAGGGCTCGGTCAGGCTCACCCTGCGCCGCGGGGATCCCATCGGGATCGATCTCGGCGGCGACGCCCTGCCGTTCCGCTTCACGCTTTCGCGCCCGGATGATGTCGCGCTCGACGTTCCGCAGGACCGTGGCGGCGATCGAGGTGACGCGGTCGGGATCGAGGCTGCGAATAGCCTCGGTCGTCCGGGCGAGAATGTCGGAGACGATTTCATCGGCGGGCGCGATCCTGCGCGCCATTGCGCGACGTCGGATCGCGTCGAGCCCGGGCCAGAGGGCCAGCAGCAGCACCGTCGCGGCGCAATCGGACGCGCCATCGTCGTCCTGCGCCGCCGCGATCAGCGCTCTGAGGATCCGGTTCTTGCCGGCCGGGCTGTCGGGACCGCGGTGCAACGCTTCGAGAAGCGCCGCCCGGTCCGGAAACCGTGCGATGGATCCGTGCGCGCATCGGAGCGCGTCGAAGCTGCGCTGGAAGCCGAGAGTGGAAGAGGATTGCATGAGGTGGTCGCGGATTTCGTGCCACGCGAAGGACATCGGACGCCTGCCTTCCGGCCAGGCGTCCGGCGCCTTGTGGTGGCCAGGTCAGGACGTCGCGCGTCTCTGCTGTTTCAGGGGGGGTGGGTGGATGCGCGCGTCAGCGCGCGGGTGCGGTCGCGTGGTTCAGCGTGCCGCAGCCGCGACAGGTGGCCTGAACCGGGAAGCCCACGAGATACTCGTGGCCTCGCGCGAAGCGCAGGTGCATGCGGCCGTCGCGGCAGACGCCGAGCAGCTTGTCGCAGCGCGTGCAGCGCCAGTACGCAGTGGTGGGATTTGCGTTCGCGGCGCCGGATCGCCTCGTCGGGGCCGCCTGGCGCGATGGGAAGGGAGTCGGCATGGAAGTGCTCCTCTGAAGTGGAGCCCTTCCAGTAATCAGCCGCTTGTTAGACCGTCCCGCACGCCATGTTAGACCGTTGTTAGACGGCCGCCTCGGGCGACGCCCCGTCGATCACCAGCCGCCAGTAGCCGCGCTTCTCGCCCTTGGCGATGTAGACGTTCAGGATGCTCTCCCAGGTCTTCGGCCGGAATGCCTGCTGGGGACTGCGCGAACCGAGCCCGTCCATCAGATCCTTGACCTGCACGTCCGGGCTGCCCGTCTTGGAGGCTGCCACAAGACGCTCGAAGATCGTGATCTGGTCTGGGCCGGTAAGAGGCAGCGGATCCTTCCCCGGCACATGCAGCATCCCCGACTGCTTGCCGGAGCGGAGCACTTGCGGTGTCGCGCCGCCGCGTGCCAGCGCGAAGTTGCTGCGGAACGCCATCTCGAGCCCGTCGCGCGCGACCGCGAATTCCTCCTCGGCCGGCGCGATGTTCGACAGCAACGGCACCACGACGTTCGGCCCGAGATGGGAGGGCATGTCCTCGCTGGCCGACAGCACGATGCCGACGCCGGCCTGGTTGCGCGCGCGCATCGCCAGGTCCAGCCGTTCGACGGTCTTCGGGTCGTTCAGCCGCCGCGCGAAATAGAGCGGCACCTCGGCGCCGCCGATCTCCATCGCGCCGAGCAGGGTCAGGTCCGGGTCGAGGATCTGTTGCGACCCGCGCCGCGTCAGCAGCGGTTTCAGCAGCCGCAGGATCGTCTCGCGGAGCCAGTCCGCGTTGAGCGAATACTTGTCGAGATCGCCCGCGGGCACGTCGCCGGCTTCCTCGCCGAAAAGCCCCACGGTGCGGACCATCCCTGGCTTCTCGGACGGTTTCACGGCTCCTTCGCCATCGATGTCGCCATCCTCGATCAGTACGACGTCCTGGCGGTCGCGCCGCTCGAGCAGCCCGCCTTCGATCAGCCGTTGAGCGTCGAGACCGAGCTCACGCAGGTACTGGCCCGTGACCTCGTCTTCGACGCGGTCGTGCAGCTTGATCAACTCGGCGAACATCGCTCGCAGGTCTGACGGGTCGATCTGACGGAAGGCGCTGAGGATGCCCCACTCCTGGAGCAGCATGAATCCGAGGCTGCGCTCTTCCGGATCCTTGTGGCTCTGGAGATTGCAGCTCTTCGTGCCCGAGATCGTGATGTTGAGCGTCCGCTCGGTCGCATCGCCGGCCCGGCTGTAGACCACCGCGATGCCGATCCGGCTGAAACGCTCGGCACGCCGGAACACGTTGCGCGCGCCGAGGTACTGGTCGGCGACCTCCTCGATGTCGTCGTCGATGGTGACCTTCAGCAGCAGCTTTCGCCGCCAATGGCCGAGGCGCACTTCCGCCTCCAGAACGCGGGCGTCGCTGATGTCGTAGCCCTCGATGGCGGGGCGTTCGAGCGCCAGCGAGGTCCGGAAGCGCGTGAGGTTGTAGCGCTTCCAGGTGAGCGGCTTCTGGGAAATGTCGTGGTTGAGCGCGACCTCGGCGAAGGTGTCGCTGACCTGTTGGCGGACGAGCGGGCTGTCCGCGCAGACCTCGATCTGCTGCAGCGACGGCGTGTAGATCAATGTCGCCTCGTTCGGCGGGCGATAATAGATCGCCGCGCGCCGGCCGTCGTCGCGATGGTTGTATACGCTTGAGAGCGGCCCGCCATGGCGCACGATCAGCATGATCGACGCGGGGTGCGCGTCGGTCTTCGGCAGGTCGAGCGCGCGGACGGTGCAGGAGATCGCCGGCTTGAGCTCGAGGACCTCCTTGATCCTGATCGACAGCGCCCGCTCGTCGACGGACGCCGCATCGAGCGGCGTTGCGGTTTCCAGATCCACCTCGAAGGCGTCATAGAGCTTGCGGTGGTCGCGAAACTGTCGGGCGAAGTGGAAGCTCTCCGCGTCTTCGAAGGTCTCGCGGGCATTGAGAAAAGCCCAGATGCTCCTGCAGAGCGGGTCGGGCTGATCGTCGAATTCCTGCGCCCGTTCGTGATCGAGCTTCTGGGCCACGATGGTTTCGAGCGACGTGACGCCCTTGCCGCTGGCGAGCGCGCGCATGCGGCGTGACCGGGTTTCTGTTGGGCGAAGCTCGTCCGGGTCGAACTCGGAGAGGATCTCGATCAGCCGCTCCCGAAACGCATGGGTGGCGTCCTCGTCCTCGAGATCGGGCATATCTTCGGGCAGGTCGAATTCGGGTTCGCTATCATCGTCCCGAACAGCGAGCGCCGCGCAAAGTAAATCGATCCGCGCATCTTCGATCAGACCGAGGGATTCGGGGCCCAAAGGAAGAGACTTGCGCGGCATGAACACACCTCACTCAACTGCTGCTCGATAGGGATTCAACCGGAGAGGATCGCGGAGTCGCAGGCCGCAGGCAAGCATTTTTGTTCCTTGTCTGTTCCAATGGCCGGTGTGGGTGTCCCATCGGGGCACCGAAGGTGGCTTTTCCTCTGTGACGACACCACAGACACCGGCCCCCTCGATATGAAGCGCCCCAATCCCCTGCCGCCCGACCGGATGACCGCCGCCGAACGCCGCGCCGAGCTGTGCGGATTGCTGGCGCTCGGGCTGGTTCGGTTGCGGATGCGGGAGACGGGCGAAGTATCTGACGATACTGGAGAAAGTTGCCTACACTCTCCGACCGACCGATGCCGTCATGCAACTCCAACTCACCGGAGACCCGCATGACGACCCACGATCCCATTCCCGCGCGCCTGGCCGCGCTGAAGACCGCGACGACGCCGGAGCTGAAGGCGCAGTGGCGCGACCTGTTCGACAGCGAGCCGCCGCCGTTCAACCGACGCTACCTGGAGAGCCGGCTCGCATACCGCATCCAAGAACTCGCCTATGGCGGCCTGAAGCCCGAGACGATCCGGCGGCTGGAGCGGCTGGGCGAAGAGCTCGACGGCGGTGACAGGAAAAAGAGCCGCGTCCGCGCCGACACCATGCCCATCGCCGGCACCCGGCTGATCCGCGAGTGGCAGGGCGTCGAACACGTCGTCACCGTCACCGCGGACGGCTTCGAATGGCAGGGGCGGCCCTACAAGTCGCTGTCCGCCATCGCCCGCGCCATCACCGGCACGAGGTGGAACGGGCTCGTGTTCTTCGGTCTTAAGAACCGGCGGAGGCGGACATGACCAAGCCGGTCGTCCGCAAGCAGCGCTGCGCGATCTACACTCGGAAATCCTCGGAGGAAGGGCTCGAGCAGGAGTTCAACTCCCTTCACGCCCAACGCGAGGCCTGCGAGGCGTTCATCGCCAGCCAACGATCCGAGGGCTGGGTGCCGGTCCGCGACCAGTATGATGACGGCGGCATCTCCGGCGGTACGCTCGAGCGCCCCGGCCTGCAGCGGCTGCTGGAGGACATCGAAGACGGGCTCGTAGATGTGGTCGTGGTCTACAAGATCGACCGGCTCAGCCGCTCGTTGGCGGATTTCGCCAAGCTGGTCGAGGTGTTCGACCGAAACGGTGTGACCTTCGTCTCGGTCACGCAGAGCTTCAACACGACCACGTCCATGGGGCGACTGACGCTCAACATCCTCCTGTCCTTCGCCCAGTTCGAGCGCGAGGTCACCGCCGAGCGCATCCGCGACAAGGTCGCCGCCAGCCGAAAGAAGGGCATGTGGATGGGCGGGGTGCCGCCCTACGGCTATCGGGTCCAGAACCGGAAGCTGGTGATCGATGACGAAGCCGCCGAGCATGTCTGCTGGATCTTCGCCCGCTTCCTCGAGATCGGCTCGGGCACTGAACTGGCCCGCGAGGTGGCGAAGCGCGGCATCCGCACGCCCCGCGGCAACCGGATCGACAAGAAATACCTCTACCGGATGCTGAACAACCGCGCCTACATCGGCGAGGCGGTCCACAAGGGCGAGAGCTACCCGGGCGAGCACGGCGCGATCATCGACCGAGAGACGTGGGATCGCGTCCACGCCATCCTGCAGGAGAGCCCGCGAAAGCGCGCCGCGCGCACCCGCGCCGAGACGCCCGCCTTGCTGAAGGGCCTGCTGTTCGGCCCAGACGGCGCGGCCTTCTCCCCGACGCATACCCGCAAGGGCGGGAAGCTCTATCGCTACTACGTCAGCCAGACCGTGCTGAAGCACGGCGCCGGATCGTGCCCGGTCGGCCGCGTGCCCGCGGGCGAGATCGAGGCGGCCGTCATCGACCAGCTCCGCGCCGTGTTCCGCCAGCCCGAGATCGTAGCGGGCACGTGGAAGGCGGCGCGCGCCCATGCCGACGCCATCACCGAGACCGACGCCCGCGCAGCGTTGCACCAGATCGACCCGCTGTGGGACGAACTGTTCCCGGCCGAGCAGGCGCGCATCGTGGCGCTGCTGGTCGAGCGGGTCGACATCGGCGTGGACGGGCTAAACGTCCGCCTGCGCGTCGACGGCCTCGGCGGTCTGGCCCGCGAGATGCTGGCCGGTGGAATCGGAGAAGCAGCGTGACATGCGGCGCGCCAGTCCCCGACATCGTGACACTCCACGTCCCGTTCCGCATCGTGAAGCGCGGCGGGCGGAAAGAGATGAAGATGCCCGAGGGCGCTGTGCAACCACGGCGGACTGACAACACGCTGGTCAAGGCGCTGGCGCGCGCCTTCCGCTGGAAACGCATGCTGGAGTCGGGCGAGTTCGCAACCATTGCCGAACTGGCCGAGCGCGAGGGGATCGCGCCCTCCTACATGACCCGCGTCTTGCGGCTCACGCTGCTCGCGCCCGACATCGTCGAAGCGATCCTAGACGGGAAGCAGGCACCGGGGGCGACGCTGGCCGGATTGCTCAAACTAAGGGAGGCGCGCTGGAGCCGCCAGCACCTCATCCTCCAAAGCCAAGATGCGGACACGGATGCTGCTTGCTGATAGTGGCCACGCAGCGAGCCCTCACCGTCCATCTTTCCTCCGCCTCCTCTGTCAAGATATTGTCTTCACCTTTGAGCCCAAGCCCACTATCGTGTATTTGAGGGTTGGGTGATGAGCCTGCGTCATCGCGGGGTCGCGCGCCTAGCCAAGGGTTGCGGGACAACAACGCCAGCCGCAGCGAAACGAGAGCAAAGCAAGAAAGCAAGTCCTGTGAACTATTACCGCTCGCTTCCCGAACGTCCCCTTCAAGATACACTGCGGGTCGTCGACCTTTTTTGCGGAGCCGGCGGCCTCTCATGCGGCTTTGATAATTTCAATGGCGCTAGGCGGTTCAAAACAGTTCTCGGGATCGATAACGATCCATCGGCAATTAAGATCTTCAACAGGAACTTTCGCAGCCTTGGCGACCGAGCTTCACTGCCTATCGGCCGTGTCGCTGATATGACATGGTTCCAGCACCCTACTGAGATACGCCTTTTTTATCTCGTTCACCTCGCGGGTTCGTCTTTCCATCCCGAGCTATTCGAGCGCCTCAATGAAATCGGCTTGTCGGAATTTCTTGCGCGAATTCGCAATATCGACAAAAAATTCTCATCACTTGCTGCCGAGATTTCGCAAAGTGATGACTACGTAGAAGAGTTGTCTCGTGTACCGCCGCAGACTTTCACACTCGCTTTAGTCAAAGCGTTCGTAAACAGGTTAGGAGTTTCCTCGTTCAGTAGGCCGTTGGCAAGCACGCGGAGTCTCCCGTGGGGTGAAGAGTGTGAAAGCCTCCTCGAAAACGCCGAGGGGGAACCAGCCCTTGGTTTTCCAAATCGTGAACTGGTCCATGATATGGAACAAGAGTGGTCAGCACGATTCAATGAAATCCAAGAAGCCGCCGGTAAATCTGGCCGCGGCCAGAATTCTAACAACTCGAAACGCCTTACACGACTTTGTGAGTTTCTGAGCACCGACGCATTTTCCAGGCTGAAGGAAGCATGGATCGATTGGCGTGCCTCACGTGCATCTGTCCGTGCCGAATTCTGCCTTGAAAACAAGTCGCAGCTTGAGGAGCTCTATTTTGATCGATATCGGGCGCACATCGTGCTCGGCGGACCACCGTGCAAGGGATTCAGCCGTATTGGGCGACCGGTAATCCAAAGCCTCCGAGACCAAGGAGTGCATGCGTGGTCGCACAAAGAATATGGTGACGAGCGCAATGCTCTCATGGTGCAATATGTGCTCTTTCTCGAGGCGCTTCAGCCCGAAGTATTCCTCTTTGAGAATGTATCCAACTTCCAGTCGGCACTAAAAACTCCGAATGGCACCTTCGATGCTCCCGCCTTGCTAGTTGAGCTGATTGAAGAATTGGCCACCGATAAACTGACGTATCATGTCAGTCACCAGGTCATTAACGCTCGTGATTATGCGGTACCTCAAGACCGTCGCCGCTTCATAATGTTTGGCGCGAAGGCTGGGGCTGCTCCTCACAATATTGCTTCGAAGTTCTTTGAACTTAAGTCCGCTGCTGCGGACGTGCCTCTGCGTGTGGCGCTCACTGGCTTGTCTGATCCGCAAGAGTTTGATCCAAAGGGTGGGATAAAGACAGATCATTCAAGCGCAGTGTACGACGTTTGGGATCCCAAGCTTCCTCCGGAGCAACGTGATTATCTGTCTTGGGTTCAGCAGCCTGACCCCGTCTCTGGAGTAAGGCCAGCCGCTACTGATGCTCACATCTTCCGAAAGCCGCGTGATGATGATCGCGTCTTCGCGTCTTTTGTCGCCCCTGGTATAAGGTGGATGGATCTCAAAGTTGACCGTTCGCAGACCCTTCAGGACCTAAGAGACGGCATAGAAGCCGCCATTGAAGAGGTTCAATCGTCAAAGACAAAGCACGCACTTGAGAATCTGCTTGGCAAAGTAGATGGAAGCCTGATGCTTCGTCTCCTTTTGGAGCACACCAAGGAGAGGTTCAAACTTCCTGAACAGCACTTGTTGCTCGAAGGCTACCTGAAGAACGGTGGATCAACACATGGCGACTGGTTCGAACGGCTTTCTGCAACAAAGCCGTGCAGGACTATCGTGGCACACATCGGCAAGGATACCTATGCATACTGGCACCCGACGGAGCCTCGGTCTCTGACCATCAGGGAAGCGGCTCGCGTCCAATCGTTCCCTGATTTTTTCCGTTTTGATGTTTCAGGGGTCGTAGATACGTACTCAGCTATAGGAAATGCCGTGCCACCTTTGTTGTCTCGCTTGTTTGCCGCGCGGATTTCCGAGCTTGCAGAAGAAATTCAAATCTTCCCGCACGAGGGGGAATGTGCCAATCATAAGACAGATCTTCTTTCTGCGAGCTGACAGCCACTATGCAAGATAAACGTATCTATTTTGGGAGCGGGAATTTGAGCTTGATAAGGTCAATCAAACACCCAAGCTCGTGAAAGAGAGCGCCACGCTCTGCTAGAGAAATCTTGTTTTCGACGTGGGGGATTCCGACCTTCGAGACAAAAACGTAGTCGAAGAAAGATGCGTCCATAGCTATGAGGTTTCGCGGCATGTCGCGTTCTACATCTGGTCCTTGACTATTTCTACCACCTTCCCTGACCATGTCGGCTGTGGCAAACACGTAAAGCACTTCCGAGACGTCTGAGCCAGCGGGTGCCGTGAGTCCCCATTTGTCCAGGCAATACTCATCATCAATTGTGTCAAACAGAAGCTTCCACATGGTCCCAATGTGGAAAACTTCTTTTAAACGAGTCTTCGCGCTGATGACTACCGCATTAAGCGGATTTCTTCTGGAGAATATGGCCATGTCCCCTTCAATTGGGATAGAGATGTCCATATCTCCCGTCTTAAGTGGAACGGTCCTTCTCAACTCAAGAGCGGCTTTCAGTGCGGGTGGAAGGCCCTTGTCTATGAGAATCTCGTCCTGATCCGAAAGCGTGTCGGCCAAAGCATAGACAATAAGATTTACAAAGTTCTCGCCAACATTCTTGGCAACGCCTTGCGAAAGGGTGGTTCTGAATCCTGCTTCGTTTACGAGGCCAGGATTCAGTCTCTCGGCGAGCTCTTCTGCAATATCGTAGCCAAACAGAAGCTCTGTCAGCTTATTTAGAGCCTCCCTGTGCGCGATGGCTCGATCAAGGCCAGCTGAGATTGCGACATCCACTGCTTCCATGTACTTCTGGCGAACGCCATCGAATGCTGCAGGACTTGTGTGTTCCCTTATTGGGAGGTCGCCTTCAAGCCAGCTCTTGACCATCCTGTTGAACTCAGGAGCGGGAACGCCGTCGGCACCGTAGAGTCGGGCCTTTCGTGCTCTTTTTGCCATGTGACTTCCATTCGGATCTTCTCGAACTCCCTCCTAGGTCAGACAAGCAAGATCATCTAGACCCAGACAGCCACACTGCCCCTTACAGGAGGCTTGACCGCAAAACGGAGCATCTCCAACGGTCTTCACGCGATTGACCTCCTGGCGCCTGGGCCACCGCGGAACGAGATCGATTGTGCAGCGACTGCTGCCCCCGCAGGAGTATGCATCGTCAATCGAACTGGCTTAAGCTTAGTATATGTCTGATGTCGTCGACGCCGTCACTCGTTCGCGGATGATGGCTGGGATCAAGGGAAAGAACACGAAGCCTGAGATGGCTCTTCGGCGGGCGCTGCACGCACGCGGCTTCCGCTACTGTCTTCACTCGAAGAAAGTCAAAGGTAGGCCTGACCTCGTCCTCCCGAAGCACCGCGCGGTCATCTTTGTGCACGGGTGTTTCTGGCATCGGCATGAGGGGTGCCGCTACGCTACCACTCCCGCGACGCGCGTAGCGTTCTGGCAGGCAAAGTTCGACGCGAACGTTGCGCGGGACAGCGCGGTTCGGGGCGCGCTGCTTGCGGCGGGCTGGCGCGTAGCGACGATCTGGGAGTGTGCCCTTCGAAAACCGGAACAGATCGCGGCAGCGGCCGACCAGCTTTCAACTTGGTTGCTCTCCGAAACGGAGACGCTCGAGCTCGGCGAACGCGGGGTCTCGCCACCTACAGGAGAAGGCGAATATGTCAGCTCGTCCAGCTGATTGGTTCAGCCCTCAGGGTATAATGCGCCTGTTGAAAGTTCGATCTGAGTGTCATCTTGCGCACGCCACTGGCGCCGAAGTGTTTAGCCGGGAACTCCGAAAAGCCATCTTATTTCAGAGTCTTGCAACCTGAACACCAAACTCCCGCAGTCATGAGGTCCAGAGAATACCGGCAATGAGAGACCGCCTCCGGGCCTCCGGGCACCGAGGTCGGTGCTCAGCCCGTCCCGCATAACCCTCGAAAACAACGGAAAAATCCGGCCGGAGCCGGATCGGGAGAACGCTTTCGCGGGGGCAGGTGGCGGAGAGACAGTCCGAAAGTGCTTTCTTTCCATGTACCTAAATGACTGAATTTGCGAAAATAATGGGCTTCTCGTGTTGCGGTTTGTGCAGCAAAATGTGCAGCAAAAAGCTCAGGGTGGGCCATCCGAATTAATCAGGTGGATAGCCGTGCGAGGTTTTTGGTCAGGAGGCCCCCTACCGCAGGTCGCCAAAAAAGCATCGAAGTCACGCCACCAAGAGTTCCGGGGCTGAAACGGCTTCATTGGTGTCATAGATCGCTATGCGAAGCTGGTCTGCATACTCGCTTACTGCCTCAGAGGGTTCCAGACCTCCGTCGATCAACTCGAAAACAGGTTGGAAGCGGCTTTGAAGGATTTCGATGGCTCGAGCATCGTCCATTGCGCTGGGGCTGCGCAAGCGGCCATCGATTTCGCGTGCAGCAACTGCGTCTCCAAGAATGGCCCGTGCGAGCAAGATCAACGACTCCAACCGCGGCATCTGTTCCGTCAGCGCAGTCAGCCGTTCGATGTCCTCGCTCGCGAGCGCCTCTTCGAAAGCGGCGGCAACTGGCGGAAGCGCCTGTTCTGACGCATGCCAGAGGTTGTGTCGCGCTGCGAGGATTTGAGCATAGGCAAAGCTCGGGTCGGTATTCAGTATCTCCTGCAACTCCTCAACGGCAGATGCATCACTCTGCAGGCGCTGACGCAAGTGCCGCAGATGTCCACTGCGTCCGAGTTCCGCGATTACTTCGTCGCTTGAATCGGCATCGACAGCGTCAATCACTCTTTTCCGAGCAGCGGCCAATAGAGGGAGCGGTTTGCCATCATCCAAGTAGGAGCGCCATTGCGTCGGAATAGCATTCTCAGAGTCGATCGTGAGGCCATCTTCAATTGCCGTGCGCGCTGCTTCCATATCTCCCCTATTGGCCAAGAGGCGGGCAAGAATTGCGTAGGTCACGGCATTGAAAGCCTGCGCCTCAATTGCGTCGTCGAGCAAGGCCAAAGCCACGTCTGCTTGATCCAGCGCAATCAGGATTTCAGCCAATTCGTTGCGCATCAACGGATTACTCGGAAACCGGCGAACTGTTTCCCATCCAAGCGCGACCGCAGCATCGTAAGCGCCGCCACTAAACAGCGCGTCGCGCCAAAGCCCCCATGCAATCGGGTTGCGGGGTTGATATCGCAGTGTTTTGCGAGCCAAATTCTGCGCAAAACGTGCTACTTCACTGTGATCATTCACAGAATTCCGAAGCAGAATGTTGCCCACGTTACAGAAAGATCGCACCAGAAAATAGACGTCTCCGGTCGCGTCAGTATAACGTTCGTAGCGCTCCACCATCGTGTTCAACCGATCATCCAAATCTGAAAATCGGACGCCGTCACGAAGGTCATGAATGATGCTCTCACGCAGCTCCGGTGCCGGTGGTTCAAGCGAATGAGCACGCCCTTTGGAGTCTTGCAATTTGGGGAACACTGGATCGCTTGCCCACCAACCGGGCGTTTCTATCCCAGCGTCCACATAGGTCTTTTGCGAGAGGACATTGAATACATTTTGCCGCAGAACTTTTGGTCCTGCGGGATGCAGTCGCTTCAACGGCGACCAAGCCCGCATGAACTCCTTGTCCGAGGGAGCCTGTTCGAGTGCCCAAGCCGCAAGCCCGGCAATCCAAGGTCGCTCGCCGCGCTCGATTGCACCAGGCAACCGACGAAGGCCCAGCAATCCGATCTGCAAGTACCCTTTTGGATAGGTGGAGCCAGACTCCCTGCAAAGGCGCATCCAGAAGGGTGCGAGGGCGTCGGGATCGGCAAGACGCTCTGCAAGGATCGGTTGCGTGTTGGCGAGCATGCGGAAGTAACTGGCCCGCGCGTCCCGAGAAGGTGTCAGGTTCAACCGGTTCGCCCACGCGAACCATCGTACGTATTTGTCGCGCAATTCGAGGGCCGGCTCGGTCTGATCGAGAAGAGCAATGATTTCGAATGCTTCTGAGACCTGGCGAATGAAATCCTGTAGTCTGGCCCGATCGGCAGGTAGGTGCTCGTCGCGTTTCATTCGAAGCCAGGACAGAATGCCTGAGGCCAAGGCTATTCGCGCCGGGTCTTCGGCAGGTAAATGGCCGACGAGCGTGCGAGCAGCATCCGGAGCATCGGCGCGTGTATACGGGAACACGGCAGCGTAGCCCGCCATGAGATCAGACACAGACGCCTCCGGCGAAGCCTCAAGTACTTCGAGCCAAGGATGCCGCTCCGGGCCTTTTTGTTTCAATGCTTCTGTCATGTTCCGAACGTATGATCGCCAGATGCGATTTGCAGCGCTAGCAGGTGCAGCGCGCGCAGGTCGCTAATATCGGAGGTAGGGGCCGGTGTCACTATCATACCGATTTTCCAGATGTTTTTGTGCGAGTATGTCACGCGAGAGTTAAGAAACTCCACCTTCAAGTTTTCGTCACCGTCACAGGGCGTGAGAGCCATAGCGCGACCAAACTGCAGCGACTTGGGAGCGGGAAAGTAATGCTCCCAAGGTTCGCTGTCCAAGACGGTCGGCATGGTGATTGGAAAACCGGTAGTTGCTTCATTTCGGACGTCGGCGACTGAATACTTGCACAAGGCCACGGGTTCTGGCGCCGTATTCGCGGAATAGTGGGCAAGACCAAGCAGGTCGCGCAAAGCGTCAGCCCAATCAATCTGGTCAATCTCATCTTTCACTTCGCTAAGGAGCGTTGAAAATGCGGGTCTAAGATCGCGTCTTTGATTCCAGAATTCGCAAAACTCATCGAGAAAAACGGTGTCATCGGCGTCACGAGCTGCTTTCAGTTCGTCAAAGGTGCAACCGAATTCCCACATTGGTCGAGCCAAGCCCTCCAAGCGAACAATCAATTGCGCGTGGTCTATGTCTCCAACATCATTGGGTGCAAATGTATCTTGAAAGGTATGAGGCTGGTCCAAATCCGTCTTCACATACCGGTTCACATAGTCAATGTGGCGCCTCGTTAAATCGCCCCAAGAGCTGCTCAAAGGTGCAAATGCTTCATCTTCAAAGAACTTTCGCCGCTCATCTGAGACGCCCTGTTCTAAGTGCACATTAGTCGCTTGCGCATTTTGGTTTGCATCAAGCGACGCCAAACCCGACTGGAGCGCTTTGTCTAACTCGTTATCTTCGAACTGCATCTACTTCCTTACGGTCCGGCTTGGTTGGCTGGGTCGATTTCCCATTGTTTTCGAGCGACACTACTATGGCTGTTGATCGGATGCTATCAAGAAGAAGGTGTGCACTCGGCTAAGTTGCTGCATCGTGCGTGCGGAGGTTTAAGCTTTTTCCGGCAAAAGTCCTGCAACAGTGGCCCTTGGGGGCGGGAGTTGGCTCACAAACCCAACCCGCGCTTCCGCCTAAACGACCAGTCAACGCCACCGCCCGGCATTCCGACGCCCCCAATCTGCTGGCCGATCCGTCGTTCCAGAGCGTCGTTCCAGGGGACGAGGCTGAAGCCTAGGCCGTTGTCGATCATGGCGAAGCGGCCGCTGGGGAGTTGGGTGCTGCCGACGAGTTCTCCGCCGAAGCGGCTGCCGGGTTTGATGGGGGTCCAGTCGCGGCCGCGGTCCGCGGCCATGGCGCGGCCGACGCGGGCGATCTCGCGAGCTTCCAGTCTCTGGACGAGGTCGCGCGCGGCGCGGATGCGGCCCTGGCCCAGGTCTTGCACATCGCCGCGTTGGACGAGGACCTGCTTGCGGCGTCCCATGGCGCGTTTCATCTCCAGCCCGAAGCCTGTCTCTCGCAGATCGGTACTGCCCTGTCGCATCAACTCCTTGTCGAGCCAGGTCGCGCCATCATGGGTGACCTGCTTGTCCAGCCCGATGGGGGAGAGCATCTCCATCCGCGCGCCGGGGCCATGTCCTTTCCGGTCATGGGCCAGACCGCGTTCGGGCAGGTCCTGCGGCACCTTCCAGTAATCCTCGCCCCAGCGTTCCACGATCCCGGCCCGGCGCAGGGCCTCGAGGCGGCGCAAATGGGCGGTGACGAAGCGCTCCGGGTCGGGCGTGATCTTCTCTGCCCGGGCGATCTCGATATGCCGCGACGGGTGATAGGTGCCGTCGCTATCCGTCGCAGCGAGGATGTTCCGGTCGGCCGTGCGGGGGTCGGTCGGTGGCGGCACAGCGGCGACGATCATGCCGCGACCGATGCCGTCGCAGCGATCCGCATGAAGCTCGATCTGGTGCACGCGCCCATCCGTACCGTCGATCACCAGCTGCACCCGGTCGCTATTGCCGTCGCCCGCGAGGTCGCGCGCCAGTACCCGGCCGGTGATCCGCTCGCGCAGCTTGTCGCGATGCATCGCCAGTTGGGACGTTCCGCGCGCATCGTTGAGATCGTTGCCGTCCAGCGCCCGGTGCATCGACTTGATGATGTCCTCGCGCTCGCCCAATGCGCGCAAGGTGCCTTCGGCACGATCGGAGATGTGCCATTCGCCGGGCCGCACTTCCGTCGCCAGCCCCATCTTTTCGAGCCGCCGGGCGCGCGCGATCAGCAGCGCGCGGTTGCGCTTCATGGTCTCCAGCGTGTCGTGATCCGGGCGCAGATCGGCGAACTCGCTCGCGGCTTCCTGCTCGGCAATGAGCATGCGGTCGAGACGTGTGAAGCGGTCGGCTTCGACCTCGCGCCGCAGCTGGTCGGTGACCTCCAGCTCGGTCTGGCGGCCCAGTTCAAGCGTCACGATCTCGCTCGCCCATTCGCGGATGCCATGCGCGATGTAGTCGCCCGCGATGTTCAGGATCTTCCCCTGGTCGGTCACGCCGCGGACCAAAATATGCGTGTGCGGGTGCCCGGTGTTGTAATGGTCGACCGCGATCCAATCGAGCCGCGTCTGCAGATCGACCTCCATCTGTGCCATCAGGTCACGTGTCGTTTGGCGCAGGTCGGACAGTTCGACGCCTTCCTCGGCGGAGACGATGAAGCGGAACTGGTGCCGGTCGTCGCGGCCGCGGTCGAGGAAGTCCCGACCGTCGGCGGCATCCTCACTCGCGGAATAGACCTGGGCCCGTTCACCGTCGCGCGTGACACCATCGCGTTCCAGGTAGCGCAGATGCGCATCGACCGCCTTGGCGCTGACGAAGGAGCGCCCGCGCGCCGCGCCCCGCTGCGGGTTGAGCTTCACGATCCGCGCCTTCACGGTCACCCGTCGGGCGCGCGTCCGGCTTCCGTCCGGACCGCGCGACCACGGGTTCCGGCCTTTCAGTTCGGCGGCCACCTTCGCACCCCGGCCGCGCGCGTTGTACCGTCCGCTTGCCTTTCCCTTCCCGGCCAACTTGTTCGGATCGCCACCCGCGCGGCGCACGGCCTGGTGCACTTGGGCAAGGAAGCCCTGCGGCTTGCGGCGCACGCGCGAGGTGCGCGGCTGGTGATCCCGGGGCTTGCCGGGGCGGATGCGGAACTCAGTCTCGTCGCGGGTCATGGAGAGACGATTGGGGGTCGTATTGGGACGGATCAAGGGGCGTCAGGAGGCCATCGAAGCCTAGCGCGCAAAGACAGGCCGTAGCGTAGGTTGCTCCCCGGTTGCGGCGCCGCGTGGCAGGAAAGAGTGTTGAATTCATGGAAGAAAGTGTCGATCCATGCCGCACGATATTCGCACGCCGACTCCGATAGAGCTCAAAAAACAATGTGCAGACAACAGCTTAGGGCCAGAGGCCCGGCCAGCGAGGCACTCGCTTTATCTTGCCATCCCTCCTGTCGTCTCCCGCGGCCCTCCCAGGCGAGCGTTTTTCGCTGTCCCAATAGCCGAAACATGCTGACCCGGGCGAAGCTCCTGGACGCATGAGTCGTGATCCTGAAGTGACCGCCCAAGTCAGGGCACCGACGACCTATATCGGTCCAAGGCCGCACGATCATCCCATCCGATTTGCACGCTGTGACAGGTCGCTTTGCGCGGCGTGTTCGCTTGCTCTGCACAAGACGCACGCGCCGCCTCATGTTGCTCGACATGGCACCGTCGCGCCCATCAGCAACACGCACCGAACCGGCCCAGCCGATCGATGCCACGCGGATCGAGGCGGCGTTGGTGAAAGTCGCCGCGCTGGTCGCGGAGGACCCGACCTTCGCACCTGTCTTCGAGCGGCTGGAGGCGGAACTGGCTGCGGCCGTGAAGAAAGAGAAGCGGCTGTCGCAGGCGCAACGCCGGGCGCGGGCGCTGCTGGCTCAGAAGGCAATGCGGGCGACGAGTTCTGCGACGTGTTCCAGCGATGCGCCCTTACCGTATCGCTCGCGGTCGAGCCGGTGACCGAACAGGTCGCGGCGGATCCGGTCGTCGATCCCGGCGGCGAGCATGCGGTCCTCGAAGGCATGGCGCAGGGAATACATCGAGTGGCGCGGGGTCTCGAGCAGGCCGTTGGCGCGGAGGAACTTGTTCACGACTGCGCTGAGGGTCGCCCGATTTCGGTAACGCGGGAAGCCTTGAGGGTACTGCTTGAAGGCCTCGAGCGAGACACCGGTCAGCGGGATCACGCGGCGGGCATAGTGCGACTTCAATTGTCGCCCTTCCGGTTCGATCGAGATATGCGGAACGTCGCAGTCGAGCCGGATCGTCTCCGCCGTCAGCGCCGCGCCCTCGGACGGCCGATAGCCGGTGTTGATCATGCCGAGCAGCAGGGCGCGGGCCTGACCGTTCAACCCGTCCAGCGTACCGGGGGCGAGCAGTCGCGTCCTGATCCAGTCCTCGCTGAAGGGCGGGCGCGTCTGCTTCTCGCCCTCCTTGAATGACAACTCGCCCAGCGGCAGCGAGAGGCCAAGGCGCTTCATCGTGGTGACGGTCTTCAACACGTCGCCCAGGTGGATCAGGTCCTTGTTGGCCGAGTTCGCCGTGACCTCGCCCGCCTCAATCCGGTCGAGCCAGTGCTGGCGGAAGTCCAGCATGTCGTCGCGGGTGATGTTGGCGATCTCCTTGTTGCCGACGACTGCGACAAAGTTCTTGATGGCTTTCTTGCGGGGCGCTTCCCAGCGGCGCAGCTGATCCTCGCTCTTGCCCAGCGTCTTTTCCTTGGCGAGGCCCCAGTAGAGTTCCAGTGCCTTGGTGACCGTGATGCGGGGCTCGGGAACGGTGCCGAGAAGGGCCGCGGCCTCGATGGCATCGGGTTGCTTCGCCGGGGCTGGGATCGCCTCGACGCGCTCGACGACTTCCTCAACCGGCAACTTGGCCACCGCCCCCGCATCCAGATACCGAAAGCCGCGCGCCCGGGCGAGGTCGCGCGCGGCTTCGTAGCGGGCCTCTGCATCTTCACTGTTCCCGGCCAGCCGCGCCTCCCAAGCCTCGATCATCTGGCTCCACGCGCGATCCGCCTTGCTGCGGGCGATGGTCTCCGAGTCGGTATGCAGGCTGATCCAGACGGTTTCGCGCGGCTCGATCCTTCGATACCGGCGCGGCACACGGCGGCGGAGGTGAAAAAGACGGCCTCGTTTGGCAATGCTCATGGCGGAGAAATTCCCCATTTGTGCAGCAAATTGTGTAGCAAAATGTGCAGCAAATCAAGCGGACCGAACACCGCCATCAGCGCGAAAACGCCGATTTTCGTCGCACTATCAGTATATTGGGATGGATCGTCGAATGCCTAAAGTGGCGGAGAGACAGGGATTCGAACCCTGGAGACGGTTTCCCGCCTACACGCGTTCCAGGCGTGCGCCTTCGACCACTCGGCCACCTCTCCGTGCCGCTTCGTGTAGCCTGCAACGGCGGGCCTGTGCAAGGGGCTGAAAACGGGCTCAGGTCTCCAGATGCAGGTTGACCCGGCGGTTTTGGCGGCCCTTCTTCTCGATCTTGCCCAGGCGCACCGGCCCGATCTCGCCGGTGCGCGCCACATGGGTGCCGCCGCAGGGCTGCAGGTCGACCTGTGCATCGCCCTGCCCGATCCGGATCAGCCGCACCCGGCCCTGCCCCGTGGGAGGCGCGACAGACATGGTTTTCACCAGGCCGGGATTGGCGGCGAGGTCGTCATCGGTGATCCAGTCCTCGGTGACGGGCAGGTCGCGGGCGATCAGCGCGTTCAGCGCCTCTTGCAGCGCGGCCTTGTCTTCGGGGGCCTCTTCCATGTCGAAATCGAGGCGGCCCTTCTCGGCGCCGATGGCGCCGCCCGTGACCGGCAGGGGAATAACCACCGACAGCAGATGCAGCGCGGTGTGCACGCGCATGTGGCGGTGGCGGCGGTTCCAGTCGAGATGCTGGACGACGGCGGTGCCCGGCGGCGGCGGTGTCGCGCCCTCGGCAGGCACCAGCAGGATAGCTGCGCCCGCGCCCTTCACCGTGTCGGCCACGGCCATTTCGCCGCCCGCCCAGACCAGTCGCCCGCAATCGCCGGGCTGGCCGCCCCCGCGCGGGTAGAAAAGGGTGGCGTCGAGCGCGACGCCGCCTTCGGCAACCTCGGTCACGGTGGCCGGCGCCTCGGACCGGTACGCATCGTCACGAAACAGCATGCGGGTCATCGGCCGTCTCCATCGCCACCGTCGGTGCCATCGGTGCCGTCGTTGTCGATCCGCGGCACGTACTCTTCGGGCTGCGAGGTCGCGGCCGGGGCCGGTGCGCCGGTCTCCGGCGCCGGTGCGATGGTTTCGGATACCGGCCGCGGGCCCGAAAGCGTCTCGGGGTTGCGCAGCCAGATATCGCGCTGGGCGAACGGGATCTCGATCCCCTCTTCGGCAAAGCGGCGGGCGATCTCGTGGTTGAGATCGTTGCGCACCGAGAGGCTGTAATTGACGTTGCTCAGGATCACCCGCACCTCGAATTCCAGCGCGTCGGCGCCGAAATTCATGAACAGGATCAGCGGCTCGGGGTTCATCACCACCAGCGGATGGGCCCGCGCCACTTCCCTGAGGATTTCATCGACCTTCTTCGTATCGGTGCCATAGGCCACGCCCACCGGCACGATCACCCGGCCCATCAGGTTGTACTTGGTCCAGTTGGTCACCTGCCCCGACACCAGGTCGGCATTGGGCACGATCACGTTGGTACGGTCGAAGGTCTCGATCCGGGTCGCGCGCACCGAGATGTCCTTGACCGTGCCCATCACCCCGCCGACCTCGATCCAGTCGCCCTGGCTGACGGGCCGCTCGATCAGCAGGATGATGCCGGAGACGAAGTTCGACACGATGGTCTGCAGGCCGAAGCCGATACCGACCGTCAGAGCGCCGGCGACCAGAGCGACCGAGGACAGGTCGATCCCCGCCGTGGTGATGGCGATGATCGCGGCGAGGAAGATACCGACATAGCCCAGCCCCGAGATGATGGCCGTCTGCCCGCCCGGGTCGATCTTTGTCTTCGGCAGCACGGTCGAGCGCAGGGTTCCCTGCACCACCCGCGTCAGCGTATAGCCGACGGCGAAGACGAGGGCGAAGGTCAGGAAATCGGTGGGCGAGACGCGCGTCTCGCCGATGGTGAACCCTTCGATGAAGCGTGCCCAGACCTCGGTCAGGTCGGCGACCCGCGCCCCCCAGATCAGCGCCAGCACCGGCATCGCCAGAAACGCCAGCACCATGCCCACCAGCACGGGGATCAAGCCCTCGGTCGCACCGTCGCCCGTGGGCGCCCCGGTGAGCAGGTCGTAGACGTCGTAGACGAACCGCTGAAGTATCATCAGCAGGCCCAAAAGGGCCAGCGTCATGATCGTGGGATGCACCAGGAACTCGGCCGCCTCGACATAGCCGATCGCGGCCAGAACGGGCCCGACAACGGCCACGACGACCACCGCCCGGCTGATAAGGCCGATGATCCGGTTGCGGTAGTGGCGCTCCTCGGTCGATGCATCTTCGGCCTCGACATGGGACCGCAGCAACCGGCCGACGCGCCACAGCAAAAGCCCGCCCACCACGATCAGCGGAAAGCTGAGCACCGCGCGGGTGGCGTCGCTGAAATCCTCGCTCTGGGCGAAGCTGGCCCCGAGCAACGCGATGCCCAGCAACAGACCGAGGCTTGAGGAATAGAACCTGCCGGCGGCCATCTGCTCCTTGCTGAGATTCAGGATCGGGCGGCTGACCTCGGTCAGGGAAAAGACGCGCCCGCCCAGCCAGCGGCCCACGAAGACGACCAGCCCCATGACCGGTATCAGCTCGACCAATTTCAAGCCCCGTGGCGCCATCATGCCAGTGGATTTCGCCGCAGCCACGAGGATGAACAGCCCGACCACCGGCACGATGATCTGAGCGATCGACGAAAGCGACGCGTAAACGACCCGCCCGCGTCCCTTTCCGCTATTCACGATGCGGCTGGTCAGATTCTGTGTCCAGCGCCGCCCGCGCAGCACCAGGACCCCGGCGAGCGCCAGGTAAAACAGCGTCGCCGGCAGGTTCTCGCGCATCACCGTCCGCCGGGCGGGGCTCTCCCAATTGGTCGAGATCTCGCCCCAGATCGCGGAAAACGATCTGGCGGTCTGACGGCCGGCCTCCGGCCAATGCACCGGGTTGAGCGGCGACGGGCCCAACAACAACAACTCGTTGGCCTGCCGTTCGCGGATCAGCACGTCGATCTCGCGGATCAGGCCGTCGGCCCGGCTATACGCCTCCTCGGCCTTGCGCACCGGCGCCTGAAGTTCGGAGAGCTGCCTGTTCAGTTCGGCCCTACGCTGGGCGATCTCGTTGGCCTCGCTTTCGCCCTCGGCGGGGGCCGGTCCCAGCGACTCGATCTGGGTTTGCAAGGTCTGGATGCGGTTGGAATTGACATCCTGCGCGGCCAGGAATTTGGCTCTCCAGTCGGCGATTTCCTGGCGCAGCGCCTCCATGGCCGCGTTCGAGGCGCGGCCGGTCTGCAACACGTCTTCGGCGCGCGTCGCGGTCTTTTCCCAGGCCTCGTAATCCAGCGCGTCTTCGGTTTGCGCCTCCTGGGCGACGGCCGGCGCGGGGCTCAGGACCGGGCCGAGCGACGCCAAGGCGAGGCTCAGCACCAGAAGCAGGCGGACAAAAACGGTCATGGCTCGAACACCTCTGGCAAAGAGCGCGCATCGGCAGCCATCCAGCCCGGCACCGGCAGGCCCTTTTCGCGCAGGAAATCGGGATTGAAGAGTTTCGACTGGTAGCGCGTGCCGTAGTCGCACAGCACCGTCACGATCGTATGGCCCGGCCCCATCTCGCGCGCCATGCGCATCGCGCCGGCCACATTGATGCCCGACGAGCCACCAAGGCACAGCCCCTCTTTTTCAAGCAGGTCGAACACCACCGGCAACGCCTCGCGATCCGGAATGCGGTAGCACAGATCGGGGGTGAACCCGTCGAGGTTGGCGGTGATGCGGCCCTGGCCGATGCCCTCGGTGATCGAGCTGCCTTCGGAGGCGAAGGCGCCGGTCGTGTAATAGCTGTAAAGCCCCGCTCCCTCGGGGTCGGCCAGCCCGATGCGCACGCCGCGGGGCTGCAAGACCGTGGCGACACCGGCCAGCGTGCCGCCCGAGCCCACCGCACAGATGAACCCGTCGACCTTTCCGCCGGTCTGCTCCCAGATCTCGGGGCCGGTGCCGTCGATATGCGCCTGGCGGTTTGCGACGTTGTCGAACTGGTTGGCCCAGATCGCGCCTGAATGTTCGGATTGTGCAAGAACATGCGCCAAGCGTTCGGAATATCGCACGTAATTGTTCGGATTCTTATAGGGTGCGGCCGGCACTTCGACCAGCTCGGCCCCAGCCAGCCGCAGCATGTCCTTCTTTTCGCGGCTCTGCGTCTCGGGGATGACGATCACCGTTCTGAACCCCATCGAGGCGCCCACCAGCGCCAGCCCGATGCCGGTATTGCCCGCCGTGCCCTCGACGATGGTGCCGCCCTCGCGCAGGGTGCCGCGCGCCAGCGCATCGCGTATGATCCAAAGCGCGGCGCGGTCCTTGACCGACTGGCCAGGGTTCATGAACTCGGCCTTGCCGAGTATCTCGCACCCCGTTGCCTCGGACGGCCCCGCGAGCCGCAGCAGCGGCGTGCCGCCGACAAGTCCGGCGAAATCCGGTATGATCTGCATGGCTGCCCCCTGTTCCCGCCCCTGCCTATCGGGCGTCCGGATCGAACTCAAGCCGCGGCGCGCAGCCGCTCACGATGCCGTGCAAGCCACAGTGCCGACAGGATCAGCGGCGCGTTCTCGATCTCGCCGCTTTCCAGCAATTCCATGAGGCGGGTGAAGTTCACCACATGGGCGCGGATGTCCTCGCCCTCGGACAAAAGCCCGCCCAGCCCGGCAGCGCTGTCCGGCAGGTCGGCCTCGGCCACGAAGGAATAGATGTACTCGCTCTTGGCCCCCGGCGAGGGATAATAGGCATAGACCTTGTGCAGACGCCCGATCTCCAGCCCCGCCTCTTCCAGCGCCTCGCGCCGAACTGTCTCTTCGGCCGCCTCGCCCGGATCGATCAGGCCGGCGATGGCCTCCAGCGACCAGCACTCGCTGTCGCCGCGGGCATAGGGGCCGGTGCGGAACTGCTCGATCAGAAGCACGGTGTCGCGCGCCGGGTCGTAGGGCAGTACCGTGGCCGCATCGCCCGATATGAAGGCGGCGCGGTTCACCTCTTCGCTCATGCCGCCGTCAAAGCGGCGGTGGCGAAACTCGTACTCCTCGACGGCAAAGAACTTGGCATAGGGTTCGCGCCGTTCGCGCAGGGCGATGTCGTCCGGCCGGGTCGCCCGGCGCAGCGTGGTGGGCGACGGGCTTCGCGCCTTGCGCCTGGCCTCGGCGCGCACCCGGATACGGTTGACCCGCCGCGCGATCTGCTGCGGCGGCACCTCGCCGTAGCGCGCCATCACCTCTTCGGCGGCCAGAACGCAAAGCTCGCCCCAGCGCGCCGCCCAGTCGGCAAGGCGCCACGGCGCGCCGGGGACCAGACCGTTGCCGCGCGGCGCGTAGAACGCGGCCTCGGCCGGGCCCTGGGCCGTGGTCACCGTGACCGGCGCCCGGCGGAAGCCAAAGCCGCCCTCGTAATAGTCCAGCCGCGCACGCGCCTCGGCGTCAAGCCCGGACAGGACCAGGCCCTCGGCCACATGGCCCTCGGCGGGGCGGATCATCGGATAGCTTTCGCCGGCGACCCAGTCGACGCGGTAGCCCTCGGCCCGGGCCGGCGCGGCGTCGAGCGCGGCCTCGGGCCGGCCCAGCACCACCGACAGCAGCGGCAGATGGCACAGCGTGCCATAAAGGAAAACCGTCTCCATTCCCGGGCCTGTTATCTCCAGCGCTGCGCCGCCCATTCCGCGAATAGCCCGCCCAGTATTCCGCCGACGATGAGAATGCCCATCACGCTGGGCGAGGAAAGCGCGAGAAAGCCGAATTCGCCGGACAGCTCGACCATGCCGGTCAGCGCGTCCATCGGCCCGTCATAGCGAAGGTCGGTCGAGCGTTTCAGCATCTCGGCCACGGCCTGGATCAACAGCCCGTAAAACAGGATCACCGCCGAGGTGCGCAGCCCCGAGCCCATCGCCTTGCCATAGCCCCGCCCGGCCAGCCGCCCCATCACCAGCCAGCCCGCGCACATCCCCAGCCCGGTGTTGAGCGGCGTGAAGATGCCGAACTGCGCGCCCTCGGGAAACAGCGGTTTCACGCTTTCCGAGGCGAAGAACGCCACCGCGGCGAAGGCGAGCGCGGCAAAGAGCTTGGCGGCGGTGGGCATGTGTCAGGCGGGCCTTGTCAGGGTGATCTGCGTCACATCGCAGTTTCCGCTGTGAAACGTGGCGGCGCAAGAGGTCAGGTAAAGGTTCCACATGCGCCGGAATCGCGCATCGAAGCCCAGGGGCGCGATCTCGTCCCAGCGCGCGTTGAAGGTCTCGCGCCAGCGGCGCAACGTCTGCGAGTAGCTTTCTCCGAACTCGACCGAGCGCGTCACCTCCAGACCGGCCGCGCGGGCCTGGTCGCGCAGCACCGTGGGGCTGGGCAACATGCCGCCGGGGAAGATGTATTTCTGAATGAAATCCACGCCCTTGCGATAGATCTCGAAGCGCCGGTCCTGCACCGTTATGATCTGCAGCGTCGCGTGCCGGCCCGGGTGCAGGCAGTTTTTCAGCGTGCCGAAATAGGTGGGCCAGTATTTCTCGCCCACCGCCTCGAACATCTCGATAGAGCCGATGCCGTCATAGACCCCGCGCTCGTCGCGGTAATCCTGCAGCTTGATCTCGACCCGGTCTTGCAGCCCGGCCCGGCGGATTCGTGCCACCGCATAATCGTGCTGCTCGCGGCTGATCGTCAGCCCGGTCACCTTCAGCCCGCGCTGGCCGGCCGCGTATTCGGCGAATCCGCCCCAGCCGCATCCGATCTCCAGCACATGGTCGCCGGGACCGACGCCCATCTCGTCGAGCATCGAGGCGTATTTCTGCTCTTGCGCCTTTTCCAGGCTCTCCTGACCGCTGAGGAACATCGCCGAGGAATAGGTCATGCTCTCGTCGAGCCACAGCCGGTAGAATTCGTTGCCGAGGTCGTAATGGGCGGCGATGTTCTTGCGGGCCTGCCGCTTGGTGTTGCGCTGCAGCCAGAAGCGCAAGCGCTCGTAGGCCCGCACCAGCCCCTGCCCCGGAAAGCCGTCGTAAAGCTCGTCGTTGTCGGCGTGGACGAGATCCATGAAGGCCTGCAGGTCCGGCGTCGACCAGCCCTCGTCGAGATAGGCCTCGCAAAAGCCCAGGTCGCCCTCGCGGATCAGCCGGGCAAAGATCTCGGGGTCGTGGATGTCGAGTTCGGCCACCGGGCCGGCCCCCCGCCCGTCGGCGCGGAAGAGCCGGCCGTCGGGCATGCGAAAGTCCAGCCTGCCACGGGCCATGCCGCCCGCCACGTGGAAGACCTGGCTGAAATAACGCGGCAGGTTTTCCTGCCCCTTGGTGGTTGTCAGGACTGTCATCCCCGCTCCATCGCTTTTTTTGTATCTATGCAGAATCGACCCGCTTCCGGCAATGGCGCATCAGAAATCGCGGCTCTCGTAGGCCGCGAGGGCGCGCTTGCGGCCCTCTGCGGGCGTCACCACCATGTCGGGATAGGCGTCGTGGGGCGACAGGCCCCAGCGCTTGGGGATCGCATCGAAATAGGCCAGCGCGGTGGCGGGCGGGCGCCGGCGACCCTCGGCGATCCAGGCATCGACATAGGCCTGGTCGGGGTCGAACTTTTTCAGCTGCGTCTCGGGGTTGAACACCCGAAAATAGGGCGTGGCGTCGGGGCCCGAGCCTGCCGACCATTGCCAGCCCATCGCGTTTGCGGCCGGGTCCCAGTCAATCAGGTGTTCGGCGAACCAGTCGAGCCCGATTTTCCAATGGGTAATCAGGTGCTTTGTAAGATACGAGGCCACGATCATCCGGCCGCGGTTGTGCATGGTGCCGGTGACGTGCATCTGGCGCATCGCCGCGTCGACGAACGCGACCCCGGTGCGGCCCTGTTTCCAGGCCAGTACCTCCGGGCGCTCGGCGTCCTCGTTCCAGGGGAAGGCGTCCCATTCCGCGCGCCAGTTGGCGCAGGCGATGCGGGGCGTGTGGTACAGCAGGTGATAGGCAAACTCGCGCCAGACCAGTTCTTTGAGAAAGGCCTCGGCGCCTGGGTTGCCCTCGTGACGGGCGCGCAGCGCCGCGTGCCAGACGTGGCGCGGCCCGATCTCGCCCCAGGCCAGGTTCTCCGACAGGCCCGAGGTGCCGGGGCGGTCGGGGCGATCGCGGTCGGTCGCGTAATCGGCCAACCGGTCGGCCAGAAAGGTTTCCAGCCGATCTGCCGCCACGGCCTCGCCCACCCTGACGTGGCCGGCCACGACGCCGGCCCCCCGGCGCATGGCCGCGCCCATCCGCCAATCGGCCGGCGCCTCGCTCCTGGGCCAGGTTCGGGGGCAGACCAGTCCGGCGGGTTCGGGCGCGGGCGCGTCCACCCCGCGGTCCTTCACCGCGCGCCAGAAAGGGGTGTAGACCTTGTAGAACCCGCCGGTCTTGGTCTCGACTGTCCAGGGTTCGAACAGCAGGTGCCCACCAAAGCTGGCCGCCCTGACGCCACGCTTTTTCAACGCCGCCTTGACCGCGGTGTCGCGCGCGATCGCCTCGGGCTCGTAGGCCCGGTTCCAGACCACGCCGCAGGCGCCGGTCTCCTCGACCAGCGCCGTCAGCGTCCGCAGCGCCGGGCCGCGCCGGCAGGTCAGGCGCAGGCCCAGCTGGGCCAGGCGCTTGCCCAGACGTTCAACCCCGAGCCCAAGCCGCCACTTGGGCGCGGCGGCCAGTGCCTCGACCGTCTCGTCATGCACGAAGACCGGTATCACCGGGCGCTCGCGGTCGGCAGCCGCTGCCAGCGCGGGGTTGTCCGAAAGCCGCAGGTCGCGCCGGACCCACCAGATGATGGGAGATGTTGTCGCCATTGCCTCTGCTTCGGAACGCGCCGTCCGGATCGGAAAAAACGCTTTACAATTCGGTATCTAGGGCGTCGATCAGCCGGTCAAGCTCTGCCCCGGTGGTGTAGTGAAGAAAGCTGAGGCGCAGCACGCCTCGCCGCGGGTTCACGCCCATCGCCTGCAACAGCCGCGGCGCGTAGAAATCGCCGCCGCCGGCCATGACGCCGTGCTGCGCCAGCCGCGCCGCTGCCGCCGCCCCAGGCTCTTCCAGTGCAATCGCGATGGTGGGCGCGCGCCGCTCGTCGGCCGCAAGCCGGCCCAGCACGCGCAGGTCCGGGCGGTCGGCCAGATAGCGCACCAGCCGGCCCAGCAGCCCCACCTCGCGGGTGCGGATCAGATCGCGCAGCTTGCCGGTGCGGCCCAGCGCATCGCGCCCGGCCTGAAAGTGATGACCGTAGATCGCGTCTATGTAATCGGCCATCCCTGCGCAGGCGGCGACCTGGGCATGGTCGGGCCCCGCCGGCGTAAACCGCTTGGTCGGGTCATCGGCGTTGAACCCGTGCCCCTGGGCCGGCAGTTTCACCGCCAGCTCATGGCGGATCGTCATGAGCCCCTGGTGGGGGCCGAAGGTCTTGTAGGCCGAAAACAGGTAGATATCCGCCCCAAGCCGCCCGATATCGGGATAGCCGTGGGGCACGAGGCTGACACCGTCGACGCAGCTATAGGCCCCCGCCGCGCGCACCTTGGCGCTGATCGCGGGCACGTCGTTGATCTCGCCCACGATGTTCGAGCAATGCGGAAAGCAGACCAGCCGCACCTTGCCGTCCAATAGCCGCTCCAGCTCTTTCGGGTCGAGATGCCCGGTCTCGGGATCGACCCGCCATTCGCGGATCTCGATGCCGTCCTCGGCCAGCCGCCGCCACGGGCCGCTATTGGCCTCGTGGTCCTGGTTGGTCACCACGACGACCTCGCCGGGGCGCAGCCAGCGCCGGAACGCCTGCGCCAGCACGAAGGTGTTGGCCGTTGTAGAGGGGCCGAAATGCAGCTCTTCGCGTGCCACGCCCAGATGCGCCGACAGCCGGATGCGCGCCTCGTCCATCTCCTGGCCCGCGCGGGCCGAGGCGTCGTATGGCCCGAAGGGCTGGACCTTGCGCTCGGTATAAAACCGGTTGAGCCGCCAGATCACGTAGCGGCAGGGATACGAGCCGCCGGCATTCTCGAAAAAGGCTTGCTCACGCAGCGCCGGGGCACGAAACGCGGGAAACTGGTTGCGCACATAGTTGATGTCGAGGGCAACCATTGCGGGCTCCGGCAAGAGAAACGGGCATATCCCCGTTCCTGATTACGAAGGGCGTCAGTTTGATGCAACGCCTTGAAATGGCGTTGAATCGCGCTAGCGCCCTTCGCAAAAGGCCGGTTACCGCTCGGACTGGAGCCCGCGGAAGATGGCAAAGCACATCGCCAAGAGAACGACCGTGAACGGCAGCCCAGTGGAGATCACCATGGCCTGGAGCGCGCCCAGCCCGCCGCCGATCAGCAGAACGATGGCCACCGCACCCTCGAAGGTGCACCAGAACACCCGCTGCGGCACCGGCGCGTCGATCTTGCCGCCCGCCGTGATCGTGTCGATCACCAGGCTGCCGGAGTCCGACGAGGTGACGAAGAACACGATCACCAGCACGATCCCGATCACCGAGGTGATGGCCGACAAGGGCAGCCCCTCGAGCATCGCGAACAGCGACATCGGCGGGTTATAGCTGTCGATCACCTGCGCCTTGACGGAGCTGGCGTCGGGGTTGCTCAGCACCTGGTCGATGGCGGTGCCGCCGAAGACGGCCATCCACAGCACGCAGACGAGGCTGGGGATCAGCAGCACGCAGATGATGAACTCGCGCACCGTGCGGCCGCGGCTGACGCGGGCGATGAACATGCCGACGAAGGGTGACCAGGAAATCCACCAGGCCCAGTAGAACGAGGTCCAGCCCTGCATGTAGCCGGTATCCTCGCGCCCGATCGGGTTCGACAGCGCCGGAAGGTCCTTGCCGTAGGCGACGATGCCGGCGACGAAATCGTTGAGGATGGTCAGGGTCGGCCCGGCCAGCAGCACGAACACCAACAGCAGCGCAGCCACGCCCATGTTGATTTCGGACAGCACCTTCACCCCGCCGTCAAGGCCGCGCAGCACCGAGATCAGCGCCACCGCGGTGATCGCGGTGATCAGGAACACCTGAACCGAGATGTTGACGGGAATGCCAAAGACATGCTCAAGCCCCGCATTGGCCTGCTGCGCGCCGAAGCCCAACGAGGTGGCCAGCCCGAAAAGCGTGGCAAACACCGCAAGCGTGTCGATGATATGGCCCCACCAGCCCCAGACACGCTCGCCCAGCAGCGGGTAGAAGGCCGAGCGGATCGTCAGCGGCAGGCCCTTGTTGTAGGTGAACAGCGCCAGTGCCAGCGCCACCACCGCATAGATCGCCCACGGGTGCAGCCCCCAGTGATAGATCGTGGCCGCAAGCCCCATGCGCTTGGCCGCCTCGACGTTCTCGGGGATGATGCTGCCGTCCTCGGCAATCGGCGACGGCACGCCCAGCGGCTCGGAAATCGCCATGTGGTAGACGGGTTCGAGCACGCCGAAAAACATCAGCCCGATGCCCATGCCGGCGGCAAAGAGCATCGCGAACCAGCCGATGTAGCTGTAATCGGGCTTGGCGTCGCGCCCGCCCAGCCGCACGCTGCCCACCGGCAGCACGATCAGGACGAGACAGAACACCACGAAGATGTTGGCCGCGCCCAGGAAAAACCAGTCGAAAGTCGAAGTCAGCGCGGGCCGGAGCCAGCCGAAGACGGCCTCGGCCTGTTCGGGCAGGGCCAGCGCGTAAAACACGAAGGCCATGATGGAGAGGCCCGAGATCATGAAGACCGGGTTGTGAATGTCAAAGCCGAATGGACCGACCTGGCCCTCGATATTGTCCTGCCCGATCGCGTAATCGGTATCGATCAAATCGGCGGCGCCTTCCGGCGCTGGAATGCCTTCGGGTGTCGGATCATCTGTCATGTTGCGTGTCCCTCTGCTGTCGCTCGGGTTTATCTTGATTGGCCGGCCGCTCAGTCCTCGTGATCGCGCACCAGGAAGATCGAGGCATGCGCGTGCAGCGCCAGCTTGCCGCCGTGAGACGGCCAGACGTAATCGCCCACATTGGGCAGATGCGAGGCCATGACCACCAGATCGGCCCCCACCTCCTGGCGCGCCTCGCGCAGCGCGTGGTCGAGATCGACCGACGGGTCGTGGCTGATCACGGTCTTTGCCGTGGCCTTGTGGCCGTGGCGTTCCGCCTGATCGGCGGCAAAGGCCTGAAGCTTGGCGTCGAACTCCTCGGGACTGTGGGCCACCGTGCCGGGTTGCGGCGTGGTGACCGCCGCATAGCAGACCGGAATGCCGTAATGGCGCGCAAGGTCCGCGGCCACGTCAAGCGCGCGTCCCAGCCGGTCGATATGAGCAAGGTCGACCGGGGCCAGAATCTGGGTGAACATCATCGCTCTCCCTGTTGGAGGCGCCGGCGACGACCGGCCGGCGCGCGTGTCGGTGTTGACAGGGGTGAGTTGCGGGTCGTGTGCCCGTCCCCTGCGACCTAGCCTAACAGGAAAATTTGATTGGACAACCAAAGCACAATGCCGTGACCGAGGCCCCCCGCCGCGGACCCGGGCTGCGGCCGCGACACCGGCGCATGCCGGAGCGGCCGCGATTGAGCGGCGCGTCCGTCGTTCGCGGGGTGCGCCGGCGGCACGGGGGGCGCAAGATTTTTGTTCGAAGACCGTACAAAAGTCCTGCGAGCGTTTTGCCTGCGGCGGCTTCAGCCGTTGACGTCGACCACCACGCGGCCTTTCACCCGGCCTTTCAGGATATCGGCGCCCAGCCCCGGCAGATCGGCCAGCGTCGCGGGCTGGATCATCGCCTCGAGCTTGTCCATCGGCAGGTCGCGGGCGATCCGGCCCCAGGCGCGCACGCGCTCCTCGTGCGGCTGCATCACGCTGTCGATGCCCAGAAGGTTGACGCCGCGCAGGATGAAAGGCGTGATCAGCGCCCCCTCGATGGCGGCCCCGCCCGCAAGCCCGACGGCGGCCACCGACGTGCCATAGGTCATCTGCTTGAGCACCCGGCCCAGCATGACACCGGCCACCGCGTCGACGCAGCCCGACCAGCGTTCGCTTTCCAGCGGTTTGCGCGTGACCTCGGTCAGCTCATCGCGCGGCACGATCTGCGCCGCGCCCAGCTCGCGCAGGTAGCCTTCGGTTTCGGGCCGGCCGGTCACCGCGGCCACCTCATATCCCAGCCTGGCCAGGATCGCGGTCGCCACCGAGCCCACGCCGCCCGCGGCCCCGGTCACCAGCACCGGCCCCTGCCCCGGCGCGAGCCCGTGATCCTCCAGCGCCATGACCGCCAGCATCGCGGTAAAACCGGCCGTACCCACCGCCATCGACTGGCGCGTGCTCAGCCCATCGGGCAGCGGCACCAGCCAGTCGGCCTTCACGCGCGCCTTTTGCGCGTAGCCGCCCCAGCGGGCCTCGCCGACGCGCCAGCCGGTCAGCACCACCTTGTCGCCGGGGCTGTAGCGGGCGTCGTCGCTGGCCTCGACCGTACCGGCGAAATCGATCCCCGGCACATGCGGATAGCTGCGCACCAGCCCGCCGCCGGGGCCGATGCACAGCCCGTCCTTGTAGTTCACCGTGGAATACTCGACGGCCACCGTCACGTCGCCCTCGGGCAGCCGGTCCTCGGCCACCTGCTGCACGGCAGCCTGGGTCTTGCCGTCTTCATCCTTCTCGACGACGAGCGCGTTGAACATCTCATTTCTCCTCAGTTGGTCATGTCGGGCATCAGAAACAGGTCGGTGTCGCCGGGCGCGGCCCCGGCGGCGGTCAGCATGGCGTGCACCTGCCCGCGATGGTGGGTCTGGTGGTTGAACATGTGCAAGACGCAAATCGCCCGTGGCCGCGCAACCTCGCGCCCCGCCGCACCGGATTGCCAGACCAGATCGTTCGCCAGATCGGCCGGGCCGAGCGCCCCGGCCCAGCGGGCGATGCGCGCATCGGTGATCCGGCGCCGGGCGCGCAACTCGGCCCAATCGGGCGCGTAGCCGTCGCTGTCGGACAGCCCGCCCCCCGGCGGCGGCCAGCCGTCGAGCCGGGCCATCCAGACGTGATCGGCCCACAGGATATGGCTGAGCGTGCCGTGAATCGAGCCCCAGAAGGCACCGCGTTCGGCCAGAAGCGCCGCAGGCTCCAGCGTCTCGGCCGCGGCGATCAGCGAGGTGTTCTGCCAGCGGTTGTAGCGCGCCATCAGCCGGCACCAGTCGGGCGTCACCAGCCCGTCGTGCCCTGCCCCGGCCGCCTGCGTGTGCATTTTCGTCCTCCTGTCGCTTTCGCCCCTTTTGGCAGAAACCGCCGGCGGTGACGAGACCCGCCCGCCACGCGCATGGCCCTTGAGCGGCCCCCGCCGCTCCACTAGCGTTCGCTACGGACCACTGCCCAAGGAAAGGGACCTGGCATGACCGCACGACTGATTCTCGCCGGCACTACGGCGCTATTCGCCGCTGGCGCAGCGTTCGCCGCCGACGACGAGCTTCTGGTCTTCGACTATTCCGGCTTCGAAGACCCCGCCTTTCATTCGAAATACATCGAACAACACGGCCAAAGCCCCGCCTTCGCCTTCTTCGGCGACGAGGAAGAGGCGTTCCAGAAGCTGCGCTCGGGCTTTCGGGCCGATGTCAGCCATGTCTGCGCGGGCTCGGTGACGAAATGGATCGAGTCCGGGATCGTGGAACCCTGGGATACATCGAAGATCAGCGCCTGGGGCGATCTCAACGCCGATCTGACCGGCACCGACGTGACCGATGTCAGCGCCGAGGTCTATTTCGTCCCGACCGATTTCGGCTCGACCGCCATCGCCTACAACACCGAAGAGGTGGACGACGCCGACCTGGCCACGCTCGATATCTTCCTGAACCCGAACTACGCCGGCCGCGTCACCCTGCCCGACAATGTCGACGACGCCTACGCGCTGGCCTATCTCGCCACCGGCACCCAGAACTGGGCGACCGCCACGGACCAGCAGTTCGCGGCCGCCTCGGACTGGCTGCGCGCGGTGCATCCCAACCTGCGCACCTACTGGGTCGACCCGGCCGAGCTTGCGCAGCTTCTGGCCTCGGGCGAGGTGGTAGTCAGCTGGGCCTGGAACGAAACCCTGCCGACCATGGTTGACGCGGGCTTTCCCATCGGGTTCCAGCGCGAGCCGGTGCAAGGCTCTTCGCTATGGCTGTGCGGGTACGTGAACCTCGCCGACGGCGAGGGCAGCGAGGAAAAGGCCTATGATTTCCTCAACGCCATGCTCGACCCGTCATCCACCGAGCCACTGCTCGAGGCAGGCTACGGCCATGCCAACGCCAAGGCGATGGCGGCCTATGGCGAAGAGGCCCTGACCGAGGTCGGGCTCGGGCCGATCGACGCGCCGGTGCTGGCGCAACTGCCGATGCCCAACGAGCTGCGCGAGCGCCAGTCCGCCGAGTTCGAAAAGATCAAGGCCGGGTTCTGAGTCCAGTGCCCCGGCCCGCGCCCACGGGCGCGCCGGCCGGGGCCGAAGATCTTGAAGGATTTTTGCCAAGGCCCTTGAACAAGCGCCTTGGTGGCGCCCCTTGTCGCCTGCCGCTACCGCCCCGGCGGAAGGCGCGGCTGCGCGGCCAGAAACGCCGCCTCGTCCATCACCTTCGAAAGCCGTGCCCGGCGGAAATCGATATGCACGATGCGCCGGGTGCGGTTTTCGGAATCGACACGCCGAAACAGGAACGAGCGGTCGGTGAAGTGTCCCGGCACCATCACCCAGCGCACCATGCTGGATGTTAGGCCGCGATAGGGGGCGATCAGGTCGACGATCCAAAGCCTCTCGCCCGCCGCCCAGTCCTCGGGGTCGAGCGGGTCACCGACGATCAGCCGCCGCTCGGCCTCGGGGGTGAGCCAGGCCCAGGTGTACATCCCCCGCGGCACGCCGTCGAAGCGGAACAGCCGGAACTGCCCATGCGTCAGGGGGGGCTCGAGATAACGGCGCAGCTCACCGACCGACATTGCCCCGTGGCGCGGGCTGCGGAACGCCAGGAAGGCCATGTCGCCATAGGCGCGCAAAAGATCCGCCGACGGCGCCTCGACCGCCGGCAGCGCGGCACCGGTCGCATCGGTCAGCTCGCCCATCTCTGCTCCTCGCCGGCCCCGGCCGCGCCCGCCCCCGGACGCCCGTGGCCGAGAAGCTTGCCCTCCCAGGCTTTGAGCGCCGGGCGCGCCGCCGCCCATGGCGCCACCCCGCCAGAAAGCTCTGGGAAGAGCCGGACGAGTTCGGCGCGTGCCGGCGCGGCGAGTTCGCGCATCGCATAGGGGCCGGGATGGAAGCTTTCGGTCGGGGCGCCTTCGGTGAACATGATCTCGTGCCGGTCGAACAGCAGGTGAAAATACTCGACCTCTTCGGCCAGGTGGTCCACGCGCACCTTGTCATCGTCGAGCAGGCTTTTCGCCGGCACCAGCACTTCGGCCTCGCCGAACAGAAGTTCCGCCCGCCAGTCCTGCAGCAGAACCCGATGCTGGGGCGAGACCACCAGGTCGCGGTAAGGCCGTCCAGACCCCAGGGCCCCCGCCGCGATGCGCACCGGTCTGAGCTCGGGATGCGCGGTCAGTTCGGAGGCGTTTACCCGGCGCGATCCGATCCAGCGGATCGGCGCAGAGCCTCCGTCATAGGTGCGAACCGGATCTCCCTGTCGCAGCGTCTCGACCGGGACCGCGCCCTCGACGGTCTCGATCAGCGTTCCGCGGGCGACGCAGATCAGGATATTGATAACCACCGTATCCTGGTCGGAATTTCCCCCGCTCGACCCGGTTACGGTAAAGCTCAGCGTCTGGTCGCTGCCCGTCGCCAGCACCGCGGCGCGGTCGACGATAAAGGTGAAGGTGCCATCGCTGCTATTGGTGGTAAGGGTGCCCAAGCCCTGCTGGTTGAGGGCAGAAAAGCTGTAGCCGTCCGTGGCCTCGCTGCTGGCCCCGCCCCCGAGGGGAACCTGGTCGAAATCGCCGCTGATCGTGGTGGCGCCCACACCCAGGTCAAGGGTGAAGGTCCATGTATCGAGGTTCAAGGTACCGCCGCCCTCGGCGCCGGACACCTCGCTGATATTGTATCCCATGACGGGTCCTGCTCGACGTGCCTCTTTACGGACACATTTGACCGAGTTTTAGCATCAGATCGCTCGTCAATCCAGCCCGGCGTCGACCCGGCCCGACGGCGCGCGTTCTTTTTTTTGCCGCCCAGGACGGTCATGGCACGCCTGAGGCACCCGGGGCGCGAAAAGCGTTCCGCGTAAACTGCCCGATCGGGAACGCAAGATTTCTTCGCCGCGATGCGGTAGGCTTTGTTTGCCGGCGCGGTCTTGCACTCCGGCTTGACGCACAACAGGTTCTGGCCAGACACAGGAGGATCCGAGATGACGAAACACCTATCCAGTGCTGCCCTCGCAATCACGCTGCTCGCCTCTTCGGGCTGGGCGCAGGACGCGGGTTTCGGCCCGCTGATCGATCCCCAGGGGCTGGCCCAGGCACGTGAAACCGTCGCCCCGCTGGTGCTCGATATCCGCACCGACAAGGTGGGCGAGACCGAGCAGACGGTCTATGCGGCGGGCCATATTCCCGGCGCGGTGCACGCGCCCTACAACCTCTTCCGCGGGCCCAAGGAAAACCCCGGCCAACTGGTCGCCGAGGACAAGCTGACCGAGGTGCTGCGCAGCCTCGGCGTCACCAAGGACCGGCCGGTGGTGATCGTGCACCAGGGCAAGGACCAGACCGATTTCGGCGCCGCCGCCCGCGTCTACTGGACGCTGAAATCGAGCGGCGTCAGCCCGCTGGCCATCCTTAACGGCGGGATGAACGCCTGGGAGGAGGCCAAGCTCGAGGTCTCGACCGACGCGGTCACGCCGACACCCAGCGCCATCGAGGTCAGCTTTTCCGACAAGTGGCTCGCCACCGAAGAAGACGTGCAGGCCGTGGTCGAGGGCCGCGCCGAGGGCCAACTGGTCGACGCCCGTCCCGAAGCGTTCTGGAAGGGCAACGCCAAGCACGGCGCGGCCGCCCGCCCCGGCACCCTGCCGCAATCGCGCTATTTCACCCATTCCTCTTGGTTCGGTGACAGCGCGCCGTCGCTGATCGAGGCCGACACCGCCAAGGCGTTGGCCGCCGAGAACGGGTTCGAGTCCGGCGACAGCCTGGTCTCGTTCTGCAATACCGGCCACTGGGCGGCGACCAACTGGTTCGCGCTGAGCGAACTGGCCGGGATCGAGGGCACGCGGCTTTACCCCGAGTCGATGGTCGGCTGGTCCAAATCGGGGCACGAGATGGCCAATGTCCCCGGCCCCGTGCGCAACCTGTGGAACAAGGTCACCGGCAAGTATTGAGGAACGGGTATGAGTGAAACGGCAACGGCGGCGCCCCGCGGGGCGCCGCGCCTGGCCGGGCGGGCCGGGATGGCGCTGGCCGCGCTTTTGGCAGTGCTGGCGGTCGCGGCGATGGCCGGGCCGCGCTACGGGTTGCTGCTGCTTCTCGGGCTGGGCTTCGGTCTGGCGCTCGAGGGGCTGCGCTTCGGCTTTACCGGGCCGTGGCGGCGGATGATCCTGTTCCGCGACCCCTCCGGGCTGGTCGCGCAGATGGTCTGCATCGGGCTTGTGGCGCTGGCCGCCTTTCCGATGCTGGCCGCGCACGGGTCCGAACTGAAGGGCGCCCACGCGCCCGTGGGCTTTGCCATGGTCGGCGGGGCGTTCGTGTTCGGCGCCTGCATGCAGATCGTCCTGGGCTGCGGATCGGGCACGCTGGTGAATGCCGGCTCGGGCAACGCGGTCAGCGCGGTCGCCCTGCCCTTTTTCGCGGTCGGCAGCTTTGCGGGCGCCTATCACCTGACCTGGTGGACCGGGCTGGGCACCCTGCCTTTGGTCGCGTTTGCGGGCACCGGCGGGCTGGCGGTGACGCTGGCGGGGCTGGCCGCGGTGGCGCTGCTGGTGCTGGTGCTGGGCGCCCCCGAAAAACGGCGCCTGCCGGGGCGGCTGTGGATCGCGGCCATCGTGGTGGCCGCGCTGGCCATCGCCCATCTGGCGGTCGCCGGTCAGCCCTGGGGCATCGTCTACGGGCTGGGCCTGTGGGTCGCCAAGGGCGCCACCGCGCTGGGGGCGGATCTCTCCGGCTCGGCCTTCTGGGCGGCGCCGGGCAATGTCGAACGCGTCGAACAAAGCGTGCTGACTGACATAACCTCGCTGACCGATATCGGCCTCATCGCCGGCGCGGCGCTGGCCGCGTGGTGGCGCGACGGGCTGTCTGGCCCGCTCAAGGGTTACCCGCTGGGCGCCTGGGTCGCGGTGATCGTCGCGGGGTTTTTGTTGGGCTATTCCTCGCGGCTGGCCTTCGGCTGCAACGTGGGCGCCTTCTTTAGCGGCATCTCGACGGGCAGCCTGCATGGCTGGGCCTGGTTCGCCGCGGCCTTCCTGGGCTCTTACTACGGTATCAAGCTGCGCCCCTACCTGGGGCTGGAGGCCCGCCGATGACCCGCCGCCCTGTCGTGATCGTGCTGCTGATCGTCGTGGCGGGCCTCTTGGCCGTCGACCTCGCGGGCTCGGCGCCGCTCGACCCCTACGGTGCGCCGCCGCTGCTGGCGCTGGGTTCGGGCCAGGCGGCCACCGGCGCCCATTGCGCCGCCCTGCCCGGGGGCTGACCCGCCCCCTCGCCCCGCGGCGGTTGAAACCGGCGCCGCGCGGGTTTATCTTAGGTCTGTCTCGCAAGAGACTATGGCGATAAACGCGCCCGTAATAAGCGGATCGGACCCGGGGGCGGTACCCGGCGGCTCCACCAGAACTCCCACATTGGCGGGATCATGGGGCCGAAACAGGATCGACGGACGTCTAAAGGGGTTAGCTTTCGCCCGGTGAGCTACCACCGTTATCGGTGCAAGCATGATAGTTGCCAATGACAACCGTGCTCCGGTGGCCGTTGCTGCGTAAGCAGTAACCAAACCGAAAACTTAAGCCCTGTTCCTCTAGCAAGGGCAGGCGGGGTTCGCAGGTACCTGGCAACAGAAACCTGCACCTTCTCCCCATTCGAAAAATCGCGGCGCCGTTCAGCGCGCATCAACCTTTGTCGCCGACAAGGGGGACAGGCAGCAACCCGAGGGCGGCGCGATGACCAAGGCAGAACTTCTCGACCGGTGGTACCGGCGGGTCTATATCGAGGGCGATCTCGACGCGGTCGATACGCTCTTTACCGACAGCACCCGGGCCGCGGGGCTGATGGACGATTTGCAGGTGGGCCCGGAGGATCTCAAGGTCTTCGTCGCGGCAATGCTGCAACTGGTCGAGGATCAGGGCTACCGCATCGTCCATACCATCGAACACGGCGACTGGATCTCGGCGCTGTTCGACGTGCGCGCGGTGGCGGTGGGCAGCCTGAAACCGGTGCGCCTGTCGGGCCAGATCATGGTGCGGTTCGAGGGCGAGCGCATTGTCGAGGCCTATAACAACTGGGATATCCTGAGCTTTTTCGAGCAACTGGGCCTCTTGCCCGAACACAGCCTCGAGCTGGGCATGACCGGGCAAAAGATCGCCTGAGGCTTTTCATCGCCCCGTTGCATGGGCCGTGCTAGGGGGGCGGGATGGATCGCCCCGCCCCGCCCCTGCCCGAGCTTGTCCGCGTCTTCGGCCGCATCGGCCTGTTGTCCTTCGGCGGCCCCGCGGCGCAGATCGCGCTGATGCACCGCGATCTGGTGGAATCCCGCGGCTGGCTGGACGACGAGGGCTTTCTGCGCGCGCTCAGCTTTTGCATGCTGCTGCCCGGGCCCGAGGCGATGCAACTGGCCACCTACGCGGGCTGGCGGATGCGGGGCGTGGCCGGAGGGCTGATCGCCGGCGGCCTTTTCGTTCTGCCCGGCGCGGTGGTGGTGCTGGCGCTGGCCGCCGCCTATGCCGCCTTCGGCGCGGTGCCATTGGTCGAGGCGCTGTTTCTGGGGGTCAAGGCCACGGTGGTCGTGGTCGTCATCGACGCGCTGCTGAAAGTCTCCGGCAAGGCGCTGAAAACCCCTGCGCGCTGGGTTATCGCCGGGCTCTCCTTCCTCGGCATCTTCGCGCTCGCCCTGCCCTTCCCGCTGATCATCGCGGCCGCCGCGGCCTATGGCTATCTCAGCGCCCGCGGCGCGCCGCTGCCAGCGCCTGGCCCGCGTCCGCCCGCCGCCCGTCCGCTGGTCACCATCGCCACCTGGTCGGCGCTCTGGCTGGCGCCCGTTGCGCTGCTCTGGGCCGCCGGCCCGCCGATCCTGGCCCAGATCGCGGCGTTCTTTTCCAAGCTTGCCGTCGTCACCTTCGGCGGCGCCTACGCGGTGCTGGCTTACATGACCCAGGAGGTGGTGACCGGCAAAGGCTGGCTCGACACCGCGCAGATGGTCGACGGGCTGGGCCTGGCCGAAACCACGCCGGGGCCGCTGATACTGGTGACCGAGTTCGTGGGGTTTCTCGCGGCCTTCCAGGCCGGGGGCTGGGCAATGGCGCTGGCGGGGGCGGCGGTCACGCTGTGGGTCACCTTCGTGCCCTGTTTCCTGTGGATCTTCGCAGGCGCCCCCTACATCGACCGGCTGGCCGGCATGCCGCGGCTGTCGGCGGCGCTGGCCTGCGTGACGGCGGCGGTGGTCGGCGTCATCCTCAACCTCTCGATCTGGTTCGCCGCGCATGTGTTCTTCGCCCGTGTCGAGATGCTGGAGGCCGGACCGCTGCGCCTGATCGCCCCCGACCCCGCATCGCTCAACATACCCGCGCTGGCGCTCGCGGGTCTCGCAGCGCTGCTGCTGTTTTGGCGCCGCTGGCCGCTGCCGGCGGTGCTGGGCCTGGCGGCCGGTTTGGGGGCGCTCGGGGGCATCGCGGGGTGAGCGCGAAGTTTGCGCGACGGGCCTTTCAATCGAGTCCGAATCCCCTATGCTGGCTTCAATTAAAGGGAACGAGGACCGCCCCCACATGTCGCGCCAGATCGACTATGGCAAGCTGATGCACCGCGCCATGCGCGGGCTTATCCAGCAGGTGCTTGCCGATGTCGCCGAGCAGGGCCTGCCGGGCGAGCATCATTTTTTCATCACCTTCGACACCACCCATCCCGAGGTGGCGCTGGCCGATTGGCTGCATGCCCGCTACCCCGAAGAGATGACGGTGGTCATCCAGCACTGGTTCGAAAATCTCGACGTCACCGATGACGGGTTTTCGGTCACGCTGAATTTCGGCGACAGTCCCGAGCCGCTTTATATCCCCTACGACGCGATCCGCACCTTCGTGGACCCCTCGGTGGAGTTCGGCCTGCGCTTCGAGACGCAGGAAAGCGAGGACGAGGACGACGATGCCGACGAGGCGTCGGACGAGGAGGCGCCGGAGGACGAGACGGCCCATGTGCAGGACGCCGAAGTGGTCAGCCTCGACAAGTTCCGCAAGTAACCCGGCCGCGCACACGGCGCACACAGGGCGTGATTGCCAAGCGCAGGCGCGCGCCCTATAGCCCGTGCCGACGCCAACGCGAGGAGATGCCGATGACCGCAACCCGCACCGAGACCGACAGCTTTGGCCCGCTGGAGGTGCCCGCCGACAAGTACTGGGGCGCCCAGACCCAGCGCAGCGTGATGAACTTTCCCATCGGCTGGGAGAAGCAGCCGCTTGCCATCGTGCACGCGCTGGGCGTCATCAAGCAGGCCTGCGCGCAGGCCAACATGGATGCGGGCAATCTCGACGCGCGGCTGGGCGGGGCCATCGTGCAGGCGGCAAGCGAGGTTGTCGCGGGCAAGTTCGACGACAATTTCCCGCTGGTCGTCTGGCAGACCGGATCGGGCACGCAATCGAACATGAACGCCAACGAGGTGATCGCCAACCGCGCGATCGAGATCCTGGGCGGCACCATCGGCACCAAGGACCCGGTCCACCCCAACGACCATGTCAACATGGGCCAAAGCTCGAACGACACCTTCCCGACGGCGATGCATATCGCCACCGCGACGACGGCCCATAACGTGCTGCTGCCGGGGCTTGCGCATCTGCATTTCGCGCTGGACTCGAAGGTGCGCGCGTTCGAGGGCATCATCAAGATCGGCCGCACCCACACCCAGGACGCCACGCCGCTGACCCTGAGCCAGGAGTTTTCGGGCTACACCCATCAGGTGGCGATGGGCATCGAGCGGGTCAAAGGCGCGCTTGGGCACATCTACGAGCTCGCGCAGGGCGGCACCGCCGTGGGCACCGGGCTGAACACGAAAAAGGGCTGGGCCGAGACGGTGGCCGACAACATGGCCGAGATCACCGGCCTGCCCTTCGTCACGGCGCCCAACAAGTTCGAGGCGCTGGCCGCCCATGACGCGATGGTCGAGATGTCGGGCGCATTGAAAACCGTTGCGGCGAGCCTCTTCAAGATCGCCAACGATATCCGCCTGTTGGGCTCGGGCCCGCGCTGCGGGCTGGGCGAGCTGATCCTGCCGGAGAACGAGCCGGGCAGCTCGATCATGCCGGGCAAGGTCAACCCGACCCAGGCCGAGGCCCTGACGCAGGTCTGCGCCCATGTGATGGGCAACGACGCGGCGGTCGGCTTTGCCGGGTCGCAGGGCCATTTCGAGCTGAACGTCTACAAGCCGATGATGGCCTATAACGTGCTGCAATCCATGCAGCTTCTGGGCGACGCGGCCGCCTCGTTCACCGACAATTGCGTCACCGGCATCGAGGCCAACCGCGACCGGATCGACAAGCTGATGCGCGAGTCGCTGATGCTGGTCACCGCGCTGGCCCCCAAGATCGGCTATGACAACGCCACCACGGTTGCCAAGACGGCGCATAAGAACGGCACCACGCTGAAGGAAGAGGCGATCAACCTCGGCTTCGTCGATGCCGCGACATTCGAAGACATCGTGCGGCCCGAGCGGATGATCGGCCCCTCGGACTGACCGCTCCGCCCCGCCGCCTGCAGTGGCGGGGCGTTTCACATCAGCCGATGACGCGAAACACCTCCCAGTAGGACGAGCCGGACACGACATAGCCGCTCATCTTCTTGCGCCAGTCGGCATGGAGCTTGACCGACCCGATCTTCTCGAAGAACACATCCAGATCGGCCAGGCTGGCGATCGGGATGTCTTCCTCGATCTCGGCCTCCGCCGCCCCGACAGAGCCGGTCACCAGCCGCGCCGCGCTCATGTCCAGTTCGGTCTGCGCGCGGATCTCGGTCTTCCATTCCTGGATCAGGTCGATCGCGGCTTGCTTGTGGCCGAACCTGGTCTGGATATGCCAACGCGCAATCATCATCGGTCTTACCCCCCTGTTGTCCGCCCCCCGCAACGCGGGTAGTGAAAGGGTGTCACGAGGCCGGGGCGCGCCCCAAATCCGAAGAGAAACCCGATGTCCGCAGACCGCCCGATCAACCTCAACAAGGCCCGCAAAGAGGCGGGGCGCGCCGCCAAAAAGGCCCGCGCAGACGAGAACGCAGCCCGCTTCGGGCGCACCAAGGCGCAGCGGCTGCTCGAGGCGACGCAGGCCGAAAAGGCCAAGCGCCACCTCGACCAGGCGCGGTTCGACGACGAGTGAGCGGCCGGCCGGTCAAGCGCTCGCTCACGCTGCGCGGCCACCGCACCAGCGTGTCGCTGGAGGAAGAGTTCTGGCACGCCTTCCGCGAGATCGCCGCGCGCGAGGGCAAGCCGATCAACGCGCTCGCCGCCGAGATCGACGAGGCCCGCGGGATGGAAAGCGGGCTCGCCTCGGCGATCCGGGTCTACGTGCTGCGGCACTATCGGGGGTAAGACGGGGATAGCCATGGCGCGGCACCTATGCGGCGCAAATCCTTCGGAGGGATTTTGCCAAGCGTTTTCCGAAAACTCTTGAGCGCCAGCGCCTTAACGTCGTGCCAAGGTCAACCAGATCCCGTCTTTCGCCCGCACGGTCAGATGTGCCACCGGCACCGGGTCGCGCCCCGCCACGGGCGCGAAGCGGAACGCCCTGACAAGCATCGCCAGCAAGAGCGGCCCCTCGGCCATCGCAAAGCCCGCCCCGGTACAGACCCGCGGACCCGCCGAGAACGGGATATAGGCCTCGCGCAGCCCCGCCTTTCCGTTCTCGGTCGCGTAGCGGTCGGGGTCGAATTCGTCGGGGCGCTCCCATATCCGCTCGTGCCGGTGCAGGTGCCACGGGCTGATCACCACCTGCGCGCCCTTCGGCAGGTCGCGGTCGCGGAAGCGTTCGGGCCGCGTCGTCTCGCGCACCATCATCGGCACCGGCGGGTAGAGCCTGAGCGCCTCGCGGAACACGTCGCGGGTTAGCTTTAGCCTTGAGAGGTCTGAAAACGATGGGTTTTCTGGGAACTCCGCCACCTCTGCCGCGACCCGCTCCTGCACCTCGGGCTCACGCGCCAGAAGGTAGAGCGCCCAGGCCATAGCCGAGGCCGAGGTTTCGTGCCCGGCCAGGAAGAAGATCGCCACCTGGTCGACCATTTCGGCCGCATCGAAGGTCTCTCCGGTCTCGGGGTCGCGCGTGGTCATGATCTTGGTCGCAAGGTCGTTGGGCGCGGTGCCCGCGGCGATATCGGCCTGCCGGGCCTCGGTCAGCCCCGCGATCAGCCCGCGTATCGCCCGCGCCGTGGCGCGCGTCCGCGCGCGGTGCAGTCGCGGCATCCAGGCCGGCCCCGGCACGAAGGCCGCAAGGTTCAGGATCGGTTGGCTGCGCTGGTAGTCGCGGAATTCGTGGAATACCGCGCTGGCGGTTTCATCCTCGATCGGCAGGGAAAACAGCGTGCGAAAGATCACGTCGGCCGCGGCATGGCTGGTGATGGCCTCGATTTCGATCTCGCCCTCGCCCAGACGGCCCACCGCCGCGCGGCCTGCCGCGACCATCGCCGGAAACGTGTCGCGCAGCCGCCCGCCTTCGAAGGCCGGGTCGATGATGCGACGCTGGCGCAGCCATTTCTCGCCGTTGGTCAGGAAGACCGAATTGCCCAGAAGCGGGCGCAGCCCCGCGCCGATCCGGTCGGATTTCGGAAACGCCATCGGCCGGGCCTGCAGCACCTCGCGCACCAGATCGGGCTGGTTGACGAGATACGACCGGAAGAACGGCGTGCGGAACTCGGCCATCTTGGCGCGGTAAAGCTTGGCGGGCTGGGCCGACAGGATGTCCTGCCGGAACAGCCGCAGATAACGCAATAGCGACACGCGCTCGGGGCGGGCAGCAGGCTTGGGAGGGTGCATTCAGCGGGGCTCCGTGTCGGTGTAGCGGTTGAGCGGGGTTTCGATCCGGCTGGCCGAGGGTTTGCGCCCGGCATAACGCGCGCCCAGCGTCAGGGGCCCGGCGGTGATGCGGAAATAGTCGTAATCGCCGGGCCGGTCGAAGGCGCAGAGATACTGGAAATGCAGCCGGAAAAAGCGCCACCGCAGTTCGCGCCAGCGCGCGGGCGACAATGTCTGCGTAAAGGCCGCCGAGATCACCAGCGGCCAGCGCCGGCCCTCCGGCGCCACGCCCGACACCGCAGCCGGATCGCACAGCGCAAAGGCGCAGCCGTCGCCCGGCGCGGTCACGTCGACCCATGGGATGCGGTCCTGCCCGGCCATCAGCCTCAGATCCGCCCTCAGCCGCCCGGCGCGCGGCAGAAAGCTGACCATCGGCACCACCTGCCCCAGCGTGAGAAAGGACAGCCGCGCCCCGGGCACCCGGCCCGCGCGGATGAGGTCGGCCAGCACCGACACGCCCAGATGCGCGCCCGAGGAATGGCCGACCACCAGCACCTCGTCGGCCTCGCCCTCCAGCGCCGCGGCGATGGTGTCGGCGAACCGCGCCAGGCGGGCCTCCAGGTCGGCCGGGTAGGCCCCGCTTGCCTGCGCCGTGTGGGCGTAGTCGTGCATCAGGTAATAGGCATAGATCTTGCCGTCGCGGGCGCGGAACCAGGCCAGCAACGGCCAGACGGCAGCCAGCCCCAGCCAGCCCAGATAGGGCAGCCCGGTCAGTGCCAGGGCCGCCCCCAGCCCCCGCGCCACCATTAGCGCCACAAAGAGCTGCAACAGCAGCGCGCCGATCGGGTAAAAGGCCGCGATGGTCGGCCCTTTCCTGAGCCGCGCCAGCCGCCAGATCGCGCCCGAGCCGATATAGGCCCAGGCGGTGCGGGCAAGCTGCCAATAGGTGGCGGCGATGGACTGGCCCATCGAATTGCGTACCAGGTCGGCCCAGACCAGCACCTCGATATCGGTCTCGACCTCGGCGCCGTCCATCCGCGCCGTCACGTGCCAGCCGAAGGGCCCGCCGAGGGCCTTCGGCCCCAGCGCGATATCATAACCCGAGAGGGCCGCCTGGGCTGCGGATTCCTTTCGGTAAAGCTCGCGGTAGCGGCGCGGCGGGAACGGGTCGTAGCCGGGGATGTAAAACACCCGCCGCCTGCGCACCTGCCCTGTCGTGGTCTCGCCCATCCGCGCCCCTCAGCCTCGCCGGGGGCGAGCCTATGCGGCCTAGCCCAGCGTGGCCAGTGACGGAAATGTCTCAAGCAGCCAATAGCTGAACGCACTGAATGCCCCGGTCAGAAGCGCAAGACCGACAAGGATGAGAAGCGCGCCCATCGCCTTTTCGATCAGGCCCATGTGGCGCTTCAGCCGGCCCATCACGCCCATCGCGCGCTGGATGAAGAGCGCCGCCAGCAGGAACGGGATGCCCAGCCCTGCGGCATAGACCGCCAAGAGCAGCGTGCCGCGCGTGACATTGGCCTCCGACGCCGCCAGCGACAGGATGGCCCCCAGTTGCGGGCCGATGCAGGGGGTCCAGCCGAAGGCGAAGGCGAGGCCCAAAAGGTAGGCCCCCAGCGCCGACCCGCCCCGGTCGCCCGCATCGAGCCGCGCCTCGCGGTCGAGCACCGGGATGCGGAAGACATGCAGGAAGTGCAGGCCGAAGACGATGACCACCACGCCAGAGATCCTTGCAAAAAGCTCCTGATTTTTCAGAAAGAACGCGCCGAAGGCCGAGGCGGTGAACCCCAGCAGCAGGAACACCGTCGACAGCCCCAGCACGAAGAACAGCGCCGAGACGAAGGCCCGGCGCCGCGCAGTTTGGGCAGTGGTCAGCTCGCCCATGGTGATGCCGCCCATATAGGCCAGGTAGGGCGGCACGATGGGCAGGACGCAAGGCGAGAGAAAGCTCAAGAGCCCCGCCAGCAGCGCCACCAGCATGGCCGGGGCAAGCCCCGCGTCGATCAGCTCGATTCCGAACATCGCCTCTCCTCTTCGCGTCGGGGATAGCCAAGTTGCCGGGCGCCGTCACGCCGCAACGGGTCACAAAGCCGTGGACAGGGTGCCGCGGCGGCCCTAAACCCCGCGACGATGGACGAGGAACGGCTGATCGATGCGCGGGGGCTGCGCTGCCCGCTGCCGGTGCTGAAGGCACGAAAGGCGCTGGCTGAGATGGCGCCGGGGGCCGTTCTGCGGCTGTGGGCCGACGACCCGATGGCCGAGATCGACCTGCCCCATTTCTGCGCCGAGGCGGGCCATGCCCTGCTGGCGCAGGACATGGCCGACGGCGTCGCTGTCTTCGTCATCCGCCGGGGCTGAGAGGGCCTATCGGCTCAGCGCCCACCAGCCGCGCTTCTTGGGTTTTTGCGAGTCGTCCTCGTCGGACGGCTCTCCGGCGAATTCCGTCTCAAGGCTGGGCTCGGGCTGCGGCTCGGGCTGCGGCGCCTCTGCCGGTGCCGATTGGCCCTCTTGGGCGTCAGGCGCAGGTTCCGGCGCATGCGCGGCCTGAAGCTGCTCTTCCTCCTGCGCCACGGGCGCCGGGGCGTCGTGCTGCGCGACAGGTGCCGGTTCGGGCGCTTGGGCGGCCGTTGCCGGTTCGGGCGCGGCGTCGGGCGCCGGCATATCCGTCACCTGTTCGGCCTCCGCGACAGGCGCAGGCGCTTCGGGCTCAAGGCTCGACTCGGCCGGAGCGGCCTCGACGGGTGTCGCCTCGGCCTCTGACGGGGCCTCGTCGGACCTGGACCTGCGGTTGCGCGAGCGGCCGCCGCGGCTGCGCGAGCGTTTCGGCTTGTCCTCGGAGGGCTGCGCCGCCTCGCTCTCGGCACCGGCCTCTGCGGGGGCCTCGGCCTCGGTCGACTCCGACCCTGCCTCTTGCGGCGCGGGCTGCTCGCCATTGCCGTTGGGTTTCTTCTTGCGGCGCCGGCGCCGGCGCTTTTTCGACGGGCTCTGCCCGTCGTCACCGCGCGGCTCTTCGGGGGTGTCCTCGACCGCCGGGACGACCTCGGCAACCTCGACGGCCTCGGCCTCTTGCAGATCGGAGGTATCGACCGAGATCACCTGCACGGCCACCTCGGGCACCGCGCGCGTCGCGGTCTTGAAGCGTTCGATGGCGTAATCGGGCGAGATCAGGAACGAGTCGGCCTCGATCCGCACCGACAGCCCATACCGCGCCTCGATCTGCGCGACATGCTCGCGCTTCTGGTTCATCAGGAAGTTGACGATGCCCACGGGCGCCTTGATCAGCACCTCTTTCGACCGGCCGCGCACGCCCTCTTCCTCGATCTGGCGCAGGATCGACAGCGCGAGGTTGTCGTCGGAACGGATCAGGCCGGTCCCGTGGCAATGCGGGCAAGGCTGGGTCGTGGCCTCGATCATGCCGGGGCGCAGACGCTGGCGGCTCATCTCGAGCAGACCAAAGCCGGAGATGCGGCCCAGCTGGATGCGGGCGCGATCGGTCTTCAGCTTGTCCTTCAGGCGCTTTTCGACGGCGGCATTGTTCTTGCGCTCGTCCATGTCGATGAAATCGATCACGATCAGCCCGGCAAGGTCGCGCAGGCGCAACTGGCGCGCCACCTCTTCGGCGGCCTCAAGGTTGGTCTTGAGCGCGGTCTCCTCGATCGAGCCCTCCTTGGTGGCCCGCCCCGAGTTGACGTCGATGGCGACCAGCGCCTCGGTGACCCCGATCACGATATACCCGCCCGAGCGGAGCTGGACCGTGGGGTTGAACATCGACGACAGGTAGCTTTCCACCTGGAACCGCGCGAGCAGCGGCATCGGGTCGTGGTAGTGCTTCACGTTCTTGGCGTGGGACGGCATGATCATCTTCATGAAGTCCTTGGCCACGCGATAGCCGGCCTCGCCCTCGACCAGCACCTCGTCGATCTCGCGGTTGTAGAGGTCGCGGATCGAACGCTTGATCAGGTCGCCCTCTTCGTAGATCGGCGCCGGCGCGATGGATTTCAGCGTCAGCTCGCGGATCTGCTCCCACATCCGCTGAAGGTATTCGTAGTCGCGCTTGATCTCGGCCTTGGTGCGGTTGGCCCCCGCGGTGCGGATAATCAGACCCGCCCCTTCGGGCACGTCCAGCTCGCCCGCGATCTGCTTGAGCTTCTTGCGGTCGGTCGCGTTGGTGATCTTGCGGGAAATGCCGCCGCCGCGGGCGGTGTTGGGCATCAGCACGCAGTAGCGGCCCGCAAGGCTGAGGTAAGTGGTCAGCGCGGCGCCCTTGTTGCCGCGCTCTTCCTTGACCACCTGCACCAGCATGATCTGGCGGACCTTGACGACTTCCTGGATCTTGTAGCGGCGCGGGCGCGGCTTGCGCGGGCGGATGTCGTCCGAAACATCCTCGTCGCCCACCGACTCGATCTGGTCATCGCGGCTGGCCGCGTCGGGCATGGCCGCCTCGCCATCCTCGTCGTCGTCGCCCTGGTCGCCGTCTCCACGGCCCTCATCGGCCTTGCCAGCCTCGTCGTCCGCGACGGGCGTCTCGGGCGCGGCGGACTCGGCGGTCGGGTCTTCGGCGGCAGGCGCCTCGGGCTCGGCGGCACCGGCATCGCTCTCGGGCGCCGCGGCGGCGGGCGCTTCGGCCTCGGCCGCCTCGGGCGCGGCGCCTTGCGGGCCGGCCGGCACGTCCGTCGCGGCGGGCACGTCGCCCAACTGCGAGGCGAGGATTTCGGGCTCGGTCGCCTCGGCGTCTTCGCCCAGATCGACGACATCCATACCGGGGATGTCCGCGCTCACATCGCGGGTTTCCACCGCGTCGCCCGAGCGGGTCTTTTCCGCCTTGGAGTCGGAGCGGCTGCGCGAGCGGCGCGAGCGGCGCGGTTTCGGCGCCTCTTTCGCCTCGTCATCGTTCAACGACTCGGCATAGGCGCGCTCTTCGGCGAGCAGCGCCTCGCGGTCGGCAACCGGGATCTGGTAGTAATCGGGGTGGATTTCCGAAAAGGCCAGAAACCCGTGGCGATTGCCGCCGTAATCGACGAAGGCCGCCTGCAGCGACGGCTCGACCCGGGTTACCTTTGCGAGGTAGATATTTCCGGCAAGCTGTCGCTTGCTGGCCGCCTCGAAATCGAACTCTTCGACCTTGGTTCCATCGACCACCACAACGCGGCATTCCTCCGCGTGGGTGGCGTCGATAAGCATCTTCTTTGCCATTGTGTCTCGTTGCATCGCGGCAGGCCGCCCGGCCCTGGTGGGCGGACGGTCGGCGGCGGATGTCTTGTTTGGGCTTGGGCGTGCGCGGCTCGGGCGAACGGGGCCACGGCCATCGGCCGTCCCGTTTCTTGCCTGATCCTGCTCGCGCGTTCCATCGCGGTTTGTCTCCGATGCCGGTTTGTCGGCATCCGTTTATACGCCCGGTCCGCCTGCGACGATGCGCGACGTTGCCGAGCCTGCTTTGACCCATCGGGGGCCGATCGGTGCGTTTCACGCCGGTCCGGCACTCGCCTCAAACGGCGCGAAAAACAGCGAAACTCAACTTAGGGTGAAATGCGGCCAATCGCCTGCACTCCCGCCCCGCGACAATAGCCACTTCGCCGGGGCAAGGGCAATGCCTTTTTCCAACTGCGCCGGTCAGAGATAATCCGACCGGCTCAGCCCGTACTTGGCCATTTTCTCGTTCAGCGTGCGCCGCGGCAGGCACAACTCTTCCATGACGTTAGAGATCGAGCCCTTGTGGCGGCGCATCGTGTTGTCGATCAGCATCCTCTCGAACGCCTCGACATATTCCTTCAGCGGCTTGCCCTCGGTCGTCATCACCGGCTGGGCGGCCTCGTTTTCGGCCATCAGCAGGCTTGCGATCGTGCCGGTGCCGCGCCGGCTTTGCAGCACCGCGCGCTCGGCCACGTTGATCAGCTGGCGCACATTGCCCGGCCAGGGCGCCTGCAACAGCTGCGCCGCCTCCTGCGCACTGACCTCGGGCGCCTCGCAGCCGTATTCGTCGGCGAACTGCTCGGACAGGCGGGTGAACAGCGACAGGATATCCTCGCCCCGCGCGCGCAGCGGCGGCAGGGTGATCTTCATCGCCGCGAGCCTGAAAAACAGGTCGGGGCGCAGCATGTCCTCGCAGGTCTTGTCCTGCTCCTGCAGGTTCGAGACCGCCACGATGCGGGTCTCGGCCGGGCTGCCCTGCTCGTTGATGAAGGTCAGGAGACGCGCCTGCAGCGACGGCGGCAGCGCCTCTACATCCTCCAGGCACAGCGTGCCGCCGCGCGCCTCTTCGACCGCGGGCAGTTGCGGGCCGTCGGTTTCGGCCATCGGGCCGAACAGCCGGCGCGACAGCGCCTCTTCCTCGAAGGCGGAGCAGGCCACCTGCACGAACTTGCGCCCCGCCCGCGGACCGACCGCGTGCAGCGCGTGGGCCACCAGCGTCTTGCCGGTGCCGGTCTCGCCGTCGATCAGCACATGCCCATCGGCCTGGCCGAGGTCGAGAATATCCTCGCGCAGCCGTTCCATCACCGGCGCGGTGCCGATCAGCTTTTGAATGATGCCCGCGCCGTCGCCCAGCTCGCGCCTGAGCGCGCGGTTGTCCAGCGTCAGCCGCCGGGCCTGGGTGGCGCGCTTGGCCAACTCGGTCATCCGGTCGGGGTTGAACGGCTTTTCCAGAAAGTCGTAGGCGCCGATGCGCATCGCCTCGACCGCCATGGGCACGTCGCCATGGCCGGTGATCATGATCACCGGCAGGTTGCTGTCGACCCCCATCAGCCGCTTTAGAAACGCGATGCCATCCATGCCCGGCATCTTGATGTCGCTCACCACGATGCCGGGGTAATCCGCCCCCACCGATTTCAGCGCGTCCTCGGCCGAGCCGTAGGTCTCTGTCTCGTAGCCCGACAACGCCAGCCACTGGCTGATCGACTGGCGCATGTCCTGTTCGTCGTCGACGATGGCTATCTTCATGGTCCGGGGCATCGGTTTTACTCCGCCGCTTCTATTTCTTCGCCCAGAATGGGCAATTGCACCTCGAACACCGCGCCGCCGGCGCGCCCGTTGCGCGCGGTCAGGCGGCCGCCGAGGTCGCTCACGATCCCCGACGAGATCGCCAGGCCGAGGCCGACGCCGTCGCCGGGCCGCTTGGTGGTGTAGAACGGCTCGAACAGCGCGTTGATATTCTCGATGCCGTGGCCGTTGTCGCGCACGGTCAGCGTCGCCGTCTCGCCGGCCGAGAGGAGCAGGTCGATCTGCGCGTCCGCGGACATCTTGGTGGCGTCGAGCGCGTTCCTGAGAAGGTTGATGATGACCTGTTCCAGCCGGATTCGGTCGGCCATGACCAGCACCGGGCGGTCCGGCAGGGTGCGGGTGATGGTGACCTTGCGTCGCTTGAGCTGCGGCTCCATCATCGACAGCGCCGACGAAATGCAGGCCCGCATGTCCAAGGGCTCGAACGCCTCGCCGCCCTTGCGGGCATAGCTTTTCAGCTGCCTCGTGATCGCGCCCATCCGCTCGATCAGGTCGTCGATGCGCTGGAACGACGAGAGCGCCTCGTCGGGCCGGCGGCGTTGCAGCAGCAGCCGCGCACCGGCGAGATAGGTCTTCATCGCCGCAAGCGGCTGGTTCAACTCGTGGCTGACAGCCGCCGACATCTCGCCCAGCGCCGCCAGCTTGGAGCTTTGCGCGAGCGTCTGCTCGGCCACTTCGAGGTTTTTCTCGGCCTTCTCACGCTCGGCGATCTCGCGTTGCAGGCGCAGGTTCAGCTTGCGCAGCTCCGCGGTTTCGCGCTGAAACCGGATCGAGCGCAACTGCGCCCGGCGCGACAGCAGGTAGAAGGTCAGCGCCAGCAGGATCGCAAAGCCCATGATCTCCAGCGCCAGCACCGCGTTCACCCGCTCGCGGATCGAGGCATAGGTGGTGAACGACGAGATCCGCCAGCCCTGGAACGAGATGCGCGCGTCGTTGCGCATCACCGCCTCGCCCATCAGGTAGGCATCGGGCGGCAGCGTCCCCCAATCGGCCGTCGCCTGGATCGCGCGCGCGATCGCCGAAGGGGCCGAGCGTGCGGCCAGCGCCTGCTCGATGGTGCGCCCGCGCCAGCGCGGCTCGGTCGACAAGATGATCTGGCCCTCGCTGTCGGTCACCAGCACCGCGTCGGAAATGCCCGCCCAGCTCTGTTCGAACTTGGCAAGGTCGACCTTGACCACGATCACCCCGATATTCTCGCGCTCCGATGTGACCTTGCGCGAATAGGTGAACTCGAACCCGCCCTGCTCGGTCTGCGAGGTGATGAACACCGTGTCGTTGGCGCGCCGCGCCTCGACGAAATAGGCACGGGTGCGCTGGGTCGCGCCAATCGTCGAGCGGTCTGTCGCCGCCACAACGCGCCCGGACTCGTCCAGCAGGGTCAGCGCCGCCGCGCCGATCTCGTCGAGATACGATATCAGCCTTTGCGAGCTTTGGGAAAAGTCGCCCGAGTTCAGCGCGCCGATCAGCGTAGGGTCGCGCGACAGCAAAAGCGGCACGACAGAAGCGCGCTGCAACTCGCTGACAATATTGCCGGAATAAAGCGCCAGCCGCACTTGCGCGCGGTTCCGCGTGGTCTCGGTGAAACGTTCGGTCAGAAAGCTGTTGGTGACCCACACGATGGCCACGGCCACCACGCACAGCAATGACACCGCCAGGCGCAGGCGCCAGTCGCGGCCACCCCGCCGGCCGCCATTGCCATTCTCTCTTCCCGGGCGTTTCATGAAAGCAAGGTAAGCCCCTGGGACGCCACGCTCAAGCGCGCGTGGCTCAGGCCGGCGTAAGCGCGCCGGTCAACGCGCGGAAAAGCGCCGCCCCGTCGGTGCCGCCATGGGCCGGTTCTGCCGCACGTTCGGGATGGGGCATCATGCCCAGCACCCTGCGGTTCTCGCTCAGCACGCCGGCGATGTCGCCGGCCGAGCCGTTCGGGTTATCGACATAGCGAAAAGCGACGCGGTCCTCGTCGCGCAGCCGCGCCAAGAGCCTGTCGTCGGCCACGTAATTGCCATCGTGATGCGCGATCGGGATCGAGACGCGCTGGCCCTTGCCATAGCCCGCGGTAAAGGCGCTGGCGGTGGTCCCGACGACCATCTCCACGCTCTTGCACAGGAATTTCAGCCCTGCATTGCGCATCAGCGCCCCCGGCAGCAGCCCGGTTTCGGTGAGCACCTGAAAGCCGTTGCAGATGCCCAGCACGTAGCCGCCGCGCCGTGCGTGATCGACCACCGACCCGGTAATGGGCGAGCGCGCGGCGATGGCCCCGCACCGCAGGTAATCGCCGAAGGAAAACCCGCCGGGGATGGCGACCACGTCGGTGCCCGCGGGCAGGCGGCTGTCCTTGTGCCAGACCATCGTGACATCGGCGCCGGCATTGCGGAACGCCACCGCGAGGTCGCGGTCGCAATTGGAGCCGGGGAAGACAAGAACAGCGGCTTTCATGGATATCTCCCTGATCAGGCGGCGAAATCGGTGATGACGGCGACGCCGGGCGGGGCCGGCGCATCAAAGGCGGCCAGTTCGGCCGAGGCATCCGACAGGGCCACGCGCCGGGCGATCAGCGGGGTCAGGTCGACATGGCCGCCATCGATCAGCGACAGAAGGCTCGGGTAGCGCCAGGCGGCCATGCCGCGGGTGCCGAAAACGGCAAGCTGGCCCGAATAGACGGCATCCATCGGAATTTCCATCGTGCTGTGGTCGCCGGCCGGCATGCCGATCTGCACCATCCGGCCCAGCTTGCGCAGCGATTTCAGCGCGCCGACGGTCGTATCGGGGATGCCCAGCGCCTCGATGGCGACATCGGCGCCGCCGCCGGTGATCTCGCGCACCGCCAAGGCCGCGTCGCCCGCGCGGGCATCGACCACCGCATCGGCGCCCAGGCTTTTGGCGTGATCCAGCTTTTCCGGCACCACGTCGACCACCACGACCCGCGCGCCCAACGCCCGGCCCAGCAGCAGCGCCGAAACGCCCACCCCACCGCCGCCGAACACCGCCAGCCATTCGCCGGGACGCAGCGCCGCGCGCCCCGTCAGCGCCTGCCAGGCGGTGGTCACCCGGCAGCCCAAGGCGGCGGCAAGGTCGGGGGCCATGCTGTCGGGCAGCGGCGTGAGATTGGTGTCGGCAAAGGGCACGGCCACGTATTCGGCGAACGCCCCGGCCTGGGTAAAGCCCGGCAGCACCTGGTTGGCGCAGATCGTCTGGTTGCCCGCGGCGCAGTCGGGGCAATGGCCGCAGGCCAGGATGAAGGGCGCGATCACCCGGTCGCCCAGATGCCAGCGGGTCACGCCCGGCCCCACGGCCTCGACCACGCCGCAATATTCATGGCCGGGGATGTGGGGCAGCGCCACATCGGGGTCGGCGCCCGTCCAGCTGTGCCAGTCGGACCGGCAGATGCCGCAGGCCAGCACCTTCAGCACCACGCCGCCCGCGGGGCAGTCGGGGTCGGCGACCCCGGTCACCTCCAGCGGCTGGCGCCAGCCGGTGAGCAGCGCGGCGCGCATTCTCAGCCGATCTCGATGTCGTAACGCTCGATGACCGTGTTCGCGAGCAGCTTCTCGCACATCGCGCGCACCTCGGCCTCGGCAGCGGCGGCATCGGTCGCGGCGATCTCCAGGTCGATCACCTTGCCCTGGCGCACGCCCCCGACCCCGTCAAAGCCCAGCGCGCCCAGCGCGTGGCGCACCGCCTCGCCCTGGGGGTCGAGCACGCCGTCCTTCAACATCACATGAACGCGGGCTTTCATCGGCGGGACGTCCTTCTTTCAGTTGATCAGCGTGGGTTTCGTCGTGTGGGTGACGTTGGTGGGCAACACGCCCAGCCGCCGGGCCACCTCTGTATAGGCATCGGTGAGGTTGCCGAGGTCGCGGCGGAACACGTCCTTGTCGAGCTTCTGGCCGGTCTTGATGTCCCACAGCCGGCAGCTGTCGGGGCTGATCTCGTCGGCCACCACGAGGCGCATGAAATCGCCATCGTAGATACGGCCGATCTCGATCTTGAAATCCACCAGCTTGATGCCGACACCGTACATGACCCCCGACAGGAAATCGTTCACCCTCAGCGCCAGCGCCACCATGTCGTCGAGGTCCTGCTGCGAGGCCCAGCCGAAGGCGATGATGTATTCCTCGGGCACCAGCGGATCGCCCAGGCTGTCTTCCTTGTAGGAAAATTCGACGATGGGCCGGGGCAGCGGTGCGCCCTCTTCCAGCCCCAGCCGCTTGGCCATAGAGCCCGCGGCCACGTTGCGCACGATCACCTCCAGCGGGATGATCTCGACAGAGCGGATCAACTGCTCGCGCATGTTGATACGCTTGATGAAATGGGTCGGCACGCCGATCGTGTTGAGGCCGGTCATGAAGAACTCGCTCAACCGGTTGTTCAGCACGCCCTTGCCATCGACCGTCGCACGCTTTTCGGCGTTGAAGGCGGTGGCGTCGTCCTTGAAATACTGCACCAGGGTCCCCGGCTCGGGGCCTTCGTAGAGGATCTTTGCCTTGCCTTCGTAAATCTTCTTGCGCCGTGCCATGGGAACTCCAAATAGGCGAAGGGCGCGCAGCCAGAGCCTGCACGCGCGGTGCGGCTGTCTTAGTGCAAGGCGCCCGCTACCGCAAGGCGCGCTTGGGAAAGGCGGAATGCGGTCCGCTGCCTCTAGGCATCGCGCGTGCGATCTAATACATCTTCTGTTCAGAATCTGGAGGAGCGAGGTCTATGACCACATTCGACGACCGCGAGAACGCATTCGAGAACAAGTTCGCGCACGACCAGGAAATGCAGTTCAAGGCGATGGCCCGCCGCAACAAGCTGTTGGGCCTGTGGGCCGCGGGCCTGATGGGCCTGAGCGAGGAGGCCTCGCTGGAATACGCCAAGGAAGTCGTCAAGGCCGATTTCGAAGAGGCCGGCGATGAGGACGTCTACCGCAAGGTGGCAGGCGATCTGGGAAACAAGGCCGACGAGGTCACGATCCGCACCAAGATGCTCGAGTTGCTGGCCGACGCCAAGGCCCAGCTGATGGACGAGGTCTGAGTCTGACGCAGGCGCGCGCGCGCGCCTCGTGCGCGCCGCCCAACTCGTCATGACCAGACCGCATTTGCGCGGCAGCGTGCCGACGTGGCACCCGCCGCGCCAGAGGCGGCCCATGGGGCCGCCCGCGTGATTCCGAAAGGACCGAAGATGACCGACGCGCTTTCCCGCCTGCTCGACACCAACGACTGGCTGATGGCCGATGGCGCCACGGGGACCAACCTGTTCAACATGGGGCTGTCCTCGGGCGAGGCGCCGGAGCTGTGGAACGTCGACCAGCCCGACAACATCCGCGCGCTCTACCGCGGCGCGGTCGAGGCGGGGTCGGACATCTTCCTCACCAACTCGTTCGGCGGCAACGCCGCCCGGCTGAAACTGCACGACGCGCAAAACCGCGTGGCCGAGCTGAACCGCATCGCCGCCGAGCTGGGCCGCGAGGTGGCCGACGCCGCGGGACGCACGGTGGTGGTTGCGGGCTCGGTCGGCCCGACCGGCGAGATCATGGAGCCGATGGGCGCGCTCTCTTACGCCTCGGCGGTCGAGATCTTCCACGAGCAGGCCGAGGGGCTGAAGGCCGGCGGCGCCGACGTGCTGTGGGTCGAGACGATCAGCGCGCCCGACGAGTTCAAGGCCGCCGCCGAAGCCTGCAAGATGGCGGGTATGCCCTGGTGCGGCACGATGAGTTTTGACACCGCGGGCCGCACGATGATGGGCGTCACCGCGACCGCCCTGGCCGAACTGGTCGACAAGCTGCCCTACCAGCCGCTCGCCTTCGGCGCCAATTGCGGCGTCGGCGCGTCGGACCTCTTGCGCACGGTGATGGGCTTTGCCGCCGCGGGCACCGAGCGGCCGATCATCGCCAAGGGCAATGCCGGCATCCCGAAATATGTCGATGGGCACATTCATTACGACGGCACGCCCGCGCTGATGGCCGATTACGCCGTGCTCGCCCGCGATTGCGGCGCGCGCATCATCGGCGGCTGCTGCGGCACCACGCCGGAGCATCTGAAGGCCATGCGCGAGGCGCTGGAAACCCGCGCGCCCGGCCCGCGCCCCAGCCTGGAAGCGATCGCCGAAAAGCTGGGCGGGTTTTCCTCGGCCTCCGACGGCACCGGCGAGAACGCGGCGCCCCCGCCCCGCCCGCGCCGCCGCCGGCGGAGCTGAACGCCGGGCGCCTCAGAACAGGCTCAACTGGTCCCCGGCGCGCGGCGGCACCCTGAAACGGCTGCAATCGAGCGGGGGCAGATCCGCGTCGAGCCCCAGCCGGGCCGCAGCCACGCGGAACCGCTGGCCGATCATCTGCGCATAGGGCCCCTGCCCGCGCATCCGCCGGCCCCAGGCCGGGTCGTAGTCGCGCCCGCCATGCATCTCGCGCAGCCGCGCCATCACCCGCGCGGCGCGGTCGGGGTAATGCGTCTCCAGCCAATCGCGGAACAGCGGCGCGACCTCCAGCGGCAGGCGCAGCATGATCCAGCTTGCCGCCGCCGCGCCGGCATCCTTGGCGCGGGCCAGGATCGCCTCGATCTCGTGGTCGGTCAGCCCCGGCACGACGGGTGACACCATCGCCCGCACCTCGACCCCCGCCGCGGCCAGCCGCGCGACGGTCTGCAGCCGCCGGGCGGGGGGCGGCACGCGGGGCTCCATCCGGCGGGCAAGATCGCGGTCGAGCGTGGTCAGCGAGACCCCCACGCGCACCAGCCGCCGCCGCGCCATCTCGGCCAGCAGGTCCAGATCGCGCTCGATCAGCGTGCCCTTGGTGACGATCGCCACCGGGTGGCGATGGTCCAGCAGCACCTCCAGCAGCCCGCGCATGATGCGGTGTTCGCGCTCGATGGGCTGATACGGGTCGGTATTGGTGCCGATGGCAATCGGCGCCGGCCGGTAGGCGGGCCGCGCCAGTTCGCGCGCCAGCCGCTGCGGCGCCTCGGGCCGCGCCACCAGCCGCGTTTCGAAATCCAGCCCCGGCGACAGCCCCAGCCAGGCATGGCTGGGCCGGGCAAAGCAATAGACGCAGCCATGTTCACAGCCGCGGTAGGGGTTGATCGACCGGTCGAAGGGCACGTCGGGAGAGCTGTTTCGGGTGATCACCCGGCGCGGCCGTTCCAGCGACACCTCGGTGCGCAGTGGCGGCAGGTCCTCCTCGGGCGCCCAGCCGTCCCAGGCCGCCTCGGTCGAAAGCCGGTCATAGCGGTTCGCGGGGTTGCCTCCGGCCCCGCGGCCGGGGGTGCGCACAAACGGTCGATCCATCGCCCGAGACTGGAACATTCCGCGAACATTGGCAAGGTCCGCCAGCCCGCGCACCGCCCGGACAGCCCCGTTTTCGCGGCGCCCCCCGCGGCCGACTTGAAGCCGGCGCATAAACTAACAGCGGATTCTTCATTACCATCCGCCGCCATTCCCGGCTAAAACGTCGCGCGACGCACGGTCCATGTCGCAAGAGGCCAAGTGGGGCCGCCCGAAATGGCCGTAGATCGCTGCAAGGCCGCCCGAAACGCCGGGACCGGCCGGGGAACCGGAGACACCGCCGATGGCCGACGAAGAAGAAGACGACATCATCCTGTCGGAATTGCCCGACGACGAGCTTGTGCCCCAGATGGGCGACGATCTCTATGACGGGCTGAAGGACGAGGTCGCCGAGGGCGTCAACATCCTGCTGGAACGCGGCTGGGCGCCCTACCGGATCCTGACCGAGGCGCTGGTCTCGGGCATGACGGTGGTCGGCAACGACTTCCGCGACGGCATCCTCTTCGTGCCCGAAGTGCTGCAGGCTGCCAACGCAATGAAGGCCGGCATGGCGATTCTCAAACCGCTCCTGGCCGAAACCGGCGCACCCAAGATGGGCAAGATGGTGATCGGCACCGTCAAGGGCGACATCCACGACATCGGCAAGAACCTCGTCTCGATGATGATGGAGGGCGCGGGCTTCGACGTGGTCGATCTCGGCATCAACACCGATGTCGACCAATATCTCGGCGCGCTGGAAACCGAACAGCCCGACATCCTCGGCATGTCGGCGCTGTTGACCACGACCATGCCCTACATGAAGGTCGTGATCGACACGATGGCCGAACGCGGCATCCGCGGCGACTATATCGTACTGGTGGGCGGCGCGCCCCTGAACGAGGAATTCGGCCGCGCCATCGGCGCCGACGCCTATTGCCGCGATGCCGCCGTGGCGGTCGAGACGGCAAAGGCGTTCGTTGCACGCAAGCACAACCAGATGGCGGCGGGCTAGGCCGCCGCCCCGCCGCGCCCCCAAAGGAAGGCCGCCATGCCCATCCGCATCCTCGCCCTGATCCTCGCCACGGTCATCGCCGCCGCGGCGGCGACGGTCTGGGTGCTCGCGGCCCTGCCCGGCGGCGCGCTGGCGGTGGCGGTGCCGGTCGTGCTGGCCGCGGCGCTGGCGGTGCGCCTTTGGTCATCGCGGCGATGACCTCCCCCGACGACCGGACGCTCACCGAAACCGGACTGCCCCCGCGCGGGCGCGGGCGCATCCTGGTCATCGCCTGCGGCGCGCTGGCGCACGAGATCACCGCGCTCAAGCGCGCCAATGGCTGGGATCACCTCGACCTCGCCTGCCTGCCGGCGATCTGGCACAACCACCCCGAGCGCATCGCGCCGGGCGTGCGCGCGGCGGTCGCGCGCCACCGCGACGCCTACGATGCGATCTTCGTGGCCTACGCCGATTGCGGCACCGGCGGCGGGCTCGCCGCCACCTGCGCCGAGCTGGGCGTGGCGATGATCGCCGGGCCCCATTGCTACGCCTTCTTCGACGGGCTCGACCGCTTCACCGCCCGCGCCGATGACGAGATCGCGGCCTTCTACCTGACCGATTTCCTCGCCCGCCAGTTCGACGCCTTCGTCTGGCGCCCGCTCGGGCTCGACCGCTACCCCGAGCTGGCCAAGACCTATTTCGGCAATTACGAGAAACTGGTCTACCTCGCGCAGACCGACGATCCCGCGCTCGAGGCCAAGGCGCGCGACTGCGCCGCGCGGCTGGGGCTGGACTACGAGCGCCGGTTCACCGGTTACGGCGATCTCGAAACCGCGCTGGCGCGCCTGGGCTGACCGGCCTCGGCAATGCCCTGCCGGTCTCCGGCCGCGTCCCGCGCCCTGGCTTCTTCTTGGCAAAAATACCCAAAGACGCATCCGGTGCCACGGGCCGCGCGCCGGTCACGGGGTCTGGCCGCGCCACGACCGGCCCGAAAGGTCCGGCCGCTCACAGCCCCGCCGCGGCACCCGCGGCCAGTTCGCGGATCCGCTCGACCATGGCCCGCAGCCCGTTGGAGCGCTGCGCCGACAGATGGTCGTCGAGCCCGAGGCGCGCCAGCTCGGCGCCTGCATCGGTGGTCAGCACGTCGGACACCCGCTCGTCATTGTATAGCGCCGACAGCACGGCGATCAGTCCGCGCACGATCATCGCGTCGCTGTCGCCGTGAAAGCGAAAGGTGGCCGACGGCCCCTTGCCCTCGATCTGGGGCATCAGCCAGACTTGGCTGGCGCAGCCGTCGACCTTGGTCGCCGGCACCTTGAAGGCGTCTTCCAGGGGCTTCATCGCCTTGCCCAGCTCGATCACGTGGCGGTAGCGATCTTCCCAGTCGTCCAGAAACTCGAAGGTCTCCACGATCTCTTCAAATGCCGCGCTCGCCAATACCGCCTCCGTCTTCTCCTGGACGTGACCTAGCGCCCCGGCCGCGAAAGGTCCAGCCGATGCTGCGTCACGGGTTTTCAAGCGGCCCGCTTCGGGCTAACACTTTGCGCGTCAACCCGGGGGTCCGCATGAAAAAACCGCTTATTGCCGCTCTTGCGCTCGCCCTTGCGCTCAGCGCCTGCGGGCGGGTCCGCGACAGCCGGCTCAACCCGTTCAACTGGTTCGGCGGCTCGACCGAAGAGAGCGTGGCGATCACCGCCACCGAAGACGGCGGCGCCCCTGCGCGCGCCGCGGCCGACCCGCGCCCGCTGGTGGCCGAGGTCGTGCAGATGCGCGTGGAGCGGATGCCGGGGGGCGCGATCGTTCACGCCACCGGACGCCCGCCGCGCCAGGGCTACTGGGAGGCCGATCTGGTGCCGGTCAATGACGAGCGGCCCGAGAACGGCACGCTGGCCTACGAGTTCCGCGCCGCCCAGCCGCCGGCCCCGACCCGGGCCGGCACCGCGCCTTCGCGCGAGATCACGGCGGGGCGTTTCGTGTCGGACCAGACGCTCGCGGGGGTCCGGCGCATCGTGGTGATCGGCGCCGGCAACCGGCGCACCAGCAGCCGCTAGCGGATCACAGCGCGATCACCTCGACCGCACTGCCCCTGGCGGCGAGCGCGATCTCGCCGTTGCAGAGCCGCAGCGCATCCTCGCCGAACACCTCGCGCCGCCAGCCCTTCAGCGCCATCGCGTCGCGCTCTCCAGAGGCGATCGCGTCGAGGTCGGCGGCGGTGGCGATCAGTTTTTGCGCCACGCCCGCGCTTTCGGCCTTGGCCTTCAGCAGCACCCGCAACAGGTCGGCCAGCGCGGGGTTGACCTGCAGCTTGTCCTTGGCCTTGTCGATCTTCGGGTACTCCTCGGGCGGCATGTCCAGTGCCACGCCGACCGCCTCGATGATGCCCTCGGCAATCTCGCCCCTGCGCGCCTCGCGCAGCAGCAGCCGCGAGCGGCCCAGATCTTCGGTCGAGCGCGGCTTGGTCGAGGCGAGTTCGAGCAGCGCATCGTCCTTGAAAACCCGGTTGCGCGGGATGTTGCGCGCCTGGGCATAGCCTTCGCGGAAGCGCGCCAGCTCGCGCACCAGCGCCAGGAACTTGCCCGAATGGGTGCGCGTCTTGATCCGCTTCCATGCCTCGGAGGGCTTGACCACGTAGGTCTCCGGGGCGGTCAGCACACGCAGTTCCTCGTGCAGCCACTTGGCCCGCCCGGTCTTGTCGAGCTCGGCCGCGAGGTATTCGTAGATCACCCGCAGATGGGTGACATCGGCCAGCGCGTAGGTTTTCTGCGCCTCGGTCAGCGGCCGGCGCGACCAGTCGGTAAAGCGCGAGGTTTTGTCGAGGTTCGCCTTGGCGATCTTCCTGACCAGCGTCTCATAGCCCACCTGCTCGCCGAAGCCGCAGACCATCGCCGCCACCTGGGTGTCGAAGAGCGGCTCTGGAAAGACCTCTCCCTCGGTGAAGAAGATTTCCAGGTCCTGCCGCGCGGCGTGGAATACCTTGACCACGTTCTCGTTTCGAAAAAGCTCGAACAGCGGCTCCATGGACATGTCGCCGACCAGCGGATCGACCAGCACCGCCTCGCCGTCGTCGCCGGGCAGCGCAAGCTGGACCAGGCAAAGCTTGGCGTAATAGGTGCGCTCGCGCAGAAATTCGGTATCGATGGTGACGTATGGGGCTGCCGCGGCCGCCTTGCAGAAAGCGGCGAGTTCGTCGGTGGTGGTCAGTGTCTTCATATCTGCCCGTATGATTTCCCGGCCCGCGCCGCACATGTCCGTCGGTGATACTGAAATGCCGCGGGCTTGGAAAGTGCGCAATACCCGGCATTGCTGGCGGCCCCGAATGTGGCTAACTTGCGCCCATTGCATGAAATCCTGGGGGGATGGAATGCAAGGGGCAGCGGCTTGGCAACGATCGAGCTTTTCGTCACGGGCGACCAGATCGGAACGTTCTCGTCGTATTCCGTCAGCGGGCAGAGCAACGGCACCAAACTCTTTCTTTACAACGCCCTGGCGTTGGGGACCTCGAACGATGTGTTCCGCATCGTCGTCGAGGATGTCGATCCGGGCGACAGCTATTTCAACGCGGGCCACAAGGTCACGATCTACTCCTACCCCGCCAACGACGAAGTGTTCTCGGTGCTCGACGCGGACGATACCTCCTTCAACGGCCGCGCCTCATCGAACGAACACCAGGTGCTGACGGACGGCACCGGCGGCGGCCTGGTGATCGACCTCGACGGCATCAACGAGAGCACTTTGAAATACGGGCCCGGCAATGTCGATCCGCTGAGCGAGGTGTTCGAGTTCACATCCCTGCCGCCGACGCCGCCGGGCGTGCCCTGTTTCTGCCTCGGCACGCTGATCGAGACCGCGGCCGGCCCGCTGCCGGTGGAATGCCTGCGCGAGGGCGATCTGGTGATGACCGCCGATCACGGGCCGCAGCCGATCCGCTGGATCGGGCGGCGCAGGATCGCGGGCCGCGGCACGTTCGCGCCGATCCGCATCGCGGCCGGTGCGCTGGGCAACCACCGCACGCTCACCGTCTCGCCCCAGCACCGGCTGCTGGTCGACGACTGGCGCGCCGAGATGTTCTTCGGACAGGCGCAGGTGCTGGTCGCGGCCAAGCACCTGATCAACGGCACCACGATCCGGCCCGCCGAGATGCCCGAGGTCACCTATCTGCATTTCGCCTTCGACCGGCACGAGATCGTCTATGCCGAAGGCATCCCGACAGAGAGCCTGTATCTGGGCGCGATGACGCTGAGCGGTGTGGACCGCGCCGCGCGGGAAGAGTTGATGGCGCTGTTTCCAGAGCTTGCCGATGTCGCCGCGGGCCCCGGCCCCACCGCACGCACCTGCCTGCGCGGCTGGGAGGGTCAGCTATTGGCGCCGTCCAGCACCACGGGCGTTTTGTCATCGGCCGCGTAACGGCGCAGCACCGCCGGGTAGAGCCTGTGCTCCATCTCCAGCACGCGGGCGGCCAGCGTCTCGGCGGTGTCGCCGGGCAGGATGGGCACCCGCGCCTGGCCCAGCACCGGCCCGCCGTCCAGTTCCGCCGTCACCTCGTGCACAGAACAGCCGGCTTGCGCGTCGCCGGCCTCGATGGCGCGGGCATGGGTGTTGAGCCCGCGATATTTCGGCAAAAGCGAGGGGTGGATGTTCAGCATGCGCCCCTCCCAGTGCGCCACGAAGCCCGGCGTCAGGATACGCATGAACCCCGCCAGGCACAGGATGTCGGGCGCCGCCTTGGCGAGCTCCGCCTGCAGCGCCGCCTCGAAGGCGGCACGATCCTTGCCAAAGGGCCGGTGGTCGACCGCCGCCGTGGGGATGCCGCGCGCGCGCGCCTTTTCCAGCCCGCCCGCGCCGGGGTCGTTCGACAGCACCAGAACAGGGCGCGCCGGATGGTCGCCGACCATCGACTCCGCCAGCGCCACCATGTTGGACCCGCCGCCGGAGATGAGAATCGCGACCCGTTTCACAAAAGCCGGCCCGAGTAACGCACCCCCTGCCCCGGCGCGACCCGGCCGATGGCAAAGACGGTCTCGCCCGACTGCGCCAGCAGCTCGGCCAGCGCGTCGGCACGGTCGGGGGCGACGGCCAGCACCATGCCGATGCCCGAATTGAAGGTCTTGAGCATCTCCGCCTCGGCCACGCCCGCGCTGTCGGCCAGCCATGCAAAGACGCGCGGCAGGTCCCATGTCCCAAGCTCGATCTCGGCGCCCAGCCCCTCGGGCAGCACCCGAGGCAGGTTCTCGCTCAGCCCGCCGCCGGTGATATGGGCCAGCGCATGCACGCCGCCGGCCCGGATCGCCGCCAGCGCGGGGCGCACGTAAAGTCGCGTCGGCGTCAGCAGCGCAGCCCCCAGGGCCCCGTCCGCGAAGGGCGCGGGCGCGTCCCACGCCAGCCCCGCATCGCTCACTGCCCGGCGCACCAGCGAGTAGCCGTTGGAATGCACCCCGTCCGAGGCCAGCCCAAGCAGGATGTCGCCATCGGCCACGCCGGCGGGCAGCGCAGCGCCGCGTTCCATCGCGCCGACGGCAAATCCCGCGAGGTCGAACTCGCCGGGTGCATACATCCCCGGCATCTCGGCCGTCTCGCCGCCGATCAGGGCGCAGCCCGCGCGCGTGCAGCCCTCGGCGATGCCTTCGACCACCGTGGCGGCATGGTCGACCGACAGCTTTCCGGTGGCGAAATAGTCGAGAAAGAACAGCGGCTCCGCCCCCTGGCACACCAGGTCGTTCACGCACATCGCCACCAGGTCGATGCCCACGCCCGAAAGATGCCCGGTGTCGATGGCGATCTTCAGCTTGGTGCCCACCCCGTCGGTCGCGGCCACCAGCACCGGGTCGGCGTACCCCGCCGCCTTGAGATCGAAGAGCGCGCCGAAACCGCCCAGCCCCGCCATCACCCCGGGCCGGTCGGTACGTTTCGCGGCCGGCTTGATCCGCTCGACCAGCGCGTTGCCGGCATCGATATCGACCCCCGCATCCGCGTAGCTCAGCCCGTTCTTGCGCTCGGTCATGGCCGCCCCCATCTGGTTTTGCGCTGCACTAGCCCAAGCGCACGGCCCTGTCCACGGTCCAGCTTGACGAGACGGGCCGGTCTGCTAGGGAAAAGGGCACGGTCGGGCCTGTAGCTCAATTGGTTAGAGCAGAGCGCTCATAACGCTTTGGTTGGGGGTTCGAGTCCCTCCGGGCCTACCGTTTTCCCTGCCCCCGCGCCACCGGCAGCCAACAGGGCACCCGAACCCGGCTCGCGCACGATGGACCACGCCATCACATCGGCGTGCATCCACGCCGAACCCTGGCCGCAAGGGATTGACCGCCGCGCCCCGCGCACAATTTCGGAGGCAGGAGGCCTAGAATGTTCGACAAATCCAAAGAGACCGAAATCGCTCTCGACACCCACAAGGCGCCGGCGGACATCCACGACCGCATCGCGCTGCGGCTGGTCAAAGCCATGCGCGTGTTCGCCGATGCGTTCTTCGCGAAACGCTACGGCCACCGCGCCGTGGTGCTGGAAACCGTCGCCGCGGTGCCCGGCATGGTCGGGGGCTTGCTGCAGCATCTCAGCGCGATCCGCCACATCCGCGACGATGAGGGCTGGATCCGCGAGCTTCTGGACGAGGCCGAGAACGAGCGGATGCACCTGATGACCTTCATCAAGATCGCCCAGCCCTCGGCGCTGGAACGGGCCGTCATCCTCGTCGGGCAGGCGCTGTTCTTCAACGCCTATTTCTTCCTCTACCTCTTCGCCCCGCGCACCGCCCACCGGGTGGTCGGCTATCTCGAGGAAGAGGCGGTGATCAGCTACACCCAGTACCTGGCCCAGGTCGACAAGGGGCTGGCCGAGAACGTGCCCGCGCCCGAACTTGCCATCGACTACTGGGGCCTGCCCGCCGATGCGCGGCTGCGCGAGGTGATCGTCGCGGTGCGCGCCGACGAGGCGGGGCATCGTGACAAGAACCACGGCTTCGCCGACGCCCTGGCCGGGCGCTAAGAGCGCGCCGGGCGTCTCAGACGGGGTTCTGGGCGCCCGCGTAGAACAGAAGCTGCCCCTGGTCGTCGAAAATCGGCCGGATGCGCAGCCGGTTCATGAAGGGTGTGCCATCCTTGCGGTAATTCAGGATGTCGATCGTGAACCGGGTCTGCGCCTTCAGCGCATGGCGGATCGCCTCGACCGCATGCGGGTCGGTGTCGGGCCCCTGCAAAAAGCGGCAGTTGCGGCCCACAGCCTCTTCGGCGGAATACCCGGTCTGCGTCTCGAATTCCTCGCTGACATAGATCATCGGGTTGTCGGGCAGCGACGGGTCGGTAAAGACCACGCTGACCTCGGTTTCGTCGCTTTCGAGAAACGCACGCAGATCCTGCGTGCCGAGCTTGTCTTGGGCCATGCCGCACCGTCCTGTCTTTCGTTCAGATTGAACCCTGCTACACTTTTAGCGACAGGCGGCGCAACGTCCGTGCGCCGCCGCGACGAGCCGACTGAGAGAGGATACCGCCCTTGCCCTTCAAGATTGCGGCCCGTCTGGCCGCCCTGCCGATCGCCCTCGCGGCCTGCGTTCCGGTCGTCGTGCCGATCCCGCTCAGCACCTCGTCGGTGCAGGAGGCCCCTGCCCGCGCCGCGCCGCGCGACCTGGGCCGCCCCCCGGCCAGCGCGCGCTGCGCCGCGCCCGCCGGCATCCGCACGGCCCGCGCCAAGGTGCTGTCCGCCGTCAACCGCGAACGGCGGGCACGGGGGCTGGCCGCCGTGACCCCCGACCGGCGGCTGAGGGCCGCGGCGCAGGGCCAGGCCTGCGACAACGCCGCGCGGGGCAGCTATTCGCATACCGGCTCGGACGGGTCGGACCTGAGCGTGCGGGTCAAGCGCGCGGGCTTTCCCTTGCGCCTTGCGGTCGAAAACACCGCCCGCGGCTTTGACAGCCCCGAGCGTCTGGTGGCGTACTGGATGGGCTCGCCCGGGCACCGCGCGAACATCCTCAACCCCCGGACCCGCGGTTTCGGCCTGGGCCTGGCAGCGCCGCCGGGCGACCGGCCCCACTGGGTACTGGTGATGGGCCGCGCGCTTTAGGTTATCGGGCGATCTCGAATTCCACCCGCAGCCCGCCCAGATCGGCGCTGTCGGACAGCCGCAGCACGCCGCCATGGCTGCGCGCGATGTCGGCGGCGATCGCCAGCCCCAGCCCGACGCCGGTCCCCCTGTCCTGGTTACGCGCGGCATCGAGCCGGATAAAGGGTTTCAGCGCTTCGGCGCGGGCCTCGGGCGAAATGCCGGGGCCGTCATCCTCGATGACGAACCGCAGGCTACGCGGCCGCGCCTCAAGCGCCAGCCGCGCCCGCCGTCCATAGCGCAGCGCGTTGCCAACGAGGTTGTCCAGCGCCCGCTCGACCGCCTGCGGGCGCAGGGGCACGAGCCCCACGTCGGGGGGCTCGGCCAGTTCTACCTCGCCGCCGCCGCGCCGCGCCTTGTCGGCCACCCGGCGGATCAGCGCTGCGGGGTCGGCCGGCTCGGGGTCGTCCAGCGTCTCGGACCGGGCGAAATCGAGAAAGGCGTCGATCATGTGCTCCATCTCCGCCACGTCGCGCAGCATCGCGGCGGTTTCGCCCGTCTCCTCGCTCATCGTCAGGCCCAGCTTGAGCCGCGTCAGCGGCGTGCGCAGGTCGTGACTGACGCCAGACAACATCAGTGTGCGCTGTTCCATCTGCCGTTCGATACGCGCGCGCATGTCAAGAAAGGCGCGCCCGGCCGCGCGGACCTCGGTCGCGCCCGAGGGCTTGTAGAACACCGCGCGCCCCTTGCCGAAGGCGTCGGCCGCGTCGGCCAGCCGCTTGATCGGCTTGAGCTGGTTGCGCAGGAAGAGATAGGCGATCAGCGTCATCAGCATCCCGGTGACCACCATCAGCACCAAGAGCTGATGCGGGTTCGAGGCCGAAACCCGGCGCCGGTCGAACGCGACAGCCATCGGCCCGTGGCGCGTCTCCAGCGTCAGGCGCACCCGGCGCGTATCGGTGAGGTCGACGGCGGAGAGCGCCGGCAGCCCTTCGCGCAGCGTGGCCAGCACCGTGCGCCCCGACAGGTCGTAGAACAGCCGCCCCGGCACGACCGGCGCCGCCGCCGGCAGGCTGACCTCCAGCGCCAGCGGCGCGGTCAGCGTCTCCAGCCGGCGCTGGGCCGCGGCGCGGCTGGGCGCGTCGTCGACCCGTCCCACCAAATAGGCAAGCTCCTGCATCAGGTTGCGCGTCATCTGGCGCGTGACATCCTCGAAATGGCGCTGGATGAACACCACCGAGACCACGAGTTGCAAGGTCACGATGGGCACCAGCAGGATCAGCGCCGCCCGGCCGTAAAGCCCGCGCGGAAGGGTGCGTTTGATCCAGCCGTTCGCCATGCTACAGGCTTAGCGGGCCGGGCAGATCGACGGAAGGGCGGATATGGACAAGGCAGACGCGTTCGCCCCGGTGCCGGGCCGTCCCGAGCGGCTGGCACCGGGGCTCAGGCGGGTGCTGGCGCCCAACCCCTCGCCCATGACCTTTCGCGGCACCAACACCTATATCCTGGGCGCGCGCCGCGTCGCGGTGATCGATCCGGGCCCGGCGATCCCGGACCATCTGGGCGCGATCCTGGCCGCGCTGGGGCCCGGCGAGACGGTCAGCCATATCATCGTCACGCATTCCCACCTGGACCATTCGGCGCTGGCGCCCGCGCTGGCCGCCGAGACCGGCGCGCCGGTGCTGGCCTTCGGCGACAGCGCCGCGGGGCGGCGCGCCGACCTGGCCGCGCTGGCGGGTCTCGGCGGCGGCGAAGGTGTGGATGCCGGGTTTGCCCCCGACCGGCGTCTGGCCGACGGCGAGACGCTGGCCGGCGACGGCTGGTCGCTGAGCGCGCTGCACACGCCGGGGCATATGGGCAACCACCTGTGCCTGGCCTGGGGCACGGCGCTGTTTACCGGCGACCACGTGATGGGCTGGTCGAGTTCCATGGTCTCGCCCCCCGACGGCGATCTCGGCGCGTTCATGGCCTCGCTCGACCGGCTGTCCGCCCGCGTGCCGGGCGTGCTTTTCCCCGGCCACGGGCCGGCGGTGCCCGACGGCGCGGCGCGCATCACGGCACTGGCCGCCCATCGCCGCGCCCGCGCGGCACAGATCGTGGCCGCGCTGAGCGACGGCCCGGCCCGGCCCGAGGCGCTGGCGCGGCGCCTCTACACCGACACCCCGGCCGCGCTCTTGCCCGCAGCAAGCCGCAATGTCCTTGCGCATCTCGTTGATCTGACAGACAGAAACCTGGCCGAACCGCTGGGCGAGATGGCCATCGACACAGCCTGGCGGCTACGCTGAGACACGCAGGCGATTTCCGGCAAAACCCTCTGGACGGACCCCGGCCGAGTTGTTATATCGCGCGTCACGTTCCGGCGTAGCTCAGTGGTAGAGCAGTTGACTGTTAATCAATTGGTCGTAGGTTCGAATCCTACCGCCGGAGCCAATCAACCACTTGGTTGTAAAGCAAAAATGGCGATCCTCTGGGATCGCCTTTTTCGTTTTTTGCAACGATTTTGCAACGAGCGCCGATTTCGCACGTTTGTTAATCACTTCGAGACGGACATCCGTTTGCCCTGCGGGATCACAACCAGACCGAAGCCAAGTCATAGGCAAGCTAGGATTAATACTCGTCGATTTTTTCAAACAGAGAAGCCTGCTCCGCAACCGCAGTCACAGGACCCTCCTCAAACTCTACTCCGGCCATTGCTCCAAGATCGCGCAACACACGGGTCATATGATGGGCCATGTTCCACTCCCGCCAAATCGAAGGGTTACCGGGTGAAATGATGCCTTTTGCAGCTTCCCACATGCGGCGATCAGCATACGAGTAGGCCTGACCTGCGAAGTCGGGACGATCAATTAGACGGTTCAGCACCTTGGTCATGTTCGGCGATTGCTGGCCCGTCGAGGCACCACGAATAACAACGGTTGACTGCGCAGTGGTGTATCGAACGTGGGGAATCGGGCGTCCGCCGCCACCCTTCTTAGGAAACGCGATCTTGCCGCAATCAGCGCCAAAGTCGCTAAATCCCAACCGATCATTCGGAATAGAGCATTCGGAGAGTAGCCGCTTGTATATCGTCCACTCATACCGAGCGACCTCATAATCGCCGTTTTCCTCAGCAGGGTTCGTGGTAGGGAAATTGGAGGCTTGGAAGACGACACCGCCCCAAGGCGCTACTGCACCGACCATCTCAAGGCCACCAGCGACCGCCTCAGCGGCGGACTCCATGCCCAGATCCACGCTGCCTGTGTAGTCGACAAAGATCTCGCAGTCTTGGGCGCTGACGCCCAAAGACTTCAAACCTTCTTCGAGCGCCTTTGGATCAAAGTCCTCAAATGGCAGATGAATAGCCAGTCTCGGCGTCTGTTGTTGAACCAATTGCCGCCAGATCGGATTGAGAATGTCACAGGCAGGCGCAACCGCTATAAGGTTTTTGTTCCGCGCCCACGCAACTTGAAACAGGCGGACGAGGCCACCATCACCCAAAGCAGGCAGCACATACTGCGCATCAAGATAGGCTGGGTAGAGCGGCCAATGTTTGCCAATGCGCTCACCAGAGACATAGGCGATTTCATCCGGTGTCAGGGGTCGGCCCTTCTCAGGGTCACGCTCCTTGGGCGGCGGAATGATAAAAAACGGCCTCAAATACTTTTGCATGTCGGGCTGCACTTTAGCGCAAGCCAAGTATTCGCCTTGTTTAAATCGCTGTGCTGGACGATATGGCAGCATCATTTTTCTCCTTATCGGGTTGCTCGATCAATTGCTTCCTCACGGTTTTCCCCCCGATTTTTTGAGAGAACAGCGAATAATCGTTTCTCTCTTTTCTGATCCGACCATAAACAATGGCTGAATGAATTCCGATGTCTTTGGCAAACTTCTCGATTACCTTAGGCGACTTGGCGATGCGAGCAGGAGAGCGCCGCCAAAGCTCATCTGGTACTAACATATTGGAGGCAAAAGCATCAGCCTGCGCCTCTTGATCGTCAAGGTCTTCTGGTTCCGCCTCGCCTTCGCGGAACTGATCGAAAAAACCGCCCCGTAACCCAGTCAACCTATGCAAAACAACGTGACCGACTTCGTGCAGCAAGCTGAACCAGAAGTTGCCGATGTCATCTCGTCGCAGTGTCAATCCTATTACCGGCACCGAATTGACAATGAACGCAGCGCCGTCGATGGCAAGGCCCTGGATTTGACGTTCGGCCACGAGGACAACTCCATTATCGAGCAGCAATTGTTGGGCGCGCTTTGGCCCGTCGCCATGAATGCTAAGCTTAGACAGTTCCCCAAGCCAGCCGGTCTCAGCCGGATTGTATCTCGCCACACCTTTCGCAATGATCTCAGCAGCGCGCGTCGCGACCCGCGCGCGCCATGCGTGCAGTAGAATATCTTCGCTGTGATCATTGACGTTGAGTCCGGTACGCAGCAGCGTCGGACTGCCGAAGTCGATGCGATTTTCGGCAATTAGACGACGCAGCTGATCCTCCGTCATGTCTGCCCCGAACCAGCCGTGATCTCGGCCATGTTTCAATATCTTTTTGATGTCCGACTTGGTCACGTTGTCGATGACCATATCCAAACCCCGAAATTGCGGGTCTGGTTCAATTGCTGCGCTCAGCCGAACCCCCAGAAGCGCTGCGACGCGCGCATAGTTTTTCATGCTAATGCTGTTGTACCGGTCGGCTTCATACCTCTGGACTTGCTGCTCCTTTAGACCAAGCCGCCAAGCAAGATCGCGCTGTGAAAATCCCTTAGCGATTCTAGCGACGATGAGCATCAGGCCCGGGTCCCTATCGGCTCGGGTTTCCAAATGAGCGGGCTTCCCTGTCTCCTTTGCTGCCTCATAGGCTTCAATAGCGTCCGATAAATCAGCCCGCTCAGAGCGCATCGTGGCCGCTACTTGTTTGACAACTTCCGGTGGCAAGCCCTCAACGACCCGCGATAGCGATCTTTCCGTAGCCAGTGCCTCGTCAAACGCCGCAACACGGGTCCGGGCTTCACGCAGTTCTTTTTCGTTGAGAATGATGCCTGTATCCATGCCCCCAAAATACCCAACATTTTTGTTGGGGTCAACAGGACACAACAAAAAAGTTGCGAAGCCGGCGGGCCGAGCCTCTGAGGCGGGTTTTGGGCTGGCGGGCGGAGGTGCCCAAAACACGGAGACGCCCATCAGCGCGCGATTTTTCGGGGTCTCTGCGCACAAATGAAACGGGCGGCTCGATAGCCGCCCGCGTCCCCCAAATGAATGGGACGACAGCTATGTCGCCCCGTTCGATCAGTGATAGTTCGGAGGAATCGTCACACTTCGTTTTCGTTCAACTTCTGAGCCGACAAGCCGCGTAGTTTGCCATTTGTTGGCATCCGCGGCGCGCAGGTGTTGCACGTCGTCGCCACGATGGACAACGATTTCAGTGACACCGTGTTTCGCAAGTGCGTTTGCGAGACGGAGAAGGTCGTTTCGACCGAGTTCCGCAGGATTCAAGATGTTCATTTTGGTTGCTTTCTTTGTATTGCGGTTTCAGAGTTGCCGTCTTGGCGGGACCACGAAGCCACAGTCTCAACCGCAAGGCTGGAGCAGTGCGCACGAAGGAAAACTCCAGATCGGCGCGAGGCCTGAAAACGGGCGACGCTAATCCGCCGCCCGTATTCCTGTTACGCTGCTTGCTTTTCCAATTCACGGAAGCTTTGCAACCAACAGCGACGTCGCTGTGCTGGCAGCACACGAGCAGTGTATCTTCCGCCACCAATTGCGGTGATGACCACCACCCAGTTCGTACTCGCACCTACAATGACCGTCTCAGCCGAGCCGACGTAGTCCCACGTATCAGTCCGACTCTGCTGGTAGAGACCACCGTCCTTTCGCTTGTGCAGAAAAATCGGGTTTTGGCGCATGACGTCCGTGGCGGCTTCGAGCAAATTTCGCCCGGCGAGATCACCCTTTGTTTGCGCCTCTTGCATTGCGAACGAGAATTCAGCGGTCAGTTCTTCGCAATAGCCACTCATGCCGCATCCTCGTCGCGAATGAGGTGCGAAACGTCGATGGTCCAACGCGTGTCTTGCAGCTTCTCGTCGAATTCGAGACGAAACACTCCAGCAGAAGTTACAACTTCCGCCTCTATGATCTTGTCGAGCCTGTCGATCTTTTTCAGCGTGGCGATTGCTTCGCCGTCGATGTAGTCTTTCATTGTGGGTTCCTTTCGTGATTTCCACAGATCCGCCCTTATTTGGGCCACCATGGCTTCCCACACGCGGACATGAATTTTTGGAGCAGCGGACATGGGAGAAAACTCCAACTTGGACGAACTCGCAGAGGCCGCGCGCCTCGAACCCGGCGACGCCAAGAAGGCTTGGCAACTTCTGTCCGCTCACATCGAGGGGGTCGACCTACCAGCTTGGGTGAAAGCCTACGTGCGGAGGTCCGCCGTCGCTGTGGCCGACTACGACTTGGAGAACGGCGATCAAGCCAAACTCGCTCACGACCTTGGGTTCTACAAAGAGGCCGAGCAGCAAGACGGTTGGAGCTACGACCTCGACGACGTTTTCGAATGGTTCACCGACCGGATGATGAAGGACGTTACGGACGGAAAGAAGATCAGCATTTCTCGCACCGCCCGCGAATACCTCGACGAAAACAGAATGTTCAACAATTCCCCTGACGGCGCGCGCAAAGCCTACGAAAAGGCCCGCAAGCGCCATGCGGAACGAATGGCATCCGAAGCAGAGCTTGAACGGCTGTTGGCCGAAAGGGGCGTTTAGACGTTCAGCGCGTCAGAGAACGCGGTTTCCGGCGCTGCCCCACGCTGACACCGCACGACACCGAGTTGCCGCAGAGAGCCGCGAAAATCCGCGGTCTCTCGTCGATCTCAAGGCACATCGACCCAAGTGGATTTGGCGAGCGCAACGAGAGACGCGTTCACCACCACCCGCGAAGGGTCTGCTGCACAGCGAGGCCCGCTTGCAGGTATTGCGAGGCAAACCCGCCGAGGATCAGTGCGATGCCCAAGTCGCCGTGTCCCCCAACACTCCGACTCTGGCTGATGATCTGGTTGCCCGCCGCCGTTGTCGTCGTTGCGAAGGAAGCCAGGTCGGCCTCGATCTCGTCGCGCAGCGGCAATTCGGGCGCGAATTTGAGGTCGCCCGAGGCAAACAGCACGGCGAGGTTTTCGATCATGAAGGTCTTGCCCGCATTGACATAGCGCGACCCCTTCTTCGACCAATCCTGCCCGCCCGTCATCTGCACCGCCTTGTGATCGACGCCTTGGTCCCACAGCATGTCCGACACCACGCGCCCGATGGACGTGCCGTCGATGGCGAGTTCAGACTTTCCGCCAAACGGCGGCGCGTTGCGCAGGCGCACGAGGTGATCCACAACATCGACATATGACACGCCACGGAAGCGGTCGGCGTAGACCACGGTGCGCTCACGCGGGCCGACGATGATCTTGCCGTCGTCCACGATGGGCAACGCCTGATCCTTGATCACGACGACCGCCGAGAAGTCATTTGCCTGCCCGAGGTCAGCGGCCACCCAATAGCGTTGGTAGCCCGAGATGCGCGGGATAGCGGGGTCTTGGTTGGTCTCGTTCACCACCTCGCCGTCAGGCAGATAGACGAGGTTCAATTCGGGTTCGTAGTTCAGAGTTTCGGACATATCGCAACCTCCGTGGTGCTTGTCGCTTGTTCGATGATGGAAAGGTCGAAATACGCCTGACCATCGGCCAGCATTTCGACTTCGATTTCTTGGCGGAATTTGGTCGCGGAGAGCGTGCGGCGCATTCGTTCGACCTTTTCAGCGAGCCTCGGAATGTCCGTGCCACGCACGACAATGCGGTGAATGCCGTCGCCCGGTTTCGCGTCGAGGAACAGCCGCGCGAAATAGTTGTTCTTGCCTGCGGGCGTGCTGCTGAAAAACACCTGCCCGTCTTTGGTCAGCATCGGCAGGACACCAGCAATCAGGTCTTCGCCGCCGTTCTCGCCCGCGAGGAAGGCGCACTCGTCGATCACGGCGAGGCTCACGCTGGGGTAGCCCCTAATGGTGTCTGACGTGGACGGCAGCGCGACGACACGCGCCCCGTTCGACATTTCGAGTTCGGTCAAGGTCGAACGCGTGATGACCAAGTCGGTGCGGCGGAGCTGCTGCCCGATCTCGCGGGCGATGATCTTCGCCTGCCGCTCGGCGGGTGCAACGCAGATGGTCAGGCTGTCGGGGACGTGCAGTTCCTCGACGGCACGCGCGGCAAGCACCGACGTTTTGCCCGCCTGACGGCCCACACGCAGCGCAATCTCGGACGCCTGCGTGGTGAACGCCTCGACCTGCCAAGGATCAGGCGCGTGACCGATCCAATGGCTCAGGCGCGCGACGGGATCGAGGTCACGTTCGAGGCCCACGCACCAGTCATGAAGGGCGTCAAACGGCATTCTTCTGTCGCTCGTAGTAGGCGCGCATGTTGGCGACGCTGCACTGGGTGCAGTTCCGATTTCCGTCGCGCGGCGAGACATGGCCGTTTTTGCAGGGGATGCCCGTGAAGTAGAGCTTGCCGCCCTCGTCGAACATCACATCGCGGCTTTGCGGCAGGCGCGCCCAATCGGGCGATCCGGCTTCCGTGGCGGCGGCAACGCGGCGGCTGTATTCTTCGAAGCCTTCGAAATCGCGGTGGGTCATAGCACCTGCTCCTCTTTCGTGACGGATAGAACGTGGTGGCGCATGTGCTTGAGAAGGACAGGTTGCGCCTCGGGCACCTCGTCACAGACAGCGCGGAGGATGCTTTTCATCGTCACCCATTCGGGCGACTCCGCGAGCGTGACTGAAACCGAAAGGTTGGTCGCCATCTTCCCGTGCATCTGTGCAATGTCGCGGAGCACTTTGCGTAGGCCTTCCATCGCGGCGAGAGCGAACCCGTCGTCCTCGGTTTCCTCGGCCTTGGTGATCAGCTTTTCGACGCGCCGCGCGAGGCTCTCATAGGTCCGCGCAACGTCCATCCGTTCGTCGTTGAGAACGCGCGTCGCCTCGTCCACTGGTTCGAGGCGCGCCTCGGCCAAGATCGCACGCTCCATCTCCTCGGTGATATGCTGCTGGCGGTAGCGCGAAACAGAATCCGGGTGCATCCCGACACGTTTTGCGACCTGAGCCTTCGACATGCCACCGGGCAGACCGTGTTCCCCGAGGACGATCTGCTTGATGATCGTCTTCTTCTCGGGGTGCGTGTTGATCGTGCTTGGGCGTCCGCTGCCTTTGTTCCCGGCCATTTTCAGGATACTCCCGCTGCTTTGGTTGAGGCCGTGATCGGCAAGCACGTATCGTCGCGATACCAATTGATCCGCTCATTCAGGCGGTTCCATTCCCCAACGGAGACATCGACCAAATGATCATGAACGCGATTTGCAACCTCTTCCCTCATGCCCGCCGCGACGAGATCGCAGCGCAGCTTGCCAGCCTGAACGCCAGCCAGACGGAGCTTCATCACCTGCGCCACGGCGACGATCAGCGCGTCCTGTGCGCTGTTTGACGGGTCGAGTTGAGCATGGTCGTGCTGTGTGACCACGGTCAGGTCGCGCAGCACGAACACCTCGTCTTCGGCGGAAAACCCGAGGACGACACGATAGGCCCATTCGAGGGTTGCACGATCCTCAGGCGTCATGGGATTTCTCCATGAGCGCGAGTTTCGTCTGCATATGCTGTGGAAGGTCGTCGGGCTGGTCCCAGGATTTGACGGTCATGCCCTCGGCGCGCAGGCGCTGATACTGACGCGGGTCCGCCCCCATCACATCGCGGCGCATGTAGGCGACCTTTTGGTCATCGTCCTTGATGATCGTGGTCGTTGTCGTGGCGACATTCCCACGACCGCGACGGTGGGTGTCGTCGGTCTTGTCGGGATCGACAATTTCCAGCGTTGCACCGATCTTGGCCGCTGCTTCCTTGGCCGCGTGATACTTCGCAGGGTCTCGCGCCTCGGCCCGTGTCAGGGTGTGGGCGGGTTTGGTGCCTTTGGGGTAGTAGTTGCCGTCAGACGCGCGCTCATAGCCCATGTCGGCCAGTTGTTTGTCCGTCTCGGTCTGCTGTTCGAGGCGGCGTTGCAGGTCTTTCTTCTCGTCCAAGACGCGGGCGTTGAAGTCGTGCAGCCCTTCGAGCTTCTTCTGCTGCGCACCCACGGTTTCGGTCAGTGCCGAAACCTGCTGAATGAGGGCCTTGAGTGCGGCGGATGTATCGTCGGCCATTGCGGTATCCTTTCATGTCACAACCAAAAACGGACACAGGCGGAGGCCCATGTCCGTTTCTCTGATTGGACATGACGAGACCACCGATCCGTCACAGGCAATGTATCAAGCGGCCCTTGCTGCCCCGACCGCAGAAGCAGGTGGAGCGCGTTTTGAAGGGGTGTTTTTCAGGTGGAGCCAACGCGCCCGAAGGGTTTCGACGGCTTGCGCGTGGCGCTTTTGAGCAGCGGGCGTTCGGTCTGTGGGCAACGGGAAGTCGGCACCTTCCATCATGCGTCGAACGCGCTCTGCGAGCACGTTACCATCCCAACCGATCAGGCTGCACAGGAAGGCACGGTGGCGGGCGTGTGGGCCTGTTCGATCCGTCAGGAACGCGATTGCCTGATCCTGTTCCGCCTGCGTCGTGAAGGTCGAGTAGGTGTCGGGCTTGGCGATCACGAACAGGTCGCGGTAGGCCTGCATCAAGATTGCCGTGACCAAGGCCGCCTCGGGCGATTGGGGGCTATCCCCAAACATCAGGCTCGCAGTTGGGCGACCACGGAGGTGATATGCTGCCACGGGATAGGGAACGAGTGTGGGTGAACTTCGACGGTCACGCCCTCGGGCTGCACCAATACATTGTAGCCGTCGCGGTAGATGTTGCCCTGATCGGGTTCGAGCGTCGATTTGAGGTCGTCAGCAAAGGCGGCAGCATCGGGCACACCGAGGTTCGACGTGGTGTTCATGCGGGTGTAGGTGAGGTTGACGGCTTCGTGCTCGTCGATTGTTGCGGTAATGGTCATTGTCATGTCCTTTGTGTTGTGGCGCGCACCGGGTCCATCGCGGCAAATAGGAGAGCCGATGCTAGGCCATTCCCGATGCGCGCAGACCCAGCACGAAATGCGTATCACCCGCTGTCGGGGCGTTGTTCTGGGGAATGAGGTGGAGACGGGACGAAAGCAGGTGACAGAAATCATCTGTCGCCCGGGGGATGAAATTCGGAACTTAAGCGACTACTTTACTTCCCCCGAATACAACTGCAGGCGGTTTTCATGAAAGCAAATTTGAGAAAGATCGAAGGGAACTGGGACATTGGATACGCGCTCGACAAGCACATGCTCTACAGCAATTTCCTCGGGCACAATGAAGCGGGTTATCCGATGTTCGACAACCACCGAACAGAAGCAGGTGAGGCCGTCTATCAGCTGAAGTACCGCTCAGATTGGGATCAGGTTGAGCCATTGGCGGACGCCATCGTAGAACACATCGCGCCCAAGCTTGGCCCAATCGGGCTGGTCATCCCTGTACCCGCCTCAATAACAAGGGCGCGCCAACCTGTCTACGAGGTGGCCGCAGCGGTAGCGAAGCGGATCAAGGTTGAATCCTTCGAAGGCATCATCTGCAAGACTGCGGCAGCGAACGGCACTGTGGCGCTCAAGAACCTTGGCACCAAGGATGAAAAGGTTGCCGCGCTCGAAGGCAGGTTTATTATTGAGGACACCATCACGAACGAAGGGTGCTGGAACGCCTTGGTGGTGGATGACCTATTTGACTCAGGGGCTTCGATGGAGGCTGTGTGCGCCTCGCTTCGAACCTACCGCAAGATCGACAAAATCTACGTCGCAACGTTAACATGGAAATAAGATGGCCAAGGTATTCATAGCAGGCTCTATCAAGATTAAGCGGCTCGACCCGAAGTTCATCGAACGCATTCGAAACATAGTGGCCGATGATCTTGAAGTGGTTGTCGGCGATGCAAACGGTGCGGACACTTCCATTCAGAGCGAATTGCGGAGTCAGTTTGCCGAGAACGTAACCGTCTATTGCTCGGGTAACGAACCTCGGAATAACGTCGGTGGATGGAAGGTCAAACTCATTCATTCCTCCGCAGAACCGGGTACGCGGGCGTTCTTCACAGCCAAAGACAAGGCTATGGCGGCAGATGCTGATTACGGCTTAATGCTATGGGACGCCGCAAGTGCTGGAACGCTAAGCAACGTCATTGAATTGATCAAAGACGGGAAGAAGTGCGTTGTTTTCGTGAACAAGATCAAGTCTTTCGTGAACGTAAAAGAGCCCAGTGATTTGAATAATTTGGTTTCGGTTATGTCCAGCGGCGCAAGGAACCAAGCAGAGAGGAAAATCGGCTTGAGCCGTATGCTTTCTGAAGTCATCAATCCGCAACTTGGATTACCGATCTAAATTTTCGTGGCCGTTATCCAGTTATGTCAACCTTGCTGACCGGTTTTCGCCCAGATTTCCGTCGCCGTTGCAAAGCGCGTTGCAAGAGGCTGCGCCAAAACGGCTAACCGATTGACTGCGCAGCCAGTTTTTGACCAAAATACTTGATTAACAATCAATCGGTCTGTTTTCAGACACGTAGTTGCGACTGTCTCGCAACAATCAGGTGGAGATAGCGGGAGGAGGTAACCAGCCAAATCGCGAGGGCAATGCCGCCTCTGCACGGTTGCACGGTTGAACCGTGATTTTCGAAACTAATGGAATTTTTAGTTGGTTGGTTGTGTCCACCCCCGCCATACAAACAACCAACCAATGGCGTTACAGAGTTTGATAACCGACCGCGCGACCGTGCAACCGTGCAGCACGCCGAAAAATGGGCGAAGCGCGCACTCGCACCCCGCCCATCAATACCAAGTCGAACAAACTCAGAATGCCGACTTCTGACTTGCCATCTCGATCACAGCGTCAATCGCTTCCTGACTGCTGTCATCCCACTCAAAGATGAATGTCCTGCGTGGGCCTCTCTCGACCCGAACACCGTGTTGCTTGAGCATTGGAATTGCGCGCTCCACACGGCTACCCATGCCTTTCGGCGAGCGAGGCACATCATCGCGGGCGACCGTCAAATGCCCGACTTCGATTTGCTCCTGCATCGACTCCCAAAGCTGCTTCGAGTTTGCCTCCCAACGCCGATCACCGACACCCGAGGACGCAATCTGCCGCGTCAGGAATTCGAAAACGCTGTCCGAGTGTTCGAGGTCGGCCATTTCTTCCGCGCTTTTCTCGGCCATGCGTTCGACGAACCAACCATCGGGTCGCCCCAAGTGGCGCGCGATCACTTCGCCCACACGGCAGAAAGTCGCGAAGCGTGACCCGCTATACTCGATCTGATCCGCCTCGTTGATACAAAGCACAACGAGGTCAAGCAGTGCGCCTGTGAACCTTGCGCGCTTCTCCTTCAACATGCTCTCGAACTGCATATCGTTGAGATATTCGTCAGGACGATGCAGCCTGATCCGCACGATGCGCTCGGACAAATCGGCCGCGTAGAACGTCGGATCAATGCCCGCGATGATGATGGGGCGTTTTGCCGACATGGAGACGCTTTCGAAGTCGGTATACAGCTTGCGCTTCCGAATGCCGCCGCCTGTTGATAGGCGACACAACGGATCGCTGATTTTCGCGATGGACGAGAAATTGTCGCCCGATACCGTTCCCGCGTTGTATGCGGCAGCGAACAGATCATCCTCGCTCTTTGGTTCGCCTGCCTGCGCGCCAACCTTCGGATCAATCGTTTCGATGATCGTCCGCAAAGCCGATGACTTGCCCGAACCCGCAGGGCCATCGAGAAGCGCGATAGGGCACGCCTGCCCAGGGAAATACATCGCCGTGACCATCCATGCGAGCAGGAACGGCATTTCCTCGTCGCCCACGTTCAGGAAGTCACAGAGTTCCGATAGCTCACCCTTTTGGGGGACAGGCATGGGCAGGCAATCGCCACGACGGAACACCACTGGCGGATCATCGACCACGCGCCATCCCGCAGCGTCGATCTCGACGACCTGACACAGGTCATCCGCAAGGAACACGTACCGAGATGCACCAGCTTGGGCAAAGCGCAGCCAAACCGCCTCTCTGTCGGTCTGCGAGGCGAGGGCGTCTGCGTAGTTGACCACCGAGTTCAATGTCGTGTCGTCAGGCGTCAGCCCTTTGTCGTTGAACAGACCGAGCGTGACGTGGTGTTTGAACGCGGTCGAACGGATGGGCATGAAGTTGCGGTCGCCAATCTGCGCGTATCCCACGCCTACCTCGTCACGAAGCAAGCGCACGTCGTCGAGAAACGAAAGGGCGGTGAGCTTGCGCGATTCCGTCTTGTTGTAGGGTGTGCCGCCTGTGTAGCCGCTCTCCTTGGCATACAGCCAAAACGTGATGGGCGAAAATTGCGACGTGCCCGTGTTGAACCACTTCTGCTCGTCTCCACGCTTGTAGGCGTCGGCTGTCTTGGACCATTCCGTCCACCGTTTGCGCGCCCAATCAGATCGTGGACCGTCTTTGCGTTCGAATGCAGCGATCAGGCACAAGGCAGCTGCGCCCCATTGATCGTATGTTTCCACATCGTAGCGCGAGATGAAGGCGTCGAAAGCGGCATCGTAGTCGATCCCCGTTTCTTTCGACTTCGGGCCTGACTTTTGCTGCTTCGCAAACTCAATTTTGAGTTCGTCACCATCGACCAAGTGAGCGAAACCATTTTCGTCTACGCCATCGACCCGCAGTGCGCGCGACTTGCGAGAAAGTGGTAGAGCGACGTTGTAGTGGTCTTTCTGCCCCTTTGGGAAGATTTCGATCTGATGGTTGTCGCTGTCCGCAAACAAGCCTTTTGTGCCGACCGTGAATGCCTCGTTCGGCCAAACGGTTTGCAGGATCGTTGTCGCCGTTTCGAGAATCTTCTTTCCCGAATTGATGATCTGATCGGATGAAAACTCGCGTTCGAAGACGACCCACAGATGGACGCCGCGACCACCGCCTGACCGGACAGCGAAGAACGGAATTTTGTGCGCGACGAGCGCGCCCGCGATTGCGCCTGACCGCGAACCAATGATTGCGGGGTCCAACTTTCCGTCGTGGTCATCAATGTCGAAGATGAGGAAGCGGCTTTTCCGCTCCGCGCTCGCAATGTTCATGCCAAGCGGGGTATCGCCTGATAAATGCGCGTCGATCATCTCGTCTGTGATCTTGCCCTCGCGCATCGAATAGCCATTCGTTCCGCGATAGAGCCAATAGTCGGGGCCACCGTAGCCAACCAACTCTTTCAATGCTGATTTGTTGTCCATACCATTTTCAGGATGGACCCGCTTCACCGGTTCAGCGTCGCCAAGTCAGCGTGTATAACCGACTTATTCCCAATTTCGTGACGACGCTGATCCAGTGGGGCGGGCCTTATGCCTGCCCCACTTCTTTTTGCTTCGCCCATGCCATCACGGCGTCGAGATCGTAGCGAACGGTGCGCTCGCTCCAATAGATCGCGGGCGGGCTGTCGCCTGCGCGCTTCCACTCGTAGAACTGGCGTTCCGAGATTTGCAGGAAGTCGCACACCTGACGAGGCGTCATAAGTTTTGGGGTAGTGATCTGGGTTTCCAGATCTTCGATACGGCGCTCAAGCGCACGGATTTCATCTGTGGACATTGCAACAGAGTCCTTTCGTCATGTCCTAATCAGACAGACGCCCTCTGTTGCTACGCGACACTGCGGGCCTTCATCTACCAAGCCGCTTGTGTCGCCGCGCGCTCGGGATGCTGTGCACCGCCAGAATGGCGCGCGTCTCACGACGGGCATAGGTGCGCTGCAAACATGGTGCGCTTTCGCGCATCATTCAAGGCTGAAATCAGGTTCTACCTTAATCCGCTCGAAGTAGACTTTCTCAATGTCCTCGACGGCGCGGCGATTGCCCATGCGCTTGAGGTATTTCATGAGCATGTCGCTGCCCTCGCCCGCCTTCTTGTCGCCGCGCAGGAAATGGGCGACGTAGTCGGGCAAAAACGCCTCGGCTGACGCCTGCATGAAGTGACGCCTACCGTCGTGAGGCAGAAATACACGAACGCGTTCTCCGTCGATCTCTGCGAACGTGCCCTTGGGGTCCGTGATGTATCCGGTGGCCGACGACGCCGGGAACACCCACTCGCTGCCCGACTGACGGATTGCCTTGAGCAATTCGATCACCGTGTCCATGACGGGCAGCGTGCGCGCGAGCTTGTTTTTCATCTTGGTCAGGTGGATCGTCTTGTTCTGTAGATCGACCTGATCCCACGACAGCGAGCAGACGTTTTCTGACCTGATGCCCGTCAGGAACATGACAGCGACCGCCGTGCCGACAATGATGTTCTGCTCCCGCCGCGCCATGATCGCCTCCCAGATCACCGACCAGTCGTCCGCGTCGAGGTCGTGCGCCCGCGCAACCGCCGTCCACTGCGCCTCTGTCTCGTCGCTCTTAGCGACGCGTGTCTTCTTCTGCCCGACGGGGTTCACCACCGGGGCGAAGTTGAAGGCGTTCCCGATCCCGATGCGCACGGCCCGCGCTGTTGCCTTCTTGCCGTCTGCCATGAGGCGGTTGAGGACGGCCTGCACGTCTGCCGAGGTCACGTCCGCGACGTTGCTGTCCATGATCTCCTTCGCGTGCATCTCAAGCTGGCGCGTCATGCGCTCACGGTGGGCGTCGGACATGCCGCCTTGTGCCTGCGACGTGTCGCACCAGAAGCGCCAGCCGTCGCGAACCGTCTGAATGTCGCTCTTGGCAACCCCTGTCTTGGTGTCGCCCTGTTTAAACGCGGTGGTCGCGTCCATCGCCGGGAAGCCGCCGATCTTGATCGACTTCGTTTTCCCATCGACGCGGCGCTTGATGTACCAAGTGCTCTTGGTCTTGCCGACGTTCAGGTAGAGGCCCGGAAAGCGGTCGCCGTCGTGGCGATACATTCCCGGAGGCGTTTTCATCAGGCGCGCGGGCTTGGTGAAGTCGATTGCGGTGGTCATCTGTCTCGCTCCATTTTTGCAACGTTTTGCAACGCGCAATGTCACTAAGACGCATTATGGCGCACTGTCAACCGATTGATTATCGTTGCAAAATAGGTGCAAACACTTGTTTTTACTGACGAACCGCATCACCACGCACCAAGTGAATAAATATCGTCGCTTGACTGTTAATCAATTGGTCGTAGGTTCGAATCCTACCGCCGGAGCCAAAACACCACAAAAAATCAAGAAGTTAAAAAACGTCGCTCAGGGTTCTTTGGCGCTTTTCCGTCCAAGACAACGCTGGGGCAACGGGCTCACAGGGGGAGACGCAGTGGGCGAAAACGCGAACGATGGAATGCGGATTTCGCAAAGGCGGGAATCACTGCCGCGCTCACGATTAAATCCGGCGCCCTTGTCGCTACCCTGTTCCAGCTTGATCAACTTGAGGTCCTACCCACCGGCCGTGTCGCCCACGCCTTCGAATGATGGGCATATGGTGTGACCGCGGCGGCCTCGACTTGGGTTTTTGCGACACTTGCGGCCAGCTTTCACGCCAATCGTAGGCGCAGATCGGAAATCGTTATCTGTTGGGTTGGTTATGCCGCTGTCATCGGAAGTATTACTTGCTTGGCACTCGGCGCACTGGAAGTGGCGGCGGGACTGGATGGCCAAGATTAGCAAGGAGGAACACGAAGCCGCGCCCGCAACCATGGATGCCCTCTACTTTTGGCTTGGCAGGCGCGCGCAGTGCCAACGCGATATCGAAGCAGGTCAGCGCCTATGACGCGCAGAGGCGCAATCCGCTTCGGCTGTCCGACGTCACATGTGCCTCGACCCGGCAGGCGATGGTCTGCGTCGGCTTCGTGATCGACGTCTTTGCCGGACGGATCGCCGGCCGACGCCTCATCCGGACGTCGCGCGCAACAGCCGCTTTCGTGCGGGCGGGATGGCCCGGATTTCCAGCCCGGTGAAGACGTGCAGCGTGTTGAGGTCGCGGTCGACCACGGCGTGGTCGGACACCCACCCGCCCATCACCAGGTAGCTGCGCAGCAGCGGCGGCATGCCCAGCATCGCGCGCTTGGCGTCGGGCTTGCGGCGCCGGAGTTTCTGCGCGAACCTGAACACGTTCGGCGCCTTGACGCGCGGCAGCCAGCGCTTGGGGCCGAGGTGGCGCTCTTTCAACAGCGCGAAGGCGTCCATGTAGGCCTCGGCCTCCGTGCCTTTGAACGACGAGCAGCCGAACAGCATCTCGACCCCCTCCTCGTCGACGAAACGGGTCATGGCGCCCCAGGCCACGCGCAGGATGTCGGGGTCGCGCCAGTCGGGATGGATGCAGAAGCGGCCCATCTCGACCATGGGGCCATCGAAATCCTGCAAGCCGGACAACTCGTAGAACTGGGCCGAATAGCTTTGCCCGATCTCGCCGCCGCCCCTGAGCGGCAACAGCCGGAAGCAGCAGACCAGCGTACCGGTCCGGGTCTCTTCCACCAGGACGTGGCGGCAGATGTCGTCGAAGGCGTCGGCGTCGCGCCCCGCGCCCGCGGGTTGGCCCGCCTCGGCGCGGAAGGTGACAAAGCGCAGCCGCTGGGCGGCCTCGATGTCGGCCCGGCTCTCTGCCAGGCGCGCCGCATAGCGGCCCTTGCGCAGGGTTAGCATCACAGCTGCTCCAACAACACTGGCGGTTCGGCGCCGCCTGGCTACATATCGTTCAGACCGCGATATCACACAAGATGTGACACATGTTTGACAGCGTTGGAGAGACACAATGCCCCAAAAGATCACGAAAACCGATGCCGAATGGCGCGGCCAGTTGTCCGAGCTCGCCTATAAGGTGACCCGCAAGCACGGCACCGAGCGTGCCTTCAGCCATGACGATTTTCCCAAGGCGCCCGGCAACTTCCACTGCGTGTGTTGCGGCGCGCCGCTGTTCGACCAGGCCGACAAGTTCGACAGCGGCACCGGCTGGCCCAGCTTTACCAGGCCGATGGACGCCGAGGCCGTCGGCGAAAAGGAGGATCGCAGCCTGTTCATGCGCCGCACCGAGGTACATTGCGCCCGGTGCGAGGCGCATCTGGGCCATGTATTTCCCGACGGGCCGGCGCCGACGGGGCTGCGCTATTGCATCAACGGGGTGGCGCTGGATTTCGAGCCCGAGGGCGCGTGACCGGGCGCGGGCTATTCGCCCAGGAACTGACCGGCGTCGAAATTGCCGATATTGCCCAGAAGCTGGCGGATGAAGCTGATGCCGGCCACGTTGTCGTCGGTCACCCTGCGGTTCAGGGCGATCACCCGGCCGTCCTCCATCGCGTAGCGCTCGATATTCGCGACCGTGCCATCGTCGTCGAAGGACACCGCAACCACCTGGCGCTCGATGAGTTCCGGCGCGCGGTAGGCGACGGTCCTCCAGCGGCTGGCCACATAATACCACGCGTCGTCGCGCATCATGCCAGAGGTCGCGGGCGGGCCCACAAGCTCGGCCACCGCGTCGCGGCTGTCGATGCCGACGACGATCTCGGACAGCTCGCTTTCGGTGGGGGCGTAACCGTGGTTGCGATAGATCGGGCTGCAGGCGCTCAGCCCCAGGGCCAGGGCGACCGCCAATGCCAGTTTCACAACGCCTGCGGGCTGTTGCATTCCGTCCCCTTGCCATGCACCCTGTCCGTCGTTCCCGCTTACAGAAGGAACGGCTGCGGTTCAAGAAAGGAACGAACGCGCCCATGGCCGAGCTGCCCCATCGCGTCTACCCGGCCCGCCTGTCGCAGGGCAAGGCACATGATTTCAGCATCGTCCCCGATGCCGAGGCGCGCGCCGCGCTGGCCGATCGGCTGGGGCTGAGCGCGCTGAGAAAGCTGCGGTTCGAGGGGCGGCTCATGCCAGAAAACCGTGCCGACTGGCAGCTCGAGGGCCGGCTCGGCGCCACCGTGGTACAGCCCTGCACGGTCACGCTGGATCCGGTGACCACCCGCATCGACGAGACCGTGGTCCGTCGCTATCGCGCCGGGATGGCCGAGCCCGAGGGCGAAGAGGCGGAAATGCCCGAGGACGACACCGAAGAGCCCCTGCCCGAGATCATCGACCTCGACCGGGTGATGGAAGAGGCGCTGGCGCTGGCGCTGCCGCTCTACCCCCGCGCCGAGGGGGCTGACCTGGGCGAGGCGGTCTTTGCCGCGCCGGGGGTGGCGCCGATGACCGACGCCGACGCCCACCCGATGGCGGCTCTGGCGAAACTCAAGCGCGACAAGGGCTCTTGAGGCCGCGAGAAAACGCTTGCGCCCACACCGAATCCGAGTATGTTCCCGGCCTCGTTTACATGTTGGGTGGGACGCTGCGCCAAGCGCGTCGACGTCGCTCATCCCCTGAAATTCCAAGGGCGCTGGCCCTGACAGAGACCGAGGTTGAGACATGGCTGTCCCTCAGAACAAAGTCACGCGGTCGCGCCGCAACAATCGCCGTTCGCACGACTCGCTGGTGCCCGGCAACCCGGCGGAGTGCACCAATTGCGGCGAGCTGAAGCGCCCGCATCACGTCTGCCCGGCCTGCGGTCATTACGATGACCGCGAGATCGTGGCCCAGGCCGACGAGATCGATCTGGACGAAGACGACGCTGCGTAAGCCGCAAGGCCCGGGCACGCGTCGCAGATGACCGAAGAACAACACCAACAGTTTCGCGCCGCCCCTCGTACGGTGATCTCGGTTGACGCCATGGGCGGAGACCGGGGGGCCGGTGCAGTGGTGGCCGGCATCGCCCGCTCGGCAGCGAAGAACCCCGATATCCGCTTCATCCTGCACGGCCGTGCCGATGAATTGGAGCGGCTGGTCGCGCGTCGGCGCGTGCTGGAGGGCCGGGTCGATATCCGCGGTGCCGCCGACGTGGTGACGATGGATGCCAAGCCCAGCCACGTCATGCGCCACGGCAAGGCCAGTTCGATGTGGTCGGCCATTGACAGCGTACGCAACGGCGAGGCCCCGGTGGTGGTGTCCTGCGGCAACACCGGCGCGCTGATGGCGTTGTCGATCGTCAGGCTCAGAAAGCTGCCGGGGATCAACCGGCCGGCCATCGCCTGCCTGTGGCCCTCGCGCAACCCGCAGGGTTTCAACGTCATGCTCGACGTTGGTGCCGACGTGCGCGCCGACGAGCACGACCTGCTGCAATACGCCCTGATGGGCACGTCTTACGCCCGCAACGGCCTGGGGCTGGAGCGGCCGAGGCTGGGGCTCTTGAACGTGGGCACCGAAGAGCACAAGGGCCGGGCCGAGCTCAAGGCCGCCCATGACCTGATCGCAAGTTGCGCCGCGTCGGCGAGTTACGATTTCGTGGGCTTCGTCGAAGGCGGCGACATCCCGTCGGCCAAGGTGGACGTGATCGTGACCGACGGGTTCACCGGCAACGTGGCGCTGAAGACCGGCGAGGGCACGGCGCGGCTGATCGGCGACTTCCTGCGTCAGGCGTTCAAGGCCACGCCGCTGTCACGGATCGCCGCGCTGCTGGCCCTCACCTCGCTGCGCCGTTTGAAAAAGCGGATCGACCCGCGTCGGGTGAATGGCGGCGTATTCCTCGGGCTCAACGGCACCGTGGTCAAATCGCACGGCGCATCCGATGCAACCGGCGTTTCGGCGGCCGTCAAGCTGGCCTTCGAACTGGCGCAGTCGGGCTTTACCGAGCGGCTGGCCGCACGGGTTGCATCTGCCGCCTGCGTTGAAGAAGATGCCCTGCAGGCGAGGACCGGGAGCGAACAAAAACCATGATCACACGGGCCATCGTCAAGGGAGTGGGGCACTACCTGCCCGAACGCGTGGTCGACAATCGCGAATTCGAAAAAACGCTGGATACGACCGACGAATGGATTCGCAGCCGCTCGGGCATCGAGCGCCGCCATTTCGCCGCCGAGGGCCAGACGACATCCGACCTGGCGGTCAAGGCCGCCCGTGCAGCGCTGGCCGATGCCGGGCTCGGGCCCGACGATCTGGACGCGATCGTGCTGGCCACCTCGACCGCCGACCTGACCTTCCCCTCGGCCGCCACCATGGTGCAGGCCGAACTGGGCATGACCCACGGCTTTGCCTACGACGTTCAGGCGGTCTGTGCGGGCTTCGTCTTTGCGCTGTCGAACGCCAACGCGCTGATCCTGTCGGGCCAGGCGCGGCGAGTGCTGGTGATCGGCGCCGAAACCTTCAGCCGCATCCTGGATTTCACCGACCGCGGCACCTGCGTGCTGTTCGGCGACGGTGCCGGGGCGCTGGTGCTGGAGGCGGCCGAAGGCGACGGCACGTCCGACGACCGCGGCATCCTCGCGCTCGACCTCAATTCGGACGGGCGCCACCGCAACATCCTTTACGTCGACGGCGGCGTGTCGACCGGCACATCGGGCCATGTTCGCATGATGGGCAAGGAAGTGTTCCGCCACGCGGTGGAAAAGCTTGCCGCGACCGCCCATGCCGCGCTCGACAAGGCCGGGCTTTCCGGGGGCGACGTGGACTGGCTGGTGCCACATCAGGCGAACCTGCGCATCATCAAGGCGACGGCCCAGAAGATGGGCCTGGGGATGGATCACGTGGTGGTCACCGTGCAGGATCACGGCAACACCTCGGCCGCCTCGATCCCGCTGGCGCTGTCGGTGGGCAAGGCCCGCGGCCAGATCAAAACCGGGGACGTTGTGGTGACCGAGGCCATCGGCGGCGGACTGGCCTGGGGGGCCGTTGTGCTGCGCTGGTAGAAACCCGCGCAAACTCCACTGCCCAACCCGTTGATATTGACTTTGAAATCCTTTGCCCGCCTAATTGACTCGTATCCGAGTCGGGGGAGCACGATGGGAAACAAGACATTGACGCGGATCGATCTCAGCGAAGCGGTGTTTCGCGAGGTCGGATTGTCCCGCAACGAATCCGCTCAACTCGTGGAGAGCGTCCTGCAACACATGTCGGATGCGCTGGTTTCCGGCGAGACGGTCAAGATCTCGTCTTTCGGCACGTTCAGCGTGCGTGACAAGGCCGCGCGCATCGGGCGCAACCCCAAGACCGGCGAAGAGGTGCCGATCCATCCGCGGCGCGTGCTGACCTTCCGGCCGTCGCATTTGATGAAAGAACGGGTGGCCGCGGGCAACCGCGGCTAAGGCGCGCGGGATATGGAGAAATCGCCCGAGGCTTTCCGAACGATCTCAGAGGTTGCCGACTGGCTGGACACGCCGGCCCACGTCCTGCGCTTTTGGGAAAGCCGGTTCAGCCAGATCAAGCCCGTCAAGCGGGCGGGCGGGCGACGCTATTACCGGCCCAGCGACATGCTGTTGCTGGGGGGCATCAAGAAACTGCTGCACGAGGACGGGATGACCATCCGCGGTGTGCAGAAAATCTTGCGCGAACAGGGGGTTCGCCATGTTTCGGCGCTGTCTGCGCCGGTCAATGGCGGCGAGGTGATCGACGCCGAGGCGAGCGAGGCCCCGATGGCCGAAGACGTCGTGCCCGAGCCTGAGGACAACGTGGTGGCGCTGAACGACACGCGCCACACCGCGCCCGCGCCGCCGCCCGAAGACGCGCCCGACACCCCGCCGCCCGACACGGCCCCGCCGCCCGAACCCTCGCCCGATACGGCCCCGGCCCCGGAGTCCGCACAAGAACCGGATGGCGCGACACAGGCCGCCGACGCGGCCCCTGGCCCCGATGCGGGCGCCCCGCCGGACGAGGGCCCGGAGCCCGGCGTCGAAGCGCCCGCCGATGCCACCGCCGCCAGCCCCGGCCCCGAATCCGAGATGCCGCCACCGCCCACCCCGCTCGGGGCCGGTCTGCTCGCCACCGACCCGGAAGATGACGACCCGGCCTTTGCGCCGATCGTATCGCCCATGACCACGCTGCTGCGCCGCCCCGCCGCGCGCGCCGCGCTCGGCGCGCTGCCCGCCGATCGGCTGGCCACGCTGGAAGAGCGGCTGTCGGCGCTGCACGACCGTCTGATGCGCCCCGACGGGGACGAAAAGCGATAGGATTTGCGTCTTGCCCCCGCGCGCAGACATGGTAATACACGCCCCACGTCGGGCTATGGCGCAGTCTGGTAGCGCGTCCGTCTGGGGGACGGAAGGTCGCAGGTTCAAGTCCTGCTAGCCCGACCATTACCGATAAGCCGCCCGCGCCCGGACAGGGCGGCGGGCGTTTCGGTTTCGGGGCCGGGCACGAGGCGGAGAGCACGCATGGACACGGGCACCGGGGTTCTGCCCTCGCAGGAAATCGAGGCCATGCTCGCCCGCGGCGAGATCGCCGCCGACACGCCCCCTGCCCCCGATCAGGTCCAGCCCGCGTCGCTCGATTTGCGCCTGGGCCCGGTGGCCTACCGCGTGCGCGCCTCGTTCCTTGCCGGCGAGGGGCGCAGCGTGGCCCGGCGCCTCGCCGATTTCGAAATGCACCGCATCGACCTGTCAGCGGGCGCCGTGCTGGAAAAGGGCTGCGTCTACGTCGTGCCGCTGATGGAGCGGCTGGCGCTGCCCGCCGACGTGCAGGCGGTGGCCAATGCCAAAAGCTCGACCGGCCGTCTCGACCTGCTGACCCGCGCGATTACCGATGGCGGCACCGAATTCGACCGCATCGCCGCGGGGTATGACGGCCCGCTTTATGCCGAGATCTGCCCGCGGTCCTTTTCGGTGCTGGTGCGCCCCGGTATGCGGCTGAACCAGATCCGGTTCCGGCGCGGCCAGGCCGTGCTGAGCGATGCCGAGCTTGGCGCCCTGCACGCCGAGCAGGGGCTGGTCACCGGCGGCCCGGCGGTCATTTCCGGCGGCCTGGGCTTTTCCGTCGACCTGCGCCCGGCGTCGGGCGATTTGCTGGGCTACCGCGCCAAGCCGCATGCCGGCGTCATCGACCTGGACCGGATCGGCGCCTACGACCCCGCCGAATACTGGGAGGAGATCCGCAGCGACAGCGGGCAGGTCATCCTCGATCCGGGCGCCTTTTACATTCTGGTCAGCCGCGAAGCGGTGCATATCCCGCCCGACTACGCCGCGGAAATGGCGCCCTATCTGGCGATGGTCGGCGAATTCCGGGTGCATTACGCGGGCTTCTTCGACCCCGGATTCGGCCATTCCGAGGCCGGAGGCACCGGATCTCGGGGTGTTCTCGAGGTCCGATGTCACGAAGCGCCTTTCGTGCTGGAACACGGTCAGGTTGTAGGCCGGCTGGTCTATGAACGCATGGCGGGCCGTCCCCGGCGGCTTTATGGAGCCGACATGGCGTCGAACTACCAGGGCCAGGGGCTGAAGCTTTCCAAACATTTTCGGGTGATCTGAGGCGCTTACGCGCGGGTCCGGCCAGTCCGTCGCCGCGGCAAAGGATGAGTCACGCGCGCGTGATACGCCCTATCGTTTAAATTGTTTTTTTTAATCTTGTATAGGTATAATTTTTGAAATTTTATTGCTTATCTCACGAATCATGCGCTAGCGTCTGTCCAGCACCCCGGAACAGCATACCACCGTATTCCGGGGTGATTGGGAAAAAAGGGGGACACCACATGAAACCGTTTTTGACGGGAAGCGCCGCATTTGCGGCAGGCATTGCGCTCTTTGCAGCCGTGGCCACGGCGCAACAGGACTTCACGCCGGATTACGCGATCGAGGACGACGCCGCCGATTTCGCGACGGAGGCGCCGGCCAATCCGTCCGAGCCCTGGATTTTGGCAGCCGGGGGGAGGATTTACGACAACTGGTGGGAGGCCTTGAACAGGCCGGCGCCGCACTACATCACCCATCCGTCCTACCCGGAGGTCGGGCAGAAATCGGGTGCGGAGACCTGGCGGTGCAAGGAATGCCACGGCTGGGATTACGCCGGGGTGCAAGGCGTCTACCGCGCAGGCAGCCATTACACCGGCATCAAGGGGATCGAGGGCGCCAAGGGAAAATCGGTGGCCGAGATCTTCGAGTTGCTGCGCGGCCCGGTCCATCTCTACAACCGCGAGATGATCCCGGACGATGCGCTGGCGCGGGTCGCGGCCTTCGTTTCGCGCGGCCAGTTCGACATGTCGGGCTATATCGACCCGTCGACCCGGCAGATCGTGGCCGGCGACATCAACCGCGGCCGCGAGGTCTTTCAGACGATCTGCGCCGCGTGCCACGGCTTTGACGGGCGCAAGCTGAACTGGGGCGGTCCGGGCGAGGATGCCTATATCGGCACCGAGGCCGTCGATGTGCCCGATGAGGTCTTGAACAAGATCATGCACGCCCATACCGGGGTCGAAATGATCAACCTTCAGGCCTTCGGCCCGGAGTTGGCGGTCGACGTGCTGCGCTACACCAGCACCCTGCCCACGGAATAGAGCAGTGACGACGCGGGGCCGCCTCTGCCTTTCGGCGGGCGGCCCCGTGCCTTTCGGGGCCTGACGCCCCGGCCAGGTGCACCCGGGACGGCCCGCCGGTAAACGGCACGCCAGAGGCCGCGCGGGGCGGGCGACACAACTCTTCAGACCGCATCACAGCCACGCCGCGCATCGGGGCGGTCTTTCATGAAAAGTCGGATTTCCGGGTGACGCGACCAACCCGGCGCCATACTAAGCGGCATGGCCCGCCCATCGGGCCGGCCAGCGGCCTTGCCCTAGGCCTCGACCGGTTCGATCAAGTCGGGACCGCTGGCCCGGTTGGAATTTACCGCCCTGCCCACCCGGTAAAGCCGCAACACGCCCTCTGCGGCCGGGCGCATCAGCACCGCCGCGCCGTGCCCCTCTTCGCCCAGCCAGAGCGGCCAGTCGGCGGCCTCCAAAATCACCGGCATCCGGTGATGGACCGGTGCCATCTCGGCATTCGCGTCGGTGGTGACGATGGCGCAGGTCGTCAGCGCCTCCTCCGCCTTCTCCCAGTCCTGCCAGATGCCGGCGAGGGCCATCGGCGCGCCATCGGCGCGGGTGACGTACCAGGGCAGCTTTTCGCCCGCCCGCCCCGTGTGCCATTCGTAAAACCCCGAGGCCGGCACCAGGCACCGCCGCGACCGCGCCGCCGCGCGAAAGGCGGGCTTTTCGGCCAAGGTGTCGGCGCGGGCGTTGATCAGCAGCGGCCCGTCGGTCGGGCTCTTGTACCAGTGCGGGACAAAGCCCCAGCGCATCGGCCTGAGCCGCCTTTGACCCTCGGCGCTGGTAACGACCGCCACATCGTTGGTGGGGCACACGTTGTAATTGGGTCCCTCGGGCAGATCGTTCGATGGCACGGCCTCGAAAAGCCGCGCCATCGCCTCGGTCGGGTGGGTGATGGAAAACCGTCCGCACATGGGGCGAGCATAGCCCGGACCGGCACCGGGGATCAAAGTCAGGGCGCGCGCGGTCGCCACGCACGCGCGCGCGCCCGATGGCCGTTATTCGACGGCGGTGATGCGCCCGTCGGTATAGGGCTGGTAGGGCGCGTTCGCGGCCAGGTACTCTGCCGTCACGTCGGCCAGGTCGGGCCCGAAGTCGTAGACGTCCGAGGCATTCACGAACATCTCGTAGCCGTCGCCGCCGTTGCGCACGTAGTTGTTGGACACCACGCCATAGGTCGCGTTCGGGTCGATGGGCGCGCCGCCCACCATGACATCGACCACCCGGCTGCCCGGTTCGGCCGCCGGGTTCCAGGTAAACGTCATGCCCGCCACCTGCGGGAAGCGCCCGGCGCCGTCCTCGACCTGGCTCAGCCCGTTTTCCAGCGCATCGACGATGGTCTGGCCCGAGACGAAAAAGGTCGAGAGCGTGTTCTGAAACGGCAGCACGGTCAGAACCTCGCCCATGGTCACCGGCCCCGCGTCGATCGAGGCGCGCAGGCCGCCGCCGTTCTGGAAGGCGATCTGGATGCCCTGGTCCCTGACCCGGTCGAGCATCGCGTCGGCCACCAGGTTGCCCATCGGGCATTCCATCGCGCGGCAGACCGAGCGGTCGCCCTCGATCGCCTCGGCGGATTCGGCCACCACCTTTTGCCGGATTTCCTCCAGCGGGCCGGCCAGCTCGCCGATGCGCGCCTTGGTGTCGGCGTCCTCGGTCACGGCGGCATCCATGATCAGCGGCTCGCCCACGGCCTCGGTGATCTCGCCGGCATCGTTGAAGGTCACGTTCAACTCGCCCAGGAACTTGCCGTAGGCATAGGCCGACACGATGGCGGTGCTGCCGACCATGGTCGGATAGGGCCCCTCGGCCCGGTCCGACGTGTTCGACAGGTAGGTGTTGGTGTGGCCCCCCACGATCACGTCCACCCCGGTGGTTTCGGCCGCGACGCGCTGATCGACGGCATAGCCCGAATGGCTGAGCACGATGATCTTGTTCACGCCCGCCTCGGTCAGCTTGTCCACCTCGGCCTGCACCGCGCCCACCGGGTCGGTGAAGACGATGTTGGGGCCGGGGCTGGCCAGTTCGTCGGTATCCTGCGGCGTCAGGCCGATGAGGCCCAGCTTTTCGCCGCCGCGCTCGATCACCGTGGATTTCTCTATGGCCCCGGTCAGGAGGTCTTCGCCCGAAATATCGGCGTTCGACATAAGGATCGGAAAGTCGACCGCGTCGACGAAACCGCGCAGCACCTCGGGGCCGTCGTCGAATTCGTGGTTGCCCACGGTCATCGCGTCATAGCCCATCTTGTTCATCATCTCGGCCGCGACCTGGCCCTTGTAGTAGGTATAGAAAAGCGTGCCCTGGAACTGGTCGCCGCCATCGACGAGGATGAAATTGTTGGTCCGCGCCTTGGCCGCGTCGAGCGCGCTCACCAGCCGCGCCGAGCCGCCGAAACATTCGCCCGCGGCGTTGTCCTCTTCCGAACAGCCCGAATCGTATTTCGAGATCGGCTCGAACCGGGCGTGGAAATCGTTGGTGTGCAAAATGGTCAGCGAATAATCGGCCTGGGCCATCCCGGCCGACAGCGCCAATACCGCAGCGGTAGAGAGGATGCGCGTTTTCATGTCTTGAGTCCCCTGTTGGTTAACATCCCCGAATGTGGCGCGCGGCCCGGGGGACTGTCAAAAGGTTCCGCGCGCTGCGGCCCCTTTCCCCGAGAGGCAAGGCACCCCGATCGGGTCCGGCGCGGACCGGGCCGCGGCAATCACCCGCCGGCGCACCGCCCGCGCACCGGCCGCGCAAGGGGCCGGGTGTCCCATTGACCCGGCCCGAATTGCGGGGCATCACCTAGCCCCATGCTGATCTACAAGATCTTTCGACGGGCGGAATGGGATGCCCTGCGCGCGGCGGGACGCACCGCCGGGGCACCGGTCGATCTTGCCGACGGCTTTATTCATTTCTCGACCGCCGAACAGGTGACCGGCACCGCCGAAAAGCATTTCGCCGGGGAAAGCGACCTCGTGCTGGTCGCCGTCGAGGCGGACCGGCTGGGCGACGCCCTGAAATGGGAGCCCTCGCGCGGCGGCGCGCTGTTTCCGCATCTCTACCGCGAGCTGCGGATGGCCGAGGTGGTGTGGGACAAGTCGCTGCCGATGGGCGCCACCGGGCATATCTTCCCCGAGGGTGTGGTATGAACCCGCTGGAACGCGCGGGCCTTGCGCTGCTGCACCGGATGGACCCCGAACGCGCCCATACACTCTCGCTGTCCGCGTTGAAATCGGGGCTGGTGCCGCTGCCGGGGCCGGTCAGCACCCCGCGGCTGAAAACCAGGCTCGCCGGGCTCGACCTGCCCAACCCGATCGGGCTGGCCGCGGGGTACGACAAGAACGCCGAGGCGCTGGCGCCGCTGGCGCGCGCGGGCTTCGGCTTTGTCGAGGTGGGCGCGGCCACGCCCCGGCCGCAGCCGGGCAACCCGCGCCCGCGCCTCTTTCGGCTGACCGGGGACCGCGCCGCGATCAACCGCTTCGGGTTCAACAACGACGGCATGGTGGCAATCGGCGCGCGGCTGGCCGCCCGGCCCGCCGGCGCGGTGATCGGGCTGAACCTGGGCGCCAACAAGGACAGCACCGACCGCGCGGCCGATTTCGCCGCGGTGCTGGCCCATTGCGGGCCGCATGTGGATTTCGCCACCGTGAACGTCTCTTCGCCCAATACCGAGCGGCTGCGCGATCTGCAGGGCAAAGCGGCGCTTTCGGCGTTGCTGGCCGGGGTCATGGCCGCGCGGGCCGACCTGCCCCGCGCGATCCCGGTGTTTCTAAAGATCGCGCCCGATCTGTCGGACGCCGAACTGGAAGAGGTTGCCGAGGTGGCGCTGGAGCGTGCGATTTCGGGGATCATCGCCACCAACACGACGCTCGCCCGTGGCGGGCTGACCAGCCCCCATGCGGCAGAGGCCGGCGGGCTGTCGGGCGCGCCGCTTTTCGCCCGCTCGACCCGGGTGCTGGCCCGGATTTCGGTCCTTACGGAGGGCCGGCTGCCGCTGATCGGCGTGGGCGGCGTGGGCTCGGCCGAAGAGGCCTATGCCAAGATCCGCGCCGGGGCCAGCGCCGTGCAGCTTTATACCGCGCTGGTTTACAGCGGGCTCGGGCTGGTGGCCGAAATCGCGAACGGGCTCGACCGGCTCTTGGCGCGCGACGGGTTTGCCAGCGTGGCCGAGGCGGTCGGCACCGGACGGGAGGAGTGGGCATGACGCAGGTGGTGATCTGGCACAACCCGCGCTGTTCGAAATCGCGCGCGGCGCTGAAGCTGATCGAGGACCGCCGCATCGCGCCCGTGGTGCGCCGCTATCTCGACGACCGGCCCAGCCTGGCCGAGCTGCGGCTGGCCCGCGATACGCTGGGACTGCGGGCGGTCGAGATGATGCGGGTCAAGGAAAAGACCTTCCGCGAGTTGGGCCTGTCGCAGACCGACGAAGACGAGACGCTGCTGGCCGCGATGGCCGCCCATCCGATCCTGATCGAACGCCCCGTTGTGTTCGCCAACGGCAAGGCCGCGCTGGGCCGCCCGCCCGAGCGGGTGCTCGACATCCTGTGAGCGGCGGTTTTCCCGGCTCGGCCATGCGAGAGGTAGGTCCACGTTTGCCCCGACCTGCGCAGCCCGCTCATTTGCTATTGCGGATGGCGAAATCGCAACTTGGCGCTTCAACGCCACCGTCCGTCCGAGCCGGACGCGCTCGGACGCTCGGACGGACAAACCGAGGCGAGATAACATTTCCCGGCTAAAACAGCGGCTTGGTGGTGCCCCCAGAGAGACTCGAACTCCCGACCCTCTGATTACAAATCAGATGCTCTACCAGCTGAGCTATAGGGGCGCTGGACCTGATCTAGCCGCCACCAGCCGCGCGCGCAAGGATTTCGCGGGCTCAGCGGTTGGCGCGTGCGAGGAAGGCGACGGCGATCAGCCCCACCGCGCTGACCAGCAGCGCGGCCGGGGCGGCATCGCCGAGGTTTTCCAGGCTCGCCTTCTCGTAGACGCGCGTGGCCAGCGTGTTGAAGTTGAACGGGCGCAGCAGCAGCGTCGCCGGCAGCTCTTTCACGCAATCGACGAAGACCAAGAGCAGCGCGGTGCCCACGGTGGGCCGGATCAGCGGCAGGTAGACAGCCCCCAGCGTGCCGCGCGCGCTGCGGCCCAGCGACCGTGCGGCCATCGGCAGGCTGGGTGCGATCCGGCCCATCGCCGCATCGGCGGCCCCTTGCGCGATGGCGAAAAAGCGCACGCCGTAGGCATAGATGATGGCAAAGGCCGAGCCGGTCATGACGAGGCCGATATCGACGCCCAGGGCGCCCTCCACCGCGTCGGCCAGCGCGTTGTCGGCGGCGGCCATCGGGATCAGCAGGCCCACCCCCAGCACCGCGCCGGGCGCGGCATAGCCGATGGTGGTGACCGGCAGCAGCAGCTTGGGCAGCATCCGCCCCGTCAGCCGCACCCCGTAGACGAGAAACAGCGCCGCCGTCACCGTGCCCAGCGCCGCCAGCCCGCCCACCGTCAGCGTGTTCCACAGCGCGCGCAACAGGCCCGGGTCGATCCATGCCCCCCCTGCGCCGAAGGCGTGGGAGGCCAGAACGCCGACCGGCAGCACGAAGCCCACCCCGACCGGCAGCGCGCAAAGCGCCGTCATCGCCCAGCCCGCGGCGCCCGTCACCCGCACAGGGTTGAGCGGCCGGTGATGGCGGGCGATATTGTGAAAGCGCAGGTTGCGGCGGCTGACCTTTTCCAGCGCCACAAGCGCCAGGATCATCGCCAGGATCACCATCGCGATCTGCGCGGCGCCACCGGCATTGCCGCTTTCCAGCCAGACCGAGAAGATGCCGGCGGTCAGGGTCTGAACGGCGAAATAATCGACCACGCCGAAATCGTTCACCGTTTCCATCATCACGATGGCCGCGCCCGCGGCGATGGCCGGGCGTGCCAGCGGCAGGCCGACGCGGGTGAACAGCCCCCAGGGCCCCGCGCCCAGCGCGCGCGCCACCTCGTAGGCGCCGCCGGACTGTTCGCGGAAGGCCGTGCGCGCCAGCAGGTAGACATAGGGGTATAGCGCCGCCGACAGCACCAGGATCGCCGCACCGCGCGAACGGATCTCGGGGAACCAGTAGTCGCGCGCGCTTTGCCAGCCCATCAGGCCGCGCAATCCGGTCTGGACGGGTCCGGCATATTCCAGGAAATCCACCAGCGCGTAGGCGCCGACATAGGCCGGGATCGCCAGCGGCAGCAACAGCAGCCAGTCCAGCCAGCGCGACAGCGGAAACCGGTACATCGCCACCATCCAGGCGGCCCCCGTGCCCATCGCCGCAGACAGCCCCGCCACGCCGGCCATCAGAACACCGGTATTGCCCAGGTAGCGCGGCAGCGTGGTGTTAAGAAGATGCGGCCAGACATTCTCGGCGGGGTTGAGCGCCAGCCACAGCACCGAGGCGATGGGCATCAGGACCGCCGCGGCGATCAATACCGCACCGACCGACCAGGGGTCGGGCCAGAGGCGGCGGGCTGGTAACCGAGTGTTTTGCTCAACCATATCGCCGCTCTACAGGAAAGCCGATTTACTGTCCACAAATCCTCGTATAGTCACGTCATACGCGTGTGAGAGGCAACACGGAGAGCGACATATGCAGCTCGTCTATCATATCGGGGCGCATTGCACCGACGAAGGGCTGCTGATGAAATGCCTGCAGAAAAACCGAAAGCGGCTGGCCGAAGAGGGAATCGTCGTGCCCGAGCCGGCGCGCGCGCGTCCCGTTCTGCGCGAGTCGATGATCTCGCTGCGGGGCAAGCCCGCACCGCGTGAGTTGCAGGAAACCATGCTCGACGCGATGATGGACGAGGACGGGGCCCGGCGGCTGATCTTTTCCAACGAGTCCTTCATATGCATGCCCGCCAAGGTGCTGCAAGAGCACATGCTCTACCCCATGGCCGGGGAAAAGGCGACCTGGCTCGCCCAGTTGTTCCCCGAGGCGGGGTGCGAGTTCCACCTCGCCATCCGCAACCCCGCCACGTTCGTCCCCGCGCTTTTCGCGCGCTCCAACGAAAAGAGCTTCGAAGGGTTCATCGCCGGTGCCGATCCCGGGCGGCTGGCCTGGTCGGACGTGGTGCGCCGTATCCGCAACGCCAACCCCGATGCCGAGTTCACCGTCTGGTGCAACGAGGACACGCCGCTGGTCTGGCGCGACGTCTTGCGCAGCTTGTCCGGCCACGGCCCCGAGACCGAGCTTGAGGGCGCCGACGCGTTACTGGCGACGATCATGACCGAGGGCGGGCTGAAGCGTATGCGCGCCTACCTCGCCAGCAATCCGCCCAAGACCGAGCTGCAGCGCAGCCGCGTCGTGGCCGCCTTCCTCGACAAGTTCGCGATCCCCGAGGCGCTGGAGATGGAACTCGACGTGCCCGGCTGGACCGAGGACCTGGTCGAGGACCTGACCGAGGCCTACGAGGAAGACATTTTCGCCATCGAACGCATGGATGGCGTGAACTTCATCGCGCCCTAGGCCGGGGGCGCCGGGCGGCGCCCCCAAACGCCCCTACGCCAGCAGGTCGAACACGCCCCCGCCGATCTCGATATTGATCTCCGCCTCGCCGCCGCCGTCGATCAGCGCCCACATGATCTGGCCCGTGGGGCGGTAGATCACGAAGGCCTCCTCGACGCCCGCGGTGCCGGCATCCTCGGTCTCGACGAAGGTCACGCGGAAATCGTCGGCGCTGGCCGAAGCGTTGCCGAACAAGAGCACATCGCCCTCGGCCGAACTGTAGTCCTGGATCCAGTCCGACCCGTGGTCGGCCACGCCCAGATGGTAGAACTTGTCCGCCCCGGTGCCGCCGTTGATCCGGTCGTAGCCGAAGCCGCCATTGACGAAATCGTCGCCCGCCCCGCCATAGACGAGGTCCGAGAGCGCCGAGCCGGTGATCACATCGTCGTCGTCCTGCCCCTGCAGCTCGTCGGCGCCGAACCCGCCCGAGATCCGGTCATTGCCGGCCATCCCGTAGATCAGGTCATTGCCGTAACCGCCGTTGAGGATGTCGTCGCCGTTGCCGCCATAGATGATGTCGCGCCGGTCGTCTTCGGTATCGCCACCCTCGATCGTGTCGGCGCCGTCGCCGCCATTGATCGTGTCCGACCCGTCGCCGCCGCTCAGCGTGTCGTCGCCGTCGCCGCCAAGCACGCGGTCATCGCCCTCGCCGGCGTCGATCCGGTCGTCGCCCCCGCCGCCGTCCACCGTGTCGTCACCGCGCCCGGTGTCGATCCATTCGCCCTCGTCCGTGCCCTCGACCTCGTCATCGGCGTCGGACGTGCCGTAGATGAATTGCGACAGGCTTCGCTCGGCATCGGCAAAGACGAAATATTCGACACCGCTCAGCGTGTCGGTGCCCAGCGCGGAGGTGACTGTGACCGTGTCGCCGTCGAGCGTCACCGTGGCGCTGCCGAACTCCACGTCGAAGCGCGCGGTGTCTTCGCCCGCGCCGCCCTCGATCACGTCGTCCCCGCCGCGCCCCTCGAACACCTCGTCGGCATCGCTGCCGACCATCGTGTCGTCGAAATCGGTGCCACGAAGGCGATAGGTCGCGCCAATCACCGTGTCGGTGTCGCCGAACGGGTCGATGATCGTCCCGGCGGCCAGGTCGGCGTCGATGCCCTGGCTCGCGCCCAGCCCCTCGTCGCGGCGATAGTCGAGCGTGACGCGGCCCGCCCCGGCGATAAAGGTGTCATCGCCCTGGAACCCGCGAAAGCGGACATGCTCGTCCGGGTCGTCGCTGCCGGTGAAGGTATCGGCACCGGCAGTGCCGAGGATCATTTCCATCCCGCTGATCGTGTCACTGCCGCCATAGGTGTCGGTCGCGGTGCCCGCGGCGATATCGACGGACACGGCCAGCGGCCCGTCCTCGTCGAGATAGCTCAGCGTGTCGTAATCGGTCTCGCTGCCATCCTCGCCGCCGATTATCACGTCGTTGCCGAGGCCGCCGACAAAGCCGTTTTCGCCGGCCCCGCCGACCAGCCGGTCGGCCCCCGTCCCGCCGAGCAGCACGTCGTCCCCGACGCCGCCGCGCAGGATATCGTTGCCCGCTTCGCCAGAGATGAAATCGTTGCCGGCGCCCCCGGCGATCACGTCGTTGTCGTCGAACCCCTGGATCACGTCGTCCTGCGTGATCGCCACGCCGGGAATGGCGGCCAGGCGGATCGCATCGCCGGGCGCAAAGCCGGAGCCCGCGTCGGGCGTGTCCACCGACTCGATCCGCTCGTCGAAGGCCAGGAAATCGTTGGCGGTTTCGAACACCGGCAGCACGTCGCCGCCAAGGCGGAAGATCAGGTCGCGCCCATCGGAGAATTGCAGGTTCAGCACGTAGACCGTATTGCCCGACCACTCGACCTGCAGCACCGAGATGCCCTCGATCTCTTCGTCTTCGCCGTCGATCAGCTCGCGATAGCTGTCGAGCGCCACATCGACCAGCGGCATGCCTTCGTCGTCGCGCCCCACCGTCTCGTAGCTGAACGAGGTCGTGCCATCGGGCACGATCAGCGCAAGTTCGACGGTTTCAATCGGGGTCGCCCCGGGGGCGTCATCCACGGGAAGGCCGAAGCCCTGGATCGTATAGGTTGTCATCTGGTCTCCTGTCGCGCGTAGATATTACTTTAAGTTTGTCCGATAAAAACTTGAGTTATAAACATTATATGTCAACACCCAAGCGCCTTTCGGGCATGGATTCCGTGCCGTGTTGTTGCGATGTCCTCAGATCAGCAGGTCGAAAACGGTGCCATCGATTTCGATATTGATCTCTGCCTCGCCGCCGCCGTCGATCAGCGCCCACATGATCTGGCCCGTGGGGCGATAGATCACGAAGGCCTCTTCCACGCCCGCCGTGCCGGCCGAGGCCGTTTCGACGAAGGTCACGCGGAAATCATCGGCGCTGGCCGCGGCGTTGCCGAACAAGAGAACGTCGCCCTCGCCCGAACTGTAGTCCTGGATCCAGTCCGACCCGTGGTCGGCCACGCCCAGATGGTAGAACTTGTCCGCCCCGGCCCCGCCATTGATCCGGTCGAAGCCGAAGCCGCCATTGACGAAATCGTTGCCCGCCCCGCCATAGACGAGGTCCGAGAGCGCCGAGCCGGTGATGACATCGTCACCATCCTGCCCTTGCAACGTGTCCGCGCCAAAGCCCCCCGCGATAGTGTCGGCGCCGCCCATCCCGAAGACCTGGTCGTTGCCGTAGCCGGCGTCGATGAAATCGTCGCCCTCGCCGCCGTAGATCACGTCGCGCAGGTCGGCCACGGTCTCGCCGCCATAGATCGTGTCGTTACCGGCGCCGCCGTTCAGTGTGTCGGGCCCGTCGCCGCCATGGATCGTGTCGTCGCCATCGTCGCCGGTCACATGGTCGGCGCCGCCCCCGGCCATCAGCGTATCGTCGCCGCCGTTGCCGGAAATCTCGTCGTCGCCATTGCCGCCGGTCAGCTCGTCGGCCTCGTCCGATCCCGAAAGGACCATGCCCTCGACGGGGCCGCCCTCCAGCATGTCCTCGACGGTGAAAAGACCGTCTGAAAACTCGAACCGCTCGATCCCGCGCAGGGTGTCGGTGCCTTCGGACGACGACACGGTCAGGGCCGAGCCGCTTTGGGTGACGGTGGCCGACCCCGCGGCGATGCCGAACACGGCCGTGTCGATGCCGTCGCCGCCCACCAGCACATCGTTGCCGGCCCCGCCGGCCAGATGGTTGTTGCCCGCGTTGCCATAAAGCACGTTGGCCCCGGCCCCGCCGGTCAGGCTGGCGCCGGCCAGGCCCAGCAGGGCGGCATCGGCGATGCCCGAGACCAGCGTCAGGCTGGTTGCCGATTTCAGGAAGGTGCCGCCGAGAATGTCGAGCTTGGCATTGCCGTCAGATGTATCGACGCGCACCACGCTGGTGCTGCCCGCCGCGGTGATCGTGACCTCGGTCGCGGCCGAAGACGACACGCCCAGCGAATAGCCGCCCGCCGCGGCGGTGCTGGCCGAGGCGCCCCCCGAGGACAGGCTGACCCCGCCGGTGCCCTCGCCGACCGAGTAGAACTCGTCGCCGTCGCTGTCGGTATAGGCCACGCCGGTGACGACGACGGTGCGCCCGGATGTGGCGAAATTCTCGGTCAGCATCGAGCTGCTGTAGGCGGTGCCGCTTTGAGTGAAAAAGCCCTGCACCTGTGCCACGCCGATCTCGCGGAACCCGTCATCCAATAGGTTCGCGCGGTGTCCGGCCGACAGGAACAGGCCCTCGTGATGGGCCAGGATCGACGCGCCCAGATCGATCGTACCGGTCGTGCCCTGCCAGGCGATGTTCTCGCCCGTCGACCACGGAGAGGTCAGGGTATAGCCGGCATCGCGGATGCGGTCGGTACTGGAACTGCCGGCCGCGCCGGTATGGCTGAACGTATCGGCCGACAGCATCCAGGCCGAATGAGCCTGGGCCGCCGCCTCGATGAACGTATTGGGCGCCAAGACCTGCTTGGGCGTTGCGTTCAGCGTGCCCGCGGCCAGCCCATCGTTTAGGTCCGACAGCCCGTACCGCGCGGCCTCGCCCAGCGGGTCGAGCCGGGCCCGGTTGATAAGCTCGATAAGATACTGCTCGTTTGCCGTGATTGCCATGTAACTGCCCCGTCCGATTTTTTGGCAACAATACCCGTCGCATCACGGATTTCAAAGCCAACTGGCGATATTGCGGCGAAGTTTGGGCCTATGCGCCCAAAGCGCATGGAAAAGGCGGCGCAGCCGTGCCGCGCCGCCCCTCTGCCCTGCGTCACGCTCAGGCCAGCAGGTCGAACACCTCGCCGCCGATCTCGACATTCAGGCTGGCCTCGCCGCCGCCGTCGACCAGCGCCCAGACGATCAGGCCCGCGGGCCGGTAGACGACGAACGCCTCCTGCACGTCGTCCTCGCCCGACCGCCCGGTTTCGGGCGACGAGGTATGGGTGAACCGCACCGTGAAATCGTCCGCCGAGGCCGTGGCATCGCCGAAGAGCAGCACGTCGCCCTCGGCGGCGGTGTAGTCCTGCACCCAGTCCGAGCCGTGGTTGGCGATGCCGAGGTGATAAAAGCTGTCGGCCCCTGCGCCCCCGTTGATCCGGTCAAAGCCGAAGCCCCCGTTGACGAAATCGTCGCCATCCCCGCCGAAGACGAGGTCGGACAGCGCCGAGCCGGTGATCACGTCGTTATCGGCCTGCCCGCGCAGGTCGTCGGCGCCGAAGCCGCCGGCGATGGTGTCGTTGCCGCCGCCGCCGAACACCTGGTCGTTGCCGTAACCGGCATCAATGGTGTCGTTGCCGTCGCCCCCGAGGATCACGTCGCGCCGGTCGGCCGAGGTGTCGCCGCCGAGGATCGTGTCGTCGCCGTCGCCGCCATTGATCGTGTCGGTGCCGTCGCCGCCCTCGATGACGTCATCGCCACCGAGGCCGAACAGGGTGTCGGCCCCGCCCAGCCCGCGCAGCGTATCGGCGGCCTCGCTGCCCGAAAGCTCGTCGTCGCCCTCGGTGCCGGTGATTTCGGCCGCGCCCACCGCGACGCTGCCCGTGGCGGCGCTGGTCACACGCTCGTCCGTGCCGCCGCCATCGGTGTAAGAGACGCGCACCGAAATCGCGGCGCCCAGATCGGCATCGGTCAGCGTGTAGCTGGCCGCCCCGGCCCCCGATATCGCGCTGCCGTCGCGCAGCCAGGCATAGCTGAAGGCGCCCAGCCCGTCCGGGTCGTCCAGCGCGCCGGTGTCGGCGGTCAGCGTCTCGCCCACCCGGGCGGCGCCGGCGATATCGACGCCCCCCTCGGGGTCGTCATTGACGTTCACCACCGCCGCACTCGCCGTGCTGGCCACGCTCTCGGCGCTGTCGAAATTGTCGACATAGCGCAGCTCGGCCACGATCTCGGCGCCGACATCGGCCTGGGTCAGGGTGTAGGTCGCGCGCCCGTCGCCATCCACCGGGCCGGCGGCGGAGGCGATCTCGGCCCCGTCGCGCAGCCAGTGCACCCTCATCGTCGCAGCGACGATCCCGTCGAGATCGGTGACGCGCGAGGCATCGGCGGTAAGCGTTTCGCCTTGCCGCGCGGTGCCGGTCAGGCGCACCTCGCCCTCGGGCGCATAGTTGCGCGGTACGTCCTCGAAGATCAGCGCGCTGCCGTCATCCAGCGACAGCCGCCGGTCGCCGCCGACGGTATCGACGGCAAAGCCGGTGCCCTCCACGCTGTCTGTCCCGACCTCGAAATCGCTGATCGTATCGGTGCCGCCGCCCGCGGCCAGCACCACCGTATCGGCCCCCTCGCCCAAGGCGATGATGTCGGCCCCGGCGCCGCCGTCCACGCGGTCGTTGCCTGCGCCCGCCCGGATCTCGTCATCGCCGTCGCCGCCGGCGACCGTGTCGTCGCCCGCGCCCGCATTCACATAGTCGCCGCCATCGGCCATCGCGATCACATCGTCGTAGGGGCTGACCGGCAACCGGTCGATCTCGGCCAGGAACACGTCGCCGGCCGCGTTGGTATCGTCTTCGACGATATGCGAATTGTGCGATTGAAACACCACGTATTTCCCGTCGGCCGAGACCTTCGCATCGGACGAGGAGAAGCCGCGCGCCACGCCGTCTTCGTCGCCCGAGGCCAGGCGCAGATCACCGGTTAAGCGGTCGTAGACGAAGATATCGGGCTGCGAATAGCTGTCGGCGCCCATGCCGAGGTTGTTCGCCTCGCTGGTGAAGGCCACGAAGCGGCCGTCGTCGGAGATGCTGGGCGCCGAACTTGCCCGGTCGGGCTCGCCGCCCTCGGCGCCGAAGGTCAGCCGCTCCAGGCTGTCGTCGACACGGTCGTAGACGAAAACGTCCTCGACCCCGTTCGTGTCGTCGGCCACCAGGTTGGTGGCGTGGGATGAAAAGGCGACATAGCGGCCGTCGCCGCTGATGCTGGCCTGGTAGCCGTTATAATAGTCGGCGTCGCCGACCTCGCCCGCGGCGTTCTTCGTGATCAGCGTGTAGCTGTCGGTGTCGCGGTCGAGCAGGTAGAGATCGCCCACCGACCTCGTGTCTTCCACGGTGAACGCAAGCGGCGAGTAGAAGGCGACATAGCGCCCGTCGTCCGACAAGCTTGGCCTGAAAGAGCTGGCGCTGCTGCCCGAGCCGAACACGTCGACCACCGCGTGGGTGGCGGTGTCGACGATGCGGATCGTGTTGCTCCAGGCCACGCTCGGCGTGTCAAAGCGCGACGCGATGGCCAAGAGCGACCCGTCCTCGTTCAACGAGAACTCGTAATCCATATAGGTGCCTTCGTAGACCAGGCTCACTTCGCCGCTGTCGCGGTCGTAAAGGTACAGGTCATCGGTGGTGTCGGTGTCGGATGGCACCAGTTGCTGGGCGTGCAGGAAGGCCACGTAGCGCCCGTCGCCCGAGATCGACGCTTGCCCCTCGAACGTCTCAAGGCCCGGGTCATAGCTAGTCGGATCGTTGTCGCCGACGATCACCTCGCCGGCATCCGGCGCGGTCCGGACGATCGCCTCGCTGGTCCCGGTCAGGCGGTCGTAGACGTAGAGATCGCGCACGATGCCGCTGACATAATGGGTGAACACGGTGTACCGCCCGTCGCTGGAGACCTCGCCGTAATAGGATTGCTGTCCCCAGTCGAACTCGGCCCCGTTCACATCGACCGATGCCCGCGCGGCGAGCGTGCCGGGATAGGCGGCCCAGCCTTCGGGCGCGGTCCAGCCGCCGGCAAAGGCCCAGCTTCCCGCGCCCAGCACGTCCTCGGCGGCCACGACCTCGGCCCCGGTCAGATGCGCCAAGAGGCCGGTCAGCGCGCGGCCCTCGGCCCCCTGCCCGGACGCGCAGGCGGCCAGCACGATGCGCGCGTCCCCGGCCAGATGGGCGCGCCAGCCGGCCAGTGTCTCGGCGTTGTCGGCCAGTGTTTCGGCGCTCAGCCCCGCCGCACCCAGCGCGACCCGCCCCGGCGTGCCGTGGGCGACAAGCACCAGTTCGCTCACCGGTGCGTTCGCGGCCAGCGCCGCGCCGATGGCAGCCAAAGCGTCCGGATGCGCGCCGAGATGCAACACGCGCGCCTGCGCGGGCACGGCCCGATCCAGAAGCGCCAGGTCGTCGAGCCGGGCATCGAAAACATAAAGCGCGCGCCGCGCGGCCGGGATGCGCGACAGCGATGCGGTGAACTGGGAAACGGGATGTAGTGGCATGTTGGCTCCACGACTTGGGGTTGACTCAAGTCAAATGAAGTCACACGCGTCCACCCGCCACTTTGATCTGGCACAAAGCGGCGGAGAAAGTAGCAATCTCAAAAACATAATAGAGGCGGCGCAGCGGGGCTGCACCGCCTGTCGAGGTTTTTCTCGCGCTCAGGCGAGGAGGTCGAACACCTCGCCGCCCAGTTCGATATTGATCGAGCTTTGCGCGCCGCCATCCACCAGCGCCCATAGGATCTGCCCTGCCGGGCGGTAGATCACGAACGCCTCCTCGACCCCGGCGGTGCCGGCATCCTCGGTCTCGACCAGGTTCACCTGGAAATCCGAGGCCGACGCCGAGCCGCCGAAGACCAGCACGTCGCCCTCGGACGACGTGTATTCCTGGATCCAGTCCGACCCGTGATCGGGCACGCCGAGGTGGTAGAACCGGTCCGCCCCCGCGCCCCCGTTGATCCGGTCGTAGCCGAACCCGCCATTGACGAAATCGTCGCCGTCGCCGCCGAAGACGAGGTCGGACAGCGCCGAGCCGGTGATCACGTCATTGCCGGCCTGCCCGCGCAGGTCGTCGGCGCCAAAGCCGCCGGCGATGGTGTCGTCGCCGCCGCCGCCGAAGACCAGGTCGTTGCCGTAGCCCGCGTCGATTGTGTCGTTGCCGTCGCCGCCGTAGATCTCGTCGCGCCGGTCGGCAGAGGTCGCGCCGCCCTCGATCGTATCGTCGCCGTCGCCGCCGTTGATCGTGTCGCGCCCGTCGCCACCCTCGATCAGGTCCGCACCGCCCTCGCCGAACAGCAGGTCGTCGCCGCCAAGGCCGCGGATCGTGTCGCCTTCCGCCCCGCCGCGCAGATCGTCCCCGTCCGGAGTACCGGTCAGGGTAAGGCCACCGCCGCCGGGCTCGGTCGTGTCGCGCACGAGGCCCGCCACCGTCTGCGAGCCGAAGCCGTAGGTCGAATCGGTGGCAGAGGTCTCGCTCACATCGGTCAGGCGGAAGGTGAAGCCCTCGTCGCTCTCGTCCAGCTCGTCTTCGGCGACGTCGATGGTGACCCGTCGGATATCGGGCCCGCCGGCGGTGAACTCCACCCGGCCGCTCAGCCCCCCCGACACGTCATCGGCGTCGATGCCGTCCTCCGCGGGCTCCAGCGTCCACTCGACCTCCAGGTTGATGTCGGTCTCGCCGGTGCGGATGATCGAGAATTCCAGCGTTTCGCCCTCGAAGGCGTCGGCATTGGCGCCGTAGGCATAGATCAGCGACTCGTAATAGCGGGTGCCGTCGGGGATGCCGTCGGTCAGGTCGGTGCCGTCATCGGTCAGCCAGATCTCGGACTTGACGCCAACATTGCCGTCAATGCCGATACCGCCTTCCGACGCCCCCGATCCGGGGCTGCCGTCGGCGCCGCCGACGAGCTGGCCAAAGGCGCGGTCGCCCGCCTCGCCGGCGGCGCCGCCATCGCCGCCGGCGCCGCCGGCGAACAGAAGCCCGTCGCGGGCCGCACCCGTCACGGCGTCCGGGACGCGAATGCCCAGCCCGCTCAGCACCTCGATCTCGCCCCGGTTCAGGATGCGTGCCGAGGCATCGCCGCCGTCTCCGCTGTCGCCGCTGTCACCGCCGGTCCCGCCGGCGCCGCCGTCGCCGCCGTCACCCGAACGAACGGCCGGGAAGGCCAGCCGGCCCGGCCCGCCCTTGCCGCCGTCGCCGCCGTCGCCGCCGTCACCGCCGGGGCCGCTGTTGCCGCCCCGGCCAGCGGTGCCGTCGAGGTCCGAGCCGAAGCCGATATCGGCCAGGCGCGCCGTGCCTTCGTTGAGCAGCACGCCGGCAGCCGTGCCGCCTTTGGCGCCATTGCCGCCATCGCCCCCCTGTCGGCCGTCCCCGCCGTCGAACCCGTCATCGCCGTCCCCGGTCCTGGCCGCCGGGCTGTCCCCGTCTGTTCCGTCCCAGCCAGCGCCGCCATCCCCGCCGTCACCCGCCTTGACCCCGATCCGGTCGAAACTGCTGCGCAGCAGCGTCAGCGTCGCATCCGACATCACATGCAGAAGGGCCGCGCCGTATTCGGGCGTTTGCCCGTCCGTGCCGGCCGAATTCAGGATGGAGTCGCCCGGCGCCCCGTCGGCGCCGTCCGCCTGTTCGATGAAGACATCGCGAAAGCGCATCTCCTGGATGCGCACCGCCGCGCCGGCCTCGAAGCGGAACAGCGACGGGCCGTCGATGGCGCTGTCATCCTCGGGCCCGCTGATCGTGATGTCGGCAAAGCCGTCGCCGTCCTGGTCGCCGATAATCGTCAGCGCGGGGTCGGTGAATGCGATCGTTGCGTCCAGCCGCAGGGTCGACAGACCGTCGGCAAAAACGATCGTGTCGGCCTCGTCGGTGGCCGCCGCCATGGCAACCGCCTCGCGCAGGCTCAGGAACTCGTCGGTGTCGTCGGTGGTGTCGGTGGCAATGTCGACAATATATTCGGCCATTCGGAAACTCCCTGAAAAATCAATCGTGAGCCAACCGGCGCCGACAGGAGGACCGAGCCATTGCGCAGGTGGGAATAGTCATGGACGCGGCTGGCGGTCGCGTGCTCCCTTCACGTCAACCGGCGCCCACTACGACAGGTTGGCCAATCCCGGTGGCCACCCTGCGTCAAGGTGCCACACCAAATTCGATTTTGTCAAAATCTAATGTCATCAAGGTGGTGCAGCCGCGCACCGGCGGCTGCACCAGATTCCGGTTGCCAGATCAGGCCAGCAGGTCGAACACCTCGCCGCCGATCTCGACATTCAGGCTGGCCTCGCCGCCGCCGTCGACCAGCGCCCAGACGATCAGGCCCGCGGGCCGGTAGACGACGAACGCTTCCTGCACGTCGTCATCGCCCGACCGCCCGGTTTCGGGCGACGAGGTATGGGTGAACTGGACGTTGAAGTCGTCGGCCGAGGCCGTCGCATCGCCGAAGAGCAGCACGTCGCCTTCGGCGGCAGAGTAGTCCTGGATCCAGTCCGAGCCATGATCGGCGATGCCCAGATGGTAGAAGCTGTCCGCCCCAGCCCCGCCGTTCACCCGGTCGAAGCCGAAGCCGCCGTTGACGAAATCATCGCCCTCGCCGCCGAAGACAAGGTCGGACAGCGCCGAGCCGGTGATCGTGTCGTTGCCGTCCTGGCCCTGCAACTCGTCGGCGCCGAAACCGCCGGCGATGATATCGTTGCCACCTTGGCCGAAAACCGCGTCGTTGCCGTAGCCGGCATTTATCCGGTCGTCGCCCGCGCCGCCGAAGATCTGGTCGCGGCGGTCCGCCTCGGTGTCGCCGCCGAGGATCGTGTCGTTGCCGTCTCCGCCGTTGATGGTATCGGTGCCGTCGCCGCCGTAGAGGAAGTCGTCATCCGCTTCGCCCCGCAGAACGTCGGCGCCGTCGCGGCCGCGCATGATGTCGTCGAACTCGGTGCCCTCGAGCACATCGTCGCCATCGGTGCCGCTGAGCACGACACCCTCGAAGTTGACGGTGCCCGAGGTCGGCGCCTCGGCGGCCGAGTCGATGTAGCTGTCATCGCTGGTGACAAGCAGGTCCAGCACGGCGTTGTCGAACCGCGTCGTGCCCTCGATCAGCCCGGCATCGCGCGCCGCCTGTTCCGCGGCGTCTACCTCGGCCGCGTCGAAATCGGCGATGGTCAGGGTCGCACCGGGAATTTCGGCCTGGTAAAAGCTCTCGACGCTTTCGCCCGTGTCGTAGGTGAACAGGCTCTGCGCCTCGCTCGTCACCCGCCAGTCGTCGCGGTAGGCGCCGTAGAGGTCGTCATAGGCCAGCGGCCGGGCCAGCACGGTGCCGTCGGCCAGCGCCACGTCGTTGTCGGGGTCGGCGTCGGCATTGCCCAGCAGCCCCTCGACATCGCCCACAAGCTCGGCGTTGGCCCGCACGGCGACATCCACCCGGCCGTCGCGCACATCGACCATCATCCGGCTGTCGCCCGCGTTCACGATGCCGTCGCGGCCCGAATAGACCACCGTGTAGCTGTCGTCTTCGCGGTAGATCCGCCCCGCGCCCACGGCGACCGAGCCGAAATTCTCGATCTCCGTCGCAACGCCGTCGATCAGCACCGGCTGGGCATCGGCCCCGTCGATCATCACGACCGCGTCGCCCACGCGCATCGCCACCGCCTCGATCACCGTCAGGTCGTCACTCACCGGGGTGAAGCGGCCCTGGATCTCGAAGCCGGCATCGCCGATGCCGCGCGACAGCACGAACTCGCCCGCGGCGTGGAAGTCGTAGTCGAACCCGTCCAGCGTCGACAGGTGCGGGTCGCCCGAGGTCCAGCCGGTGGCGCCGCGGTCGGGCAAGGGCGGGATGTCGGCGCTGACGATGTCGCCCGAGCGCACGTTGAACAGCCACCGGCCCACGTCGCCGGTATTGCCCTCGGTCTCGTCCAGCGCCAGGATCGCCGCCTGGTCGCCCGAGGCGGGCAGTTCGAAATAGGCGTCCGGGCTGCCGGTGCCGGCGGTATAACCCGCCCGCGCCACGGTGCCGCCCAGCCCGTCGGTGCCGCCGCTGGCATTGCCGGTGGTCCAGTCGATCTCTTCGTAGCGGAACTCGATGTCGAAATCGCCGTCGCCGCGGTCGCTCAGGATCAGCTGGAAGGCGTTCAGCTTGTTGGTGGCGCTGCTGTAATAGCCGACATCGTCCCAAGTCACGATGAAGCGGTCATTGACCATGTCGAAGTCGTAATAGACCAGGTTCGTGCCCATCGAGTTGCCGCCCGGCGTCGCCTCGACCGCACCGCCGCGCGTGTCGACATCGGCGAAGAAGGGAGAGATCTCGGGGTTGCCGCTATCCTCGGTGATCGCGGTGGGGGTGAAGGTGCTGCGTGCGCCGTTGAAGGTCACGCTGCCGTTGTTGTTCACCCAGAGCGTCGTGAACTCGCGCCCGAAAAAGTTGACCCCGCTCTCGAAGATCGACGTGATATCGACCTCCATGGTCGAGCCGTCGTCGTTGCGGGCCAGAAACTGTTCGCCGAACCCGGCGTCGCCGCCGAGGCCGGAAATCAGCGCGACACCTGTATCGCCATCTGCCATGTGTTCTTCTCCCATCTACAGAATGCATCCAAAAAGTGCGTCCAAAGGACGGTTTTGGATACCCGTTTTCAATCTTCCGCCCGGTGCGGCATATTGGCCGGCGGGCACCTCCCGAACCGAGATTCGGACGTTACCAGACTCGCGCTCCAATCGGGCTTAGACCACCACTTTTTGGTAGAAATTTGACAGCCCCCCATAAACAGCCGGCGCCGGCTGTCAGGCCAGCAGGTCGAAGACCTCGCCGCCGATCTCGATGTTCAGGCTGTCCTGCCCGCCGCCATCGACCAGCGCCCAGACGATCAGGCCCGCGGGCCGGTAGACGACGAACGCTTCCTGCACGTCGTCATCGCCCGACCGCCCGGTTTCGGGCGACGAGGTATGGGTGAACTGGACGTTGAAGTCGTCGGCCGAGGCCGTGGCATCGCCGAAGAGCAGCACGTCGCCATCGGCGGCGGTGTAATCCTGCACCCAGTCCGAGCCGTGGTTGGCGATGCCGAGGTGATAAAAGCTGTCCGCCCCCGCGCCCCCGTTGATCCGGTCAAAGCCGAAGCCCCCGTTGACGAAATCGTCGCCATCCCCGCCGAAGACGAGGTCGGACAGCGCCGAGCCGGTGATCACGTCGTTGCCGGCCTGCCCGCGCAGGTCGTCGGCGCCGAAGCCGCCGGCGATGGTGTCGTTGCCGCCCATGCCGAAGACAAGGTCGTTGCCATAGCCCGCGTCGATGCTGTCGTCGCCCGCGCCGCCGTAGATCTCGTCGCGCCGGTCGGCAGAGGTTGCGCCGCCCTCGATCGTGTCGTCGCCGTCGCCGCCATTGATGAAATCGGTGCCGTCACCGCCGCGCAGCGTGTCGTTGCCGCCCTCGCCCTGGATCGTATCGTTGCAATCCCCGCCCTCCAGCGTATCGGGGCCGTCGGTGCCGATCAGTTCGAGGTCGACGCAGGTCGGCGGCGTCTCGGTGATCTCTATATCGGGGATATCGGCCAGCGTGATCGCCCGGCCCGGCCCGAAAGCGCCGCCCGGCACCGAGATCGACACCGACGAGGCCAGGCTCTCGAACTCGCCGGGGCTGGAAATGGGCGGCAGGGGCGTGCCCCCCAGAACGAAGATCGCATCGTAGTCGCGCGTCGCCGTCTCGAAGTAGTAGTCGAGGATATACGTGGTGTTGCCGTCCCAATCGACCCGGCCGATCATGGGATAGGCCTGCGGATCGGCAAGAACGTCGATGCCGTTGATCGTCAGGCTGTCGGGCAACGGCGTGATGTTGGCAATCGGCAGCGGATCGTCCGGATAGGCAAAGCCGCCGACCGAATAGCTGATCGAAGAAACACTGTCCGGAAAGCTGGCGTCCAGATTGGCCGTCCCGACGGAAACGGCCCGATCGTCCTCGTAGCCCACAAGGAGCCCTGAAAGCGCGTAGTCGGTCATCTGATCCTCCCTCCTTGGCCGGACGATCCCGCACGGAATTGCCCGTCTACCTAGAGGTCACTATCCGGATTCCTGGCTGCGAAGTCGAGTCGCGCCCGAGGTTTCCATCGGTCCCCGCGCGCCCTATCATGGCCACCGCCGCCACGAAGCGCCGGCAAAACGAGAGGGCCGAATTTGCCCAGGGCGTCCCAAAAGTCCCCCGCGATCCGGCAGCGCGCATGATCGACAAGCTGGAGATGTTCATCGCCCTGGCGCGCGAGCAGCATTTCGGCCGCGCCGCCGAGGCCTGCGGCGTGACCCAGCCCACCCTGTCGGCGGCGATCAAGCAACTGGAGGACCAGTTGGGCGTGATGCTGGTCTGGCGCGGCTCGCGCTACGGCGGGCTGACGCCCGAGGGCGCGCGCGTGCTCGACTGGGCGCGGCGCATCGTCGGCGACACCCGCGCGATGCGCGACGAGATGCGCGCGGCCAAGCGGGGCCTGTCCGGCAACCTGCGGCTGGCGGTCATTCCCACCGCGCTGGCCATGGTCGGCGCGCTGACCCGGCCGCTTGCCGCGCGCCATCCCAACCTGCGCTTCAGCGTGCTGTCGCGCAACGCGACCGAGATATTGCAGATGATCGACGATCTGCAGATCGACGCCGGCATCACCTACCTGGAGGGCGGCGCGGCCGCGGGCCGGATGACGGCGATCCCGCTTTATGCCGAGCATTACAACCTGGTGATCCGCGCCGACCACCCGGCCGCGGCAAGGGCCCAGATCACCTGGGCCGAGGCCGCCGAGCTGCCGCTTTGCCTGCTCAGCCCCGACATGCAGAACCGGCGCATCGTCGACAGCCACATGGCCGAGGCCAACGCCGCCCCCGCGCCGCGGCTGGAATCGAACTCGGTGCTGACGCTGGTGGGCCATGTGCTGGGCGGCGACTGGGCCACGATCCTGCCGATGAAGACGGCCGCTCTGTTTCTCGCGCCGGACCACCTGGCGGCGATCCCGATCACCGAACCGGCGGCCGAGCATCCGGTCGGCCTGATCGCCCCCTTCCGCGAGCCCCATACGCCGGTTCTGGCCGCGCTGATCGAGGCGGCGCGGCGGCTGGAGGAGCGATAGCAAAACCAAGAACGCGATAGAAAACGCCTATCGCCCGACGAAACGCCCGGATTGATTCCGCCCCGCCCTGCCCGCAGGCTGATCCCAGGACATCGGCCGAGGGAGGAAACCGGATGGACCTGCCTGACGACGCGACCGCGCGGCGTGCGCGCGAAATCGCCGGGGCCCATGCCGGCCGCGACGGCGCGCTTTTGCCGATCCTGCACGATCTGCAGGCCGAGTTCGGCCATATCCCCGAGGCCGCGCGCCCCGAGATCGCCGATGCGGTGAACATCTCGGCCGCCGAATTGCACGGGGTTATCAGCTTTTACACCGATTTCCGCACCGCACCGGCGGGGCGGCGCAGCCTGCGGCTGTGCCGGGCCGAGGCTTGCCAGGCGATGGGCGGCGCGGCGCTCTGGCGCGAGGTGCTGGCCGGTCTCGGCCTTGACGAATTCGGCACCACCCCCGACGGGCGGCTGACGGTGGAGCCGGTCTATTGCCTTGGGCTGTGCGCCTGCGCCCCCGCGGCGATGCTGGACGGCGAGCCGCTGGGGCGGGTCACCGCCGACCGCCTGTCCGCCGCGCTGGCCGGCGCCGCGCCATGCTGAGGCTTTTCCTGCCCCGCGATGCCGCCGCGCTGGCGCTCGGCGCCGAGGACGTGGCCCGCGCCATCACCGCCGAGGCCGCGCGGCGCGGGGTCGAGGTAACGCTGGTGCGCACCGGCAGCCGCGGCATGATCTGGCTGGAGCCGCTGCTGGAGGTCGAGCGCGACGGCATCCGACAGGGCTTTGGCCCGGTGACGCCGGCCGATATTCCCGCGCTTTTCGAGGCGGGGTTTGACGACCACCCAAGCGCCCTCGGCCCGGTCGAGGATATCCCCTTCCTCGCCCGGCAGACGCGGCTGACCTTTGCCCGCTGCGGCGTGACCGACCCGTTCGACCTGGACGCCTACCGCGCCCATGGCGGGCTGGCGGGGCTGGACCGCGCGCGCGCCATGACACCGGCGGAAATCGTGCAGGAGGTCACCGACAGCGGGTTGCGCGGGCGCGGCGGCGCGGGCTTTCCCACCGGGGTCAAGTGGCGCACCGTGCTGGAGGCCCGGGGCCCGCGGAAGTACATCGTCTGCAATGCCGACGAGGGCGACAGCGGCAGCTTTGCCGACCGGATGCTGATGGAGGGCGACCCCTTCGCGCTGATCGAGGGCATGGCCATCGCCGCCCGCGCGGTGGGCGCGGACCGGGGCTATGTCTATATCCGGTCGGAATACCCCCATGCGATCGCGGCCATGGAGCGCGCCGCCGGCATCGCCCGCGCGGCGGGGCTGTTGGGTGCCGCGGCGCGCGGCAGCGGCGCGGCTTTCGACATCGAGATCCGCGTCGGCGCGGGCGCCTATGTCTGCGGCGAGGAGACCTCGCTTCTGAACTCGATCGAGGGCCGGCGCGGAGAGGTGCGCGCAAAGCCGCCATTGCCCGCCCACAAGGGGCTTTTCGGACGGCCGACAGCGGTCAACAACGTGCTGACGCTGGCCGCGGTGCCGGCGATCCTGGCCCAGGGGGCCGCCGCCTATGCGCGGTTCGGTCTGGGACGGTCGCGCGGCACGATCCCGATCCAGATCGCCGGCAACGCGCGCCGCGCGGGGCTGTTCGAGACCGGATTTGGCCTGAGCCTGGGCGAGATCGTCGAGGAGATCGCCGGCGGCACCGCCTCGGGGCGCCCGGTCAAGGCGGTGCAGGTGGGCGGCCCGCTGGGCGCCTATTTCCCGCCCGCTCTGTTCGACACGCCCTTCGGCTACGAGGAGTTCGACGGCGCCGGTGGCCTTATCGGCCATGCCGGGATCACGGTCTTCGACGACACCGCGGACATGGGCGCGCTGGCGCGCTTCGCCTTCGAATTCTGCGCCGAGGAAAGCTGCGGGAAATGCACGCCCTGCCGGATCGGCGCGGTACGCGGGGCCGAGGCGGTGGACCGGCTGTGCGCCGGCGACACGGGCGCGCTGCCGCTGCTGGGCGATCTCTGCGAGACCATGCGCGCCGCCTCGCTCTGCGCGCTGGGGGGCTTCACCCCTTACCCGGTGGAAAGCGCGCTGCGGCATTTCCCCGAGGAGTTCGGCCTCGGCCGGGCGGCGGCGGAATGACCCGGGCGCTCCCGCCCCCGGCCGGCGCGGGCTATCGCCCGCTTGGCCGGCCTTGGGCGTGGCGCGCCCTGGCGGGCGCGCGCCTCCGGCGGGGATATTTGCGGCCAGAAGATTGCGCAGGTCTGCGCGCCGGACCTGGCCGATGGGAGGGTTGAGATGAAGGATTTCGTTTTGCCGGAGGCGGATTTCGGCACCCCCGCGCGCGCTGCGGCGGCGGCCACCGTGACGCTGAGCATCGACGGGCAGGTGGTGCGCGTGCCCGAGGGGACGAGCGTCATGCGGGCGGCGGCAGAGGCGGGGATTTCGGTGCCGAAGCTGTGTGCGACCGACAGCCTCGAGGCGTTCGGCTCGTGCCGGTTGTGCCTGGTGGAGATCGAGGGCCGGCGGGGCACGCCGGCCTCTTGTACCACGCCGGTGGCCGACGGCATGGTGGTGCGGACCGAAACGGACAGGCTGGCCAAGCTGCGGCGCGGGGTGATGGAGCTCTACATCTCGGATCACCCGCTCGATTGCCTGACCTGCGCCGCCAACGGCGATTGCGAGTTGCAGGACATGGCGGGCCGGGTGGGGCTGCGCAAGGTGCGCTACGCCCCCGGGGCCAACCATGTCGACGCAGAAACGCAGGGCGCCGCGAACCCGCTGCATGTGCCGGTCGACGCATCGAACCCCTATTTCAGCTACGACCCGTCGAAATGCATCCTTTGTTCGCGCTGCGTGCGGGCCTGCGAGGAGGTGCAGGGAACCTTTGCGCTGACCGTCGCGGGGCGCGGGTTCGAAGGGCGGATCTCGGCCGCCGCGCCCGATTTCATGACCTCCGACTGCGTCAGTTGCGGCGCCTGCGTGCAGGCCTGCCCGACCGCGACGCTGCAGGAGAAAACGGTGATCGAACAGGGGCTGCCCGACCGGGCGGTCGTGACCACCTGCGCCTATTGCGGGGTGGGCTGTTCGTTCCGCGCCGAGATGCAGGGCGAGACGCTGGTGCGCATGGTGCCCTGGAAGGGCGGCAAGGCGAACCGGGGGCATAGCTGCGTGAAGGGGCGGTTTGCCTGGGGCTATGCCAGCCACCCCGACCGCATCCTCACCCCGATGGTCCGCGCGCGTATCGACGACCCCTGGTGCGAGGTGAGCTGGGAGGAGGCCCTGGCCTTTACCGCCAGCCGCTTTCGCGCGATCCAGGCCGCCCACGGCAAGGGCGCCATCGGCGGCATCACCTCGTCGCGCTGCACCAACGAGGAGACTTTCCTCGTGCAAAAGCTGATCCGCGCGGTGTTCGGCACCAACAACGTGGACACCTGCGCGCGGGTCTGCCACGCGCCCACCGGCTATGGGCTGAAGACGACCTTCGGCACCTCGGCGGGGACGCAGGATTTCGACAGCGTCGCGGCGGCGGATGTCGTGGTGGTCATCGGCGCCAGCCCCACCGACGGTCACCCGGTTTTCGCGAGCCGCCTGAAGAAGCGGCTGCGGGCGGGCGCGACCCTGATCGTCATCGACCCGCGTCGGACCGATATGGTCAAGAGCCCGCATATCCGGGCGGCCCATCACCTGGCGCTGAGGCCCGGCACCAACGTGGCGGTGCTGACCGCCATGGCCCATGTGATCGTCACCGAGGGGCTGGTCGACGCGGGCTTCGTCGCCGAGCGCTGCGAGGCCGATGCCTATGCCGACTGGGCCGATTTCGTGGCCGAGCCGCGTCACGCACCCGAGGCGGTGGAGCGGCTGACCGGCGTGCCGGCGGCCGAGCTGCGCGCCGCCGCGCGGGCCTACGCCACCGGGGTCAACGGGGCGATCTATTACGGGCTGGGGGTGACCGAACACAGCCAGGGCTCGACCGCGGTGATGGCGATTGCCAACCTCGCCATGGCCACCGGCAATATCGGCCGGCCCGGCGTGGGCGTGAACCCGCTGAGGGGCCAGAACAACGTGCAGGGCTCGTGCGACATGGGCAGTTTCCCGCACGAGTTGCCGGGTTACCGGCATGTCGGCGACGCGGCCGCGCGGGCGGCGTTCGAAACCGCCTGGGGCGTGCCGCTCGATGCCGAGCCGGGGCTGAGGCTGCCCAACATGCTGGACGCCGCGCTCGACGGCAGCTTTCGCGGGCTTTACCTGCAAGGTCAGGACCTGCTGCAATCGGACCCCGACACCCGCCACGTGGCCGCGGCGCTGGCCGCGATGGACTGCGTCGTGGTGCAGGATCTGTTCCTGAACGAAACCGCGAGCTATGCCCACGTTTTCCTGCCCGGGGCCACCTTCCTGGAAAAGGACGGAACCTTCACCAATGCCGAGCGTCGGATCAACCGCGTGCGCCGGGTCATGGCGCCAAGGGCGGGGCTGGCCGACTGGCAGGTGACGCAGCGGCTGGCCAATGCGATGGGGGCGGACTGGGCCTATGAGCACCCCGCGCAGATCATGGAAGAGATCGCCGCGACGACGCCGGCCTTCGCAGGCGTCACCTACGATCTGCTGGAGCGCGAGGGCTCGGTGCAGTGGCCCTGCACCGACAGCGCGCCCGGTGGCACGCCGGTGATGCATGCCGGGGAATTCGTGCGCGGCAAGGGGCGCTTCGTGATCACCGATTACATCCCGACCGAAGAGCGCACGGGCCCGCGCTTTCCGATGCTGCTGACCACGGGTCGCATTCTCAGCCAGTACAACGTGGGCGCCCAGACACGGCGCACCGCCAACGTGGCCTGGCATGACGAGGACCTGCTGGAGATCCATCCCCACGACGCAGAGCAACGCGGCATCGCCGAATACGACCTGGTGCGGCTGGCCTCGCGCAGCGGCGAGACGACCCTCCGGGCGACGCTGAGCGAGCGGGTCGCGCAGGGCGTGGTCTACACCACCTTTCACCACCCCGGCACCCAGGCCAATGTCGTGACCACCGACCTGTCGGACTGGGCCACCAACTGCCCCGAATACAAGGTGACCGCGGTGCAGGTGAGCCGCGCCAACGGCCCCTCGGACTGGCAGGACGAGGCCCAGGCCCGGGCCCGCGCGGGACGGCGCGTGCTGCCGGCGGCGGAATGACCGGCGCGGCGCGGGCGATACCGGCGCTGGCCGTCGCGCCCGGCGGGCGCGAAAAGGTGGCGCGCGATCTGGCCGAGGAGGCCGCCGTGGCGCTGAGCTATGACGGCACCACCCAGGCGGTGATGATGGCCAGCCCCGCCGATCTGGAGGAGTTCGCGCTGGGCTTTTCGCTGAGCGAAGGGATCGTGGCGCGGCCGGATGAGATCGAACGGCTGGAACGGGTGGACCACGACGGCGGGATCGAGCTCCGGATGTGGCTGGCCGCGGGGGCCGGCGCCCGGCTGGCGGCCCGGCGGCGCGCGATGGCCGGGCCGGTGGGCTGCGGTCTGTGCGGCGTCGACAGCCTGGAGGCCGCGCTGCGGCCGCTGCCGAGCCTGCCCACAGGCGGCCCCCGCCTGCCCGCCGCGGCGATCGCGCGGGCGATGGCGGCGCTGGCCGCCGGCCAGAGGTTGCACGCCGAAACACGGGCCGCCCACGCTGCGGGGTTTTTCACCGCCGCCGAGGGGCTGGTGGCGCTGCGCGAGGATATCGGGCGGCACAATGCGCTGGACAAGCTCGTCGGCGCGCTGGCCCGGGCGGGACGCACGGCCCGAGGGGGCGTGCTGACGATCACCAGCCGGGTGTCGGTCGACATCGTGCAAAAGGCGGTGCTGGCCGGTGCGCCGGTGCTGGCCGCGGTGTCGGCGCCCACGGCGGCGGCAGTGGAACTGGCCGCCGACAGCGGGCTGACCCTGATCGCCCGGGCCCGCGGCGATGCGTTCGAGATCTACACCCATCCGGAACGGATCGACCTGACGGAGACCGAGAATGTCGCCTGAGAAACTCGCCCGCATGGCCAACCAGATCGCCGCGGCCTTCGGCCACCGCCCCGACGACGAGGCCGCCGCGGCGGTCGCGGCCCATGTCAACGATTTCTGGGACCCGCGCATGCGCGCCGAACTGCTGGAGCTGATCGCAGGCGGGGCATCGGGGCTGCACCCGGCGGTGCGGGACGCGGCGGCCGCGATCCGCCCGGCGGCCGCGGACTGACCGGCCCGGCCGGGCGCACCCGGCGGGACGGTTGGGATTTGGGTATTTTCGCCAAGAAGAAGCGGCAGGGGCTCAGTTGCCGAGCTCGAAGCGCAGCGGCAGGGTGAAGCCGTAGCTGGCCCGCGTAAGCCCCACGGGCGCGGGCGGGAACGGTCCGGCGCGGCGCACGGAGGCCAGCGCGGCGCGGTCGAGAAGCGCCGAGCCCGAGCTTTCGGCCAGCCGGGCCGAGGCGAGGCGCCCGTCGCGGCGCACCTCCAGCGCCACCAGGGCGCGGCCCGTCAGCCCCTGGCCGAGCGCGGCGCGCGGGTAGCGGTGGGCGCGGGTGACGCGCGCAAGGATCGCGCCGCCCCATGCTGCGCGCAGCGACCGCGCCTCGGCCCCCGACACACCGCTTTGGGCGCCGCCGCCCTGTCCGCCCAGGGTGCCGCCGCCGGCACCGCGGGCCAGGTGGGCGGGCGCCTGGGACCGGTCGGGGCGCGGCGCGGGGCGCGGCGTGGCGTGGGGGGCCGCGACGGCGGCGGCTGGCGGCGCGGTCTCGAATACGGGCGCGGCCTGCGGCGCCGGGGGCGTGGGCGGCGCGGTGGGCACGGCAAGCGCCGGGGCCGCGGTGCGGGCAGGCGGCGCCGGGTTTGGCAGCGGCAGCGCGGCGCGGGGGGCCGGCGGCGCGGCGGCGATGTGCGGCGCCTGGCCCGGGGCGGTCTGCGCGGGCGCGGCCGGGCGCGGG
>NZ_JBEHHI010000001.1:1052500-1853698 GCF_041020385.1 Rhodovulum iodosum | reverse complement strand
GCTCGCGCGTCTGCGGCATCGGGCCGTCCGCCGCGTTCACCACAAGGATCGCGCCGTCCATCTGCGCCGCGCCCGTGATCATGTTCTTCACGTAGTCGGCGTGGCCGGGGCAGTCCACGTGCGCGTAGTGCCGCGCGTCGGTCTCGTATTCAACATGCGCCGTCGAGATCGTGATCCCGCGCGCCTTCTCCTCGGGCGCGCCGTCGATCTGGTCATACGCCCGGAAATCCCCGAAATACTTCGTGATCGCCGCCGTCAGCGTCGTCTTGCCGTGGTCAACATGGCCGATCGTGCCGATGTTCACGTGCGGTTTGTTACGCTCAAACTTTTCCTTAGCCATGATCCAGGCGCCTCATTGATTAGGGGGCCCGGCCGGGCCCGATTCAACATCGCGCGCTCTTTATTGGCTGGTGGGGCAGAAATCAAGCGTCAGTTGGCGCTTTCGCGGGGCCCCGCCGAAGCGGTTTCTCCGAACCATTCCGAGCGGTTCTCCAGCAGCCATCGCTCCATCTGAAGGGCCGCATTGCGCGCCAAAGCGCGCATCTGTTCCTCGCGCGTCCGGGTCAGTCCGCTACCGATCACCGTATCGCCGTCCAGCTCTTCGAAGACGGTCAGCCGTTTGGGCTTGGCGTGCAGCTTGGCGGCCTGGGCGTCGTCCCAGATATTGGCTGACAGCACGAGCACCGATTTCGGCGCCAGCACCACCGGCACTCCGGGCACCGCCAGCGCGTAGCCATCCACGTTCAGTCCGAAATGATAGAGCTTGTCGCCCTGGTAGCGGTCGAAGCGGCGGGCGATCTCTTCCTTGAGGACCGCCTCCCATTCGGCGGCACTGGCCTCGCGGCTGGGCGGGATCTGCTGGGCGTTCCCGGCCACGACGATGTTATGGCCCAGCCGGAAATCGCCCAGCTCGACCATCGGCGGCAGATCGTCCGAGGGTGCGGCGCAGCCGGCAAGGGCTGCCAGAGCAACCATCGCCGCGGCCTGCCGGGTGCGCATCGGACGGTCGCCGTGCCTCGGGAAGGTTCGAAAATTCCTGGCAAGGGTCTTCCAAGAAGTCCGCGCGCGCATGTCCTGCCCCCTGTGCTACCCGGTAAACCGGTTGTCCCGCGGAAAGCCGCGCGGCGCCATGCGGCCCGCGCCCGCGCGTTTGCCCAGCCATTCGGCAAGGTCGGTCTCGGTGCGCGTGCGCCCCGCCGGGTCGCGCCAGATCAACCCCTCGGCCAGGGTGAAGGTGGTGGCGTCCGACAGCCCGCCATCCTTGTATTTCTGCAGGCGTACGCCCTTGCCGCGGGTCATCTCGGGCAATTCCTCCAGCGCAAAGACCAGCACCTTGCGGTTTTCGCCCACGCAGGCCACGTGATCGCCCGCCACCGGCCGGCACACCCGCGCCACCACATCGCCCTTCACGTTCAACACCTGCTTGCCCGCCCGCGTCTGGGCCAGCACCTCGTCGGCGGCCACGACAAAGCCATCCCCGGCCGAGGATGCCAGCAACAGCCGCATCCCGGGCCGGTGGATGAAGAGCGCCACGATCTCTCGGTCATTGGGCAGATCGACCATCAGGCGCACCGGCTCTCCCATCCCGCGCCCGCCGGGCAACTGGGCGACGGGCAGGGTGTAAAACCGCCCGTTCGCGCCGAACAGCACCAGCTTGTCCGTGGTCTCGGCATGGATCAGGAACCGGCCCTCGTCGCCATCCTTGAACTTCAGCGCCGTATCCGGGGCGACATGGCCCTTCATCGCCCGGACCCAGCCCATTTTCGAACAGACCACGGTGACCGGTTCGCGCTCGATCATGGCCTCGAGCGGCACCTCCTCGGCCTCCGCGGCCTCGGCGAACCGGGTACGGCGCGCGCCGCCGGGGGCCTTCTTGCCGAACTTTGCGCGCACCTCGCGCAACTCGTCCCCGATCCTGTCCCACTGAACGGTCTCGTTCTCCAGCAAATCCTCCAGCGTCGCGCGCTCTTCCATCAGCTTGTCGCGCTCGGCGCTCAGCTCCATCTCTTCGAGGCGCCGCAACGAGCGCAGCCGCATGTTGAGAATCGCCTCGGCCTGCACGTCGGTCAGCTCGCCTTCGCCCGACGCGGGCAGGGGCGAGACGTAATCCCTTTCCGATGCCGCGCGCACATGGTCCTTGCCCCAATCCTCGGCCATCAGCGCGGCCTTGGGGTCGTCGTCATAGCGGATGATGTCGATCACCCGGTCGAGGTTGAGAAATGCGACCAGGAGCCCTTCCAGCACCTCCAGCCGGTGGTCGATCTTGGCCATCCGGTGCTGGCTGCGCCGCACCAGCACAGCGCGCCGGTGGTCGAGAAACGCGCGCAGCACCTCTTTCAGCGAACAGACCTTGGGCGTGCGCCCGTCGATCAGCACGTTCATGTTGAGGCTGAACCGGACCTCCAGATCGGACTGGCGGAACAGCGTGTTCATCAAAACGTCCGCATCCACGTTTTTCGAACGCGGCTCGAGGACCAGGCGGATATCCTCGGCGCTTTCGTCGCGCACATCGGCCAGGATCGGCAGCTTCTTGCCCTGGATCAGGTCTGCGATCTTCTCGATCAGTTTGGATTTTTGCACCTGGTAGGGGATCTCGGTGACGACGATCTGCCACTGGCCGCGGCCCAGGTCCTCGACCTGCCACGCGGCGCGCAGGCGCAACGACCCACGACCGGTGCGATAGGCCTGGGCGATGTTCTCGGCCGGCTCTACGACCACGCCGCCGGTGGGAAAGTCCGGGCCGGGGATGTAGTTCAAAAGCGTGTCGTCGCGCGCGTCGGGCGTCTTGATCAGGTGCAGGCAGGCGCCCACCAGCTCGTCTATGTTGTGGGGCGGGATGTTGGTGGCCATGCCCACCGCGATGCCGCTCGACCCGTTGGCCAGAAGGTTCGGAAACGCGGCCGGCAGCACCACCGGCTCTTCCAGCGTGCCGTCGTAATTGGGGCGGAAATCGACGGCGTTCTCGGCCAGCCCCTCCATCAGCGCCTCGGCGGCGGCGGTCAGGCGGGCCTCGGTGTAGCGGCTGGCGGCGGGGTTGTCGCCGTCGATATTGCCGAAATTGCCCTGCCCGTCGACCAGCGGGTAGCGCACGTTGAAATCCTGCGCGAGCCGCGCCATCGCATCGTAGATCGCGGCGTCGCCATGGGGGTGGTAATTGCCCATCACGTCGCCCGAGATCTTGGCCGATTTGCGAAAGCCCCCCGCCGATGCAAGCCGCAGCTCGCGCATGGCATAGAGGATGCGCCGATGCACGGGTTTCAGCCCGTCGCGCGCATCCGGCAGCGCCCGATCCATGATCGTCGACAGCGCGTAGGTCAGATACCGCTCGCCGATGGCGCGGCGCAGGGGCTCGGCCAAAAGTGGGTGCATCTTGGGGTCGTCGGTGGCATCGGTCATGGATATTGTGTATAGCGCCGACAAATCACGGTCCAGAGTCGATTGGGCGGCAGGCAGTCATGGCGCAGAAATCCATCCTGATCACCGGGTGCTCCTCGGGCATCGGCCACGACGCGGCCCATGGTCTGGCCGCCCGCGGCTGGCGCGTCTTCGCCACCTGCCGGCAAGAGGCCGATTGCGAAAGGCTGCGCGCGGCGGGGCTGGAAAGCTTTGCGCTCGACTACGCCGACGAGGCCAGCATCGGCGCCGCGGTCGACGAGGCGCTGTCGCGCACCGGCGGGACGCTGGACGCGCTTTACAACAACGGCGCCTTCGGCTGCCCCGGCGCGGTCGAGGATCTGCCCCGCGGCGCGCTGCGCGAGATCTTCGAGACCAACTTCTTCGGCGTCCACGATCTGACCAACAGGGTAATCCCCGTCATGCGCGCCCAGGGGCACGGGCGCATCGTCAACTGCTCGTCGGTGCTGGGGCTGGTGCCGATGAAATGGCGCGCGGCCTATGTCTCCACGAAATATGCGCTGGAGGGGCTGACCGACACGCTGCGCCTGGAAATGCGCGACACGCCGATCAAGGTGATCCTGATCGAGCCCGGCCCCGTCACCTCGAAGATCAGGGTCAATTCCATCCCGCATTTCGAGAAATGGATCGACTGGCAGGCCTCGCCCCGCGCCCAGCAATACCGCGACAGCCTGCTCAAGCGGCTCTACGAAAGCCGCGGCCCCGACGCGTTCGAGCTGCCGCCATCGGCGGTGACGAAAAAACTGGCCCACGCGCTGGACTCTCCCCGCCCCCGCGCCCGCTATTACGTCACCACGCCCACCTACGTCATGGGCGCGCTGAGGCGGCTCTTGCCGACCTCGGCTCTCGACTGGGTGATCGCAAAGGGCTGATTTCAGGTTCGCAAAGCGCGCCATTCCCGCTATGTCGGCGGGAACGGGAAAGGAAAGGCCATGCTGAACGATCCGCTTTTCATCGTTGTCGCGCTGGCCGCCCTCGCGGTGCTCGCCATCCTGATGATCGGCATCCTGAGCTTCGCCAAGGGCGGCGATTTCAACAAGAAGCACGCCAACCGCATCATGCGATACCGCATCGCGGCCCAGGCGCTGGCTGTGGCGCTGATTCTGCTCTTCGTGGCGCTGCGACGGATGGGAGGCTGAGAATGGTCGTCCTAAACAAGATCTACACCAAGACCGGCGACCACGGCGAAACCGCGCTGGGCGACGGCAGCCGCGTGGCCAAGCACGGCATGCGCGTCACCTCTTACGGCACGGTTGACGAGTTGAACGCGACCGTGGGCGTCGCCCGGCAGCACGCCGATGGCGAGACCGACGCGCGCCTGTCGGCGATCCAGAACGATCTTTTTGACCTCGGCGCCGATCTGTGCCGGCCGGATCTGCACAAGGACGAAGCGGCCGAATATCCGCCGCTGCGCGTGATCGATGCGCAGGTGCTCAGGCTGGAACGCGAGATCGACGCAATGAACGAGGCGCTCGAACCGCTGCGCAGCTTTATCCTGCCCGGCGGCTCGGCGCTGGCCGCGCATCTGCACGTGTGCCGCACGGTCGCGCGCCGGGCCGAGCGCGAGACGGTGGAACTGGCCACCATGGAATCGGTCAACCCCGCGGTGGTGAAATACCTCAACCGCCTGTCCGACTGGTTTTTCGTCGCCGCCCGCATCGCCAACGATGGCGGCAAGGCCGACGTCTTGTGGGTTCCGGGCGCGAACCGCTGAGCTTGAGGTCAGTCGGCGAGCGCATCGCATGAGGCGCAGGGACGCGCCCGCGGCCAGGCTCCATGCCCCGAACCGCCGCGCAACAATCAAAAAGTATCGAGTGGCGGTGTCGAAACATAGTGTCCGGTCGATTTTTGTCTGTTGTCCGGTTTCGAGACTCGCTAACACGTGCCGGAACGACCGACCCGCCCCGCCCGACCGGGGCCGAGACCAAGGAGACACACGCCGATGAAGGTACTTGTGCCTGTAAAGCGCGTGATCGACTACAACGTGAAGGTCCGCGTCAAGGCGGACGGCACGGGCGTCGATCTCGCCAACGTCAAGATGTCGATGAACCCTTTCGACGAGATCGCCGTGGAAGAGGCGATCCGGCTCAAGGAGGCCGGCAAGGCCGAGGAAATCGTCGCCGTGTCGATCGGCGTCAAGCAGGCGCAGGAAACCCTGCGCACGGCGCTGGCGATGGGGGCGGACCGCGCGATCCTGGTCGTCGCCGCCGAGGACGTGCATGACGACATCGAACCGCTGGCGGTGGCAAAGATCCTAAAGGCCGTCATCGAAGAAGAGCAGCCCGGCCTCGTGCTGGCCGGCAAGCAGGCGATCGACAACGACATGAACGCGACCGGCCAGATGCTGTCGGCGCTGCTGGGCTGGTCGCAGGCCACCTTCGCCTCGGGGCTCGAGATCGATGGCGACAGCGCCCAGGTCACGCGCGAGGTCGATGGCGGGCTTCAGACCATCAAGGTGAAGATGCCCGCCATCATCACTGTCGATCTGCGCCTCAACGAGCCGCGCTATGCCTCGCTCCCGAACATCATGAAGGCGAAGAAAAAGCCGATGGACGAAAAGACGCCGGCCGATTACGGCGTCGACGTCACACCGCGGCTCGAGGTGCTGAAGACCGCCGAGCCGCGCGAGCGTCAGGCGGGCGTCAAGGTCGGCTCGGTCGACGAGTTGATCGCGAAACTCAAAGACGAAGCGGGGGTGCTGTAACATGGCCGTTCTTCTTCTTGCCGAAGTCTCGGGCGGCGAATTGCAGCTCGACTCGACCGCCAAGGCCGTGACCGCCCTCAAGGATCTGGGCGAGATCACCGCGCTCTGCGTCGGCAGTTCCGCGAAAGAGGCGGGCGACGCCGCCGCCAAGATCGACGGCGTGGCACGCGTTCTGGTCGCCGAAGACCCGATCTACGGCCATCGCCTGGCCGAGCCCACCGCGGCGCTGATCGCCGGCCTCGCGGGCGATTACGAACACATCGCGGCGCCGGCCACGACCGACGCCAAGAACATCATGCCCCGCGTCGCCGCCCTGCTGGACGTGATGGTCCTGTCCGACATCGTCGGCGCCGTATCGGCCGACACGTTCGAGCGGCCGATCTACGCCGGCAACGCGATCCAGACGGTCAAGACCTCGGACGCCAAGAAGGTGCTGACCGTGCGCACCTCGACCTTCGACGCCGCCGGCGAAGGCGGCCCGGCCCCGGTCGAGGCGATCGCCACCGCCGAGAACCCGGGCCTCTCGGAATGGGTCGCCGACACCGCCGCCGAAAGCGATCGGCCGGAACTGACCTCGGCCGAGGTGATCGTCTCGGGCGGTCGCGGCGTCGGTTCCGAAGACGACTTCGCCCTGATCGAGAAACTGGCCGACAAGCTGGGCGCCGCCGTCGGCGCCTCGCGCGCGGCGGTTGATTCGGGCTACGCCCCCAACGACTGGCAGGTGGGCCAGACCGGCAAGGTGGTCGCGCCCGAACTTTACATCGCCGTCGGCATCTCCGGCGCGATCCAGCACCTGGCGGGGATGAAGGACAGCAAGGTCATCGTCGCCATCAACAAGGACGAAGAGGCGCCGATCTTCCAGGTCGCCGATTACGGCCTCGTGGCCGATCTCTTCGACGCCGTGCCGGAGCTGATCGAAAAGCTCTGAGCGCGATCCACGGACAGCGCGGGCGGCCCGGGCGGAACCGACCGGGCCGTTTCGCGCCCCGCCTCACCCCATCAGCCGGCGGACCGCCGGCGCCAGCGCCAGCGCCGTCTCGGCATGAATCGCGGGCCCCGGCAGCGCCTCGGCCGCCGCCTCCGACATCCGCGGATAGACCATCCCGCAGGTGCCCTCGCCCCGCGCCGCCGCGCTGGGCCGGACGACGACGATATCGGCGAAATGCGGCCGCAGGCTGTCGAGCATCCCGTCATCGACCAAGAGCGGCGCGCCGCACAACTCGCGCCCCTGCCCCGCGTCTTCCGGCGCGCGCTCGCCCAACCATAACAGAACCGTCGGCGCGGCCATCCGTTCGCCCAGCCGGCGCATCCGTGCCGTCCACGCGGTCTTGAGCTCGGCCAGAACGATCCCGAACCGGTCGGGGCAATGGCGCCTGAGCACCGTCAGCAGATGCCCGGTGAAATGAAACTCGGTGAAATCCACCTCGGGGTAGATCGCCGCGAGCAAGGGCGAGGCACGCACGAACCTGTCATTGCGGCGCGGATGCACCGAGTAGAACCGGTTCGACATGTTCTGCGCCCCGAGCACCTGCAAGACCCGCACCGCGGCCTCGTCGGCCAACGCCAGCACGGCGGAATCCTCGATGAAGGAATCGAGCCCGGCATTGACGCTGCCCAGATTGACGACATCCGCCCCGATCTCCTGTTCCAAAAGGGCCGGAAACGGCAGCGCGACGAACTTGCCAAATGTCTCCGTCCCGCCCAGCGCCGCGACGAAGCGCTCAGCGGGCGCGCGCGCCGGCCCGCGGAACTCCAGTTTGGACTGCCCGTACCGGCACGGCGCATAGTCGAGCTTTCCCAGAATCGGGACATCATAGGTCATGGTCCACCCCGTTTTCGCATGTCGAGTCACCCGCGCTCAGCCTCGCGCCCAAGGCGTTGCCAGAGGGTGAAGGGTTGGATTTGAACGGATTGGGCCACGCCCGGCCTTCGGGGTTGCACCTGCAGCAAAGCCGGGCGTATGGTCGGCCCGTCAGGCGCGGGCCGCAGGGATTTCACCAATGGATATCAAAACGGTCGGCATCGTCGGCGCGGGCCAGATGGGCAACGGTATCGCCCATGTGTTCGCGCTTGCGGGCTACGATGTGACGCTCAACGACATCGCCGAGGAAAACCTCTCCAAGGCGCTGACCATCATCGAAAAGAACCTCGACCGACAGCTTAGCCGCGAAAAGATCACGGCCGAGCAGAAGGATGCGGCGCTCGCGCGCATCTCCACCACCACGCGCCTGGCCGATCTCGGCGCCTCGGATCTGATCATCGAGGCCGCGACCGAGCGCGAGACCGTCAAGAACGCGATCTTCGAGGACCTCCAGCCGCATCTGAAACCCGAGACGATCCTGACCTCGAACACCTCGTCGATCTCGATCACCCGCCTCGCCAGCCGCACCGACCGCCCGGAAAAATTCATGGGCTTCCACTTCATGAACCCGGTCCCGGTGATGCAACTGGTGGAACTCATCCGCGGCATCGCCACCGACGAGCCCACCTACAAGGCCCTGCTCGCGGTCGTCGAAACCATCGGCAAGACCGCCGCCTCGGCCGAGGATTTCCCGGCCTTCATCGTCAACCGCATCCTGATGCCGATGATCAACGAGGCAGTCTACACGCTTTATGAAGGCGTCGGAAACGTCCGCTCCATCGACGAGTCGATGAAGCTCGGCGCCAACCACCCGATGGGCCCGCTGGAACTGGCCGATTTCATCGGCCTCGATACCTGCCTGGCCATCATGAACGTGCTGCACGAAGGGCTGGCCGACACCAAGTACCGGCCCTGCCCGCTTCTGACGAAATACGTCGAGGCCGGCTGGCTCGGACGCAAGACAGACCGCGGCTTTTATGATTACCGCGGCGACACGCCGGTCCCCACGCGCTGACCCCCGGCCGCGCGCTGGGCGGCATCGTGTCTGAACTGGGTATTTTTTCCAAGAAGAAGACCATGCTCGCTTCTTCTTGGCACAAATACCCGATACCGCCCGAAGGGCCAAAAGCCGTGCGCCGCAGGCGCTCTATTTGACAGCCGGTCAGGCCAGCGCCAGCGTGCGCTCCTTGAGCCACGCGACGAAGCCGCGCGGGTTGTCCGCCCAGCGTTCGATCTCGGCGCGACCGATGGGGTGGCCGACGATCGGCGCCTGGGGCCGGTTCAGGGAATGCGCCACCTCGTAAAGCAACAGCCCCTGGCGCAGGGTGGCCGAGACGCGGTTGGCCATCTGGTACCAGCGCGAGTTCTGACCGGTAAACCGGACCGGCACCACCTGCGCGCCCGAGCGCTGGATCATCTTGGCGGTGAACGGGTTCCACGCAGCCTCGATGGCCGGGCCGAACATCGTCTCCGAGGCCGCTACCACGCCAGAGGGGAACAACACGATCGTCCCGCCCCCATCGAGGTGCAGCATCGCCTGGCGGCGCATCTCGAGATTTTGCTGCAGCGCGTCCTGCTCGTGCAGAAAGGGCACGGGGATCATGAACTCGTCGATCTCGGCCACGCCGGTCAGCAGCGACCGGGCCAGGATCTTGTAATCGGTGCGCACCCGGCCCACCAGCTCTGCCAGGACCATGCCGTCGACCAGCCCGTGCGGATGGTTGGCGACGACCACCAGCGGCCCTTCGGCGGGGATCCGCGCGATCTGCTCGGGCGGTGTGACCAGGGCGATGCCCATCACGTCGAGGGCCTGGCGCCAGAAGGCCTGGCCGTGGGGCGCGCCCATCCGTTCGAACTGGCGGATCAGGCGCAGCAGCGTCACCTTTCCGGTGGTCCATTCCATCGTGCGGATGATGTTGGCCTTGACCGGGTTGGTAAACGTCCCCGCATAGGACAGGCGGCGGCGGTCGTAGGGGTTTTCGGCCAGCGCGCTGCCGTCGCCCTGGCCGTGCAGATGCGACTGGCGATGGAACAGGATCGGCCTGGGCTGGCTACTTTCCACCAAAGCTGCAAGGCCTCCTTGCCGCGGCTGTCACATCCCTTCTCCGAAGAGGTCGGCGATCAGCTTCTCCAGCGCCTGGGCCAGCGCCTCGGCGTCGGGCCCCTCTATCTGGACCTCAATAAAGCTTCCTTTTGAGGCTGCCAACATCAAAAGCCCCATGATCGAGTCGCCCGACGCGCTCATCCCGTCCTTCGAAACCTCGGCGCGCGCGTCGAAGCCCTCGACCGTTTCGACGAATTTCGCCGAGGCCCGCGCATGCAGGCCCTTTTCGTTGACGATCTCGAAGGTTCTGACGACGGCGCCGCTCATCTTTGTCCTTTCATGCCGCGCCGCCGTCGAAGCAGTCGATATATTTACGGCCCGCGCTGAGCGCGTTCGCCGCGGCCTGTTTGAGAGGAAGGCGGCGCGATTTGGCGAGCTTGATCAGCATCGGCAGGTTGGCGCCGTAAAGGATCACACGGTCCTCGGGCACGCAGGCCAGGATCGACAGGTTCGAGGGCGATCCGCCGAACATGTCGGTCACCACCACCACGCCGTCGCCCGCATCCACCGCATCGGCCGCGCCGCAGATCTCGGCCTGTTTCGCCGCCCGGTCGTCGTCGGGTTCGATCGACACGGCGCGCATGCCCGCCTGTTTGCCGACCACATGTTCGACCGCGGCTAGATATTCCCGGGCAAGCCCGCCATGGGCGACGATGACGATACCGATCACGCGCCCTTCCTCGTAAACCTCACTGGCGCTGCCCGCGCCCGGCGCTCCAATTCTCTGTGCCTTATAGACACCTGCCATCCGGCCTCTGCAAGGGCCTTCCGCAGCCGCTCGGCCACCGCGACCGACCGATGCTGGCCGCCGGTACAGCCCAGCCCGATCGACAGGTGGGTGCGGCCTTCGTCGATATAGGCGGGCAAGAGGAACTGGGTGAGGTCCTGGATACGCTCGAAGAACGGGGCAAAGCGCGGGTCGGCGGCGATATAGTCGGCCACCTCGGGACTTTGGCCGTTGAGCGGGCGGAGCGCCTCGTCCCAGTAAGGGTTCCGCAGAAAGCGGCAGTCGAACACCATGTCCAGACCGTGCGGCATGCCGCGCTTGTACGAGAACGAGTGCAGCGACACGGCAAGCCGCCCCTCGCGGTGCCCGCCGAAGAGCTGGGCGATTTCCGCGCGCAGGTCGTGCAGCGTCAGATCCGAGGTGTCGATCATCAGGTCTGCGAGGTCGCGGATGCGCCCCAGCACGTCCTGTTCGCGCGCCACGCCCTCGGCGGGGCTTTCGGCCGGCGCCATCGGGTGGCGGCGGCGGGTTTCGGAATACCGCCTGAGCAAAACATCGTCGCGGCAGTCGAGATAGAGCAGCTCGGCCTGAACGTCGGGCTCGGCCTTGAGCTGGCGGATCAGGTCGGCCAGGGCGTTGGCGCTGAAATCGCGGTTGCGGGTGTCAACGCCCAGCGCGAGCGGCGGCTCGGAGGCGGGCCCCTCCAGCAGGCGCGGGATCAGCGAGAGCGGCAGGTTGTCGATCACCTCGAAGCGCAGATCCTCAAGCGCGTTGAGCGCGGTCGACCGTCCCGCACCGGACGGCCCGGTCACCAGGACGAGCCGGTGCAGGGGCGGCGGGGGCGTAGGGGCGAAATCTGGCGGCATCACTCGGCGCGTCCGGCGGTCAGGTATTGCACGATGGCTGCTGGGAAATATGGCTGGGCAACGCGCCGAAGCAAGGGCACGCTCCGGCCGCAGAGCGTGAGGCTTCGTCGCGGCGGCAGGCGCTCGGTCTCGTCGCGGGACAGGTCGATCGCCAGCGCCACCGGCGCCGGAGGGGCCGCATCGGCGTTGAGCAACCCCACGAAGCGGGCCTCGATCAGCCCGGCAAGGCGCGGCGGGGCCGAGGCGATCACCCCTGGTCCGTCCGGGCGCAGCAGGGTGCGGTCATCGGCGACGAGCCCTGCTCCCAGCGCCATCAGCTCAAGCGCAAGCGCAGATTTGCCGCTGCCCGAGGCCCCCATGATCAGGACCGCGCGGCCGCCCAGGGATACGGCGCTGGCATGGATGACGGTTTCGGGGCCTGTCTCGGACTGCGCGGTCGGGCCGGCCACGCGCCCCGCCCCTCAGACCGGCAGGCCGACCACGAAACGCGCGCCAAGCGGCTCGGAGGTCACGTCGGCATCGGTGGGGCGGATGTTTTCGGCCCAGATCACGCCGCCATGCGCCTCGACGATCTGCTTGGAGATTGCGAGCCCGAGGCCGGAATGGTCGCCGAACTGGCCGGCGGGGCGTTCCGAGTAAAACCGGTTGAAGATCTTGGTCAGCGCCTGTTCGGGAATGCCGGGGCCGGTATCCTCGACCACGACCAGAACGCGGTTTTCCCGGGTGCGCGCCCAGACCCGCACCGCGTCGCCCGGCTCGCAGAACGAAATGGCGTTGGTGATGAGGTTGACGAACACCTGCGCCAGCCGCGCCTCGAGCCCTTGCAGCAGGATCGGCTCGGCCGGCAGGTCCGAGATGAACTCGACCCCCTTGCCGCGGGCATCCTCGCCCAGGTGTTCGGACAGGTTGCTCAGCAGATTGGAGAGGTTGAACTCTTCCTCCTCCTCGCGCACCAACTCGCTGTCCAGCCGCGAGGCGTTGGAGATATCGCTGACCAGCCGGTCGAGGCGGCGCACATCGTGGTCGATCACGTCCAGCAGCTTTTCGCGCTGGTCGTCGCGTTTGGCCACCCGCAGCGTGCCGGTGGCCGAGCGCAGGCTGGCCAGCGGGTTCTTGATCTCGTGCGCCACGTCGGCGGCGAACTGTTCGTTGGCGTCGATCCGGTCGTAAAGCGCGGCCACCATGCCGCGCAGCGCGCCGGACAGCCGGCCGATCTCGTCGGGCCGGGCGGTCAGGTCGGGGATGCGCACCCGCGCCGGGCTGACCTTGCGGCGGTTCTTGTCGCGGCCGATCTCGGCCGCCGCGGCGAGGTCGGACAGCGGGTTGGCGATGGTCGAGGCCAGCACCAGGCTGAGCCCGATCGACACCAGGATCGCGATCACGAAGAGTTGCAGCACCTGTTCGCGCTCGGTGCGCACCAGCCAGTCGATCTCGCCCGCCGCGCTGGTGATCGTGACCACCCCGGCCACGCGGTCGCCGTCGCGCACCGGGGTCGCCACGGTAAAGAGCGTGTTTCCAAGGGCGTCGAAACCGGTTTCCACCTGGGTACCGTCGCTGACCGTATCAGGCACAAGCGCGCGGCCCAGATCGACGGGCGCCGTGGCCTCGTTGGGCGTTTCGGGCGGCGAGACGATGCTCGACAGCCCGTCCCAGACGAAATTCAGAAGGCTGGTGATCAGGGTCGACTGGCCCTCAACCGCGCCGTTGTCTTCGGGCGCGGTTGGCGGGCGCGGCATGTCCTCGGTGCTGGCCACCACGTTCTGCGCGGCATCGAAAAGGAAGATTTCCACGCCCTCGGCCCGGTCGATGCCGGCCAGCGTGCGCATCGGGTCCACCCCGCCCGAGCCGTCAAGGTTCAGCGGCAGACCCGAGGTCAGTTGTGCCTCGAAGATGTCGGCCACCAGTTCGGCCTGCGACACGAAGCTCGACTCGCGCTGGCTGACCAGCCGGTCGCGCGAAGGATTGAGGTAGAGCACGCCCGCGACCAGGATCAGCAGGCCGAGAACGTTGAAGGTGATGATCTTGCGGGCCAGCGGCGAACGGTTGAGCGAGATGTAGCTGCGCATCTTGCGCCGTTCGCGCATCTCGCTGTCGACGCTGGCCTGGGGCCCCGTCCAATCCTCTCCTAAGACGACACTAGCGTCCCTGGGTTCCTTGGTGTCGCGCACGCGAACCCCCGTCGACCGAAGTTACGAAATCACTCTTCGTTATATCTGTATCCTATCCCATATAACGTCTCGATCGCGGCAAAATCGGGGTCACTCTGGCGCATCTTTTTGCGCAGGCGCTTGATGTGGCTGTCGATGGTCCGGTCGTCCACGTAGACCTGATCGTCATAGGCGACGTCCATCAACTGGTCGCGGCTCTTGACGAAGCCGGGACGCTGGGCCAGCGCCTGCAACAGCAGGAACTCGGTGACGGTCAGGGACACGTCCTTGCCCTTCCAGTTCACCGCGTGGCGCAGCGGGTCCATCGTCAGGTTTCCCCGCACCATGACCTTGCTTTCTTCCGGGTTCGGCCCGTCGTCGGAGGCGATCGCCTCCTGCCGGCGCAGAAGGGCGCGGATCCGCTCCACCAGCAGCCGCTGCGAAAAGGGTTTCTTCACATAATCGTCAGCGCCCATGCGCAGGCCCAGCACCTCGTCGATCTCGTCGTCCTTCGAGGTGAGAAAGATCACCGGCATGTTCGTCTTCTGCCGCACCCTCTGCAACAGGTCCATGCCGTCCATCCGGGGCATCTTGATGTCGAGAACGGCCATGTCCGGCAGGCGCTTGTTGAAGGCTTCCAGAGCCGACTGGCCGTCATTGTAGGTTTCCACCTCGAAACCCTCGGCTTCGAGGGTCATGGAAACCGAGGTCAGGATGTTTCTGTCGTCGTCAACGAGCGCAATCCTAGACATGCGGAATTCCTTGTACTGCTCTTGGTTTTTTGGCAATCTTTGTCCCATTTCGCGCGTTCCGGATCAACACTTATTCACGAATCGCCCATTGCGACCGGTCACGGGGCAGCACAAAATAGCGAATACATTGCCAAATTGCATCACATGCCGGCGTCAGGTTCTTTCGTATGGACGGCCGTTTCGGCAATTTGGTTGCGCTAACGGGCTGAATTCGCCTGTTCTTTCGTCAAACCGTCATGATATAGGGTCGCCACCCTTGGCGCGCGGGACCTCTTGGCATCCCACTTCGGCCACCCGGCGCGGCTACGACACTTGAAAAACGCATCAGGACAGGACGCAAGGAGCTTTCGGATGGAGATCGGACGGGTAAACCCGGCACAGCGCCTGGAGGATCAGGGCATCACCGGGCTGAACAAGGTCTATTACAACCTGATGGAGCCCGCCCTGATCGAAGAGGCGCTGAAGCGTGGCGAAGGGCGCCTGGGCAATGGCGGCGCCTTCCTTGTGGCCACCGGCGTGCATACCGGCCGCTCGCCCAAGGACAAGCACGTCGTGCGCACCCCCGATGTCGAAGACACCATATGGTGGGAAAACAACCGCCCGATGGATCCCGAAGCGTTCGACCGCCTGCATGCCGACATGCTGGCGCATCTCGAGGGCCGCGAGGTCTTCGTCGAAGACCTGTTCGCGGGCGCCGACCCGGCCAACCGTCTGGACGTGCGCGTCGTCACCGAGATGGCCTGGCACGGGCTCTTCTCGCGGCACATGCTGCGCCGTCCGAACCGCGAGGAACTCGACAGTTTCGCGCCCGAATTCACCGTCATCAACTGCCCCTCGTTCAAGGCCGACCCCGAGCGTCACGGCTGCCGCTCGAAAACGGTGGTGGCGATGAACTTCGCCAAGAAGCTGATCCTGATCGGCGACACCGAATATGCTGGCGAGATCAAGAAATCCGTCTTTACGCTGATGAATTACATTCTGCCGGGCAAGGGCATCATGGCGATGCACTGCTCGGCCAACCACGCGTCCGGCAACCCGGTCGACACTGCTGTCTTCTTCGGCCTGTCGGGCACGGGCAAGACCACGCTCTCGGCCGACCCCGCGCGCACCCTGATCGGCGATGACGAGCATGGCTGGTCGGACCGCGGCACCTTCAACTTCGAGGGCGGGTGCTACGCCAAGACGATCAACCTCAGCGCCGAGGCCGAGCCGGAGATCTACGCGACCACGGGCAAGTTCGGCACGGTGATCGAGAACATGGTTTATGACGAAGAGACCAAGGAACTCGATTTCGAGGATGACAGCCTGACGGCGAACATGCGCTGCGCCTACCCGCTGCACTACATCTCGAACGCCTCCGACACTGCACTGGGCGGGCATCCCAAGAACATCATCATGCTCACCTGCGACGCCTTCGGCGTGCTGCCGCCCATCGCGCGGCTGACACCGGCGCAGGCGATGTATCACTTCCTTTCGGGCTTCACCTCCAAGGTCGCTGGCACCGAAAAGGGCGTGACCGAGCCCGAGCCCACCTTTTCGACCTGCTTCGGCGCACCGTTCATGCCGCGCCGCCCCGAAGTCTACGGCAACCTGCTGCGCGAGAAGATCGCCAAGCACGGAGCGACCTGCTGGCTGGTCAATACCGGCTGGACCGGCGGCGCCTATGGCACGGGGTCGCGGATGCCGATCCGCGACACGCGGCTTTTGCTGACCGCCGCGCTCGACGGGTCGCTGAACGACGCCGAGTTCCGCAAGGATCCGAATTTCGGCTTCGAGGTGCCGGTGCGTGTGGACGGCGTGGCCGATGTGCTGCTCGACCCGCGCAAAACCTGGAGCGCGAACGACGAATACGACGCCCAGGCGCAAAAGCTTGTGGGGATGTTCGCCGAAAACTTCGCGCAATACGTGCCCTTCATCGACGATGACGTGAAGGCCGCGGCACTGGGCTGACACCCAGCCACCTTTCGCTACCCTGGCAAGGCCCGGCCCGCGCGCCGGGCCTTTTCCGTGCGCCTACCCGAACAGCCCGCGCCGCACGAGGTTGGCCGCGGCCAGCGCCAGCACTGCCAGCGTCGCCTTGCGGAACCTCTCGGGGTTCAGCCGGTCCTGCACCGCGACGCCCAGGGCCATGCCCAGCGCCGCCGGCACCACCAGCACCGCCGACAGCACCAGCCGATCGCCCGCCAGCACGCCAGAGCCCAGGTGCGCCGCCAGCAAGATCACCGAGCCCACGAGGAACACCACGCCTAGCACGCGCACCATCTCGGCCTTGGGTGTTGCAACGCTCAGCAGATAGGCGATGACCGGCGGGCCCCAGACCCCGGAGATACCCCCGAAAAACCCGCCCAGCAGCCCCATCGCCACCTCGGCCCGGCCACGGTGATGAAGCGGCACGATCAGCTGCCGGCCGAGGAGCTGCGACAGGGTAAAGGCCAGGATCGGCAGCCCAAGCAGCAAAAGCATCGCCCGCCCCGGCAGTACCGTCACAAGAGGCGCGCTGAGGATGATCGCCACCACCATCGCGCCGATCAGCCGGCCATAGCGGCGCAGCATCTTTACCGCCGCGGCCACACCGTGTCTGAACGCCTGCGCCACGTTGGTCGACACCGTCGCCAGGATCAGCCCTGCCAGCGCCGTTTCCGCGGGCAGAAAGCTGGACAGCCCCGAGATCATGATCATCGGCATGGCAAAGCCCACCGCGCCCTTCACGAAACCGGCAAACAACGCCACGCCGAACGCGGCGGCGAAAACGATCGGGTCCAGTCCGGCAATCTGCATTGGGTGCCCCTGTGTTGCATGCCCGCCGGCGCTATATCGCGCTTGCGGTCCCGCTGCATTGCAAAAATTCAGAGCGACATTTTGCTTCAAAATGCCAATAGCAATTGAATTTTTGTTGCGCTGCACCTGCGAACGCCCTATGTCACCCCAAGCCCGAGACAAGGAGACGATTCATGCCCCATGACGGCCAGGACATGCCCGGCGCCGACAGCGCCCTCCTCCCCGATCTGCTGACGCTGACCAAGGCCGCGCTCGGCCCGGTCGAGACCGTACTCGGCGCCGCCCGCGACGCGATCAAGGCCAAGGTGACCGAGGGCGACCGGGTTTCGGGCCGGCTGATCGAGGCGCACCAGACCGCCACCCACGGGCTTGCGTGGCTGGCCACCTACGCCCAGGCGCTGCAACAGATGCAGGGCTGGGCCGAGCGGCTGAGCGCCGAGGGAAAGTTCGGCGAGATCGAGCAGTTGATCCACCAGATCGCCTTCGGCGAATACCTCTGGCAGATCTACGGCGGCATCCCGATGAGCCAGGGCGAGATCGTGCGCCTGCAGGATATCGGCCTTTCCCAGGATGACCAGCGCGCCCTCATGGCCCGCGAGGTGATGACCCTGACCCAGGGCGGCAACACGCCCGCGGCCCGCGCCCGCCTGGTCGAGCTGATGCAGCAGCAGGCCGCCAACGTCACCGTCGGCGCCACCGGCCTCGACGACGAGCTGGAGATGATCCGCGAGCAGTTCCGCCGCTTTGCCGTCGACCGGGTCGTGCCCAACGCCCACGACTGGCACCTCAAGGACGAGCTGATCCCGATGGAGATCATCGAGGAGATGGCCGAACTGGGCGTCTTCGGCCTGACCATCCCCGAAGAGTACGGCGGGTTCGGCCTGTCCAAGGCCTCGATGTGCGTGGTCTCCGAAGAGCTTTCGCGCGGTTATATCGGCGTGGGCAGCCTCGGCACGCGGTCCGAAATCGCGGCAGAGCTGATCCTGTGCGGCGGCACCGAGGAACAGAAGAGCCACTGGCTGCCCAAGATCGCCGCGGCCGAGATCCTGCCGACCGCCGTCTTCACCGAGCCCAACACCGGCTCCGACCTCGGGTCCTTGCGCACCCGCGCGGTCAAGACGGGCGACGACTACGAGGTAACCGGCAACAAGACCTGGATCACCCACGCCGCGCGCACCCATGTGATGACGCTGCTGGCGCGCACCGACCCCGAGACCACCGACTACAAGGGCCTGTCGATGTTCCTGGCCGAAAAGACGCCGGGCACCGACGAAGATCCGTTCCCGACGCCGGGCATGACCGGCGGCGAGATCGAGGTGCTGGGCTACCGCGGCATGAAGGAATACGAGCTCGGCTTCGACAGGTTCACGGTCAAGGGCGACAACCTGCTCGGCGGGATCGAGGGCCAGGGCTTCAAGCAGCTCATGCAGACCTTCGAAAGCGCGCGCATCCAGACCGCCGCCCGCGCCATCGGCGTGGCCCAGTCGGCGCTCGACGTGGCGATGCAATACGCGCAGGACCGCAAGCAGTTCGGCAAGGCGCTGATCGCCTTCCCCCGCGTCGCCGACAAGCTGGCGATGATGGCGGTTGAAATCATGCTGGCCCGGCAACTGACCTATTTCGCGGCCTGGGAAAAAGACCACGACCAGCGCTGCGACCTCGAGGCCGGCATGGCGAAACTGCTGGGCGCCCGCGTCGCCTGGGCCGCGGCCGACAACGGGTTGCAGATCCACGGCGGCAACGGCTTCGCGCTGGAATACAGCATCAGCCGCATCCTCTGCGACGCGCGCATCCTGAACATCTTCGAGGGCGCGGCCGAGATCCAGGCCCAGGTGATCGCAAGGCGGCTCCTCGGCTGACCATTGGCAAGCGGCGTCCGGTGGACGCCGCCCTCGGCCGCACGCCGAGATTCAGGGTCGGGTGATTGCGCGGCGGCGGCCGGGCTGACCCCGCGCCGCCGCGCTCAGCCCGGCCAGTTGGTCAGCCGGATATCCACCTCGGCCCAGTCCAGCCCCCCGTCCGGGGCCTGGCGCATCGGCTGCGACAGGATCTTCAGCTCTGATATCCCCAGCGCCGGCAGGTCATGGCCCATGGAATGGGCCAGGGGCACCCGCAGCCCCGGCCGCGGGTTTTGCCCCGGCCCAATGTCCGACCGCCCCATCTTCAGGTGATGGGCGATGTCCCATTCCTGCACGGCGCCCTCGTGCCGCGTGACAACCCAGCAATGCATGTCCTCGCAGGTGCCGCGTTTCTCGGCCGGAAAGAAATACCCGGTGACATAGCCCGCCTCATAGCCCGCCGCCCGGAGCGCAGCCACGAGATAGGTGTTGATATCGACGCAAGACCCCTCGGTCAGCCCGCAGAGCGCCGGGATCTCGTCATGCCCGTCATAGAACCGCTCTTCCGGGTGGCCATAGCTGAACTGATCCGCGACATGGGTCACGATGGCCGCCAGCCCCGCGGCGCCGCCCCCGGCGGCCGCCTTGATCCCCTCGGCCGCCGCCCCCAGCGCCTCGGCCGCGGTGGTGAAACGGTTCGGCCGATGGGTGAACAACGCCTCTGGGTAGCCCGGCCCGCCCTCGGCAAAGCGCGTGCGAAAGGTCACCGGCCCTGCGGCCCCCTCGGCCACCGCAACCCATTGCCCGGTCGCCGCCTCCGCCGCCAGGGTGGCCTCCGCCCCGACCAGCGCAAAATCCACCGGGCTGTGATGGGGCGTGACCATCCCCATCGGCGCGAAGACGCGCCCCGCGCCGCCCGAAACCGTGACCTCGAGTGTGACCGTCATCGCCGCTCTCCCTTTCGTCGCCCGGCCAGTCTAGCGGCTCCAAGGCACAGAACCGCGACACTCACAGGCTTTGCGCCAGAACCTGCACCAGCCGCCCGCGCGCCGCAGGCACGGGCCGGTCGCCCAGCGCCGGCGCCAGCCAGCTTTCCAGGAAATATCCCGTGGTCTGCAGCCCCTCGACGATCTCCTCGGCCCTGACCGGCCCCTGCCCCAGCAGGCAGGGCGGCAACGGCAGCAGCCGGTCGACCCAGTCGCCGGCCCCCTCCACGCTGACCGCCCGGCCGGTGCGTGGCGAGACATAGGCCAGGTCGTCGCGGCTGCCGGTCACCGCGCAGGCCGACAAATCCAGCCCGAACCCCATCTCCTCCAACAGCGCCATTTCCCACCGCAGATAGGCCAGCGGCCAGGCGTCGGAAAAGGCCAGCAGGTCCAAAAGCGTGATCGACCGGGCATAGAGCGCCGGGTGCGGCTCGCGCTCCGGCAGGCTGAACGCCAGAAGTGCTGTCACCGCGTTCAGCCCCGCCAGTGCCGCCCGGTCGCCCAGCAACGCCCCGGCCCGCCCGCGCAAGGGCTCTACCGTGTAGGCCCCCAGATGCTCTTCCAGCCGCGCCCGCCAGGTCAGGTCGAGCTGCGCACCGGGCTGCAGCACCGCGGCCAGCTTGCGCCCGGCCCCGCCGCGCACCAAGCCCGCATGGCGCCCGTGCTCGGCGGTAAAGACATCGACGATGGCCGCGCTCTCGCCATGGCGCCGCACGCTCAACACCGCTCCCTCGTCGCGCCACTCGATCACACCTGCGCCCCGCCCCTGCTTCTTCTTGGCGAAAATACCCAAAACCGGCGGCAAAAGTCACGCAAGGCCGGGCTCGTCGAGCAGATGCCGCCCGGCGCGGTCCTCGACCTCGACCACCCAGAGATCGGGGTCGAAGCCGCGCTGGCGCGCGATGGCGGCGTCCACGTCGGCCTCGTCTCCCGCGGCCAGTTCCAGCCACACCCTTTCGCCGCTGGCCAGGTCGAAACTGCGCGAATAGGCCCGCGCCCTGCCGTCCAGCGTGTTGAGCTTGACCAGAACCGCGCCGGCGGTGTCGTCGCCATGGGCGACGACGAAGGCCGGGATATCGGCCAGGCGCAGACGCGCCAGATAGGCCTTGACCCAGAACTCGGCGGTCAGCCGCATTGCCGCTCTCCCCGCTGGCCGCCGCCGCTGAGCGTGTTACATTGCCAAGATGAGACCAGCGCGAAAGGCCCGCAGATGACCGACGACACCGCCCCCAAGGCCGATAAAAGCCGCCCCCTGCTGCCACCCTTTTCCATGCCCGTGATCATCGCCGCCATCCTGCTGGACATCATCGTCTATGCCGGTTTTTCGCGGAACGGGTTTTTCGTCACGCTGATGCTGATCACCAATATCGGGGTCTGCGCGATCGCCTATTTTGCGATCCTGCGTTATTTCGAAAACCGGATACTCCCCGATCAGGATCAGTCACCCTCGCGGAAATCCAGCCCCATTTCCGAGTAACGCTCGGCCTCGTCCAGCCAGCCCGGCCGCACCTTGACCTGCAGGAACAGGTGCACCGGGCGGCCCAGAAACTCGGCGATCTCGGCGCGTGCCGCCTGGCTGATGGCCTTGATCGTCTCGCCCTTGTGGCCCAGCACGATGCCCTTGTGCCCGTCGCGGGCGACATAGATCATCTGGTCGATGCGGGTCGAGCCGTCCTTGCGGTCGTCCCAGCCTTCGGTCTCGACGGTCAGCTGGTAGGGCAGTTCCTGATGCAGCCGCAGCGTCAGTTTCTCCCGCGTGATCTCGGCCGCGATCATCCGCATCGGCAGGTCCGCGATCTGGTCCTCGGGGTAGAGCCAGGGCCCCTCGGGCAGGGTCTCGGCCAGCCACCCGCGCAGGTCGTCCACCCCGTGCCCCTTTTCGGCAGAGATCATGAAGGTCTTCGCAAACGGGTAGGCCTCGTTCAACTCCGCCGACAGCGCCAGCAGCGTCTCGGCCTTGACCCGGTCGATCTTGTTGATCGCCAGCGCCACGGTCCGGCCCTCGGCCACCCGCTCTTTCAGCGCGTCCAGGATCGCGCCCACCCCCTCGGTCAGCCCGCGATGCGCCTCGACCAGCAGCACCACGATATCGGCATCCGCCGCGCCCCCCCAGGCCGCGGCGACCATCGCCCGGTCAAGCCTGCGGCGCGGGCGAAAGAGCCCCGGCGTGTCGACGAAGACGATTTGCGCGTCGCCCTCCATCGCCACGCCGCGAATGCGGGCGCGCGTGGTCTGAACCTTGTGCGTGACGATCGAGACCTTCGCCCCGACCATCCGGTTCAGAAGCGTGGACTTGCCCGCGTTGGGCTCTCCGATCAGGGCAACGAAACCGGCGCGTGTGGTCATGGCCTATCCCAAGCATGCAACAGAGCGCAGGTAATGCATTCCGCAACGCTTGGCCAGCCTTGATCGCGCCGCGCCGGTGCCCGTTGCGGCGCGCAGCGCTCCTGGATCGCCATGAGCCCGGTTTCCGCAGATGCCGCCCAGGATGCCGGCCGCCTCGGCCTCGGTCACGCCGTCTGCGGTAAAGCGGCTGGACCAGGTCACGGTAGAGCCCGCGCCGGACTCCGCCACGGCAAAGGTCGCTTCGTAGTCGGCCACCGGCAGCGGGCTTTCGACGATCTCGTAGCGATAGCCGGTCGCGCCGCCCTTATCGGCGTAAAGCTCAAGAATTTCCGCGCCGTCATCTGCCATGAGACGGCGGTGGCGCGCGCCCTCGATCTCCTCTTCCTCACAGCTTGCCAGCCGAAGATAACGGTCCGCGATGGCGCAGAACCCACCGATCTCTTCCCAAAGGGCCGCGGGGGCCATGCCCGAAAGGGTCCCTGCACGGGATGCGTATTGCACAGCTCGGCGATGACTGCGCCGGTGCCGCCGCTCAGCCCAAAAGCCGCGCCAGAAGCGCGCGCGCCGCCGCCTGCTCGGCCTGCCGCTTCGACCCGGCGGTGGCGCATTCCTCCTCGCCGTTGTCCAACCGCGCCGTGATGGTAAAGACCGGGGCATGGTCGGGCCCCTCGCGGGACGTCTCGGTATAGCTGGGCGGCGGCAGGCCGCGCGCCTGGGCCCATTCCTGCAGCGCCGTCTTGGCGTCGCGCGCATCCGCCTCGACCGCGTCGATGCGCGTGCCCCAGAGGCGCAGAACCATGTCGCGCGCCGTCTCGAACCCGGCATCCAGATAGACCGCGGCGATCACCGCCTCCATCGCATCGGCCAAGAGCGCGGCCTTGCGCCGCCCGCCAGATTTCATCTCCGACCGGCCGAGTTTCAGCACCTCGCCGAGGCCGATCTCGGTCGCCACGTCGGCACAGGCCTCGCGGCGGACCAGCGCGTTGAACCGCGGGGCAAGCTGCCCCTCGGCGGCGGCCGTATCGGCGACCAGCAGCGCCTCGGCCATCACAAGGCCGAGCACCCGGTCGCCGAGAAACTCCAGCCGCTGGTTGTCGGAACGCGACGGGGCGGAAAAGGAGGGATGGGTCAGCGCCTCGACCAGAAGTTCCGGCCGGCTGAAGCTGTGCCCCAGCCGCGCGGAAAACCGGGTCAGCTCGGCCGAAAGCTTCACTCGACCGCCTTGAAGAAGCGGTCCGCCCGCCATGTCCAGAGGAAGAACAGCGACCGCCCGCCGGACGAGAACATGATCCGGTCGGCGCGCCCGATCAGGTTTTCCGCCGGCACGAACCCGACGCCGCCATTGGCGCGCGAATAGCGGCTGTCCTGGCTGTTGTCGCGGTTGTCGCCCATGAAGAAGTAATGCCCCTCGGGCACTGAAAAGACCGGCGTGTTGTCGGAAAAGAACCCGTCGCGGATGTTCAGCACGCTGTGGCTGACGCCGTTGGGCAGCGTCTCGATAGAGCGCGGCTTGGTGCAGGTGCCGCCCTCGCCCACAGGCGCGTTCTCGCATTGCGGGAAATAGCCGACCGGGCCCTGCTTGCGGTACTCTTCTTCGAAATCGCCCGCGGGCGTGATCTCGACCGGTTCGCCGTTGATATGCAGCACCCCGTCCTTCATCTGGATGCTGTCACCCGGCAGGCCGATCAGCCGCTTGATGAAATCGGTGCCGTTGACCGGATGGCGGAACACCACGACATCGCCCCGCTCGGGGTCGGAGGCAAGGATGCGCCCGTCGAAGGGGCACAGGCCAAACGGGCAGGAATAGCGCGAATAGCCGTAGGCCATCTTGTTGACGAACAGGAAGTCGCCGATCAGCAGCGTGTCCTTCATGCTGCCCGAGGGGATCCAGAACGGCTGAAAGAACAGCGAGCGGAAGATGCCCGCGATCAGCAGCGCGTAGACCACCGTCTTGATCGTCTCGACGATGCCGTTTTCCTTTTCGCGCTTGGCTGTCATGGGGCCCGATCCTGCCTGTTATTGCCCTCGCTTCATGATCGGGCGGAAAGGGGCTGTCAAGGCACGCGCCTCAGCCGCCCTGTCGCGCCACCGGCCGCGCCTCGATCACCACGAAGGCCTGCGCCCAGGGGTGGTCGTCGGTCAGCGAGACATGGACGATGGCCTCGTGTCCCGGCGGCGTCATCGCCGCCAGCCGCTCGGCGGCCCAGCCGGTCAGATGCATCACCGGCTGGCCGGTTGCTAGGTTCGCCACCGCCATGTCCTTCCAGGCGATGCCCATCCTCAGTCCGGTGCCCAGCGCCTTGGAACACGCCTCCTTGGCCGCCCAGCGCTTGGCATAGGTCCCCGCCACGTCGGCCCGGCGCTCGGCCTTTCGCTGTTCGACCTCGGTGAAGACGCGATTGCGAAACCGGTCTCCGAACCGCTCCAGCGTGCGGCCGACCCGCTCGATATTGGCCAGGTCGGTGCCGATCCCCAGGATCATGGCTCAGACCTCCAGCACCACGGTGCCCAGCTTCTGCCCGGCCTCGACGGTCTCGTGGGCGCGTGCCGCGTCCGACAGCCCGCCGCCCGGCACCACCGCGTGCGACAGGCGCCCCGCCGCCAGCCAATCGGCCAATTGCGCCGCGCCGGTTGCGTGGGTCTCGGGGTCCAGCTGATAGACGATCAGCATGTGCAGCGTCACGTTCTTGAACATGAACGGGTAGAATTGCAGCACGGGCGCCATGGTCGAGGCCGAGGCGTAGGACGCGATGGTGCCCCCCGGCTTGATCAGCGCAAGGCTGTCATCCTGGTTCGCCGCGAAATCGACCTCGACGATGCGGTCGACGCCGGCACCGCCGGTCTTGTCCATCACCGCCTCGGCGACATCGGTCTCGCGGTAGTTCACCCACTCTTCGGCGCCGGAATGGGCGGCCTTCTCGGCCGAGCTGACGGTGGTGATCACCCTTGCGCGGCCCAGCGCGGCCATCTGGCAGGCGTAGCGCCCGACGCTGCCCGCACCGCCGGTGACAAGCACCGTCTTGCCCGCGATCGGCCCGTCACGGAACAGCGCATACCAAGCGGTCATCGCCGGGATGCCAAGGCAGGCCCCCTCGGCGAAAGACGTGCCGTCGGGCAGGTCGACGGCCTGGTGCGCCGGCAGCGCCACAAGCTCGGCCGCGGTGCCATGCGCGCGCTGCCACGCCGCGTTCCATAGCCACACCCGGCGGCCCAGCCGGGCGGGGTCGACGCCCTCGCCCACAGCCTCGATCACGCCGGCCCCGTCGGAATGCGGAACGATCCGCTTGTATTGCATCTTGGCGCCGGGCCGCAGGCCGGCGCGCAGCTTGACGTCCGAGGGGTTGATGCCCGTGGCGCGCAGGCGCACCAGCACCTCGCCGGGGCCGGGCTGCGGGTCGGGCATCTCGCCATGGACCAGAACGTCGCGCGCAGGGCCGAAGCCCTCGTACCAGACCGCTTTCATCGGAATGCCCCTTCGCTGATCGGCGCGCCGGTTGGCGCGGTCATGGTCGCTTGGCCGGCACAGCGCGCCCCAACAGGCGGACTGCGCGCCGTCGCGGCCCCTCGTTTCGCATCGTCCCGCCAGCCTTTATGCCAGATTCCCGGGCCGGGCAAACCCGGCCCCGCCCGACGGATGGGCAGATCGCGGCGACCTGGGCGGTCAACGGGTCCTTGCGGCATGGCGGGCATTGCACCGTCGGCGCGTCTGCTCTTTGCTGGGCGGCATCGGGAAAGGAACCAAAGATGCCGCTCGAAGACATGGCGAATGCCGCGCTGGAAATGCTGGCCAACGCCCCGGGCGCAAGGAGTGACCCCGAGGGAACCGCCCGCGCGGTCGAGGCCGCGCTGGCCGCCGCGCCCCATGACCTCGACGTGCGGCTCGGCGCCTACCGCTTTTATTTCTACACCCACCGATTCGCCGAGGCCGTGCCGCAGGCCGAAACCATCCTGCGCATCGCCGCGCAACGGCTGAACGTCGCCGCCGACTGGCGCGAGGTCGGGCCTGACGACGCCGAATTCACCGCGGCAAAGACCGCCCCCGGCCTCTACCTTCAGGCGCTGATCGCGCTTGCCTACTGTTACATGCGCCTCGGTGATTTCGAGCGCGGGCAACCCTATCTCGACAAGGCGTTCGAGCTGGACCCGACGGATCGGTTCGCGGCCATCCGGCTGGTCCGCGCGGCGGCCGCGGCCGACGAAGACGACTAGATGCGTCGGCGTCAGGCCCCCGCTTGCCGCGACGACGCCGGTCTCACCCCCGCGCCGCGTCCATCAGCCGGCGCATTTCGGCGATTGCCGGGCCCAGGCCGCGAAAGATCGCCTCGCCGATCAGGAAATGCCCGATATTGAGCTCCATCACCTCGGGGAAGGCCGCGACCGGGACGACGGTGTCGTAAGTCAGCCCGTGGCCGGCATGCACCTCCAGCCCCAGCCCGTGGGCATGGGCCGACATCGCGCGCAGCCGCTCCAGCTCGGCGTCGCGTTCGTCGAACCGGCCCTCGGCATGGAAATCGCAATAGGCGCCCGTGTGCAGTTCGACCACCGCCGCGCCGATCCGGGCGCTGGCCTCGACCTGCGACCGCTCGGCGCCGATGAACAGCGACACCCGGCAGCCGGCCTCGCGCAGGGGCGCGATGAAATCGCCCAGCCGGTTTTCGTCCTGCGCCACGTCGAGCCCGCCCTCGGTGGTGCGCTCTTCGCGCTTTTCGGGCACGATGCAGACCGCGTGGGGCCGGTGCCGAAGGGCGATCGCCTGCATCTCGGCCGTTGCCGCCATTTCGAGGTTGAGAGGTACGGAAAGCCCGCCCATCAGCCCCTCGATATCGGCATCCGAGATATGCCTGCGGTCCTCGCGCAGATGTGCCGTGATGCCGTGGGCGCCCGCCTGCTCGGCCAGCTTCGCCGCGCGCAGCGGGTCGGGATAGGCCGAGCCGCGAGCGTTGCGCACCGTCGCCACGTGGTCGATGTTCACGCCCAGCCGCAGCCCGTCGATCCGTTCCATATCTGCCTGCCCCCTTGGCTTGGTCTTGCCCGGCAAACCTAGGGCGTCCCGGTGGTTTCGTCAGCCTTGGCGACGCCGGTTTTTCCCAGGCGCGCCAGTTTTTGCTTCAACCGCCCGCGCCGGCGGTTCTGGTACGCCTTGATCAATGGCAAGGTGATGTAATAGGCGGCCGTGGCCGTCACCAGGCCGGGCAGGATGCCGCCGATCAGGTAGGGCAGGAACACCTCGTGATAGAACTGCTCCAGCCCCGACCAGTCGGCCGTGGCATCGGTGAAGAGCGCGATGAAGCTGTCCTTGAAATCGCCCGCCGCCCCGGCGAACTTGCCCACCAGAGAGGTGTGCATTTCGGCATCGAACTCGGTGCCCAGCAGGAAATGGCCGGTCTTCAGCGACACCACGCCGATCGGGACATAGGTCAGCGGGTTGCCGAACAGCGTGCCCAGCAGCGCGGCCAGCATGTTGGCGCGCAGCATCCTGGCGACGACCGCGGCAAGGATGAAATGCAGCCCGTAAAATGGCGTGAAGGTCGTCAGAACGCCGGCAAAAACACCGCGGGCGATCTTGTGCGGGGTGTCCGGCAGGCGCCGCACCCGGTGCGTGATGTAGTACAGAGCACGCCCCCATCCGCCACGCGGATAGAGGCTGTGCTGCACGATCTGCACCATGCTGCGCTTGTCGCGGCGCTTGAAAACCACGCCTTGCCAATCCTTCCTTCGGGCCGGTCAGCCGCCGTCGCGGTCCGGGTCCCTGAAACGTTCGATCTCGGCGACGTCGCTTTCCGCCTCCAGAGCCGTCATCACGGTATGGAGATGTTCCACGTCGCGCAGGTCAACGTCGATCAAAAGACGATAGAAATCGGGCTTTTTGTCGACGAAAACCAAGTCCGAGATATTCGCCTTCTGCTCGCCTATCAATGTGCACATGCGCCCTAATACACCCGCATCGTTGCGAATGGTCACAACCAGTCCCACCGTGTGCACCGCCGGGTGCTTGCCCGAATGCCAGTGCAGGTCGATCCACCGATCCGGCTGGTCTTCATATCGCGCCAGCGCGGCGCAGTCGATGGCATGAACGACCACCCCGCGGCCGCGATAGGTTATCCCCACGATCCGTTCCCCCGGCACCGGCTGACAGCAGCGCGCCCGAGAGAAAGACTGGTCCGGCGACAGGCCCACCACCGCGCGGTCGAGGTCGATCTCGTCGCCGCTGCTGCTGGCCAGTTCGGGGTAGAGCGTCTCGACCACGTCCGAGGCGCGCAACTCGGCGCTGCCGAGCCGTGCCAGCACTTCCGAGGCGTCGGTCAGGCCCAGCGTCTTCGCCGCGGTCTTGAGCGCCTTGTCGGTGGCCTTCTTGCCCAGATGCTCGAAGGCCACACGGGCCAGTTCGCGGCCAAGCTTGATATAGCGTTCGCGGTCCTCTTCGCGCAGCGACTTGCGGATCGCGGCCTTGGCCCGGCCGGTGACGACGATGTCGATCCAGGTCGCCTGGGGGCGCTGCCCCTCTGCGGTGATGATCTCGACCGATTGCCCGTTCTTCAGCCGCGTCCACAGCGGCACGCGTATGCCGTCGACCTTTGCGCCGACGCAGCTGTCGCCGATCCGGGTGTGGATGGCATAGGCATAATCCAGTGGCGTCGCGCCCCGGGGCAGCTTGACCACGTCGCCCTTGGGCGTGAAGCAGAACACCTGGTCGGAATACATCTCCAGCTTGACGTGCTCGAGAAACTCGTCGTGGTCGTCAGCGCTCTCGAAACGTTCGGTGAGCGAGGCCAGCCACTTGGCCGGGTCCACGGCGAACGGGTTTCCCGCGCGCACGCCGTCGCGGTACGACCAGTGGGCGGCAACCCCGGACTCGGCCACCTCGTGCATCTCGCGGGTGCGGATCTGCACCTCGACGCGCTTGCCGTCGCGGCCCGACACGGTGGTCTGGATCGACCGGTAGCCGTTCGATTTCGGCTGGCTGATATAATCCTTGAACCGGCCCGGCACCGCGCGCCAGCGGCGGTGGATCGCGCCCAGCACCCGGTAACAGTCACTCTCGCTCAAGGTGATGACGCGAAAGCCGTAGATGTCCGACAGCCGGGAAAAGCCCTGCTGCTTTTCCTCCATCTTGCGCCAGATGGAATAGGGCTTCTTGGCGCGGCCGAACACCTCGGCCTCGACACCCTCGCGTTGCAGTTCGGTGCGGATGTCATGGGTGATCTGGTGCACCACATCGCCGGTTTCGCGCTGCAACGTGATGAACCGGCGGATGATCGAGCTGCGCGCCTCGGGGTTCAGAACGCGGAAGGCCAGGTCCTCCAGCTCTTCACGCATCCACTGCATACCCATGCGGCCGGCAAGCGGCGCGTAGATGTCCATCGTCTCGTGGCTCTTGCGTACCTGTTTCTCATGCGGCAGCGAGCGGATCGTGCGCATGTTGTGCAGCCGGTCGGCGAGTTTCACCAGGATCACCCGCAGATCCTTGGACATCGCCATGAAGAGCTTGCGAAAGTTTTCGGCCTGTTTGGTTTCCGACGAGGCCAGCTCGAGATTGGTCAGCTTGGTCACCCCGTCGACCAGCTCGGCGATCTCCTCGCCGAACTCGCAGGCGACCTCGCCATAGGTCGACTTGGTGTCCTCGATCGTGTCGTGCAGCAGCGCGGTGATGATGGTCGCATCGTCGAGCCGCTGCTCGGTCAGCAGGGCGGCGACGGCGACGGGATGGGTGAAATAGGGCTCTCCCGAGCGGCGGAACTGCCCCCGGTGCATCGCGTGCCCGTAATCGTAGGCACGGCGGATCAGGTCTGCATCTGTCCGGGGGTTGTAGTTGCGGACCAGCGCGATCAGGTCTTCGACGTCGATCATCCGCTCCGCATTTCCCCCGACTCAGCCGCTCAGCGTTGGCCCTGCGCTTCCATAAGGGCGCGCAGCAGTTTCTCTTCGGACATGTCCTCTTCGGCCGGCTTGTCGACCTCGCCGCCCATCAGAAGCGCCATAGAGTCCTCTTCGGGCTCGTCCACCTCGATCTGGGTCTGGTTCGCCTCGATCATCCGCTCGCGCAGATCGTCGGCCAGTTGGGTTTCCTCGGCGATCTCGCGCAGCGCCACGACGGGGTTCTTGTCGTTGTCGCGGTCCACGGTCAGCGGTGCCCCGGAGGTCACCTCGCGGGCCCGATGGGCGGCAAGCATCACCAGCTCGAACCTGTTGGGAACCTTGTCAACGCAATCTTCTACCGTCACGCGGGCCATGGGACACTCCAATCCATTGGGAAGAAGGAACCCTTGTTTTAAGAACGCGCAAGCCTATTGACAAGGGCGAAAACCGGTCAAAGGCGCATCATAGCGGGCGAATTGCCGCCTTTTCCGCCTCAGGAAGCGCATCGCGCAGCTCGGCGGCGCTGCGGCCCAGCAGCGGATGGCGCCAATCGGGGGCGATCTCGGCCAGGGGCACCAGCACGAAGGCGCGATCCTGCAACCTGGGATGGGGCAGAATCAGCTCGTCCGGCGCCAGGCGGCGCTGATCTTCCGGCGGCAAGGACCGCCAGCGCGCCTGGGTTTCGGGGGCGGGATGCACCTGCCCGCCGAAATCGAGCAGGTCCAGATCGAGACTCCGCGGCGCCCAGCGCGTCCGGCGGGCGCGACCGAACGACGCTTCAACCGCATGCAAATGCTGGAGAAGCGCCTCCGCCGACAGCGTGGTGACCAGCTGCGCACAGGCATTTACGAAATCCGGCCCGGTCCCGGGCGGATGGCACGGGGTCAGGAAAAGTTGGCTTTTTCGCACCACACGAACCGATTCGGTTTCCAGCGCAGCCAGAGCCGCGCCAATTGTTTTTCGTGGCGTTCCGGCGTGTGAAGCCACATTCGATCCAAGGGCGATAAATGAAATTGTGTCTCTTTCGTGACATTTGGCCTCTTGCGGCATATTCTTATTTCTCTACATTTCGAGGGGTTTCGCAGCGTTTTTCTCAGTAGCGATCACTCAGCTGCATTTACACACTCACGGACGACAGGCTGCGAAGCGCATTACCGAAGGGAAATTAGATGTTCTACAGAGACGAACGGCTGGCGCTGTTCATCGACGGATCGAATCTCTATGCGGCGGCCAAGGCGCTTGGGTTCGACATCGACTATAAACTCTTGCGCCAGGAATTCATGAGGCGCGGCAAACTGTTGCGCGCCTTCTACTACACGGCCCTGCTGGAAAACGACGACTACTCGCCGATCCGTCCGCTGGTCGACTGGCTGCACTATAACGGGTTCTCCATGGTCACCAAACCGGCCAAGGAATACACCGACAGCCAGGGCAGGCGTAAGGTCAAGGGCAACATGGATATCGAGCTGACGGTCGATGCCATGGAGCTTGCGCCGCGGATCGATCATATCGTGCTGTTCTCCGGCGACGGCGACTTTCGTCCGTTGGTTGAGAGCCTGCAGCGCCAGGGCGTGCGAGTCTCGGTGGTTTCGACGATCCGCAGTCAGCCCCCGATGATCGCCGACGAGCTGCGCCGCCAGGCCGATAATTTCATCGAGCTCGACGAGCTGAAAGAGGTGATCGGACGCCCGCCGCGCGAACCGCGGCCGGAGCCGCGGCACGAGCCGCAGGCCGAATACGCCGACGAATGATCATCGCACCAGCCGGGGCGCGCGGCGCCCCGGCAAACGCTTGCCGCGCGCCGCGCCGGCACCAGATCAGCAGGGCAGATGCCCCCGCTTGCCGAAATCGCCCAGCTCGTCACGCTCTTCGCCGCCGCCTTTGGCGCGGCGACCTTCCTGCCGTTCCAGTCGGAAGTGGTCTTCGTCGCGCTGCAACTGGCGGGCGAGATCGGCCTGCCCGCGCTGATCGTCGTGGCCAGCATCGGCAACACGCTGGGCGCGGTGGTCAATTACGTCATGGGCCGCTGGATCGAGCATTTTCGCCATCGCCGCTGGTTTCCCGCCACCGAGGCGCAGCTCGAACGCGCCCAGCGCTGGTACGGCCGCTGGGGCGTCTGGACGCTGTTGCTCAGCTGGGCGCCCTTCGGCGACCCGATCACGCTGGTCGCCGGGCTGATGCGCACGCGGTTCGCACTGTTTCTCGCGCTTGTCACGCTGGCCAAGACCGGCCGATTTGTCGCGCTCGCCTGGATCACATCGCAGGCCGGGGGCTAGACGCGACAGGCGCTTGGGCGTAGCTCTAGGCCAACCGGAGGTGTGACATGACCAAGCCCCCCCTGACCCTTTACCTCGCCGCGCCGCGCGGCTTTTGCGCGGGCGTCGACCGTGCGATCAAGATCGTCGAGATGGCTCTGCAAAAGTGGGGCCCGCCGGTCTATGTGCGCCATGAAATCGTGCACAACAAATTCGTTGTGGACGGCCTGCGCGAGAAGGGCGCGGTCTTCGTCGAAGAGCTGGACGAGTGCCCGCTGGACCGGCCGGTGATCTTTTCCGCCCATGGCGTGCCGAAATCGGTGCCGGCCGAGGCCGAGCGGCGTCACATGGTCTATGTCGACGCCACCTGCCCGCTGGTGTCCAAGGTCCATCTCGAGGCCGCGCGCCACAACGAGAACGGCAAGCAGATGGTGATGATCGGCCACAAGGGCCACCCCGAGACCATCGGCACCATGGGCCAGCTGCCCGAGGGCGAGGTCCTGCTGGTCGAAACCCCCGCCGACGTGGCCCATCTCGAGGTGCGCGACCCCGACAAGCTGGCCTATATCACCCAGACCACCCTGTCGATCGACGACACGGCCGAAGTGGTCAGGGCGCTGCAGGCGCGGTTCCCGGCGATCGAGGGCCCGCACAAGGAAGACATCTGCTACGCCACCACCAACCGCCAGGGCGCGGTCAAGACGGTGGCGCCCAAGGTGCAGGCGCTCTTGGTGATCGGCGCACCGAACTCGTCGAACTCGCGCCGGCTGGTCGAGGTCGGCGCCAATGCCGGCTGCGAATACGCCCAGCTCATCCAGCGCGCCGACGATATCGACTGGCGCGCGCTGGAAGGCGTCTCGGCCATCGGCCTGACCGCCGGGGCCTCGGCGCCCGACGTGCTGGTCGAGGAGGTCGTGCAGGCCTTCCGCGACCGGTTCGACCTGACGCTGGAAGAGGTGGTAACCGCCGACGAAACGATCCAGTTCCGCCTGCCGCGCATCGTGCGCGAGCCCGCCTGATGATCTCGGCCCAGTTCCTGCTGACCGCCTTGGTCGTGGTGCTGGCCCCGGGAACAGGCGTTGTCTACACGCTGATGCTGTCGCTGGGTCAGGGCCGGCGCGCGGCGCTGCCCGCGGCCCTGGGATGCACCCTCGGCATCGTGCCGCACCTGGCCGCGGCGATCCTGGGGCTGGCGGCGCTGCTGCACAGCTCGGCCTTGCTGTTCCAGATCGTGAAGTTCGCGGGCGTAGCCTACCTGATGTATCTCGCCTGGCAGGCGCTGCGCCATGGCGGCGCGCTGGCCATCGGCGCGCGCAAGGGGCGTGACGGGTTCTGGCGCATCGCCACGCGCGGCGCGCTGATCAACATCCTCAACCCCAAGCTCTCGCTGTTTTTCCTGGCGCTGTTGCCGCCGTTCCTGTCGGGCGACCCGGCCCGCGCGACGGCCGAGATGGTGTTGCTGGGCGCAGTGTTCATGGGCCTCACCCTGGTCATCTTCCTGCTTTATGGCCTCTTCGCCGCCAGCGCCCGCGACCGGTTGCTCGCCAGCGCGCGGGCCATGGCCTGGCTCAACCGCGGCTTTGCCGCGGTTTTCGCCGGCCTCGGGCTGCGCCTCGCGATGGAGAGGGCATGACGCGCGTCCCCCGATCCGCCCTCGTCCTCGGTCTCGCAGGGCTGATCCCCTTCGTCTGGGGCGCGGCCACGATCGCCCTGCCCAGGCTCGCCGATTTCGGCACCGAGACGCTGGGCCCGCGATTCGCCGGGATCTACGTGCTCAATTTCTATGGTGCGGTGATCCTGTCGTTCATGTCCGGCGTTCTCTGGGGCTTTTCCACGCGGGCCGAGGGGGCCAAGGCCGGCGCGGGCTATGCGCTGTCGGTGATCCCGGCGCTTTGGGCGTTTTTCATGGTTGGCGGCGGGGCCGAAAGCTCGATCAAGGCGCTGATTGCGGGCTATCTGGGGCTTTTGGCGCTCGATATTCTTTTCTGGGCGATGCGGCTCGCGCCGCGCTGGTGGCTGGCCCTGCGCCTGCCGCTGACCGCCATCGTGGTCGCCTCGCTGGCGGTCGCTCTGCTGTGAGCGGGCCGGACCGCGAAACGCTCGCCATCTACGGCGCGCGGGCGGCGGAGTATGCCACCCATGACCGCGGCGCCGGGACCGCCGGGCGTCTCGCGCGTTTCATCGCAGCCCTGCCCGAGGGCGGCACCGCGCTCGACCTGGGCTGCGGGCCGGGCTGGGCCGCGGCAGAGATGGTCCGCGCCGGGCTGGACGTGACCGCGATGGATGCAAGCCCCGCGATGGCAGCCCAGGCACAGGCCCAGTACGGGCTGGAGGTGCGCGTGGCGCCCTTCGAGGCGCTGGACGAGGAGGCCGCCTATGACGGCGTCTGGGCCCATTTCAGCCTGTTGCACGCCCCCCGCGCCGCCTTTGCGGGGCACCTTGCCGCGCTGCGCCGCGCATTGCGCCCGGGCGGCACGCTGGTGATCGCGATGAAGCTGGGCGAGGGCGAAGGGCGTGACCGGCTGGGGCGGTTTTACACCTACTATTCCCGCGACGCGCTGGAGCGGCACCTGAGCGAGGCGGGCTTTGACGTGGACACGGTCGAGGTCGCGCCCAGCGTGGGCTTTGACGGCACGCCGGGCGAGGTGGCGGTGATCTTCGCCCATGGCTGAGCTTTTCGCCTATACAGACGGCGCGTGCAGCGGCAACCCGGGCCCCGGCGGCTGGGGCGTGCTGCTGCAGGCGAAGGAGGGCGAGAGCGTGGTCAAGGAACGCACGCTGAACGGCGGCGAGGCGCAGACCACCAACAATCGTATGGAACTGCTGGCCGCGATCAACGCGCTGGAGAGCCTGAGCCGGCCCTCGGCGATCACCGTGGTCACCGACAGCGCCTACGTGAAGAACGGCGTGACCGGCTGGATTCACGGCTGGAAGCGCAACGGCTGGAAGACCTCGACCAAGAAGCCGGTGAAAAATGCCGAGTTGTGGCGCCGGCTGGACGCGGCCCAGGCCCGCCACCGGGTAAGCTGGGAATGGGTCAAGGGCCATGCCGGCCACCCCGAAAACGAGCGCGCCGACGAATTGGCCCGCGAGGGGATGGCGCCCTACAAGGCGGGCTGAGCGCCGGGAGGCACCGCTGGGGGTTTTCCACCCCCAGACCCCCGGAGGATATTTTTGGCCAGAAGAAACGGGCGGCTCAGCGCCGGGCGATAAAGCTTTGGTAGAGCCAGATCAGCAGCATCGCGCCGAGAACCGCACCGACAAAGCCCGCAGCGATACCCGTGAGCACCAGCAGGAAACGCAGCACCAGCCCGCCGATCAGCGCGCCGACCACGCCGATGGCCACCGTGGTGACGATATCGGTCTCGATCCTCATGAGGCGTGTGGCGAGAAAGCCCGCGGCGGCGCCGATGATGATGAGAAAGACCACGCTCATGGGGCGAGTATGGCGCGGGGCCGGGGATTCGGCCAGCAGGTCAATCGACGTGGGCGGGCATCGTGAGGCCGCGCAGGATCTCGCCGGCGGGCATGGCGCGTTTTCCCTGGCGCTGCGCCTGGAGCACCTCGACGGCGCCGCTGCCGCAGGCGATGGTGAAACCGTGCAGGACCGCGCCGGGGGCGCCCGTGCCTGGCGCCGGACGCGCGCGCAGGAGTTTCACCCTTTCGCCCGCGATGGCGCACCATGCGCCGGGAAACGGGGAGAGACCGTTGATCTGGCGTGCGACCGTCCGGGCCGGGCGGGTCCAGTCGATGCGGCCCTCGGACTTGTCGATCTTGTCGGCGTAGGTCACGCCACTCTCGGGCTGGGGGCTGGGCGGCAACTCGGGCAGGCGGGCGAGCGCCTCGACGATGAGGCGGGCGCCCATCGCCGACAGGCGGTCGTGCAAATCGCCAGTGGTGTCGGTGGCGCCGATCGGGATGGCCTCGGAGAGCAGCACGGGACCGGTGTCGAGCCCGGCCTCCATCCGCATGATGCAGATGCCGGTTTCCGGATCGCCCGCAAGGACCGCCCGGTGGATCGGCGCTGCACCGCGCCAGCGGGGCAGGAGCGAGGCGTGGATGTTGAGACAGCCCAGCCTCGGCGCGTCGAGCACGGCCTGTGGCAGGATCAGCCCGTAGGCCACCACGACCGCGATGTCGGCCTCGAGCGCGGCGAAAGCGGCCTGTTCGTCGGGTTTCTTCAGCGATACGGGATGGCGGACCGGCAGGCCCAGCGCCTCGGCCCGTGCTTGCACCGGGCTGGGGCGGTCTTTCTTGCCGCGGCCCGCGGGGCGGGGCGGCTGGCAATAGACCGCGGCGATCTCGTGCCCGGCCTCGACCAGCGCGTCGAGGACCGGGACCGAGAACTCGGGCGTGCCCATGAACACAACGCGCATCTCACCGCCCCCTTTTCTTTTGCGCCTTCTTAAGCAAACGGTCGCGTTTCAGCCGCGAGAGGTTGTCGAAGAACATCCGGCCGTCCAGGTGGTCGATCTGGTGCTGGACGGAGGTCGCCCAGAGGCCGCTGAAGGCGCGTTCCTCGCTCTCGCCCCCGGCATTGAGAAACCGCACGGTCACCTCGGCGGGGCGCAGGATCTCGGCCCAGGCCTCGGGCAGGCAGGGGCTGGCCTCGGTATGGGCGTTGATCGCGTCCGAGGCGGCGACGATCTCGGGGTTGGCCATGCGCACGGCCCGGCCCCGTTCGTCGGAGCAATCGACCACGACAAGGCGCTGCAGAACGCCGATCTGGTTGGCGGCGAGGCCGACGCCCTGGCCCGGCATCGCCTCCATGGTGTCGATCATGTCGTCCCATGTGGCACGGATCTCGTCGTCGATCGCGGCCACGGGCTCGGCCTTGGTTTTCAGGCGCGGGTCGGGCCAGATGAGGATGTCGCGGATCATGCGGCGTACTCCGCTTCGAGAGCGGCGCGGGCTTCGGCCGCCAGGCGGTCGAAGGTCACGATACCGTCCAGATGGTCGATCTCGTGCTGGGCACAGATCGCGGCAAAGCCGGTGAGGGTTTCGCGGCGCTCTGCCCCGTCGAGGTCGCGCCATGCGACGGTGATCTCGGTGGCGCGCGCGACCTCGGCCACGATGCCGGGGATCGAAAGGCAGCCCTCGGGGCCGGTGGCGGTCTCTGGGCCGCGCGCCTCGATCACCGGGTCGACGAAGACGCGCGGATCGCGCGGGCCGTCCTTGCCGTTCACGTCCATCACGAAGAGGCGGACCATCTCACCCACCTGCGGCGCGGCGAGGCCGCGGCCGGGGGCGGCGTACATGGTTTCCAGCATGTCGGCGGCGAGGCGCGCGATCTCCGGGGTCACGGACCCGACGGGCGCGCAGGCCTGCGCGAGCCGCGGGTCGGGCCAGCGCAGGATCGGCCGCACGGTCACGAGGCCGCCCGGGCCCGCTCGCGCTTGAGTTTCTGCATCTTGCGGGTGATGAGCTGGCGCTTGAGCGGCTTGAGGTAGTCGATGAAGAGCTTGCCCTCGAGATGGTCGATCTCGTGCTGGACGCAAGTGGCCCACAGCCCCTTGAACCGGTCTTCCATCGCTTCGCCCGAGGGATCGGTCCAGCGCACGACGACCTCGGCAGGGCGCGTGACCTCGGCAAAGGTTTCGGGGATCGACAGGCACCCCTCTTCGTGGACGTTGATGTCGTCGGACTGCCACACCACCTCGGGATTGAACATCGCGTAGGGGTGCGGGCGCGCGCCCTCGTCCTTGGCGCAATCCATCACGAGCAGCCGTGTCGACAAGCCCAGCTGCGGCGCGGCCAGCCCGATGCCCGGCGCGTCGTACATGGTTTCCAGCATGTCCTCGGCCAGGCGTTGCAGCGCCTCGTCGATCTCGGCGACGGGCTCTGCCACCTTTTTCAGGCGCGGGTCGGGATGGATCAGGATCGGCTTGATGGTCATGAAAAGGGGATTTAGGCGAATCCGCCGCGTTTCGCAATGCACGGCAGGCCTTGCGCGCGGTGCGCCAAAATGTAGCTTGGCGCGGCATGTGAAGGAGCCCCCATGAACTTCGACGAGATCATCGACCGCCGCGGCACCCATTCGCAGAAATGGGACATGATGGAGAGCTATTACGGCGTCTCCCCCGAGGACGGTATCCCGATGTGGGTGGCCGATATGGATTTCCGCCCGCCCCAAGCGGTGACGGACGCGTTGGCGGCCATGGTCGATCATGGCATCTACGGATATTTCGGCGACGACCGCGCATACAAGGACGCCATCCTGTGGTGGATGGCCAACCGGCATGGCTGGCAGGTCGACCCCGACTGGATCTTTACCACCCATGGGCTCGTCAACGGTACGGCGCTGTGCATCGAGGCGTATACAGAGCCGGGCGACGGCGTGGTGCTGTTCACGCCCGTCTACCACGCCTTTGCGCGGGTCATCAAAGCGGCGGGACGGCGGGTGGTGGAATGCCCGCTGGCGAACGATGCCGGCCGCTACGAGATGGATTTCGACGCCTATGACGCCCAGATGACCGGCGACGAGCGCATGGTCATCCTGTGTTCGCCGCACAATCCCGGCGGGCGGGTCTGGACCCGCGCCGAGCTGGAGGCGGTGGGCGAATTCGCCCGGCGCCACGATCTGATCCTGGTGTCCGACGAGATCCACCACGACCTCGTCTATCCCGGACAGAGCCATATCGTGATGGACAAGATCGACCCCAGCCTGCGCGAGCGCCTGGTCCTGATGAGCGCGACCACCAAGACCTTCAACATCGCAGGCGCCCATCTGGGCAACGTGATCGTGCCCGACGCCGGACTGCGCGCACGCTTTGCCGCACGGATGTCAGCGCTGGCGATTTCGCCCAACGCCTTCGGGGTGCATATGGCAACCGCTGCCTATTCGGCCGAGGGGGCGGAATGGGTGGAGGCGCTCATGGCCTATCTCGACGGCAACCGGGCAGTGTTCGACCGGGCCATTGCCGGGATCCCCGGCCTGGCCTCGATGCCGCTTGAGGCGACCTACCTCGCCTGGGTCGATTTCGCCGACACCGGCATGGCGCGCGAGGAACTTCTCGCCCGCGTCGAGCGCGACGCGCGGATCGCGGTCAACCACGGTGCAAGCTTCGGGGCGGGCGGCGAGACCTTCCTGCGGTTCAATATCGCCACGCCACGCGCCCGCGTCGAAGAGGCGGCCAAGCGGCTGCGCGACGCGTTCCGCGACCTGCAATAGTGCGCTGACGCAGAGGCGCTGCGCATGTGCGCCGGCTGACCGCCCGGCGATCGGGCCCTACATCTGACCCTCGACAAGGAGGATGACATGGGCCAACTGATTGAGGGTGTCTGGCACGATACCTGGTACGACACCAAGAAGAGCGGCGGGCGGTTCGTGCGCTCGACCGCCGGGTTTCGCAACTGGATCACACCCGACGGGCGGCCCGGCCCGACCGGCGAAGCTGGGTTTGCCGCCGAGAGCGGACGATATCACCTTTATGTCTCGCTCGCCTGCCCCTGGGCGCACCGCACACTGATCTTTCGCAAGCTCAAGGGCCTGGACGAGCATATCGGCGTGTCGGTCGTGCATCCCGACATGCTGTCGGACGGCTGGACCTTCGACGCCGGTTTTCCCGGCGCAACCGGGGATGATCTCTACGCCCTGCCCTTTTTGCGCGACGTCTACACCAGGGCCAAGCCCGACGTTTCGGGCCGGGTCACGGTACCGGTGCTTTGGGACAAGCAGGGCGAAACCATCGTGTCGAACGAATCCGCGGAAATCATCCGCATGTTCAACTCGGCGTTCGACGGGCTGACGGGCAACCGCGACGACTATTGGCCCGAGGCGTTGAGAAACGAGATCGAAGAGGTCAACGCGCGGGTCTACGACACCGTCAACAACGGCGTTTACAAGGCCGGTTTCGCCACCACGCAAGAGGCCTACGACGAGGCCGCCTACGCGCTGTTCGACAGTCTCGACTGGCTGGAAAAACGGCTGGCCACGCGCCGCTACCTGGCTGGCGACCAAGTGACCGAGGCAGACTGGCGGCTGTTTACCACGCTGGTGCGCTTCGATGCGGTCTACCACTTGCATTTCAAGTGCAACCGCAACCGGCTGATCGACATGCCCAACCTCTGGTCCTATGCGCGCGAGCTTTACCAATGGCCCGGCGTGGCCGAGACCGTGGCCTTCGACCATATCGTGCGCCACTACCATTACAGCCACGACACCATCAATCCGAACCGGATCATTCCGATCAACCCGCGCATTGACTGGTGGCAGCCGCATGGGCGCGCGGCCCTCAAGGCCGCCTGAGCGGTTGTCTGGTCGCCCCGGGCTGGTAAGCTTCTGCCGAGCCAGCCGGAGATTGCCATGAAATTCGCCCTGTCCACCTGCCTGTGCCTCGCCCTCGCGCTGCCCGCCGCAGCGCAGGTGCCCTGCGGCGGCAGCTTTTCCAGCTTCGTCGGCGGGCTGAAATCCGAGGCCGCGCGGCGCGGCTATGACCGCACGACCATCGACCGGTTCTTCGCATCGGCCCGGCAGGACCCCGCGGTGATCAGGGCCGACCGCGCCCAGGGTATCTTTCAGCGCGATTTCATCGATTTCTCCCGCCGCCTTATCAGCCAGAGCCGCATCGACAACGGCCGCCGCAACGCCCAGAAATGGGACAGCGTCTTTGACGCCATCGAACGCGGCTACGGCGTCTCGCGCGGGGTATTGCTGGCGTTCTGGGCGCTCGAGACCGATTACGGCGCGGTGCAGGGCAATTTCAACACGCTCAACGCGCTGGTCACGCTGTCGCACGACTGCCGCCGGCCGCATCTCTTCCGTCCGCAGATCTTTGCCGCGCTCGAACTTTTCCACCGCGGCGATTTCGACCCGGCGCGCACCACCGGCGCCTGGGCGGGCGAGATCGGCATGGTGCAGATGCTGCCCGAGGACATCCTGACCAACGGGGTGGACGGCGACGGCGACGGGCATGTCCGGTTGAAGACCTCGCCGCCCGACGCGCTGATGTCGGGCGCCAAGATGCTGCGCGATCTCGGCTGGCGCCCGAACGAACCGTGGTTGCAGGAAATCGTGGTGCCCGCCAACCTGAACTGGTCGGAAACCGGGCTCGACCATCGCAAGCGCGTCAATGACTGGGCGCGGCTTGGCGTGCGGCCGCGCCAGGGTAACCTGGGGCCGGGCAACCTGCCGGCCTCGGTGCTGCTGCCGATGGGGCGCAACGGGCCGGCATTTCTCGCCTACCCGAATTTCAACGTCTATTTCGAATGGAACAAGAGCTTCGTCTACGTCACCACCGCCGCCTATTTCGCCACGCGGCTGGAGGGCGCGCCGATCTATGACGCTGGCAACCCCGATCCGGGGCTGTCGGGCAACGAGATGAGGCTCTTGCAGCGGAAGCTGGCCGCGCGCGGCCACGATGTGGGGGGCATAGACGGCATCCTCGGTGCCAAGACACGCGCCGCCGTCCAGGCCGAACAGCAGCGCCTGGGCCTGCCGGCAGACGCCTGGCCCACCAAGGCGCTGCTGGGCGCCCTTTGACGGATTATCCGATCTCGGCCCGAATCCCGACGAACGTCTTGGGTCAAAGCCCCCCGGCGATGGCCATGATCATGTAAAACAGGCTGAGCAGCACAAATTCCTGCATCGAATCGCGAACCTCTGAATGAAATGTCCCCTCAGCTTGCATCGCCCATCGGCATTAACAAACTGCCACTTTGGGGCAGGTCTCCATCCGGGCCCTAGGCGACCATCTGCTCGGCCTTCTTCAGATCGACCGACACCAGCTGGCTGACCCCCTGTTCGGCCATGGTGACGCCGAACAGGCGGTCCATCCGGCTCATGGTTACCGCGTGGTGGGTGATGATCAGGAAGCGGGTATCGGTGCGCCGGGTCATCTCGTCCAGCAGGTCGCAGAACCGGGTGACATTCGCGTCGTCCAGCGGCGCGTCCACCTCGTCGAGCACGCAGATCGGCGCAGGGTTGGCCAGAAACACGGCAAAAATCAGCGCCAGCGCCGTCAGCGACTGCTCGCCGCCCGACAGCAGCGAGAGCGTCGACAGGTTCTTGCCCGGCGGCTGGCACATGATCTCGAGCCCCGCCTCCAGCGGATCGTCGGATTCGACCAGCACCAGCTTTGCCTGACCGCCGCCGAAAAGATGGGTGAAAAGCGCCGAGAAACTGCCGTTGACCTGCTCGAACGCGGTCAAGAGGCGCTCGCGCCCCTCCCGGTTGAGGCTGGCGATGCCCGTGCGCAGGGCGGCGATGGCGGCCTCGAGGTCCTGCTTTTCAGAGGTCAGCGTGTCATGCTCTTGCTGCACCTCCTTAGCGTCCTCCTCGGCGCGCAGGTTGACCGCGCCCAGCGCGTCGCGCTGGCGTTTCAGGCGCGTCACGTCATGTTCCAGCGCCTCGGCTGCCGGCGTGGCATCCGGGTCGGCCTCCAGCTTGCCCAGCAGGCCGGCGGGCGTCGTCTCCATTTCTTCGGCGATGCGTGCGGCGGCTTGATCGGCGCCTGCGCGCGCGGCCTCGGCGCGGGCCTCGGCGGCGGCACGGCCTTCGCGGGCGGCGCCCGCGGCGCGCTCGGCCCCGCGGGCAGCGATATCGGCCTCGCCCAGCGCGGTTTCGGCGGCGGCCAGCGCCTGCGACGCCGCGCTCTGCCGTTCCTCGCCCTTGGCCAGAGCCGCCTCCAGCTCGGCGCGCTCGGCCGACAGCGCCGCCGGTGCCGCCTCGGCCTCGGCCAGGTCGCCCTCGGCGGCGGCGCGGCGTGCCTCGACCTCGCCCACGCGCTTTCCGGCGGTCTCCAGCCGGTCGCGCCAACGCTTCAGGTCGCGGTCGATCTCTTGCCGGCGCTTGACGCGCGCCTCGCCCTCCCGGCGCAGCTCGTCCAGCGCCGAGCGCCGCGCCAGCATCGTCATCCGCGCCGCCTCGACCGTCATCTTGACGTCGTCGGCCTCGGCCCTTGCCGTGTCGAGATCGTCCAGCGCCGCCAGCGCCGCCTCGGCATCTTGCAGCCGCGTGCGCGCGGCCAGCGCCTCGTCGGAATGGCGCGACACGGCCAGGCGCAGCGACTCGAGCTTGCTCTCGGCGATCGAACGGTCGCCCTCGGCCCGCGACAGGGCCCGCCCGGCCTCGGCGACGGCCCGGTCGGCGGCGCGGCGGGCCTCGCGCGCGGCGTGGTCCTCTTCGGTGGCGCGCGCCAGCCGGTCCTTCAGCGCCGCATGGGCCTGGCCCGCGCCCGCCGCGGTGGCCGCGGCCTCTTCGAGGTCGCGCTTGAGCTCGACAAGACGGTTGAGCTGTTGCAGACGCAGCGCCGCGGCAGAGGGCGCATCGGTCGCGCCCACGCGAAACCCGTCCCAGCGCCACAGATCGCCATCGAGGCTGACCAGCCGCTGGCCGGGCAAGAGCCGCGCCTGAAGCCGCGCGCCCTCTTCCGGCGCCACGATGCCGATCTGGCCGATGCGCCGGTCCAGCACGCCGGGCACGGTGACATGGGCCGACAGCGGCGCGACGCCGTCGGGCAGCGGCTGCGGCGTGGCATAGGCCGGCAGGGGCGCCCAGCCCGACATCGCGTCGGGCCCCACGGCGGGCACGCGCAGATCGTCGGCCAGGGCCGCGCCCAACGCCTGTTCATAGCCCGGCGCCACCGTGAGATCGTCGAGGATCTGCCCGCGTTCGGCGGTATCGCGCGCCACCAGCCGGCCCAGCGCGGCCACCTCGGCCTTCAGCGCGCTCGCCTCGCCCTCGGCCTCGGAATGGGCGGCGCGGGCCGCGGCCTCGCGCGACTGGGCCTCGCCGCGGGCCGTATCGGCGGCCACCAGCGCCGTCTCGGCGGCCTCGGCGGCGGCCGCGGCGTCGGCCTCGGCGGCCGTGGCGCCGGTCACCGCCTCGGCGGCCGCGGCCAGGGCCTGCTCGGCCTCTTCGGCGGCGGCGCGGGCGCGGGCGGCCTCGGCCTCGTTATGGCTCAGCGTCTTGGCGGCGTCGTCGCGCAGGCGCAGGGCCGACTGGTGCCGGGCGGCCAGCCGTGCGACATCCTCTGTCAGCGTGGACAGCGCCGCCTCGCGCGCGTCCAGAACCGACGCGGCCTCTTTGGCCACCGCCTCGGCCTCGTCGATCGCGGCTTCGTGCCCCTCGTCTGCGGTGTCCAGTTCCGCCGCCTCCCGTTCAAGCCGGGCGATGGTGTCGCCCGCGTCGCGGTTGAGCCCGCTCTCGCGCTCGATATCCAGCGAGAGCTGGGCGATGCGCGCGCGCAGGGTCTCGATCGCGGCGCGGGCCTGGGCCTCGCGCGCCTCCAAACTGTCGCGCTGCACGGTCAGGCGCTGGACCACGGCGCCGGCGATGGCTTCTTCCTCGCGCAGGGGCGGCAGGGCGGCCTCGCGCTCGGCCCTTGCGCGGGCGGCCTCGCGCGCGGCGGTCTCGGCCCGCGCGGTGGCGGTGGTCGCCTCTCGCAGCGCGGCCTCGGTCTCGGCGCGGGCGGCGTCGGCCTCTTGCCAGCGGCGGTAAAGCAGCAGCCCCTCGGCCTGGCGCAGCTGCGCCCCGATCTCGCGGTAGCGCGCCGCCTGGCGGGCCTGGCGCGCGAGCTGTGCCAACTGCCCGGCCAGTTGTTCGATCACGTCGTCCACGCGGGCGAGATTGGTCTCGGCGCCCCTGAGCTTCAGCTCGGCCTCGTGGCGGCGCTGGTAGAGCCCGGAAATGCCCGCCGCCTCTTCCAGGATGCGCCGCCGCGCCTTGGGCTTGGCGTTGATCAGCTCCGAAATCTGGCCCTGCCGCACCAGCGCCGGCGACTGCGCCCCGGTCGAGGCGTCGGCAAACAGCATCTGCACGTCGCGGGCGCGCACGTCCTTGGAATTGACCTTGTAGGCGCTGCCGGCATCACGGGTGATCCGGCGCACGATGTCCAGCATGTCGGCATCGTTGAACCCGGCAGGCGCCAGCCGCTCGGTATTGTCGATCTGCAGCACGACCTCGGCAAAGTTGCGCGCCGGCCGCGTGGCGGCCCCGGCAAAGATCACGTCTTCCATGCCGCCACCGCGCATCGCGGTCGGGCGGTTTTCGCCCATCACCCAGCGCAGCGCCTCGAGCAGGTTGGACTTGCCGCACCCGTTGGGCCCGACAACACCGGTCAGCCCGTCGGCAATCACCAGATCGGTGGGGTCGACGAAACTCTTGAAGCCGTTCAGCCGAATCCGGGTAAAGCGCACCGATGACCGCTCTTCTTGATTCCTCTTGAGAGGGCTATCCTTTGCCCTGCCCGGCCCCGAGTCAAGCATACACCCCATCATCTGCGGCAGCGGGCAGACTTATCCACAACATCTTGGGAAAAACCTCCATGCTGCACCGCGGCAAAACGTAACGTCAGCTTCTTGGAATCAGTCTTGACCGCTCGTGGAAAAACGTCATGAAATCGTTAACGTTTTGGCGCGAGGTGCGCCGTCCGTCCGCAAGAGGTCATAGGGGCATGGCCATGAATATCCGTACCGAACCCCCGCTTTCGGCCGACGGCCGCCGCCTGGTCGAGAGAAGCGAGGCCGCGCTGCTCGCGGTCTATCCGCCCGAGGAATGTTTCAGCTTTACCGCCGAGGAACTGGCGGAAAAGGGCACGCAATTCCTGGTCGCCCGCAACGATGGCGAGGCGATCGGCTGCATCGCGCTGGTGGACCAGGGCGCCTATGGCGAGATCAAGCGGCTTTACGTGGCCGAGACCGCCCGCGGCAGCGGCGTCGCCCGCGCGCTGATCGAGGCGGCCGAAGCCGCGGCGCGAGACATCGGCCTGGGTCTGTTGAAGCTGGAAACCGGGCACGCGCTGCACGAGGCCGTATCGCTTTACCGTGCGATGGGCTATCGCGAGACAGAGGCCTTCGGCGGCTACCCCGACATCACTTCGAACCTGTTCATGGAAAAGGAAATCGGCGTCCGCGTGCGGCTTTCGGGCTAGGCCGCCACGGCATTCGCACGGGCGGTTTCCCGGGGCTTTGTCGCCCTGTTGCCGACAAAACGCGGCATCGGCCGTCTTTGGCCGGCCGGTTTTGCATTTGGCTTGCACTATGCCGCAGTTGCACGATATGGCGCCCGCGATACCGGCCCCTCCGGGCCTGTAAAGCTTTCCTAAGGCCAAATATCCGGGTTCCCCAATGTCGAATTCCAACCTCGCCAATCTCGCGCCGATTTCCGAACTCTACGTCTCGTACGACAGCGCCCAGAAACTGAAGGTCGAGGCCGGCGAATTGCCGAGTTGGGACCTGACTGCGCGACAGATCTGCGACCTTGAGTTGTTGATGAACGGCGGGTTCAACCCGCTCAAGGGGTTCCTCGGGCAAGAGGATTACGAGAGCGTCGTCGAGACGATGCGGCTGGCCGACGGGACGCTCTGGCCGATGCCGATCACGCTGGACGTGTCCGAGGATTTCGCCAAAGGGCTGGAGATCGGGCAGGATATCGCGTTGCGCGACCAGGAAGGCGTGATCCTCGCCACGCTGTCGATCACCGACCGCTGGACCCCGAACAAGGCACGCGAGGCGGAAAAGGTGTTCGGCGCCGACGACCTGGCCCACCCGGCGGTGAACTACCTGCATAACGTGGCCGGCCCAGTTTACCTGGGCGGCGCGATCACCGGCATCCAGCAGCCCGTGCATTACGATTTCCGCGGCCGCCGCGACACCCCCAACGAACTGCGCGCCTATTTCCGCAAGCTGGGCTGGCGCCGCATCGTCGCGTTCCAGACCCGCAACCCGCTGCACCGCGCGCACCAGGAGCTGACCTTCCGCGCCGCGAAAGAGGCCCAGGCCAACCTGCTGATCCACCCCGTGGTGGGCATGACCAAGCCGGGCGATGTCGACCATTTCACCCGCGTGCGCTGTTACGAGGCGGTGCTGGACAAGTACCCGCAGGCCACCACCACGATGAGCCTCTTGAACCTCGCCATGCGCATGGCCGGCCCGCGCGAGGCCGTCTGGCACGGGCTGATCCGCCGCAACCACGGCTGCACACATTTCATCGTCGGCCGCGACCACGCCGGCCCCGGCAAGAACTCGGCCGGCGAAGATTTCTATGGGCCCTACGACGCGCAGGAGATGTTCAAGGAATACGAGCCCGAGATCGGGCTGGAAATGGTGCCGTTCAAGCACATGGTCTACGTGCAGGAGCGTGCCCAGTACGAGCCCGCAGACGAGATCGAAGAGGGCGTGACCGTGCTCAACATCTCGGGCACCGAACTGCGCCGCCGCCTGTCCGAGGGCCTGGAAATCCCCGAGTGGTTCTCGTTCCCCGAGGTGGTGACCGAGCTGCGCCGGACCAAGCCGCCGCGCGCCCAGCAGGGGTTTACCGTGTTCTTCACCGGGCTGTCGGGCTCGGGCAAATCGACCATCGCCAACGCGCTGATGGTCAAGCTGATGGAAATGGGCGGCCGCCCGGTGACGTTGCTGGACGGCGACGTGGTGCGCAAACACCTGTCCTCCGAGCTCGGCTTTTCCAAGGAACACCGCGACATCAACATCCGCCGCATCGGGTATGTCGCCAGCGAGATCACCAAGAACGGCGGCATCGCGCTCTGCGCCCCGATCGCGCCCTACACCTCTACCCGCCGCGCGGTGCGCGAGATGATCGAGGCCTACGGCGCCTTTTGCGAGGTGCATGTCGCCACGCCGCTGGAAGAATGCGAAAAGCGTGACCGCAAGGGCCTCTACAAGCTGGCGCGCGAGGGCAAGATCAAGGAGTTCACCGGCATCTCGGACCCCTACGAGGCGCCCGAGTCCCCCGAGTTGAGCGTCGACACCACCGGCGTCGATGTCGACAACTGCGCGCATCAGGTGCTCTTGAAGCTCGAACAGCTCGGCCTGATCTCGGGCAGCTGGGGCCCCAACCTGAACTGAGCCCGGGCGGGCCGCACCTGCGCGGCCCGCGCGTTGCACTCGTGCTGGCCGTTAGCCTTACCTCGATACCGCCCCGCTTTGCCGGGCTTGGGCCCGTTCTGGAAACCCTGCTCGGCCAGCGGCCCAGGCCCGACCGGGTGATCCTTGCCCTGCCCCGCGCCTATCGCCGCTTTCCCGGCCCGGTGACACCCCCGGCCCTACCCGCCGGCATCGAACTGCTCTGGGTCGACGCGGATCTCGGACCGGCCACCAAGGTGCTGCCCGCCGCCAGCGCCCTGGCCGGGCAGGGCGCGCAACTGATCTATTGCGATGACGATTGCCTTTACGGCCCGTGCTGGGCTGCCGCCCTGCTGGCGGCGCGGCAGGGCCGCGAGGTCGTGGCCGCCTCGGGGTTTTCGGTCGAGCTCATGCGCCGCAGCTCTGCGCCGCTGGGCGAGACCGACATCGCCCAAGGCTTCTCGGGTGTGCTGGTCTCGCCGGACACGATCCCGCCCGCGGCGTGGGACATCCCCCCACCCGCGTGGAGCGTCGACGATATCTGGTTATCGGGGCAGTACGCCCATGCCGGGCTGGCGATCCGCCTGGCGCCGGCGGCGCGGGCGATGGTCACGCCGCTCGACCGGCCCGGCGCGCTTCAGGATGCCAGCGTCGGGGGGATGGGCCGGGCCGCGGCCAACGCCGCCTGCGCGGCGCTGATCCACCGTCGATTCGGACTTTGGCCACCCTCTTAGTGTACGCTGACCGGCGCGAAGTCGTTCTGACGTGCGAGGATAAACGCCAGCTGCCGGTTGCTTACCAGCGCCAGCCGCTCGCCGTCGGAATCGTGCACCGCGTAAAGCGCCTCTTGCCCCTGCACCTGCTCGCGCAGCTCGTCGGGCAGGTCCGCCACCTTGACGGGCCGGATATAGACGATCTTGTCGCTGCCCTCGGGCAGGAAATCGTATTCGGTATCCATTGCGTTCCCCTCTCGCTCAGGCCCGGTCGATGCGGATCGTCTGCACCACGCTGTCCGGCGCGGCGCGTTCCAGATCCACATGCAAAAGGCCATTTTCCATTGTCGCACCCGCCACCTCGACGCCGTCGGCCAGCACAAAGCTGCGCTGGAACTGGCGCGCGGCGATGCCCCGGTGAAGGAACACCCGGCCGGTGTCGTCCTCGTCGTGACGCCCACGGATCGTCAGTTGCCGGTCTTCCAGAGTGATCGACAGATCGCCGTCGCGGAATCCCGCCACGGCCAGCGTGATGCGATAGCTGTTCTCGGACGTTTGTTCGATATTATAGGGCGGATAGCTCTCGTTGCCGGATTTGGCGGTCCGCTCCACGAGGCGTTCGAGCTGGTCGAACCCCAGCAGGAAAGGGTGCGAGCCGAGGGTCAGTTTCGTCATATCTGGCAAGTCCTTGGGTAAGCGACCTGAATGTGAGGCGGGCCCCTAAGTCCGGCGACCCTTGACCCGATATGGGCGCGCTGCCGCAGCCGCGCAAGACCGCCTTCCCGCAAACCCCGAAAAACGTTATCTTAAGTTCCTCGGTACAGCGCCGACTCACGGGAACAACCATATGAACATTGCCAGCGAGATGAATTCCGAAGAGGTGCTCCGCGTCAAACTCGAGGTGCTCCGGCGCGAGCATCGCGACCTTGACGATGCGATCCACGCGCTGCAAGGCAAGGGCACGGGCGACCCGTTCACGCTGAAGCGGCTGAAAAAGCAGAAGCTTGCGCTGAAGGACCAGATCGCCCAGATCGAGGATCAGCTTACCCCCGATATCATTGCGTAGCCCGTGCGCACCACTATAGTGCGCCCTCGCAATGAACGGGGGCACTATGACGGACGTGAATGTGGGCATCATCATGGGCAGCCAGTCGGACTGGCCCACGATGCAGGAGGCCGCGCGCCTCCTCGACGCGCTGGAGGTGCCTTACGAGGCGCGCATCGTCTCGGCCCACCGCACCCCGGACCGCCTGTGGGAGTACGGCAAGACCGCCGTTCCGCGCGGCCTCAAGGTGATCATCGCGGGGGCGGGCGGCGCCGCCCACCTGCCGGGGATGATGGCCAGCAAGACCCGCCTGCCGGTGATCGGCGTGCCGGTGCAGACGCGGGCGCTGTCGGGCGTCGACAGCCTCTATTCCATCGTGCAGATGCCGCGCGGCTTTCCGGTGGCGACCATGGCCATCGGCGCGGCGGGTGCGGCCAATGCCGGGCTGATGGCGGCCGAGATCCTGGCGATCTCCGACCCCGCGCTCGCCGAGCGGCTGGACCGCTGGCGCGCCGATCTCTCGGCGTCGATCCCGGAGGTGCCGAAGGATGACTGAACCGCTTGCCCCCGGCGCGACGATCGGCATCCTGGGCGGCGGACAACTGGGCCGGATGCTGTCGGTCGCCGCGGCGCGGCTGGGCTTCAGGACGCATATCTTCGAGCCCGGCGCCGAGCCCCCCGCGGGCCATGTCGCGCATCGCGTGACCACGGCGTCTTACGAAGACGCCGCCGCGCTGGCCGCCTTTGCCGAGGCGGTGGACGTGGTGAGCTACGAATTCGAAAACATCCCCACCACCGCGCTGGACGCGATCGAGGCGATACGCCCGATCCGCCCCGGCCGGCGGGCGCTCGCCGTCAGCCAGGACCGGCTGATCGAAAAGGCGTTCCTGACCGATCTCGGGCTTGCCACCGCCCCCTTCGCCGCCGTCGATGACGAGGTTGACCTCGCCGAGGCCATCGCCGAGATCGGCACGCCCGCCATCCTCAAGACCCGCCGCTTCGGATATGACGGCAAGGGGCAGGAACGCCTGCTGGTTCCCGAACACGGGGCCCGCGCGCTGAACGCCATGGACGGCGCGCCGGCGATCCTGGAAGGGGTCGTGGAGTTCGGCCAGGAAATCTCGGTCATCGCCGCACGGGGATTGACGGGCGAGGTCGCCTGCTACGACCCCGGCACCAACGTCCACCGCGAGGGCATCCTGCGGTCCACCACCGTGCCCGCGCCGCTGACCGCCGCCCAGCGCACCGACGCGGTGATCCTTGCGGGCCGCATCCTCAACGCGCTGCACTATGTCGGCGTGATGGGGGTAGAGCTGTTCGTGACCGAAAGCGGCCTCGTGGTGAACGAGATCGCGCCGCGGGTGCACAATTCCGGGCACTGGACGCAGGATGGCTGTGTCATCGACCAGTTCGAACAGCATATCCGCGCCATTGCCGGGTGGCCGATGGGCGACGGCACCCGGCATTCCGACATCGAGATGGAAAACCTGATCGGCGACGACATGGACCGGGTGCCCGACCTCGCCGCGCGCCCCGATTGCGCGCTGCACATATATGGCAAGGCCGAGGTCAAGCCCGGCCGCAAGATGGGCCATGTAAACCGCCGGCTGGGCCCGGCCGGCTGACCCCCGGCCGCCCGTGGCCGCGACGGGCTAGCGCAGCAACCCGATCGCGTAGGGCGGCGACATCTGCGCCTGGCCGAGGAAGGCCTCCAGCGCCGCCGGGTCGGGCTGGCGCCGGGTTTTCGTCTCTTCCGCGGCCAACCCGCCGGTGATGAAGAGCGAATCGAGATCTTCGCCCATGGCGCCGGCAATGTCGGTGGCGATACCGTCGCCGATGCACAGGATCGACTGGTCGGGCACATCGCCGAATTGCGCCAGCCGCCGCCGGGCAAGATCGTAGATCGGCGGGTGGGGCTTGCCGAAATAGAGGCTCTGACCGCCCATTTCGGTATAGAGCCGCGCCACCGCGCCGGCGCACCATTCCCGCGTCTCGCCCCGGTCGACCACGATATCGGGATTGGCGCAGAGCAGCTTCATCCCCTCCTGCTTGGCGTAAAGCAATTCGGGACGCAGCACCGCCGGGTCGGCGTGCACGTCGAAGGGGCCGGTGCAGACGATGCCCTCGGCCTGCTGCAGCGGCACCCGGCTGATCGCCACCGGGTCTTTCACGATCTTGAGCGGATCAAAGAAGGTCAGGTCGTGATCGGCGCCCATGAAGAACACCTTTTCACCCACCGCGCCGCGGAACATCGCCGCCCGCGCGCTGTCGCCCGAGGTGGCGATGCTGTCCCAGCAGTCGCGGGCGACGCCCAGGTCGGCCAGCTGCGCCTCGACGCTGGTGCGGTGGCGCGGCGCGTTGGTCAGCAGAATCACGATGCCGCCCTTTGCGCGGTAGCGTTGCAGCGCCGCGACGGCCTCGGGGTAGGGCGCGCGCCCGTTATGCACGCATCCCCACAGATCGACGAACATCGCGTCGTAGCGGGCGGATATCTCGTCGAGGCTGTCGATGATCTGGGTCATGGGGCGCGCGGTCCTGAAACGTGGAGGGGGCGCCGCCGGCGCCCCCCTGCCAATCGGAAGCTCCGATCAGAGCTGGAGGTTCGGGACGATCTGCTTTTTCCGGCTGACGATCCCGGGCAACACCACCATGTCGCCATCGACCTTGGCGGCAAAGCTCTTTTCGGCGACGGTCTTGACCAGATCGTTGGGCACCAGCAGCGTCGCCTCTTCGTTCAGGATGTCGATGACGAAGAGCAGCACCTGGTCGACACCGTCCTCTGCGGCGACGGTGGTCATCGTCTCGATCAGGCTGTCCTTGCGGGCCAGCACGGTGGCCGGCGAGGTCGTTTCCAGAACCGAAACGCGGAATTTCTTGTCCGCGACCTCGTATTCCTTCGAATCCATCCGCAGAAGTTCGGCATCGGAAAAGGCCGAGACATCGGATTTGGCCGCGAACATCTCGGCGGCGTAATCGGAGATCGACACGCCCAGATCGGCGGCCAGCGCCTCGGCCAGCGCCTTGTCCACCTCGGTGGTGGTGGGCGAGCGGAATTCCAGCGTGTCGCTGAGAATGCAGGACAGCATCGCGCCCTTGACGTTTTCCGGCATCTTCGCGGCGTCGTCGCCCATCAGCTGGTGCATGACGGTGGCGGTGCAGGCCAGCGGGCGCACGGTGATCTCGATCGGCGCGCGGGTTTTCAGGCCGCCCTGCAGCAGGTGATGGTCGATCACCGCCACGACGTTGGCGTCGTTGATATGGGCCGGCAGCTCGGCCACGTTGTTGGTGTCGACAACGACAACGTCCTCGCCCGGGGCGACGTCGGCAATGATCTCGGGCTGGTCGAAACCCCAGCGTTCCAGCACGAACTTGGCCTCGGTATTGGGCTCGCCCAACAGCTTTGCCTCGGCGGGGGTGCCTTTCACGTCAGAAAGGTACCACGCCCAGATCAGCGGCGCGCCGGTGGAGTCGGTGTCGGGGGCCTTGTGGCCGAAAACTTTGATGGTCATGCGATTTTGCCCGCTTGATGTGTCGGAATTCGGCGCCCTTATAGAAGGGGCGGCGGGGCTTGTCACCCATGGCGATCGGTGTTTTTCTGCGCTGCGGCATCGCGGACGGTGGCTTTCCGCTCCGCCGCGTCACGGGCGGTCTGTGGGCCCCGGATCGCCGGGTCGGGCGCCATCGGAACAGGCTCGGTCAGCGCGCGCCGCCCCGCCGTGCGGGCGCCCCGCGCCCAGGGCGCTGCCTGCGGCGCGTCTTTCCCGCGAACGAGGTGTTGACAGCGCCGTGAGGTCTCCTTATTTCCGGCTCGTTAGCACTCACCGGGCGCGAGTGCCAACACCGCGCCCGCGAAACCTGAACCAAGGAGCGTTCGAAGATGGCATTCAAACCGTTGCATGACCGTGTGCTGGTCCGCCGCGTCGAGAGCGACGATAAGACCAAGGGCGGTCTGATCATCCCCGACAGCGCGAAAGAAAAGCCCGCCGAAGGCGAAGTGATCGCCTGCGGCGAAGGTGCCCGCAAGGATTCGGGCGAACTGATCGAGATGGGCGTCAAGAAAGGCGACAAGATCCTCTTCGGCAAATGGTCGGGCACGGAAGTGACGATCGAAGGCGAAGAGCTGCTGATCATGAAGGAAAGCGACATCCTCGGCATCATCGCCTGAGCCGTCGCCTGACAGACACCGAAATTCTAGGAGCAAGCAATCATGGCTGCTAAGGACGTCAAATTCGATACCGATGCCCGCAACCGCATGCTGAAGGGCGTGAATATTCTCGCCGACGCGGTCAAGGTCACCCTCGGCCCCAAGGGCCGCAACGTCGTGCTGGAAAAATCCTTCGGCTCGCCGCGCATCACCAAGGACGGCGTGACCGTCGCCAAGGAAATCGAGCTGGAAGACAAGTTCGAGAACATGGGCGCGCAGATGGTGAAAGAGGTCGCCTCTCGCACCAATGACGAGGCCGGCGACGGCACCACCACCGCCACCGTCCTGGCCCAGGCCATCGTCAAGGAAGGCATGAAGGCGGTCGCCGCCGGCATGAACCCGATGGACCTCAAGCGCGGCATCGACATCGCCACCGCCAAGGTCGTCGAGGCGATCAAGGCCGCCGCGCGTCCCGTCGAGAACTCCGACGAGGTCGCTCAGGTCGGCACCATCTCGGCCAACGGCGAGGCCAATATCGGCCGCTTCATCGCCGACGCGATGCAGAAGGTCGGCAATGACGGCGTCATCACCGTCGAAGAGAACAAGGGCATGGAGACCGAGGTCGAGGTCGTCGAGGGCATGCAGTTCGACCGCGGCTACCTCAGCCCCTACTTCGTGACCAACCCCGACAAGATGGTCGCCGAGCTGGAAGACTGCCTGATCCTGCTGCACGAGAAAAAGCTCTCGTCACTGCAGCCGATGGTGCCGCTGCTCGAGCAGGTCATCCAGTCGCAAAAGCCGCTGCTGATCATCGCCGAGGACGTCGAGGGCGAGGCCCTGGCCACCCTCGTGGTCAACAAGCTGCGCGGCGGCCTCAAGATCGCTGCCGTCAAGGCCCCGGGCTTCGGCGACCGCCGCAAGGCCATGCTGCAGGACATCGCGATCCTGACCGGCGGCCAGGTGATCTCGGAAGATCTGGGCATGAAGCTCGAAAGCGTGACGATGGACATGCTGGGCTCGGCCAAGAAAGTGTCGATCACCAAGGACGAGACCACCATCGTCGACGGTGCCGGCGAAAAGGCCGAAATCGAGGCGCGCGTTTCGCAGATCCGTCAGCAGATCGAGGAAACCACCTCGGACTACGACCGTGAGAAGCTGCAAGAGCGTGTGGCCAAGCTGGCCGGCGGCGTTGCCGTCATCCGCGTCGGCGGCATGACCGAGGTCGAGGTGAAAGAGCGCAAGGACCGCGTCGACGACGCGCTGAACGCCACCCGTGCCGCGGTGCAGGAAGGCGTGATCGTGGGCGGCGGCGTTGCCCTGGTGCAGGGCGCCAAGGCGATCGAGGGCCTGGCCGGCGACAACGAAGACCAGAACGCGGGCATCGCGATGCTGCGCCGCGCACTGGAATCGCCGCTGCGCCAGATCGCCGAAAACGCCGGTGTCGACGGCGCTGTCGTGGCCGGCAAGGTCCGCGAGAGCGACGATCTTCACTTCGGCTTCAACGCCCAGACCGAACAGTACGGCGACATGTTCGCCTTCGGCGTGATCGACCCGGCCAAGGTTGTCCGCACCGCGCTGGAAGACGCGGCCTCGGTCGCCGGCCTGCTGATCACCACCGAAGCGATGGTGGCCGACAAGCCCGAGCCGAAGGGCCAGGGCGGCGCCGGTGGCGGCATGCCCGACATGGGCGGCATGGGCGGCATGATGTAATCTGCCCTGCGGCAACATGGACTTTGGAAGGGGCCTTCGCGGGCCCCTTTCTTTTTGCGTATCTTAACGAAATGAATCTGCGGCAGGCCCAACCGGACGACCAACCGGCCATTGCGCTCTTGCTGACAGCCGCCTTCGGCCAACCCGCCGAGGCGCTGCTGGTCGAATCCCTGCGCGCAGAGGGCGCGATGGCGCTGGAACTGGTGGTCGAGCGCAGGGGGAACGGCCTGTGGGGCTATCTGGCCCTGTCGCAGATGCGATCGCCCGTAGGCTGGCTGGCGCTGGCGCCCGTGGCCGTGGCACCGTCGCAACAGCGCCAGGGGGTGGGCAGCGCCCTCATTCTCGGCGCGCTCGAGATGACCGACGCCCCCGTCGTGGTCGTGGGCGAACCCGGCTATTACGCGCGCTTCGGCTTTTCGGTCGACCGCGCGGCGCGGTTGACATCGCCCTACCCGCCAGAGTTCACCGCCCTGCACCAAAGGGCGCCCGAAGGCGACGCGCCGGCAGAGGTGCTGGTCTACGCCACGGCCTTCGGCAGCTAGGCAGGCCGCGGACCGGGCCGTCCGGCGCGATCACCCGCCCGGTACCGTCACGCAACAAAATTGCGTCATTTCGCTCTTAATGGTGTCAAAGTTTCTTTCGCGATTGCAGCATTCGCGCCGTAACGCTATGGTCTGGCGCAAACAAGGAATCCGGGAGCCGGGGAATGCTCGACAACATGCCACGCGGGACGATTTGCATCGAGGACATCGAAATCGGGATGTGCCGCCACCTGCGCAAGGAGGTGACCGACCGCGATATCGAGCTTTTCGCCGAGGTCTCGACCGACCGCAACCCGGTGCATCTCGACGACGAGTATGCCCATCAGACCATCTTCGAGGGCCGCATCGCCCACGGCATGCTGACCGCAGGTCTGATCTCGGCGGTGATCGGCGAACAGCTTCCGGGCCACGGCACGATCTACATGGGCCAGACGCTGAAATTCCTCGCCCCGGTCCGGCCGGGCGACGTGGTGGTGGCCGAAGTCGAGGTAACCGCCATCGACTATTCCAGACGCCGGGTGACCCTTGATTGCCGCTGCCTCGTGGACGATAAGCCCGTCCTGAAGGGCGAGGCTACAGTGCTGGCGCCCACCAAGAAATTCGATTGACGGCGCCGGGCCTCCGGTGCAATCGGGGGCCGATGCAGACCTTCACCACCTGGAAAGGGCTCGACGAGCGCACGCGCGGCGCAGTTGCGGCCATCGGCAATTTCGACGGCGTGCATCTGGGCCACCGCGAGGTGATCGAGATCGCCCGCGCCGAGGCCACCCGCCGCGGCGCCCCCTTGGGCATCCTGACCTTCGAGCCGCACCCGCGCGAATACTTCGCCCCCGACGCCCCGCCCTTTCGGCTGATGAACGCCGAGGCCAAGGCCAACCGGCTGGCCAAGCTGGGGGTCGACCAGCTTTACCAGCTGCCCTTCGACGCGCAGCTCGCCGGGCTTTCGGCCGAGGCCTTCGCGCGCGAGGTCGTGGACGACGGGCTGGGGCTGTCGCACGTCGTCGTCGGCGTCGATTTCTGCTTTGGCAAGGGCCGCAAGGGCAACGTGGACGACCTGCAGCGCTTTGGCGCGGCGATGGATTTCGGCGTCACGGCGGCCGAGCTGTTGGCAAACGACGCCGGCGCCGTCTCCTCTACCTCGATCCGCACCGCGCTGAGCGAGGGCCGCCCGCGCGATGCGCAGGCCATGCTGGGCCACTGGCACCGGATCGAGGGCGAGGTGCTGCACGGCGACGCGCGCGGCCGGGCGCTGGGATTTCCCACCGCAAACATGTCGATCATCGGGCTGCACCGGCCGCGCTTTGGCGTTTACGCGGTCAAGGTCGACGTGCTGTCAGGCCCGCACAAGGGCACCTATGACGGCGCCGCCTCGATCGGTGTGCGCCCGATGTTCGGCGAGAACGTCCCCAATTGCGAAAGCTACCTGTTCGATTTCGTTGGCGATCTCTACGGCACCCACCTGTCGGTGGCGCTGATCGAGTTTCTGCGCGACGAGGCCCGGTTCGACAATCTCAACGCGCTGGTCGAACAGATGCACGCCGACTGCGACCGGGCGCGCGCGATCCTGGCCGATCTCTGACCCCTTCCCTTTCGCGCCCCAAACGCTAGGCTCCGCCCGATGAAAGACCCGATCGACCGCACCGGCCTGCGCCCCCGTTTCTGGGAAAGGGTGCCGCTCAAGCAAATGAACCCCCGCGAATGGGAGGCGCTCTGCGACGGCTGCGGCAAATGCTGCCTGAACAAGCTGGAAGACGCCGACACCGGCGAAGTGGTGTTCACCCGCGTGGCCTGCCGCCTTCTGGACGACGACACCTGCCGCTGTGCGCATTACGACGTGCGCAAGACCATCGTGCCCGAATGCGTCGTCCTCAAGCCCGGCAATATCGAGGAAATCGCCTACTGGATGCCGGCCTCCTGCGCCTATCGCCTGCTTTGGGAGGGGAAGGCCCTGCGCGACTGGCACCCGCTGGTCTCGGGCGATCCCGACAGCGTGCACCGGGCGGGCGTGTCGGTGCGGGGCTGGACAGTGCCCGAGTTCGACGTGCCCGTGGAAGAGTGGGAAGACCACCTGATCGAAGAGGAGCTCTAAGCCCCATGCATTTCGCCTCGGACAACACCTCGCCCGTGCCCCCGCAAGTGCTGGAGGCGGTGATCGAGGCCAACCACGGCTACGCCATGCCCTATGGTGCCGACGCGATCTTTGCCGAGGTGCAGGACCGGCTGCGCCGGATCTTCGAGGCGCCCGGCGCCGCGGTCTATCTGGTGGCGACGGGCACGGCGGCCAATGCGTTGGCGCTGGCCTGCCTCTGCCCGCCCTGGGCCACGGTGTTTTGCCACCGCAACGCCCATGTGGAAGAAGATGAATGCGGCGCGCCCGAATTCTATACCGGGGGCTCGAAACTGACGCTCATCGACGGTGCCCACGCCAAGATGACCGCCGCCGCCCTGGAACAGGCCATCGGCTTTGCCGCGCGCGCGGGCGTGCACAACGTCCAGCCCGGCGCGGTGTCGCTGACCAACGCCACCGAGGCGGGCACGGTCTATTCCTCGGCCGAGGTGGCCGAGATCTGCGCGGTGGCCCGGGGCGCCGGGCTGCCGGTGCATCTGGACGGGGCGCGCTTTGCCAATGCGCTGGCGGCCACCGCGGCCAGCCCGGCCGAGCTGACCTGGAAGGCCGGCGTCGACATCCTCTGCTTCGGCGGCACGAAGAACGGGCTGATGGGTGCCGAGGCGGTGATCATCTTCGACCCCGAGAAAGCCTGGGAATTCGAACTCAGGCGCAAGCGCGGCGGGCACCTGTTTTCCAAGCACCGCTACCTCTCGGCCCAGATGGCGGCCTATCTCGACGACGACCTATGGCTGAAGCTCGCCGCGCGGGCCAACGCCGCGGCCGCGCGCCTTTCGGCCGGCATAGCGGCGCTGGAGGGCGCGCGCCTGCTGCATCCGACCGAGGCCAACGCGGTCTTCGCCGCCTGGCCGCGCAAAGGCCACGCGGCGGCCCAGGCGGCCGGCGCGCAATACTACCTCTGGCCGATGGACCAGTCGATGGAGGGGCCCGATGACGAGCCGCTCTCGGCGCGGCTGGTCTGCTCCTGGTCGACCACCGACGAGGATGTGGACCGGTTCCTGAACGTCGTGGCGGGCTGAGCCCGGCGCAAAACCCGTCGAACCATTTCGCCGCGGATTTTCGAAAACCCTTGGCGCCCCTGTCCCCGCTTGGACCTAGAGCTTGCCCGCCAGGTGCAAGTCCAGATCGTCCAGACGGTCCTGCCCCCAGAACCGCTCGTCCCCGACGATGTAAAAGGGCGAGCCGAACACGCCCCGCGCCACCGCCTCTTCGAGGTTGGCCGCATAGGTCTCTGCCCCGGCCAGAAGCCCGCTATCGGCAAGCCCCGGGTCGAATCCCGCCGCCTTTAGGCAGTCTCGGATCACCGCATCGTCGGCCACGTCGCGGTCCTCGGCCCAGCAGGCCCGCAAAAGGCTGTGCACCAGCCCGCCCAGATCGCCCCCGCCCGCGGCCTGCGCGGCGATGATCGCATAGGAGGACGGCGCCATATTGGCAGGAAAGAACGCCGGCTTGGGGTTGATCGGCATCCCCAGCTTCGCCGACTGCCGGCGGATTTCCTGCGCGCGGTAGGTCTGCCGGCATTCGGGCCGCGCGCCGGCGGGCTGGCCGCCGGTGCGCGGGAAAAGCGCCATGATGTCCAAGGGCTTGTAGGTGATCGTCGCGTCGTGGCGGCCCGCGATCTCTTCCAGCCGGGTGCCGGCAAGGTAGGTGAAAGGCGAAATCGTCGTAAAGAAATAGTCGATATGAGCCATCTTGACCCTCCGGAGCCGCGCAAGGTTTGCAAGACCGTAGCCGGGTGATAAGCGGTGTCAAAGTCACGATTCCGTTGCACGAAACGCCGCCCGGGGACCCTGCCAGATGCCGAACGCCAATGAACCGAAACTGATTTCCGGTAACGCGAACCGACCGCTTGCCGCCGCCATCGCCCGGCGCATGTCAATGCATCGCGGGCTGAATGTCGATCTGGTCGATGCCAGGGTGGAACGTTTCAACGACGGCGAAATATTCGTCGAAGTGTTCGAGAACGTCCGCGGCGAGGATATGTTCGTGATCCAGCCCACCTCGAACCCGGCCAACGACAACCTGATGGAACTGATGATCATCTCCGACGCGCTGCGCCGATCGTCGGCGGCGCGGATCACGGCGGTGATCCCCTATTTCGGCTATGCAAGGCAGGACCGCCGCACCAAGGCGCGCACCCCGATCTCGGCCAAGCTGGCGGCCAACCTGCTGACCGAGGCCGGGATCGAGCGCATCCTGACGATGGACCTGCACGCCGCGCAGATTCAGGGCTTTTTCGATATCCCCGTCGACAACCTCTATGCCGCGCCGATCTTTGCGCTGGATATCGAGCATCATTTCCGCGGTGAGCTCGGCCAAATCACCGTGGTTTCGCCCGATGTGGGCGGCGTTGCCCGCGCGCGCGAACTGGCGCAGCGGATCGGCTCGGGCCTGGCCATCGTCGACAAGCGCCGGGTGCGTCCGGGCGAGGTGGCCGAGATGACGGTGATCGGCGATGTCGAGGGGCAGACCTGCGTCATCGTCGACGACCTCTGCGATACCGCCGGAACGCTTTGCAAGGCCGCCGAGGTACTGACCGAGAACGGCGCCAACGAGGTGCACGCCTATATCAGCCACGGCGTTTTTTCGGGCCCGGCGATCGAGCGGATCAGCAATTCGCGGCTGAAGACCGTCGTCATCACCGACTCGATCCAGCCCACCCAAGCGGTTCAGGCCACGCAAAACATTCGCATCGTGCCCACCGCGCCGCTTTTCGCCCAGGCGATCATGAATATCTGGCAGGGCACGTCGGTCTCGTCGCTTTTCGCGCACGAGACACTGGCGCCGATCTACGAGGGCATGTACGCGCTCAACGGCTAGGCGCCCCGGCGCACGGCCCGGTCAGGTTACGTCCCAGTCATCCTCGTGCCTGGCCGCGCCGATGGCCATCCAGTCGGCGCGGATGCGCGCGACACGGGTGTCGGCCCAGGTCTTGAACACCACGTCGAACCCGTCCTCGGTGACGTTTTCGGCCGAGATGTCGGCCCGCTGGTTCGTCTTCTGGTCGAGGTCCCACATCGAGATCCCGACATAGACCACGGGCGGCGCGCGGAAGCTTTGGGAAAAGCGCACGGGCGTGCGGCTGGCACGCGGGCCGGTGCCCGTCCACATCACGCCGTCATGCTCGAAATCGGAAAACAGCACGACGGAACCGCGGTCGACCCCGATCATCCGGCCGTCGAATGTCTGCATCGCGTGACACCTCCTCTGGCGCGTCAGGGTGCCCGGTGAACCGGGCGAAACTTCGGCGCCGGCATGAAAAAGGCCCCGCAAAACGGGGCCTTTTCGAATTCAAGGCACGCGCGGTCAGTCGTTCGGCACACTGGGGTTGAGACCCAGATGGGTGCCCATCGCAACCATGTCGGCCAGCAGGTGCTGGGTGTTGTCGACGAGGTCGTGATGTTCTTCTTCGCGGGCCTCCTTGTGGGCCTTGTGGGCCTCGGCCACCATTTCGTCGATCATCTCCTGGGTGACCTCCGAAACCGGGTGCGCCCGCTCGGCCAGCACCGTGGCGCGGTCGCCGACCACCTCGGCAAAGCCGCCGGTGACGATGAATTGCTCACTGCCCTTCTCGCCGACCACCTCGACGATGCCGGGGCGCAGCGTGGTCATGACCGGCGCGTGGTCCGGCAGGACCGTCATGTTCCCGTCGGCGCCGGGCAGCATCACCTGCTTCGCGTCGAGCGAGGCAAGCTTGCGCTCCGGCGCAACGAGGTCGAATTGCATCGTGTCGGCCATAATGCCCCCTTATGCAGCGTCCGCCGCCATCTTTTCGGCCTTCGCCACCACGTCTTCGATGCCGCCGACCATGTAGAAGGCCGCTTCGGGCAGGTGGTCGTATTCACCGGCCACGACCGCCTTGAACGAGGAAATGGTCTCTTCGATCGGCACCTGGATGCCGTCCGAACCGGTGAACACCTTGGCCACGTCGAAGGGCTGGCTGAGGAAGCGCTGGATCTTGCGCGCGCGCGACACGGTCAGCTTGTCCTCTTCGCTCAGTTCGTCCATGCCGAGGATCGCGATGATGTCCTGCAGCGACTTGTAGCGCTGCAGGATGCCCTGCACGTCGCGCGCCACCTGGTAATGCTCTTCGCCGACCACGCCCGGATCGAGAATCCGCGAGGTCGAGTCGAGCGGGTCCACCGCCGGGTAGATGCCGAGCTCGGAAATCGCGCGCGACAGCACGGTGGTGGCGTCGAGGTGGGCAAACGAGGTGGCCGGCGCGGGGTCGGTCAGGTCGTCCGCGGGCACGTAGATCGCCTGCACCGAGGTGATCGAGCCAGCCCGTGTCGAGGTGATGCGTTCCTGCAGCGCGCCCATGTCGGTGGCCAGCGTCGGCTGGTAGCCCACCGCCGAGGGGATACGGCCCAGAAGCGCCGACACCTCGGAGCCTGCCTGGGTAAAGCGGAAGATGTTGTCGACGAAGAACAGCACGTCGGTGCCCGACTGGTCGCGGAACTGTTCGGCCAGGGTCAGGCCGCTCAGCGCGACACGGGCACGCGCCCCCGGAGGTTCGTTCATCTGGCCGTAGACCAGCGCAACCTTGGACTCCGACAGGTTGTCGATCTTGATGACCTCGGATTCCATCATCTCGTGATAGAGGTCGTTGCCCTCGCGGGTCCGTTCCCCCACACCGGCGAACACCGAGTAGCCCGAGTGCACCTTGGCGATGTTGTTGATCAGCTCCATGATGAGCACGGTCTTGCCCACACCGGCGCCGCCGAACAGGCCCACCTTGCCGCCCTTGGAGTAAGGCGCAAGCAGGTCGATGACCTTGATCCCCGTCACCAGGATTTCCGACGATGTTGCCTGTTCGTCGAAGGTCGGGGCGGGCTGGTGGATCGGGCGGGTTTCCTTGGCGTCGATCGGGCCCTTTTCGTCGATCGGCTCGCCGATCACATTCAGAATTCGGCCCAGCGTGGCGTCGCCCACCGGCACCGAGATCGGCGTGCCGGTGTCGGACACTTTCGCGCCGCGCACCAGACCCTCGGTCGCGTCCATGGCGATGGTGCGCACGGTGCTTTCGCCCAGGTGCTGGGCCACTTCCAGCACCAGCCGCTTGCCGTTGTTTTCGGTTTCCAGAGCGTTCAGAATTTCGGGCAGATGTTCGTCGAACTGAACGTCGACGACGGCGCCGATCACCTGGGTAACTTTGCCAGTAGCAGTTGCCATCTCGTTTCTCCGGTTCCTTTAGAGCGCCTCGGCGCCCGAAATGATTTCGATGAGTTCCTTGGTGATCGCGGCCTGACGCGAGCGGTTGTACTCGATGGTCAGCTTTTCGATCATGTCGCCCGCGTTGCGCGTGGCGTTGTCCATTGCCGACATCCGCGCGCCCTGCTCGGACGCGCCATTTTCCAGCAACGCCGCCAGGATTTGCGTGGCCACCCCACGCGGCAGAAGATCGCGCAGGATTTCGTCTTCCGACGGCTCGTATTCGTAGAACCGGCTCGTGTCGGCCTCGTCCTCGACCGGACGGGGAATGATCTGCTGGGCGGTCGGCACCTGGCTGATCACCGACTGGAAGCGGTTGAAGTACAGCGTGGCGATGTCGAACTCGCCGGCATTGAACCGCGAGATCACGTCCTGCGCGATGCTGTTGGCATCGTCATACCGGATGCGCTTGACCTCGCTGAGATCCACATGGCCGACGAAGTGATCGGAGTAGTCGCGCTTGAGCTGCTCGCGGCCCTTCTTGCCGACGGTCAGGATCTTGACGGTCTTGCCCGCGGCGAGCAACTCGTTGATGCGGATGCGGGCCAGCCGCACGATCGTCGAGTTGAAGCCGCCGCACAGGCCGCGCTCGGCGGTCATGACCACCAGCAGGTGCACCTGGTCGTCGCCGGTCCCGGCCAACAGCGGGGGCGCGTCGCCGCGGTCGGCGACCGAGGCCGCCAATCCGCTCAGCACCGTCTCCATGCGCTCGGCATAGGGGCGGGCGTTTTCCGCTGCATCCTGGGCACGCCGCAGCTTGGCTGCGGCGACCATCTGCATCGCCTTCGTGATCTTTCGCGTCGACTTGACGCTATCGATCCGGTTTTTCAGGTCCTTGAGGCTTGGCATCTATCCGATCCTCTCGCGCCGCCCTCAGGCGAAGCCCTTGGCGTACTCGTCCAGCGCGGCCCTGATCTTGTCTTCCAGCTCGCCCTTGACCTTGCGGTCGTTGTTGGTGATGTCGTCCAGCAGGTCCTGGTGCTTGCTGCGCAGATGGCTCAGCAGGCCGGCCTCGAAGCGGGTGACATCCTTGACCGCGATCTTGTCCAGATAGCCCTTGGTGCCGGCGAAGATGACGCAGACGATCTCGGCGTTGGTCAGCGGCGCGTATTGCGGCTGCTTCATCAGCTCGGTCAGGCGCGCGCCGCGGTTCAGCAGTCTCTGCGTGGACGCGTCGAGGTCCGACCCGAACTGGGCGAAGGCCGCCATCTCGCGGTACTGGGCCAGTTCCAGCTTGACCGGGCCGGCGACCGATTTCATCGCGTCGGTCTGGGCCGAAGAGCCCACGCGCGACACCGACAGGCCGGTGTTCACCGCCGGGCGGATGCCCTGGTAGAACAGCTCGGTCTCGAGGAAGATCTGGCCGTCGGTGATCGAGATCACGTTGGTCGGAATAAAGGCCGACACGTCACCGCCCTGGGTTTCGATGATCGGCAGCGCGGTCAGCGACCCGGCGCCGTGATCCTCGTTCAGCTTCGCCGAACGTTCCAGCAGGCGAGAGTGCAGGTAGAACACGTCGCCCGGGTAGGCCTCGCGCCCCGGCGGGCGGCGCAGCAGCAGCGACATCTGGCGGTAGGCGACGGCCTGCTTGGACAGGTCATCGTAGACCATCAGCGCGTGGCGACCGTTGTCGCGGAAATATTCGCCCATCGCCGTGGCGGCGTAGGGGGCGAGGAACTGCATCGGCGCCGGGTCCGAGGCGGTGGCGGCCACGATGATCGAGTAGTCGATGGCGCCCGTTTCCTCAAGCTTCTTCACCAGCTGGGCCACGGTCGACCGCTTCTGGCCGATGGCGACGTAGACGCAGTAGAGCTTCTTGCTCTCGTCGTCGCCGGCGGCCTTGTTATAGCTCTTCTGGTTCAGGATCGTGTCGAGCGCGACGGCGGTCTTGCCGGTCTGGCGGTCGCCGATGATCAACTCGCGCTGGCCGCGGCCGATCGGGATCATGGCGTCGACCGACTTGATGCCGGTGGCCATCGGTTCATGCACCGATTTACGCGGGATGATGCCCGGCGCCTTGACGTCGGCGACGCGGCGCTCGCTGGCCTTGATCGGGCCCTTGCCGTCGATCGGGTTGCCCAGGCCATCGACCACGCGACCCAGAAGCGCATCGCCCACCGGAACGTCCACGATGGAGTTGGTGCGCTTGACGGTGTCGCCTTCCTTGATCTGCTGGTCCGAGCCGAAGATCACGACGCCGACATTGTCGACTTCGAGGTTCAGCGCCATGCCGCGGATGCCGCCGGGGAACTCGACCATCTCGCCGGCCTGCACGTTGTCGAGGCCATGGACACGGGCGATGCCGTCCCCGACCGAGAGCACGCGCCCCACTTCGGCGACTTCGGCTTCCTGGCCGAAGTTCTTGATCTGCTCCTTGAGGATCGCAGAGATCTCTGCAGCTTGGACACCCATTTATCCGACCTCTTTCATAATGTTCTGGAGTGCATTGAGCTTCGAGCGGATCGAGGTGTCGACCATCTTCGAGCCCAGTTTTACGACCAGACCGCCGATGAGGCGCTCATCGACGGTCGCGTTGATCTTGACATCCTTGCCGGCGTTGGCCTTGAGCGTCTTGGCCAGTGCGGCGGTCTGCGCGTCGTTCAGCGGCCGGGCCGAGACGACATCGGCGGTGACCTCGCCCTTCTCTTCCGCGATCAGCGCGGAGAGTACCTTGTTAAGCTGCGGCAGCACGAAGAGGCGGCGCTTGGAGGCCATCAGTTGCAGCGCGTTGGCCATCATCTTGTCGAGGCCCATCTTGGGCGCGAGCGCACCGATCGCCTTGGCCTGTTGGTCGCGGCTGTAGAGCGGCGATGAGATAAGGCTGCGAAAATCCTCGCTCTCGACCAGCGCCGCGTCGAGCGCGGCCACGTCGGTTTCGAGTTTTTCGAGGGCTTTTTCTTCCTTGGCCAATTCAAAGATGGCCGTGGCATAGCGCGTAGCAATGCCGGTCGAAATCGAAGCTGGTTCGGACACGTCCACCCTTCCGATATCTGAAGCCCCGTTCTGCACCGGGAACCCGGCACGAGGCAAATCAAGCTACGCGCCCGGGCGGGCACGCTTCCGAAATCGGCGTGGGTGTAGCAGAGGCAGTCCCGCCTCGCAACAGCCAAGCGCAGCATTCTGTGACGGGCCGCGCAGGGGCGAAAATCGCTGCGTGTCGGCCACTTCGGGCCGCACCCGGCCCCAGCCTTGTTTTCTTGGCTCGCCGGGCCTTCAGGCCGGTTCTGCCCCCGGCGCGGGCAACCCTTCAAGCACCCGCAGCGGGCGCGCCATGGTGTCCTTTACCACGCTGCCGGTCGGCCGGTATACCCGTTTTGTCGCCTCCACAATCAGCACCCCGCCCGCGTAATAGGCAGACGCGCGCTGGCCCGCGCGTTCCCACATCGCGGCGCTGCGCAGCCAGAATCGCCGCTCGCTGGGCGGCGCGAAGAGGGCGGCACCGCTGTGCTGCGGCTCGAAGCCGTGGTTGCGAAGCTGCGCGTCGAGCTGTCCAGGCGTGTAGGGCCGGCCAAAGCCGAACGGTGTCTTGTCGCGCCGCGCCCACAGGCCCGACCGGTTGGGCACGATGACCAGCATCCGCCCGCCCGGCCCCAGCACGCGCGACGCTTCTTCCAGAACCGCGCTCGGGTTCTCGCTGGTTTCCAGCCCATGAAGCAGCATCAGCTTATCGACCAGCCCGTCGGGCAGCGGCCAGGCCGTCTCCTCGACCAGGGCAGTGACATTGGGCTTGCCCGCCGGCCAGGGCATCACCCCCTGCTGGCCCGGCATCAGCCCGACCACCCGCCGCGCGTCGGGCAGGAAAGGGCGCAAGAGCGGCACGGCAAATCCGAACCCGGCGACGGTCTGCCCCTTGGCTTCGGGCCACAGCGCCACCACCTGATCGCGTATGGCCCTTTGCGCCACGCGCCCCAGATTGGTGCGGTAGTAGAAATTCCTCAGGTCCAGCACGTCCAGGTGCATTGCGGTCCACCTCGGGATCGGCAACTCTCGGGGTAAAGATAGAGATACGGAGCGGATTTGCCATGCCTCTTGAGATCGTCACCGTCCCCTGCCTGTCCGACAACTACGCCTATCTGCTGCATGATCCGGCCAGCGGGACGACCGCGGTTGTCGACGCGCCCGAATCCGGCCCCATCGAACTGGCCCTCGCAGAGCGGCGCTGGGGTCTCGACAGCATTCTCATCACGCACCACCACCACGACCATGTCGGCGGTGTCGAGGCGCTGCGCAGCGCCCATGGCGCGCAGGTCATCGGGGCGGCCGCGGATTCAGGCCGCCTGCCCCGGCTCGACAAGGCCGTGGCCGAGGGCGACCGCGTCGAGGTCGGATCGCAAACCGCCCATGTGCTGGATGTCTCGGGTCATACCGTGGGACATATCGCGTTCCACTTCCCCGACAGCGCGGCGGTCTTCACCGCCGACAGCCTGATGGCGCTGGGATGCGGACGGGTGTTCGAGGGCACGCCCGAGATGATGTGGCAGAGCCTGTCGAAGCTCGCGGCCCTGCCGCCCGAGACACTGGTCTATTCCGGGCACGAATACGCCACCGCCAATGCCCGCTTTGCCAAGACGATCGAACCCGATAATCCCGATCTGGCCGCCCGGGCCGATCGCATCGCCGAAACCCGCGCGGCGGGCCGGCCCACGGTGCCGGTGCCGCTGTCCGAGGAACTGGCGACCAACCCCTTCCTGCGCGCCCGGCTGCCCGAGGTGAAAGCCACACTGGGCATGGCCGAGGCGCCCGATGCCGCCGTCTTCGCCGAGATCCGCGCGCGGAAAGACCGGTTCTAACCCGCCAAACAGCGCCTTTTTTTAGGGCGTTTCCAAGAGTGAGGTACAGATGTGAACAGAAAATACTTGAAGCGGGCCTGCAAACACCGAAGTCTGTTATCATGAGGCCACGGTCGGGACGGGGCCACGCCCCCCTCGACCCCAGGAAAGGAGCACTCCACGTGCCTTCGTTTTCGAATACACTCGAGCAAGCCATCCATGCCGCGCTCGCGCTGGCCAACGCCCGGCGCCACGAGCTGGCCACGCTGGAGCATCTGCTTCTGGCGCTGATCGACGAACCCGACGCCGCCAAGGTGATGAAGGCGTGTTCGGTCGACCTGGAAAAGCTGCGCTCGACACTCGTGGAGTTCATCGATGACGAGTTGTCCACTTTGGTCACCGATATCGAGGGCTCCGAGGCGGTTCCGACGGCGGCCTTCCAAAGGGTGATCCAGCGCGCCGCGATCCATGTCCAAAGCTCGGGCCGCACCGAGGTGACCGGGGCCAACGTGTTGGTCGCGATCTTTGCCGAACGTGAATCGAACGCCGCCTATTTCCTGCAAGAGCAGGACATGACGCGCTACGACGCGGTCAACTTCATCGCCCATGGCGTGGCCAAGGATCCCACCTTCGGCGAAACCCGCCCAGTCTCGGGGGCAAGCGAGTTCGAAGAGGAAAGCCAGGCCGGCGCCAACCCGGCCGAAGAGGCCGAAAACCGCGAATCCGCGCTGGCCAAGTATTGCGTCGATCTCAACGCCAAGGCCCAGAAAGGCGATGTCGACCCGCTGATCGGGCGCGAGCACGAGGTCGAGCGCTGCATCCAGGTGCTATGCCGGCGGCGCAAGAACAACCCGCTGCTGGTGGGCGACCCCGGCGTCGGCAAGACCGCCATCGCCGAGGGGCTGGCCCGCAAGATCGTGTCGGGCGAAACCCCGGAGGTGCTGGCCAACTCCACGATCTACTCGCTCGACATGGGCGCGCTCTTGGCCGGCACGCGCTACCGCGGCGATTTCGAAGAGCGGCTGAAGGCCGTGGTGAACGAGTTGGAAGAGCATCCCGACGCGATCCTCTTCATCGACGAGATCCACACGGTGATCGGCGCCGGCGCCACCTCGGGCGGCGCGATGGATGCGTCCAACCTGCTCAAGCCCGCGCTGCAGGGCGGCAAGCTGCGCTGCATGGGCTCGACCACCTACAAGGAGTTCCGCCAGCATTTCGAAAAGGACCGCGCACTGTCCCGCCGGTTCCAGAAGATCGACGTCAACGAGCCGTCGGTGGATGACGCGGTCAAGATCCTCGAAGGGATCAAGCCGTATTTCGAAAAGCACCACGATGTCAGCTACACCCCCGAGGCGATCAAGTCGGCGGTCGAACTGTCGGCGCGCTACATCCACGACCGCAAGCTGCCCGACAAGGCCATCGACGTGATCGACGAGGCCGGCGCGGCGCAGCACCTGCTGGCCGAGGATGACCGGGCCAAGACGATCGACTCGCCCCAGATCGAAACCGTGGTCGCCAAGATCGCGCGCATCCCGCCCAAGAGCGTCTCCAAGGACGACGCCGAGGTGCTCAAGGATCTGGAAAAGTCGCTCAAGCGCGTGGTGTTCGGACAGGACAACGCGATCGAGGCGCTGTCCTCGGCGATCAAGCTGGCCCGCGCCGGCCTGCGCGAACCCGAAAAGCCGATCGGCAACTACCTCTTCGCCGGCCCCACGGGCGTCGGCAAGACCGAGGTGGCCAAGCAACTGGCCAGCACCCTGGGGGTCGAGCTGCTGCGCTTCGACATGTCGGAATACATGGAGAAACATGCGGTCAGCCGCCTGATCGGCGCACCGCCGGGCTATGTCGGCTTCGACCAGGGCGGCCTTCTGACCGACGGGGTCGACCAGCACCCGCACTGCGTGCTGCTGCTCGACGAGATCGAAAAGGCGCACCCGGATGTCTACAACATCCTGTTGCAGGTGATGGACCACGGCAAGCTGACCGACCATAACGGCCGGACCGTCGACTTCCGCAACGTGATCCTGATCATGACTTCCAACGCGGGCGCGTCCGAGCAGGCCAAGGCCGCCGTGGGCTTTGGCCGCGAGCGGCGCGAGGGCGAGGATACCGCCGCGATCGAGCGCACCTTCACGCCCGAGTTCCGCAACCGGCTGGACGCGGTGATCTCGTTCGCGCCGCTGCCGAAAGAGGTCATCATGCAGGTGGTCGAGAAATTCGTCCTCCAGCTCGAGGCCCAGTTGCTGGACCGCTCGGTCACGATCGAACTGACCCGGCCCGCCGCCGAATGGCTGGCCGACAAGGGCTACGACGACCGCATGGGCGCACGCCCGCTGGGCCGCGTCATCCAGGAGCACATCAAGAAGCCGCTCGCCGAAGAGTTGCTGTTCGGCAAGCTCGCCGAGGGTGGCGTGGTCAAGGTGGGCGTCAAGGACGGCAAGATCGACCTGCGCATCGCCGAACCCGAAAAGCGGCGCATCGGCTCGAAGAAACCGCCGCTTCTCACCGCGGAGTGATCCGCGCCAAAACGATACTCGCCCTATTGTCCCTCGCCGCGCCCGCCGTGGCGGGGGACATTCCTTTGGCGCCGCCCATCGACTGCACCCTGGGCGAAACCTGTTTCATCCAGAACTACGTCGACCGCGACCCGGGCCCCGGCGCGGCCGATTTCGCCTGCGGGGGGCTCACCTATGACGGCCACAAGGGCACCGATTTCGCGCTGCCAACCGAGGCCGACATGGCGCGCGGGGTAAGCGTGCTGTCCGTCGCGCCCGGCACGGTCAAGGCCACCCGCGACGGGATGCCCGACATCGCCATGGACCGGCCCGGCGCCCCGGCGCTGGACGGGCGCGATTGCGGCAACGGCGTCGTGGTCAGCCACGGCGAGGGCTGGGAAACCCAATACTGCCATCTGCGCGAAGGCAGCGTCGCCGTGCGCAAGGGGATGCGCGTTGCAAAAGGGACAGTTCTGGGACAGGTCGGCCTGTCCGGGCGCACCGAATTTCCCCACGTCCACCTTTCGGTCCGCCGCGACGGCCGCGTGGTCGATCCGTTCGACCCGGCATCGGGCCCCGCCACCTGCGGCCGCGCCGCCGCAGCGCCGCTTTGGCAAAACCCGTTGCCCTATGCGCCCGGCGGGCTGGTCGGCGCGGGGTTTTCCACCACCGTGCCGGGCTTTGACGCGGTCAAGGCGGGCCTTGCCTCGCCGGCCACCCTGCCCGCCGGCGCGCCGGCGCTGGTGCTCTGGGCCCATGCCTTTGGCGGGCGCGCGGGCGACGCGGTGGCGTTTGAAATCGACGGTCCCGGCGGCGCACGGATTTTCGAACACCGTGCCACGCTCGACCGGGCGCAGGTGCGCTTTTTCCGCGCTGCCGGGCGACGTCCGCCCGCCGGGGGCTGGCCCGACGGGGCCTATCGCGGCACGGCTCAGCTGATGCGCGGCGATGAGGTGCTGGGCCAACGCACGGTTACGCTGCGCATCGGCGGCTAGCTCACCGCTCGGTCAGTTTCAGTTCGATCCGCCGGTTCTGGGCCCGGGCCTCGGGCGTGTCGGCGGGGTCGACCGGGCGGTATTCGCCAAAGCCCGTGGCAGCCAGCCGCCGGGGCGGAAAGCCCAGATCGTCGATCATGTAGCGCACCACCGACAGCGCGCGGGCCTGGCTGAGCTCCCAGTTGTCCGCGTATTCCGCGCCCTCGATCAGCGGCACATCGTCGGTGTGCCCGTCGACCCGCAGAATCCAGTCGATATCGGGCGGGATCTGGTCGGACACCTCGCGCAGGATCTCCACCACATTGGCAATCTGCGCGCGCCCTTCGTCGGCCAACTGGGCCGAGGCGGGCTGAAAAAGCACCTCGGACGAAAACGCGAAACGGTCGCCGACAATGCGCACCCCTTCGCGCCCGGCCAGAAGGCTGCGCAACTGCCCGAAGAATTCCGAGCGGTAGTTCTCCAGCTTTCTGGCCTCGGCGGCGAGGCGCTTTGCCTCTTCCTCCAGCCGTTTGCGTTCGGCCTCTTCCAGCTCGGCCCGCGCGCGCTGTTCCGAGGCGACCTGCGCCAGCGCGGCGTTCAGCCGGTTACCCAGGCTCTCGATCTGCACCTTGGCCTGGGCATCACGGCCCTCGGCCTCGTCGAGCAGCGACTGAAGACTGCCCAGCTGGGCGCGCAGCGCGGCGATCTGCTGGTTCAGCAAGGTCACCTTGCGCTGGCTCTCGGCCGATTTCGCCTCTTCCGCATCAAGCGCCCGGTTGGCCTGGGCCAAGAGCGCGGCGCGGCGCTCGGCCTCGGTCAGACGCTGGGCGGCCCGTTCTTCGGCGGCGACCTTTGCGGCCAGCGCGGCGGCGAGTTGACGCTCGACATCCTCGGTCTCGGAACTGGCCGCGCGCAACGCGGCCAGTTCCGCCTCGGCGGACTTGCGCGCCGCTATGGCCTCTTGCAGCGCCGCCTCGGTCGCGCGGCGCCCCTCTTGGGCATTTGCAACGGCCTCGGCCCGCTCGGCCGCGGTGGCCTCGGCCGCCTCCAGATCTTGGCGCAGCGCCTCGCGGGCCGACACCGCAAGCGCCAGACGCTGGGCCAGGTCGTCGCGGTCGGCCTCGATTGCGGCGATGCGCTCGGCCATTTCGGCGCGCCTGTTCTCGACCCCGGCGAGGTCTTGCTCCAGCCCCTCGCGGGCCAACAGCGCCTGCGCCAGTTGCGCGTCGAGATCGTCGCGCGCGGCCTCGGCGGCGGCCAGCATGGTCAGCGTTTCCTCGGCGCGCCTGCGCTGTTCTTCCAGCGCCAGCGTCATCGCCGTCAACTCGTCCTCGGCGCCCTTCAGCTCTTCGCGCAGCGCCTGGGCGGCGGCGGCTTCGGCCAGGCGCGCGGCCTCTTCCTCCGACAGGTCCGCCTGCAACGTGTCGACCCGCGCGGTCAGCGCTTCGTTCGCCTGCCCGGCCTCGGCCTGCCGCCGCCTGAGATCGGCCACCAACGCCTCCAGCGCCTCGCGCCGGGCCGCGGCCAGCCGCGCCGCCTCGGCCTCGGCGTCGAGCTCGGAGCGCACCGAGGCCAGCGCCTGTTCCAAATCGGCCCGCTCGCCGACGAGACGCGCGCGCGTCTCTTCCAGCTCGGCCACCTGCCCTTGCAGTTCCGCGCCCTCGCTGATCGCTGCGTCGCGCTCGGAAATCAGCCGCGCCACCTGGGCCTCGAAATCGGAAATCCGCGCCTCGGCGCCTTGCAGGTCAGCAGCCTGCGCGTCGAGCTGGGCGTTGAGCGAGGTGATCAGCGCGGCCTGCGCCGCAGCCTCTTGCTGCGTGTCGGACAGCGCCGCGCCAAGCCGGCCCACCTCGGTCCGCAACCGGGCGCCGCGCTCCTCCTCGACGCCCAGCGCCTCGGCCAGGGCGGCCAGTTCGGCGTTGAGCTGGCTTAGCTCGCTTTGCTGGCCCGAGATCGTCTCGCGCAGCATGAACTGCACGATCATGAAGATCGACAGCACGAACATCAGCACCAGCAGCAGCGCGGTCATCGCATCGACGAAACCCGGCCAGATCGAGGCCTGAAAGCGGTTGCCGGTGCGACGGGTCAGCGGCATGGGGTCAGCTCCACCGGTCGTCCTCGCGGGCCAGCTGGCGGATGGCCCGGTTCAGCGCCGCGATATCGCCCCTGAGTTCGGTGATCGCCTCCTGCCGGCCGGCCGACAATTCTTCGAGGATGCGCAAGAGCTGCACATCGATCGAGCGCAGGCGCATACGCGCCTCGGCATCCACATGCGCGCCGCCGGCGGATGCGGCCTCGGCGGCCTGCTCCTCGATCAGGCCGATCAGCCGCTCTTGACCGTGGGCAACGCGGTCCAGCGCGGCCACAGCGCCCGCGCCCTGCCCCTCTTCCATCTGCGTGGCCATCCGCTCGATCGCGCCGTGCAGCGCCGTCATCCGGTCCAGCGTGCGGCCGCGCGTTTCCTCGGCACGGGCCAGCGCGATCTGCAAGGCCTCGGTCTGGGCGTCCATCTGCTCCAGCACCGCCTCGGCAAAGGCCGCCTCGGCCCCCGTCTCGCCGACCTCGCCATCGCCAGAGGAAAAGCCCAGCCGGGTGATGGTCGAGAGCCATTCCTCCAGTTCGCGGTAAAACCGGTTCTGCCCGTGCCCGGCGAAAAGCTCCAGCAGGCCGACCACCAACGAACCCGCAAGGCCCAGAAGCGACGAGGAAAACGCCGTTCCCATGCCGCCGAGCTGCGCCTCCAGCCCGGTCATCAGGCGGGAAAACACCTCGACCCCGCCCTCGCCCTCTTGCGGCGCGAGCGAGCGGATCGTCTCGACCACAGCCGGAACGGTGGTGGCCAGCCCGTAGAACGTGCCCAGAAGCCCCAGAAAGATCAGTAGGTTGACGATATAGCGCGTGATATCGCGCGCCTCTTCGATCCGGGTTGCGACGGATTCGAGGATCGACCGCGCCGAAGTGGCGTTGATCTGCATCCGCGCGCCGCGCCGACGCAAGAGCGCCGCCAGGGGCGCCAGCAGGCGCGGCGCGCGCACGATGCCGTGGCCGGGACTGCGCCGGGTAAAGCCCTCGATCCAGTTCACCGACGAGATCAGCTGAAACACCTGCAGGAAACAGGCCAGCACCCCGATCAGGAAAACCACCAGGATGGCGCCGTTCAGGTAGAGATTGGCCAGAAAGACCGGCGCGACCTTGGGAAACGCTATATAGGCCCCGAAGGAAAACAGCCCCACCGCCAGAAGCATCAGTACGATCTGGCGCAGCGGCTGTGTAAACTGCGGCTCGGCCTCGCGGTCGGTCATGTCCATAAAAATGGTCCCGGCCCTTTGATTTTCGCTTGCACAGTAGGCAACTCGGCAAGGGCTCACAACACGCAATGACCCTATGCGTGCGGCGCCGTGATCTGGGCGACACGGGCCGCCAGCCAGGCCAGTTCGGCATCGGCGATGCCCAACTCGTCGAGATGGGCGACGGTATTGAACAGGTATTCGCGGTTGGGCCCGCGCCCGCCGATCGCCCGGGCGATGATCTCGGCCTGTTCCTCCAGCGGCAGGCCGCCGCAATACTGCTCGTGCACCGGGTCGATCACGTAGGTCACCGCCTCGACCACCGGCCCCCCCGCCAACTCAACGCTCTGCCGCGTTTCGAGATAGGCCGACGAGATCAACTCGCGCTCGCGCAGATAGGCGAGGCTTTCGTCCTCGGCGCCGGCGGTCACTCGGAACGCCAGCCCGTGGCAGGCCCCGCCCGGCGCCGCGTCCAGCGCCAGAACCAGCCCGGGCGCCTCGACCGTGCCGCGATGGTGGATCGAGCGCATGCAGAAACTGCGATGCCAATCGTCGAGCCGCGCCAGCCGCCGCTCGGCCACCGCAAAGCCCGGGTGCCACATCAGCGAGCCATAGCCAAAGACCCACATCGCGTCGTCCATCTTACTGGTCCTCCGTTGCGGCCCCCTGTAAACACGAACCCGGTACGGGGCGAAAGGGGGGCAGTCATGCGCACGCTTCTGACGGTGGTCATCGCGGCGGCGCTGATCTGGTCTGGCTTCTGGGTGGTCAGCGCCCAGCGGCGCGAGGCCGGGCTGGCCGACTGGATCGAGGCGCGCCGGGCCGAGGGCTGGGTGGCCGATTACGCCGACCTCGACGTCCGGGGCTTTCCCAACCGGCTGGACACAACCTTTACCGATCTCGCGCTTGCCGACCCAGAGACCGGCCTCGCCTGGCAGATGCCGCAGTTCCAGATCCTCGCACTGATCTACAAGCGCGACCACCTCATCGCCGCCTGGCCATCCGAACAGCGCCTCGCAACGCCGCGGCAGAAAATCGACGTGACCAGCGACCGGTTGCGCGGCAGCTTCGTCTTCGTCCCCGACACCGACTGGCGGCTCGACCGGACCTCGATCGTCGGCGAAGGGCTGCGCCTTGAGTCCGACGCGGGCTGGGGCATGACCGCCGAGCGCGCGCTTCTGGCCAGCCGCCCGGCCCCAGGGCTGGAAAACGGACGCGCCCTCGGGGCCGAGGCCACCTCGCTGCGTCTCTCGGCCGACCTGATGCAGCTTATCGAGGCCGCGGGCGTCCTGCCCGAGGTGATCGACCGGATCACGATCGACGCCGAGATCGACTATGACGCCCCCTGGGACCGGCAGGCCATCGAGGACCGGCGCCCGCAGATCACCACGATCACGCTCAAACGCGCCGAGGCCCGTTGGGCCGACCTGGCCTTCGACGCGGCGGGGTCGGTTTCCGTCGATGCCGAAGGCCGCGCCAGCGGCGAGATCGCGCTGAGGGCCGAGAACTGGCGCGAGATGCTGCGCCTCGCGGTGGCAGCGGGCAGCCTGCCCCAGGGCGTGGCCGACCAGCTGGAAATCGCGTTGAGGCTTCTGGCCGGTCTGTCCGGCCGCGACGACACGCTGGACGCGACGCTGGTCCTGCGTGACGGGCGGATGCGCCTGGGGCCGGTCCCGCTGGGCGAGGCGCCGCGCCTGAGGCTGCGCTAGGGCGACAGCGCAGGCGTCGGCCCTGGCGTGGCGGCGACCGCCTCGGCCACACTACCGGTGCCGGTAGACAAGAAAATGATCGGTCGTCTTCTCAAGCGTGTAGTTGCTGTCGATGAACTCGACGATCTCGGGAAGCGATCGCAAGGATCGGTCCGACGCCCAGGGCTCTACCGGGTTGGCATCGTTGCGGGCAACGACGAAGACCGCCGGGGGCGTGCGCGTCAGGGCGGCAAAGAAGTTCGCGCGCTGGGTTTGAAAATACGCCGGGTTCCGGGGGGCGAGTTGCGGGTGCCAGATCGGAGCGTCGGCAAAACTGGGGCCCACGAACATGCGGTTCGAATAGACGTAAAGCTGGCTTTCCATGCCCCAGACGAAGATGCGGTCGGTCGGTTCCGTCGCCTGTCTTATCCAGGCCGCGACCTCCCGCGACTCGGCGGGGCCGGCAAAATCCGGGGCGTCGAACATCGGGTCGATGGCCTCTTGCGGGACGATCCCCGCCAAACGCTTGGCGTAGGGCACCCATCGCTCGCCGTATCGGGCCCAGGATGCGGTCAGGCTCAGCACGACGAGCACCAGCGCCATAACCGATCTCATGCGACTGGCATTGGCCAGAAGCAGGCCCAGACCTGCGCCCAGTGCCAGCGCGACCGAGGCCGTGACCGGCACGCTGTGATAGGTCCAGCCACGCCCCTGCAGGACGAAGCCGAGCACCGCAACCACGACCATCAGCCCAAGCGGCAGGACGCGGGCGGCATTCCGAATGCCGGCGCCCAACGACAGGACGGGCAGCAACAGCGTAAAGCCCAGCGCCCGCCCGAGTAGGATCGACAGCCGTACCAGCATCACCGCCACGGAATACCGCGCGAACCCTCCATAAGCGGAGGCGCGCCCAAAAAGCGACATGTAGGCCGCCTGCCAGGCGGAATGCCACGTGAGATACGCCGCGGCGAGCGCAAGAACGGCCAGCCCGCCCGCCACGCACCAGAGCGCGCGCACGACAAACTGGCGCGTGCTGCCGCTGGAAAAGTAAAGCTGGACGCCGAGGGGCAGCGCGTAAAGCACCCCGGTCGTCTTGGTCAAGACGGCGGCGGCCATCAACGCCCCCGCCCCGATGGCCCAGCCCCTGCGAGGCGGAGCGATCGCCAGAAACGCCAGGCCCATCAGCGCGAAGGCGAAGGTCACGCCATCCTTTTGCGCGATGTTCCACCAATCCATGGTTTGCGGCCAGAGCACCGCACAGAGCAGGGCCGCGCCCATCGCCGCCGCCCGGCCGAGCGCATGGTAGGCCCACAGGTAGCCGGCGGTGATCGTCGCCAGGACCGCGGCAAGATGCACGATCCAGGGGGTCAGTGGCGGATCTCCGAAAAGCGCGTTGACCGCCACGAACAGAACGCCGAGGCCCGGCGTGTTCACGACCGCGACATCGCGGTACATGACGCTGCCATTCTCCAACGCCATTGCGACCGTCAGCCAGTTGGCCTGGTCGCGCCCAAGCTCGACGACCGAGAACGGCAGCAGTATCGCCGTCGCCAGGGCGAGGGCCAGGAAAAGACCCCAATGTCGCCGGACCATGCTCACTGGTCTTTCTTCGTTCGCCTGAGGTCCTGGATCATTCTGTGCTGCGAGGCCAGCATGTCCGCCAGCACGCCGCTCATGAACAGCTGCACGCTGAGCGTGATCAGCATCGCGCCGATGACGATGGCGGCCACGTGTTGCTGAAAGGTGTTCCCGGACAGCTTGCTGATCAGCACGTAGAGTTCGAGCGACACCCCGATCACCGCAAACGCCGCACCTAGGGTGGCGAAAAAGTGCAGCGGCTTTTTGACGTAAAGCCCCAGGAAGGCCACCGTGACCAGATCGAGAAGCCCGGTCCAGAAGCGCGAGACACCGTATTTGCTCTTGCCGAAGGTCCGCTTGCGGTGGATCACGCCGCATTCGGTGACGAGAAACCCGTTCATGTGCGAAATCTGCGGAATGAACCGGTAGAGATCGCCATAGAGTTCAAGCGATTTGGCAACCTCCCGGCGCATCACGCGAAACCCGCTGTTGGTGTCGCGAAGCTGCAACCCGAACAGCACGCGAAGCATCAGGTTGAAGGGGTAGGAGACAAGCTTTTTCCGAGGCTCGTTTCCCATCCGGCCCAGCTTGCGCCCGACGACGAGATCGAAGCCCTCCTCCATCACCGCCAGCAGTTTCGGAAGCTCCGCCGGATCGTCCTGAAGATCGGCATCGAGGGTTACCACCCGCCGCCCGGCGGCGCGGGCAAATCCCCGCGTGTAGGCCTCGGATTTTCCCATGTTGCGGCCGAGGCGCACGATATGGACGTTCTCGGCCTGCTCTGCCGTGCGCTTCATCGCGGCGGTGGTTCCGTCGGACGATCCGTCATCGACCCAGACGATTTCGTACGTGCCGCCGATCGTCTCCATCGCCGCGTGGATTTCGCCGGCCAGGATCTCGATAGACGCCTCTTCGTTGTAGGCCGGGACGACGAAACTGAAATCTGGTGCATCGGGCATGGGCTGTTAATTCTCTGTTGGTTTCGGTGATGTCCGGGCGAACAGCAAAAGGCCGGCGGCAGCCCAGAGAAGCTCTCCCAAGGTCATGGTGACACGCAGCGCGATGACGATGGCGATCGCCACCACGGGATCGACCCCGACAGCGGTCAGCCAGATCGCGATGGTGGATTCGCGCACGCCCGCCCCGGAGGGCGCGATGAGCACCAGAAACCCCGCGATCAGCCCGCCCAGGGTGGCGGCGGCACTCTGGCCCCAGGTCCCGTTCCAGTCGGGCGCAAAGCCGGTGACGATGAGATGCCCGCAGCTCGACAGCAGCAGCCAGACCACCGCCAGCAGGGTCAGGTTCATCGCCAGCGCATCGAAGGGCTGATGCAGCGCGCCGCGCAGGCGCGCGCGCAGGGCGGCCGGAAGGCGCTTGAATATCTGGTCGCTGAAGACATGGTAAAACGCCGCCAAAGCAATGCCGATGACCGGGGCGCTGGCCACACAGGGGATCCAGCCCCACCGGTAGTCCTGCAAAAGATAGCTCAACAGCAGCAACAGCGCGCCGACGACCTGAAAGGCGATCAGGAAGGCCAGCGAATACCCTGCGATCTGCATCGGGTCCGCGCCGCGGCCGCGCGCCAGGTAAGACAGCCCGCCGACCTGCCAGATCTTGCCGGGCAGGTAGCGGCCAAGAAACGAGACGCTGTAGGCGGCGACGCCTTCGGTCCAGCCCAGCTGCGGCGCGATCTTTCGCGCGCCCAGCGCCCAGGCCACCCCGTGCAGCCCGTGTGCGAGCAACACCAGGACCGAGGCGACGGCTAGCTCGGCCAGCGGCAGCGGCGGCCAGTCGACCGACTGCGTCTTGGCAAATGCATCGGCGACGATCCAACCGAACAGCCCGAGCCCGAGAAACAGGCCGATCAGTTTCAGGATCGGGCCCGGCTTAGCCATCTGTCCCGCTCGTCTCTGCCTCGGGCTGGAGGAACGCATCCAGCCACTCGAATTGAACGGCGGCGAGCGCGCGCACCTCGTCGCCATGCTGCGCAAGCTCTTGTCGAATGGCGTCCTTGCCCGACAGCAGCTCTTCGACGGCCGCGGCAATCGCCGCTTCGGTCATCTCGCCGGCAGCCAGGAAACGCCCCTCGGTGCCGAACATCTTCATGACCTCCTGGTATTTGTGGCTCCACCCCAACACCAAGGTCGGCACGGCCAGGCTGAGACCGGCAACCATGGCGTGGAAACGGCTGGTGATCAGGCAATCGCAGGCCGACAGCAATTTGCGAATGGCCACCGTGTTGATCGCATGATCGACGAGGTAAAGCCCGTCCCTGTCTCCCAGTCGCTCCGCGAGGGCATGAATAAGGGGAATATCGTTATTGTGGGTCGAGTCCGTGCCTTCGCGGCAGGCGTTCGGAAAGACCACCACCTCATGGCCGTTTTCCAAAAGCCGCTCGATGGTCCGGCTTACGAGGTCGACGTAATCCTGCCCTGTCCCCTTCACCAGCCGTGCGACGACCGTGCTGACGGAAATCGCAATGGTCGTGCCGTGCTTGCGTGAAATCGTCGATGCCAGCTCGTCGAGCTTGTCGGACCATTGCGGGACCAGGGCGTACTCGCTTGCGTAGAGAAACGCGATATCGGCCGCAATCGCGCGCTTTTCTTCGGCGACCAGCGGCGCGATCAGGTCCATCGTCGTCTCGCCACGGGCGAAGTTCATCTGCATACGGTTCAACAGGAAACGCGCGAAGAGCCTGGTCAGCGGACGTTTCGCCGGCCCCATCGCCTGCGACAGCTTCACGACCGGCGTCCCGGTCAGCACGGCCGGCCACGTGCAGAGCAGATTGAACGGCAGGAACTTTTCCCGCCCGTCGGCCAGCGAAATGCCGGAAATGTCGACCAACACCGACGAGTTTCGGATTTCCCTCAGGCTATCGGTCAGCAGGACATTGGGCACCCTGAGACCGACATGCCGGATAACACCGTCGATCATGGCGGGCAGGGCCGACAGAACCAGGGCCTTTGGCCTGGCGTCGACGATCCTGACATGGCTTGCGGTGCAGGCCGCGCGGTCGGCGTCGGGAAAATAGGAATGGACGACGAAACGCGCCTCGGGAAAGCGTTTGGATATCTCGCCGATGCTGGTCTCCAGCATCGCGGCAGCGCCCTGGTTGCCCGTCAGCGTTGCGCCGATCAGTGAAATCTGCCGGTTGTCGGGGTAACGGCGCCACGCGTAGGAATTCAATTCCTGCAGCGCCTTGAAGGCATAGATCTGCGCCTTGACCGCCCAGAAAGGCCGGCGTTCGAGTTTCCGCCGCGCATCTGCATCGCGCCACGACCAGAGCGCGTTACCGACGCCCATCCGCGCGATGATGCGGTCCAGAAATGACGTCGGCAGGTGCAGCCGGTCATTGATCGTGTGCCCCATCCCCCCGGCGGCACGGGATCGGGCGCTGACATTGTAGTGGTAAAGCAGCCCCCGGCTGTTTCCCGAAAGAACATGCTCGGGCGCGATCTCTTGCACGTCCAGCGCCGCGCGGGCCAGCTCCAGCATCCGGTCCCCCGCCGCGGTCCGCGACACGCAGACCGTCGGCTTTATGTCCCGGTTCATTTCGCTCAGCGTCCAGGAATCGCCCAGCGACAGATCGGCATCGAAGCCGAAATGGTCGAAACAGGCGAGGCACTTCTTTTCCGAGAAATAGTGAAGGTTCTGGAAATGCGTGAACTGCCTGGTCGAGGTGACGATGGGCGCGTCCCCCTTGGGCGTCATGGTGAGATTTCCCCGCCAAGATCCGGTGCGGTAGGTGAACCCCTCCAGGTCGGCCCAATCGACTCCGTGGCGCGCACAGACGATTTCGGTCAGATCGGGCAGCGAGTTATGGCCGCAAAACAGGGCAAGAATGCCGACGACCTGTTGCTCAAGCTCCGGGCTGCGCTCCATGCGGCGGCGAAGATACGTTGCGTCGCAGGGAAGCGCGACCACGGCGATGCGGCCGTCGAAGGCCTGTATCACCGGCATGGCGTCGCGGGCGAAATAGGTGGCGACATAGGTGCTGGTCCTGGCCGAAAGGACTTGCTCGGCCGTTGTCGCCATGATGGGCTCGGCGCAGGGGCGCCCGTCGCGCGTGCCCAGCTTCCACACCAGCGCGCCGTCAATGAAACCTTTGCTCAGCAGCTCGATCAGGATCTGGGACGTGGTTCCGCCCGAGGCGGCCCCGGCGCGCACGTCCGCGTCTTTGCTGCAGGTCAGAAAACAGCCCGAAACGGTGCCTAGAAAGCGATTGGCATCGGCGTTCGACCATTTCTTATCCATGCCGACAGAAACCGCCCGCGATGGTCAAAGAAACGGCGCGATCGCCGACCGCGCGAAGTCTACGAAACGGTTTCATGCCTTCCACCTGAATAGGGCTGCGCGGAACCGGCAATCCCTGGTCTGCCTCCATTAGCTGGTTTTCATTGGTTGTTAGTACAGAACGGGCGCCCGATCCATCGCGTTGATGCCTTGCGCGCCGCGGCGAACCGTACACAGAGCGGCCGCCGATGGCCCAAAGGCAACACCCCAAACAACGGGGTTGCCGCGGCGGCGGGCCGGGCGTATGTGATCCGCGGCGCCCGAGCGCGCCCAATGGAGACTTTATGTCAGAGCTTGTGTGATAAGGCTCTCTGCCCGCCAGAGAGCCTCGTGATCTGAAAATCGGCTGACCGCGCCGCGGCCGGCCTGTTTGTCATATCTGTCACACGAGACCCCAATGAACATTTCCCGCTTCGAACAGCGTGTTCTGCACGTTCTGGCCCTTGGGGGCCGTATCCACCATGAGCGCGACCATCGGCGAAAGGTCACCGGCGTCACCTGCGTGACCCGCGAAGGCCTGATCCTGTCCGATTGCGTGCTCGCCGTCTTTCAGTCGCTGCGCCGCAAGCGGCTGATCGAATCCCGCAATGGCGCGCCCTACACCATCTCCTACCGCGGGCGGTGCACCGTGCGCGCCCAGTTCGACAACCAGGGAGGCTGACATGCTGGTCCGCACCGAAAACCCGCGGGACATCCCCGCCATCACCGCCCTGGTCGAGGACGCCTTCCGGGCCGCGCCTCATTCCAGCGGAACCGAGGCGGACATCGTCACGGGCCTGCGAAACGCCGGCGCCCTGTCGCTGTCGCTGGTGGCCGAAGATCGCGGCACGGTCATCGGCCATCTCGCCGCCTCCGGCGGGCGGATCGGCGACACCGACGGTTGGCACGTGATCGGGCCCCTCGCGGTCCTGCCAGAGCGGCAGGGCCGCCGGGTCGGCACGGCCCTGATGCGCGTGGCCCTCGACCGGCTGCGGCGCTCCGGCCGGGGGGCCGTGCTGGTCGGCGATCCGGTCTTCTACGGCCGTTTCGGCTTTCGCGCCTTTCCCCGCCTGCGAATGCCGGGCGTGCCTGCGGAGGCGGTGCAGGCCCTGCCGTTCGGCGCGGACACGCCGCAGGGACAGCTGTTCCATCACCCCGCCTTCGGCCTCGGGCCAGAGCACAGCCTTTAGGCCGCAGCAAAAGCGGACCGCCGGGCATCTGCCGATGCCCGGCGGTCCCCGCAACGCAGGACGCGTCGATTACGCCGGTGCGAAACCGGCCTCAGTCGTCTTCGTAATAGCCGCGATCGGCACCGCGGTGGCAGGCGACGCAGTTCGACATCGTCTTTGCCCGGTCCCTCATGCGCTGGCTGACTTCGTGATCGTGTTCATGCTTGAACCATGGCAGTTCGCTGATCCTGAGCGGGGTCTCGTCGGCCGGGATGCTCCGGGTGCGCCGGGCGGCCCCGGACACGAGATATGCCTCGATCTCGGCGCGCGTGGCCTCGTCCAGGTCGGCGTTCTCACCGAAGTGGTTGGCCAGGTCGCCCATGATCGCGCTCCAGGATCGCGCCGGCAGTAAACCCGGCTGGTAGGCCATGTGGCACGCGCCGCATTCCTCTTGCGTGGCGGCGTGGGTCACCGGCGGAATGTAGTCGTCGTCGGCCAGGGCGGGCGACGCGGCAAGCGCGAGGGCGAGGGCTGCTGAAAATCGGGTCATTCTTTGGTCCTTTCGGTCAGAGGCTGGCAAGCCAGGCGATGATGTTGGCCTTCTCGGCGGCGGTGCAGTCGCGGCCGAGAACGCTGTTGCAGTTGCGGCCGAACCATTTCTCGACCTTCCCGGTATCGGTCATGCGCTGGCCGTTGGCCGCGGGGGCCAGCGGGTCGATGGCCTTACCCGCACGGGTCTGGCCGCCCGCACGCGGGTCGGCGGTGTGACAGGTGGTGCAGGACGGCGTCTCGGGTTTGCCGCCGCCATGCTCGGCGAGGAACAGGTCCTTGCCCGCGGCAGGGTCCGCAGCGGTCCCCGCGGCGGCCTCGTACCCCGCGATCAGCTTCGCGGGCGAGGTATCCTGGGCAACCGCGGGCGCGGCGGCGCCGGCAAGCAGCAGGACGGCAAGCGTAAAGGTCTTCATTCGGTGGTCTCCTTCGGAAGTTTGATGGCAAAGGGGTTGAAAAGGCCGGTTTCGGCATCGGCATGGCAGGCGGCGCAATTGCCCCGCGACAGCACCGGCGCGCGCTCGAACAGCGCATCGGGCAGGTCGTGGTGTATCCGCCGCCAGGCCGGGGTTTCGGTCAGTGCGCCGGGCGCGGCGGGATCGGTTCGGGAAAACAGCGTGGCAGGCCCCGTGGCCACGGTTTCGGCGGCATTGGCCGTCAGCCACGCCTCGATTTCGGCGGCGTCGGCCGGGGCGATCCAGGCATTCTCGCCGAAATGGGAGTCGAGCCCGGTCATCACCTGCCGCCACGATGCCGCGGGCAAGAGACTGGGGTGATAGACCATGTGGCAGGCGCCGCATTCCTCGGCGGTCAGCGGGTCGATCTGGCGGACGGGCAGGTTATCAGCGGGCCGCGCCCAAAGCGCGAGCGCGCCCAGCGTCAGCACCGCGGCAAGCCCTGCGATGACCTTGAGCGCCGAGGCACCCTGCGGACGGCCCTCGATGGGCCGGGCATCGCCCGGGCGCGCCTGCTTGCGCCCCGTCACCATCGACCGCGCGAGGTTTTCGCCGTCGCGGCGGCTCTCGACGGCGACGCCGCCAACATGGAGCGCAACGAGCGCAAGCACGGCGAACGCGACGACCTCGTGCAGCGCGCGCGCCGCCTGTCCCGCATCGGGATCGAGCCCGGCGGCCAGCGGCCCGAGGCGAAACCACCCGCCCAAGATCACAAGACCGCTTACCGTCAGCGCGAGGACCGCCGCAATCAACGCCAGGACCATCAAGGCCCCGAGGGGGTTATGGCCGCGATGCCGCGGGCCGGTGCCGCGGATATGCGCGAGCAGCGCAGCCGGGCGCGGCAGGAAGTCGGCAAATCGCGCATGCGGCGTGCCCAGCACGCCCCAGACGATGCGCGCCAGAACCAGCCCTGCCGCCGCCAGCCCGGCGGCGACATGCACCGCCGCCCAGCGGGCATCGGCAAGAAAACCGGTCAGCGCAGCCGTGACCATGCAAAGCACCAGCCCCCAGTGAAAGAGGCGTACCCAGATGTCCCAGACAGGGACAGGGGAAACGGGGACGGTTCGGGATCGGGTCTGCATCGGCGCGGCTCTTCCACTGAACAGGGTCGAGCCGACAGTCGCACACGATACCTGACGCTGGCCTGATCCGGCCCGTCAGCGATCTGTCAGCAAGCTGTCCGCAGCCGGCAAGGTCAGCCGAGCCTCCAGGCCGGGCGTGGCCGGGCGCAGCTCCAGCGCGCCGCCCAGGGCCTCGGCAATGTCGCTGGCAATGGCAAGGCCGAGACCCGTGCCTTGCGTGTCGGCCCGCGCCCCGCGCGCCATCATCGCCTCGACGCGCTCGGGCGGGATGCCGGGGCCGTCGTCGCGTACGGTGATCTCGATCAGCGGGCCAAGTCGGCGCCCCGCGATCAGGACACGGGCCTGCGCATGACGTGCGGCGTTCTCGATCAGCGCGCCCAGCGCATCGGCGACATCGGCGGCATCGGCCGCGGCCAGCAGCCCATCGGATACATCCACCTGCCAGTCGCGCCGCTCTCCGTCCTGGGTTCGGCGCACGACGCGCACCAGCCCGCCGATGACCTGAGCCAGATCGGCCGCCGGCTGCCGGGCGCCCATCGCCACCCTGGTGCGCGCCAGTTCCCGATCGACCTGCCGGCGCATGGTGCCCGCGATCTCTTCGATGGCGTCGGCCGCGGCCGCCTGTTCTTGCGCCCGCAGCCGCCCGGCCTCGCCCATCAGCGCCTGCAGCGGCGTCTTGAGCAGATGCGCCAGATCGCCCGCCCGCGTGCGCGCCCGCGCGACCTCTTCCTCGCGGGCGGCCAACAGGTCGTCGACCTCGCCTGCGAGCGGCTGCACCTCGGACGGCAAATCGAGCCCCAGCCGCTTTGCCCGGCCCGAACGGATGTCGACCACCCGCGCCCGGATGGCCCCGAGCGGACGAAGCCCGACCGCGATCTGCGCCCACCCTGCAAGGATCAGCGATACCGCCAGCAGGATCGAGTAGGGCGTCAGATCGCGCAGGAAGTCGGCGCGCGCCGCGGCCAGTTCTGTCCGGTCCATCGCCACCGCCGCGCGCAGCCTCGTGCCGCCCAGTCGCCGGGGCAGGGTCGCGCTACGCTCGATCAACAGCAGGGGCTGCGCCGCCGGTCCCGGCAGCGTATGCACATGTTCCGCCCCGTCGGCGAGGCTGTCGGCGGGCAGAGGGATCTCGTAGTCCCACAGCGACCGCGACCGCAGCACCCGCTCCTCCGCCGCGATCTGCCAGTAAAGCCCGCCATAGACCTGCCGAAAGCGCGGGTCGGCGGGGGCGGTCGCAAGCATCAGCTGGCCCTCGGGCCCGCGTTCGATGCTCGCCAGGACCTGGTCGAGCTGCACCGACAGCTCGGCCAGCGCGCGGCGTTCGACATGCGCGCCGAAAAGCGCCGCAAGCCCCAGCGACGACAAAAGGATCGCCAGCGTCACCGTTACCGCGCCGGCCAGTGCCAGCCGCAGCCGCAGCGACAGCCGCCTCATCGGTCGCCGTCTCCGGCATCGAGGAAATAGCCAAAACCGCGCCGTGTCTGGATCGCGCCGGCGCCCAGCTTGCGCCGCAGCCGCGCGACCACGGCCTCCAGCGCGTTGGCCTCGCGCGCGTCGTCGTCACCGTAAAGATGTTCCAGAAGTTCGGTTTGCGGCACGACCCGGCTGCGGTTGAGCATGAGATAGGCGAGCAGCCGGTATTCCAGTGCGGTGGTATCCACCGGCACGCCGCGCAACGACACCGTCATGCGGTTGGTGTCGAGCGTCAGATCGCCCGCCGACTGCACCGCGCTGGCCTGCCCGGCCGACCGGCGCACCAGCGCCCGCGCGCGCGCCACCAGCTCTTCCATGCGGAACGGCTTGGGCAGGTAATCGTCGGCGCCCGCGTCGATGCCTTCGACCCGCTCGTTCCAGGTGCCGCGGGCGGTCAGCACCAGCACCGGCATTTCGCGGCCATTGGCCCGCCACCGCTTGAGAACCGTCAGCCCGTCGAGGCCCGGCAGCCCGAGATCGAGCACGATCAAGCCGTAATCCTCGGTATCTCCCAGAAACCACGCCTCTTCGCCGTCGGTGCAGATTTCCACGCGAAAACCCGCCGCGCCCAGCGCGGCGGACAGATCGCTGGCGATTCTCGGGTCATCCTCGACGGCCAGCACCCGCATCAATCGTCCTCGGTCTCATGCTCGAGCACGGCACCGGTGGTCGCATCCACCATCACCTCCATGATTCGCCCGCCGGGGGTGATCAGCTCTACCTCGTAGACGAAGACGCCGTGCTCGCGCTCCAGCTCCACCTCCAGCATACGCGCGCCGAAACGCTCTTCCAGTTTCGGAAGGATCGTGTGCAGCGGCAGGATCTCGCCGCGCGCCAGCGCCGCGCGCGCGCGGTCGTGGTCGCGGTCGCGGTCGTGGTCGCGGTCACTGTCGGCCACGGCAGGCGGTGCGAACCCCGCAAAGAGCCCCAGCACGAGGCATGGCAAAATCGATGTTGGTTTCATGCGACGGGCTTACTCTGCCCCGTCTGACAGCGCGCTGACAAGCGCGGTCAGGCCCGCGTCAGCAGCCCTGCAATAAAACATGCCCATCACCGCCGGCGACCCGCTGGCGAACATGCAAACCGAAAAAAGGAGACCGACATGAAACGCACGCTTTTCCTCACGGCCGCGCTGGCCTCACTCGCGGGGCTGCTCTCGCCCGCCGCTGCGCTGGCCTCGGGCGATGATCGTATCGCGGTGGAACAGCCGGCGGCCTGGATGCCGCTGGGCGAACTGATCGCCAAGCTTGAGGGCCAGGGCTACAGCGTTCTCGAGGCCGAGCGCGAAGACGGGCGGTATTGGCAGGTTCGCATGCAGGATGCGAACGGCATGATCGTCGAGACCTATCTCGACCCGGCCACCGGCATGCCCGCGAACCGGATCGAAAGGGAGGACGACTGATGGCGGACGAAACCGTTCAAGACCGCGCGCTGGTGCGGGTCTGGGACCCGGTCGTGCGAATCGGGCATTGGGTCCTGGTGGCGGGATTCGCCATCGCCTACATCACCGAGGGCGAGCCGGAATGGCTGCATTCCTGGGCCGGCTACGCCATCGCGATCACCGTCGCAGCCCGTATCGTATGGGGGCTGATCGGGCCAAAGCATGCGCGGTTTACGGGGTTCGTGACCGGCCCCGCCGCGGTGATCGCCTATCTCAAGGACCTCGTCTCGGGCAAGGCGGACAGGCATCTGGGCCACAGCCCCGCGGGCGGTGCGATGACCGTCGCGCTGCTGGCGATGCTGGCGCTCACCACCTATTCCGGCATGGCGACCCTGGCCGCGGAAGAGGGTGAAGGCCCGTTGGCCGGCGTGATCGCCCAGAGTGAAAGGACAGAGCGCGTCGGCGACACCCTGCCCGACGCGTATGAGCGTGAAGGACACGACGAGGACGAAGAGCACGAAGGCGGCGAGAGCAATTGGGAAGAAATCCACGAAAGCGCCGCGAATATCACGCTGTTCCTGATCTTCCTGCATATCGGCGGCGTGCTTCTGGCCAGCATGGTGCATCGTGAAAACCTTGCTCACAGCATGGTCACCGGCGACAAGCGCGCGTGACCGGCAGGCTGATGCGCATGATCGCGGGCAGGCTCCTGCCCGCGGTCACAGGGTTTCGGCCCCATGGGCGCCCAGCCCCCGGCCCTGCACGGCAACCGCCAGCCCGCTGGCCCGTGCACCCGGCTGTCGCACGGCACACAACCGGGGCAGCGCGGCCGCCCCGTCCTCTCGCCTCAGTCGATCACCGGGTCGAGACCCATCAAACGGCTGACGGGCGCATGGTCATCGGTCAGAACCCGCGCTTTTCGCTGCGCGACGATGCCGTCGACAAAGCGCCGGTCGAGCACCGCGAAGGTTTTGGGCTCGGGCGCGCGCGTGGCGATCGAGGAAACCGGGCTCGGCGTCGCGCCGGCCAAAAGGACGAAGACCCGGCGTTCTCCGGGCTCGGGCGGGCGCGCCTCGGTCCAGACCTCGACGCTGGGAAACACCGCGTCCAGCGTCACGACGACCGCGGCCAGCGCGTCCAGCCGGTCGGCGGCATCGATCAGGTTCATGGCAAAGACGCCCCGTGGCGTCAGCCGCTCGGCCACGAGGCGAAAGAACTCTTCGGTCACCAGGTGCTCGGGCACCGCGATGTCGGTAAACGCATCGCCTACGATGACGTCATAGCGCACCGGGCTGGCGCGCAGGGCGATCCGGGCATCGCGATGCAGCACAGTGGCGATCTCGGGGCGGAACCAGAAATCCTCGACGGCCTGCGCGGTGACCGCCGGGTCGATCTCGGCAACCGTCATGCCGGTGATCCCGCGGTCGGCCCAGGCGCGCGGCACGGAATAAGACCCGCCGCCGATATGGAACGAGGTAAAATCGGTGCGGCCCATGCGCATCCGCGGCAGCGCATCCAGCATCGCCGCGTGGTCGGTGAACATCAGCCGCGGCGCCTCTCGCGCGCTGATCCCGTGGGCGAGGTGATCGACGACCATAAGGTGCACCGGGTCGTCGGCATCCTCGGACAAGGCCACTGTGCGGATGCAGTAGTAGCTGCTTTCCCGGTCGCAAACCGACGGCAGGCCGGCCGCGCCGATCCCCAGCATGGCCGCGCCCGAAAGCCCGGCCGCGGCCCAAAGCATCTGGCCCCGCCCCGGCCGGCCCAGCGCAAAGCACAACAGCGCGGCGATGGCGTAAACCGCGGCGATCACCCCCAGCGTGGCCACGGAGCCGAGCCAGGGCACGAACACGAACCCCGCCAGCAACGTCCCGCCGATCGCGCCCGCGGCGCCGGCCGCATACATCGCGCCGAGCGCCCGCTCCGACTGGGTGCGCCCGCGCATGGCGGCCACGGCCAGCACCGGTGCCGGCACCCCGGCGAAGAGCGACGGCAGGAAAAACACCAGCGAACTGAGCACCGTGATCGCGGCGAGGGGATGAGCGAACGTGCTGAGCACCGGGCCCGACGCCGCCCGCAACAGCAGCGACGCGCCCGCGGTCGCACAGGCGGCTGCGACCATCGTCCACCCGGCACGCCGCAGGGCGCGGCCGGTCTCGTGGGCGGCGATACGCCCGCCCCACCAATGGCCGATCGAAAAACCGGCGAGAACCACGGCGATGATCGCGGTCCAGGTGTAAAGGCTCATGCCGACATAGGGCGCGATCATGCGCCCGGCCACGATCTCGACCACGAGGCTGGCACCCGACACGCTGGCCTGCAGCGCGATCAGCAGCCAGAGCGGCGCGCGCGATGGCGTATCCCGCGAATGCGTCATCGGGTCATTAGGTCACGCCTTGCGGCAGCGTCAACATTCTGTCGCCCCTGCACCGATCAATGACCGCAGGGGCGCGTTCACGTTCGTGAAAACGGGCAGACGGCAAAAGTGACTTTGCCCGGGCTGCTCTATATCATTGCTGGGCCTGTAGCTGCCCGGCGCAGATCACATGGAGCATCTTCGGTGCGGCAACTCCTCCTTTCAATCCTCCTGATCGCGGGCACGCTTGCGCTATGGGTCGCCTATGTGCCGTCGGCCATGCCGGTCCTCGACCGCCTGGGCGTTCTGGATCTTGTGGGCCTGGAGGCCCCCGAAGCCGACAGCGGCTCCGGCGGGCGCCGGTTCGGCGGCGGCGGCCCGGCCGCGGTCGTGGTGACCGAGGTGGACGAGGGCACGATCCGCGACCAGGTCATCGCCATTGGCGACGGCCAGGCACTGCGCAACGTCACCGTGCGCGCCAAGGTCACCGGCCAGGTGGTGGAGCTGGGGCTTTCGGACGGCGACCGGGTAGAGGCAAACGCGGTGCTGGTGCGGCTCGACGACGAGGCCGAGCGCATCGCGGTCGAACGCGCCCGCCTCGTGCTGGACGACGCGCGCGAAGAAGCCGAGCGGATCGTCCGGCTGGAAAATACCGGCGCGGTGACCGAGGTGCGGCGCCGCGAGGCCAATCTTGCCCTGCGCACCGCCGAGCTGGGGCTGCGCCAGGCCGAGTTCGACCTGGCCGAACGCACCGTGCGCGCCCCCTTTGCGGGCTGGGCGGGCGTGCTTGACATCTCGGTAGGCGACCGCGTGTCCAGCGGCGACACGCTGGTCACGCTGACCGACCGGTCGAAAATCCTGATCGATTTCCATGTGCCAGAGCGCGTGGTGGGCCGGATCGCGCCGGGAATGCCGCTTGCCGCCCACCCGCTGGCCCTGCCCGGGCTGGAGCTGGCCGGCGAGGTGCACGCCCTCGACAACATCGTGGACAGCACCAGCCGGACGCTCAGGGTGCAGGGCCGGCTCGAAAACGATGGCGACCGTTTGCGCGGCGGCATGGCCTTCGAGGTGGCGCTCAGCTTGCCGGGCGAGGCGCTGCCGAGCGTCGATCCGCTGGCGGTGCAATGGTCGAGCGAGGGCGCCTATGTCTGGGTCGTGCGCGACGGCAAGGCGGCGCGCGTGCCGGTCAAGATCCGCCAGCGCAACGCCGATTCCGTGCTCGTCGAGGCCGAGTTGGAACCGGGCGATCAGGTGGTAACCGAGGGCGTGCAAACGCTGCGCCCGGGCGCCGAGCTACGCATCGTCGCGCCGCAGGCAGCCGTCAAGCGCCCGCCCGGCGCGCAATCGCTCTAGGAGAGCCAGAAGATGCTGGAACAGGCGACCCGCGCGGCGGAAGGGGGCGGCCCGGCACTGTTCGTGCGCCGGCCGATACTGGCGCTGGTGGTCAGCGCGCTGATCGTGCTGGCCGGCATTGCCGCGCTCTTCGGCGTTGAAATCCGCGAATTGCCGAACGTCGACCGGCCCGTCGTCACCGTGACCACGCAGTTCCCCGGCGCCTCGCCCGAGACCATCGACCAGGAGGTCACGGGCCGGATCGAAGGCGCGGTGGGCCGCGTCGCCGGCATTCGCGCGATCTCTTCCAACTCGCGCTTCGGGCGCAGCCGGGTGACGCTGGAGTTTTCCGAAAGCATCGACATCGACGTGGCCGCCACCGACACCCGCGACGTGGTCGCGCGCATCGCGGACGATCTGCCCGACGGCGCCGAAGACCCCGAGATCGTCAAGGCCGATGCCGACGCCCAGCCGGTGATGCGCATCGCGGTGACCTCGCCCTCGCGCAGCTCGCACGAGTTGACAGAAATCGTCCAGGACAGGGTCGAGGACCGGCTGGTCTCGGTCGAGGGGGTGGCCGATGTCAATATCTACGGCGATTCAGAGCCGATCTTCCGTGTCGATATCGACCAGGCGCAGCTGGCAAGCCGGGGCCTGACGCTGGCGGACATGCGCGATGCGCTGGCCGATGCGGGGTTCAACGCGGCGGCGGGCGATCTGGCGGGAAACCGGCAGTCGATCAACGTGCGCACCACCGCCATGGTGGCCTCGTCCGAGGCGTTCGAGGCGCTCAGGATCGCGCCCAATGTCTATCTGCGCGACGTCGCCCGCGTCAGCCTGGGCCCCGCGCCGAACGAGACGATCCTGCGCGCCAACGGTCAGACCGGCGTGGGCATGGGCATCATCCGGCAGGCCGGAAGCAACACGCTGGATATCTCCAGCGCGGTCCGCGCGGCGGTGGCGGAACTGGACCGCACCCTGCCCGACGACATCTCGATCTTCGTCACCTCCGACGACGCGGTCTTCGTCAAGGGCGCGATCGTCGAGGTGCTGAAAACCCTGGGGCTGGCCATCGGCATCGTCGTGCTGGTGATCTTCGTGTTCCTGCGCGATCTGCGCGCCACGCTGATCCCGGCCCTGACGATGCCTGTGGCGCTGATCGGCACGCTTGCGGCGATCTATCTCGTGGGCTTTTCGGTCAACATCCTGACGCTCTTGGCGCTGGTGCTGGCCACCGGGCTGGTGGTGGACGACGCCATCGTCGTGCTGGAAAACATCGTGCGCCGCCGGGCCGAGGGCATGGGCGCGCGCGCCGCCGCCGTTCTGGGCACCAAGCAGGTGTTCTTTGCCGTCGTCACCACCACCGCCACGCTGGCCGCCGTCTTCGTGCCGCTGTCGTTCTTGCCGGGGCAGGCGGGCGGGCTGTTCCGCGAATTCGGCTTTACGCTGGCGATCGCGGTGGCGATCTCGTCGGTGGTGGCGCTGACGCTGTGCCCGGTGCTGGCCAGCCGCCTGCTGAAGGAAGACACCGGCGGCCGGCCCGGCCCCATCGGCTGGGTCGGCGCCCGGCTGGCCGCGCTTTACGCCCGCACCCTGGGCTGGGCGCTTGCGGTGCCCTTCGTCGTGGTGCTGGCCGCGGGTCTCTTCGCGGCAACCGCCGCGCTGGTCGCCGACGGCATCCGCCAGGAGCTGACCCCGCGCGAGGACCGCGCCGTGGCGCTGCTCAGGATCACCGCGCCGCAAGGCGTTTCGCTGGAATATACCCAGGGCAAGATGCGCGGCATCGAGGACGCGGTGGCCACCCTGCGCGAGAGCGGCGAGATCACCAATGTCTTCTCGATCTCCGGCTTCGGCGCGGATAACCGCGGGTTCATGGTGTTCACGCTGGCGCGCTGGGACGACCGCGCACGCAGCCAGCAGGAAATCGTCGACGACATCAACACCCGGCTCAGAGAGATCGTGGGCGTGCGCGCCTTCGTGATCCAGCCCAATTCGCTGGGCATCCGCGGCGCCGGGCGGGGCCTGAGTTTCGCGATCACCGGCGACAGCTACGAGCAGCTGGCCGAGGTGTCCGAAACCCTGGTCGCGCGGATGGAGGAAAACCCCGCCTTCGGCTCGGTCCGGCTGGAATACGAGCGCACCCAGCCCCAGCTTTTCGTCGAGATCGACCGCACCCGCGCCTCCGACCTCGGGATCGACATCGCCGGGCTGGGACAGGCGCTCAGGGCGGTGCTGAACGGGCGCAGCGTGGGCTCGGTCTTCATCGGCGACAAGAGTTACGACGTGCAGATGCTGTCGACCTCCGACCCGGTGGACGATCCCGGCGATCTGGAGAACGTGTTCGTGCAGACCAGCGCCGGGCAGATGGTGCCGATGTCCAGCTTCGTCCGCCTCGAAGAACGCGCCGTCGCCCCGGAACTCGACCGCGAGGACCAAAGCCGGTCGGTCGAGATCTCGGCCGGGCTGACGCCCGAGCTGGCCCTCGGTGACGCGCTGCGCGAGGTCGAGCGCCTGGGCGAGGATCTCCTGGCCGAGGAAAACAGGATCGTGCCGCTGGGCGAGGCCGCGACGCTGGGCCAGACCAACTCGGGCCTGGCGATCATCTTCGGCTTTGCCATCGCGGTGGTGTTTCTCGTGCTGGCCGCCCAATTCGAAAGCTTCGTCTCGGCCATCGTGGTGATGGCGACGGTGCCCCTGGGGCTGGCCTGCGCGGTCGTCGCCTTGTTGCTGACCGGGCAGAGCCTCAACGTCTACAGCCAGATCGGCCTGGTGATGCTGATCGGGATCATGGCCAAGAACGGCATCCTGATCGTCGAGTTCGCCAACCAGCTGCGTGATGGCGGCGCGGAGATCGGCAAGGCGATCTTCGACGCCGCCACCATCCGCCTGCGGCCGGTCATGATGACGATGACCTCGACGGTGCTGGGCGGCGTGCCGCTGATCCTGTCCAGCGGCGCCGGCGCCGAGGCACGCGAGGCGCTTGGCTGGGTGATCGTCGGCGGGCTGGGGCTGGCGACGCTGTCGACGCTCTACCTCACACCCGTGGCCTATCTCCTGCTCGCCCGCTTTTCACCGCCCCGTGCGGTGGAAACGCGCAAGCTCGCCCGCGAACTGGAAGAGGCGCTGTCGGCCTGAGCGCGGCTGGCCGCGGCGCGCCGCATGATCGCCGCCGGGCCTCATTGGCCCAGGGCGATGCCCTCGCGCCGCGGATCGGCACCGCCTTGCAGGGTTTGCCCGACCGCGATCGCGTGAAGGCCCGAGTTCAGGTCGCGCGCCCCCACCTCGTAGCCATACGCCGCCAGCGCCTGCGACAGCTCGGTCGCCCTTGTCCCCTCTTCCAGGTCGTAGCTGCCGAAGCGATTGACGAGATGCGGCATCGCCACCGCCTGCTGCACATCCATGCCCCAGTCGAGATGGGCGATGATCGCCTGCGCCACATAGCCGATGATCCGGCTGCCGCCGGGGCTGCCGATCACCAGCACGGGTTGGCCGTCTTTCAGAACGATCGTCGGGGACATCGACGAGCGCGGCCGCTTGCCCGGCTCGACGCGGTTGGCGATCGGCACGCCGTCGGCATGGGTTCGAAACGAGAAATCGGTCAGTTCGTTGTTGAGCAGAAAGCCGCGCACGAACAGCCGCGATCCGAACGCGTTCTCGATGGTGGTGGTCATCGACAGGGCGTTGCCCTGGGCATCGACGATCGAGATATGCGAGGTCGACGGCAGCTCTATCGACATGTCGTCGGCCCACAGGAACGCATGGTCCCATTGCGGCGCGCCGGGGCTGACCTGCGGCAGCGCATCGTCGCCCGACAGCAATTCGGCGCGCTCGGCAAGGTAGGCCGGATCGACCAGGCCCTCGGCGGGGACCGGTACGAAATCGGCATCGGCCATGTAGCGGCCCCGGTCGGCAAAGGCCAGGCGCGAGGCGTCGCCGATCAGGCGCCAGCTTTCCGCCGACTGCGGGCCCAGCCCGGCAAGGTCGTAATGCGCCAGCATGCCCAGGATCTGCCCGACCGTCAGCGCGCCCGACGACGGCGGGCCCATCCCGCAGACGTCGTGGCCGCGATAGGCGACGCAGACCGGCGGACGTTCCTTGACCCGGTATAGCGCAAGATCAACGGTCGAAAGAACACCGGGGTTGCCCCCGGCGCCGCGCACCTTGGCCACGATCTCCTCGGCCACAGCACCTGCGTAAAAGGCCCGCGCGCCGTCACCGGCGATCTGGCGCAACGTCGCGGCATAGGGCCGGTTGGTCAGGCGGTCCCCGGCCGCGATGGGGCCCCCGTCGGGAAAGAAATAGGCCTCGGTCGCGGGAAAGCGGCGCAGGCGCTTCGCGTCACCGGCGACAAGATCGGCCAGCCGCGGCGACACCGTGAACCCGTCCTCGGCCAGCGCGATGGCGTCGTCGAACAACCCCGCCCAGTTCGCCCTGCCCCAGCGCCGATGCGCCTCTTCCATCAGCATCGGTGTGCCCGGCGTGCCGACCGAGCGCCCGCCGACGACAGCGTCGAAAAACTTCAACGGCTCGCCCTGGGCCGTCTGGAACAGCCGCGGGGTGGCGGCCAGCGGGGCCGTCTCGCGCCCGTCCAGCGTCGTGATCGCGCTGGATTCGGCGTCGTACCAAACCAGGAACGCCCCGCCCCCAAGGCCCGAGGATTGCGGCTCGACCAGGCCGAGAACGGCCTGCACCGCCACCATCGCATCCGCCGCGCTGCCGCCCGCGCGCAGCACGCGCGCCCCGGCCTCGACAGCCAGCGGATTGGCCGCGGCGACCATCCATTCGCCTGCCTCGGTCGGCCGGCCCGCCTGCTTGGCCATCATCGCCGCGCGGGCGTCCGCGGACAGGCCGGCAAAGGCCGCCGCCGCGTCCGACCCGGCCTCGGGCGCGACGGTATCGGCCTCTTGCTGTGCCGTAGCGGCCCCGCTCACGAAAAATGCGATCAGAAATGCGATCAGCCAAGTCCACATTGCGCCATCCCCCGGTCTGCCTGTTCCGCGCACCAGCCTACACGAAAGCCGGCGCAGGTCCCAAGCTGGACCGCGCGGGACAGGCAACGCCCGCCAATCGCTCAGCAGCAGACCAGCCCGTCATCGACGACCAGCGTCTGGCCCGTGACCGCGCGCGCCCTCGCGGGCACAGGCACGGGCAATCGCGGCCCCAAGGCCGCGGCCGGCCCCGGTGATCAGCACGGTCCGGTTTTTTATGTGCGGTGTCATGTTCGGGCGGTCTCCGGCGTGAAGGCATGGAAATGGTGGACGGGTCCGTGACCCGACCCGACGTTCAGCGCACCCGCCTGGGCGATGGCGCCGGAGATATAGCTCTTGGCCTGCCGGACCGCCTCGGCCAGTGGACGTTTCTGCCCAAGCTGCGCGGCCAGCGCCGAAGAGAGGGTGCAGCCCGTGCCGTGGGTGTTTTCCGTGGCGCAGCGCCGGCCCTCGAACCAGTGCTCGCCCTCGGCGGAAACCAGCAGGTCGGGGCTGTCATTGCCGCCCAGATGCCCGCCTTTCAGCAGGACGGCACCGGACCCGAGCCCGAGCAGGGCATACGCCTGCCTTGCCATCTCGCCGCGTGTCGTTGCCGGGACGTCCCCGAGAAGGTCGGCGGCTTCGGGCAGGTTCGGCGTGACAACCGACGCGCGGGGCAACAGCCGCTCTCGCACCGCGGCAACGGCCTCGGGCGCGAGCAGGCGGTCACCGCCCTTGGCGACCATCACCGGGTCCAGCACGATGGGTGCCGAAAGCCCGGCCAGCGCATCCGCGACACGCGCCGCAATGGCCGCGCTGCCCAACATGCCGATCTTGACAGCGTCGATGCGCACGTCCTCTCGGATGGCGGCGATCTGCGCACCGACCATCTCGGGATCGATCAGCGCGACGCCCTGCACGCCTTGCGTGTTCTGCGCCGTCAGCGCGGTGATCGCGGCCATGGCGTAGCCGCCATTCGCCGAGATTGCCTTGATATCGGCCTGGATACCGGCGCCGCCCGACGGGTCGGACCCGGCGATCGCCAGGATGTTCGCAATCATGTCTGCCTCCATGTCTGGACAAGGGTTCGGGTCGCGGCCTCGGGATCGGCCGCGCGGGACACCGCCGAGACCACCGCCATGCCACGCGCCCCGGCCTGACGCAGCGCGGGCACATCCCCCGCGCCCAGCCCGCCGATCGCCACCGTGGGCACCGGCGACGCGGCGACGATGCGCGCAAGGCCCGCCGCGCCGATGGGCCGGGCCGCATCGGGTTTCGTCGCCGTCGCACGAAACGGACCCGCCCCGATATAGCTGACGCCCTCGGGGATCGCGGCGCATTGCGCGACGGTCTCGACCGAGAGACCGAGCAGCGCGTCAGGAGCGATCCGGTCGCGCGCAGCGCGCGGGTCGCCATCGGACTGGCCGATATGCAGATCGGCCCCGGTGTCCTGCGCGACCGCGACCCGGTCGTTGACGAAGACGCGCACGCCAAGGGGACACAGCGCCTGCATAAGCGCGCCGGTCATCCGGGCCATCTGGGCATCGCTCGCGGTCTTGTCGCGCAGTTGCACCGCCCAGGCCCCGCCGCGTGCAGCGGCCAGCGCCTGATCCATGATCGACCGCGCCGCGCCGGGATCGGTGACGACGTAGACCGGGCCGATCATGTCACCGCCTCGACCCGGGCCGAGGCGTCCAGCGCGGTCGGCGTCAGGCGATACAGCGCGTCCAGGAAGGCCGGCTGAAAGCTGCCCGGCCCGTGCGCCTCGCGGCCTGCGGCCTCTCCGGCCACGCCGTAGGCGGCGAGCGCGGCGGCCGTCGCGTCGAGCGTCGGCTGGCCGACGCAAAAGGCCGCGATCACACCGTTGAGCGAGCACCCCATCACCGTGATCCGGGCCATCAGCGGGTGGCCGTTCGCCACGCGCAGGGCGCAGGCGCCGTCGGTGACGTAATCGACCGGCCCCGAAACGGCGACCACGCCGCCGGTGCGCTGCGCCAGCGCCGCCGCCGCCCCCTCGGCGGCCTCGACGGTGTCACCCGCATCGACACCCTGCGCGGCGCCGCCCAGCCCGGCCAGCGTGAGGATTTCCGAGGCGTTGCCACGCACGACCGTGGGCCGCAGGTCGAGCAGGCTGTTGGACAACTCCTGGCGAAACCGCGTCGCCGCGACCCCCACCGGATCGAAGACCCAGGGGCGGCCTGCCCTGGCCATCACGGCGGCAGCCTCTTGCATCGCGGCGCCCCAGGCGGTGTCGGCGGTGCCGATATTGACCGTCAGCGCCTGCGCCAGACCGGCGAATTCCGCCGCCTCTTCACGGGCATGGACCATCGCGGGCGAGGCGCCGATCGCAAGAAGGACGTTGGCCATGAAATTCATCGCCACGAAATTGGTGATGTTGTGGACGAGCGGGCCCGTGTCCCGCACGGACTGAAGATAGGCGCCGGGGTTGGTCATCTTGCCTCCTTTGGGGCGGAGGCACGGGACGCACATCGCGCGCGATGTGGCCCCGCAACTTCCTCCGCCGGCATGATCCGGGTCAGGTTCAAAGGGTGCTTCTCAGCCCGCGCGATGCGAACGCCCCTGTTGCATGCGGCAGACTTGCAGTTGGGCGTGATGAATTCAAGTGTCCGGCGCAAGCCGGCGGTTTGCCTTTCCGCCCCGATGGGCCCGGAAACGAGCGCGACCGCAGGTCAAAGGGCCCCTAGCCGCGCCTGTTTTCCGCCGGATCCGGCACTGGACCGGATGGCGGGCCGGACTCGGCCAGCGCCACCGCCTTCAGCCGGGCGACGACCTGCTCGCCCTGGTGCAGGCCCAGCCGGTCCCATGACTTGCGCGAGACGCGGGCCAGCAGCGCCGCCCCCTCGCCGTCGGCGCCCAGCCGAAGGCGCACGGTCATCTGGTGGTCGCGGGTCGTCTCGGCGCCCTCGATCCGCGCGGGCAAGGCGTTCAGGATCGTGGTGTCGAGCGGCACGTGGCGCCCGAGGCTGACATCGCTGGCCGGGATGCGCAGCCGGCAGCGCGTGCCGGGCGGTCCGAGATCGCCTGGCACCACCACGACACCGCCGGGCACGTTCACATCGCACAGCCCGTATTGCGGGTCGGATGCGATCACCTTGCCGTCGATCACCGCGGCAGGCTCTGGCAAGTGGATGAGCGGCAGCGCGGGATCGGCCAAAAGATCGGCGATCGGCCCCGCGGCACGCACACGGCCCGCCTGCATCAGCACCAGCGTATCGGCCAGCCGTTCGACCTCGGCGATGTCGTGGCTGACGTAGAGCACCGGGATCGACAGCGCCGCGTGCAGCCGTTCAAGATAGGGCAGGATGTCATCCTTGGAAAACCGGTCGAGCGCCGATAGCGGCTCGTCCATCAACAGAAGGTCGGGCTGGGACAAGAGCGCCCGCCCGATGGCCACCCGCTGACGCTCTCCCCCCGACAGCATTTCCGCCGGGCGGTCGAACAAGGGCGCGATGCCGAGCAGCGCCACCACATCGTCCATCCCGATACGGGGCGCACACCGGGCGCGGCGCAGGCCGAAACGCAGGTTCGCCTCGACCGACAGATGGGGAAAAAGGCTGGCCTCTTGAAAAACGTAGCCGATGGCGCGGCGGTGCGGCGGGACAAAGCGGCGGCCCGCCTGCCATTGCGCGCCATTGACGCAAAGCTGCCCGCCGGGCAGGCGCATCAGGCCCGCGACGGCGCGCAACACCGTGGTCTTGCCGCAGCCCGACGGGCCGAAAAGCGCCGTGATGCCCCGGCCCGGCACCGCAAACCCGACATCCAGATCGAAGCTGCCCAGCCGCCCGCGAAAGGATGCCTCGATCATCGCCGCGCCTTCTTCAGCCGCCGCTCGGCCAGCATCATCGCAAGGATCACGACGAACGACATCGCCAGCATGCCACCGGCCAGGATATGCGCCTTGGCCCATTGCAGCGTCTCGACATAGTCGAAGATGGTGACCGACAGCACCTTGGTCACGCCCGGAATGCCGCCGCCGATCATCAGCACCACGCCGAACTCGCCCACCGTATGGGCAAACCCCAGGATCGCGCCGGTAAAGAGCCCCGGCAGCGCCAGCGGCAACGCAACCGTGAAGAACGCGTCGAGAGGCGAGGCGCGCAGCGTCGCTGCCACCTCCATCGGGCGCGGGCCCATCGCCTCGAACGCGTTGCGGATCGGGTTGACCACGAAGGGCAGCGAATAGACGACCGACCCGACCACGAGCCCCTCGAAGGTAAAGGACAGCTTGCGGCCCAAAAGCGCGGTCAGGGGCGAGTCCGGCCCCATCGCGATCAGCAGGTAAAAGCCCAGCACCGTCGGCGGCAGCACGATGGGCAGGGCCACGACCGTGGCGACCACGTCTTTCCACAGCCCGCGCGACCGGGCCAGCCACCACGCCAGGGGGGTGCCAACCAACAGCAGCACGACGGTCGTGACCGTTGCCAGCTTGAGCGTCAGCATGATCGTCTCGATCATGGCCGCGTCCAGCAGGGCGCCTTCTGCCATGGGTCAGTCTCCCGTGCCGTAGCCGTATCGGGCGATGATCGCGCGGGCCTCGGGGCCCTGCAAAAAGGCAAGGTAGGCCTTCGCGGCGGCGCTGTCGGCACCGGCGGCCAGCAGCACCGCGTCCTGCCGGATCGGGGTATACATCTCCTGCGGCACCGCCCAGCGCGACCCCGCGTCGTGGCCAACGATCTGCGACAGCGCGACAAAGCCCACCTCTGCATTGCCGGTGGCGACGAATTGATGGGCCTGGCTGATGCTCTTGCCCTCAACGAGCTTGGGCGCCAGCGCATCGTAGACGCCCAACGCCCTCATCACCTCGACCGCTGCCGCGCCATAGGGGGCGGTCCTGGGGTTGGCGATGGCGATATGGGTGAGATCGGGGGCGGCCAGCGCGTCGCGGCCCGCGACCCTGGCGGGATCGGGGCTCCACAGCACCAGTTGGCCGACCGCGTAGGTAAAGCGCGCGCCCGGCACGGCGTAACCCTCGGCCTCGGCCCGTTCGGGGCGGGCCTGATCGGCAGCGAGGAACAGCTCGAAAGGCGCACCTTGCGTGATCTGGGTGTAGATCTGCCCGGTCGGGCCGAAACTGTAGCTCACCGTGTGGCCGGTGGCATCGGCAAAGGCCGTGCCGATTTCCTTGGCCGCCTCGGTGAAATTGGCGGCCACGGCGGCAAGCGTCTCGCCCGCGCGGGCCGGGTCGGTCGGCACGAGCAGCGCCAGCAGGGCAGCGCATCCAATGCGCATCGCGGATTTGGGGGGGATCATGGAGGGCAAGACCTTCGGTGCCGGTTGCGTTTCGGGATCAGGGTATGGCGAGGATGACGTGGCTCGCCTTGAACAGCGCCGTTGCCGTGGCGCCGGGCCGCAACCCCAGGCTCTCGGCGCTTGTCGTCGTGATCGTCGCCACCAGCATGGTATTTTCGCCGATATCGAGGGTAATTTCGCTGTTTACCGGCCCATCGCTGCGGGCGGCAACGGTGCCCGCCACACGGTTGCAGGCAGAAACGGCGAGGCCATCCGCGCCCGCGGCGAGCATCACGAAGCTGGCCTTGACCAACGCATGGACGCGCGCGCCCACGCAGAGGCGCATTTCATCGGCGCTGCGTTCGGTGATGACCGCGGCCAGCTTGTGACCGCCGGGCAGCGCGAGGTCGATCCGGGCGTTGACGCTACCCCGGATGATCGCGGTGACGGTGCCGATCAGGACGTTTCGCGCGCTGCTCTGCACCGGGCCGCCGCGGGCGCCGTCGCCGAACCGGCGCTCTGGGTCCGGCCGGTCTGGACATCTTGCGGGCAGGCGGGTCGGCACGGGTTTCGACATGGGCTGGCGGGCTCTGACAAGCTGGTTTTCGCTATATACCCTGACTGCCTATCGCCGGACGAAAGCAGAACGCAAGTGGATTCGTTGGATAGCCCGGGTATATAGCGGTATCGTGCCCAGGCATCCTGGTTTTTCGGCAACCATGGGCGGGGGGGACGCGACATGACCTCTGCGGCGCAGGCCGGGCGGCTGCGCCGCAGCCACGCACGAAAAGTGGCACCGCGCGTCCGTTCGCGGTAAGACAACCGGGCGCAAGGGAGAAGACACATGCCGACACCGGCGGGATTGCGGGGCGCGTTGACCTTCGAACGGCAAGGCGCGCGGATGGGCGCTGACCGGGTGGCGCTCTTGGCGGCGGTCGGGCGAACTGGGTCGATATCGGCCGCCGCGCGCGAGATCGGGCTGTCCTACAAGGCCGCTTGGGACGGCGTGAACGCCATGAACAACCTTTTTGCCAACCCGCTGGTGGTCGCCGCGCCGGGCGGACGTTCGGGCGGCGGGGCGCGCCTGACACCCGCCGGCGAACGCGTGATCGCCGCCTTCGGCGCGCTGCAAGAGGGGCTGGAACGTGTCGCGGCGACGCTGGAAACCCAGATCGACCTCGATCCGGGCGATTTCGTCCGAAGCATGATGATGAAGACCTCGGCGCGAAACACCTATCGCTGCACCGTCACGGCCGTCACCAAGAGCCCGGTCAGCGCCGAGGTCCAGATGGACATCGGCGGCGGCCAGACCCTCGCCGCCGTCATCACCGGGCATAGCGCCGACGAAATGGGCCTCGCGCCGGGGACCGAGGTCTTCGCGCTGGTCAAGTCCAGCTTCGTGATCCTGGCCAAGGGCCGCGAGGACGGCAAGATGTCGGTCCGCAACCGCCTGGTCGGCACCGTGACGGCCCGGACCGACGGCCCGGTCAACAGCGAGGTCGTCATGGACCTCGGCGGCAGCAAGACCCTGGCCGCAACCATCACCCGCGAAAGCGCCGAGGCCCTTGACATACAGCCGGGCGACACGGCGACCGCGCTGGTGAAGTCGAGCCACGTGATCCTCGCACTGGCCTGAGGCTGCGCGGTGCCCGACCGGGGCGCGGGCGACGGCCGCTCTGCCCCGCGACCGGCACCGGCGCCAGCGTGGCCGCGTGCGCATTCCAAAAAACGATGCGGGCCGTTCTACGGCGCGAAAGACGCGATGAAATACCCCGCGACCACGGCGGTGCCGATCACGCCGGCCACGTTCGGCCCCATCGCGTGCATGAGCAGGAAATTTCCGGGGTCCGCCCGCTGGCCCTCGACCTGGCTGACCCGTGCGGCCATCGGCACCGCGGACACGCCGGCCGACCCGATCAGCGGGTTGATCTTGGTCTTGCTGACAAGGTTCATCGCCTTGGCCATCAGCACGCCCGCCGCCGTGGCGACGCAGAATGCGATCACGCCAAGCCCGAGGATCTTCAGCGTGTCCGCGTTGATGAAACGTTCGCCGGTCATGGTGATGCCCACCGAGGTGCCGAGAAAGATCGTGACGACATTGATCAGCTCGTTCTGGGCGGCCTTGGCCAGGCGCTCGGTCACGAGGCTTTCGCGCAGGATGTTGCCGAGCATCAGCATCCCGATCAGGGCCGAGGCCGCGGGCACCAGCAAGATGACCAGCACCGTCACCAGCAACGCGAAGATCAGCTTTTCCAGCCGCGACACCGGGCGCAGAGATTTCATGCGGATCCTGCGCTCGCGCTCGGTGGTCAGCACCCGCATGATCGGCGGCTGCAAGAGCGGGACGAGGGCCATGTAGCTGTAGGCCGCCACCGCGATCGGGGCCAGCAGATCCGGCGCCAGCTTGTTTGCAAGAAAGATCGAGGTCGGCCCGTCAGCGCCGCCGATGATGCCGATGGCCCCGGCCTGCATTGCGCTGAACCCGATCAACGTCGCACCGATAAACGTGGCGAAAACGCCGAATTGCGCGGCCGCGCCCAGCAGCAGCGTGCGCGGATTGGCGATCAGCGGCCCGAAATCGGTCAGCGCCCCGACGCCGAGAAAGATCAGGGGCGGAAATATCTCGTACTCCACGCCCTTGGCGATGTAGTAATAAAGCCCCCCCGCGCCGCCGCCCTCGGGCGGGTTGATCAGGCCCTCGGTCGGCAGGTTGGCCAGCAACGCGCCAAAGGCGATGGGGACGAGCAGAAGCGGCTCGAACTTCTTGTAGATCGCCAGGTAGAACAGCAGGGCGACGATCGCCCACATCACCACCATCTGCCAGGTGACGTCCGCAATCGCGTTCAGGGCCCAGATCTGGTCGAGCAGAGCCGTCGTTGACGTGCCGTTCTCCATCGCGCTGCGCCTTCCTCAGGACAGGGTGAGGAGGGCCTGCCCCTCGGTCACCGTCGCGCCGGGGGCGACGCTGATCGCGGTGACGGTCCCGTTCTGGGGCGCCGAGATGGTGGTGTTCATCTTCATCGCCTCCAGCACCAGCAGGCTGTCGCCGGCCGCCACCGACTGTCCGACCGACACCTCGACCTGAACGACCGTGCCGGCCAGCGGGCTGGGCACCGCGCCGGGCTCTGCCGTGGCGGCAGGCGCCTGGGCCGGGGCCGCAGCGCGCGGCACCGCGGCCGGGGCCGGGGCCGGAGCCGTCACGGCGGCAGCGGTCGGGCTGGCCTGTTTGGGGGCGGCCGGCGATGACGCCGGCGCGGCGTCGAGCTCTTCGACCGTGACATCGTAGGCGATGCCCTCCACGGTGATGCGCAGACGTTTCATTTCCGATGTCCTCTCAGAATGTCGGGGGTCTCGCCGCCGAGGGATGGCCGGGTCGGGCCCCAATCGGTGCGGATGCGGTGGGCGGTGAAGGTCTCGATCCGCCCCTCCATGGGCCAGCCGGCGATCAGGTGGGGCGGGGCCGACACGCGCGTCACCCGGTGCCCCTCGCCCAGCGTATGGGCAACGGCCGCGGCGATCGCGGCCATGTGGTGCGGCGGCACGCCGGGGGCCGTCTGCCCTGCCTCGCGGGCCGGCGTATCGACGGGTGCCGCGGACCTTGCGCTGCGGGTAAACGCCAGCCCGACCGCGGCACAGGCCCCCCAGATCAGCATCAGCACCGACAGCACCACGGCGAAACCCGTACCGACCAATTCGAGATTTTCCAGCATGGCGCGCGCGACCGTTCTAGAGGGGAATGTTGCCGTGCTTCTTCGGTGGCCGTGTCTCGCGCTTTGACATCAGCCCGCGCAGGGTCAGGGCGATGGCGGCGCGCGTTTCGCGGGGCTGCAGCACGTCGGAGACAAACAGCATTCCCGCCGAGAGATAGGGCGACGAGAACTCCTCGCGGTATTCCGCGGCCAGCTCTGCGGCCCGCGCGGCGCGGTCGTCGGCCTCGGCCAGTTCCTTGCGGTAAAGGATGTTGACCGCGCCTTCCGCGCCCATCACGGCGATTTCCGCGGTCGGCCAGGCGATGATGCGGTCGGCCCCCATGTCCTGGCTGCACATGGCGATATAGGCCCCGCCATACGCCTTGCGCATGATCACGGTCAGCTTCGGCACGGTGGCCGAGGCATAGGCAAAGAGCAGCTTTGCCCCGTGGCGGATGATGCCCCCGCGTTCCTCGTGCACACCCGGCAAGAACCCCGGCACATCCACCAGGTTGACCAGCGGCACGTTGAACGCATTGCAAAAGCGCACGAAACGGGCGGCCTTGTCGCTGGCGTCGATGTCGATCGCCCCGGCCTTGACCATCGGCTGGTTCGCAACGAAGCCCACCACGATACCGCCGATACGGCCGAACCCGATGACCATGTTCTGGGCAAAGCCGGCGCTGACCTCCAGGAAATCGCCGTCGTCGGCCAGCCGCTCGATCACCGCGCGGCAGTCGAAGGGCGTCTTGGGGTCGTCCGGCACCAGTTCGTCCAACTCCGGATCGTCGGCGAGCGACAGTTCGGGCTCGATCCGGTGGGGCGGGTCCATCATGTTGTTGGAGGGCAGGAAGGACAGCAGCCGGTGGACGATCGCCACGGCATGCGCGTCGTCTTCCGCGATGAAATGGATCGTGCCGGCCACCGTCGCATGCATATCAGCCGAGCCGATCTCGTCCATCGTCGTGGCCTGCCCGGTGACCGCGCGAATGACCTCGGGACCGCAGATGAACAGGCTGGCATGTTCGCGGGTCATGATGATGAAATCGGTCAGCGCCGGGCTGTAGGCCGCGCCGCCCGCGCAGGGCCCGGCGATGACCGAGATCTGCGGCACGACGCCCGAAAGCTGCACGTTGCGGTAAAAGACCTGGCCATAGGCCGACAGCGCGCCCACGCCTTCCTGGATGCGCGCACCCCCGGAATCGTTGAACCCGATGACGGGGATGCCGGCCTTCAGCGCATGGTCCAGCGTCTGGCAGATCTTCCTGGCGTGGATCTCTCCCAGCGTTCCGCCGGCGACGGTGAAATCCTGGGCGAACGCGGCTGCCGGGCGGCCGCCGATAAAGCCGGTGCCGGTGACGACGCCGTCGCCGGGCAGCGATTTCTTTTCCATGCCGAAATGTCGGGTTGCATGCTGCGCGTGCAGCCCGACCTCCTGAAAGGTACCGGCGGAAAACAGCGAATCCAGCCGCTCGCGCGCGGTCAGCCGGCCCTTGGCGTGGCGGTCGTCGGCCTTTTGCTTGCCACCCGCCTCCAATGCGCTTGCGCGACGGCGTTCGAGCCCTTCGCTCACACTCTTGGAAATCGCCATCAAGAACACCTTTGCGCGAAAAGGGCGGACCTTGGGGGCACCGGGTCGGCGCGTCGACCCCGCCTCGACGCCTCTATACCGAAGCGTCGGCCCGAGTGCCAGAATCCACGGCTGAAAAGACCTTTTAATCGCAGGACGATGCAAGCTTTGGCCAAACCGAAGCATTTTTGAGCAGCCCTGACACGACAGGGCCAGCGCGACCGGCGGCCTTGCGGTTTTGGCCGTATGCGCGGGGGTCGCCACGCGCATTGGCGCCATTCGCCGACCGGGCGGTTGACCCGCAGGCCCGGCGCCCAAACTTTAGACGGGTCATATCGAAACAGACGGGCACCCGATCATGCACTGCCAAACCAGGCGACGGATACTGGCCTGCGGCGCCTCGACTCTCGGCGCCGCGCTGATCGGCAGCCGCGTCTCTGCGCAGGACGGTCTCTCGGCGATTGCCGCCGAGGCCGGAAACCTCGACCAGATGCGCGCGCTGGTCGTCCATCAGGCCGGCGAACCGCTCTTCGCCGAGGCGTTCCGCGGCCCGGCTCTCGACCGGCCCGCGAATGTAAAGTCGGTCTCAAAGACCATCGTCGCCCTTCTGACCGGCATCGCAATCGACCGGGGCGTCCTGGACGGCACCGATCAGCGCGTCCTGCCGATCTTGGGCCGCGCCCCATTCGGCGACGACCGCGACGCGCTGACGATCGGTCACCTGCTGTCAATGCGGACCGGCCTCGGTAGCACGTCGGGCGGCAACTACGGGGCGTGGGTGTCCAGCGGCAACTGGGTCGACTACGCGCTGTCGCAGCCGCTGAACGGCCGCCCCGGCGGGCGCTTCATCTATTCGACCGGCGGCTGGCATGTGCTGGGCGCGGCGCTGGCCCGCGCGTCCGGCAAGAACCTGCATCGTCTGGCGCAAGACTGGCTGGGCGATCCGCTGAACATCGTCATCCCGCCCTGGACCGCCGATCCGCAGGGCCGTTACCTCGGCGGCAACAACATGGCGATCAGCCCGCTCGGCCTGGCGCGGATCGGCGACATGGTGCTGAACGGGGGGCAGATCGACGGGACAAGAGTGGTCAGCGAGGCGTGGCTCGATGTCTCGTGGCAGCCGCGCACACGCTCGCCGTTTTCGGGCGACCAATACGGCTATGGCTGGTTCCTGACCCGCTTCGGCGGGCGCGACGCCGCCTATGCGCGGGGCTATGGCGGGCAGATGCTGGCTGTCGTGCCGGAGCGCCGCCTGTCGATCGTGATCACGTCCGATCCGCTGCGCCCCGCCCGCAGCAGCGGGTATTTCGGCGATTTGCGGAACCTGACGGCAAACCTCGTCTCGGCCGTCTGATCCGCTGGCTGCGCTTTTTCGGGCGCGGCAGACCACCTTCGGCCGAGAGCGAACCGCCCGGCCCGGCCGAAACCGGCACGCAGGCCACCGCGGACGGCCCCGCCCGATCATCCTCGCCCGGCTGGCATCTCGACGGCGCGGCATGCATTGACCTAGCCGTACCGCGCAGCCACCCTATCGGTTGGACTGGGGGGCGGAACCGCGCTAGCAAGGACCCACGCGGCCCTTGCCGCCTTCCCGCCCCCACCTCTGCGTGTCGGCCCACGAAGTCCGTTACCTATGGTAAGACATCTTCTTCCGATTTCTGCGCTTCTGTTCGGCTCCGCCCTTCTTCTCTTTGCGGGCGGCATTCACAGCCTCATCCTGCCGGTGCGCGGCTCGGCAGAGGGGTTCACAGCCACGTCCCTCGGGCTGCTTGGAACGGGCTGGGCCATCGGCTACGTGCTGGGCTGCCTGTTCGTGCCTCGCCTGGTCGGGGCGGTCGGTCATATCCGCACCTTCGGGGTGATGTGCGCCTTCGCCGCGGTTTCGATCCTCATCCAGGCGCTGATCGTAGAGGAATGGGCATGGATCCCGGTGCGGGCCGTGTCGGGCTTTTGTTTCGCCGGTGCCGCGATGATCGTCGAATCCTGGCTGAACGACCGCGCCCAGCCAAGCACGCGGGGCACCATTTTCGGCATCTACACCATGGTGAACCTTGTCGCGCTCACCGCCGGGCAAATGGCGATTTCACAGGGCGATACCACGGGGTTCCTGTTCTTCGCCGTGGGCGCTGTCTTCTACTGCCTGGCCCTGGTTCCGACGGCGTTGTCGACATCGGCCTCGCCGGCGCCGCTGACAACGGTGCGCCTGAATTTGCCGGCGCTCTGGCGCAACTCGCCGGTTGCCGTCGCGGCGGTTTTCATGGTCGGCATTTCCAACGCCGCGTTCGGCACGCTGGCTGCGGTCTATGCCGACCGGGTCGGCCTCGGGCTGACATCGCTCGCGCTTTTTGCCAGCGTTCCGGTCCTTGCAGGCGCTCTGTCGCAGGTGCCGATCGGCTTTGCCAGCGACCGCATGGACCGCCGCATCGTGCTGATCGCGGCCGCCGTCGCGGCCTTGTCGGCCGACCTGGCGTTCATTCTGCTCGCGCCGGAGGGACGGCTGGAAAACCTGCTTCTGGCCGGGCTGTTCGGCGCCGCGATCTTTGCGATGTACCCCATCATCGTCGCGCACGCCAACGACCACGCGCCGCCGGGCACGTCGATCCAGGTCTCGGGCGGCCTTTTGATGGTATTCGGCCTGGGCTCGATCGTGGGGCCGCTGATTGCCGGTGTCATGATGTCAAAGGCCGGGCCCCAGGGCCTGTTCCTGACGACCATCTGCGCCCATGCGACCATGCGACCATGATCGCGTACACGCTCTGGCGGATGTCGCGCAGCCCGAAGGTTCCGGAGGCCGAGAAAGGCGCCTTTCAGGTCGGTCTGCCGGCCCGCGGGGCCACGCCGGAAACCGCCGCGCTCGCAGCGGGCGAGGACGAGGCGATGCCGCTGGTCAACCAGCCCGATATCGCCGACCCTCGGCAGGCCGAACCGTAGCATCGGCCGTTGCCCCGGACAGATCAGGGCCAGATGTAGAAGACATACCCACCATAGCCGGCAAGCAGCAGCCCGCCTTCCCACCGTGCGATCCGCATGCCGCTATAGGCGAAACCGACCAGCACAAACGAAACGCCGACCATGACGAGATTGTCGAAGCGGACAATTTCCGGCGGTACCGCCCCGGGGGCGATCAAGGCGGTCGCACCGCCGATACCGAGGATATTGTAGATGTTCGAGCCGACGATATTGCCGAATGCGACATCGCTCTGTCGCTTCAGCCCGGCGACGATCGAGGTCACCAACTCCGGCATGGACGTCCCGATGGCGACGATAGTCAGACCGATCACCGTTTCGGACATTCCAAAGCCCCGCGCCAGTGCGACAGCCCCCTCGACCAGAAGCTTTCCGCCAAGAACGACCAGGGCGAGCCCGGCCACGGCCAGCAACACCGAGACCGCCATCGATCCACCGGGCGCCGTCGGCGGCGAAAGCGCCGGGTCGGCGTCCTGGGTGGCGCGGCTCTTGTCGTAGACGGCCCCGTGGTCCGGATGCGCCGGCGAGCGTTCCTGACGGAACGCGCGATAGATGTAGAGCGCAAGCGCCGCCACGAACACGGCGCCAAGCGGCCGGCTCGGTGACATCGTGGCGGCGAGACCGGCAAAGGCGACCGTCGCGGCCAGCATGACGAACGCGTCTCGCCTCAGCGCCGAGGAGGTGACCGCAATCGGGAAGACGATCGAGGCAACCCCGCCGATCAGAAGAACGTTGGCGATATTCGAACCGACGATGTTGCCGTAGGCGATCCCTGGCGCGTCGGTCAGAGCGGCCTGTACCGAGGTGACGAGTTCCGGTGTCGATGTGCCGAAGCCAACCAGGGTGAGCCCGATCACGAGGGGCGAGACTCCCAAGGTTGCGGCCACCCGGACAGCGCCGCGCACAAGGAGGTCTCCGCCGGCAATCAGCAGAACCAATCCGCCGACGAGCGGTATCAAGATGTCCAGCACGGTGTTTCCCCGCATTCGGTCCGAAGATGGTGAAAGCCTAGCGGATTGACCCCAGACGTCCAAAACAGCCCCGCCAACCGCCACTGTCCGCGCCGAGAAAAGGACACCGACCGTGCAGGATAAGAGCGGCGTGTGTGCCGCAATATCCGACCGGCGCCGCGGCTGAACGCCGGCGGCCGGCGCAAAGCGTTACCTTTTGCGTCGTGGCGGCGCGTCGCCGCCCTTGCGGTTCGGCGTCGATTTCCCGGCACGCCGTTTCTTGGCATCGGGCCGGTCCATCCGTTTCGAGGTGTCCATGGCACCGGCACGCGTCGCATCGCGGCCGGCCTCGCCCTTCGGCCCGGCCTGCGCGGGCCCGCGCTGGTCGGCGTTGGGCCGTACCGCGTCCTTTTTCCGGGCCGGGTGGCGCGGCTTGCGCGGGGCGTCCTTTTCCTTGGCTTTCGCTGGCGCGGCGGGGGGCCGGGGCGCCGGCGAGTTGGGCTTGGGGTCGGGTTTCCGGGGGGGCTTGGGCGCGGTTTCCGGGCGCGCCGCGGCGCGGGGCGCACCGGTTTGGGCAGGCGGCTTGCGGGCCGGGCGCGGCGCGCTGTCATCCTCTCGCGCGGGGCGCGGACGGTCCGGCGCCGGACGGGGCACATGGGTGTCTTCGGGCGGGCTGTCGCGTTTTACCGCGTGAATACCGTCTTCCAGCTCGCCCTGCGGTCCCAGCCGGTCGAGCATGCCGGGCACCGCCGACTCGGCGATCTCGACGAGGGTGGTGTCGGGCAGCACGCGGATCTTGCCGATCTGCGTCTTGTCGAGGTTTCCGGCCCGGCAGAGCAGCGGCAGCAGCCAGCGCGCCTCGGCCCGGCGGTCGTGACCGACCGACAGCTCGAACCAGACCGAGGGACCGAAAGGCGCGCGTTCGGTTCGAGGGGCACGGGCCGTTGGCGCGTTCAGCTCTTCGGGGGCGGACAGGCGCGCTCGGTAGAGCCGCAGGCAGGCCGCAGCGATCCGCTCGGGCCCGTATTCGGCCATCAGCCCGGCTGCGAAGGCGGCCTCGGCCTCGGTCAATTCGGGCGTCCAGACCGGATCGGCAAGCAGGCGGGTTTCATCGAGGGCGAGGATTTCCTCGGGGGTCGGCGCGAAGATCCATTCGGCCTCGATCTTCGCCCATTTCAATAGCCGCGCGGCCTTGTTCGAAAACTTGTCGGGCACGATCAGCGCCGAGATCCCCTTGCGCCCGGCACGGCCCGTGCGCCCCGATCGGTGCAGCAATCCCTCGGTATTGGTGGGCAGGTCGGCATGGATCACCAGGTCGAGGTTCGGCAGGTCGATACCGCGGGCAGCCACGTCGGTGGCGACGCAGACCCGCGCGCGCCCGTCGCGCATCGCCTGCAGCGCGTGGCTGCGCTCGTCCTGGCTGAGCTCACCCGAGAGGCTGACGACAGGCAGCCCCCTGTTGGCAAGGCGCGCGGCCAGACGGGCGACCGCGGCCCGCGTATTGGCAAAGACGATCGACCGGGGCGCGTCGTGAAACCGCAGCAGGTTGATGATCGCGTGTTCGCAATCGGCCATGGAAACCTGCACGGCCTGATAGGCGATATCGGCGTGCTGCGTGCCGCGCGACAGGGTCGTCACGCGAACCGCGTCGCGCTGATACTGCTTGGCGAGGTCGGCAATCGCCGGCGGCACGGTGGCCGAAAACAGCAGCGTCCGGCGATCTTCGGGCGCCGCGCCCAGCATGAATTCCAGATCCTCGCGAAAGCCGAGGTCCAGCATCTCGTCCGCCTCGTCCAGCACGATGGCGCGGATGCCGGTCAGATCGAGGTTGCCGCGGGTGATGTGATCGCGCAGCCGCCCCGGCGTGCCGACGACGATATGCGCGCCGCGGTCCAGCGCGCGCCGTTCCTCGCGCGCGTCCATGCCCCCGATGCAGGACACCACCCGCGCGCCCGCCTTGGCGTATAGCCAGGCCAGTTCCCGCTGGACCTGCAGCGCCAGTTCCCGCGTCGGCGCGACGACCAGCGCCAGCGGGGCTGCCGGGGGCGCAAGGCGCACCTCCGGCCCCATCAGCGTCGCCGCAATGGCAAGCCCGAACCCCACGGTCTTGCCCGACCCGGTCTGGGCCGAGACCAACAGGTCTGCTTCGGCCAGGTCGGGGGCCGTCACGGCCTGCTGTACCTCGGTCAGGGTGTCGAACCCGCGTTCGGCGAGGGCATCGGCAAGGGTTGAGATCATCGGGGCAACATCCGTGGGGCCATGCGCCGGCGCGGCGCGAAAGGCTGTACCGCTACGTCAGCCGGGGCGGCATGTCTAGGCACATAAGAGGCCGGATCGTCCAGGCGTCACCGCAAGACCGTCTTTTGGGACCCGTGGCACGGGACGCCCGGTGGGGCAAGGTCAACGGCCGATCTTGCGCCGCGATTGGTGTTGCCTTTTTGGGCGCGTGCTTGCGGGGCCGGTTTCTCGGTGTCCCGCCCGGAGGGCCGCCCGGCGCGCAAGGCCCACTTGCCTCGGGCAGCATTTCCGCGGCCGCACTTGCCTTCCAGGGACACAGCAACAGTTGTTTCACTGAAGGACCAAGGAAAACGGGGGCCGACGATGACCAAAACGCTGCTTATCACTGGCGCATCCACCGGTATCGGCGCCGCGACGGCCCGTGCCGCGACCGCAATGGGCTGGAATGTCGGCCTGATGGCGCGATCGGCAGACAGGATCGAGGCGCTCGCGTCCGAGCTGGGCGATGCCGCGTTGCCACTTGCGGGGGATGCCACCGACCTGGCCGCACAACAGGCGGCCGTGGCGCAAACGGTGGAGCGGTTCGGCGCGCTCGATGCCGCCTTCGCCAATGCCGGCCGCGGCCTCGACACGCCCGGCACCGAAAACGGCGATCCCGACGAGTGGCGTCAACTGGTCGATCTCAACGTGATGGGCGTTCTTTACACCGCGCGCGCCGCGCTGCCGGAGTTGCGCAAGTCCAAAGGGCATCTGGTGCTGACCGGCTCGGCCGCGGGACGACGCCATATCAAGGGCTCGATCTATTCCGCGACGAAGTGGTTCGTGCACGGTTATGGCGGCAACATGTCCGAGGAAATGCGCGAATGGGGCGGGCGCTGTACGGTGATCTCGCCCGGAATGGTCGACACGCCGTTCTTCGACACGCCGAAGCCGGACAAGATCAAACCCGAGGATGTCGCCGACGCGGTGATGTTCGCGCTCGAGTCGAACCCGCGCGCAGAGGTGCGCGAAATCCACATCATGCCGACGGGCTAATCCTCGGGCCGCACCGCTCGCGCCACCGATTTCTCCGAGATGCGGACGCGACGCGACCAAGGCCAAAGCGACGCCATCGCAGACCTAACGGAAACCGACATCATGACCGAAGCCCCCGTCATCGCCGCGAAATCCCCGCAGACCGTCGATCTGGAGGAGGGAAAAACCTATTCCTGGTGCCGGTGCGGACGTTCGCAAAATCAACCGTTTTGCGACGGCTCTCACGAAGGCACCGGTCTCGAACCCGTCAGCTTTACCGCCGAAAAGACCGAGCGCGCGACGCTGTGCCGGTGCAAGGCGACGGGCAACGCGCCGTTTTGCGACGGCACCCATGCAACGCTGGACGACCTGTCGGTTGGCGATGACGTACCGTCATCTCAGGAGCGCGAGGGCAACAGCGCCCCCGACGCCAAGCCCACGGCAGAGGAACCGACCGTCGCGCGCATCCACGCCCTGGCGCGTGACGGGCTGTCACAGATCGGCCGGCACGGCGAGGTCGACGCGATGGGGGTGCCGCGAAAGGATCTGCCGCACTGGGACGACATTCAGATCCTGCCGGCGCAGGTGGCGCGCAAGCCCCTTGCCGACGATCACCCCGTCGCCACGGAAACGGTGATCGGGCCGCGTGCCGCCAAGCCGCTGCGCCTCGGCATTCCGCTCTTCGTGTCGGACATGAGCTTTGGCGCGCTGTCCGAGGAAGCCAAGATCGCGCTGGCACGCGGGGCAGAGATGGCGGGCACCGGCATCTGCTCGGGCGAAGGCGGTATGCTGGCCGAGGAAAAGGCCGAGAACAGCCGGTATTTCTACGAGCTGGCACCGGCCGGGTTCGGCTGGGAGCCGGAACTGGTCGAGACGGTCCAGGCCTTTCATTTCAAGGGCGGCCAGGCCGCCAAGACGGGCACGGGCGGATACCTTCCCGGTGAAAAGGTCGAGGGCAAGATCGCCGAACTGCGCGGCGTGGAGCCCGGTCAAAGCGCCTACTCGCCCAGCAGTTTCCCCGATCTCGACAGCGCCGGGGACTTTCGCAAGCTGGCGGACGAGGTGCGCGAACGCTCCGGCGGCATTCCCATCGGGTTCAAGCTGTCGGCCAACCATATCGAAGACGACATCGATTTCGCGCTGGAGGCCGGCGCCGACTACATCATCCTCGACGGGCGGGGCGGCGGCACCGGGGCCGCGCCCCTTCTGTTCCGCGATCATATCTCGGTTCCGACCATACCGGCGCTGGCCCGCGCGCGCCGGCACCTGGACAATCGCACGGGCGGCGAGGTGACGCTGGTGATAACCGGCGGCCTCAGGGTTGCCGAGGATTTCACCAAGGCACTGGCGCTGGGGGCGGATGCCGTCGCTGTGGCCAATGCGGGCATCCAGGCGGTCGGCTGTGTCGCGGCGCGGATCTGCCATACCAACAACTGCCCGTCCGGCGTTGCCACACAAGACCCTGAACTGCGCGCCCGGCTCGACGTGCAGGTGGGCGCAAAGCGGCTTGCCCGCTACTTCGGCGCATCGGTCGAACTGATGCAGGTGCTCGCCCGCGCTTGCGGGCACGACAAGCTGTCGGACCTGTCACAGCGCGACCTCGCCACCTGGAAGCGCGAGATGGCCGATCTGAGCGGCGTCCGCTTCGCCGGCGTCGGGACCTGACGGCGCGGCCTAATTCCGCGCCGCCCCGGTCGCGCTATCGGCACCACGCCCGCAGGGTATCACTCAAGACCCGGCGCAGCATCGACCCACAATACGGGATGTTTGCGGTCAGAGTTTTCCGGCGCCGGCTCAAGGTGCTGAAGTCGGGCACCGTCCAGTCGAGATCGGCCAGGCGCAATCGGCGCTCGACGAAGCCGGTCGTCTGCAGCGTCGACATTGTCGCTCGGACCAATGACGCTCTCAATGTCGACCATGCCGAACAGCCCTTTCATTGAAAGGCAGGTCTGGATGGCGGCAGCGCCTGCCTGTCGGGGCGGCACCCCAGCTCATCCCGGGGTCGAACCAGATCGTCAGCGAGCCCCGGCGCTTCAGCGCCTCATTTTAGGCCGGCCAGTTCCTGGTCCTGTAGATCGGGGGGGTAGGTCTGCGCCTGTATCCCAGCTACCACGCTGGAGTCACGAGATGAATCCCTGACAGGATTTGTGCAACAGAGCCTTTGGATGGCGCAAATGGACACGATTTGGCGGTCACATCACCCGACCCTGTCAGCCGCTCACGAGCATTTGGAATGCCCGCAACTCATGCAGGTCATGCAGCCCTCGACCATCCGCATCTCGTAAGAGCCGCAGCTTGGGCAGGCCGGGCCGCGGCGGGTTTCGCCGACCGCCATGGCCTCGATCTGCGGGTCGGCTTTCAGCCCCATCCCCTCGCCGTCGATGAAACCGATCGAGATCAGGTGGTGCTCGATCACGCCGCCGATGGCGGCCAGGATCGAGGGGATGTACTTTCCCTGCATCCAGGCCCCACCGCGGGGGTCGAACACGGCCTTCAGTTCCTCGACCACGAAGGACACGTCGCCGCCGCGCCGGAATACCGCCGAGATCATCCGCGTCAGCGCGACCGTCCAGGCGAAATGCTCCATGTTCTTGGAGTTGATGAACACCTCGAAGGGGCGCCGCCGCCCGCCGACCACCACGTCGTTGATGGTGATGTAGATCGCGTGCTCGCTGTCGGGCCATTTGAGCTTGTAGGTGTTGCCCTCCAGCGCCTGCGGGCGGTCCAGCGGCTCGGAGATGTAGACCACGTCGCCGGGCGGCACCGCGTGCTGGCCGTCGGTTACGACGATATGCTCGGCCGAGGCGGCCTCGGGTTTTTGCTCCGATACACTCAGCACACTGCCGGTCACATCGTTCGGCCGGTAGGTGGTGCAGCCCTTGCACCCGGTCTCGTAGGCTTGCAGGTAGACGTTCTGAAAGGCGTCGAAGTCGATATCCTCGGGGCAGTTGATCGTCTTGGAAATCGACGAATCCACCCATTTCTGCGCCGCGGCCTGCATCTTCACATGCTCCGACGGGCTCAGCGTCTGGGCATTGACGAAATGGTCGGGCAGTTCGGCCTCGCCGAATTTTTCGCGCCACATCTGTACGGCGTAATCGACCACCTCTTCCTCGCTGCGCGAGCCGTCGCGCTGCAGTACCTTGCGGGTGTAGCTGTAGGCGAAGACCGGCTCGATACCCGACGAGACGTTGCCGGCGTAAAGCGAGATCGTGCCGGTGGGCGCGATCGAGGTCAGCAGGGCGTTGCGGATGCCGTGCTCGGCGATGGCCGCGCGCACGTCCTCGTCCATGTGGGTCAGCGACCCGCTGGCGAGGTATTTTTCCGCCTCGAACAGCGGGAAGGCGCCCTTCTCCTTCGCCAATTGCACCGAACCCAGGTAGGCGGCGCGGGCGATCCGGTGCAGCCAGCGTTCCGTCTGGCGCGCCGCCTCGTCAGAGCCGTAGCGCAGCCCCACCATGAGCAGCGCATCGGCCAGCCCCGTCACGCCCAGCCCGATCCGCCGCTTGGCCTTGGCCTCGTCGGCCTGCTGCGGCAGGGCGAAGCGGGAGACGTCGACCACGTTGTCCATCATCCGCACGGCGGTGGTGACCAGCTCGTCCAGTTCCGCTTCGTCCAGCGCCGCGGCATCCTCGAACGGGTCGCGCACCAGCCGAGCGAGGTTGATCGACCCCAGCAGGCAGGCGCCGTAGGGCGGCAGGGGCTGCTCGCCGCAGGGGTTGGTGGCCGCGATGGTCTCGCAATAGCTGAGGTTGTTCATCGCGTTGATGCGGTCGATGAAGATCACGCCCGGCTCGGCATAGTCGTAGGTGGCGCGCATGATCTTGTTCCACAGATCGCGGGCCTGGACCGTGTGGTAGACCTTGCCGCCGAAGATCAGCTCCCAAGATCCGTCGTTTTTCACCGCCTCCATGAACGCGTCGGTCACCAGCACCGAGAGGTTGAACATCCGCAGGCGCGCGGCGTCCTGCTTGGCGGTGATGAAATCCTCGATGTCGGGGTGGTCGCAGCGCATGGTGGCCATCATCGCGCCCCGGCGCGAGCCCGCCGACATGATCGTGCGGCACATCGCGTCCCATACGTCCATGAAGCTCAAGGGCCCCGAGGCGTCGGCCGCCACGCCGTGCACATCGGCGCCCTTGGGCCGAATGGTCGAGAAATCGTAACCAATGCCGCCGCCCTGCTGCATGGTCAGCGCGGCCTCTTTCAGCATGTCGAAGATGCCGGCCATGCTGTCGGGGATCGTGCCCATCACGAAGCAGTTGAACAGCGTCACCGACCGCCCCGTGCCGGCACCGGCGGTGATGCGGCCGGCGGGCAGAAAGCGGAAATCCACGAGCGCATCGTAAAACCGCTCTTCCCATTGGGCCGGGTCGTCCTCGACCACGGCAAGCGCGCGGGCGATGCGCCGCCAGCTGTCCTCGACCGTCAGATCGCGGGGCGTGCCGTCGGCCGCCTTGAGGCGGTATTTCATGTCCCAGATCTGCTCGGCGATGGGGGCGGCGAAACGGGTCATCGGGCGGGTCCTCGGGCGGCGGGAAAGGGCGATCAGGATACGGGTTCGGCTTGAACTCCGCAACAACTAGCCTACCCTGCCGACTCATCATCATGATCTAGGGGGCACGATGGGCAAGGCCCATGTCAATCTGGTAAAGCTCTGCGTCGGCGCCGAGCGGGTAGAGGATCTGCTGCACTGGCAGGCCCAGCCGCGCGCCAAGGGGCCCGACGGGCTGCCCCGCCACGTCACCCGGATGTGGCCCAAGCGCGAGGCCGAACTGCTGAACGGCGGCTCGCTTTACTGGGTGTTCAAGGGGGTGCTGCTGGCGCGGCAACGCATCCTGCGCCTCGACGCGGTCGATGGCGCCGATGGCATCACCCGCTGCGGCATCGTACTGGACCCGGACGTGGTGCGCACCGAGGCCGTGCCCAAACGCCCTTTCCAGGGCTGGCGCTACCTGCCGTCAGAGATCGCTCCGCGCGACCTGTCCGCCGCCCGCCAGCACGACACCGACCTGCCGCCCAGACTGATGGCCGCGCTGGCCGAGATCGGTGTGCGCTGAGACGCGGTCCCACGCCGACAAGGCGACGGGTCGTCTCGGCAGCTTGGCGCCACGCCTGACCGCGCCCAAGCGGGCCACGCGGCGAGGGCCGCCGCGAACATGCCGATGTCGATCGGATGAACATCCGCGTGCCCTCGCGCAACGCCGGGCTTCGGGTCGAGGCTTGGGGCGGCAACCGGGTCGCAATGCTCGGACCAAGGCAATTCCCGAGGCACGTCCGGCCGGCAGCACGATCCGGCTTTGCAGCCCTTCACGGCTGCGCGCGCTCACTCCCCCAGGCCCAGCCGGTCCGCCAGTCGCTGATAGACGCCCCGCGCCCCGTTGTCCCAATCGGCCCCGCGCGCTTTGAAAAGCGTCGCCTGGCTGCGGTGAATCACCCCGTCGGACAGGATCTTCAGGTGGTTGGCGCGCAGGGTCTCGCCGGTCGAGGTGATGTCGGCGATAGCCTCGGCGGTGAGGTTCTTGACCGTGCCCTCGGTCGCGCCCTGGCTGTCGACGAGGGCATAATCGGCCACACCCGCCTCGCGCAGGAACTCCCGCACGAGGCGGTGGTATTTCGTGGCGATCCTGAGGCGGTGCCCATGCGCCGCGCGAAAGGCCGCGGCGGCGGCGTCGAGATCGTCGAGCGTTTCGACATCGGCCCAGAAGGCGGGCACCGCGATCACCAGGTCGGCAAAGCCGAAGCCCATGGGCTCCAGCGCCGCGACGCGGGCTTGCCAATCGGCCAGCTTTTCCTGCACCAGGTCAGAGCCCGTCACACCCAGATGGATGCGCCCCGCCGCCAGCTCGCGCGGAATCTCGCCCGCCGACAGCAGCACCAGCTCGATCCCGTCGATCCCCTCGACCGCGCCGGCATATTCGCGCTCCGACCCGGTACGCCGGATCGACACACCGTGCCCCGCGAACCAGTCGAAGGTCTTGTCCATCAGCCGGCCCTTCGAGGGCACCCCCAGTTTCAGCGTCATTGCCCGGCCCCCGACAGCGTCAGCACCAGTTCGGGGCGCACCACCCCGCCCACGGCGGGCACGCCCGTGCCGCCGCCCAGCCGCGCGGTCAGCGCGTCGTAGCGCCCGCCGGTGGCCACAGGGGGCAGGTCGGGCCGCGCCTCGGCGTAAAAGCCAAAGACGAAACCGTCGTAATATTCCATCGTCGTGCGCCCGTAGCTCGCCTCGAAATCCAGCAGATCCACGTCGATGCCTTCGGCTGCCAGCGCATCCAGGCGCGCGGCCATGCGGTCGATGGCGGGCGCGATGGCGGGCATGTCGACGGCGATGTCGCGCAAATGCTCCAGCGCGTTCACGCAGGTCTCGCGCAGCGACATGAGGTCATCGAGCAGCGCAACCTCGGCGGCGGCGATCGGCGGCTCGGCGGCATCTTGGGCAAGCGCGTCCAGCCGCGCGGCCACCTCGTCGCGCCGCCTGAGCCCGATCTCGGGGCCGGCCCTGCCGATCAGCGCCTCGGCGCCCTCGGCCTCCAGCGCCTGCAAGAGCCTGGCACGCGCCTCGCGCACCGGTACGCGCCCGCCGAACCGGTCGAGCAGCGCCTTGAAGCGCCGTGGCCGCCAGAGATGCCGCCGGAGCGCGGCCTTGCGCTTTTCGGTGGTCGAGAGCCCCGCAACGGCAGACAGCAACAGCCCGATATCGCCGGTGGCCGCGCGCAGGCCCAGCGGCGACAGCACCTCGGAGAAGAGCGCGAAAACCTCGGCCTCGGCGGCCGCCGGGTTTTCGCCGTCGAAAATCTCGAACCCCACCTGGATGTATTCGCTGGCCCGGCCGGGGTGCTGTTCCTGCCGGCGGAAAACCTCGCCCAGGTAGGTATAGCGCGCGGGCGCGGCGCCCTCGGCCATGTGCATCTGCACCACCGGCACGGTGAAATCGGGCCGCAGCATCTGTTCGCCCCGCAGCGCGTCGGAGGTGACGTAGGCCCGCCCGCGGATGTCCTCGCCGTAGAGGTCCAGCAGCGCCTCGGCGGGCTGCAAGATGTCGGTTTCCACCGGCACCGCCCCGGCACCCTTGAAGAAGCCCTGCAACCGCTCGGCCTGGGCGCGGATCTCGGCCTTGGTGGGCATCAGTATTTCTCCAGCAGGCTGCTGAGCTCGGTCACCAGATCGGCGCGCGGCACCTCGAATTGCGCGGGCTGGGATTTCCATTCTTCCAGGCTGGCGCTCTCGGCGATCTTGGCGCCGAGGACCAGATCCTTGATCTGCACCACGCCGCGCTCGGCCTCGTCACTGCCCTGGATGATGGCGGCCGGCGAATTGCGCTTGTCGGCGTATTTGAGCTGGTTGCCGAAATTCTTGGGGTTGCCGAGGTAGACCTCGGCGCGGATGCCGGCGGCGCGCAGCTCGCCCACCATTTTCTGGTAGTCGGCCATGCGGTCGCGGTCCATCACCGTGACGATCACGGGGCCTTGCAGGGTCGCGCCCGCCCGGCCCTTTTCGCGCAGCGCGGCGAGCAGCCGGTCGACCCCGATGGAAACGCCGGTCGCCGGCACCGCCTGCCCGGTGAAGCGCTTGACGAGGTCATCGTAACGCCCGCCGCCCGCGACCGAGCCGAACTGGCGCGGGCGGCCCTTCTCGTCGAGGATCTCGAAGGTGAGTTCGGCCTCGTAAACGGGGCCGGTATAGTAACCGAGGCCGCGCACGACCGAGGGGTCAAGCTCGATCCGTTCAGGGCCATAGCCCTGTGCTGCCAGAAGCGCGGCGATGGTTTCCAGCTCGGTCACACCTTCCGAACCTATGGTTGAGTGCGCCACCAGCTCGCGCAGGCGCGTGCAGGTCGCCTCGCCATTCTCGCGTTTTGCGGCCATGAAGCCCATCACCACCTCGGCCTGCTCGTCCGAGAGCCCGGCCCCTTCGGTGAAATCCCCCGACTCGTCGCGGCGCCCCTCGCCCAGAAGTGCACGCACGCCGTACTCGCCCAGCCGGTCGAGCTTGTCGATGGCGCGCAGCACGATGCCGCGTTCGTGCTCGTGCTTGTCGGGGTCGGCGGGGTCCAGCACGCCGGCCACCTCCATCACCCCATTCAGAACCTTGCGGTTGTTCACCCGCACGATGTAGTCGCCGCGCGGAATGCCCACGGCCTCCAGCGTGTCGGCCAGCATCGCGCAGATCTCGGCATCGGCGGCAACGCTCGCCGCCCCCACCGTGTCGGCGTCGCATTGGTAGAACTGGCGGAACCGCCCCGGCCCCGGCTTTTCGTTGCGCCAGACCGGACCCATGGCGTAGCGCCGATAGGGGCTGGGCAGGTCGTTGCGGAACTGCGCGGCAACGCGGGCGAGCGGCGCGGTCAGGTCATAGCGCAGCGCCAGCCAGTCGCCGTCGTCCTCCTGCCAGGCGAAGACGCCGGCATGGGGGCGGTCGACATCGGGCAGGTACTTGCCCAGCGCGTCCAGGGTTTCGACGCCCGAGCTTTCCAGCGGGTCGAACCCGTAGCGATGGTAGACCTCGGCGATGGTGTCGAGCATCGCCTTGCGCTCGGTCACGTCCGCGCCGAAATAGTCGCGAAAGCCCTTGGGCGTTTCCGCCTTGGGCCGCCGCGCTTTCTTGTCCTTGGCCATCGCTTTCCGCCTCGCGTCGCTGTCGCGCGGTCTCTAGCGGATGGGGGGCGGGGGGGCAAGGTACCGGGCGCAGGGTCGGGGCGGGGTGTTTCCTACCCGTCTTCCGGCACGTCCTTGCCCAGCGCCTCGGCCACGTGCCGGCCCAGGATCACCCGTTTGCCCCGCGCCCGTTCCTCGGCCACGCGCCTGCGGAAATACGCGCGTTCGAAATCGGGCTTGTGCGAATAGGTCTTGTCGCGGGTCATCAGCCCCTTCAGCCGCGCCTCGGCGCTGGCGTCAGAGGTGAAATCGTCGTTGTAGCCGGGCACATAGCCGGTCTGGAAAAAGGTAAACCCGACGACGTGGAACCGTGCGAATTCCTGCCCCAGCACCCATTCCAGCGCCGCCATTCCCGCCGTGGGCTTGGCCCCGTGCAACCGGTCGGCCAGCGCGTTCAGAAAGCGCGGGCCGATGAACCAGACATCGAGCGGATGCCTGAGAAACGGCAAGAAGATCAGCTTTCGCCCCAGCTTGGGCAGCTCGCGCCAGCGGTAGAACAGGAACACAAGGTTTTCCACCCCCCGCGCCCGCAGGTTGGCGCCGGTGTAATGCCCCGCCAACGCGCCGGCCCGGTTGCCGTTCTGGTTGCGGATATAGGTGTTGAACCGGTTCGCGCCGCGCCCTTGCCCGAGGCTTTCCAGCTCGATCGCGCGGTTGATGCGGATGACGATGTCGAATGCCGCCGGGTCGACCCCCTGCAACTCGTCCTCCGCCGTGCCCGCGGGGCCGATGATGAGCACCGTTTTGCCCGACAGGAAACGGTTGCCGAAATGCAGCCGCTTGCCGCGCCGCGCGCTGGGAGTAGGTGACTTCATCGCCGGAACGTGCCCTAGAACTCTTCGACCGTCAAAACCCCCGCAAAGGCCTTGATCGCGCCCTTGATCTGCGGGTTCACCGGGTATTCTTCGTCCAGCGACATCTCGACCTCGCCGGGCAGATCGGGCGCCATCAAACAGAAACAGACCGGCCCGCGCCCCTTGATGCCGCCCTCGGACTTGGCGCGCTGCAACAGGCCCGAGACCGATTTCACCGCCACCGGGTCGTCGACGAACACCCGCAGGCCCAACGCGCCCACATCAGCCACGACGCCATCGACCGGCTGAACCGACCGCGCCAGCAGCTTGAGCTGGTCGGATTCCAGCGTCGCCTCGACCCCCAGCACCACGTTCTGCCCCGCCTCCAGATGGTCGCGCGCCTGTTCCAGAACGTCCGAAAAGACGGTGACCTCGTATAGCCCGGTCGGGTCGGAAAGCTGGGCAAAGGCAAAGCGGTTCCCGCGGGCCGATTTCCGCTCTTGCCGTCCCGAGACGGCCCCGGCCAGCTTGGCCACGCGCGGCCCGGCCTTGACGGCCTCGGCCAGGTCCGAAAGCGTCGTCACCCCCTTGCGCTTGAGCGCGGCCATGTAATCGTCGAGCGGATGGCCCGACAGGTAAAAGCCGACCGCCTTGTGCTCTTCGGCCAGCCGCTCGTTGGGCAGCCAGTCGGCCACGGGGCTCAGCCGCGGCTCGGGCAGATCGTCGCCCGCCTCGCCGAACAGCGACACCTGCGCCGACCCGCGCTGGTCATGCACCGCCGCGGAATAGGCGGCCAGCGCGTCGAGGCTGTCAAAGACACGCCGGCGGTTGGGGTCGAGCTGGTCGAACGCGCCGGCGCGGGCCAGCATCTCCAGCGGCCGCTTGCCGATGCGTTTGAGATCAACCCGCCGGGCGAAATCGAAAAGCGTGACGAAGGGCTTGTCAGGGCTGGCCTCGTCACCCGGATCGGCGCGCCGCGCCGCGACGATCATCTTCATCGCCTCGACGCCCACGTTTTTCAGCGCCCCCAGCCCGTAAACCAGCTTGCCGTCCGCCACCCCGAACATCGCGCCGGAACGGTTCACGCAGGGCGGCACGATCTCGATATCGAGGCCGCGGCGCACCTCTTCGGCATAGACGGCCAGCTTGTCGGTAAGGTGGATATCGCAGTTCATGACACCGGCCATGAACTCGACCGGATGGTTCGCCTTCAGCCACGCGGTCTGGTAGCTGACCACCGCATAGGCCGCGGCGTGGGACTTGTTGAAGCCGTAATTGGCGAACTTGTCCAGCAGCGCCCAGGTCTCCTGCGCCTTCTTCTCGTCCACCCCGTTCGCCTTGGCCCCGGCCAGGAACTTGGGCTTCTCGGCATCCATCGCTTCCTGGATCTTCTTGCCCATGGCGCGGCGCAGCAGGTCGGCGCCGCCGAGGCTGTAGCCCGCCATCTCCTGCGCGATCTGCATCACCTGTTCCTGGTAGACGATGATGCCCTGGGTTTCGTCCAGAATGTGATCGACGGTGGGATGCAGGCGGTCGCGTTTCGACAGTCCGTTCTTCACCTCGCAATATTTCGGGATGTTCTCCATCGGGCCGGGGCGGTAAAGCGCCACCAGCGCCACGATATCCTCGATGCAGGTGGGCTTCATCCGCCTCAGCGCATCCATCATGCCCGAGCTTTCCACCTGGAACACGGCGACCGTTTTCGCGCTGGCATAAAGGCGATAGGTCTTTTCGTCCTCCAGCGGGATCTGGCCGATATCGTTCTCCGCCCCCTCGGCCGGTTGATAAAGGACGCTTCCGTCGGCCGCCTCGTGCAGATTGCGCCCGCCGCCGAGGATCTGCTCGATCGCGTTCTGGATCACCGTCAGGGTTTTCAGCCCGAGAAAGTCGAACTTCACCAGCCCCGCCTGCTCGACCCACTTCATGTTGAACTGGGTCGCCGGCATGTCCGAGCGCGGGTCCTGGTAGAGCGGCACCAGCGCGTCCAGGGGCCGGTCGCCGATCACCACGCCGGCGGCATGGGTCGAGGCGTTTCTGAGCAGCCCCTCGACCTGCTGGCCGTAGGTCAAGAGACGGTCCACCACCTCCTCGGCGCGCGCGGCCTCGCGCAGGCGCGGCTCGTCGGTCAGCGCCTGGGCAATCGAGACGGGCTTGACCCCTTCCACCGGGATCAGCTTCGACAGCTTGTCGACCTGCCCGTAGGGCATCTGCAGCACGCGCCCCACGTCGCGCACCGCAGCCTTTGACAAGAGCGCGCCGAAGGTGATGATCTGCGCCACCTTCTCGCGCCCGTACTTGCGCTGGACGTACTCGATCACCTCTTCGCGCCGGTCCATGCAGAAGTCGATGTCGAAGTCGGGCATACTGACCCGCTCGGGGTTGAGGAACCGTTCGAACAGCAGCGAATAGCGCAGCGGGTCGAGATCGGTGATGGTCAGCGCATAGGCCACCAGGCTGCCGGCGCCCGAACCCCGCCCCGGCCCCACCGGGATGTCCTGCTCTTTCGCCCATTTGATGAAATCGGCCACGATCAGGAAATAGCCGGGAAAGCCCATGCCCTCGATGATGCCCAGCTCGAACTCCAGCCGCTTTTCGTAGGCATCGACCGGCGCGGCATGGGGGATCACCGCCAGCCGCGCGGCCAGCCCCTCCTTCGCCTGCCGGCGCAACTCCTCGACCTCGTCATCGGCAAAGCGCGGCAGGATCGGCGGGCGTTTCTCCGCCTTGACCGCGCAGCGCCTTGCGATCTCGACGGTGTTTTCCAGCGCCTCGGGCAGGTCGGCGAAAAGCGCGGCCATCTCGTCGGCGCTCTTGAAATAGTGCTGCGCGGTCAGCCGCCGGCGCGGATCGGCCTGGTCGACATAGGCGCCCTCGGAAATGCAGATTAGCGCGTCATGGGCCTCGTACATCTCTTCCTTGGGAAAATAGACATCGTTGGTCGCCACCAGCGGCAGCTCCATCGCATAGGCGATCTCGACATGGCCGCGCTCTGTCGCCTGCTCCGCCTCGGTCGGATGTCCGCCGGGCCCCGGGTGGCGCTGCAGCTCGACGTAAAGCCTGTCGGGAAAGGCCCCCGCCAGCCGCGCCGCCAACGCCTCGGCCTTGGGCCGCTGGCCGGCCTGCAACAACCGCCCCACCGGCCCCTCGGGCCCGCCGGTCAGACAAATCAGCCCGCCGGCATGCGCCACCAGCTCGTCCAGCGTCACCTGCGGCAGCTGCCCCGCCTTGCCAAGGTAGAGGCAGGAATTCAGCTTCATCAGGTTGCCGTAACCCGCCTCGTCCTGCGCCAGCAGAACCAAGGGCGCCGGCGCGCGCGGCCGCTCGCCCGGCGCCGCGGGATCGTAGGCCAGATCGACCTGGCACCCCAGGATCGGCTGGATGCCCGCGCCCGCGGCCAGCGTCGAAAACTCCAGCGCGCAGAACATGTTATTGGTGTCGGTCACGGCGACGGTGGGCATCCCCGCGGCACGGCACATCTCGGGCAGCTTCTTCACCCGCACCGCCCCTTCCAGAAGCGAATACTCGGTGTGAAGCCGCAGGTGAATGAATCGGGGAAGGCTGCTCATGGCCGGCAGGCTAGCCCGCCGGCCGGCCCCCCGCCAAGCGCTATCGCGCGCCCTCCATCAACTCGATCCGATTGCCGAAAGGGTCGTCGATGAAAAACCGCCGCACCTGCGGGATGGCCTCGTCCCAGACCAACGCGCAGCCCGCCCGCTCCAGCCGCTCGGCCAGCGCGTCCAGATCCGCCACCATCAGGGCCGGGTGCGCCTTTCTCGCGGGGCGAAACCCCTCTTCGACGCCCAGATGCAACCGCAACTCGCCGCGGTAGAACCACACCCCGCCGCGCGCATCCAGCGCCTCGGGCCGGGCCTCTTCCTCCAGCCCCAGCAGGTCGCGGTAAAACGCGCGGCCCGCGTCCTCGCCGCCCGCCGGCATCGCCAGTTGCACATGGTGCAGCGCGTGGGGAAACATGGCACGCCCTCCTTCGCGGCATCGACCTCGAAAACCAGCCTAGCCGCCGGGCAGCCTGCGCGAAACCCTCCGCCGCCCCTTGCCAAGTCCCCGCTTTGCCGGTTTCCTCGGGTCTCGGAACGGTCGCCCCAGCCCGCCGCCGCATCGGGCGAGGCACGCGGCCGGCGCGAAACACCAAAGCGGCGGACCGGCCATGCCCCTGCGCTTTCTTCTCAACGGCGAGACGGTCGAGCTGACCGACCCGCCGCCCACGCTGACCCTGCTTGACTGGCTGCGCGAGGCGCGCGGGCTGACCGGCACCAAGGAAGGCTGCAACGAGGGCGATTGCGGCGCCTGCACCGTAATGGTGACCGACGCGCGCGGCACCCGGCCGCTCAACGCCTGCATCCTGTTCCTGCCCCAGCTTCACGGCGCCGCGGTGCGCACGGTCGAGGGGCTCGCCGGCCCCGATGGCACGCTCCACCCGGTGCAGGAGGCGCTGATCGAGCATCACGGCAGCCAATGCGGCTTTTGCACCCCCGGCATCGCGGTCGCGCTGGCCGCCGCGCACCGCAATGGCGAGGCTGACCATGACACGGCCCTTTCGGGCAACCTCTGCCGCTGCACCGGCTACGCCCCCATCGTCCGCGCCGCCGAGGCCGCGGCCGCTCAACCGGGCCCCGGCTGGCTCGCAGACACCCTTCCCGACGCCCCAAGGTTCCTCTGGCCCGAAATATCCTCGGGGGTCGCCATCGGTGGCGCCATCGGTCCGAGCGACGGTGGCGCCGGGGGCGGACAGCCCCCAGGCGCGTTCCGCCCGGCCGACGCCGACGAACTCGCCACCTGGTACGAAGAGCACCCCGACGCCACGCTCGTCGCCGGGGCCACCGATGTGGGCCTGTGGGTCACCAAGGGGCTGCAGGACCTCGGCCAGGTGGCGTTTCTCAACGGCTGCGCGGACCTGCAGAAGATCGAGATTACCGACACCGAGATCCGCCTCGGCGCGGGCGTAACGATCGCCGAGCTGATGACGCTGATGCAAAGCCACCACCCGCATTTCGCGGTGATGCTCGCCCGCTTCGGCTCGCCCCAGGTGCGGGCGGCGGCGACGGTCGGGGGCAACATCGCCAACGGCTCGCCCGTCGGCGACACACCGCCGGCGCTGATCGCGCTGGGCGCCACGCTGCACCTGAGAAAGGGCGAGACGCACCGCAGCCTGGCGCTGGAAGAGTTCTTCCTCGACTATGGCAAACAGGACCGCACCCCGGGCGAGTTCGTCGAGGCGGTTTCGATCCCCCGCCAGCCCGATGCCCTGCGCTGCTACAAGCTGTCGAAACGGCGCGATCAGGACATCTCGGCGGTTTGCGGATGCTTCAGCATCGCCGTTGAAGACGGCACGATCCGATCCGCGCGCATCGCCTTCGGCGGCATGGCCGGCATCCCGAAACGCGCGGCTGCGGTCGAGGCCGCGCTCGCCGGCCAGCCCTTTGCCGAGGACACGCTCATCGCCGCGCGTGACGCCATGGCCGAGGATTTCCAGCCGCTATCGGACATGCGCGCCTCGGCCGGATACCGCCTGGCGACCGCCCAGAACATGCTGATGCGGCTCTGGCACGCGCGTTCCGGCGCGGCGAGCGACATCGGCGAGGTGGCGCCGTGAGCGTGACCAAACCCCTGCCCCACGACGCCGCGCGGCTGCACGTCACCGGCCAGGCGCGCTATGTCGACGACATCCCCGTGCCCGCGGGCACGTTGCACCTGGCCTTCGGCCTGTCGACCGTCGCCCATGGCGAGGTCACCGCGCTCGATCTCGACCGCGTGCGCGCCGCGCCGGGGGTGGTGGCCGCCTGGGGTCCAGGCGATCTGGACCCGATGCCCGATTGCTCGCCCTCGGCCCATGACGAGCCTCTACTGGCGCCCTGGGTGGTGTCCTATCACGGCCAGCCGCTGTTCCTGGTGGCCGCCGAAAGCCACCTCGCCGCGCGCAAGGCGGCGCGGCTGGCCGCGGTGGACTACGCCGAGGCGCCGGCGATCCTGACCATCGACGATGCTCTGGCCGCCAACAGCCGCTTCGAAGAGGGGCCGCGCGTCTGGGCGCGCGGCGATGCCGCCGCCGCAATCGCCGCCGCACCCCACCGCGTGGAAGGACAGATTGAGATCGGCGGGCAGGAGCATTTCTACCTCGAAGGCCAGGTCGCGCTGGCCCTGCCGCAGGAAGGCGGCGACATGGTGGTTCACGCCTCTTCGCAGCATCCCAGCGAGATCCAGCACAAGGTCGCCGATGCGCTGGGGCTGGCGATGCATGCCGTCCGTGTCGAAGTGCGGCGCATGGGCGGGGCCTTCGGCGGCAAGGAGAGCCAGGGCAACGCGCTGGCCATCGCCTGCGCGCTGGCGGCCCGCGCCACGGGCCGTCCCTGCAAGATGCGCTATGACCGCGACGACGACATGATCGTCACCGGCAAGCGCCACGATTTCCGCATTCGCTACCGCGCCGGGGTCGACGGCGAGGGGCGTCTGTCGGGCGTCGAGTTCGTGCACTACGCCCGCTGCGGCTGGGCGCAGGACCTCAGCCTGCCCGTGGCCGACCGGGCGATGCTGCATGCCGACAACGCCTATTTCCTGCCCGCCGTGCGGATCGAGAGCCACCGGCTGCGCACCCATACCCAGTCGGCCACCGCGTTTCGCGGCTTTGGCGGGCCGCAGGGGATGGTGGGGATCGAGCGGGTGATGGACCACATCGCCCACCAGCTGGGCCGCGACCCGCTGGAGGTGCGGCGCACCAATTATTACGACGCGCCCGGTGGAGAGGCGGGGGGGCCGTCTGCCCCCCCGAGCCCCCCCGAGGGTATTTCGACCAAGAAGAAGACCCGAACGCCCTACGGGATGGAGGTTTCGGATTTCATCCTGCACGAGATGACGGAGGCTTTGGCCGAGCGCGCCGATTATGCCGGGCGGCGGGCGGCGGTGGCGGCGTGGAACGCGGAAAACACGGTGATCAGACGCGGAATCGCGCTGAGCCCGGTCAAGTTCGGGATTTCCTTTACCCTGACCCATCTGAACCAGGCCGGCGCGCTGGTGCATGTCTACCAGGACGGCTCGGTGCATCTGAACCATGGCGGCACCGAGATGGGCCAGGGGTTGTTCCAGAAGGTGGCGCAGGTGGCGGCGAGTGCCTTTGGCATGCCGGTCGAGGCGGTGAAGATCACCGCGACCGATACCGGCAAGGTGCCCAACAGCTCGGCCACCGCGGCCTCGTCGGGGTCAGACCTCAATGGCATGGCGGTTCAGGCGGCCTGCGACGCGATCAGGGGACGGATCGCGGCCCATCTGGCCGAGACGCACCAGACCGAGGCCCGGCGGGTGCATTTCGCCGGCGGCCGGGTCTTCGTCGGTGACGACGAGATGTCGTTCGCCGAGGCCGCGAAAAGCGCCTACCAGGCGCGGGTGAGCCTGAGCGCGACCGGGTATTACCGCACCCCGGGGCTGGACTGGGACAGGATCGCGGGCGCCGGGCGGCCGTTTTTCTATTTCGCCTACGGCGCGGCGGTGAGCGAGGTCGCGCTGGACACGCTGACCGGCGAGAACCGCATCCTGCGCACCGATATCCTGCACGATGCCGGCGCCAGCCTGAACCCGGCGCTGGACATCGGGCAGATCGAGGGCGGCTATGTGCAGGGCGCGGGCTGGCTGACCATGGAAGAGCTGTTTTGGGACGAAAAGGGACGGCTGAAGACCCATGCGCCCTCGACCTACAAGATACCCGCCTGTTCGGACCGGCCCGACGTGTTCAACGTCGATCTCTGGCCCGGCGAGAACCGGGCCGCGACGGTCTTTCGGTCGAAGGCGGTGGGCGAGCCGCCCCTGATGCTGGGCATCTCGGCCTTCCTGGCGCTGTCGGACGCGGTTGCGGCCTGCGGGCCGGGCTACCCGGCGCTCGACGCGCCGGCAACGCCCGAGCGTCTGCTGGCCGCGATCGCGCGGGTGCGGGGATGAGCCTGGACCGGGCGGCGCTGGAGGCGGCGACCGCCGCGCATGGCCGGGTGGCGCGGGTGGCGGTCGCGCAAACGCAAGGGTCGGCCCCGCGCGAGCCCGGCGCGGCGATGCTGGTCTGGCCCGGCGGGCAGGCGGGCACGATCGGAGGCGGGGCGCTGGAATACGCAGCCGCGCGGGCGGCGCGGGCCCAGTTGGCCGATGGCCCGGCGGTCGCCGTGACGCGCCACGCGCTGGGGCCGGGGCTGGGCCAGTGCTGCGGCGGCGCGGTGACGCTGGTGAGCGAGGTGTTCGACGCGGCGGCGGTGGCGGCGCTGGCCGGCCCGGTCTTTGCCCGACCGGTGGAGCAGCGCGCGGGCGAGATGCCCCTGGCGATCCGCCGGGTCGTGGCGGGGGCACGGGGCGGACAGGGCGCGGGCGGGCCGCTGCTGGCCGGCGGCTGGTTGATCGAGCCGGTGGCGCCTGCGGCCCGGCCGGTCTGGGTTTGGGGGGCGGGCCATGTGGGCCGCGCGCTGGTGGGGGTGCTGACCCCCCTGCCCGATATCGCCCTGGTCTGGGTCGACACGGGGCCCGAGCGGTTTCCCGATCCGGCGCCGGAGGGCGTAACCTGCCGCGCGGCACCCGACCCCGCCGCACTGGCGGCCGAGGCGCCCGCCGACGCCCACCACCTGATCGTCACCTATTCCCACGCGCTGGACCTGGAGCTGTGTCACCGGCTGCTCAGCCATGGCTTTGCCTCGGCCGGGCTGATCGGGTCGGCCAGCAAATGGGCGCGGTTTCGCGGCCGCCTTGGGCAGCTGGGCCATGCGCCTGCACAGATTGCGCGCATTCGCTGCCCGATTGGGCAGCCCGAGCTCGGAAAACACCCGCAGGCCATTGCCGTGGGCGTCGCCGCCGCGCTACTAAGCGATGATACCGAGAACGTGGCCGCGGGGGACGCCGCCGGGTGACAGCGCTATTGACAGTCGAGGGCCTGACCAAGGCCTATCCGGGCGTTCTGGCCAATGACCGCGTATCCTTCGAGGTCGCGCCGGGCGAGGTGCACGCGCTGTTGGGCGAAAACGGCGCGGGCAAGTCGACGCTGGTCAAGATGATCTACGGCCTGGTCACGCCCGATGCGGGCAAGATGCGCCTCAACGGCGCCGCGTTCGCCCCGCCCGAGCCGCGGGCCGCACGCGCCTCGGGCGTGGCGATGGTGTTTCAGCATTTCTCGCTCTTCGCGGCGCTGAGCGTGGCCGAGAACGTGGCGCTTGGCATGGAAGACCCGCCGCCGATGGGAAAACTGGCCGCGCGCATCCGCGAGGTCAGCGAGACCTACGGCCTGCCCCTGGCGCCCGACCGGCTGGTGGGGGATCTGTCGGCGGGCGAGCGGCAGCGGGTGGAGATCGTGCGCTGCCTGTTGCAGGACCCCAAGCTTCTGATCATGGACGAGCCGACCTCGGTGCTGACGCCGCAGGAGGTGGAAATCCTGTTCGCCACGCTGCGGAAACTGGCCGCCGAAGGCACGGCGATCCTTTATATTTCGCACAAGCTGGAGGAAATCCGCGCGCTCTGCGACCGGGCGACGATCCTGCGGCTGGGCAAGGTGGTGGCCAGTTGCAACCCGCGCGAACGGTCCGCGGCCGAGCTGGCCGAGATGATGGTGGGTACCAAGCTGACACCGCCCAGCCGGACCGAAACCCAGCCGGGCGAGGTGATGCTGAAGGTCGAGGGGCTGAGCCTGCCCTCGTCCAACCCGTTCGGCACCAGCCTCAAGGACGTCACCTTTTCGGTGCGCGCCGGCGAGGTGCTGGGCATCGGCGGCGTGGCGGGCAACGGCCAGGACGAGTTGCTGGCCGCATTGTCGGGCGAGGCACCGAGCGCCGGTGGCGCGGTCTCGCTGCACGGCACGCCGATCGGGCGGCTGGGCCCGCTGGAACGCCGGCGCATCGCGGTGCTGGCCGCGCCCGAGGAACGGCTGGGCCATGCCGCGGCGCCCGACATGAGCCTGACCGAGAACGCCATGCTGACCGCGGCCGAACGCGAGGGGCTGGCGGTGAACGGGTTTTTGAAATGGCCCGCGGCACGGGCCTTTGCCGAGAAGGTGATCGAGGCTTTCGATGTGCGCACCCCCGGCCCCGGCAACGCGGCGCGCGCGCTGTCGGGCGGGAACCTGCAGAAATTCGTGATCGGGCGCGAGGTGTTGCAGCGCCCCGAGGTGCTGGTGGTCAACCAGCCGACATGGGGCGTGGATGCCGCCGCCGCCGCGGCGATCCGGCAGGCGCTGCTGGACCTCGCTGCCGGCGGAACCGCCGTCGTGGTGATCAGCCAGGACCTGGACGAACTGATGGAAATCGCCGACCGCTTTGCCGCGCTCAACGAGGGGCGGCTCAGCACGCCGCGGCCCACAAGGGGCCTCAGCATCGAGGAGATCGGCCTGATGATGGGCGGCGCCCATGACATGGAGGTGGCCCATGTCGCCGAATAGCACCGGGGCGCACGCATGATACGGCTGGAAAGACGCCCGGCGCCCTCGCGCGCCTGGACGGTGGCGACACCGCTTCTGGCGGTGGCGCTGACCATGGTGGCCGGAGGGCTGCTGTTCGCAGCGCTTGGGAAAGACCCGGTCGCCGCGATCCGCACGATTTTCTGGGACCCGCTGTTCAACGACCAGTTCGCTGCCTATTCCCGGCCGCAACTGCTGGTCAAGGCGGGGCCGCTGATCCTGATCGCGATCGGGCTGAGCCTGGGGTTTCGCGCCAATATCTGGAATATCGGGGCCGAGGGGCAATACATCATCGGCGCGATCTGCGGCGCGGGCGTCGGGCTGGCCTTTTACCCGTCGGAATCGTGGCTCGTGTTCCCGCTGATGGTGATCGCGGGCGGGTTGGGCGGCTGGGCCTGGGCGATGATCCCGGCGATCCTGAAGACCCGGTTCCAGACCAACGAGATCCTCGTCTCGCTGCTTTTGGTCTACGTGGCCGAGCAGATCCTGGCCTCGATGTCGCTGGGGTTGATGCGCAACCCCGAGGGCGGCGGTTTTCCCGGCAGCCGGAACTTCCAGCAATACCCGGCCGCCTCGAACCCCGAGCTGATCGCGGGCACGGGCATGCATTGGGGCGTGGTCGCCGCCTTTGTCGCGGTGATCGGCGCCTATGTGCTGCTCAACCGGCACATGCTGGGCTTTCACATCCGTCTGACCGGCCAGTCGCCGCGCGCCGCGCGCTTTGCCGGCGTGCGGCCCACGCGGCTGGTGCTGTTCTGTCTCGGCGCGTCGGGCGCGCTGGCCGGGCTGGCGGGCCTCTTCGAGGTGTCGGGGCCCGCGGGCCAGATCAGCATCGACTTCAACCAGGGCTACGGGTTTACCGCGATCATCGTGGCCTTCCTGGGCCGGCTGCACCCGGTGGGTATCTTGCTTGCGGGGCTCTTGATGGCGCTGACCTATATCGGCGGCGAACTCGCGCAATTCATGCTGGGCCTGCCGGCGGCGGCGATACAGCTGTTCCAGGGGATGCTTCTGTTCTTCCTGCTGGGCGTCGACGTGCTGTCCAATTTCCGCATCCGGCTGGGCCGGAGAGAGGCCGCCTGATGGATCTTTCCGCAATCAACCCGGTGATTCTGATCGCCTCGCTCATGGCGGCGGCGACGCCGATCCTGCTGGCGGCGACGGGCGAGCTGGTGGTCGAGAAATCGGGTGTGCTGAACCTCGGGGTCGAGGGGATGATGATCACCGGCGCGATCTGCGGCTTTGCCGCCGCGGTCGAGACCGGCAGCCCCGCCCTGGGCTTTGTCGCCGCCGCTTTGGGCGGCGCGGCGCTGTCGCTGATCTTCGGGTTTCTCACCCAGGTGCTGATGTCCAACCAGGTGGCCACGGGGCTGGCGCTGACGCTCTTCGGCCTCGGCCTCTCGGCGCTGATCGGGCAGGGCTACGTGGGGATCAAACCGCCGGGCACGGCCGCGCTGAACCTCGGGCCGCTGTCGGACATCCCCGTCATCGGCCGTATCCTGTTTTCCCACGACCTGATGGTCTATCTCAGCCTCGCGCTGGTGGCCGGCGTCTGGGCCGGCTTGCGCTATACCCGCGCCGGGCTGGTCCTGCGCGCGGTGGGCGAAAACCACGACGCCGCCCATGCGCTGGGCTACAAGGTGGTGCGCCTGCGGCTGGCCGCCATCGCCTTCGGCGGCGCCATGGCAGGACTGGGCGGCGCCTATCTCAGCCTCGTGCGCGTGCCGCAATGGACCGAGGGCATGACCGCCGGCGCGGGCTGGATCGCGCTGGCCATTGTCGTCTTCGCCAGTTGGAAGGCGCCACGGGTGCTGCTGGGCGCCTACCTGTTCGGGGGCGTCGCGGTGCTGCAGCTCAATCTGCAGGCCGCCGGCCTGGCCGTGCCGGTCGAGGTCTTGTCGATGTCGCCCTATCTGGTAACGATCCTGGTGCTGGTCATCATGTCCGCCGACCGCTCGCGCGCGGCGATAAACGCGCCCGCCTCGCTGGGGCGGCGTTTCCACGCCTCGAGCTAGGGGCGGTAAAACCTTCCGGGCATGTCGCCCGCCAACAACACGGGGAAAGCGAATCATGAAACTGACTTCCATTCTGGCCGGCGCCGCGCTGGCGCTGGGCCTTGCGGGCGCCGCGACCGCCCAGGACAAGACCAAGGTGGGCTTCGTCTTCGTCGGCCCGATCGGCGACGGCGGCTGGACCTACGAGCACAACCAGGGCCGGCTGGCCGTGGAAGAGGAATTCGGCGACGCGGTCGAGACGATCTATCAGGAAAACGTGCCCGAGGGCGCCGATGCCGAGCGGGTGCTGACCCAGATGGCCCTGTCGGGCGCCGACCTGATCTTTACGACCTCATTCGGGTACATGGACCCCACGATCAACGTGGCGCAGAAATTTCCGGACGTGAAATTCGAACACGCCACCGGCTACAAGCGCGCCGATAACGTCGGCACCTATTCCGCCCGCTTCTACGAGGGCCGCGCGGTGCAGGGCCATATCGCGGGCAAGCTGACTGAGTCCAACATCATCGGCTACATCGCCTCCTTTCCGATCCCCGAGGTCATCCGCGGCATCAACTCGGCCTATATCCATGCGAAAAAGGCCAACCCCGATGTCGAGTTCAAGGTGATCTGGGCCTACACCTGGTTCGACCCGGCGAAAGAGGCCGACGCGGCGCAGGCGCTGATCGAACAGGGCGCAGACGTGATCCTGCAGCACACCGATTCCACCGCGCCCCAGGCCGCCGCCGAGAAGGCCGGCGACGTCTATACCTTCGGCCAGGCCTCGGACATGGCCGAATACGCGCCGATGCCGCGCGTGAGCTCGATCATCGACAACTGGGCGCCCTACTACATCGACCGCGTGCAGGCGGTGATCGACGGCACCTGGGAAAGCGACGACACCTGGGACGGCATCGGCCCCGGTATGGTCGGCATCGGCGAGATTTCCAGTGCCGTGCCCGAAGACGTCAAGGCCGAGGCGCTGGCCCTGAAAGAGGCCATCGCCAATGGCGACTACCACCCCTTCACGGGGCCGCTGAACAAGCAGGACGGCACCGCCTGGCTGGCCGAGGGCGAGACCGCCGATGACGGCACGCTGCTGGGCATGAACTTTTATGTCGAGGGGCTGACCGGGTCGATCCCGCAGTAAGGCCGACAGCGGCCCGGGGGCGCTGCCCCCGCCGCCGCATCCGCGGCGGCTCCCCCGGGATATTTCGGGCCAGAAGAAAACGGCTGAAGGGTGGGTGAAACCCCACCCTTTTTTCATGTTCGGGAACGGTCGGTTTGCGGGCGGGCTGAACCCGCATTGCGCGCTTGCCCCCGTGCTGTCGCATCAATTTGCAGGGCGCGATGACATGCCGCCGCGGAAAAGTTGACCGCCTGGCAGCGCCGGCTGTTCCATCGCCCGGCGGCTGCGGCTAGCTTTGCCGCATGGAGAACGATTTTCTGGTTATCGGCGGCGGCATCGCCGGGGTTTCGGTGGGCGCGCGGCTGTCGCATCTGGGCCGCGTGGCGCTGGTCGAGGGCGAGGCGGGGCTGGGCTACCACGCCTCGGGCCGGTCGGCCGCGCTGTTCGACGAATGCCTCGGCGCGCCACAGATCGTCGCGCTCAACCGCGCCAGCCACGCCTACCACGCCAGCGCCAATGGCGGCGTGCTGTCCGACCGCGGGCTGATGGTGGTGGCACGGGCGGAGGATGCCGCGCTTTTCGACCGTGACCGCGCGCATATGGGGCTCATCCCTCTCACCCCCGAAGAGGCGCGGGCGCATGTGCCGATCCTCAACCCCGAAACGGTGGCCCATGCCGGGCTGAACGAGAACGCCTGGGACCTGGACACCGACCGGCTGATCCAGAATTTCGCGCGCGAGATCAGGGGCAATGGCGGCATTGTACGCACGGGCGCGCGGGTGACGGCGATCGCGCGCACCGGCGCCGGCTGGCAGGTCGAGGCAGGCGGCGAGACCGTCGCGGCCCGGGTGCTGGTCAACGCCGCCGGCGCCTGGGTCGACGAGGTGGCCGACATGGCCGGCGTCGCCCGCCTGGGCTTTACCCCGATGCGCCGGTCGATGGCGCGGTTGCCCGCGCCCGGCGGGCATGACCTCGGCACCTGGCCCATGGTCCTGGGCGCCGGCGAGCGGTGGTATTGCAAGCCCGATGCCGGCAAGCTGCTGGTCTCGCCCGCCGAGGAACACCCGCAGCACCCCCACGACGCCTGGGCCGACGACATGGTGCTGGCAGAGGGCCTGGCCCGCTACGAGGAAATGGTCACCGAGCCCGTGACCCGGGTGGAAACCAACTGGGCCGGGCTGCGCACCTTTTCGCCCGACCGGCTGCTGGTCATCGGGTTCGACCCGGCCGAGCCCGCATTCTTCTGGCATGCGGGCCAGGGCGGCGTGGGCTTTCAGACCGCCCCCGCGGCCAGCCGGCTGGCCGCCGACATCGTGGCCGGGCGACCGCCCGAGATCGACGCCGAAATCGCCGCGCGGTTTTCGCCGGCGCGGTTTGCCTGACATGGCCCGGCGGCTGACCCTGCCCGACACCGCCTCGGCCGCCGAACCGCGCGAGGGCGGGCGGCTGCACGCACCGTCGGCCCGGCGCAACGCCGCGGCGATCTGCGCGGCGATCGCAGAGCACGCCCCCGAAACGGGCCGCGCGCTGGAGATCGCCAGCGGCACCGGCGAACACGCCGCCGCCATCGCCGCGTGCAAGCCGGGGCTGACCTGGCAGCCCACCGATGTCGACCCGGCGCGGCTGGCCAGCATCGACGCCTGGGCCGCCGACGCGGGATGTGGCAACCTCGCGCCCGCGCGGCTGCTCGACGCGACCGAGGCCGGGTGGGGCGCGGCCGAAGACCCCTGGGACCTGATTTTCGCCAGCAACATCCTGCATCTCGTCAGCGACGCCGAGGCCGAAACCCTGATCGCCGAGGCGGCCCGGGCGCTGGCCCCCGGCGGCCTCTTGATGATCTACGGGCCCTTTCGCCGGCCCGGCGGCTTTGCCAGCTCGGGCGACGAAGCCTTTCACGCCAGCCTGACCGCGCAGGACCCCGAAATCGGGTACAAATCGACCGGCGATGTCGCCGCCTGGTGCGCCCGCGCGGAACTTGTCCACGAGGCCGAGCTGCCCATGCCCGCCAACAACTTGACGCATCTGGCAAGAAAGCCCCGCTGACTTGACCCCGATCAAGGCTTGTGCGTCTGCGAAATGCTCAGACGGCGAGAACGGACAACCAAGGAGACCCTCATGGACTGGACGCAAAAACGCGATGGCACCAAGGACCAGCTGCGCCGCCTGAACAAGGCAATCCCCGACACCACCAAGGCGTTCAGCGGGCTCGGCAAGGCGGTCAAGGAAGGCGGCACGCTGGATTTCAAGACCAAGGAACTGGTCGCCATGGGCATGGCCATCACACTGCGCTGCGAGGCCTGCATCGTGCTGCACATGGAGGCGCTGGTGCGCGCCGGCGCGACCCGCGAAGAAGTGGGCGACGTCCTGTCTATGGCCATCCAGATGGGCGGCGGTCCGGCCATGATGTATGCCGCCGAGGCGATAGAATGCTACGATCAGCTGACCGAGGAGAAGGCCCAGGCCGCCGAATAGGCCCGCCTCACACCACGGCGAGGTAATCCGTCCCGCTGGCCGAGGGGTACTCGGCCGGCGGATAGGCCGACGGGTCTTTCCTGAGCTGCGGGAACCGGTCGAACAGGGACGTACGCTCGGCCAGCCCCAGCCCGGCGATCACCCGTGCGCCGGGCGCGAGGCTTTCCACCGGAAGGCCGTTGACCAAGAGCACCTGCGGGCTGTCGAAAACAAAGTGATAGAGTGTCACCGCGGCCGGCGCGCGGTCGATGAAGGCCGCGTCGGACGTGCCGGCGATCTCGCGCGCGGGGACCAGCGCGGCGCGGTCGTCGGGCCAGGCCGCCAGCCGCCAGCCGGGTATCAGCAGGCGGTGATCCGGCGCCACCAGCAGCGCGGATTGCGGCATCATCGGGCCCAGCGCGCGCGGCATCAGCCGCACCGGGGCGCGGTCGGGGTGGCGGGCGACCTCGTCTGCCGTCAGGCGGCGCTGCCAGACCAGGCGCACCGGCTGCAACCCGCCGGTGCGGGTGACGATCATGTCGCCATTGCGCACGAACTCTACCCGGCGCGGGCCGCAGGGGGTACGCAGGTTGGCCCCCTCGGCCACCCCGCCGGGAAAGGCCGGGCCGCCGCCGGGCGGATCTATCTTCTGCAAAAGGCTCATCAAGACCGACTCGCTTTGTGGCGCATCGTTCACAAACTGACGTGCATTTGCGGCGGCAATTGGGAGAGGCGATGCCGGGCGAGAGACAATCGCGCCGCAGGTCGGGCCATTGTCTCGGGGCGCGACATAGCCGCAACCTGCGAGATTGCGCCGCGCCGGGCTTGGCAGCGGGTGAGCCCATGCCTAGCTGAATATCGACACTTGGAAAGGAGTCACGACAATGCCCCGCCACGCCCTCGGCCTTATCCTCGGCCTTGCCTTCGCGGCGCCCGCGCTCGCCCAGCAGGGCGTGCCCGGCGAGCGTTTTCTCGAAGTCTGGGACCTCGACCAAAGCGGCGAGGTCACGCTGGAAGAGATGAAAACCCAGCGCGGCACCGTCTTTTCGATGTTCGACACCAACGAAGACGACATTCTCGACGCCGAGGAATACAGCTATTTCGACGAGGCCCGTGCCAACGACGTGGGCGCGCAGGCCGCCGCCGGCGGGCGCAAGCTGCAGCGGCTGGCCAACGGCCTGTCGCTTGCCGCCAACGACGCCGACGGCGACGGCCAGGTGACGCGGGCAGAGTTCATCGCCGGCACCGAAGGCTGGCGCGACCGGGCAGACCGCAACGGCGACGGCGTGCTCAGCGCGGCGGATTTCGGTCCGGGGCGCTGACCGCCCGGGCCCAGCCCGCGCGATCGACCCCGCGGATCAAAAGCCACAGGCAAAACGCGGCCTCGGCCAGCAGCGGCAGCGCATAGGCCGGGGCAAAGGCCCCCGACAGCCCCGGGGCCACAAGCCGCAGTGCGCTGCCCGTCAGGTAAACCGCCCCCGCCGCGGCCAGAAGCGCCCCCAGCCACCGCGGCAAATAACCCGAGCGCCACACCAGCAGGCCGAGCAGCCCGCAGGCCACGCCGAAAAACGCCAGCCCGGTATCGTAACCCAGCCCGTGCGCGGCCAGGAGCAGCGCGGCCAGCCCCTCGCCGCCGTCACCGGCCACACCGTCCAGCGCCAACAGCGCAGCCTGCGACAGGATCAGCGTCATCCCGACGATGGCCGTCTGCGCCAGGCGGAACACCAGCGCCGCCAGCGACAAGATCGCGCCGACCGGCCGCAGCAGCACGAAAAGCAGCACCCCCAGCCCGGCATCGGCCAGCCCCATCGCCGCGTCCGCCGCCAGCCCCAGCCGGAACCGCCCCTCGGCCGCGCCGATATTCGCCGCCGTCGCCGCCGCATCGCCCGGCACGATCAGCGCCTGGCGCACCGCCAGTTCCGCCAACAGCCCGCAGACGATCACCACGAGGTACAAAAACCCCGCCCACCGGGCGAGCTTGACGGCCGTTTCGGGGGCGAGGGCCCTTGTCATGCGTCGACGCGGATGCGGGCGTTCTTCGGGTCGTAGGGGCAATCCTCGGTCACCTCGGCGTCCCACAGATCGCCCAGCATCCGGACCTTCAGCCTGGTGCCCGGCACCGCCAGATCGGGCCGCACGTAGCCCATGCCGATGGATTTGCCGAAGGCCACCGAATGGCCGCCCGAGGTCAGCCGGCCCACGCGCGTGTCGCCATCATAAAGCGCCTCGCGGCCCCAGGGGTCGGCATAAGCCGGCCCGTCGATCAGGAAGGTCGCGCATTTGCTGCGGATGCCGGTTTCCTCCATCGCCGCCTTGCCGTGGAAGTCTTTCGACAGGTCCACGAACCGGTCCAGCCCGGCCTCCAGCGGCGTCGCGTCCCGCCCGAGTTCCGTGCCGAAGGCGCGATAGCTCTTCTCCTGCCGCAGCCAGTTCTGCGCCCGCGCGCCCACCAGCCTCAGCCCGTGGGGCCCGCCTGCCTCCATCAGCCGGTCGAACAGGTAGTTCTGCATCTCCATCGGGTGGTGCAGCTCCCACCCCAGCTCGCCCGTATAGGCCACGCGCAACGCGATGGCGGGGCACATCATCAGCTCGACGTCGCGGCCCGAGAGCCACGGGAAACGCGCGTTCGACAGCGCCGTGCCCGGTTCGGCGTCGCGCACCAGCGCCGCCAGGATGTCGCGCGATTTCGGCCCGGCCAGCGCGAAGACACCGTATTGCGAGGTGACGTCGGCCAGGTAGATCGGGCCGAACTCGGCCATCTTGTCCTCGATCGCCTTGATCAGGAAATCCTGGTCATAGGCCTGCCAGGCCCCGGCGGAGACCAGGTAATAGGCATCCTCCGCCCGGCGCAGGATGGTGTATTCGGTGCGTACCGTGCCTGCGGTGGTCAGCGCATAGGTCAGATTCACCCGGCCCACCTTGGGCAGGCGGTTGCTGGTGAACCAGTCGAGGAAGGCCGTCGCGCCGGGCCCCTTGATGACATGCTTGGTAAAGGCCGTGGCGTCGATCATCCCCGCGCCTTCGCGGATCGCCCTGGCCTCGTCCGCCGCGTATTGCCACCAGCCGCCCCGGCGGAACGACCGCGCCTCGTGGTCGAAGGTGTCGGGCGCATCCGCGGGGCCGAAATAGTTGGGCCGCTCCCACCCGTTCACCTGCCCGAACTGCGCGCCCAGCGCCTTGACCCGGTCGTAGCAGGGCGCGGTTTTCAGCGGCCGGCAGGCGGGGCGTTCCTCGTCGGGGTGGTGCAGGATGTAGACATGCTCATACGCCTCCTCGTTCTTGCGGGCGGCGTATTCGGTGGTCATCCAGTCGCCGTAGCGCCTGGGGTCGAGCGAGGCCATGTCGATCTCGGCCTCGCCGTCGTCCATGAGCTGGGCCAGGTAATGCCCCGCACCGCCGGCGGCGGTGATGCCGAAGGAAAAGCCCTCGGCCAGCCACATGTTCCTGAGGCCCGGCGCGGGGCCGAGCAGCGGGTTGCCGTCAGGCGTGTAACAGATCGGGCCGTTGTAATCGTCCTTCAACCCGACCTCTTCCGAGGACGGTATGCGGTGGATCATCGACATGTATTCCTCTTCGATCCGCTCCAGATCGAGCGGGAAGAGGTCGGCGCGAAAGCTGTCGGGGCAGCCGTATTCGAACCGGGCCGGCGCGTTCCGCTCATAGGGGCCCAAGATCCAGCCGCCGCGTTCCTCACGCACGTACCACTTGGCGTCGGCATCGCGCAGGACGGGATGTTCGGGGTTGCCTTCCTTGCGCCATGCCACCAGCGCCGGGTCAGGCTCTGTGACGATATATTGGTGCTCGACCGGGATCGCGGGGATCTTGAGGCCCAGCAGTTGCGCGGTGCGCTGGGCGTGGTTGCCGGTGGCGGTGACGACATGCTCGGCGGTGATGACCGTTTGCTCGTCGGTCGGCACCAGGTTGCCGCCCTTCTCGGCCATCTTGGTGACGGTCACCCGCCACTCGGACCCTGTCCATTCATAGGCGTCGACCTGCCATTTCCGTTCGATCGCGGCACCGAACTGGCGCGCGCCCTTGGCCATCGCTTGCGTCACGTCGGCGGGATTGATGTAGCCGTCGGTCGGATGGTAGATCGCGCCCTTCAGGTCCTCGGTGCGCACCAGCGGCCAGCGTTCCTTGATCTCTTGCGGCGTCATCCATTCATAGGGTACGCCCACGGTCTCGGCCGTGCTGGCGTAGAGCATGTATTCATCCATCCGCGCGTCGGTCTGGGCCATGCGCAGGTTGCCGACCACGTAGAAACCGGGGTTGAGCCCGGTCTCGTCCTCCAGCGTCTTGTAGAACTTGATCGAGTAGTCGTGGATATGGGTCGTCGCGTAGGACATGTTGAAGTAGGGAAGCAGCCCGGCCGCGTGCCAAGTGCTGCCGCTGGTCAGCTCGTCGCGTTCCAGCAGCATCGTGTCCCACCCGCGCTTCGCCAGGTGATAGGCGATCGAGGTGCCGACGGCGCCGCCGCCGACGACAAGGGCTTTGACATGGGTCTTCATGGCCGGAACTCCCGCAAGACGTCTTTCCGCCCACAGTTATGCGCAAATCGCCGCGCGCGGCGAGGGGCATCCGACGCAAGGTGGCGCGAAACCGACGCCGCGCCTATTCCGCGCCCGGACCGAAATCGAACAGCAGGAACCGCACAATGCGGGTCTCGCTATCGGTGAAGCGGTAGGCCCGCGCGCGCGCCTGCCGCAGCGCCCACATCATCACCGGCGGCGCAGCCAGCATGAAGAGCGGCAGCATCCAGTGGGCGTGGACGAAGGCGGTGCCGGTCAGCACCACGCCGAGCGCCAGCAGCGTCGCCTGGGCGGCAAAATAACCAGCGCGAGCTGCCAGAATTAGCGCCGCCGCCAGTCGGCCGCTTACTCAAGCCCGTCCGGCACCGGTGTCTCGACCAGCAGCCAGCGGATCGGCAGGGTCTCTTGCGACCGCGCCGAGGGCAGCCGTATCACGCCCTCATCGCGGACCTCCGGGCCGGCGCCCGCGGGCCAGCCGGCCAGCCGCATTCCCACCTCAAGGCTCGACGGGACATCGTCGCGCAGCAGGAACAGCGCGGTTTGCCCGCCGAGCCCGGGCGCGACGAACGGGAGGTAGGGCGAGACAGACCAGTCGGGCTCCAGCCGCTTGAGGTTGCCGGCGGTGTAGAACTCGGCCACCACCGGCACGTCGGGCAGCGGTGCGACTTCGGCCAGCGCGCCGGGCAGGGGCGTGAAATCGACATCGCGCCGCGCGCCGGGCTTGAACCGGTCATAGGTCAGCCCGCCCATCACCAGCACGGCCAGCAGCGCGACCGCCAGATAGCTGCGCCCCACCGCGCGGGGGCCGATCCGCCGGTGCAACCAGACGAAGAGACCGGGGACGAAGAGGAATGCGACCGGCAACAGCCAGCGCGGCGTGATATGTCCGATATCGGCGGTGTAGACCCCTGCGCCGACCAGCAGCGCCAGGATCAGCGCCGCGCGGACCAACAGCGCCGCCACCCCCGGCCGCGGCACCGGCACCGGCTTGCGCCGCCCCAGCCAGAACAAAAGCCCCGCCACGATCAGCGGCAACGCCAGCAACAGCCCGGCGCCCTGCGCCATCAGGGTCAGTCCTTCCGGGCTGACGCCCGCGGGCGCCTCGTTCAGTTGCAGCTTGTGCAGCGAGGCGAAGGCCAGGTCGGGGTTTTGCACCATCCAGTTATAGGGAGCGGCCAGCATGGCCAGCGCGACGAGCGGTGCCAGCAATGCCCGCCAGCGGACGAGTTGCGCGCGCATCTGCACAACCGTAAGCGCCGACAGCGCAAGGCCCGCGGGAACCAGCCAGTAGTTGTATTTGGCAAGCCCCCCCAGCCCCATGGCCAGCCCCAGCAATAGCCACGCCGCCAGCGCGCCGCCGCGCAGCGCCCAGAGAAACGCCGCCAGCGTCAAGCCCGAGGTGGCCAGCAGCATGTTGGAATGAGTCGTCGCGCGTTCGGCCTCCCACGCGATGTCGGGCACGAAAAAAAGCGCCAGCGCACCGAAGACGGCGGCGCCCGCGGGCACCCAGAGCCGGAGCCCGAGGAAGACGAAAAGATAGCTGAGCCACAAGAGCCCGTTCTTGACCAGCGAAAGCGCGAAGAGCGACCGGCCGAACAACTCGAACACGCCCCATTGCACCCAGTTGTAAAGCGGCAGTTGCGGGCCGTAGCCGAGCCGAAGGCCCGGCGTCATGACCATCATCTCGGCCTCGTCGGTCTCGAGCGCGCCGCCGAGCGCCACGCGCAGCCCTGTCTGGGCGGCGAAATAGGCGGTGATCGCCAGCAGGAACATAAGCGTGGCAAGCCAGCCGCGGCGGGGCACTCGGGGGGTGTCTTCGGTCATCGCTCCCTCCCCTGGGGCGGGGTTACAGCATGCTCGGAACCACCAGGTCGGGCGGGCGGTGGCCGTCGGCGAATGTCTTGACGTTGATGATCACCTTTTCGCCCATCTCGGTGCGCCCCTCGATGGTGGCCGAGCCCATATGCGGCAGCAGCACCACGTTGGACAACTCGCGCAGGCGCGGGTTGATTTCATGCCCGTGCTCGAACACGTCCAGCCCGGCCCCCGCGATTTCGCCCGCGCGCAGCATCCGCGTCAGCGCATTCTCGTCGATCACCTCGCCGCGCGAGGTATTCACGATCACCGCGTCGGGTTTCATCAGCTTCAGCCGGCGGGCGTTCATCAGGTGAAAGGTCGACGGCGTGTGCGGGCAGTTGACGCTGATCACGTCCATCCGCGACACCATCTGGTCCAGGCTTTCCCAATAGGTGGCCTCGTGCGCCTCCTCGACCTCGGGGCGCAGGCGGTGGCGGTTGTGGTAGTGGATCTGCATCCCGAAGGCGCGGGCGCGCCGGGCGACCGCCTGGCCGATCCGGCCCATGCCCAGAATGCCCAGCCGCCGCCCGCCGACACGTCCGCCCATGAACGCCGTCGGCGCCCAGCCCGCCCACTGGCCCGACTGCATCATCGCCAGCCCCTCGGGGATGCGGCGGGTGACGGCGAGCACCAGCGCGATGGTCATGTCGGCTGTGTCTTCGGTGACGACGCCGGGGGTGTTCGAGACGAGGATGCCCCGCTGCCGCGCGGTCTGCACGTCCAGATGGTCGACGCCCGCGCCGTAATTGGCGATCAGCTTCAGCTTGTCGCCGGCCTGGGCCAGCATCGCCTGGTCGATGACATCGGTGACGCAGGGCACGATCACGTCGGCGCGCTGCATCGCGGACACGATGTCCTCGCGGGACATCTTGGTGTCGGTCTCGTTCAACTCGACATCGAAGAGCTCTTTCATCCTCGTCTCGACGGCCTCGGGCAACCGTCGCGTCACGACAACACTCAGACGTTGAGCGGGCATCCAGAGCCTCCCCCTGCTTTCCAACCCGTGGGCACAGTGGCAAACTGTCCGAGATCACAGCAAGGCACAAGACCCCGTTCGACGGGGCAGCCGAAGTAACGAGGCAGCGGGCGATGCGGGCAGGATTGTCGGCGGTATTTTTCTGTGCGATGGCGGCGATGGCGAGCGCGGGACAGGACCGGGGTCCGGTCACCAACCTGCCGCTGCCGCGCTATGTCTCGATGAAGGCCGGCGAAGGCAACGTGCGCCGCGGCCCGAGCCTGAGCCACAGGATCGACTGGGTCTACAAGCGGCGCAACCTGCCTCTGGAAATCACCGCGGAATACGGCCACTGGCGGCGCGTGCGCGACCGCGACGGGGCCGGCGGCTGGATGCATTACTCGCTGCTGTCGGGGGCGCGCACCGTGGTGATCGAAAAAGACATGGTGGCCATGCGCCGCACCCCGTCGCCGGATGCGCCGGTGCGCGCGCAGGCCGAGATCGGCGTCGTCGCGCGGCTGGGCGAATGCCTGCCCGACTGGTGCCGGATCAGCGCCGGCGGCCAATCCGGCTGGGTGCCCAAGGCCGCGCTGTGGGGCGTGGCGCCCGACGAAATACGAGAGTGATCTTGCGCCGGGGGGCGGGCATGGGCTAGGCGAAGTCCGAACCCCAGCCATCGACGCCCCCATGTCCCGCGCCACCCGCCTGAACATATCCGCGAGCCTTGCCTCGGTCGCCACCGCGCTGATCCTCGTGGCGCTCAAGCTCTGGGCGATGGGCGAGACGCAGTCGCTGTCGGTGGCCGCCTCGCTGGCCGACAGCGCGCTCGACCTGATGATGTCTGCCGCCGGGCTGACCGCGATCCTTTACGCCGCGCGGCCGCCCGACGACGACCACGCCTTCGGCCATTCCGCCGCAGAAGACCTGGCCGCGCTGGGCCAGACGGTGGTGATCCTCGTCTCGGCCGGCGTGATCGCCTTTGCCGCCACAAGGCGATTGCTGGCGCCCGAACCGGTGATGCTGGCCGCCGAGGGACGCGGCATGGTGGCCATGGCGCTTTCCATCGCCCTCACCCTTGCGCTGGTGCTGTGGCAGCGCCGGGTGGCGGCACGCACGGGCAGCCGGGTGGTGGCGGCGGATTCGCTGCATTACCTGGGCGACCTGTTGCCCAACCTGGGCGCGCTTCTGGCGCTCTGGGCCTCGGCCCAGTTCGGACTGGCGCGGATCGATTCGGTGGTGGCGATCGCCGCGGCAGCGATGCTGGCGGTCGGCGCGCTGGGCATCGGCCGAGGCGCGTGGGACGCGCTGATGGACCGCGCCGCCGACCCCGAGGTCGTCGCCCGCATCGAAGCGCTGGCCGGCAGCCAGCCGGGCGTTCACGCCTATCATGACCTCAAGACCCGCCGTTCGGGCGCAACGCTGTTCGTGAACCTGCATATCGAGCTGGACGGCGAGCAGAGCCTGAACGCAGCGCACGGCATCGGCGCGACGCTGAAGCACCGGATCTTGCAGGAATTCCCCGGCGCCGACGTGATCATCCATTTCGACCCGCTGCGCGAGGGCAACGGGTAGGGCCGCGCCCCGCCCCGGTGGCCGGCCCGGCGGAGGGGCCGGGCGATCGGGTATTTTTTCCAAGAAGAAGGGGGCGGGTCAGTCGTAGCTGCGCTGATCGTCGATGACCTTGCCGTCATTGGGCAGGCTGCCGGGCGCCACCAGGTCGACCTCGCCCTTGAGCTTGAGCACCTCGGCGACGGAGGCGGCGAAGGCGGCCGGGTCGGTTGCCTCGGTTTCCAGTTGTACGCGCATCGCGTCCATCTCGCCCTCGCGAGTGGCGATGACGCGGGCCTTGGTCACCTCGGGGTGGCGGGCGACGAGGTCGGCCACCTGTTCGGGGCGGACGAACATGCCCTTGATCTTGGTGGTCTGGTCGGCGCGGCCCATCCAGCCCTTGATGCGCATGTTGGTGCGCCCGCAGGGCGAGACCCCCGCCAGCACGGCGGAAAGATCGCCCGTGGCGAAGCGGATCAGCGGATAATCGGGGTTGAGCGAGGTGACGACCACCTCGCCCACCTCGCCCTCGGCCACGGGGTCGCCGGTGCCCGGGCGGACGATTTCGACGATTACGCCCTCGTCGACGATCATCCCTTCCATGGCCTCGGATTCATAGGCGATGTTGCCCAGATCGGCGGTGGCGTAGCACTGCCGGCAGGCGATGCCGCGGTCGGCGTATTCCTGCCGCAGCGAGGGGAAGAGCGCGCCGCCCGAGACCGCCGCGCGAGTGAGGCGCGAGAGGTCCAGCCCCGTCTCGTCGGCCTTGTCGAGGATGACCTTGAGGTAGTCGGGCGTGCCGGCATAGGCGGTGGTACCGATGTCGGCCGCGGCGCGGGCCTGCAACTCGGTCTGGCCGGTGCCCGCAGGCAGCACGGCGGCGCCCACCGCGCGTGCGCCGTTCTCGAAGATCATGCCGGCGGGGGTGAGGTGATAGCCAAAGCAGTTTTGCACGATATCGCCGCGGCCGATGCCGCAGGCGTGCAGGAACCGGCCCAGCCGCCACCAGTCGGTGGATGTGCGGCCGGGCTCGTAGATCGGGCCCGGCGACTGGAAGACGTGGTCGAACTCGTGCGCCGCGCGCGTGGTGAAGCCGCCGAAAGGCGCGTCGCTCGCCTGCGCCTTGGACAGGCCCGATTTGCGCAGCACCGGCAGGCCGGCCAGCGCGGGCCTGTCGGTGACGGCCTCGGGCTCGGCCCCGGCCAGCGTTTCGCCGTAACCGGGCAGCGCCTTGGCCATGGCGACAAGCGAGGGCAGGCATTGCGCCAGCGAGGCGGCGCGCTCGTCTTCGGAGCGGGTTTCCAGCGCGTCGTAATGGGCGGTCATGGGCGATTTCTCCGGTCGGGTATGGCGGTCGTCGGCAGGCGGCGTCCCCGCGCGCGCCCCGGGTCAACTGAGCCAGCGCTTGCGGCGCCGGTAGGAGCGCACGTCGCGAAAGCTCTTGCGGCCCTCCTCGGACATGCCGAGGTAGAACTCCTTGACATCCGGGTTCTCGCGCAGCTCGGCGGCGGGGCCGTCCATCACGATGCGGCCCGATTCAAGGATATATCCGTAATGGGCATAGCGCAGCGCGACGTTGGTATTCTGCTCGGCCAGGAGGAAGGTCACCCCCTCGTTCTCGTTCACCGATTTCACGATCTGGAAGATCTGTTCCACCAGTTGCGGCGCGAGGCCCATCGACGGTTCGTCGAGCAGGATCGTCTCGGGGCGGGACATCAGCGCGCGGCCGATCGCGGTCATCTGCTGTTCGCCGCCCGAGGTGTAGCCCGCCTGGGATTTGCGCCGTTCCTTGAGCCGCGGGAAATAGGAATAGACCATGTCGAGATCGGCCTGGATCGCGGCCTTGCCGTCGTCGCGGGTATAGGCGCCGGTCAGCAGGTTTTCCTCGACGGTCAGGTGCTCGAAGCAATGCCGCCCCTCCATCACCTGGATCACGCCCGTCTTGACGAGATCGGACGGGCCAAGGTCCTGCACCCGCTCTCCGCGGTAGAGGATCGAGCCCTTGGTGACCTCGCCGCGTTCGGAATGCAGCAGGTTGGAAATCGCCTTGAGCGTGGTGGTCTTGCCCGCCCCGTTGCCGCCCAGAAGCGCGGTGATGCCGCCCTTGGGCACCGAGAGCGACACGCCCTTCAGCACCAGGATCACGTGGTTGTAGATCACCTCGATATTGTTGACCTCGAGAAGCGTTTCTTCGGTGCGTCCGGCGTCGAGCATCGGGGCCTCTTTCGGGTTGAGCCCCGGCCCCCTGACGGGGCCGGGGCGACACGGATCACTGGCAGCGCAGATCGATATTGTTCTCGCTGGCGTAGGCCATCGAATCCTCTTCGACCAACGGCGCGATCACCTCGCTGTCGGGCTGGATGTAGTCGGTCAGCGCGACCCATTTGCCTGCATCCGCATCCCATTGCTGCACGATGCCCTGGCCCGAGCCGCCGTGATCGGCGCAGCTCACGCTGAACTCGGGGCCGATGCCGGGCACGCCCAGCGCCTCCATCTTCGCGGCGGTCATCTCCAGCGCCTCCATCCCGTCGCGCATCATGGCGGCGGTGATGTCGGGGGTGCCGTGGATTTCCTGCGCGGTCTTGGCGGCCTCGACAGCGAGCACGGCGGCGTACATGCCGCGGGTGTAGAGCACCTTGCCGACATTGGAGCCGTCGCCTGCGGCCATGCCCTTGTCATGAACGTAGGTCTTGATGTCGTCGAAGACCGGCAGATCGCCGATGCGGTTCATGTTGAGCGATTTGTAACCGTCGGCGGCCGCACCCGCGGGGGTGACGTCATGCTCGGCGCCGGCCCACCAGTTGCCGATGAAGTTTTCCATCGGGAAACGAATGTTGGCGGCCTCCTGCACGGCGACCTGGTTCATCACGCCCCAGCCCCACATCAGCACGTAATCGGGCCGTTCGCGGCGGATCTGCAGCCACTGGCTCTTTTGTTCCTGGCCGGGATGGTCGACCGCGATCGTGGTCAGCTCGTAGCCGTGCTTGTCGGCCAACTCCTCAAGCGTGCGGATCGGTTCCTTGCCGTAGGCGGAGTTGTGATAGAGCAGCGTGATCTTCTTGTCGCTCAGATCGCCGCCGTTCTCGTCGGAGAGATACTTGATCGCCACCGAGGCGGCGTCCCAGTAATTGGCCGGATAGTTGAACACCCATTCGAACACCTCGCCGTTGGCCGCCGAGGTGCGGCCATAGCCCATGGTGTGCAGCGGGATCTCGTCGGCCGAGACCTTGGGGATCAACTGATAGGTAATGCCGGTCGAGAGCGGCTGGTAGATCAGCGCGCCTTCGCCCTTGGTGGCCTCGTAGCACTCCACGCCCTTTTCGGTGTTATAGCCGGTCTCGCACTCGATGACCCGGGCCTTCACCCCACCGATGCCGCCGTCGCGCTCGTTGACCAGGGAAAAATAGTCCTGGTAGCCGTCCGAGAACGGCGTGCCGCCCGCCGCGTAGGGGCCGGTGCGGTAGCTGAGATCGGGAAAGACGAGTTCGGCCATTGCCGGGCCGGCGGCAATCAGCGCGGTCAGCGCGAATGTTGCGAGTCTGAGTCTCATGTCTTGGTTTCCTCCCAAGTGGTTTCGGATTCGCCGGGTTTTCCCGGTCGGGGTTGTGCGGCCGCCCCCTAATGCGGGAACGGCCAGAGCCGGAGCTTTTCCTTGCCGATGCGCCAGAGCTGGGCCAGGCCATGCGGCTCGGCGATCAGGAAGAAGATGATGAGCGCGCCCACGATGATCAGCTCCAGGTGCGCGGTCAGGTCGGTAGGCCAGCCAAAGCCCCCCACCAGCGTGTTTTTCAAGAGCACGGGCAGAAGCACGAGGAAGGCCGCCCCGGCGAAACTGCCGAAGATCGAGCCAAGCCCCCCGATGATGACCATGAAGAGCACCAGGAACGATTTCTGTATGCCGAACGCCTCGCCCACCTCGACCGCGCCGAGATAGACCGAAAAGAACAGCGCTCCGGCCACGCCGACAAAAAACGACGAGACGGCAAACGCCGTCAGCTTGGCCTTGAGCGGGTTGACCCCGATGATCTCGGCGGCGATGTCCATGTCGCGGATCGCCATCCAGCTGCGCCCCACCGTGCCGCGGGTCAGGTTGCGCGCCACCCAGGCCAGCGCGACGACGAAGACAAGGCAGACCATGTATTTCGCCCAGGCCTCGGTATTGGGCCCGGTCACCGCCACGCCAAGCACCGTGCGCTCGGGCGCGCTGATCTGGCCCGAGGCGGAGTAGTTGTAAAACCACGGCACCTTGTTGAAGAGCCAGACAAGGAAGAACTGCGCGGCCAGCGTCGCCACGGCCAGGTAGAACCCCTTGATCCGGAGCGACGGCAGGCCGAAAAGCACCCCCACCGCCGCGGTGATCACGCCCGCGCCCAGCACGTGGATCAGGATGGATATCTCGGGAAAGGCGGTCATCAGCTTGTAACAGGAATAGGCGCCCACGGCCATGAACCCGCCGGTGCCGAGGCTGACCTGCCCGCAATAGCCCGTCAGGATGTTCAGCCCGATCGCCGCGATGGCATAGATCAGGAAGGGCACGAAGACCGCGCTGGCCCAGTAATCGTTGATGACGAAGGGGATCACCCCGAAGGCCACGGCCAGCACGGCGTAATACCGCCAGCGGTCGAACCTGATCGGAAAGGTCTGGCCGTCCTCGACATAGGAGGTCTTGAAGTCGCCCGCCTCGCGATAGAGCATACGCTTTGTTCCTTACCTGCTCATGCCATTTGCCGCCGGACCGGTCACACGCACTTGCCCCGGGCGATGCGCATCCAGGCCCAGACCCCGACCATGAGCCCGGCAAAGGACAGGACCGTGCCCGTTACCGGCATCCAGGCCGCATCGTTGATCGAGGCGATGGCGAAATATCCGAAGACGACAAAGGCCGCCCATCCGACCACGCAGGCCACGGAACAGATTTTCAGCATGTCATACCCTCTCGATGATCTTTTCGCCAAAGAGGCCCTGCGGCCGGAACACCAGGAAGACCAGTGCCAGCACGTATGCGAACCAGTTCTCGGTGGCGCCGCCCACCATGGGCCCGATGGTGAACTCGAACAGCTTTTCGCCGACACCGATGATCAGCCCGCCGACGATGGCGCCGGGGATCGAGGTGAATCCGCCCAGCATCAGGACCGGCAGCGCCTTGAGCGCGATCAGCGACAGGCTGAACTGCACCCCCGATTTCGCGCCCCACATGATGCCCGCCACCAGCGCCACGAAGCCCGCGATCGACCAGACCAGCACCCAGATGAAGCGCAGGCTGATGCCCACGCTGAGCGCCGCCTGGTGGTCGTCGGCCACCGCCCTCAGCGCCCGGCCCTGTTTCGAGAACTGCGAAAAGAGCGTGAGCGAAATCACCAAGAGCGCCGCCACGAGTGCGGCCACGATGTCGAGCCGGTCGATGAAGAAGCCGTAGAAGCCGTCGCCGCCCAGCGCAGCGGTTTTTTCTTCGATCCAGATACTTCCGCCCTGGGGCAGCCCGACATCGAGGGTCTTGATGTCCGACCCCCACATGATGTCGCCGAACCCTTCGAGGAAATAGGCAAGGCCGATGGTCGCCATGAACAGGATGATCGGCTCCTGGTTCACCAGGTGCTTGAGGATGAATTTCTCGATGACGATGGCAAGCAGCACCATCACCCCCATCGTCAGCACGATCGCCACGATCGCCGGCAGCTCCCACCCGAAATGATGGATCTCGGTGCCGAAGATCGCGTTGATCAGATGGGCGAACGGCACCTGCCCCTGTTGCAGCCCCACCAGCGTCAGCGCGGCGAAGAGCGCCAGCACGCCTTGCGCGTAGTTGAAGATGCCCGAGGCCTTGAAGATCAGCACGAAGCCTAGCGCCACCAGCGCATAAAGCACCCCGGCCATCAGCCCGTTGATCATCACCTCGATGCCGTAAAGCAGCTGATCAGGCATCGGCCGTGCCCCCCTGGTTTTGCCGCGCGTCAGTCATGGGTCACCCCCAGATAGGCGTCGATGACCTCCTGGTTGCCGCGCACCTCGTCGGGGGTGCCGTCGCCGATCTTCTTGCCGTAATCCATCACCACCACCCGGTCGGAGAGGTCCATCACCACGCCCATGTCATGCTCGATCAGCGCGATGGTGGTGCCGAACTCGTCGTTCACGTCGAGGATAAAGCGGGACATGTCCTCTTTCTCTTCCACGTTCATGCCCGCCATCGGCTCGTCGAGCAGCAAGAGCCGCGGCTCCGCGGCCAGCGCCCGGCCCAGCTCGACCCGCTTTTGCAGGCCGTAGGGAAGCCGGCCCACCGGCGTCTTGCGAATATGCTGGATCTCAAGAAAATCGACGATCTTCTCCACCGCCTCGCGGTGTTCGCTCTCCTCTCGCTGGGCAGAGGCCCACCACAGGGCCTGCGCGGGCAGCGAGGAATGCATCTTGGTTATGCGTCCCGTCATCATGTTGTCGAGCGTCGACATGCCCTGGAACAGCGCGATGTTCTGGAATGTCCGCGCGATGCCCTGGCGGGCCACCTGGTAGGGCCGCATCGGCGGGCGCTTTTGGCCCTCGAACCAGACCTCGCCCTCGCTGGGCGTGTAAAACCCCGAGATCACGTTCAGCATCGACGACTTGCCGGCGCCGTTCGGGCCGATGATCGCGCGGATCTCGCCCTCGCGAATGTCGAAGGAAATGTCCTTGATCGCCACCACGCCCCCGAAACGCAGCGTGATATTGCGCATCTCCATCAGCACCCCGCCGATGGTGCGGCCGTCCTCGGTGACGAAAGGCTCGTAGCTGACCATGGTCATGCCGCCACCTGCCGCTTGTGCTGCGGATCGCCGACCTTGGCGTCGCGGATTTCCAGTGTCGCCTTGATGCTGCCCTTGCGCCCGTCCTCGTAGGTGACTTCGGTCTCGGTGTAGACCGATGTCGAGCCGTCATAAAGCGCGTCCACCAGTTCGCCGAATTTTTCGGCGATGACGTTGCGGCGCACCTTGCGGGTGCGGGTCAGCTCGCCATCGTCGGCGTCCAGTTCCTTGTGCAGCACCAGGAAGCGGTGGATCTGGCAGCCCGACAGGATCGGGTCCTCGGCGACCGAGAGGTTGACCTCTTCAACATGGGCCTGGATCGTCTCCAGCACCCGCGGGTGGCCGGCAAGCTCCTGGTAGCTGGCGTAGGCGATGTTGTTGCGCTCGGCCCAGTTACCCACCGCGCTGAGGTCGATGTTGATGAAGGCGGTACACATCTCGCGCCCGTTGCCGAACACCACGGCCTCCAGGATGTCGGGGTAGAATTTCAGTTTGTTCTCGACGTATTTCGGCGCGAACAGGCTGCCATCGGCCATCTTGCCCACGTCCTTGGCCCGGTCGATGATCCGCAAATGCCCGGTGCCTTCCTCGAAGAACCCGGCATCGCCCGTGGCGACCCAGCCCTCGGCGTCCTTGGTCGAGGCCGTGCTCTCGGGGTTCTTGTAATATTCCACGAACACCCCGGGCGAGCGGTAGAACACCTCGCCCGACTCGGCGATCTTGACCTCGACGCCGGGGCTGGGCACGCCCACCGTGTCGGACCGCACCTCGCCATTGGGCTGCTGGGTGATGAACACCGACGCCTCGGTCTGGCCGTAAAGCTGTTTGAGGTTGATCCCCAGCGAGCGGTAGAAATCGAAGATCTCCGGCCCAATGGCCTCGCCCGCGGTATAGGCCACGCGGATGCGCGACAGGCCAAGCGTGTTCTTGAGCGGCCCGTAGACCAGAACATCGCCCGTGCGATAGTCGAAATAGTCGCGCAAGGGCTGGGGGTAGAGGTTAAAAATCGGCCCCCGCGCCGAGAAATGATCGCGCGCCTTGACCGGGTGGCGCAGCTTGATGAAAAACAACCGGACGGCGTTTTCCACCAGCGTCTCGACGGCGAAACCGATCCCCATCGCGTAGCGAAAGATCGAGCGCCAGCGGCGGCGCAATGTCGGCGTCGACTGCTGCTTGCGCAGCTTGGGCATGCCGTAGGTCTCGCCGGTGGTCTTGGCGAATTCCATGAAATGATGGAACAGCCCGTGCTTGAGGTCGCCCGCGTCTTCCATGCGGATCATCACGTTGGTCAGCATCGTCTCGAAGATGCGCGGCGGGGCGAAGAAATAGGTTGGCCCGATTTCGCGCAGATCGGTCATCATGGTGTCGGGGCTTTCGGGGCAATTGACGCAAAAGCCCGCATACATCGCCTGGCCGATGGAAAAGATGAAATCGCCCACCCAGGCCATCGGAAGGTAGGCCAGCACCTCTTCGTCGGGGCCGAGCTTGTCGAACTCGACCGAGGCGCGCGAGGTCTCGATGATGTTGCGGTTCGACAGGACCACGCCCTTGGGCTTGCCGGTCGTGCCGCTGGTGTAAAGCATCACGCAGGTGCTGTCCCAGGCCAGCTCCGCGATGCGGCGGTCCAGCTCGGGGCCCAGCCGGAAATGGCCCGCGCGCCCCTCTTCCTCGATGTCCTTGAGCCAGTTGAGATGCGTGTGGTCGTATTTACGCATGCCCCGCTTGTCGTTGTAGAGGACATGCTCGATGTGGTGGATGCGGTCCTGCACCTCGATGACCTTGTCCACCTGTTCCTGGTCGCCGCAGACCACGAAGCGCGCGCCGCAGTGGTCAAGCACATAGGCCATCTCTTCGGCCACCGCGTCCTGGTAAAGCGGTACAGGCACCGCGCCGCACATCTGCACGGCCACCATCGACCAGTAATGCGCCGGGCGGTTGCGCCCGATGATCGCGACGTATTCGCCGCGTTGCAGCCCCAGGGCCAGCAGCCCCATGGCCATGGCCCGAATCTCGTCGGCGGCCTCGGCCCAGGTCCAGCATTGCCAGATGCCGAATTCTTTCTCGCGATAGGCCGGCCTGTCGCTGAAGACCTGCGCGTTCCGGGCCAGCAGCGCCGGAATCGAACAGAGCTCGTCCGGGGACGCGCTGTGCGGTGTCAAATTGTCTCCTCCCTGCGCCGGGCGCTCGTTGCGCCGATCGCTTTGTACGATTCTTGCGCAGCCCCAGCGTGGCGTTTTCTTCGCGGCGGTCAACAACTTCGCCGGTTTTTCCGATCTTGCGGCCGGCCTGGGCCGGCCGCATTGCCCCTCCAAAGGTATCGGCTTTAGCCGGTCGCAGCGCCCTCCCCGCGCCATAACGACGCACAGACATTTGCCCAGCCGAAACGGGAGGTCAAGCGAAAGCTATTGCCGGCTGCCGGCCCCTTGGCCCCGCCCGGGCTTTGGCCTAGACCGGGGGCCGAGTATCGGGTGGCGAACGATGACACATCTGTGGGTCCGGGCCGAACAGCGGCCCAATGAAGAACGCGTCGGGCTGACGCCCGCGGGCGCGGCTGCCCTGGTCGGGGCCGGCCTGCGCGTCAGCGTCGAGCAAAGCAGCGTGCGCGCGATCCCGATCGCGGGCTTTTCCGAGGCGGGCTGCGAAATCGTGCCGGAAAACGCCTGGCCCGAGGCGCCCCAAGACGCCATTGTCTTCGGCCTCAAGGAACTGCCCGAGGATGGCACGCCGCTGGTTCATCGGCACATCATGTTCGGCCATGCCTACAAGGGCCAGCCGGCCGGGCGCGCATTGCTGAAGCGGTTCAAGGCCGGGGGCGGCACGCTCTACGACCTTGAATACCTGATGGACGAGGCCGGGCGGCGGGTCGCCGCCTTCGGCTATTGGGCGGGTTACGCCGGCGCGGCGGTCAGCCTGTCGTGCTGGGCGGCGCAGCAGCGCGGCGGCATCGCCGGGCCGGTGGGCGTGCATGCCGGCTCGGCCGACCTGCGCGCCGCGCTGAAAGAGGCGCTGACCGGCCTCGCAGCGCCGCGCCCGCGCGCCATCGTCATCGGCGCGCTGGGCCGCGTGGGCACCGGCGCGGCGGATCTGTGCGATGCGATGGGTGTCGAGGTCACCAAATGGGACATGGCCGAAACCGCCCATGGCGGCCCCTTTCCCGAGATCCTCGACCACGAGCTTTTTCTGAACTGCATCCTGGCGCGGCCCGGCACCCCGGTTTTCGTGCCCGAGCACGCCAAGACGGCAAAGCGCCGCCTGTCCGTCATCGGCGACATCGCCTGCGACCCGTCGTCGGATTTCTCGCCGATCAAGGTCTACGACCGGGTGACCGACTGGCACGCGCCGGCGCTGCGGGTGCACGACGATCCGGTCCTCGACGTTACCGCCATAGACAACTTGCCCTCGATGCTGCCGGTGGAATCGTCGGAGGATTACGCCGCGCAGCTTTTGCCGTCGCTGCTGGGCCTGCACGATCTGGGCGCGGGTGTCTGGGGCCGGGCGGCGGCCGAGTTCGAGCGGCACACACGAGATATCTGAGGAGAGCGCGATGACCATCCACTGGTGCGGCACCGGCCTTTCGGCCATTCCGGGGCTGAGGCGTCTGATCGAGGCGGGCAAGCCCGTCACCGTCTGGAACCGGACGGTGGAAAAGGCCCGGGAGGCCGTGGGCGATCTGACCGACGACATCCGCGCATTCGACCTGGACGCGCTGTCGGCAGAGCTGGAACCGGGCGACGTGGTGGTGTCGATGCTGCCCGCCAACTGGCATGTTCCGCTGGCCGAGGCGGCGATAGACAAGGGCGCGCATTTCGTCTCGTCCAGCTACATCGCGCCCGAGATGCGCGCGCTCGACGCACGCGCCAAGGCCGCGGGCGTGGCGCTGGTCAACGAGGTCGGCCTCGACCCCGGCATCGACCACCTGATGGCCCATTGGCTGATGACCGATTACCGCGCCTCGGGGGCGCACGGCGCCGGCAACGTGTTTTCCTTCACCTCCTATTGCGGCGGCGTGCCGAAAGAGGCCAACGCGTTTCGCTACAAGTTCAGCTGGTCGCCGCTGGGCGTGCTGCGCGCGCTGCGCTCGCCCTCGCGCTCGATCCGCGATTTCTCCGAGCTTTCGGTACAGCGCCCCTGGGACGCGCTGGGACGCTACGACGCGCCCTTGCCCACGCCGGAAACCTTCGAGGTCTACCCCAACCGCGACTCGCTGCCGTTCATGGCGCAATACGGGTTCGAACCCGGGTGGAAGGTGCGCGATTTCGTGCGCGGCACGCTCAGGCTGAACGGCTGGGCCGACGCCTGGTCCGGCATATTCGACGAGATCGAGACGCTGGAAGGGCCCGAGGGCGAGACCCGGCTCAAGGAGATGTCCGACGACTTGTGGGCCAACTATGCCTACGCCGAGGGCGAGCCCGACCGGGTGGTGCTCTGCGTCGCGCTGAAGGTCGAGCGCGATGGGCGGCCGGTCTACCACAAGACCTACGTCATGGATGCCTGGGGCGACGCGCGCGGCACGGCGATGGCGCGGCTGGTCTCGGTGCCCGTGTCGCTGGCCGTCGAGGCGGCGCTGGATCACGAGATCGCCCCCGGCGTCAGCGCCGCCCCCAGCGACCCGCGGCTGCTGACCCGCTGGCTGGCCGAGGTCGACCGGCTGGCCCAGCACATGCAGGTGGTCGATCAGCTTTGAACGGACGAGGCGGGGTCCAGCGCGTTTGAGCGGCGGCGCCAAGGGAATGGGCAGCGCCCTGGCAGGGCCAGCTATCCGCTAAAACCGCCCCCGCCCCACTTGGCGCGGTCCCGAAAGCAACTTGCTCCTCTCTGCGGGACGGAGCGAACAGTCGCATGTCGCCCCCGGCCCGGAGTCAAGCCGACGGCGCCGGGCCGGCGCCGCCCCGGCTTACCTTGCGCGGCGGTGTCAACTCCCACCAAGGGCTCTTGGCATAGCGGCACGCTTGCATGACACGGCGCGGGCCCCGTTCCGGGTCTATGCCGCCCCAACTATCCCCCGCACACCGGGCAATCCTCGCGCCGGTTCACCGCGATCTGCCGCGTATCCGCATAGAGACCGTCGTAAAGCAGCATCCGGCCCTTCAGCCCCTCGCCCGCGCCGGAAATCGCCTTGATCGCCTCCAGCGCCATCATCGCGCCCATCACGCCCGGCAGGGGGGCGACCACGCCCGCTTCGGCGCAGGCGGGCGCCAGGCCCGGCGCGGGCCGGGTGGGAAAGACGCATTCGTAGCACGGCCCGCCCGCGGCCGGATGGTAGAGGCTGATCTGCCCCTCCCACTGGGTGATCGCCGCGGCGATCAGCGGCTTGCCCGCGGCCACCGCAGCGCGATTGGCCAGATAGCGGGTGTCGAAATTGTCGCTGCCGTCGAGGATCAGATCGTAATCGGCGAACAGCTCTTCGGCGATGTCGTCGGTCAGGCGGCGGTTATAGGGGCGGATCTCGACAAACGGGTTCTGCGCCTCGAGCGCCATCTGCGCCGAGAACACCTTGGCCATGCCGATCCGCGCGTCGGTATGGATCACCTGCCGCTGCAGGTTGGAATTATCCACCGTGTCACCGTCGATCACCCCGATCCGGCCCACCCCGGCGGCGGCCAGGTACATCAGCGCCGGCGCCCCCAGCCCACCCGCGCCGATCACCAGAACGCTGGCCTGTTTCAGCGCCTTCTGGCCCGGTCCGCCGATTTCTCGCAGCACGATGTGGCGGGCGTAGCGGTCCAGCTCGACCGGGCGGAAGGTGCCCGTCCGCTCGGGCGCCACCGCGGGCGCCGCCGCAGGCGCCACCCGGGCGCGCAGCCGGCGCACGCCCCAGGCATAGGCCGCCACCAACACCCCCACCACGCCCAGCGCCAGCCAGCCTTGCGGCGTTCCGCCCAGGGTGGCGCGCAGCGCGTGGCCCTCGGGCATCACCAGATGTACCAGCACCACGCCCAGATAAAGCGACAGGATCATCGCCAGCCGCGCCCGGCGCGAGGCGCCCATCAGCGCGCCGAGGCCCCAGAAAGCCAACGCCAGACCGAAGACCAGCCCCATCAGCCGCGCCCCGTGGACCCGAACCCGCCGGTGCCCCGCGCGGTGTCGCCCAGCGCCTCGACCACCTCGAAACGGACCTGCACCACCGGCGCCACGATCATCTGCGCGATCCGGTCGCCGTGGTGGATGGTGTAGGGCGCGCCCCCGAAATTGACGAGCAGCACGCCCAAAGGCCCGCGATAGTCGCTGTCGATCGTGCCTGGCGTGTTGGGCAGCGTGATGCCGTGTTTCAGCGCGAGGCCGGAACGTGGCCTGATCTGCATCTCGAACCCCTGCGGAATTTCCACGCGCAGGCCGGTGGCCACGATGCGCCGCTCCATCGGGGCCAGCGCAATGCCTTCCTCGCGGGTCTCCGGCGGCAGGTTGGCGCGGATGTCGGCGCCCGCCGCGCCCGCGGTCTCGTAAGACGGCAGGGGTAGCGACCGGTCGGCCCATTCCTCCCAGAGGATATTGAGAACGGGGCTCATCCCAGCGCCTCGGCGATGCGGGCGGCCAGCCGCCGCGCCACCTCGGGCTTGCCCATGCGCGGCCAGGTCTCGGCACCGTCTGCGGTGATCAGCGTCACCTCGTTCTCGGCGCCCCCCATGATGCCGGTGGCGGGCGACACGTCGTTGGCCACGATCCAGTCGCAGCCCTTGCGGGCGCGCTTGGCTGTGGCATGGGCGATCACGTCATCGGTTTCGGCAGCGAAACCCACCACGAGGGCGGGCCGCCCGGCCGAGCGCCGGGCGATCGCGGCCAGGATGTCGGGGTTTTCGACGAATTGCAGCGCGGGCGGCGCGCCGCCGGGCTGTTTCTTGATCTTGGCGCCCGATTGCTCGGCCACCCGCCAGTCCGCCACCGCGGCGGCGAAGACCGCGGCATCCGCAGGCAGCGCGGCCTCGACCGCGGCCAGCATCTCGCGCGCGCTTTCCACCGGCACGACCGTGACGCCGCCGGGCGGGGCCACATCGGCCGGGCCGGTGACGAACACCACCTCGGCGCCCAGCCCGGCCAGCGCTGCGGCAATCGCCGTGCCCTGCGCCCCCGAGGATCGGTTGGCGATGTAGCGCACCGGGTCGATGGGCTCTTGCGTCGGTCCCGATGTCACGACGACGCGCCTGCCCTTGAGCGGACCGTCGGCCACCGCGGCCTCGATGGCGGCCAGGATCGCGGGCACCTCGGCCATGCGGCCGGGCCCGTATTCGCCGCAGGCCATGGCGCCCTCGTCGGGGCCGACGACGGCGATGCCGTCGCCCTTCAGCGCCGCGAGGTTTCGTTGGGTGGCCGGGTGCTGCCACATCCGCACGTTCATCGACGGCGCGATCAGCACCGGCGTGTCGGTCGCCAGCAGCAGGGTCGAGGCCAGGTCGCACGCCAGGCCGTTTGCCATCTTGGCCATCAGGTCGGCCGTTGCCGGCGCCACGACGATCAAATCGGCGCTGCGCGACAGCTCGATATGGCCCATCTCGGCCTCGTCGGTCAGGTCGAACAGGTCGCGGTAGACCTTGTTGCCAGACAGCGCGGAAACCGACAGCGGGGTGACGAATTGCTCGGCGGCGCGGGTCAGCACCGGGGTAACGGCGGCGCCCTTCTCGCGCAGCCGCCGGATCAGGTCGAGCGACTTGTAGGCCGCGATCCCGCCCGAGACGATCAGCAATATGCGTTTGCCTGACAGCATGTGGCCCGCCTTTCAATGCCCCCGGCCTGTCTAGGCCGCACGCCCGCGCGAGACAAGCTCAGTCGGATCTGAACGCCGCGCAGGGGTCGGACCGCTCGGCCGGTTCGGTCACCAGCCAAAGATCGTAGGGGGCATCCGCCCGGGGCGACTCTTCGAACTGCCCCAGCGCCAGCACACTGGCCCCGGGCATGGCGTGGCCCAGCGCGGCCGCGATGCCCCAATCGGTGCGCGCGTGGCCGTTGCCGGTGATCACCGCCACCGGCCCGCCGGTCTCGTCCAGCGCCCGGACGACGGCGCGGGCCATGGCCGCGTCGCGCAGGCGCTGCGCCTCGACCATGCCGGGCAGCATCTCGGGCGGCAGGGCGTTGCAGTGGGCGGCTTGCTGGCCTTCTTCGCGCGTGGCCTGCTGGTCGGCCGGCAACGGGTCGGCCAGCCCGTAGGACGCCGCATCCGGCCCGAACACGGCGGCCGCCCCCTCGCCGATGGCGCGGCGCACGTCGCCGCGCGGCAGCGCCCCGCCATAGACCGCCGCGCGCGGCGCGGCCGCGAAAATCGGGTGGTACATGTCGAAATCGGGCCAGCCGGATGCCTCCCAGTCCAGCGCGGACTCCAGCGCATCGGCATCGCCGCGCACCCCGTCGGTGACGCGCGCGGCCTGTTCGGCGGTCAACATCTCGAAAACAATGGCCGCGGGCTCCAACGCCGCAACGGCTGCGGCCTGATTTCCGTGGTGGTCGGGGTTATCATGTACTTCGCCCAGCACCACCACATCCGCAGCGGGCAGGCGCACCAACCCTTCCGGCCCGATCTGGTCGGCCCCGGCGGCGGTGGCAGCGGCAAGCGCAATGGCGGCAAATGCTCGGATCGGGTGTCTCACACGAGGAAGTGATGCACTTCCGAGGACTGCGTCTCAAGGCTTTTGCGCATCTTGCCGAATGCGGCGGCCTCGATCTGGCGGACCCGCTCTTTCGAAAGGCCCAGCTCCTGGCCCAGGCTTTCCAGCGTCCGCGGCTCGTCGCGCAGCTTGCGCTCGCGCACGATGAACTGCTCGCGGTCATTCAACTGCGTCAGCGCAGCCACCAGCCAGTGACGCAGGGTGGCGCGATCGCGCCCTTCCTCGACCAGCTCGGCCCCGTGATCGCCCTCATCCTCGATGGTCTCGATCCACTCGCGGCCTTCCTCGTCGGTCGACTGGGTGGCGTTCAGCGAGAAATCCGAGCCCGACAGCCGGCCTTCCATCATCTCGACATCGTGCAGGGGCACGCCGACTTCGCTGGCGATCATCTGGCGCAGCTGATGACGATCCAGCGCCTCGCCGCGGGAGCTGGCCTCGCGCTCCAGACGCGCCTGCACCCGGCGCATGTTGAAGAAAAGGGATTTCTGCGACGAGGTCGAACCCGTGCGCACCATCGACCAGTTGCGCATCACGTAATCCTGAATCGACGCCTTGATCCACCAGACGGCGTAGGTGGAAAACCGGACGCCCCGGTCAGGGTCGAACTTGTCGGCGGCCTTCATCAGGCCGAGGCTCGCCTCCTGGATGAGGTCGTTCATCGGTGCGCCGTAACGCTTGAACTTGGCGGCCATCGAGATCGCAAGCCGCATGTAGGCGGTGATCAGCCGGTGCAGCGCCTCTTCGTCGCGCTCGTCGCGCCAGGCGTAGGCAAGCCTGAGCTCCGTCTCGGCGTCCAGAAGCTCGGCCTTCATGGCGTGGCGCGAGAGCGATTGATCGTCGTATGCGTCGAATGCCATCTTAAACCCCCCGGTTTTTGACTTGGTGCACGCTGATCGTCACTGGTCCGTTTGGTGTGATATACGTCCCCCTCCATCAGTCGGATCACCGACAGGGCGGCCTCGCCCCGGAATTCGGGCGCACTGGTCTTGTGCGAAAACGCACAGGGGGGCGGTTCGGTTCCATCTGGTGTGACGATTTTCGTCGGCCCGGCAAAACGGTCGGCGTTCCATCGGCCCGCCCCCGACATCCGAGGGCGCGCCGCCACCGGGCTGCGCGGGCCGTCCTGTCAGGCCGAAACGCCTTTGCGATCAAAGGCAAGGCACCCGCGCAGGTCGCTTTCCCGTTGCGGGCCGTTTACCATTCGTAAACCATAGCGGCCTAGCCCTGAGCCCAGTCAGGGGAGGCCCGCAATGGTGGCACGCGCCTACACGGTCGCGTTCGAAGGGGTCGAGGCGCGGCTCGTCGAGGTACAATGCGCGGTCTCGGCCGGGCTGCCGGCCTTTTCCATCGTCGGCCTGCCCGACAAGGCGGTGAGCGAGGCGCGTGACCGGTTGCGCGCGGCGCTGACCGCGATGTCCATCGCGCTGCCGTCGAAACGGATCACGGTCAACCTGTCGCCCGCCGATCTGCCCAAGGAGGGCTCGCATTTCGACCTGCCCATCGCGCTGGCGCTGCTGGCCGCGCTCGAGGTGATCCCGCGCGAAGAGATCGAGGGCGCCGTGGCACTGGGCGAGCTGTCGCTCGACGGCGCGCTGGTGCCGGTGATCGGCGCGCTGCCGGCGGCCATGGCCGCCGCCGAATCCGACCGCGCGCTGATCTGCCCGCGTGCATGCGGGGCCGAGGCCGCCTGGGTAGGCGCGGCGCAGGTGCTGGCCGCGCCGGGGCTGGGCGAGGTGGTGCGCCATTTCACCGGGCAGGCGCCGCTCGCGCCTGCCGAACCCGGCGAGGTGGCCGGCCCCGAAAGGGCGCGCGACCTGTCCGACGTCAAGGGGCAGGAACGCGCCAAGCGGGCGCTCGAGGTGGCCGCGGCGGGACGGCATCACATGCTGATGGTGGGCCCACCCGGCGCCGGGAAATCGATGCTGGCCGCGCGGATGCCGACGATCCTGCCGCCGCTTTCGCCCGCCGAGGCGCTGGAAACCTCGATGATCCACTCGCTGGCCGGTCTGCTTGACGAGGGCGGCATCTCGCGCAACCGCCCGTTCCGCGAGCCGCATCATACCGCGTCGATGGCCGCCATCGTCGGCGGCGGGCGCGGCGCCAAACCCGGTGAGATCAGCCTCGCTCATAACGGGGTGCTGTTCATGGACGAATTCCCCGAATTCCCCCGCGCGGTGCTGGAAACGCTGCGCCAGCCGATCGAGACCGGCGAGGTTATCGTGGCCCGCGCCAATGCCCATACCCGCTATCCTTGCCGCTTTCTGCTGCTGGCCGCGGCGAACCCGTGCAAATGCGGCTACCTGAGCGATCCGTCGCGGGCCTGCGCGCGCGTGCCCCAATGCGGCGAGGACTATTTGGGCCGCATCTCGGGGCCGCTGATGGACCGGTTCGATCTGCGCGTCGAGGTGCCCCCGGTGGCCTATACCGATCTCGACCTGCCCGCCCCGTCAGAGGGGTCGGTGCAGATGGCCGCGCGCGTGGCCGCGGCGCGGGCGCGTCAGGCCGACCGCTTCGCCGGCCATGCGCGGGTGCGCGTCAATGCCGAGGCCGAAGGCGCCCAGCTGGAAGAAATTGCCGCCCCGGACGCCGAAGGCCGCGCACTTCTTGCCCGGGTGGCCGAACGGTTCGGGCTGTCGGCGCGGGGCTATCACCGGGTGCTGCGTGTTGCGCGGACCATCGCCGATCTGGACTTGGCAGAGGGCGTCGGCCGCGACCACGTGGCCGAGGCGGTCAGCTTTCGCCTGGCCGGCGCGGCCGGGCGGTGACCGGGTCGACCTGCGCGTTTCGAAACGGGCCTCTTGGCAAGATACTTTCCAGCGATCTTGCGCCGCGGGCGCGCCGCCGCATTCAGCCGCGCCGGGCCTCGATCGCCTCCCAGACGCGCGCCGTTAGGTTGACCTCGTCGAAGCGTTCGAGTTCCTGCAGCCCCGTGGGCGAGGTCACGTTGATCTCGGTCAGATAGTCGCCGATCACGTCGATGCCGACGAAGAGCTGGCCGTTGTCGCGCAGGGTCGGGCCGATGGCGGCGCAGATTTCCAGATCGCGCGCGCTCAGCGCCGCGCGTTCCGGGCGCCCGCCCACATGCATGTTCGACCGTGTCTCGCCGCGCGCCGGCACCCGGTTGATCGCCCCCACCGGCTCGCCATCGACGAGGATGATCCGCTTGTCGCCCTCCGACACCGCCGGCAGGAATTTTTGCGCGATCAGCGGCTCGCGGCTCATCGTGGTGAACAGCTCGTGCAGCGAGGAGAGGTTGCGGTCGTTGGGGTCGAGGCGGAACACGCCGGCGCCCCCGTTGCCGTAAAGCGGCTTGAGAATGATATCGCCATGCGCGTCCTTGAAGCGCCTGAGCGTGCCGAGGTCGCGGGCGATCAGCGTGGGCGGTATCAGCTCTGGAAAGCGCAGCACCAACAGCTTTTCCGGGAAATTGCGCACCCAGAACGGGTCGTTGACCACCAGAGTGCCCGGTGAAAGGTGCTCCAGCAAATGGGTGGTGGTGATATAGCCCATGTCGAAGGGCGGGTCCTGGCGCAGCCAGACCACGTCGTAGCCGCCCAGGTCGACATCCTCCTCCGCGCCGAGCGTGAAATGGTCGCCGACCACGCGGCGCACCTCCAGCGGCCATCCGCGGGCCATGACGCGCCCGTTGTCCCAGTAGATCCGGTCCGGGGTGTAGTAAAACAGCCTGTGGCCGCGGGCCTGCGCCTCTTCGGCCAGCCGGAAGGTGGTATCGGCGGCGATGTCGATCCCGGCGATCGGATCCATCTGGATGGCGACGTTGAGCGACATGGCGCCCCCTTCTCCTGCGGCTTTCGCCTTACATGGCCGAGCCGCCCGGGCTTTGCAACGGCGCCGGTTCAGGCCGGAAAGGCGTTTGGCAGGATTTCCACCTGCCCCTGCCCATCGACCAGCGCGACGTCGAACCGGCTTTCGCTCGACAGCCCGAGGGGCGCGCCCGCGAGATACTCGCCAGCCGCCGCCACGATCCTTTCGATCTGGCGCGGCGTCACGCGTTCGGCGGCGCGGTCAAAGCTTTTCGCCTTTTTCACCTCGACGAAAATCAGCACGCCGCGATGTTCGACCACCAGGTCGATCTCGCCGCCCCGGCCGCGCCAGCGCCGCGCCGCGATGGTCCCGCCCTGCCGCTGGTACTGGCGGGCCACGCACTCCTCGGCCGCGAGGCCCGAATGATAGGCGACCGTTCCGCTCATTTTCCATCCTCCAGCGCCAGCGCGGCCTGGTAGACCTGGCGGCGCGGCAGGTTCAGCGCGGCAGAGACCTCGGCCACCGCATCCTTGACCGACAGCCGGTCGAGCGCCGCCCGGAGCGCGGCTTCGAGCGTCGCGTCATCGGCCGTCTCCGTGCCGCCCCGGTCGATGACGAGCACGATCTCGCCCTTCACCTGCCGGCTGTCGAAATCCGCCGCCAGCGCGCCCAGCGCGCCGCGGCTGACCTCCTCGAACCGTTTGGTCAGCTCGCGGCAGACCGCCGCCTGACGGTCCTCTCCCCAGACGTCGCGCAATTCGGCTAACAGCCGGTTAATCCGCTTGGGCGATTCATACAAAACGATGGTTGCGTCGAGCCCCTTGAGGCCTTGCCACTGTGCCGCGCGCGCGCTGGCCTGCACCGGGGGGAACCCGGCGAAAAACACCCGGTCTGTGGGCAGCCCCGACACCGAAAGCGCCGCCAGCAGCGCCGACGGCCCCGGCGCGGCGATGACCTTGTGCCCTTCGTCGACGGCTGCCCGCACCAGTTGGTAGCCCGGATCGGCGACCAGCGGCGTGCCCGCCTCGCTGACATAGGCCACCGCCCGCCCGGCGGCGATATCGCCGATCAGGCGGGCGCGCGCGGCAGGCCCGCTGTGGTCGTGATAGGCCACCACCGGACGCCCGCCCAGCGCCACGCCATGGATCTGCATCAGGTGCCGCGCGGTGCGCGTGTCCTCGGCGGCGATCACGTCGGCCGAGGCGAGAATGTCGAGCGCGCGCAATGTGATATCGCGCGCCGCGCCGATCGGCGTCGCCACAAGGTAGAGCCCGGGCGCCAGCGGGCCTGTCTCGATCTGCATCGCCACCTCGTCGGATGTCGGTCGTTTACTTGCCCAGCCGATACGCTTAGGCTGCCGCCGCAACAACCCGGCCCCGCCCTGCGGCTGCAAGGAGAGTGACATGATCGCCCGTTCCCGCCCCTTCCGCAACCCGCTGATCGGGCTTGTCGCGATGCTGTCCGCCCTGGTTCTGGCCGGCTGCGATCCGGTGGCCGTGGGCGGTGGCGGGCCGCGGATCGACGCGCGCGCGCCGGTGCCCGTGGCGCTGCTGGTGCCCGGCGGCTCGACCCAGGGCGAGGACGAGGTACTGGCCCGCAGCCTGCGCAACGCCGCCGAACTGGCGGCCTCGGACCTCGACGGGGTCGAGATCGACCTGCGCGTCTACAACACCGCGGGCTCGGCGGCGCAGGCGGCCTCGGCCGCGACGCGCGCCGTCGAGGAGGGCGCCAAGATCATCCTCGGGCCGGTCTACGCCCAGTCGGCCAATGCCGCTGGCAGGGCCGCGGCCGCCCGCAACGTCAATGTCCTGGCCTTTTCCAACAATACAAGCATCGCCGGCGGCAATGTCTTCGTACTGGGCCCGACCTTCCAGAACACCGCCGACCGGCTGTCGCGGTTCGCCCTGTCCCGCGGCAGGAACGCGATCATGGTCGTCCACGAGCGCAATGTCGCGGGCGAGGCCGGGCGCGCCGCGATCACCAGCGCGGTGCAGGGCGCGGGCGGGCGCGTGGCATCCGTCGAATCCTACGAATTCTCGCAGAACGGGGTGGTCGACGCCGTGTCCCGCATCGCCGGCAGCGCCAGGTCCACCGGGGCCGATGCGATCTTCTTCACCGCCGACACGGCGGGGGCGCTGCCGCTCTTGACCCAACTGTTGCCTGAGAACGGGGTGGACCCGCAGACGATACAGTTCATCGGCCTTACCCGCTGGGACATTCCGCCCGCCACTCTGGCCCTGCCGGGGGTTCAGGGGGCGTGGTTCGCGCTGCCCGATCCGCAACTCAGCAACCGGTTCTACAGCCGCTACACCGAAGCCTTCGGTGAGGCGCCCCATTCCATCGCCGGGCTCGCCTATGACGCGATCGCGGCGGTGGGCGCGCTGGTCCAGCGCGACCAGTCCAACGCCCTGACCGCGGCGGCCCTGACTCAGGCGTCGGGCTTTGTCGGCGTCAACGGCGTGTTCCGCCTTCGCCCCGACGGCACCAACCAACGCGGCCTCGCCGTCGCGCAAATCAGCAACAACCAGGTGGTCGTGATTGATCCTGCCCCTAGAAGCTTCGGCGGCGCCGGCTACTGAGCCGCGCACCGACGACCCGACGATACCAGCAGCGCCGGACGGGCTGGCCTGCCCGGCACCCGACATCTTCGACCTCGGCGCGTTTCGCGCCTTGATGGCAGACGCCTGCGCAGAGGGTTTGCAGCCACGCGCGGTGCGCGACATGGCGGTCAAGCACCTGTTGGCGGCCCGCACGCGCGGAATGGACGCGATCTCCGCGGCGTTCGAGGCAAGGCCCTTCGACGCCCGGCCCACCGTGCGCAGCTACACCTACCTGACCGATGCCCTGGTCGGCGCCGCGCTGGAGGTTTGCACCCGCTACCTGCACCCGCTGCCCAACCCCACCGAGGGCGAGCGCATCGCGGTGCTGGCCGTGGGCGGCTATGGGCGGGGCGAGATGGCGCCCTTTTCCGACGTCGATCTGCTGTTTCTGACCCCCTACAAGATCACCCCCTGGGCCGAGAGCCTGATCGAGTCGATGCTCTACATCCTGTGGGATCTGCGGCTGAAGGTGGGCCATGCCAGCCGCACGGTGAAGGATTGCCTGCGGCTGGGGCGCGACGACTACACGATCCGCACCTCGCTGCTTGAGCTGCGCTTTCTCGGCGGGCACGAACCCCTGGCCGCCGAGCTGAAGGACAGGCTCTGGAGCGACCTTTTCGCCTCGACCGCATCGGATTTCATCGAGGCCAAGCTCTCGGAACGGGCCGAACGTCACCGCAAGCAGGGCGGCCAGCGCTACGTGCTGGAGCCCAACGTGAAAGAGGGCAAGGGCGGGCTGCGCGACCTGCAATCGCTCTACTGGATCGCCAAGTACGTCCACCGGGTGGACAGCGTGGCCGAACTGGCCCGCGTCGGCGTGTTTACCGAGGAAGAGCTGCAAAGCTTTGACCGGGCCGAGAACTTTCTTTGGGCGGTGCGCTGCCACATGCACCTGATATCGGGCCGCGCGATGGACCAGCTGACCTTCGACATCCAGGTCGAGGTGGCCAGCCGCATGGGCTATGCCGACCGGGCCGGGCGCCGGGCGGTCGAGCATTTCATGCAGGACTATTTCCGTCACGCCACCACCGTGGGCGAGCTGACGCGCATCTTCCTGACCGCGCTGGAAGCAGCCCATGTCAAGAAGGCGCCGATGCTGCTGGGGCTCTGGCGGCGCAAACGCAAGGTCAAGGAGGGCTATGTCGTCGTCCAGAACCGGCTGAACGTCGAAGACCCCGAGCAGTTTACCCAAGACAAGCTGAACATCCTGCGGCTCTTCGAAGAGGCGCTGCGGACGGGCATGCTGATCCATCCCGAAGCGATGCGGCTGGTCGCCGCAAACCTGGACAAGATCGACGACGACATGCGCAACGACCCCGAGGCGCGGCGCATCTTCCTCGATCTGATGCTGAAGCACGGCAATCCCGAACGGGGGCTCAGGCGGATGAACGAGCTCGGCGTGCTCGCCGCCTTCATCCCCGAGTTCGAGCCCATCGTGGCGATGATGCAGTTCAACGTCTACCACCACTACACGGTGGACGAGCACACCATCCAGTGCATCTCGACACTGGCCAAGATCGAGCGCGAAGAGCTGGTCGAGGAACTGCCCATCGCCAGCCGCATCCTCCAGAACGGCGTTGACCGCAAGGTGCTGTACGTCGCGCTGCTGCTGCACGACATCGGCAAGGGCCGGCCCGACGACCATTCGGTGCTGGGGGCACAGATCGCGCGCAAGGTGGCGCCGCGGCTGGGGCTGAAGGCCGAGGATTGCGAGACCGTCGAGTGGCTGGTGCGGTATCACCTGCTGATGTCGGACATGGCGCAAAAGCGCGATCTGTCCGACCCGCGCACGGTGCGTGATTTCGCCAAGGCAGTGAAGACCAAGAAGCGGCTGGACCTGCTGACAGTGCTGACCGTCTGCGACATCATCGGCGTCGGGCCGGGCACCTGGAACAACTGGAAGGCCCAGTTGCTGCGCAGCCTTTACCGCGAAACCGCCCAGGCGCTGGAAACCGGGCTGGAGGCCGTCAACCGCGAAAAGCGCGAGGCCGAGGCCAAGCGCGCGCTGCGCGCCGCCCTGCCCGACTGGGAAAAGAAGGACCTGCGCGCCGAGACCGGGCGCCACTACGGCCCCTACTGGCAGGGGCTGGCCACCGACACGCAGGTGGTCTTTGCCAACCTGCTGCGCGGCATCACCGACGACGAGATCCGCATCGACCTGGACGAAGACGCCGATCACGACGCCACGCGGGCCTGTTTCGCGCTGGCCGACCATCCGGGCATCTTCTCGCGGCTGGCGGGCGCGCTGGCGCTGGTCGGCGCCAACGTGGTGGACGCGCGCACCTATACCACCAAGGACGGCTACGCGACCGCCGTGTTCTGGATCCAGGATGCCGACGGCGCACCCTACGAGGCCGCGCGCCTGACCAAGCTGCGCGCGACGATAGAAAAGACGCTGATGGGCAAGATCATGGCGCGGGAAAAGCTGGCCGACCGCGACAAGCTGAAAAAGCGCGAGCGCGGCTTCCGCTTCCCGACCTCGATCGCCTTCGACAATGAAGGCTCCGAGATCTACACGATCATCGAGGTCGACACCCGCGACCGGCCCGGCCTTTTGTACGATCTCACGCGGGTTCTTGCCAACAACAACATCTACATCGCCTCGGCCGTGATCGCGACCTACGGCGCGCAGGTCGTCGACAGCTTTTACGTGAAGGACATGTTCGGGCTGAAGCTCTATTCCCGCGCGCGCCGCGAGGCGCTTGAGAAAAAGCTGCGCGCAGCCATCGAACGCGGCGACGACCGGGCCCGATCCTGATGCTGCCCATCCGGCTGGTTTCGGGCTTTTTGACCGTGGGCGGCTGGACGATGGCCAGCCGGGTACTGGGTTTCGTGCGCGACGTGCTGATCGCGGCTTTCCTCGGGACGGGGCCGGCGCATCAGGCCTTCGTCATTGCCTTTTCGCTGCCGAACCTGTTTCGCCGCTTCTTCGCCGAGGGCGCGTTCAACATGGCCTTCGTGCCGATGTTCTCGAAGCGGCTGGAAACGGGCGAGGACGCGCTGGGATTTGCCCGCGACGCTTTTTCGGCGCTGGGCGGGCTGTTGGTGGTTTTCACCCTGGCGGCGCAGGCGGCCATGCCCTGGCTGGTGCTGGCCATGGCCAGCGGGTTCCGCGGGGCCGAGCAGTTCGACCTGTCGGTGCTCTACGGGCGCATCGCCTTTCCCTACATCCTGTTCATATCGCTCGCCGCGCTGTTGTCGGGCGTGCTGAACGCCACCGGGCGCTTCGCCGCCGCCGCGGCCGCGCCGGTTCTCTTGAACGTGCTTTTCATCGGCGCGATCGGCGGCGCGGCGGCGCTGGGCGCAGATGTGGCAATGGCCTTGGTCTGGGCTGTTCCGGTGGCCGGCGCCGCGCAGCTGGCACTGGTCTGGTGGGCCGCGCGCAAGGCCGGGTTTTCACTGGTCCCGCACCGCCCGCGCCTGACGCCCGAGCTCAAGCGTCTGTCGATCATCGCCGCGCCCGCGGTGCTGGCCGGCGGCGTGGTACAGATCAATTTGCTGATCGGCCGGCAGGTCGCCAGCTATTTCGACAGCGCGGTCTCGTGGCTCTACAACGCCGACCGGCTGTACCAGCTGCCGCTGGGCGTGGTCGCCATCGCCATCGGCGTGGTGCTGCTGCCGGACCTGTCGCGCCGGCTGGCCGCCGGCGACGAGGACGGCGGGCGCGCCTCGTTCAGCCGCGCCACCGAGTTTGCGCTGATGCTGACCATCCCCGCCGCGGTGGCGCTGGTGGCGATCCCGGCGCCGCTGGTCTCGGTCCTGTTCGAGCGCGGCGCCTTCAAGCCCGAGGACACCGTGCCGACCGCGCTGGCCGTTGCGGTCTACGGCGCGGGCCTGCCGGCCTTCGTGCTGCAAAAGGTGCTGCAACCGCTGTTTTTTGCGCGCGCCGACACGCGGCGGCCATTCTACTACGCGACGATGTCGATGGTGGTGAACGCCGTGATCGCCATCGGGCTGGCGCCGTTCGTGGGGTTTATCGCGGCGGCCATCGGAACCACGGTCGCGGCCTGGGCGATGGTGGTTCAGCTTTGGCTGGGGTCGCGGGACATGGGCCGCGCCGCGGGGCTGGACGACCGGTTCGTGGCGCGCGCCCCGCGCATCGTGGCGGCCTCGGCCCTGATGGGCGGCTGCCTGTTGCTGGGCCAGTGGGCGCTGGGCCCCTGGCTGGGCACGGCGGGCTGGCGCTATCTCGCGCTTCTGGCGCTGATCGGGGTCGGCATCGTCAGCTATTTCGGCGCGGGCGCGCTGCTGGGCGCGTTCCGCACCGCCGATTTCCGCGCCGCGCTGCGCCGTCAGCGCTGACGCAGCCTGGCCAGCACCCGCTGCCATCCCCCGGGGCTCACCACGAAAGACAGCACGAAGCCGGTGCAGAACCCGGTGAGATCGGCCAGCCAATCGTTGCCGGCCCCGAAGAACAGGCCAAAGACCAGTTGCAGCCCCATCAACACCCCGATCAGGGTGAAGGCACGGTACTGGCTCTCGCCCAGCGCCCCGAGGCGCACCCACATCACGAAGGTATAGGCCCCGATCAGCCCGTAGACGGCCGGAAACCCGCCGATCAGCGGCATCGCATCGTCGAGAAGCAGCCCATAGGCCAGCGCGCCGGCGACGCCCGACGCGAAAAAGAGCAACAGCACCGCCCAGGCACGAAAGATCTCGCCCACCATCTTGCCCAGCGCCAGCAGGAAAACCGTGACGAAGATCGCATGGGTAAAGCTTGCATGGACGAAGAGATAGCTCACGAAGCGCAAGACATGCTCGGGCGGCCACGTACCGCGCGCGATCATCCACTCCAGCACCGGGCCCGAGAAACCGAACCGTTCGATCGCCTCCAGCCGCCAGCCCACCGCCGACGGACCGCCGACAAGGCCAGCCGCGCCCGCGCCCAGGACCACCTCCATCGCAATGATCGGCAGGGCAAGCGCCCAGACCACCGGGGGCAGCGGGTTCAGGGCGGAGGCATTGGGATCGGGCTGCATCGGCGCGGGCCTTTGGTTGACGGGCTTTGCGGCCATGGGTAAGCGAGCGGGGCAACGAATGCCAGTCGGAGACTGCACCATGGCCGAGCCCGCCTTCACCCCGCGCGTCTTTTCCGGCATCCAGCCCTCGGGCGGGCTGACGCTGGGAAATTACCTGGGCGCGCTCAAGCGCTTTGTCGACACCCAGGAAAGCGGCGGGATCGAAACGATCTATTGCCTCGTCGACCTGCACGCGATCACCGTCTGGCAGGATCCCGAAAAGCTGACGCGCGCGACGCGCGAAATGGCCGCAGGCTTTCTCGCCTCCGGCGTCGACCCGGCAAAGTCGATCCTGTTCAACCAGTCCCAGGTGCCCGCCCATGCGCAACTGGCCTGGATCTTCAACTGCGTCGCCCGGCTGGGCTGGATGCAGCGGATGACCCAGTTCAAGGACAAGGCCGGCAAGAATTCCGAGAATGTCTCGCTGGGTCTGTTCGGCTATCCGGCTCTGATGGCCGCCGACATCCTTGTCTACCATGCCACCCACGTGCCCGTAGGCGAGGACCAGAAGCAGCATGTAGAGCTGACCCGCGACATCGCGATCAAGTTCAACAACGATTACGGCGTCGAGTTCTTCCCGGTACCCGAGCCGGTGATCGAGGGCGCCGCCACCCGGGTGATGAGCCTGCGCGACGGCTCCAAGAAGATGTCGAAATCCGACCCTTCGGACATGAGCCGGATCAACCTCACCGACGACCCCGACACCATTTCCAAGAAGATCCGCAAGGCCAAGACCGACCCCGAGCCCCTGCCGGAGACGGTGGAGGGACTCGACGGCAGGCCCGAGGCGCGCAACCTCGTGAATATCTACGCCGCCCTCGCCGAGCTGACGCCGGAGCAGGTGATCGCCGAACATGGCGGCCAGCAATTCGGCACGTTCAAGCCCTCGCTCGCCGATCTGGCGGTGGCCAAGCTCTCGCCTCTGACCGCAGAAATGGGCCGGCTGATGCAGGACCCGGCCGAGATCGACCGCATCCTCGCCGACGGCGCCCGGCGGGCCGACGCGATCGCCGCGCCGATCCTGCAAAAGACCTACGAGATCGTCGGCATGATCGGCGCCCGCAGCTAGGCCAATGGGCGCGGGATGGGCCGCTCCGGGCTGCGCCCATCCTGCCGCTTCGTGCGCCGCTTTCGCCCATCCGTTGCTCGGCGGTTGCCCGGTGCGCGGCGGGCCGGGCTCGGGCCGCGTCGATCCCTGCGGGGCCGTGCCGGCGCCGCTGTGGCGCAGGCCGGCCAGATGCCCCCCACGTTACCCAAACGTCATGAAACGGTCATTGCGGCGACTCCCTGGCCCGGCACCCTGACACCACTGTGCCGAGGGCCGGGCCGCCTCACTCAAGGCAGGACGCGCGCGTCCGTCCCCGCCACCCGAAACCGCGCGCGACCGTCCCCCGCCCTGCCCCGCGGCCCGGCCTCGGCCCGGCGTCCCCAGCCCCGGCTGGGGGCGCACCCATGCCGCGGAGCGCGGGGCTGGACGAGGGTAGGGGGCGGGTCTAGTGTGCGCCCGCACTCGAGGAGAACCCTGATGGCGACCGGCACCAACATCCGCACCTATTTCGAGGGAACATGGCACCGCGGCGATGTGCCGATCATGCGCGCCGCCGACCACGGGTCGTGGCTGGGCACGACGGTGTTCGACGGTGCGCGCTATTTCGAAGGTCTCGCGCCCGACCTGATGGCCCATTGCGAGCGCGTGAACCGCTCGGCCGAGGCGCTGATGATCACGCCGACGATCACTGCCCGGGACATGCACGACATCGTCTGGGAGGGGCTGAAGACCTATCCCGCCGACGCCGCGGTCTATGTCCGGCCGATGTACTGGGCGCTCGAGGGTGACTTCCTCGGCATCGTCCCGAAACCCGACGCCACCGGCTTCGCCATCTGCCTGGAAGAAATCCCGATGGCCCCGGCGGGCAGCTCGACCACGATCACCACCACGCGCTACCACCGGCCCATCCTGGCCGACAACGTGGTCAACGCCAAGGCCGGCTGCCTCTACCCCAACAACGCGCGCATGCTGGCCGAGGCCCGCGCCAAGGGTTTTGGCAACGCGCTGGTGGCCGACGCGATGGGCAACGTCGCCGAAAGTGCCACGGCGAACGTGTTCATGGTGCGCGACGGAGAGGTCTTCACCCCCATCCCCAACGGCACCTTCCTGGCCGGCATCACAAGGGCCCGCCATATCGCCAATCTCAAGGCCGAGGGGGTCACGGTGCACGAAACGGTTCTGGGCTTCGACGATTTTCGCACCGCCGACGAGGTTTTCCTGTCGGGCAACCTGATGAAGGTCACGCCCGTGAAAGCCTTCGACGAGGTGCAGTACCAACCAGGCCCGATGACCCGGCGGGTCCGCGACCTTTACTGGGACTGGGCGCGCTCGGCCAAGTAGCGCCCCCTGCCCGGCCGGCCGCCGCCTGGCCTGCGTTGCGACATGGGTATTTGGACCAAGAAGAAGCGGCTTGCAGTTCTTCTTGGTCCAAATACCCGAAATCCCGAACCGCGGAGCCGCCGCCGGCTGCGGCAAGTGCGCCGACAGCGGGAGTTGCCACGGGACCCCGGCTCGGCCATGCTGTCGACCGGGTTGCGGGAGGATCGGATGCGCAAGTTTCTCGTCGTGCTCGACGACAGCCGCGAATGCCTGAACGCGATGCGTTTCGCCGCGATGCGGGCGGCCAAGACGAAGGGCGGAGTGCAGATCCTGTCGGTGATCCCGCCCGAAGAGTTCAATCATTGGATCGGCGTGGGCGATCTGATGCGCGAAGAGGCGCGCGAGCGGATCGAGGCGCATTTCGAGGTCTTCGCCAAATGGATGCGCGACAAGCAGGGCATCGACCCCGAGCTTGTGATCCGCGAGGGCGAGGCGGTGCCCGAGATCCTGGCGCAGATCCGCGAGGATGGCGATGTCGGCGTCCTGGTGCTGGGGGCGGGCACCGGCAAGGCCGGGCCGGGCCCGCTGGTCATGCAACTGACCAAGAGCGCCGGCAGCCTGCCCGTGCCGATTACGGTTGTGCCGGGCGAGCTGTCGAAAGAGGGGCTGGAGGCGGTCTGCTGATCGTTTTAGAATGGCTCTAAACTTGACATCCGCCGGGTGCGAGCGCATATCCGAGTGGAAAGCTAAGGAATAGGCGCATGTTTATCCAGACCGAGTCCACCCCCAACCCCGCAACGCTGAAATTCCTGCCGGGCCAGGCCGTGCTTGAGGCGGGCACCGCCGATTTCCCGGGCCCCGAGGGGGCCGCGGGTTCGCCGCTGGCGCAGCGTATCTTTGCCGTCGAGGGTGTACGCGGGGTCTTTCTGGGCACCGATTTCGTGACGGTGACCAAGGACGAGGCGACCGCGTGGGAACATATCAAGCCCGCACTTTTGGGCGCGATCATGGAGCATTACCAGTCGGGCCAGCCCGCGATCATCGGCGAGGCCGAGGCGGCCCATGCCGCGCATGACGGTCCCGATTCCGAGATCGTGAACCAGATCAAGCAATTGCTCGACACCCGCGTCCGGCCCGCCGTGGCGCAGGATGGCGGCGACATCACCTTCCACGGCTTCGACCGGGGCGTGGTCTACCTGCATATGCAGGGCGCCTGCGCGGGCTGCCCGTCCTCGACGCTGACGCTCAAGATGGGCATCGAGAACCTGCTGCGCCATTACATCCCCGAGGTGACCGAGGTGCGGCCCGTCGCCGAGTGATGCAAGGGAAGGGCGGGCTCGCCCCGAACGTTCTGGCCTTCGACACCAGCCTGCCGCAGATTTCCGCGGCGGTGATGTGGCGCGATGTGCTGGCCGAGCGCGAGGAGGCGATGCAGCGCGGCCAGGCCGAGCGGCTGATGCCGCTTCTGGAAGAGTTGCTGGCCGAGGCCGGGGGAAGCTGGCGCGATCTTGATCTTATCGCCGTAGGCATCGGCCCGGGCAATTTCACCGGCACACGCATTTCCGTGGCCGCCGCGCGGGGGCTGGCGCTGGGCCTTGGCATCCCGGCCATCGGTGTGTCGATGTTCGAGGCGCTGCTGGACTGGGACGGGCCGCTGTACCAACCCGCCGAAATCCTCAGCCTGGAGGCGCCGCGCGGCCGGGCCTTCATCCAGCATTTCCGCTATGGCAACCCCCAGTCCCCACCGCGCCTGGTCGATCCCGCCCATCCGCCGGCCGATATCGAGCTGCCCGTGAACATGGTCGTGCGCGGCTTTCGCGCCGACGAGATCGCGCGCCCGTTCCACGCGGCGTTCGAAGTTCTCGGCCCGTCGCGGGTGGCCGCCCACATGGCGCGCATCGCCGAGGCTCGCTGGCGCGAAAAGGGCTTCGACCGAAGCGCGCGGCCCGCGCCGCTCTACGTGCGGCCCGCCGACGCCGCGCCGCCCTCCGACCCGCCGCCCATGATCCTCGATGACGCCTGAGGCGCTGGCCGCGTTGCATGCGCTGTGCTTCAGCCACCCGCGGCCGTGGTCGGCCGGCGAATTCTCTGCGCTGCTGGCATCGCCGGGCGTCTTTCTTTGTGACGGAGAACACAGCTTTGCCCTGGGCCGGGCGCTGGCCGGCGAGGCAGAGCTGTTGACGCTGGCCGTGCACCCGGGCGCCCGGCGCGCGGGGCTGGGCCGGGCGCGGCTGGCGGCGTTCGAGGCCGGGGCGCGGGCGCGCGGCGCCGAGGACGCGTTTCTGGAAGTTGCTGCGGACAACGGCCCGGCCCTGGCGCTTTACCGCGATGCGGGCTATCGGCAGGTCGGGGCGCGCCCCGGCTATTACGTCAGGCCGGACGGCGCGCGCATCGACGCGCTGACCCTGCGCAAGGCTCTGCCGCCCGAGGATCGAGGAATCGGTTGACGGTCTCGGGGCGCTGCGGCCTTAATTGGTTCAGCTTACGAGGCTTTGGCCCGCCCTGCGCGAGGTCGCCATCGAAATACCAACCGGGAGTAATCTCATGAGCCTGATCACCAAAATTCTGGGCACGGCCGCAGCAGTCGCCATCGGGGCGGGGGCCGCGTTGGCCGAGCCGGCCATGATCTACGACCTCGGCGGCAAGTTCGACAAATCCTTCAACGAGGCCGCCTTTGGCGGCGCCGAGCGGTGGAGCGAGGAAACCGGCGGCAGCTACCGCGAGATCGAGCTGCAATCCGAGGCCCAGCGCGAACAGGCGCTGCGCCGCTTTGCCGAGGCTGGGCTGAACCCCATCGTGATGGCGGGCTTTGCCTTCGGGTCGGTGCTGGAAGAGGTGGCGCCCGATTATCCGGATACCAAGTTCCAGATCATCGACATGGTGGTTGAAGCCGACAACGTGCGGTCGCTGGTGTTTTCCGAACACGAGGGCAGCTATCTGGTGGGCATGATGGCCGCCATGGCGTCCGAGACCGGCACCGTGGGCTTCGTCGGCGGCATGGACATTCCGCTGATCCGCAAATTCGCCTGCGGCTACGTGCAGGGCGTCATGGCCGCCAACCCCGACGCGACGGTGATCCAGAACATGACGGGCACCACGCCCGCGGCTTGGAACGACCCGGTGAAGGGCGGCGAGCTGACCCGCGCGCAGATCAGCCAGGGCGCGGACGTGATCTATGCCGCGGCGGGCGGTACCGGCGTGGGCGTGCTGCAGACCGCCGCCGACGAGGACATCCTCTCGATCGGGGTGGACAGCAACCAGAACTACCTGCACCCCGGCCAGGTTCTTACCTCGATGGTCAAGCGCGTCGACGTGGCCGTCTACGACGCGTTCAAGGCAGGCCCCGATCTGGAAACCGGCGTTTTCGTTCTGGGCCTCGCCGAAGGCGGCGTGGACTACGCGGTGGACGAACATAACGAGGACCTGCTCACCGAAGAGATGATCGCCGCGGTGGAGGACGCCAAGGCCAAGATCATCGCGGGCGAGCTGGTCGTGCACGACTACATGTCCGACAACACCTGCCCGGTGAAATAAGCCCCGATGCCGGGGGCGGACACGGCCGAGGGGCGGCAGACCGCCGCCCCGGCGATCGAGCTACGCGGGATTTCCAAGGCCTTCGGGCCGGTTCAGGCGAACCGGGATATCTCGCTCAAGGTGATGCCCGGCACCATCCACGGGATCGTCGGCGAAAACGGCGCGGGCAAATCCACGCTGATGTCGATCCTCTACGGTTTTTACAAGGCGGATGCGGGCGAGATTTTCGTGGGCGGGCAAAAGACCCTGATCCCCGACAGCCAGGCGGCGATCAAGGCCGGCATCGGCATGGTGTTTCAGCATTTCAAGCTGGTGCAGAATTTCACCGTTCTGGAAAACGTGATCCTGGGGGTGGAAGAGGGCGCACGGCTGAAGGCGTCTCTGGCCAAGGCGCGGGGCAGCCTGAAACGGCTGGCCGAGGAATACGAACTGAACGTCGACCCCGATGCCAAGATCGAGGACCTATCGGTCGGCCACCAGCAGCGGGTCGAAATCCTCAAGGCGCTTTACCGGCAGGCCGATATCCTGATCCTGGACGAGCCGACGGGCGTGCTGACCCCGGCCGAGGCGGACCATTTGTTCCGCATCCTCGACAACCTCAAGGCCGAGGGAAAGACCATCGTTCTGATCACCCACAAGCTGCGCGAGATCATGGCGGTGACCGACACGGTCAGCGTGATGCGCCGGGGCGAGATGACGGCAACGCTGGAAACCGCCACCACCAGCCCCGAAGAACTGGCCGAGCTGATGGTGGGCCGCAAGGTGCTGCTGCGCGTCGACAAGAAACCGGCGCAGCCCGGGCAGACCGTGCTGGAGGTCGAGGATCTGCACGTCACCGACGAGGACGGGGTGGCCCGGCTGAAGGGTGTGTCGTTCCATGTGCGGGCGGGTGAGATCCTAGGCATCGCGGGGGTCGCGGGCAACGGACAGTCGCACCTGCTGGAGGTGCTGGGCGGAGTGCGCGAGGCCACCGGCCGAATCCGCGTGAACGGGCAGGACATCGACCTGACCGGCAAGCATTCAGACGGCCGCTCGCGCCGGGCGCGCGGCATCGCCCATGTGCCCGAGGACCGCCAGCGCCAGGGTCTGGTGATGGCGTTCAAGGCCTGGGAAAACATGATCCTGGGCTATCACCACGACCCGGCCTACCAGAAGAACCGGTTCCTGATGGACAACGCGGCGATCCGCACCGAAAGCGCCGCCAGTATGCAACGTTTCGACGTGCGCCCACCGAACCCGAACCTTGCGGCGCGCAACTTTTCCGGCGGCAACCAGCAAAAGATCGTGCTGGCCCGCGAGATCGAGCGCAGCCCCGACCTGCTGCTCGTCGGCCAACCCACCCGCGGCGTCGATATCGGCGCGATCGAGTTCATCCACCAGAGCATTCTCGACCTGCGCGATGCCGGCAAGGCGATCCTGCTGGTCAGCGTCGAGCTGGAGGAAATCCTGTCGATGTCCGACCGCATCGCGGTGATCTTCGATGGTCTGATCATGGGCGAACGCCTGCCGGACGAGACCGACGAGAAAGAGCTGGGCCTCTTGATGGCGGGCATCACCGATACCGAGGCCCCGCCCGATTTCGAGACCATCGAGGCCGCGCTGGACGCCGCCGCCGGGCCGGGGGACGCGCCCCATGGATAAGATGCCGCGCTGGGCCGATATCGTGCTGATCCCGGTGTTCAGCCTGGTACTGGCGTTCCTGCTGTCGGGCCTGGTGATCGTGGCCATCGGCGAAGACCCGGTGGCCGCCGTCAAATTGATGGTGACCGGCGCGCTGGGCTCGACCTATGGCTGGGGTTACACGCTCTACTACGCCACCAATTTCCTGTTCACCGGGCTGGCCTTCGCGGTGGCCAATCACGCGCGGCTTTTCAATATCGGGGCCGAGGGGCAGGCGACGCTGGGGGGGCTTGGCGTCGCGTTTGTCTGCCTTGCCATCCCCTGGCCGCACTGGGCGCTGGCTCTGCCCGCAGCGATCATCGGCGGGGCGCTGTTCGGGGCCGCATGGGCGTTCCTGCCCGCGTGGCTGCAGGCCAAACGCGGCAGTCACATCGTGATCACCACGATCATGTTCAACTTCATCGGCGCGTCGCTATTGAATTACATGCTGGTCAACGTGATGCGGCCCACCGGGTCGATGGACCCGGCGACGGCCAGGTTTCCCCCCGGCGCGCATCTGCCCACCCTGCACGACCTTCTGGCCGTCTTCGGCATCCCGTTTTCCAAGGCCGCGCCCGCCAATATCAGCTTTCTCGTCGCCATCGCCGCCTGCGTGCTGGTCTGGCTGCTGATCTGGCGCACGCGGCTGGGCTATGAAATCCGCGCCCAGGGCCATTCGGAACCGGCGGCCGTCTATGCCGGCATCCGGCCGGTGCGCATCGTCGTGCTGGCGATGCTGATCTCGGGCGCGCTGGCGGGCTGCATGGCGGTCAACAACGTGATGGGCGAGGCCGAGCGGCTGGTGCTGAACGCGGTCGAGGGCGCGGGCTTCATCGGCATCGCGGTGGCGCTGATGGGGCGCAGCCACCCGTTCGGCGTGTTCCTCGCGGCGATCCTCTTCGGCTTTCTCTACCAGGGCGGGGCCGAGTTGGCACTCTGGACGACTATCCCGCGCGAATTGATCGTTGTGATCCAGGCGCTGGTGATCCTGTTCACCGGGGCGCTGGACAACATGGTGCGGATGCCGCTGGAAAAACTGTTCCTGTCGATGCGAAAGGGGCGCGGGTGATGGATTTCGCAACCGTTCTTCAGGTACTCGACTCCACCGTCCGGCTGGCCACGCCGCTGCTGCTGGCCTGTCTCGCCGGTCTCTTTTCCGAACGCTCGGGCATTTTCGATATCGGGCTCGAGGGCAAGATGCTGTTCGCCGCCTTCTTCTCGGCGGCCATCGCGGCGGTCACGGGCTCTGTCTGGCTGGGGCTCTTGGCCGGGATCGCCTCGTCCATGGCACTCGCAGGTATTCACGGGCTGGCCTCGATCACCTTCCGGGGCAACCAGCTGATTTCCGGCGTGGCGATCAACTTTCTCGCCGCGGGTCTGACCGTGGTGATCGCGCAGGACTGGTTTCAGCAGGGCGGGCGCACGCCCTCGCTGCTTGGCGGCGCGCGGTTCGGCCCGCTTACCCTGCCCTTCGCCGAAACCCTGCGCGACGTGCCCGTCTTCGGCCCGATCTATCACGACCTTATCTCGGGCCACACGATCCTCGTCTACGTGGCCTTCGCCATGGTGCCGCTGACCTGGTGGGTCCTATACCGCAGCCGTTTCGGCCTGCGGCTGCGCGCGGTCGGCGATGCGCCCGAGGCGGTGGATACCGCCGGCGTTTCGGTCATCCGCATGCGATTTACGGCGGTCGCGATCTGCGGCGTGCTCTGCGGCGTCGCCGGGGCCTACCTGGCCACCGCGCTGCAAGCGGGTTTCGTCAAGGACATGACCGCCGGGCGGGGCTATATCGCGCTGGCCGCGCTGATCTTTTCGAAATGGCGGCCATGGTACGCGCTGTCGGCCACGCTTCTGTTCGGGCTCTTGCAGGCGGTGGCGCTGCGCTATCAGAATATCGAAATGGGCGGTTTCGTCCTTCCGGTGCAGGTGATGGACGCGCTGCCGTATATCCTGACGGTGGTGATCCTGGCCGGCTTCGTGGGCCGGGCGATCCCGCCCCGCGCCGGCGGGTCGCCTTATGTGAAAGAGCAGTGAAACCGGCCCCGGCGCCCCGCCCCAAGCTTGCCACGGCAAGGCGCCGCGGCGTAAGGGATGAGCTATGCAGATCTACCTGCCCATCGCCGAGGTCTCGGTCAACGCATTCCTGCTTTTGGGGATCGGCGGGCTGGTGGGTGTGCTCTCGGGGATGTTCGGCGTCGGCGGCGGGTTTCTGATCACGCCGCTTTTGTTTTTCGTGGGCATCCCGCCGGCCGTGGCCGTGGCCACCTCGGCCAACCAGATCGTCGCGTCGTCCTTTTCCGGCGTGCTGGCGCATCTCAAACGCAAGACCGTCGATCTGAAGATGGGCACCGTGCTGCTGGCCGGGGGCCTGGCCGGCGCCTGGGCCGGCGTGGCCGTGTTCAACCTGCTCAGGGAGATGGGCCAGGTCGATCTGCTGGTGCGGCTGTGCTATGTGCTGTTTCTCGGCGTGATCGGCACGCTGATGTTCGTCGAAAGCCTGCGCGCGATCCGGCGCAGCCGCGGTGGCGCGCCGCCCAAGCGCAAGCAACGCACCTGGGTGCACGCCCTGCCCTTCAAGATGAAGTTCCGCACCTCGGGACTTTATATCTCGGTTCTGCCGCCCTTGGCGGTCGGCGCCGCGGCGGGCGTGCTGGCGGCCATCATGGGGGTGGGCGGCGGCTTTATCATGGTGCCGGCGATGATCTACATCCTTGGCATGCCGACCAAGGTGGTGGTGGGCACGTCGCTGTTCCAGATCATCTTCGTCACCGCCTTCACCACGATTCTTCACGCCACCACCAACTACACGGTGGACATGGGGCTGGCCGTGCTGCTGATCGTGGGCGGCGTGATCGGGGCGCAGGTCGGCACCCAGATCGGGCTGAAGATGAAGGCCGAGCAGTTGCGCATCCTGCTGGCGCTCTTGGTCATGGCGGTCTGTGCCAAGCTGGCGCTCGACCTGCTGTTGCGCCCGGACGAGCTTTATACGCTGGCGGGGGGAAGGTGATGGGCTGGCGCGCGCTCCTTCTGCTGATCCTGCTCGCCCTGCCCGCGCGGGGCGAAGAGGTCGTCGCCGGGCTCAGCCAGACGCGCGTGGCGATCACCACCAATTTCTCGGGCTCCGAGATCCTGATCTTCGGCGCGGTCAAGCGCGGCGCGCCGATCCCGCAGGGCCAGCCGCTGCACGTGGTGGTGACGGTGGCCGGTCCCCACACCCCCGTCCTCGTGCGGCGCAAGGCGCGGCGCTTCGGGATCTGGGTCAACACCGACGCGGTCGAAGTGGACGCGGCCCCCAGTTTCTACGCGGTGGCCACGACCGGAACCCTGACAGAGGTGCTGAACGATACCGAGGATCTGCGCCACAAGGTCTCGATCCCCCGCGCGATCCGCTCGGTCGGCGCGCCCGAGGGCGTGGGCGCCTCTGCCGATTTCACCGAGGCGCTGATCCGCATCCGCAGCCGCGACGGGCTTTACCAGATGCATCCCGGCGCCGTGGACCTGCGCGAGCAGACGCTGTTTCGCACCTCGATCGCGCTGCCGGCCAACGTGACCGAGGGCGACTACACCACGCGCATCTTCCTGACACGCGACGGGGCGGTGGTCGACGCCTATCAGACGGAAATCGGCGTGCGAAAGGTGGGCCTGGAACGCTGGGTGTTCACGCTGGCCCATAACCAGCCGCTGATCTACGGCATCCTGTCGCTGGCCATCGCCATCGCCGCGGGCTGGGGCGCCTCGGCGGCGTTCCGCATGTTGCGGAACTGACGGCGGCCGCCCAAGGGTTTTGATCAGAACTCTTGGCATGGACGGTTTTGAAGGTTTTCCGGCATTGGACCGCTGCGGGGATTTCTTGCCGTTCGTCGCATCACTGCTCAGGGGTCGCGGGGGCCTGCCCACGGCACCCTGCTTTGGCGCGACGATCATCCCTGTCACGGAAAAGACGTGGCCGAGATGCCTTCGTCGGGCTAGCCTCTTGGCAGGCTTTCTTTTGGGATATCCCGATGGCGACCGACTTCTGCCGCTTGTTCAGCGTCAAGCACCCAGTCGTATTGGCTCCGATGGGGCGTGTGGGGACACCGGAACTTGTCGCCGCGGTCAGCAATGCCGGTGGGCTCGGGCTCGCGCCGCTTTGGGTCTACGGCCCCGATAAATTGAGATCGGAAGTGCGACGGATCAGGGATCTGACCGACAAGCCCTTCGGGGTGAACCTCAACATGGATTTCCGCAACGACGATCAGCTCGACATCTGCCTTGATGAGGGCGTCGATATCCTCTCGCTTTTCTGGGGCGACACAGGCGATTTCGTCGGCCGGGCCAAGGCCGCTGGCGCGAAGGTCATCATCACGGCCAGCACCGCCGCAGACGCCACAGAGGCGGTGGCCCTCGGCGCCGACGCGATCTGCGCGCAGGGGTGGGAGGCCGGCGGACATGTCGAGGGCACGGTCTCGACGATGGCGCTCGTGCCCGCGGTGGTCGATGCGGTGGGCGACGTCCCGGTCATCGCCGCGGGCGGCATCGCCGACGGGCGCGGGCTGGCGGCGGTGCTGGCGCTTGGCGCGTCGGCGGCATGGATCGGCACGCGCTTCCTTTCGGCAAAGGAGGCCTCCGTTCACCCGGAATACCTGGCGCGTCTATTGGCGGCGACAGAGAACGACACAGGCCACTACGACAATCTCTACGATATCGACTGGCCGAACGCGCCGCACAGGACCCTGAAGAACAGCACGTCGGCCATGTGGGAGGCCGCCGGGAAACCTCCGCTCGGGCAACGCCCCGGAGAAGGCGACATGCTTGCCCGACGCCCGGACGGAGGCGAGGTCTTCCGCTACGAAAGCGCGTCGCCCTATGCAGAGTTGAAGGGCGAGATCGAGGCGGTCTCCATGTGGTCGGGGCAGGGCGTGGGTCTTGTCAGAGAGGTCCAGCCGGCGGCCGAGATCGTCCGGGAAATCGTCGAGGAGGCCGGCGCGGTCATTCGGTCGTTGCGGTAGCGTGGCGCGTCACCCTTTGCAGGTGATGGTGTCGGCAAGGTCGTTTTCCCACAGCTCGACGCGCGACTTGTTTTCCAGCGCTTTGTTCGGGCCCGGCGCGCCCGCCCAGCGCCACCGACCGGCGATAGGTTGATGGCCGGGCCGAGTGGCCCGGTTCAGGGCGCGGGCTCTTCGGCGGTCAGCGTCAGTGGCGCGGCGGGCGCGGCCAGGTCGCCGGTGCCAAGCGCCTGCCGGGGCCGGCCCAGGCGGTAGCGCGTGATCCAGATCAGCCGCGATTCCGCGCGCGTGATCGCCACATAGGCCAGCCGCTTCCACAGGGGCTGCCCCGCCTCGACCCGGCCCGCCCGCGCCGCGGCGTAGAGGTCGGGCGCAAAGACCTGCACCGTGTCCCATTGCGACCCCTGCGCCTTATGGATGGTCACCGCCGCCCCGTGCAGGAAGGCCGCCCCCATGTTTGCGGCCTGGGGGATAAAGGGCTCGTCCTCGCCGGGCATCTCGATCTTGATGATCGAGGCGGCCGAGACCTGCGGCTCTTCCGCACCGATCACGTGCAACCGGGTAAACCCCGGGCGCCGGCCGGGGCCCAGATAGATCACCTGCGCCCCCTTGATCAGCCCCCGCGCCTCCAGGTCGAGCCGTTTCTTGCGGTACTTGAGCGGCAGTTCGATGCCGTCGCAGATCAGCGGCTCACCCGGCAGCAGCTCGGTTGCGGGCGCGCCATGGGCGGCGCGGAAGGCGTGGATCAGCCGGATGCGCGTCGCATTGCGCCAGACCAGCACCGGCGAGCGCGCCATCAGGTCGGAATCGACCCGCCCCGCGACCACGATACGATCGTCGCGCGCCGCGGCCGCCTCGATCTGCCTTTCGAAATCCTCGAAGCCAAGCTCGGGGTCGGCCAGCGCGTGGGCGAGATCGAGGATCGGGTTGTCGGCGGCCTGCCGGTGGATCCGGTGCAGCGTCAGCTTTTGCGCCTCGGGCAGACCGTCAAAGACCATCTCGCCCGACTGGTTCACCGGCGCCAGTTGCGCCGGGTCGCCGAACATCACCAGCGTCGGAAAGATCTCTTGCAGATCCTCGTACTGGCGCGCGTCCAGCATCGAGGCCTCGTCGACGAAGCCGATATCCAGCGGTTCCTCGCGCCGCTTCCAGCCGAGGATGAAATCGCTGCCCTTCAGCCCAGCCGCGGCCAGCGCGCCGGGAATCGACTTGTTGCCCTGGTAATAGGCGAAGGCCCGGTCGAGCGCGGCCTCGGTCAGCCCCTCGACCTCGGGCCGCTCGCCCTCGCCGGCCAGCCATTCGGCGATCTTTTCGTATTCGGGGTCGTAGACGGGCGTGTAGATGATCCGGTGGATCGTGGTCGCCGGCACGCCGCGCTGACGCAGGACGCTGGCCGCCTTGTTGGTGGGGGCCAGCACCGCCAGCGTGCGCCGATCCTTGCGCCGGCGCCCCTCGTAGTCGCCCGAAACGGTTGCGACGCCGGCCTCGCCCAGCGCCTTGACCAGCTCCGCCAGGAGCAGCGTCTTGCCCGAGCCCGCCTTGCCGGTAATCGCCAGCACCCCGGCCTTGCCCTCGGTGCGCGGGGTCAGCCTTGCGTTGTCGAGATCGACGCCCTGGCCGCGCAGCAGCTCTGCCACGCGGTCATGGGCCTCGGCCTGATCGTCGGAAAATGTCAGCGCGGTCAGGGTCATGGGGCGGAGCCTATCGCCCCGCCCTGCCCGGCGCCAGCACTCAGGCCGCGGACCCGGCCTCGAGCACGTCCTCGAAGGTGCGCAGCCCGGTGAGCGGCGCCTGCACCAGCACCGCCATATTACCCGGCTTGTGTTCGTTGCGCAGCATCTTCAGATGCGCGGCCGGTATTTCGGCCCAGGGGAACACCTCGGACATGCAGGGGTCGAGCCGGCGCTGCACCATCAGCCGGTTGGCCGCGGCCGCCTGCTTGAGATGCGCGAAGTGGCTACCCTGGATGCGCTTCTGGTGCATCCAGACATAGCGCGCATCCATCGTCAGGTTGAACCCGGTGGTGCCGGCGCAGATCACCACCATGCCGCCGCGCTTGACCACGAAGGTCGAGATCGGGAAGGTCGACTCGCCGGGATGCTCGAACACCATGTCGACATTCACGCCCTTGCCGGTGACCTCCCAGATCGCCTTGCCGAACTTGCGCGCCTCGGTGAACCACTCCTTGTATTCGGGCGTGTTCACCTTGGGCAGCTGGCCCCAGCATTTGAAGTCTTTGCGGTTGATCACGCCCTTGGCGCCGAGATTCATAACGAACTCGCGCTTGTCCTCGTCGGAAATCACGCCGATGGCGTTGGCCCCGGCGGTGTTGATCAGCTGGATCGCGTAGGAGCCCAGCCCCCCCGAGGCCCCCCAGACCAGCACGTTCTGCCCCGGCTTCAGCTCATGCGGATGGTGGCCGAAGAGCATCCGGTAGGCGGTGGCCAGCGTCAGCGTGTAACAGGCCGATTCCTCCCAGGTCAGGTGCTTGGGCCGCGGCAAGAGCTGCTGCGCCTGGACGCGGGTGAACTGGGCAAAGCTGCCATCGGGCGTCTCGTATCCCCAGATCCGCTGCGAGGGCGAGAACATCGGATCGCCGCCGTTGCATTCCTCGTCGTCGCCGTCATCCTGGTTGCAGTGGATCACGACCTCGTCGCCCACCTTCCAGGTTTTCACCTTGTCACCGACAGCCCAGACGATGCCCGAGGCATCCGAGCCGGCGATATGATAGGGCGCGCCATGGCCGTCGAAGGGCGAGATCGGCACGCCGAGCCCGGCCCAGACGCCGTTATAGTTGACGCCGGCGGCCATAACCAGCACCAGCACCTCGTGGCTGTCGATCACGGGGGTTTCCACCACCTCGACCTGAAAGCTCTTGTCAGGCTCGCCATGCCGCTCGCGCCGGATCGCCCAGGCGTACATCTTGGGCGGCACGAACCCGAGCGGCGGCATCTCGCCCACTTCGTATAGCTCTTTCTCGGGCGCCTCGTAGGGGACGACGGACGGGTTGGTGTCGAGTGCCATCGGGGCCTCCATGGTCGGTCAGAATGGTTTGCCGCAGCGCAGAATCGCCCGGCGCTTCCCGGTGAGATAGAAGTCTGCGCGCAACTTTGCAATGATAAACAGGGCCGAATGGGTAATTTTATGACCCTAAAAAGACGGGCGCGCGCTGCGTCGCGGCGTGATCGCGCTTGTCTGCTGTCCGTTCGCTTTGCGGGACCCTCAGGTCCCCGCAAAGCCCGCGCTTCCGAGTTTCCGTAGCGTCAGGGCGGGGTTTATGCTAACTTTTTAGAACGTGTGTAGGCTGGGGGGGATTCTGCAACGACCTGCGGCATGCGTAACCAGTCGGATCGACGGTTTTTTTGTCCGGCCCTGGTCATCATAGGAAGGAAATGAAAATGAAGAAGTTTGCACTTGCGCTTGGCGTCGCCGTGGCGTCGATCGCTGCGGTTCCGGCCTCGGCCCTGGGGGTTGACCCGAACACCGGACTTACCGATTTCGTGTTCAATTTTGGCGGTGTCGGCTCCAGCGCGACGTTCAGCGGCGACGACACCCTGGAAATAACGCTGGGCACCCGATCGACCCTCGATTTCCATGTCGAGGATTGCTGCAGCGACTTCGACGAGTGGGATCTGGTGGTGAACGGCGGCGTGGTTGCCTGGGATGCGATCCAGGGCGGCGACGGCAATGCCAACGGCGCCGCCGCGTTTGGCGCGCCGGGCGATTACTTCGAAGCCATCGCCGCCATCACGCTGGACGCAGGATCGCATACGTTCGACCTGACCCAGACCGTGGGGGTCTCCGGCGGATCGTGGCTGAATATCTCGCCGGCGCGTCCGTCCGAAGTGCCGCTGCCGGCCGGTGGCGTCCTGCTGATTGGTGCCATGGCCGCCCTTGGGCTGGCTCGCCGCAAGCGTTCCGCCTGACGCCATCGCCCGAGAGACAATGCGAAGCGGCCGCCCCGGGCGGCCGCTTACGTTTTCGCCGCGCCGCGGCACATTGGTAGGATACCCTGAGACCCGTCGCTTCCCGATAAGGTGGACGTTTTCGCGCGCCCAAGCGATCGCGTTTGCCCACTTGATGAGCTTTCGTCGGACCGGATCCCGGTATCGCCGTCTCGACCTCACGATAACCTTGACACGTGATCTCGCTAACTTAAGGTTTCAACGTGTGTTCGCGTGATTTCCAGTTAGTATTGAAACGAAAGGAAACTATGATGAAAATGCGTTATATTGCTTCCGGCATCGCAGGTATCATGATGGCGGCCGCCGCAGGTGCTTCGTCTGCCGCGGTGCTCGACTTCGACACGGTCGGCGACTGCAGTGGCGGTGACATCGTCACCATCTCCACGCTCGGCAGCGCGACATGTTCCGTGTCAGCATCTCCTGAAGGCAGTGACAGCTTGCTTCTGCAGACGCCCGGCACCTTCTCGCAGGCGCGCGCCGACTTCTCGTCGCTCGTGTCGTCCGTCTCGGTCGATCTCGGCGATTTCGCTCCGTCCGACTCCGACAACGTCTTTCTCGAGATCTTCGACTCTGGCGATAGCTCGCTGGGCTACGTCGATTTCCTCCGCCCCGGCAGTTCTGACGAGATGAACACGCTGTCGCTCTCGGCGGCCGGGATCGCCTACGCGGTGTTCGGAACGAACGGAGACGACATCGGCGCGATCTTCGCCGATAACCTGTCCTATGAAACGTCGGCCATTCCGCTTCCCGCAGGCGGCGTTTTGCTGATTGGCGCCCTGGGCGCCCTTGGGCTGGCCCGCCGCAAGCGTTCGGCCTGACGCCATCGCCCGAAAGACAATGCGAAGCGGCCGCCCCTGGCGGCCGCTTTCGTTTTCGCCGCGCCGCAGCACATTGACAGGGACCGATGATTCCCGATACTGCCCGGGGCACGCAATTATATTGCGGCGAAATCGAGAGGTCTGCCATGTCAAACGCCCCCAAAGACCGCCCCTGGCTGTTTCGCACCTATGCCGGCCATTCCACGGCCACGGCATCGAACGCGCTTTACCGGTCCAACCTCGCCCGGGGGCAGACGGGTCTTTCGGTGGCCTTCGACCTGCCCACCCAGACCGGGTATGACAGCGACCACGAACTGGCGCGCGGCGAGGTCGGCAAGGTGGGCGTCCCGGTGGCGCATCTGGGCGACATGCGGCTTTTGTTCGACCAGATCCCGCTGGAGCAGATGAACACCTCGATGACGATCAATGCACCGGCACCCTGGCTGCTGGCGCTTTACATCGCCGTCGCCGAGGAACAGGGCGCCGATGTGTCGAAACTGCAGGGCACCGTGCAGAACGACATCATCAAGGAATACCTCAGCCGCGGCACCTATATCTGCCCGCCCAAGCCATCGCTCAGGATGATAACCGACGTCGCGGCCTATACCCGCGAGCACCTGCCGAAATGGAACCCGATGAACGTGTGTTCCTACCACCTGCAAGAGGCCGGCGCGACGCCCGAGCAAGAGTTGGCCTATGCGCTGGCCACCGCCACCGCCGTGCTGGACGACCTCAAGGGCAAGGTGGCCGAAGAGGATTTCCCGGCGATGGTGGGGCGGATTTCCTTTTTCGTGAACGCGGGCATCCGCTTTGTGACCGAACTTTGCAAGATGCGCGCCTTCGTCGAGCTGTGGGATGAGATCTGCCGCGAGCGCTATGGTGTCGAAGACGCGAAATTCCGCCGCTTCCGCTACGGCGTGCAGGTCAACTCTCTCGGCCTGACCGAGCAGCAGCCGGAAAACAACGTCTACCGCATCCTGATCGAGATGCTGGCGGTGACGCTTTCGAAAAACGCCCGCGCCCGCGCCGTGCAATTGCCCGCCTGGAACGAGGCGCTGGGCCTGCCGCGCCCGTGGGACCAGCAATGGTCGCTCAGGATGCAGCAGATCCTGGCCTACGAGACCGACCTTCTGGAATACGAAGACCTCTTCGACGGCAACCCGGCGGTGACCGCCAGGGTGGAGGCGCTGAAAGAGGGGGCGCGGGCGGAACTGGCGCAGATCGACACGATGGGCGGCGCGGTGGCAGCCATCGAACACATGAAATCGCGGCTGGTGGAAAGCAACGCAGAGCGGATCGCGCGGGTGGAAAACGGCGAGACGGTCGTCGTCGGCGTCAACCGCTGGACCGAGGGCGAGTCCTCGCCGCTGACCGCCGGGGACGAGGCCATCATGATGGCCGACCCCGAGGCCGAGGCCGACCAGATCGCGCGGCTGGAGGCCTGGCGCGCCGGGCGTGACGAGGCCGCCGTCAAGGCCGCACTCGCCGCGCTGCGCGAGGCCGCCACGACGGGCGCCAATATCATGCCGCCCTCCATCGCGGCGGCCAAGGCCGGCGTGACCACCGGCGAATGGGGCGACGTGGTGCGCGGCGTGCACGGGCAATACCGTGCGCCCACCGGTGTGTCCGCCAGCCCCTCGAACCGCACCGAGGGGCTGGACGAGATCCGGACCGCCGTCGACGCGCTGGCCTCGCGCCTCGGGCGCAAGCCGAAATTCCTGGTCGGCAAGCCGGGGCTCGACGGCCATTCCAACGGCGCCGAGCAGATCGCCGCCCGCGCCCGCGACTGCGGCATGGACATCACCTACGAAGGCATCCGCCTGACCCCGGCCGAGATCGTCGCCGCGGCGCAAGAGCAGGGCGCCGACGTGCTGGGCCTGTCGATCCTGTCGGGCAGCCACATGCCGCTGATCGAGGAGCTGATGCAGCGCCTGCAGGCGGCCGGGCTGGCCCATATCCCCGTGGTGGTCGGCGGCATCATCCCCGAGGACGATGCCGAAAGGCTGCGCGCGCTGGGTGTGGCCAAGGTATATACGCCCAAGGATTTCGAACTGAATCGCATCATGTTCGATATCGTGGGCCTGATTGCACCAGCACCGGTCGCGGCGGAATAAGCCGCCAATTCCACCTTTGCGAAAGCAAAAGGAATTTGGTGGTCCTTTTGCGCGAATTTTTACCTCTCATTGTCACTCGATCGAAAAATCGTAACTCCGGTTTCTTGCCAGAGTTACGATTTCAATTGATCTTTTTTATCCCTTGGTAAATGTAGAACCAAAACAAGGAGAGAATTAATGGCTGTAGACCTCGACTCCATGTCGCTCAAGGAACTGGAAAAACTGCGCAAGAACATCGACAAGGCAATTGCCCGGCTCGAAGTTCGGCGCAAAGATGACGCCCGAAAAGCGGCAGAAGAGGCGGCGCGCCAATTCGGCTTTTCCCTCGATGAACTGACCGACGGCAAGAAACCCAAGAAAACCTCGCCGCCGAAATACCGCAACCCCGAAGACCCTAAGCAGACCTGGACCGGCCGCGGGCGTCAGCCCCGCTGGATCAAGGACGCAATCGAGGCCGGGCGCCCGATGAGCGATTTCGAGATCTGACCGGCGCCGATGTCGATACATATTGGCGCCCAACCGGGTGAGATCGCCGAGACGGTTCTTTTGCCCGGCGATCCGATGCGCGCGAAATGGGCCGCCGAAACGTTTCTGGACCGTCCGGCCTGCGTAAACCGCGTGCGGGGTATGCTGGGCTATACCGGCACCTGGCAGGGCCAGCGCATCACCATCCACGGCACCGGCATGGGCATGCCGTCGCTGTCGATATACGTCAACGAACTGATCCGCGATTACGGCGTCAAAACGCTGATCCGCATCGGCTCGACCGGGGCGATGCAGCGCGAGGTGGCGCTGCACGACCTGGTGCTGGCGATGACGGCCTCGACGCTGTCCACCCCCTCGTCCGGCATTTTCCGCGAGCTCAACTTCGCCCCCTGCGCCGATTGGGGGCTGTTGGAGGCGGCCCATCGGGCGGCCGTGTCGCGTGGCCGGCCGGTGCATGTCGGCGGCATCTATTCCTCCGACGCGTTCTACGACGAACGTCCCGACCTGAACGAGGCGATGACCCGCCACGGCATCCTCGCCGTCGAGATGGAAACCGCCGAGCTTTACACCCTCGCCGCGCGGCATGGGGCGCGGGCGCTGTCGGTGCTGACCGTGTCGGACCACCTGCTGACCGGCGCCGCGATGTCCTCTCAAGAGCGGGAAACGGGCTTTGCCGCCATGGTCGAGATCGCGCTCGAGGCCGCTCTGTCCTGACGGTCAGGCGCCGTGATGGCCGGCATAGCCGTTGGGCGCGGGCGGCTGCCACCCGTCCAGCGCCCCCGGTGCCGGCGCGAAGACCTCGACCAGAAGCGGATGACAGGTCGCGCTCTGCGGGCTGTTGGTGCCGCAGTCGCCCCAGGGACAGGCCGACAGCGCGCCCAGCAGGTCGATCTCGGCGAATGCCTCGATGTGGTCGCCGGGGCGCACGGGGCTGGGCTTGGTGAAATAGCGGTGGCTGTCGCGGGTAAACCCCGTGCACATGAAGACGTTCAGCACGTCGTGGACATGAGCCTCGGCCTCGGCGCGCGGCAGCCCGGTCTCGGCCGACAGCGCCCGGGTCAGGTTGGAATGACAGCACCTGTCGTAATCGCTGCCCGCCAGCAGGCGATGGGTATAGGGGTCGCAGCGGGTGCCGATCACGTCATGCACCCCGGCCCCGTCCGCGTCGTAGCCGTACCAGCCCAGCGTATCTTCGGTGATCGTCGCCATCGGGCGCAGATGGGGAAAGCAAGACCACATCCTGTCGCCCAGATCCAGATGCGTGCCATGCAGCGCCCGGGTCTTGCCTGAAAAGAACCGTTCAGACAAATCCTGCGCCGCCCAGAGGTTCAGGTCGCCGACCTGGGGGCCGTCGCTGCAGGTGATGCGAAAAAACTGCCCGGCCGCGACGCGGAAGGTCCGCGCGTCGCGGGGCGGCACGACGGTTTCGGCCACCTTTGCGGCCGCCGCGCGCGCCGCCCGGTAAAGCGCCAGGTCGGGCCCCGGCAGCGTCTCGGGCGGATAGGCGATCACCGGCGGCGCGGCGCGGCGGGCGGCGGCATCCTCGGGTGCAGACATGACGCCCTCCGGGCCTAGACGGCGCGCTCGAGCATCATCTTCTTGATCTGCGCGATCGCCTTGGCCGGGTTGAGGCCCTTGGGGCAGGTCTTGGTGCAGTTCATGATCGTGTGGCAGCGGTAGAGCTTGAAAGGGTCTTCAAGCTGGTCCAGGCGTTCGCCCGTCGCCTCGTCGCGGCTGTCGATGATCCAGCGATAGGCGTGCAGCAGCGCGGCGGGCCCGAGATATTTGTCGCCGTTCCACCAATAGCTGGGGCACGCGGCCGAGCAGGAGGCGCACATCACGCATTCATAGAGCCCGTCCAGCTTTTTGCGGTCTTCGATGGACTGGCGCCATTCCTTGGCGGGTGCGTTCGTCTCGGTCTCCAGCCACGGCATGATCGAGGCGTGCTGGGCGTAAAACATGGTCAGGTCGGGGATCAGGTCCTTGACCACGGGCATGTGCGGCAACGGGTAGATCTTCACCGTGCCCTTGATCTCGTCCATGCCGTAGGTGCAGGCCAGCGTGTTGATCCCGTCGATATTCATCGCGCACGATCCGCAGATGCCTTCGCGGCACGACCGGCGGAAGGTCAGCGTCGGGTCGATCTCGTTCTTGATCTTGATCAGCGCATCCAGAACCATCGGCCCGCAGGTGTCGAGATCGACGAAATAGGTGTCGACCCGGGGGTTTTCGCCGGTGTCGGGGTTCCAGCGGTAGATCTGGAACTTGCGCACATTGGTGGCGCCCTTGGGCTCGGGCCAGGTCTTGCCGGTCTTGACGACCGAGTTCTTGGGGAGCGTCAGTTGAACCATCGTCGCCTCCTCAGTAGACCCGCGCCTTGGGCGCGATCTTTTTCAGGTCGATCCCGCCCTTTTCGGCAGGGGACAGCGGCTCCAGGTGCACCGGCCGGTAGGCGAGCTTTACCTCCGCGCCCTCGATCCAAGAGAGCGTGTGCTTGCGCCAGTTGTCGTCGTCGCGGTCGGGGTAGTCCTCGTGTGCGTGCGCCCCACGGCTTTCCTTGCGCGCCTCGGCGCTGACGACGGTGGCCAGCGCGCTGGGCATCAGGTTGGTCAGCTCCAGCGTTTCCATCAGGTCGGAGTTCCAGATCAGCGAGCGGTCGGTGACCTTGATGTCGCCCATCTTGCCGGCGACCTCGGCCATCTTGGCGCAGCCGTCGGCCAGCGTCTTGTCGGTGCGGAAGACCGCCGCGTCGGCCTGCATGGTCTTTTGCATCTCCAGCCGCAGCTCGGCGGTCGGCACGTGGCCCGCGGCGTGGCGCAGCCCGTCGAACCGGTCCAGCGACTGCTGGATCGAGGCCGCGTTTGGCGTGGGCACGGCCGTTTCGGGGTCGACCACGTCCTTGGCACGGATCGCCGCGGCGCGGCCGAAGACCACCAGGTCGATCAGCGAATTCGACCCCAGCCGGTTGGCCCCATGCACCGAGGCACAGCCCGCCTCGCCCACGGCCATCAGGCCGGGCGCCACCCGGTCGGGGTGGTCTGGCGTGGGGTTCAGCACCTCGCCCCAGTAATTCGTCGGGATGCCGCCCATGTTGTAATGCACCGTCGGCAGCACCGGGATCGGCTCCTTCGTGACGTCGACGCCGGCGAAGATGCGCGCCGATTCCGAGATGCCGGGCAGGCGCTCGGCCAGCGTGTCGGGCGGCAGGTGGCTGAGGTTCAGGTGGATGTGATCCTTGCCCTCACCCACGCCGCGCCCTTCGCGGATCTCCATCGTCATGCAGCGCGAAACCACGTCGCGCGAGGCGAGGTCCTTGTAGGTCGGCGCGTAGCGTTCCATGAACCGCTCGCCCTCGGAATTGGTCAGGTAACCGCCCTCGCCGCGCGCACCCTCGGTGATCAGGCAGCCCGCGCCGTAGATGCCGGTGGGGTGGAACTGCACGAATTCCATGTCCTGCAGCGGCAGGCCCGCGCGCGCCACCATGCCGCCACCGTCGCCGGTGCAGGTATGCGCCGAGGTCGCGCTGAAATAGGCGCGCCCGTAGCCACCGGTGGCCAGCACCACCATCTTGGCGGCGAAGACATGCAGCGTGCCGTCATCCAGCTTCCACGCCAGCACGCCCTGGCACTGCCCGTCCTCGGACATGATCAGGTCGATGGCGAAGTATTCGATGAAGAACTCGGCCTTCTGCTTGAGGCTCTGGCCGTAAAGCGTGTGCAGGATCGCGTGACCGGTGCGGTCGGCGGCGGCGCAGGTGCGCTGCACCGGCGGGCCCTCGCCGAACTCGGTCGTGTGCCCGCCGAAGGGGCGCTGGTAGATGCGCCCTTCTTCGGTGCGTGAAAACGGCACGCCGTAATGTTCCAACTCGTAGACTGCCTTGGGCGCCTCGCGGGCGAGGTATTCCATCGCGTCGGTGTCGCCCAGCCAGTCAGACCCCTTGACGGTGTCGTACATGTGCCATTGCCAGTGGTCGGGCCCCATGTTGCCCAGCGACGCCGCGATGCCGCCCTGGGCGGCCACCGTGTGGCTGCGGGTCGGAAAGACCTTGGTCACGCATGCGGTGCGCAAGCCCTGCTCGGCCATGCCCAGCGTCGCCCGCAGGCCCGAGCCCCCGGCGCCCACCACCACCACGTCGTATTCGTGCGTCTCGTATTCGTAAGCGGCCATCTAGGTGGTCTCTCCAGTAGCTCAGAGGGCGAGGCGGACAACGGCGTAAAGCCCGGCCGCCATGGCGGTGTAGCTGATGCTGATCATCAGGATCAGCAAGGCCTTGCGAGTGACGCCGCTGGCGTAATCCTCGATCATGATCTGCACGCCGCGGCGGAAGTGGCCGAAGCCGACCCAGAATGTCAGGATGACCACCAGCGCCGGGAACGGGCGTGAAAAGGTCGCCACAACGTCTTCGTGGCTGCTGCCCAGCGACGAGCCCACGATCAGCACGAAAACCGGCATCAGCCCGATCAGGGCAACCGAACTGATCGTCGTGGTCCAATGCTCCATGGTCCCTGTCTTGGCCGCGCCCAGCCCCACGGCGCGCTTGCGGTCGGTGATGAAACGCATCGCTTCCCCCCCTCAGACGACGATCACGGTCAGGACCGTGAGAACGGCCGACCCGATGATGACGATCCAGCCCAGCTTTTCGGCGGTCTCCAGTTCCAGCCCGCGGCCCGAATCCCAGATCAGGTGCCGGATGCCCGCCAGCGTGTGGTACCAGAGCGCCCAGAGCGACCCGAACATGATCAGATCGCCGATCCAAGAGGTCAGCACCCAGTCGGCCCGCGCGAATGCCTCCGGCCCCTTGGCGGCCGCGAGGAACCACCAGACGATCAGGATGCTGCCCACAATCAGCGAATTGCCGGTGATGCGCGTCAGGATCGAGGTCACCGAGGTGATCTGGGGACGGTAGATTTGCAGATGGGGGGAAAGCGGCCGGTCTCCCCGGTTCACGTCAGCCATGATGTGCCTCTCGGATGCTACGTCGCGGGCTGGCCGCATGTGATAACGTTTTTTCGCCCGCTGTCACGGCTTGGCGGCGCTAACAGCGCCGTTTTTTCGCAGTCGCAGCGAAAAAACGGTGTTTTGTGATCACCAGATAGCAGCAAGTGATCACAATTCCACCCCCGCGATCAAAGCGGCATCAGCGCCCAATAGTCGAGATCGAGCAGGACCTCGGGCAGGTACTTGCCGTCCTCGCCCTTCAGCGCGCCCGGCTGGCCGCCTGCCTTGACCGCGACCAGCCGCAGCCGGATCGCGCCCACGCCCGGCGCGCCGGTTTCGGCCTTGTCCAGAACCTCGGACCATGCCTTGACGGTATCGCCCGCGAAGCAGGGGTTGGCATGCGCGCCCCCGTTGAGCCCGACAATCATCTGCGCGTTGGCCAGCCCGTTGAACGACAGCGCGCGGGCCAGGCTGATGACATGGCCGCCATAGATCAGCCGCTTGCCGTCGTCGCGGAAGGTGGCGTCGAAATGCACCTTGGCGGTGTTCTGCCACAGCCGCGTGGCCAGCATGTGCTCGGCCTCTTCGACGGTGACGCCGTCGACATGGTCGATCACCTCGCCAAGTTCGTAATCGCCCCAACGGTGCGGCTCGCCCGCCAGCGTGAAATCGTAACCGCTGAAACTCAGCGCCGGCGGCACCACCAGGTCGTCCGCCGCCACGGCCTTGGCCAGGTCCGGTATCGCCGTCACGGGCGCCGGGGCGTCGAGGTCGCGCTTGCGCACCATCACCCAGCGCACGTAGTCGAGCACCGTCTCGCCCGTCTGGTTCAGCCCCCTTGTGCGCACCCAGACCACGCCCGACGTGCCGTTCGAGTTCTGCTTGAGCCCGATCACCTCGGATTCGGAGCGCAGCGTATCGCCGGGCCAGACCGGGCGGTGCCAGCGCCCCTCGGCATAGCCGAGATTGGCCACCGCGTTCAGCGAGATGTCCGGGACCGTCTTGCCGAAGACGGTGTGAAACGCGATCAGGTCATCGAGCGGTGCGGCCGGCAAGCCGCAGCCCTGGGCGAACGCATCGGAGGAAAAAAGCGCGTGCCGCGCCGGGTAGAGCGCGTGGTAGAGCGCCCGCTCGCCGCCCGACACCGTGCGCGGCACCGCGTGCGCAATCACCTGCCCCAGCGCGTAGTCTTCGAAAAACCGGCCCGGATTGGTCTTGGCCATACTCTATAGATCTCCCAGCTTGATATCGGGCGCGTAGGCGCCCTCTACATCCTTGACCACGGCCTGGGCACAGCGCATCCGGCCGCTGCCCGCGTCGTAGGCATAGGCCGGGTCGCCATGCAGGACCCAGCCCCTGGCCAGCGCCTCGGATACCTTGTGGCAAAAGGCGGAATCGTCCTCACCCGTCAGCAAACGGTAAGCGCGCATCGGCTCATCCGAAGGGGTTGTAGCCCAGCAGCGTGTGCAAGAGCGCCACGACGCCGAACACCACGATCCCGCCGGCCACGGCGACCAGTTCCTTCTTCGCCGGCGGGCGCGGCGGCGGCGTCCAGTTGGGCTCGGCGCGGTTGATCAGCGCCATCTCGGCCACGCCCCAGGCCAGAAGCCCGCCAAACAGCACGATCGACGCGACATCGCCGTTGACCAGCAGGTGCGCCACTGCCCACGTCTTGAAGCCGATAAGCTGCGGGTGCCGGATGATGCGCGTGATGCGCGTCTTCGCGCCCGAGGCCGCGTAGAGATAGAAGGCAAAGAGCACGAGAAGGTTGTTGAACCCGGTCATCGCCGCGGTCCGCCCCCAAAGCGTGGGCGTGTCGGCCATGCGGTAGCCGACCACCATCAGTACGATCGAGGCCACGATCGCCACCGCGACCACCCCCTTGGTGCCGCCTTCGCCGATCGTGCCGACCAGGCGACCATGGGCGCCGGGGGCCAGCCGTTTGAACAGATGCGCCGCGCTCCAGAGCAGAACGCCCAGAATCAGCCAGATCATGTCTCCGCCTCCAAATCTGCAATCGCCGCCGCCTTGGCGAGCGTTTCCCTCGCTGTAATGATATGCAGATTTTCCACAATACGACCATCCACCACGGCCACGCCCTGACCGGCGGCCTCGGCCTCTTCAAAGGCGGAAATCTGCCGGCGGGCGAGGTCGATCTCGGCCTCGGCGGGGGCGAAGGCGGCGTTGGCGGCAGCAACCTGGGCGGGGTGGATCAGCGTCTTGCCGTCAAAGCCCATGTCGCGGCCCTGGTCGCATTCGGCCTTCAGGCCGTCCTCGTCCTTGAACGCGTTATAGACGCCGTCGACGGCCACGATCCCCTCCGCGCGGGCGGCCAGCAGGCAATGGCCGAGGCTGGCGAGCAGCGGCATCCGGTCGGCGCGAAAGCGGCAGCCGAGTTCCTTGGCCAGGTCGTTGGTGCCCATCACGAAACCCGCCAGTTGCGGATGCGCGGCAATCGCAGCGGCGTTGAGGATGCCGCGCGGCGTTTCCATCATCGCCCAGAGCGGCACACCGGGGGCGAGGGCGGCAAGCGCGTCCAGTTGTTCGGGGCTTTCCACCTTGGGCAGCAGCAGCGCATCGGGGCCGACCCCGGCCAGCGCCGCCACGTCGTCGCGGCCCCATTCGGTATCCAGCCCGTTGACCCGCACGATCCGCGCCCGCTTGCCATACCCGCCGGCGGTCAGCGTCTCGGCCAGCAACGCACGCGCCGCGGGCTTTTCATCCACCGCCACCGCGTCCTCGAGATCGAAGATGATCGCGTCCACGGCCAGCGTCTTGGCCTTTTCCAGCGCGCGCTGTTTCGAGCCGGGGATGTAGAGAACGGAACGGTACGGGCGGGCGCGCGGATCCATGATTCCTCCTGGGGGTCATTTTGTTGCGCAAACGATCACAGGCCGGACATATTGCGCAACCCCTATTCTGCCGCACCGCAGAAAACGGGCTCAGCTCAGCGAATCCCAGATCAGCTTGGTCCCGGTGACGGTCAACAGAACGTAGGTGATGGCGAAAAACAGCCCCTCGGGCACCAGGCGATGCGCCCGCACCCCCAGCCAGGCCCCCAAGAGCGCGAAGGGCGCCAGCAGCAGGTCCGCGCGCAGCGTTGCCCCGGTGAAGATGCCAAGCAGCGCGTAGGGCACGAACTTGTAGATGTTGACCAGCCAGAAGATCAGCACCGTGCTGGCCTGGTAGGTGGTCTTGCCCATGCCCTGCGCCAGCAGGTAGATCGCCACCGGCGGCCCGCCCGCGTGGCTGATAAAGCTGGTGAACCCCGCCAGAAGCCCGGCAACCAGCCCCGCCTCGCGCGAAAACGGCTCGGCCCGGTACCGCAGCAGGCGCAGCCGCACGGCCATCTGGAACGCGACGAAGCCGACCGCCACGGCGCCGATGAGAAACCGGAACAGATCGGCCGGCGCCACCTCGTAAAGCCCCGCGCCCAGCGCCACGCCGGGCAGCGCGCCCAGCGCGATCAGCCGGACAGAGGGCATGTGCCATTGCCCCCAATAGGGCCTCAGTGTGGCCAGATCGACCAGCATCAACAGCGGCAGCATCACCCCAAGCGCCGTGGCCGGATCGACCACCAGCGCCAGAATCGGTGTCGCGGCAAAGGCGGCGCCCGATCCGAATCCGGCTTTCGAAACCCCGGCGAAAATCACCGCGGGAATTGCAAGGGCCCAGAAGGTCGCGTCGGTCAGCTCCACCGGTCTGCCCCGGAAAATCTTCGATAGCCAAAGCCTTAGTCGATACGCCAGGCAAAGGAAAGCGACAGGGCCGACCCCGCTGCGGCGCGGCGCTCTTGCGCGGACGGCGGGGAAGGACTACGCAACGCCCACCAAAAAACCAGTCAGGGACATACCTCATGGCCAGACCCAAGATCGCCCTCATCGGCGCCGGACAGATCGGCGGCACGCTTGCCCATCTCGTCGCGCTCAAGGAGCTGGGCGACGTCGTTCTGTTCGACATCGCCGACGGCGTGCCGCAGGGCAAGGCACTCGACATCGCGGAATCCGGCCCCTCGGAAGGCTTCGACGCCAGCCTGAAGGGCACCACCGACTATGCCGATATCGCCGGCGCAGATGTCTGCATCGTGACCGCAGGCGTGCCGCGCAAGCCGGGGATGAGCCGCGACGACCTGCTCGGCATCAACCTCAAGGTCATGAAATCCGTGGGCGAGGGCATCCGCGACAACGCGCCGAACGCTTTCGTGATCTGCATCACCAACCCGCTGGACGCGATGGTCTGGGCGCTGCAGCAATATTCCGGCCTGCCGCCCGAAAAGGTGGTCGGCATGGCCGGCGTGCTCGACAGCGCGCGGTTCCGCCATTTCCTGAGCCTGGAATTCGACGTGTCGATGAAGGACGTCACCGCGTTCGTGCTCGGCGGGCACGGCGACACGATGGTGCCGCTGACGCGCTACTCGACCGTGGGCGGCATCCCGCTGCCCGACCTGGTCAAGATGGGCTGGACCAGCCAGGACAAGCTGGACGCGATCGTACAGCGCACCCGCGACGGCGGCGCCGAGATCGTCGGCCTGCTCAAGACCGGCTCTGCCTATTACGCGCCGGCCACCTCGGCCATCGAGATGGCCGAGTCCTACCTCAAGGACCAGCGCCGGGTTCTGCCCTGCGCGGCATGGTGCGACGGCGCGCTCGGGCTCAACGGGCTTTACGTGGGCGTTCCCACGGTGATCGGCGCGAACGGCATCGAAAAAGTGATCGACATCACCCTTGCGAAAGACGAGCAGGCGATGTTCGACAAATCGGTCGACGCCGTGCGGGGCCTCGTCGAGGCCTGCAAGGGCATCGACGACTCGCTTGCCTGAGGGCGCTGAACGCTAGACGACCGGGCCGGCCCTTCGGGACCGGCCTTTTCTTTCGCAGCCCCGCGCCCCGATATGGGCGCTTTGTGATCACACGATTTCCAGCCGTGATCACAAATTGCAGAAATCCCGCCGTTCCAGGCGTCTTGCGGCAGAAAGACGTTTCGCCGCACAGGCCGCTGTGCCAAGCAGGCCGAAACCGGAACCACATGGGACAGCTTGATGAATATCCATGAGTACCAGGCCAAGGCGCTCTTGCGCAGCTACGGCGCCCCGGTGTCCGACGGCCACGTCGTGACCCGCGCCGAAGAGGCCAAGAGCATCGCCGGCGAGCTTGACGGCCCGCTCTGGGTCGTCAAGGCGCAGATCCACGCCGGCGGCCGCGGCAAGGGCCAGTTCAAAGAGGCCGAGGCCGGCGAAAAGGGCGGCGTGCGCCTTGCCAAATCGGTGGGCGAGGCCGCCGAAGAGGCCAGAAAGATGCTCGGCCGCACCCTTGTCACGCACCAGACCGGCCCCGCGGGCAAGCAGGTCGGCCGCGTCTATATCGAGGACGGCTCGGACATCGCGCGCGAGCTTTACCTTGCGCTGCTGGTCGACCGGCAGACCAGCCGCGTCGCGTTCGTCTGCTCGACCGAGGGCGGCATGGATATCGAAGACGTCGCCGCCAAGACGCCCGAGCGGATCCTTTCCTTCTCGGTCGACCCGGTCACCGGCTACCAGGGTTTCCACGGCCGGCGTATCGCCTTTGCGCTGGGCCTCGAAGGCCAGCAGGTCAAGCAATGCGTCAAGCTGATGAGCCAGCTCTACAAGTGCTTCATCGAGAAGGACTGCGAGATGCTGGAGATCAACCCGCTGATCGTCACCGAAGCGGGCAACCTGAAATGCCTCGACGCCAAGATGGGCTTTGACTCGAACGCGCTTTACCGCAACGACGACATCCTCGCCCTGCGCGACGAGACCGAGGAAGACCCCAAGGAGTTGCAGGCCAGCAAGTATGACCTGAACTACATCGCGCTCGATGGCGAGATCGGCTGCATGGTCAACGGCGCCGGGCTGGCGATGGCGACGATGGACATCATCAAGCTTTACGGGTCCGAACCCGCCAACTTCCTCGATGTGGGCGGCGGCGCCACCAAGGAGAAGGTGACCGAGGCGTTCAAGATCATCACGAGCGACGAGAACGTGAAGGGCATCCTCGTGAACATCTTCGGCGGCATCATGCGCTGCGACGTGATCGCCGAGGGCGTGGTGGCGGCCGTGAAAGAGGTCGGCCTGAAGGTGCCGCTGGTGGTGCGGCTGGAAGGCACCAATGTCGAGAAGGGCAAGGAGATCATCAACGGCTCGGGCCTCGACGTGATCGCGGCGGACGACTTGAGCGATGCCGCCGAGAAGATCGTGAAGGCGGTGAAAGGCTAGAGCGAATGCCGTACACTTTTAAGACCAACGAGCTCTCAAAACTTCCGAGAACCGACGAAGAATTGACGCTTACATCCAACCACAATCACGTGGTGGGCGAGTTCGCGCAAAGCGACCCCGTCTTTGTGTTCGTTGAGAACGGCTCTATTCTCGGTGCGGTCGGAGGCATGGTCGCCAGAGGTATGCTGGTTGATGCGACGCCGGTTGAAAAGTCGGTGCGACTCACCATCCGGTTCGATGGCGTAAAGGTGTCCGCACCATTGTCATTGAAGAATCTCGATCGCTTCGCTCACCCAAAAAAATACCACCTGCCGGAACGTGACAATCCGGCATTGAGGGGCGTTTTCTCCATTTTGCAAGATGTTGCCGAAATCAGAAGAAACACGACGGGCCAGCCGGTTCATGCGCTCTCTGAAGATGCCGCAGACTGGCTGAACCTGTACCATTTCGAGAAAGAGAGAAGCTAATGGCTGTCCTCGTAGACGAAAACACCAAGGTCATCTGCCAGGGCTTCACCGGCTCGCAGGGCACCTTCCACTCCGAACAGGCCATCGCCTATGGCACGCAGATGGTCGGCGGCGTGACGCCGGGCAAAGGGGGCCAGACGCACCTGGACCTGCCGGTCTTCAACTCTTGCCACGAGGCGGTGCAAAAGACCGGGGCGAACGCGTCCGTCATCTACGTGCCGCCCCCCTTCGCCGCCGACTCGATCCTCGAAGCGATCGACGCCGAGATCCCGCTGATCGTCTGCATCACCGAGGGCATCCCGGTCATGGACATGATGACCGTCAAGCGCGCGCTGGAAGGGACGAAATCGGTCCTTGTCGGCCCCAACTGCCCCGGCGTCATCACCCCCGAGGCCTGCAAGATCGGCATCATGCCCGGCCACATCCACAAGCGCGGTTCGGTCGGCGTCGTCTCGCGCTCGGGCACCCTGACCTACGAGGCCGTCAAGCAGACCACCGATGTCGGCCTTGGCCAGTCGACCTGCGTGGGCATCGGCGGCGACCCGATCAAGGGGACGGAACATATCGACGTGCTGGAATGGTTCCTCGCCGACGATGAAACCCAGTCGATCATCATGATCGGCGAAATCGGCGGCTCGGCCGAGGAAGAGGCCGCGCAGTTCCTCGCCGACGAGGCCAAGAAGGGCCGCAGGAAACCCACGGCGGGCTTTATCGCCGGCCGCACAGCGCCCCCGGGCCGGCGCATGGGCCACGCCGGCGCCATCGTCGCCGGCGGCAAGGGCGGCGCCGAGGACAAGATCGAGGCAATGAAAGCGGCGGGCATCGTGGTCGCCGACAGCCCGGCCGAACTGGGCCAGGCTGTGTTGAAGGCGATCGGCTAGGGAAACCGGTCGCCAAGGGAGGGAACATGGGCTTCGGCAATGCCGTAAAGACCTGTTTCAGGAAGTATTTCACCTTTTCGGGGCGGGCCAGCCGCCCCGAATACTGGTGGTTCGCGCTGTTCGTGTTTGTCGGCAGCCTCGTCCTGGGCGGCCTCGACGCGTCGCTGTTCGGCACCACCGTGGTCGAAACCGACGGCGCGACCGAGATCCGCTCGAACGGACCGCTGGGGGGGCTGTTTGCGCTGGCCACCTTCATACCCGGCCTCTCCGCCGGCTGGCGGCGGATGCATGACAGCGGACGGTCCGGTTTCTACCTGCTTTACCCGCTGATCGTCATGCTCGGCATCGGCAGTTTCGCCGCCTTTGTCGGCGGGTTCGACCCGCTGATCTCGGGCAGCGCCGAGGCGGTGGTCGGCTCGATCGCCGGGCTGGTCCTGCTGGTGGCCGGGCTGGTGTTCCTGGTCTCGCCGCTGCTGGTTTTATGGTGGCTGACCCGCCCCTCGCAGCCGGGCAGCAACGAATACGGACCCAACCCGCAGAGGGCCGCGCCATGGAGCTGACCCGCCCGACCCGTCTGCATAACCGACGATGGCCCAGCCACCGCGCCCGCATTTTCCACACCGACCGCCATTGAATCACTTGTGAGATAGACATGACCGAACAAAGCCCCAACGACGCCTTTCACGGCTCCAGCTTTTTGCAGGGGCATAACGCGGAATATATCGAACAGCTCTACGCCCGCTACGCCAACGACCCGGACGCGGTCGACTCCGCCTGGCGCGAGTTTTTCGAAAGCCTCGGCGACGACGAGGTCTCGGTCAAACGCGAGGCCGCGGGCCCCTCTTGGGCGCGGCGGGACTGGCCGCCGGCACCGCAGGGCGAGCTGATTGCCGCGCTCGACGGGCAATGGCCCGGCGCCCCGGTGAAAGAGGCGAAGGCCACCGAAAAGAAAATCCGCAAGAAGGCCGCCGAAAAGGGCGTCGAGGTCACAGACGACCAGATCAAGCGCGCCGTGCTGGATTCGATCCGCGCGCTGATGCTGATCCGGGCCTACCGCATCCGCGGCCACCTGGTGGCCGATCTCGACCCGCTGGGCCTGCGCAACCCGACGCTCCACCCCGAACTCGACCCCGGCTCTTACGGGTTCACCGAAAAGGACATGGACCGCCCGGTCTTCATCGACAACGTGCTGGGGCTTCAGGTCGCCTCGATGCGCGACATCCTGGAGATCGTCAAACGCACCTATTGCGGCACCTTCGCCCTGCAATACATGCACATCTCCGACCCCGAGCAATCGGCCTGGCTGAAAGAGCGGATCGAGGGCTTCGGCAAGGAGATCAAGTTCACCCGCGAGGGCCGGCGCGCGATCCTGAACAAGCTGGTCGAGGCCGAGGGCTTCGAAAAATTCCTGCACGTCAAGTACATGGGCACCAAGCGGTTCGGCCTCGACGGGGGCGAGGCGCTGATCCCCGCGATGGAGCAGATCATCAAGCGCGGCGGCGCGCTGGGGGTCAAGGAGATTGCCATCGGCATGCCGCACCGGGGCCGTCTGAGCGTGCTGGCCAACGTGATGGGCAAGCCCTACCGCGCGATCTTCAACGAGTTCCAGGGCGGCAGCTTCAAGCCCGAGGACGTGGACGGCTCGGGCGACGTGAAATATCACCTCGGCGCATCCTCCGACCGCGAGTTCGATGGCAATTCGGTGCATCTCAGCCTCACCGCCAACCCCAGCCACCTGGAGGCCGTCAACCCGGTGGTCCTGGGCAAGGTGCGCGCCAAGCAGGAACAGGAAAAAGACCGCGAACGCACCACCGTCCTGCCGGTGCTGCTGCACGGCGATGCGGCCTTTGCCGGCCAGGGCGTGGTGGCGGAATGCTTTGGCATGTCGGGCCTTGTCGGCCACCGCACGGGCGGCACCATGCACCTGGTGGTGAACAACCAGATCGGCTTTACCACCGCGCCGCATTTCAGCCGGTCTTCGCCCTACCCCACCGACATCGCGCTGATGGTCGAGGCGCCGATCTTCCACGTCAACGGCGACGACCCCGAGGCGGTGGTCCACGCCGCCAAGGTGGCCACCGAGTTTCGGCAGAAGTTCCACAAGGACGTGGTGATCGACATCTTCTGCTATCGCCGCTTCGGCCACAACGAGGGGGATGAGCCGATGTTCACCAACCCCCTGATGTACAAGAAGATCAAGAAGCAGAAGACAACGCTGCAACTCTATACCGACCGCCTCGTGAAGGACGGCTTGATCCCCGAGGGCGAAATCGAGGACATGAAGGCGGCCTTCCAGGCCCATCTCAACGAAGAGTTCGGGGCCGCCAAGGAATACAAGCCCAACAAGGCCGACTGGCTGGACGGCCGCTGGAGCCATATCCAACGCGGCGGCGGTGACGATTACCAGCGCGGTGACACAGCCATCGGCGAGGAAACCCTGCAGGAAATAGGCCAGGCGCTGACCTCGGTGCCCGAAGGGTTTTCGATGCACCGCACCGTGTCGCGGCTGCTGGAAACCAAGAAAGAGATGTTCGCCACCGGCAAGGGCTTTGACTGGTCCACGGCCGAGGCGATCGCCTTTGGCAGCCTGCTGACCGATGGCTACCCGGTACGGCTGGCGGGGCAGGATTCGACCCGCGGCACCTTTTCCCAGCGCCATTCGGCGCTGGTCAACCAGGACACCGAGGAACGCTATTACCCGCTCAACCACGTCCGCCAGGGCCAGGCCCGCTACGAAGCCATCGACTCGATGCTGTCGGAATACGCGGTGCTGGGCTTCGAATACGGCTATTCCCTGGCCGAGCCCAACGCGCTGGTGATGTGGGAGGCGCAATTCGGCGATTTCGCCAACGGCGCTCAGATCATGTTCGACCAGTTCATCTCGTCGGGCGAGCGCAAGTGGCTGCGCATGTCGGGCCTGGTGGTGCTGCTGCCCCACGGCTTTGAGGGGCAGGGCCCCGAGCACAGCTCGGCCCGGCTCGAACGGTTCCTGCAGATGTCGGCCGAGGACAACTGGATCGTGGCCAACTGCACGACTCCGGCCAACTATTTCCACATCCTGCGCCGGCAGCTGCACCGCAGCTTCCGCAAGCCCTTGATCCTGATGACGCCGAAATCGCTTCTGCGCCACCGTCTGGCCGTCAGCGAGGCCAAGTCGTTCCTCACCGGTTCCTCGTTCCACCGGGTGCTCTGGGACGACGCCGAAATCCGGAATTCCTCGGAAAGCCAGCTCAGGCCCGACGCCGAGATAAAGCGCGTCGTGCTGTGCTCGGGCAAGGTCTATTACGACCTTCTGGAAGAGCGCGACGCCCGCGGCATCGACGACATCTACCTGATGCGGCTGGAGCAGTTCTATCCCTTCCCGGCGCTGAGCCTGGTGAAGGAACTCGAACGCTTCCACGACGCCGAAATGGTCTGGTGCCAGGAAGAACCCAAGAACCAGGGCGCCTGGAACTTCATCGAGCCAAACCTCGAATGGGTGCTCAGCCGGATCAACGCCAAGCACGGGCGGCCCCGCTACGTCGGCCGCCACGCCACCGCCTCCCCCGCCACCGGGCTCGCCAGCCAGCACAAGGCCGAACAAGCCGCGCTCGTGAACGACGCGCTGACAATCGAAGGGTAACATTACCATGTCCACTGAGGTCCGCGTCCCCACGCTGGGGGAAAGCGTCACGGAAGCCACCGTCGCCACATGGTTCAAAAAGCCGGGCGACAATGTCTCCGCCGACGAAATGCTCTGCGAGCTGGAAACCGACAAGGTGACGGTCGAGGTGCCCGCCCCCGCGGCCGGCACGCTGGCCGAGATCGTCGCCGGGGAAGGCGAGACCGTTTCGGTCGACGCGCTCCTGGCAACCATCTCCGAGGGCGCCGCGGCCCCCGCCGGCAAACCCGACGTCGCCCCCGCGAAAAGCAGCGGCAGCGCCAAGAAGAAAAGCGCCCCGGCCGGCGACAGCATCGACGTGATGGTGCCCACGCTAGGCGAAAGCGTCACCGAGGCGACCGTCTCGACCTGGTTCAAGTCCCCCGGCGACGCCGTCGCCCGTGACGAGATGCTCTGCGAGCTGGAGACCGACAAGGTCTCGGTCGAGGTGCCCGCCCCCGCCGGCGGCACCCTCGGCGAAATCCTCGCCCAGGAGGGCGAAACGGTGCAGGCCGGCGGCAAGCTCGCGGTGCTGACCACCGGCGAGACCCCGCAAGACGCCGAAGCGCCCGCCCCCGAAAAGGCCCAAGCCGCCGAGGCGCCCTCGGGCAAGTCTGTCGAACACGCCCCCTCGGCCAAGAAGCTGATGGCCGAAAAGGGCCTCAGCCCCGACGACGTGGAGGGCACCGGCCGCGACGGGCGCATCATGAAAGAGGACGTGCAGCGCCGCCTCGCCGAGGGCGCGGCCAAGCCCGCCCCCGCCGCGGCCCCGGCCGCCAGGCCTGGCCCGTCATCCCGCGCGCCGGTGCCCGCCGAGGACGCCGGGCGCGAGGAACGGGTCAAGATGACCCGGCTGCGCCAGACCATCGCCCGCCGGCTGAAAGACGCCCAGAACACCGCCGCGATGCTGACCACCTATAACGAGGTGGACATGTCCAGCGTCATGACGCTGCGCCGCGAATACAAGGACCTCTTCGAAAAGAAGCACGGGGTCAAGCTGGGCTTCATGTCGTTCTTCACCAAGGCCTGCTGCCACGCGCTGCGCGAGGTGCCCGAGGTCAATGCCGAGATCGACGGCACCGACATCGTCTACAAGAACTTCGTGCATATGGGCATCGCGGTGGGCACCCCCACGGGCCTGGTCGTGCCGGTGGTGCGCAACGCCGACCAGATGGGCTTTGCCGAGATCGAACAGCGCATCGCCGAGCTGGGCATCCGCGCCCGCGACGGCAAGCTGTCGATGAACGAGATGCAGGGCGGCACCTTCACCATCTCCAACGGCGGCGTCTACGGCTCGCTGATGTCCTCGCCCATCCTCAACCCGCCGCAATCGGGCATCCTGGGCATGCACAAGATCCAGGACCGTCCGATGGTGGAAAACGGCCAGATCGTGATCCGCCCGATGATGTATCTCGCGCTCAGCTACGACCACCGCGTCGTCGACGGCAAGGGCGCGGTGACCTTCCTGGTGCGGGTGAAAGAGGCGCTGGAAGACCCGCGGCGGCTGTTGATGGACCTCTGATCAATGGGACTCCTGGAAACACTCTTCAACCGCAAGCGCGAGGGCCGCTTCATCGTCCGACCCGGCGAGAAGCGGCGCGACAACCAGGTCTATTACGAGATGAGCGGCGCGACCCGCCGCGCCCACCGCTCTTGGTACCGCGGGCCACACACCAATTTTCACCCGGTGCGCGACAGCCTGGCAGAGCCCGACGCCTTCGAAAAATACGTCGGCCACGGCTGGCTGCCGGCCGAACCCTTCATCGGCAGGCAGACCTACATCGCCGCCTTTGGCAGCTGCTTCGCCGCCGAGGTGACCAAGTTCCTCGCCCGAGAGGGCTACAACGTCTTCGGCCGCAACCTGCGGCTCGACGCCCATATCGTGCGCTCGGGCGAAGGCATCGTGAACACCGCCGCCCTGCGCCAGCAATTCGAATGGGCCCTGGAAGGGGCCGGCGCGGCCTCGGGCCAATGGCACGACAAGACCGGCGCAGAGCTCGAGGTTTCCCAGAGCGTGCGCGAAGAGACCCGGCGCATCTTCGAAGAGACCGAGGTGTTCATCCTCACCCTTGGCCTGTCCGAGATCTGGTACGACAAGCAAACGGGCGAGCCCTTCTGGAAAGCGATACCGAAGGATGATTTCGACTCCACCCGCCACGGTTTCCGCGTCCTCACCGTGGCCGAGAACCTCGAAAACCTCCAACGGGTGCGCGCGCTGATCCGCGCTCACCGCCCCGGCGCGGCGATCGTGCTCACCCTGTCGCCGGTGCCGCTGGCCGCGACGTTCCGCCCGGTTTCCTGCATCACCGCCAACGCGGTGTCGAAGGCCAGCCTGCGCATGGCCATAGACGAGCTGATGCGCGCGCACGACGACGACGAGAGGCTCTTCTACTTCCCCTCCTACGAGATGATCACCGCCTTCCTGCCCGATCCCTACGAAAACGACCTCCGCCACCCCACACGCGCCGCCGTCGCCCAGGTGATGCGCGCCTTCCAGAAAGCATACCTCTGCTGACCATGACACCAGAACTCACCGTCCTCGCCCTCGCCATCCTGCTCCAGGCCGTCCAGCTGACGCTGCTGGCCGTGCCCGCCAACATGGAGCTCGGCACCCGCTACACCCTCAGCCCGCGCGACGAGCCGCCGCCCGAACAGCTCTCGCGCCGCACCGCCCGGATGCAGCGCGCGCTGAGCAACCATTTCGAGGCGCTGACGCTCTTCACCGCCGCGGTGGTCCTGGTCAGCGTATCGGGCCAGTCCGGCTGGTTCACCGCCGCCTGCGCCTGGGTCTACCTGCTGGCGCGCATCGCCTACGTGCCCGCCTATACCCGCGGCTGGGTGCCCGCCCGCTCGATCCTCTGGGCCGTGGGCTTTTTCGCCACCATCCTCATGACCCTCGCTGCGCTCCTATGAGCTTCTTCTGGCGAAAAATATCCTCGGGGGGCGCCGCCCGGCACGGGCGGCGGGGGGCAGACAGCCCCCCTCCCCGGCCAATCACCCCTAGATACGCCCCGACAGGAGGCCCAAATGGCAAGCTATGACGTCATCATCATCGGTTCCGGCCCAGGCGGCTATGTCTGCGCCATCCGCTGCGCGCAGCTCGGCCTGAAAACCGCCTGCGTCGAGGGGCGCGACACGCTGGGCGGCACCTGCCTGAACGTGGGCTGCATCCCGTCCAAGGCGCTGCTGCATGCCAGCCACCAACTGCATGAGGCCGAGCACAACTTCGCCAAGATGGGCCTCAAGGGCAAATCGCCCTCGGTCGACTGGGCCCAGATGCAGGCCTACAAGGACGAGGTGATCGGCCAGAACACCAAGGGCATCGAGTTCCTGTTTAAGAAAAACAAGGTCGACTGGATCAAGGGCTGGGCCAAGATCACCTCGGCCGGCAAGGTCGAGGTGGGCGAGGAAACCCACACCGCGAAATCCATCGTCATCGCCAGCGGGTCCGAGGCCTCCAGCCTGCCGGGCGTCGAGGTGGACGAAAAGGTCGTGGTCACCTCCACCGGCGCGCTGAGCCTGCCCAAGGTGCCGAAAAGGCTCGCCGTGATCGGCGCGGGCGTGATCGGGCTGGAACTGGGCTCGGTCTACGCACGGCTCGGCGCCGAGGTGACGGTGCTGGAATATCTCGACCAGATCACGCCGGGCCTCGACACCGAAATCGCGCGCAGCTTCCGCTCGCTGCTCAAGAAGCAGGGCCTGGAGATCATCACCGGCGCGGCGGTTCAGGGCACCGAGGCGCTGAAAACCAAGGCCAAGGTCAGCTACACCCTGCGCAAGGACGACAGCGAGCACCAGCTCGACGCCGACGTGGTGCTGGTGGCGACGGGGCGCAAACCCTTCACGAAAGGGCTCGGGCTCGACGCGCTTGGGGTGGAGACGACCAAGCACGGCCAGATCGCCACCGATGCCGGTTACAAGACCAGCCTCGCGGGCGTCTATGCCATCGGCGACGCGATCGAGGGCCCGATGCTGGCCCACAAGGCCGAGGACGAGGGCATGGCCGTGGCCGAGATCCTGGCCGGGCAGAAGGGCCACGTGAATTACGACGTGATCCCGGGCGTGATCTACACCCATCCCGAGGTCGCCAGCGTCGGCCAGACCGAGGACCAGCTCAAGGAGGCGGGGCGCGCCTACAAGGCCGGAAAGTTTTCGTTCATGGGCAACGGCCGGGCCAAGGCCAATTTCGCCGCCGACGGCTTCGTCAAGATCCTCGCGGATGCCGAAACCGACCGCATCCTCGGCGGCCATATCCTGGGCCCCGCGGCGGGCGACCTGATCCACGAGATCTGCGTCGCCATGGAGTTCGGCGCCGCGGCCGAAGACCTCGCCCGCACCTGCCACGCGCACCCCACCTATTCCGAAGCGGTGCGCGAGGCGGCGCTGGCCTGCGGCGACGGGCCGATCCACAGCTGACCGGGCGCGGCCGGTCACAGGATTATTGCCAGGAAATACGGCCCAGGCGTTTCGGCCGGACCGCTTGGGCCGCACCTGTCGGACCGCCGGCGCCAGCGTCCGGCGGACGTGCGGATTTTACCCGTGTGCATTGGGTATTTTTTCCAAGAAGAAGCCCCGGGGGCGGCGGGCTCAGGTGGCCAGCAGTTTCAGCCCCTGGGTGACGTCGGTGCGCACCGCCAGCCTGAGCCCCGGCTCGTCGCCGGCGCGCAGGGCGGCGAGGATCATCCGGTGATGCTGCGGCGGCTCGGTGCGCCCCAGCCTTCCGTAGAGCGCGCGCATGGTGGGGCCTAGCTGCAGCCAGACGGTTTCGGCCATCGCCAGCATCGCCGGAGCCTGGGCGCGCAGGTAAAGCGTGCGGTGGAATTCAAGGTTCGAGCGGATATAACCCACCGCGTCGCCCCGCGTGGCGAGCTCGCCGATGGTGGCGTTGATCGTCTGCAGCCGCTCGATAAGGGCCATGTGGGCGCGCGGCAGGGCGCGGCTGGCCAGTTCGGGTTCGAGCAGGGCCCGCAACGCGGCCAGTTCCTCGATCCGCTCGTTGGTGAGTTCGGGCGTGGCGACCCGGCCCGACGAGGACAGGCTGAGCGCGCCTTCGGCCACCAGCCGGCGCACCGCCTCGCGCGCGGGCGTCATCGACACGCCGAACTGCCGGCCGATGCCGCGCAGCGTCAGCGCGGCGCCCGGCATCAGCTCGCCATGCATGATCTGGGTGCGCAGGGTTCGGTAGACGCGGTCATGGGCCGCGGTGCCGGCCTCTCCGGGGCGGGTCTGGATGAGCATGGGCCATTGTGATCACAGCGACCGGCCCGGCGTCAATCGCCAAAACGGAAGCGGTGCAGGCTGGCGGCGTTCTCATGCAGCCAGGCGCGGCGGGCGGCATGGTCGGGGCAAAGCCGCGCCACGATCGCCCAGAACGCCGGCGAGTGGTTCATTTCCACCAGATGCGCCACCTCATGGGCCGCGACGTAGTCGAGCACCGCGGGCGGCGCCATGATCAGCCGCCAGGAATACATGAGGTCGCCCTTGGCCGAGCAGGAGCCCCAGCGCGAGCGGGTATCGCGCAGGGTCAGCCGCCCATAGCCGCGCCCCAGCGCCGCCGCGTGCCGGTCGGAAGCCTGCGCCAGCCGCTGGCGCGCCCGCTCCTTTAGAAATCCCCGTACCCTTGCGCCGGCCGCTTCCGGCGGGCCGGGCACGACGAGTTGCCCCAGCTCGAGCCGCGGCGCGCGGCCCGGGCCGGGCACCAGCGTCACCTGCGTGCCCTCGACCGGCAGTTCCGCGCCCAGCCCGACCTGCGCGGTGTCGGGGCGGCGTCCCAGGTGGCGGCGGATCCAGCCCTCTTTTTCCCGCAGGAAGGCAAGCCCCTCGTCGAGCGGCGCGCGGTCCGGCACTGTCAGCGTCACCCGCCCGTCAAGCTGCGAGATGCGCAGACTATAGCGCCGCGCCCTGCCGGAGCGGCGGATATGAACCGTGACCGGCGGGTCGCCGGGAAGGCAGGCGGTGGACATGGCGGCGGAACGTCGGAGCAGCGAGAGGACACCGGGGCTGAGGTCTTGGCCAAAAGGGCTTTGACACGTCGCGGGACTTGTGGCAGGTGGCTGCAACCGCGAAATCACCGCAACGTTTCACGAGGACATCATGCCCAAGGAAGAATGGGGCGTAAAGCGCGTTTGCCCGAATTGCTCGACCCGATTCTACGACTTGCAGCGTGACCCGATGACCTGCCCGTCCTGCGGGCACAGTTTCTCGCTGGAAAGCCTGACATCGGGCAAGGGCCGCACGCTGATCGCCGACAAGCCCGCGCGCAAACCCCAGCCCGAAGCCGAGCCCGAGATCGACAACGACGCCGATGTGATCGAAGACGACAGCACGGATGTCGATCTGGGCGACGACGTTCTGGAAGACGACGAAGACGACAACGTCTCGCTCGACGACATCGCCGATGTCGCCTCGGACGACGACGATAGCTGACGGCCACGCCGCCCGATTTTTTTCTTGAACTCGGCGGCGGGCTTCCATAGATAGCGGCGGGCGGGTAACGCCCGCTACCCAAGGTCGGGGCCATAGCTCAGTTGGGAGAGCGCTTGCATGGCATGCAAGAGGTCAGGGGTTCGACTCCCCTTGGCTCCACCAAACTTCTCTAAGTGGTATCGAAATGGAACGGGCCGGATTTCCATCTGGTATCCTATTCCTTTTTTCTAACGGTCTTCTGTCATGTCTCTCCTCGGGGCGGCTCTGCATCGGACCGGGCCCCCGGGTGTCGTTTGGTCCCCCGCTCTATTTTGAATGAAACAGCCACTGTCCAGGCGGTCTTCCGGCCTGACGCATAACTTGCCGGGGTGGCGGCGCCACCAGGGTCATGTCCAGCAGAGCCCGGGCGGCAGGACCCGGAATCAGGACGTCCTTGCATTGGCGCGCCGACGCCCGCACACTTATGGACTGAAGCGGCCTGCTCGATGTTCTTTAGGAGGGTCTCGGAGGGAACGGGCCGCAACAAGACCGCGCGACGAAAGCCGCAGGGCCAGCCCGCCGCCGCAGATGACGGCGGTTGGCAGCGCGGTCGCACCGCTCGCTCACGGCCCGTCAGATCGGCCGGACCGGGTGCAATTGAATTCAGCCAGGAAACACGGGGAGACACGCCCGATGACAGATTTCGAAGCCCGCCGCGCGCGGACCCACCCGGCCGCGGCGCTTTACGCGGACGAGCACCGCGCCGGGGCGATGAGCCGCCGCGAATTCCTAGGCCGCGCCACGGCGCTCGGCGTGGGCTCTGCCGCGGCCTATGGCCTGATCGGCCTCGACGCACCGGCCCGCGCGGCCACACCGCAAATGGGCGGCACCCTGCGCGTCCAGATGAGCTGCCGCGAGTTGAAGGATCCGCGCACCTATGACTGGCCCGAGATGGCCAACCAGACGCGCGGCACGATCGAGTATCTCGCCGAGGTTCTGCGCAACGGGACGCTGGCGCCGATCCTGCTGAAAAGCTGGCAGGCCAATGAAGACGCCACCGAATACACCCTGAACGTCAGGCAGGGCGTGACATGGAACAACGGCGATGACTTCACCGCCGAGGACGTGGCCGCCAACATCGTCGGCTGGTGCGACGAATCCGTCGAGGGCAACTCGATGGCGACGCGGATGGCCGCGCTGGTCGAAAACGGCACCGCCGCCGACGGCGCGATCGAGGTTGTCGATAGCCATACGGTCCTGCTCAGGCTGCGCTACCCCGACGGGACGCTGATGTTCGGCATGGCCGACTACCCGGCCGCGATCATGCACCGCGACAGGATCGGCACTTCGGTTCTCGACCACGGCATCGGCACCGGCGCTTATGTGTTCGACGAGTTCCGGGTGGGCGAGAAGGTCGTGCTGGTGAAGAACCCCGACCACACATACTGGGGAGAGACCTTTCTCGACCGGGTCGAATTCCTCGATTACGGCACCGACCCGGCGGCCTGGCTGGCCGGGGCCGATTCCGACGAGTTCGACATGGCCTACGAAACGGTGGCCGATTTCATCGAGATTTTCGACGCGCTGGGCTGGGTCAAGAGCGAGATCGGCACCGCCGCGACCGTGGTGATCCGCCCCAACCAGGAGGCCGAGATCGACGGCCAGACGCCCTATGCCGACGTGCGGGTGCGCCGTGCCCTGGCGCTGGCCGTAGACAATGCGGTGCCGCTGGAACTGGGCCTTTCCAACCGCGGCGCGCTGTCGAACAACAACTACCACGTGGCGCCCGGCGTGAACCCGGACCATGCCGACATCCCGGCCCATGAACGCGATGTCGAAGAGGCCCGGCGCCTTATGGAAGAGGCCGGCATGATGGAGTACGAGCATGACCTCGTGTCCATCGACGACGGATTCATCAAAGCCACGACCGACGCGGTGGCGTCGCAACTGCGCGACGCGGGCTTTCAGGTGAACCGTACGGTTTTGCCCGGCTCGACCTTCTGGAACAACTGGACCAAGTACCCGTTCTCGTCCACCAACTGGGGCCACCGCGAAACCGGCATCCAGTCGATGAACCTGGCCTATCATTCCAACGCGACATGGAACGAAGCGGGCTTTCGGTCCGAGGCGTTCGATGCGTTGCTGGCAGAGGCGACCGCGATTGCCGACAACACCGCGCGCCAATCGGTCATGGCCAAGCTGGAGCAGATGATGGTGGATGAGGGCGTCGCGATCATTCCCTATTTCCGCGCGATCTTCCGTCACTACAAGGACGGCTTGCTCGGCGCGGAGCAACACCCGAAATACGAGATCAACGTCCACCGGCTGGGGTGGTCCTGATCGACGATTGACGGGGGCGGCGGGCGGCGGCAGGCCGCCCGCGCCAGATCGGCGAGGGCGGCCCGCGTCAGGCTCAGCCGACCACGTTGTAGCCGCGGCCGCGCATGCAGTTGCGCACGATGGCTTCCTTGTTCTTCTGCTGCTGCAGCGCACTTGCGGCCACGCCGGCGGCTGCGCCGACCAGCGCGGCGTCGCGCACATTGGTACCTTTGTTGTTCAGAACGGCCGTGGTGCCGCCGGCTGCGGCGGCCCCGGTCGCGGCGGCCGCGGCAGTATTGTTGTCAAACGCGCCCTGCTGCGACGCCAGCGCCTGGCAATAGGCCAGATCGTTGGAATAGTTCGGACCGATCGGCCCGTCGACGATCGGCTGGTAGTTCGCGCCCGATGTTGCGCAGGCTGCAACCGACGCGATCAGCGGAATGGCAAAGAGATGCTTGAGTTTCGGCATTTTGGGCCCTTTCGGCACGTGGCATTGTTGGTCAGACGGCCCGGTTTCAAATGGACCTCGTCATACTCTAGCGCAAGAAATACCGCTGTCACACCGCATCGCGGCAGGCCCGGCATATTGCGGCCGGGTGGGCAGGGCACCCCATTGGAAACGCAGATGGCCGCCGATAGGCGCAAGCCCCGGCAAAGCGGCACGCACACGGATTTCAGGTGTTTGCCAGATCGGCCGCGGCGAGTGGAAATCGGCCGGCAAACCGACTACGTCTCTGCTTAGCGAAAGCGTTTTTTCGAACGCCGTTTGGCCCGAACGCGGCTCGACGTGTGTTTTCACGCATTATTGCGCCTTTCGTGCCGAACCGAATGCCGGTTTCTGCGTTGTAGTGATGTCGCGGCACGAGGGGTGGCAGCGCGACTGTCTCGGGATGACGCGCAAGCCCGACAAGGCCGCCCATCGGGCCGGAGAGCAGGATGACATTGGACGACAGCATTGCCGAGCAAACGGCCGCGCGCTTGGTGGAAGCACCGGTGACCACCGTGCTCGAAGAGGTCGCGGCGGTGGCGCGGGACGATGTCGTGTCGATCCGGGCGCTGTTCGAGGCGCTGGGCACGGCCTCTTACGCGCCACTGATGATGGCGCCGGCCCTGGCCGTGGTGTCGCCACTCAGCGGAATTCCGGGGTTTTCCAGTCTTTGCGGTATAACGATCAGTATTTTCGCGGCACAGATGGCGGTCCGACGCCGCCACGTCTGGGCGCCGCGGTGGCTGATGCAGCGCCGCATCCGCGCCCGGCAAGTGCGGCACGCAGTCGATTGGCTGCGCCGGCCCGCGGCGTGGCTGGAGCGCATCGCGCGCCCGCGCCTGGCCGCTCTCGTCACCCCGCCCTTGCTGCGCCTGTTGCAGGTGCTGTGCCTGGTGGCAGGCCTGGCAATGCCTTTCCTGGAACTGGTGCCATTCTCATCGTCGCTTCTGGGCGCATCGGTGGTGATGCTGAGCGTTGCGATGCTGACCAAGGACGGGCTGCTCGCGCTGGCGGGCATGGCACCCTTCCTCGGCGCGGCTGCCATTGTCGCGGCATTGCTGATTTAGCCGCGCGGCGCGATGGTCGGGCCGACCTCTCCGGCCGCTAGCCCTTTTCTTCCGGCAGGTCGTCGTGGCCGGTCGAGGCAAAGTCCTCCAGCTCGGCCTCGGACATCGTCTCGAACATCTCTTTCGATGCCCCCTGAAGCTCGGCTTCGGGCATCTCGCCGCGCTTGGCGGCGAGGGCGGCGCCAGCGGCGCGTTGCTGTGCTTTCGATTTGGCTGGCATCGGGGTCTCCTGCGGTTGGGCGCGGCCCTAGCGCTTAGCCTCCCGGGCCTCGCGCGAGATTGTCTTGCCTGCGGTTTCCAGGTCGCGCCCCGCGCCTTCGACGGTTTCGCAGGCGGTCAGGGCCATGAAGCTGAAAAGCGCGAGGGCAGCGGCGGCGAAACGGGTCATGGATCCTCCAGAATCAATCGGTATTGGAACGCGCATCTTGCGCGCCGGTTCCCTCGTCCGGCAAGGTGTCGGTCTCGTCGTCGGGCTCGGGGGCAAGCGGCGTAAAGGTAACGTGTAGCTCATATCGCTCGGGCTCGGCCTGGATTTCAAGCGCGCCGTCGAGCTGCGCCGCGAAGGACTCGATCAGCTTCTGCCCCAGCCCAGATCCGTCGGCATCGCCCGGCGCGGCGTCCGCCTGCGCCCCGGCGCGGGAATTGACCACCGACAGGCAGACGCGCCCATCCTCAAGCGCCTGCAGCGCGATGGTGATCCAGGGCGCGCCGGAAGCGGGCGCGCCGCAATACTTCACCGCGTTCATGGCCGCCTCGGTTGCCAGCAGCGACAGCGGCACCGACTGGTCGGGGCTGACCTCGACCGGGCTGAACTCGGTCGAGATCCTGACCCGTTCATCACCGCCGCCGATATCGCCCACCACCACGAGCTGGCCGATGATGTCGTCGAGCAGGCGGTCGGCGCGCACCATCGACAGCTTGCGCGCAAGGTAGAGGTAGCGGTGGATCGCGGCCAGCGCCATCACCCGGTCCTGCACCCGCCTGAGCAGGGTTTGCGCCTCTGCGCTCTGGGCGTTGCGGATCTGCATGTTCATGATCGAGGTGATGAGCTGGAGGTTGTTCTTCACCCGGTGGTGCACCTCCTTCAGCAGGATGGTCTTTTCGGCCAGGTCCTCTTCCAGCGCACGCTCCTGCTCGGCCAGGCGCCGGGTCATCGACCGGAACGCCTCGGCCATCACTTCCAGCTCGTCCGGCGCGTGGTCCAGCCGCTCGGTCTCGAAATCGGTCTTGCCGCCGGCATAAAGCTGCATCCAGGATCGCAGGCGGCGGATATGGCGGATCACCAGGCGATGCACGCCGAAAAACGCCACCACCATGCCCGCGCCCCACATCAGCAGCGGGAAATAGAGCGCCATCGCGCGGCCCGCCCGTGGCAGCAGGCTGGTGCGGTCGGGGGCCCAACTGCCCAGCACGTAGACGCGCCCCTCGACCACCGGCACCACGGCGAAATCGCGCGTCTCGCCGCGCCGGTTTTCGCCCCGGAACGATTGCCGGCCGCTGGCGGCCAGACGTTCAAGCGTCCGCCCCCGAGGCAAAACCTCTTCGAAATCCTGCGGCGGCGTGCCGTAATCCCTTTGCGCGGCCTCGGCGGTCAGGAACTCTCCCTCGCCGTCGAAGACCAGCAGATCGACAGGGTCGCCCTGTCCGTCGAGCGAGTAATAGACGGCCGCGTAGGGCATCGAGATCAGCACGAACCCCTGCAAATCGCCGCGCTCGTAGACCGGCACACTGACCCGCACCACCCGCACATGACGAAGATTGGCATTGGTGCGGGTGTCGACCCGTGGCTTGGGGTCGCGCAGGATGTCCAGGAAATAGGCGCTTTCGGCGACGCTCAGCCGCTCTCCGGTGGACGAACAGGTGATGTTGCCGCGGGTGTCGATGAACCCCGCAAAAATATAGGCCTCGCTCTCGTCGACCAGCCTTGCAAGAACCGCGTCGCAGGACAGCCCGCCGCCGTCGAAAAGGACATTGGCCGCCGCCACCGTCTTGGCCGCGCCGAAGGCTGACTGGATCAGCGCCTGGGTGCGGGCCGCGGCGCGCTGTGTACGGTCCATCAGGGCGACGCCCGATAGCCGCTGGGATTCGTGCAAGACCTTCGAGGTTTGGTAGACCGAAATCAGCCCGAGCGGCAGCATCGCAACGGTCAGCGCACCGATCAGCCAGACCGCCAGCGATTTGGTCACCCGGCGCGTCGTGATCCGCGCCTGCAACCGTTCGGTCATGCGGTCGACGCCCCGGAAAGGCCGGCCAGGGTGGTCGCGTCGGTCATTTCCAGATCGTCGGTATCATCGAGGTGCATCAGTTCGGCCAGTCGCGCCCGCGCCCGGTTGACCCGGCTCTTGATCGTGCCCACCGCACAGCCGCAGGTGGCTGCGGCCTCTTCGTAGGAAAACCCCTCGGCGCCCACCAGGATCAGGGCCTCGCGCTGCTCGTCCGTCAACTCGGCGAAGGCCGTCTTGAAATCTTCCAGCGCGAGCCGGCCGTCATGGTGCGGCTTTTCCGACAGGTGGCTGGCCAGCACGCCGTCCGGGTCCTCGACCTCGCGCTTTCGTTTTCGGTGGAGTGAATAGTAGGTGTTGCGCAGGATGGTGAACAGCCACGCGCGCATGTTTGTGCCCGGCTCGAACTTGTCGAGGTTGTCCCACGCCTTGACCAGCGCATCCTGCACCAGGTCGTCGGCCGTGGCGCCGTTGCGCGTCAGGCTCAGTGCGAACGCGCGCATCGCTGGCAGGTGTTCTATCAGTTCGTCGCGGGGGTCGGTTATTTCGCTCACGAGTCGGCCTCGCTGTCGGGCACGGCCTTGCCCTTCTCGCGCAGCTCGTCGAGAAGCTTGAGAAAGCGCTCGGGCACCTCCTCTTGTACCGTGTCCGCGTAGACCCGCCGCAGGTTCGCGTCGATTTGCTCTTCCATGCGCCCCCTGGGTTGCGTCTTTGGCATTTGTACCGGTCCGCCCTATTTCGCAAATTTCTGGAACCGAACGCGCCCGTCTCGCGTTCGGTTCCCATCACGATGCAACTTTTTTCGAGGTCATGCATGACGGAACCTAATGATGGGGACGATCTTTCCCAAGCGATCGGGGCCGAGTTGCCCTATGTGCGCCGCTATGCGCGGGCGCTGACCGGCAGCCAGAAAAGCGGCGACGCCTACGCGCTGGCCACGCTCGAAGCGATCCTGGCCGACGCGTCGGTCTTCGAGCGCGGGCTTTCGGCCAAGGTGGCGCTTTTCAAGGCGTTCAATCGTATCTGGTCGTCTGCCGGCGCGCCGATGGACGCGGCAGAGGCCGCGACGCCGACCGAGGCGCAGGCGCAGGCGCGCCTCGCCCAGTTGACCCCCAACACCCGCGAGGCGCTGCTGCTGCATTCGATCGAGGGCTTCGGCGCCGAGGACATTGCCGAGATTATCGGCACGGATGCCGACGAAGCGGCAGACTTGGTGCGCATCGCGCGCGAAGAGATGTCCAAGGCGATCTCGGGCCGGGTTCTGATTATCGAGGACGAGGCGATCATCGCGGTCGATATCTCGGCCATCGTCGAGGGGTTGGACCACGACGTGACCGGCATCGCCCGCACCCGCGCCGGCGCCGTCGAGCTGGCGCGCAAAACCCCGCCCGACCTGATCCTCGCCGACATCCAGCTCGCTGACAAATCCTCGGGTATCGACGCGGTGAACGATATCCTTTCGGAACTGGGCGAACGGCCCGTGGTGTTCATCACCGCCTTCCCCGAGCGGCTGTTGACGGGTGAACGCCGTGAGCCCGCCTTCCTGATCTCCAAACCCTATTCGGAAGACCAGGTGCGCTCGGCCGTCAGCCAGGCGATGTTCTTTGCCAGCACCGAGACGCTGGGCGCCTGACCACGCCCGCCGCCCGAATGAAAAAAGGCCCCGCCGGTCACCGGCGGGGCCTTTTCGTGCCCGGCTCTTATGGCGGGCGGGATCGGCCGCTCGTCAGGGCCTACGGCCCGACAGCAGGCGCATCAACACCGCGCCCACGAAAAGCACGAGGAAGATGAAAAACAGGATCTGCGCGATCCCGGCCGAGGCAGAGGCAATGCCGCCAAAGCCGAAAACGCCCGCGATGACGGCGACGATGAAGAACATGAGGGCCCAATAAAGCATGGGGGTCGTCTCCTTTGTTGTTCGCTTGTCGTGGGTCAACGCGCCGCAGACCGGCCGGTTCCGCAAGACCCTGCCAACCACGCGGTGGAACCCTGACCGCCCTCGCGCGTTGATTTCCAGATTGGACGGACAAAAAGGAGACGCAACATGGCCAGCAATGCCAATGGCGCCGCCAGCAGCGAAGATCTCGAACGCCAGATCGACGCGCTCAAGGCCGACATCGCCGGTATCTCGCGCACGCTCGCCGACATGGGCGCCGAGCGTCGCTCGGAGCTTCAGGACAGCGTTCACAAGACCGCATCCGACCTCAAGGCACGGGGCGAAGCCACCTTGGACGATGCGCGCGCCCGGGGCGGAGAGCTCGGCGACCAGGCGGCTGACGCAGTGCGCCGGCAACCGGCAACCGCGATGGGCCTGGCCGTTGGCCTGGGCTTTGTCGTCGGTCTGATGACGGGGCGGCGCTGATGATGTTGCCCAACCCGCTAGAGGCGGCAGAGCGGCGCGCCGAGGCGCTGTCGCACCGCCTGGCGCTTCGGGCGGCGGGCGCTGCCTGCGTCGCGGCTGGCGCGGGGTTCCTGACGCTGGCCGCCTGGCTGGTTTTGGCCGCGCAGGGTAGCCCGCTCTATGCCGCCACGGTGATCGGCGCGGTCTATGCCGGGCTGGGCCTATTGCTGTGGGCCATCGCGCCGGGCGGCGGCGCAAGACAAAACACGCCGCAACAGGCAGAGCCCGACCCCTACGGCCCTTTCTTCCAGATGGCCGAAGGCTTCGCCGTGGGGATGGAGGCCGGTCGCGCTGCGCGCCGGCCTGAAGCGCGTTGAGCGGGTTCAGCCCTCGCTCAGCGCCTGGTGCACCATCTCGTCGGTAAACGGGCGCAGCAACAGCCGCCAGCCCGTACCGGCAATCCGTTCGACATCCTCACCCATGGTCAGAACCATCCGGGCGCCGTCGCGCGCCAGTTGAGTCGACAGGGTACTGTTGATCGCCTCATCGTAGCGCATCTCCAGGAACGCCGCGTCAACCGGGCGGATTTTGTGCAGCTCGGGCCCGATCTCATCGACCGAGGCATAGTGCACCACGCGGCAGGGGCCGCGTGACTCGATGGCCTGGATCAGATCGGCCGAAATTAGGGCGTCGCGTTCCAGCACCAGGTAGGTCGGTGGCGTCAAGGCAGGCATGTCCGTCAAGATCCCGGTTCGTGCCAGTTTTAGCCACAAACGGGGTGCCATGCCATATTGCCGCGACGCTCACGCGCGAAATCCCGCCCAAATCTGCCCAAAAAGCCGTCTAGACCATCGCGTCCGGCACGCCGGGCGCCGGCAGCGCGATTTCGCGTGCCGGTTGCGAATCATAGGGAACGAGAAAACCCTGGCGTTCGCTCGGGGCGGCGCGCGCGTTGCGCTCGGCCAGCGCGACCCACCGCCCGAAGGCCGTGGCCGGGGCCAGCGCCGCATCCTCGACCGGATCGGGCAGCCAGTGCCCCATCGCCCGGCGGCGCAAATGCGCCAGTTGGTCAGGCTCGGTCAGCTCCAGCCCGGCCTCGCTATCCCAGCACAGGCTGCGCCCGTTGAGATTGGCCGATGACAGGATCGCCGCCCGGTCGTCGAAGATCGACAGTTTGGAATGCACGTAGACCAGCGGCGCCGCCTCCAGCGTCTCGCGTCCGTCGCCCGGATGGGGACGCGACTGAACCGGCGAGACCACCAGCATACGCCGCTGGCCGAACCCGTCGCGGATCACGTCGAGGCAGCGCTGCTGCAGATGCTCGCCATAGCGCGCATCGAGGCCGCGATTGTCTTCGAAGGCCACATCCTCGGGCGCGGCGGGCACCAGCAAAATCAGGCACAGATCCGGGCAGGCGCGGGCGCGGCGGGCCAACGCACGGGCCAACGGCAGGTGCCGGAAGAATTGCGTTTCCATATAGATCAACTGGCGCGCCTCGGCGATCCGCGCGAAATGCGCCCGTTCCAGTTCGCGCACCATCGGCACGGGTGAAAACCGGAACGGCGCCCGCCGGGCCCGGCGCGACAGGGTCCGCAAAAAGCCCGGCGCCGGCGGGGGCGGCGCCCGGCGTCCCGCGACCGCATCAAGAAAGCCCTCCAGATGGGCCGTGGCCGCGGCCACAACGGGGCCTTCGACCATCGCCTGCAAATCGTGCCAGGTGCTGTGCGGCGCGCGGCGATGGCCGGGCGTGTCATAGCGCCGTTCGTTGAGGTCCAGCCCGCCGATATAGAGGCGGCGCTCGTCGAAAACGGCCATCTTTTGGTGATGGGTCGCCGGAAACAGCCTGGGCAGCGCCGCCCGCGGGGCAACGCCGTCTCGCCCCGGGCGCACCAGCGCGGCCAGGCCGGGGGCCTCGGACAGGTAGCGCGCGCGCTTGGCTTCGGGCAGGGCGTTGAGCTTGCCGATCACGCCGCGCAACCGGCCGAAGGCACCGGGCGCCAGCACCAGCCGCGCCCCTGCGCCGGCCTCTGCCGGATGGCAGTCGCTGATCACCTCGAGCCCGCCCTCGCCGGCCAGTTCGGCCGCCGCCGCGAACCAGCGCCGCGCGCGCCAGCACAGGCGGTGCAGGTCATCGGCGCCGATCGGGTCGAAATCCGACAGCACCATCCGCACCCGGACGCCGCGCCGGAGCGTATGCACCAGCAGGTCGAACCAGTCCTCGCCGATCTTGCGCGCCGCGTCGGAGCGCAGCCGCGTGGACAGGTCGAAAACGCGGAAACTGGCCGAAATAGTATTTTCGGCCGCCAGGAATTCACGTTCGAGCGCCGGGTAGGCCTCGGCGGCGGTCACCAGCACGTCGAAACGCGTCACCGGACCCGTCTCGCCGCGGCGCGGGTCAACGGCTGCGCCCGCGGCGCGCGGATCGGTCATCTTCACTTGCCCTGCTCCTGTGCTGGGGCGGGTCGGTCAGGTTTTCAGCCGGCAGACGCCGCGCGAGGCCCGGCCAGCAGCCAGATGATGAACCCCACGATAGGCAACAGCACCACAAGCAAAACCCAAAGCACCTTGCGCCCCGTGCTGACCGAAGAGCCCAGGACCGCGACGATGGCCCAGATGTCGAGTACGAGGACGATCAGACCGCCAAGCCCGGTGATTTCCATCATGGATGTCCCTTTTCAATTCTGCGTCGGTTTATCGGGGATCAACGCAAGGCGGCGGACATGGTTCCCTTGTCGCGGCGGCAACGCCATCCGTCAGCCCGGGTCAGGCTGTTGGCGACATCGGGCCCGCGCCTGGGACAACCGCATCGTGCGGCTGCCCCTCACGTCAGGTCGCGCCTGACCCGGCCGCAACCCTCAGGGCAGGCCGGCATCCTCATCCATCCGGCCGGCGGTCTGGCGGACGATCTGCGCGATCTCGGCCAACTGGCCGGCCAGCGGGTTGGTCTTGCGCCAGACCATCCCGATGGTGCGCTTGGGCCGCGGCCGCGGCAGGCGCACGACCGAGACCGCGGCCGACCGCGTCTCGATCGGCACGGCCATCTCGGGGATCAGCGTCACGCCGATGCCGGCATTGACCATCTGCACCAGCGTCGCGAGCGAACTGCCCTCCATCAGGTCGCGCGGCAGGGCCGACGCGGACTTGCAAAACGAAATTGCCTGATCACGAAAGCAATGCCCCTCTTCGAGCAGCAAGAGGCGCATCTCGCGCAGGGTTTCGGAATTGGGCACCGGCTTGCCCGCATCCTCGCGCGGGCGCACCAGGACGAACTCCTCTTCGAAAAGAGGCTCTTCGACCAGGGCGGGCTCCGAGACCGGCAGGGCCACGATCGCACTGTCGAGCCGGCCCTCCATCAGGTTGTCGATCAGTTTGCGGGTCACCGTTTCGCGCGGGCGGATATCCAGCGCGGGGTAGCGCGCGGACAGATCGGTAATGAGCGCCGGCAAAAGGTAGGGCGCGACGGTCGGGATCACCCCGACGCGAAACCGGCCGGCCATCGCCCCGTGCGAGGCGCGGGCGAGGTCGTCCAGCTCGTCGACGGCGCGCAGGATGTCGCGCGCCCGCGCCGCGAAGGCCTCGCCAAGACCGGTCAGACGAATACGCCGCGCGCCGCGCTCGACCAGTGGCGCGCCCAGGCGTTCCTCCAGTTCCTTGACCTGCATCGACAGCGCCGGCTGCGAGATCGCGCAGTCTTCGGCGGCACGCCCGAAATGGCCGTGCCGGGCCAGCGCCTCGAAATAGCGGAGTTGTTTCATGGAGAGATTATTCATAAGGTAAGGTTATCGTGCACATCAGAAAATTCAACTTAATGTAATGGTAAATTCTGTTAGAACGATTCTAGGAGAAGAGGCTTGGGAGGGGATTCGCTCACATGCCGGCACACAGGCCGCGGTGGCGTCATGCGCCGCCCCCAGGGCCATCTTCCGAACCTTCAATCGACGCAGCCAAGATCGGAGAGCGATATGGATGGAAATGACGCGAGCATGAGCGGCAAATGCCCGGTAATGCATGGCGGGATCACGGCCACGGGCGTGTCCAACATGGATTGGTGGCCCAACGCGCTGAACCTCGACATCCTGCACCAGCACGACACCAAGCCCGACCCGATGGGCGAGGATTTCGACTATGGCGAGGCGGTCAAGACGCTCGATTTCGACGGGCTCAAGAAAGACCTCCACGCCCTGATGACCGATAGCCAGGACTGGTGGCCCGCCGACTGGGGCCATTACGGCGGGCTGATGATCCGCATGGCGTGGCACGCGGCAGGGTCCTATCGCCTGGCCGACGGACGCGGCGGCGGCGGCACCGGCAACCAGCGTTTCGCGCCGCTGAACTCCTGGCCCGACAATGTCAGCCTCGACAAGGCCCGCCGGCTGCTGTGGCCGATCAAGAAGAAATACGGCAACAAGATCAGCTGGGCCGACCTGATGATCCTGGCCGGCAACGTCGCCTACGAGTCGATGGGGCTGAAGACCTTCGGCTTCGCCTATGGCCGCAAAGACATCTGGCACCCCGAAAAAGACACCTACTGGGGCGCCGAGAAGGAATGGCTGGCCCCCTCGGACGAGCGGTATGACAATGTCGCAGACCCCTCGACGATGGAAAACCCGCTGGCCGCGGTTCAGATGGGCCTGATCTACGTCAACCCCGAGGGCGTGAACGGCCAGCCCGACCCGCTGAAGACCGCGGAGCAGGTGCGCGAGACCTTTGCCCGGATGGCGATGGACGACGAAGAAACCGCCGCGCTCACCGCCGGCGGGCACACCGTGGGCAAGTGCCACGGCAACGGCGATGCCGAGGCGCTGGGCGCCGAGCCCGAGGCCGCCGGACCGGAAAGCCAGGGGTTCGGCTGGGCCAACCCGAACATGCATGGCAAGGCCGCCAACGCGGTGACCTCGGGCATCGAGGGCGCCTGGACGTCGGAGCCGACCAAGTTCGACATGGGCTATTTCGAGATGCTGCTCGACCACGAGTGGGAGCTGAAGAAAAGCCCTGCCGGCGCCTGGCAGTGGGAGCCCGTGAACATCGCGGAAGAGGACAAGCCGCTTGACGCCTCCGACCCGTCGAAGCGGCACAACCCGATCATGACCGACGCCGACATGGCGATGAAGATGGACCCGGTCTACCGCGAGATCATGGAGAAGTTCCGCGCCGACCCGGCCTATTTCCAGGACGCCTTCGCGCGGGCCTGGTTCAAGCTGACCCACCGCGACATGGGCCCCAAGGTGCGCTACATCGGCCCCGAGGTGCCCGAGGAAGACCTGATCTGGCAGGACCCTATCCCGGCCGGCCCGACCGGATATGACGTGGACGCCGTCAAGGCCAGGATCGCCGACAGCGGCCTCGGCGTGGCCGACATGGTCGCCACGGCCTGGGACAGCGCCCGCACCTATCGCGGCTCGGACATGCGCGGCGGCGCCAATGGCGCGCGCATCCGGCTGGCGCCCCAGAAAGACTGGGAGGGCAACGAGCCCGATCGCCTGGCCCGCGTTCTGTCGGTGCTCGAACCCATCGCCGCCGAGACCGGGGCGAGCGTGGCCGATGTCATCGTGCTGGCCGGCAATGTCGGGATCGAACAGGCGGCCAAGGCGGCCGGCGTCGACGTCACGGTGCCCTTCGCGCCGGGCCGCGGCGATGCCACTGACGAGATGACCGACGCCGACTCCTTCGACGTGCTGGAACCGCTGGCCGACGGCTACCGCAACTGGCTCAAGAAGGATTACGTGGTCAGCCCCGAAGAGATGATGCTCGACCGGACCCAGCTCTTGGGCCTGACCGGGCCGGAAATGACCGCGCTGGTCGGCGGCATGCGGGTGATGGGCACCAACCATGGCGGCACCGCGCACGGCGTGCTCACCGACCGTCCGGGTGCGCTGACCAACGACTTCTTCGTCAACCTGACCGACATGGCCTACGCGTGGGAGCCCGCGGGCGACAACCACTACGAGATCAAGGATCGCAAGACGGGCGCCGTGAAGTGGACGGCGACCCGCGTGGACCTTGTCTTCGGGTCGAACTCGATCCTGCGCGCTTATGCCGAGGTCTATGCCCAGGACGACAACGCCGAGAAGTTCGTCAAGGACTTCATCGCGGCCTGGGCCAAGGTGATGAACGCCGACCGCTTCGACCTGGCCTGAGGCGAACAGGCCCCCCGCCGCGCCAAGTCCGCAGGGCGGGGGGCTGACTTTACTTCCGGCCGTGGCCCACATGCGCCGTGTCGGTCGAGACCCTTGTGACCAGCAGCGCCCGGCCGGCAGGCCGGGCGCTGTTGCCTTTGCGGGCCATCCGGCCTGCCGGGCCAATGTCGAAAGCGCGCCTGTTGCGGGATGGGCGCAATCGGCGCCGCTGGCTTGATCCGGGACGGGCAGGCGCGCCCTTAGGGCCCGCCCCGACCGGACGCGCGGCTTGCCGGCCCGGCGCAGGAATGCGAAGACATGAAAAAACGGCGAGGCTCATGTCGCAAACCTTCCGGCACCCCGAAATACTCGAGATCGCGCGGCGCGAGGGCAAGGTCACGGTCGATGACCTGGCCGCGCGGTTCGGCGTCACGCTACAGACCATCCGCCGCGACCTGACGGAGCTGGCCGAGGCGGGCCGGCTGGAGCGCGTGCATGGTGGCGCGATCCTGCCCTCGGGCACCACCAATATCGGCTACCAGGAACGCCGCGCGCTGAATGCCGATGCCAAGGCGGCCATCGCGCGGGCCTGCGCCGCGCGCGTGCCCGGCGACGCCTCGCTGTTTCTCAATATCGGGACCAGCACCGAGGCCGTCGCCCGCGAACTGCTGCACCACCGCAACCTGATGGTCGTGACCAACAACATGAACGTGGCCAACATCCTGGTGGCCAACCGCGACTGCGAGATCATCGTCACCGGCGGACAGCTGCGCCGCACCGATGGCGGGCTTGTCGGCTCTCTCGCGGCGGGCACGATCGGCCAGTTCAAGTTCGACCTGGCGGTGATCGGCTGTTCGGCGCTGGACCGCGACGGCGACATGCTGGATTTCGACATTCAGGAGGTCGGCGTCAGCCAGGCGATCCTGCGCCAGTCGCGGCGGACCTTCCTGGTCGCCGACCAGTCCAAGCGCCAGCGCACGGCCCCGGCGCGGATCGCCTCGCTGGCCGAGATCGACACGGTCTTTACCGACCGGCCGCTGCCGCCGGACTTGCAGCGGCGCTGCGCGGAATGGGGCACCGAAGTGGTGATCGCCGAGGCGGACGGCGACCGCTGAGGCAGCGTGCGGCCCGCCGGGGGCCCTGCCCCCGGACCCCCGGGATATTTAGCGCCAGAAGAAGCGGGGGGGCGGACGTTGGACGGCCATGGCGCCAGCGAGGCCCGATCGCATCGACAACCGGAAAGAGGCGACGCCGATCCTTTGTCGGGTCGCGGCCGCGGGCTGCTCCGGCTTGGGATCGGCGGATCTCTTCGCTATCATCGGACATGGGTCAAGGCGCGCCACGCCGCGCCGCTGCAAGGGACGGGAGCGGACCAGGACATGAGTGAACGTTTCGCACACTATCCAAGCCTCGGGGGCAAGACTGTGCTGGTGACCGGCGGCGCGTCGGGGATCGGCGCCGAGATCGTGGCCGCCTTCGCGGCGCAGGGCAGCCGGGTGGGCTTTGTCGATTTCGACGCGCAGGCCAGCGCCGACCTGGCGGCGCGGGTGCAGGGCGCGGTCGATTACGAACTGTGCGATCTGCGCGACATCGCGGCGCTGAACCGCGCGGTCGCGGGCCTGAAGGCGCGGCTGGGGCCGGCCGAGGTGCTGGTCAACAACGCCGCGCGCGACGACCGCCACGCCTGGGCGGACGTGACGCCCGACTATTGGGACGAGCGCATCGCCACCAATCTGCGGCACATGTACTTCGCGATCCAGGCGGTGGCGCCGGACATGATCGCCGCCGGTCGCGGGTCGATCGTCAATCTCGGCTCGAATTCGTGGTGGGAGGCGGTGGGGGGCCTGCCGGTCTATGCCACGGCCAAGGCGGCTGTGCACGGGCTGACCCGTTCGATGGCGCGCGAACTGGGGCCTCACCGCATCCGCGTCAACACGGTGGTACCGGGCTGGATCATGACCGAGCGGCAAAAGGCGCTGTGGGTCACGCCGGAAAAGCTGGAGACGCACCGCGCCCGGCAATGCCTGCCCGACCTGATCGAGCCGGTCCACGTGGCGCGCATGGTGCTGTTCCTGGCCTCCGACGACGCGGAAATGTGCACGGCGAACAACTACATGGTCGAGGCCGGATCGATCTGAAACCGGCCCGCCCGCCCCGGCGCGCGTTGTGCCGGGGCAACAGCCTGTGGATAATTTGCCCGCAATTTTTGGCCGCGATTCGCTTTCTCGCCCCTGCCTCTTTCCCGGATGAGCTTCGCGTGTTAACCGTTTCGTAATAAAAAACGAATTGAGGCGGGCTACAGGTATGAAAGCGGGCTTTCGCGGCACGTTTGTCGTTTCCTGGGCGCAAACAGAAGTGGATGGGGTCGCGGCGGCGCCGGTCGAGGCGTTGCGCGTGGGTGCGTCATGGGCGTGGTCGGGGCAGGCCACGCGCGTCGACGGGCCAGCGGACATCCTGCCACTCGGCAATGCGTCCGGGACAGAGGAGTTGCGCCAGCGCGCCGCACGGTCGGTGCGGCGCCTGGTGGGAATGGCCATCGATCCGGGACCGGAGGAAACCGCGGCGCTGAGCGGGCCTCTGCGCGACCGGGCCTTCGTCGTCACCGACGGCATGTCCAGCTACACCGGCACCCAGATCCCCACCGGGGCGGGGCGCCCGCCGCTGTTGATGTTTCTCGGCGAGATGCCGCCGGCGGGGGTCGAGCTGTGGGTGGTGCGCGAGATTGCCGAAGCGCCGCCGGTGCATCAGATAGGCGACGTGCCGCCCGGTGTGATCTGCTTTGCCGCGGGCACCCGGATCGACACGCCCGAGGGGCCCGTGCCGGTCGAGACGCTGGCCCCGGGCGACCGTATCCAGACCAAGGACGACGGCGTGCAGGAGATCCTTTGGGTCGGCCAGCGCCGGATGAGCGGCGCCCGGCTATACGCCATGCCGCAGCTTCGCCCGATCCGCATCCGGTCGGGCGCGCTGGGCGCCGAGCGGCCCGAGGGCGACCTGATCGTGTCGCCCCAGCACCGGGTTCTGGTGCGGGGCCGCGCGGCGGAGGTGCTGTTCCAGACGCCCGAGGTGCTGGTCGCGGCGGGGGATCTGCTGAACGACCGCACGATCCTGGTCGACCACACGCTGAGCGAGGTCACCTATGTGCATCTGATGCTGGAACGTCACCAGATCGTCTGGGCCAACGGGGTCGAAACCGAAAGCTTCCACCCGGCCAACACCTCGCTCGACACGGTGCCCGGCGACCAGCGCGACGCGCTGATCGAGGTATTCCCGATGCTGGCGCACGATCCCTATTGCTATGGTGATTTCGCCCGGCGCAATCTCGATGCCTCGGAGGCGGCGATCCTGCAATACGAGGGCGCGCTCAGCCATTGACAGGCGCCAGGGCATCTGTATAAGCCCTCCATTCCGGCCCGCGAGGGCCGGTTTTCATTGGTGTTGGTGGCCCCCGCAAGGGGATGCCTGTCGGGATGACGCGTGAAGCGGAATGCCAAAGGACAACGCCCTTCATAGCTGCCCCCGGGCAGCGCCCTGTTGAAGGAGATCAGCCGTGACAAAACGCACGTCTGCCAAGTACAAACTCGACCGCCGGATGGGTGAAAACATCTGGGGCCGTCCGAAATCCCCCGTCAATCGCCGCGAATACGGCCCCGGCCAGCACGGCCAGCGCCGCAAGGGCAAGATGTCCGACTTCGGCCTGCAGCTGCGCGCCAAGCAGAAGCTGAAGGGCTACTACGGCGATCTGACCGAGAAACAGTTCCGCCGCATCTATGCCGAGGCCGAGCGGGTGCGCGGCGACACCGGCGAGCTGCTGATCGGCCTGCTGGAGCGCCGCCTCGACGCGGTGGTCTACCGCGCCAAGTTCGTGCCGACCGTCTTTGCCGCACGCCAGTTCGTGAACCACGGCCATGTGCTGGTCAACGGCAAGCGCGTCAACATCCCCTCCTACCGGGTGCAGGAAGGCGACGTGATCGAAGTGCGCGAGAAGTCCAAACAGATGGCCGCGCTGCTGGAAGCGGTGCAACTGCCCGAGCGTGACGTGCCCGACTACATCGACGCCGACCATTCCAAGATGAAGGCCACCTTCGTGCGCACCCCGGGCCTGTCGGACGTGCCCTACCCGGTGCACATGGAACCGAACCTCGTCATCGAATTCTACGCGCAAAACTGAGGCTGACGCCTCACCACGCGACAAAAGGGCCCGCCGGATCACCGGCGGGCTTTTGCGTTTCGGCCGCCCGGCGGTCGGGCAATCGGCCGGTTTGACGACCAGTAGCCCCGCCATCTATTCGGATAGCAATTCATCAGGCGGAAACGACTGGCCCGATGACAGCCCCGCAAACCCCGATATCGGCCAGCGCCGTTGGCATCGACGTGGTACCGCGCCCCTGACGGACGGCGGCATCGCCGGCGCGGGCACTCTATCCCCTCCGCCCCAAGCGATGCTAATGTAGGAGTATGGCGGATCGAGCGATTGTCCTTGAAAGCACCATTACCTGCCCGAATTGCGGGCACTCGGCCGTGGAAACCATGCCGACCGATAGCTGCCAGTGGTTTTACGAGTGCAAGGCGTGCAGCAAGGTCTTGAAACCGCTGCCCGGGGATTGTTGCGTCTACTGCTCTTACGGGACGGTGCCGTGCCCGCCGATCCAGAAGGGCGATGACTGCTGTGGGTAGATAGCGGCCTGCGCACCACGTCCGCGTTGTAGACACGGCGCCGGCCACGTCGCACCAGGCGCGCAACACGATGGGCGCGTTGAAGTCCGCGAAAGGCGGAAGCGCGGGTAACGTCTCTTTGGCCTCGACGACCGGCGCCTCGGATCCCGAACCTGACACGGTGTGCAACTGAAGGCGCGGGCCGACCCGGCCACCGGCGATCAACAGCCCGCCCAACACGGCCCGAGATCAGAACGGCGAAACCGAGCATCCGCTTTTTTTCACGGGGCCCTCCTGAGGTGCGGCCGCGCAGAACAAACGGCCTGCGAATGACACCCGATGACAGTCGGTGCGGCGCGCCGATGGGCGGTCTATCCGCAACAGCCGGCAGGGCGGTCGCGCACCGGCGGTTTCGCGCTGGCCATGGCGCGGGTGCGCCGCTAGATACTGGCGCTCAGGAGGAAGAGCATGACCGAGATCCGACCGCAGCCGGGAATCATGGACATCGCGCTTTACCAGGGCGGTCAATCCCATGTGGCCGGCGTGGCCGACGTGGTAAAGCTGTCGTCGAACGAAAACCCCTTTGGCCCCAGCCACCGCGCCCAAGAGGCGTTCCGCCGAACGGCGCATACGCTGCATCGCTACCCCGCGACCGACCACGCCGCCCTGCGCGCGGCTATCGCCGAGCGGCACGGGCTGGACGCCGACCGCATCATCTGCGGCGCGGGCTCGGACGAGGTCATCACCTTTCTCTGCCAGGCCTATGCCGGACCGGGCGACGAGGTGATCCATACCGAGCACGGCTTTGCCATGTACCGTATCTCGGCGCTGGCCGCGGGTGCCACGCCCATCGAGACGCCCGAGCGAGAGCGCACCGTCGATGTCGACGCGGTGCTTGCGGCCTGTAGCCCTCGCACCCGGCTGGTCTTTATCGCCAACCCGGCCAACCCCACCGGCACCATGATCGGCGCGGACGAGACCGCGCGACTGGCCGAGGGGCTGCCGCCGCAGGCGATCCTGGTGCTTGACGGGGCCTATGCCGAGTATGTCGAGGGCTTTGACGGCGGCGCGGGCCTGGTCGAGGCGCGCGAAAACGTGGTGATGACGCGCACCTTTTCCAAGCTCTACGGGCTGGGCGGCCTGCGCATCGGCTGGGGTTACGGGCCGCGGCCGATCATCGACGTGCTGAACCGGGTGCGCGGGCCCTTCAACCTCAGCCAGCCGCAACTGGAAACGGCCGAGGCCGCGATCCGCGACCGCGACCATGCCGAACGCTGCTACGCCGAGAACGCCCGCCTGCGCACCTGGCTGTCGGACGCGCTGGCCGAGCGCGGCGTGCCCACGGACAGATCCTTCGCCAATTTCCTGCTGGCGCGCTTTGCCGATTCCGAAGAGGCCGAGGCCTGCGATGCCTGGCTGAAGTCGGACGGGCTGATCGTGCGCCAGACCGCGGGCTACAAGCTGCCCCATTGCCTGCGCATCACCGTGGGGGACGAGGCGTCCTGCCGCCGCGTGGCCCATTCGATAGGTCGCTTCAAGGAGAGCCGGTTATGAGCGTGGTCTACGGGCGCGTGGCGCTGATCGGCCTCGGCCTGATCGCGTCGTCCATGGCCTGGGGCATGCGCCGGGCCGGCCTGGCCGAAGAGATCGTGGGCACCGCGCGTTCGGCGCAGACGCGCGAAACCGCGCGCGAGATCGGCCTGTGCGACCGCGTGGTCGACACCGCCGCCGAGGCTGTGAAGGACGCCGATCTCGTGGTCCTCGCGGTGCCGGTGGGCGTGATGGGCGCGGTGGCCGAAGAGATCGGCCCGCATCTGAAACAGGGCGCGACCGTTTCCGATGTGGGCTCGGTCAAGCGCGCGGTGATCGCCGCGGTCGGCCCGCACATCCCCGACGGCGTGAATTTCATCCCCGCGCACCCGCTGGCCGGGACCGAGCATTCGGGCCCCCGTTCGGGCTTTGCCGAGCTTTTCGACAACCGCTTTTGCCTGTTGGTACCTGCAGAGAATAGCGACCGGCAGGCGGTGGACCGCCTGAGAGCCTACTGGGAGGGGCTGGGCGCCAATGTCGAAGAGATGGATGCCGATCATCACGACCTTGTTCTGGCCGTCACCAGCCACGCCCCGCACCTGATCGCCTACACGATGGTCGGCGTGGCCGACGATCTGCGCCGCGTGACCGACAGCGAGGTGATCAAGTATTCCGCCGCCGGTTTCCGCGATTTCACCCGCATCGCGGCGAGCGACCCCACCATGTGGCGCGACGTTTTCCTGACCAACAAGGACGCGACACTGGAAATCCTCGGCCGTTTCACGGAAGAATTGTTCGCATTGCAGCGGGCCATTCGAACCGGAGACGGAGACATGCTTTTCGATTACTTCACGCGCACCCGCGCGATCCGCCGCAGCATCATCGACGCCGGGCAAGACACCGACGCGCCCGATTTCGGCCGCTCGAAGGTGCACCCGTGATCCGGCTGGCCGCCGCCCTGCTTTCCCTGTTGCTGACCGCCACGGCCGCCGCCGCCCTGCCCGAATCCTCGCCACGCCCGGCGCCGCGCCCGGCGCTCGGGGCCGAGGCCGGGGCGCTGCCGCGTGTGCCGCTGGTGCCGGTGCATATCGGGGCCAAGCTGCGCCCGCAGGCCCGTCCGGCAGAGGCGGCGCCCACGGCGGCCCCGCCGCCGCGCCCCGCGGTGCCTGTCTTTTACAATGCGCGCACCCGCCCCGAACCGCGCCCCGCCCGCACGGCGCCGGTGGTGAAGGTGCGCCAGATCTCCAGCGGAACCGCGCTGACCCGGTCGGCCCGCCCCGAAAACCGGCCGCGCACGCCCGGCCAAAAGGCGGTGCTGGCCGCCGCAGGGGTGCGCAGCCAGCCCAGCACGGTAACGCGGGGCCGGCGCGGGGCGATCTGCGGCGACCGCGACATCCGCGGCAAGGAACTGGCGCCGATTCCCGGGCGCATTCGCGGCTGCGGCGTCGAGGCGCCCGTGCAGGTGACCGCAATCGATGGCGTGGCGCTGACCGCCCCGGCGACGATGGATTGCAATACCGCCCGCGCGCTCAAGACCTGGGTGCGCCAGGGGGTGAAGCCCACGGTCGGCCGGCTGGGTGGCGGCGTCGACAGCCTGCGCGTGGTGGCCCACTACGCCTGCCGCACCCGCAACAACAAACCCGGCGCCAAGATTTCCGAACATGGCCGCGGGCGCGCCGTCGATATCGCGGCGATCAACCTGAAAAACGGCGTGTCGATGACGGTGCTCAAGGGCTGGCGCGACCCGGTACAGGGCAAGCTGCTGAGAGCGATGCACAGATCGGCCTGCGGGCCGTTCGGCACGGTGTTGGGGCCCGGCTCCGACGGCTACCACAAGGACCATTTCCACCTCGACACGGCGCGGTACCGGTCAGGGACCTATTGCCGCTGACGGCCCAGCACCGGGATCTGGCCGGGTGAACCGAATGCCTGCGCGGCACATTTCAGGGGCGCAGCCCCATATTCGGTCGGGGCGTCGGCGAAACCGACTGGCCGCTTTCGCAGGACTTTCAGACAGCAAAACACCGCCCAACCAAATTGGGCGGCGTCGATCTGTGCATAGGTCCGCTCCGGCGGCGCGCGCCGGGAGCGTCAGGCGGCGGGCACGGTCTCGGCCTCGGTCTTGGCCGGTGCCAGCGCACGCATCTGATCTTCGGCCCAGAACCGGACGTCGTGGCGGCGCACGATCTCGTGCAGGGCGGCCATACGGTCGCGGCGCTCGGCCTCTTCCATGTCCAGCGCCTGTGCAATCGCGCTGTCCATCGAGCGGTTCGAGAACGGGTTGGTCAGCAGGGCCGACCCCATCTCGACCGCCGCGCCTGCGAATTCCGACAGCACCAGCACGCCGTCGCCATCGGTACGGGCCGCGCAGAACTCCTTGCAGACCAGGTTCATCCCGTCGGCCAGCGGTGTGATCCAGGCCACGTCGGCGGCGCGGTAGTAGGCGACCAGATCGTCGAACGGGATCGCGCGAGAGATCAGCGCGATGGGCTGCCATTCCAGGCTGCCGAAATGGCCGTTGATGCGCCCGGCCAGCTGTTCGATATCGGTCTGGATGTTCTCGTAGACCGTCATGTTGCGGTTGGCCGGCACCGAGACATGCATCAGCCGCAGCTTGCCGCGCAGGTCGGGGCGCGCTTCCAAAAGGCGCTCGTAAGACAGCAATTGCTCGATCCCGCCCTTGGTGTAATCGGTCCGCCCGACCGACAGGATCATTTGCGCCCCGCCCAGGTCGGCGCGGATTTCGGCGGCGCGCTTGGCCGTTTCGGGGCGCGCGGCGATGCTTTCGACATAGTCGGTATCGACCCCGACCGGCGAGGATTGCACGATGATCTTGTGCCCGTCGAAATCCAGCTCGGTCGGCACGCTGCGTTCCGACAGCGCGGTGACCTCCGACGCCAGGTCGGGCGCAACGGGTTCGCGCCGGGTCACGGCGACATCCAGCAGGCTGCGCGCGGCCGAGACGAAGTTGTTGGCATAGCGCGGGATGTGAAAGCCCACCACGTCGCAGGTCAGCAGGCTTTCGAGGATTTCCTTGCGCCAGGGCAGCACGTTGAACATGTCGGCCGAGGGGAACGGCGTGTGGTGGAAAAAGCTGATCTTCAGATCTGGCCGCATGGTCCGCAGATAGCCCGGCACCAGCCACAGGTTGTAGTCATGCACCCAGACCACGGCGCCCTCGGCGGCCTCGTTCGCGGCGGCCTCGGCAAAGGCCCAGTTCACTTCACGAAAGGTCGGCCAGTCGACGGGGTCGTAATTGTACCGCTCCTTGAAGGAATGCAGGATCGGCCAGAATGCCTCTTTCGAAGTGACGTGGTAAAAGCTGCTCACCTGCTCGGCGGTCAGGGGCAGGCGCGAAACCGTGTATTTGCCGTAGGCATCCTCGATCTCGATCACCCGGTCGAACTCGGGGTTGGCCGGGTCGTCGGCCTGTTTCCACGCGACCCAGGCGCCGCTTTCGAACCGGCCGAAAAAGCTTTTCAGCGTCGGCACGATGCCGTTGGGGCTCTTGTTTTCGCGGAACTCGGTCTTGCCGTCGACCTCCACCTCTTCGTAGGGCTGGCGGTGGTAGACGATCACCAGATTGGACGGCATATCAGCCTCCTTTCGGAATGTCGTGAAGGGAAAAGGCGTCGATCGCCTCCATGATCCCTGCCGCGCCATGGGCGCGGGCTTTGTGCACATGCCCGAGGGGCGCCACCCGTTCGATCAGCGGCGCCTCGGAATTGCCGACGGCCACCGCGTTCAGCCCGCATTCGAGCATCGACAGGTCGTTGAGCGTGTCGCCCGCGGCCAGCACCCGGCCTTCGGGCACTCCCAGATGTGCGATGAGCCGTTTCAGCGACGGGCCCTTGGACACGCCCTGAGGCAACACGTCGAAAAACCGGTTGTCCGAGATCAGCCAGTCGAGGTCCAGTTCCTCGACCTTGCCCTTGGCGCTGTCGCAAAAGGCGTCGGCCTCCAGATCATAGCTGACCCTGTGGCGGAACGCGGTGGGTTGCAGCGTCAGCCCCGGATGGCCGTCAAGCGCCGCGCGCACCGCGTCGCCCTTGCCGCCCCAGCGCCGGGCGATATCGGCCTCAAGCGTGGGGATCGGCGTGATGGTGCCGTCGTGCGATACCTCGGCAATCGACGTGCCGACGTCGCAAACCACGTATTCCGGCCATGGCAGGCCACGTTCCTCGCACAGCTCGACGATGAAATCGGGATCGCGCCCGGTGACGAAGATCAACCCTATGGTTGTACGCTGATCGTCGATCCAGTCGTAGAGGCGGCGGCGGTCGTCCTGGGTGCCGCCCAGGAACGTACCGTCCAGGTCGGTGGCCAACACGAAACGCCGCTCGGACAGCGGCGGCAAAAGGGTTTCGGCAAGCGTCATACCGGGGCTCCGAAGGGCAGCAAGGCGTTGGGTTCGGGATGGTCGAGCGAGATGTCGAGCGCCCGCGGCTCGGCCTCGATGGGCCGCACCCAGAGGTCGGAAAAGCTCTGGTTCAGGTCGGCGCCCTCGTGCAGAACGGCGTTGACCGTCTCGCAAATGGGCATCGGCACGCCGATCCGCCGCGCCAGGTCGATCACCGAGATGGCGTTGACCTCGCCCTCGACGACGACGGGCTTTCCATCGAAACACGCCTCGCGGGCCAGGCCGCGGCCCAGTTGCATCCCCAGCGACATGTTGCGCGACGTGGTGGACGAACAGGTCAGGGTCAGATCGCCCGCGCCCGACAGTCCGGTGACGGTTTCACGCTTGCCGCCCAGCGCCTCGGCCAGCGCCTTCATCTCGTCCATGCCGCGGGCGATCAGGGCCGCGCGGGTGTTCTCGGCAAAGCCGGCGCCCGACATCATCCCGCAGGCGATGGCGATCACGTTCTTCACCGCGCCGCCCACCTCGACGCCCACCAGGTCGTCCGAGATATAGGGGCGAAAGCCGCCGCCGCTCAGCGACATGGCCAGCCGCGCGGCCGGGCTGGCCCCGGGCGTCAACCGGTCGGCATAGGAAAACGGAAACGCGACGGTCGCCGCGGTGGGATGGCCCAGGGCGGTTTCCCGCGCGAATGTCGGGCCGGAGACGGCACCGATGGGATGATCGGGCAACTCTTCCGACGCCACCTCGGACAGCAACAGCCCGGTGCCCCGCTCGATCCCCTTGGCACAGAGCGCAAGCGGGATGCCCTTGGGCAGCACCGGCGCCGCGGCCCGGCAGATGTCGCGCAACGTTGCCGAAGGCGTGACCAGCAACACCGCACCGGCGCCGTCCAGCGCCTCTTGCAGGTCGGCGGTCGCCATGATCCCCGGCGGCAGGTCGATATCCGGCAGGTAATCCGGGTTCTGCCCGGTGCGCGAGATCGCGGCGGCCAGGTCGGGCCGTCGCGCCCAGAGCGTGACGTTTCGCCCGCTACGCGCCAGCACGCTGGCCAGCGCCGTCCCCCACGACCCGGCACCGATCACGGCGACGGTGGGGTAAGGGCTGGATTGGGGATTGGAGGATTGCGAATAGCTGTCTTTCATTCCGCTCACGGGCATCTATGGCTCTGCTTATCGGCCGAAGGACATTGCGGCCGCGCGGTGGGACGTGGCGTCACCCATACCGCGCCTGCCCCGTGCCGGGTCATCGGCCTGCCCTGACCCGCCGACGCACGAAGCGCTCTGCACATAAGGTACGCCATGCGGCCGGTCTTTCAAGGCAGTGCCGCAGCGCGGCGTCCGTGGCCGGTGATTTGGCCGTTCAATTATTTCATAGTGCTTAGCAAAAATACGAACTGCGCAAAAATTGTGCAACCCCTCAAGGCCCAGAAAAGCGAGGATTTGGTTGTCGACACCGCTATCGCTGAATCGCGACAGTCAGGCCCGGCGCGGCGACTTGCGGCTTTTTATAATGATTTACAAATATTTATAGTGGTTCTGGCTGCTAGGTGCGCGCAACAGGCCGCCGCTCCCCGATCGGTCGACACCGGCCTCGCCCGACCCGCCGGTTTTCGCCGACCGAATTGATTTGGCGGGCCAAGTCCCTAAAATATATTCACATAACGAAGTTTACTGCACCGCAGCAATCTTCTCGACAGCTACGTGCTGCACCAGTTTAAGGAGTAGGATCCGCATGACCTCTGCCACCGTCAGAACCGCCATCTTTCCGGTCGCCGGGCTGGGCACCCGTTTTCTGCCCGCCACCAAGGCCACCCCGAAAGAGCTGTTGCCGGTCATCGACACGCCGCTCATCCAGTACGCCATCGACGAGGCGCGCGATGCCGGGGTCGAGCGGATGGTCTTCGTCAGCCACCCGTCGAAATCGGCCATCGAACGCCATGTCCGCGCCGATCACGACCTGATCGAGACGCTGCACGCCCGCGGCAAGAGCCATATCGCCCGCGAGCTTCACGCCGCGGCGCTCGACGAGGATGAGCACGAGGTGGAATTCGTCATGCAGCACGAACCGCTTGGCCTCGGTCACGCGGTGCTCTGCGCGCGGCCGCATGTGCTGCCCGGGCCCGTGGCGGTGCTGCTGCCCGACGACCTGATCCTGTCCGGCCCCGGCTGCCTCAGCGAGATGATCGCCGCCTACCAGGCCTGCGACGCGGGGCACATGGTGGCCACCATGGACGTCACCCGCGAGACCGTGTCGCGCTATGGTGTGCTGGTGCCGAAACGGCATGACGGCCGGCTGGTCCATGCCAGCGGCATGGTCGAAAAGCCCGCCGCCGAGGACGCGCCGTCGCTCAAGGCCGTGGTCGGCCGCTATATCCTCGACGGGGCGATCTTTGACACGCTGGCCAGCCAGCCCCCCGGCGCCAATGACGAGATCCAGCTTACCGACGCGATCGCACGAGACGCCGGGCCGCTGGGCCTGGCCGGTTTCGCCTTCTCGGGCGAGCGCTTCGATTGCGGCTCGAAAGAGGGTATGCTGCGCGCCACGCTGTCGCTGGCCGCCCAGCACCCGAGCTATCGCCAGGTGCTGACCGAGTTCGCCACACCCGCCACGGCGATGGCCGCCGAATAAAGGCGCCCGTCGTCCAGCCCTTCCCGACCGGTCGGCGCGCACCATGCGACGCTGGCCGGTCATCTCGTTCAAGACAAGGAATCGAATGTCCCTGACAGACCGCGCCATCCCGCGCGACGACAAGGCGCAGGCCCTCGCCGACTGGTGCGCCGAAATCCACACCACCGCCTCCAGTCAGTTCGAGGCCAGCCGCGCCATCGCCCGCCGGCTGGGTGCACAGGTGGCCGAAGACCACGTGACCTTCGGCTTCTGGACGCCGGAATTGCAGGATCAGCGCGTGCCCGAGGGCGACGTGTTTCTCGAGGTGCTGGCCCCGACGGGCGCGCTGGACCTTACGATTTCCCACCAGGAGCAGCGGTTCGAGAAAGTGTATCTGCCCGTCGCCCGCTACGAGGGGTTCACCTTCGCCGCGGTCGCGGGGCTCGGCGCGGGCAGGCGCGACCGGCTGGGCGATTTCTACGCACTGGCCTGGCGCGACGGCCACGGCGCCTGGCACCGCATCTTCGACCCGCTGGCGATGTCGCTGCCCTTCGGCGCCTTCGCCCCGGCCGAGATCTACGACGTCGACGCGATGCAGGCCGCCCGGTCCGACGCCGACTATTTCCGCGCCTTCGCCGGCGCGGCGCCGCACAAGTTCGGCCCGCCCACCAACATCCTGCAAATCCATGTGCCAACCGCCACCGCCGGCGGCACGCTGGCCAGCCTCACCCGCCAGTACCACCGCCTGGCCGAACGCGTCGAGCACGGACTGAGACTGGAACCCGCCGACGCGCTGTTTCTGGGCTACGACGCGGTGCAGCTCTTGCCGGTCGAGCCCACGACGGTTTACGAGACCGGCCCCGCCTTCTGGCAGGAAAACCCGGTCTCGGAGGGCGAGGTCGACATCACGCTGACCCGTCCCGACACCACCAATTGGGGCTACGACGTGGTGATCTCGGGCATGGCCACGGTGAACCCCGTGCTGACCGAGACCGGTCGCCCGGACGAGTTGGTCGATCTCGCCGCGGTGCTGCACACCTTCCCCGGCAAGCCCAAGATGCTGATCTTCGACGTGGTCTTCGGGCATTCCGACAATCAGGGGCTCGAAGCGCTCAACCCGCATTTCTTCGCCGGGCCGAACATGTACGGCCAGAACCTCGATTATCGAAATCCCGCGGTGCGGGCGATCCTGCTAGAGATGCAGCGGCGCAAGGTCGACTTCGGCGCCGACGGCGTGCGCATCGACGGCGCGCAGGATTTCAAGTGGTGGGATCCGTCCCTGCAGCATCTGCGCCATGACGACGACTACCTTCAGGAAATGGCCGACGTGGAACAGCAGGTCGCCGGGACGCGCTACCGCCCCTGGATGATCTTCGAGGATGGCCGTCCCTGGCCCGACGAGGATTGGGAACTGAGCTCGAGCTACCGCGCGGTGATCGAGGCCCAGCGCGACGACGACGTGTTCCAGTGGGGGCCGCTGACCTTTGCCCACAACACGCCGTTTCTCTACACCTTCTGGCTGTCCAAGTTCTGGCGCATCCGCGAAATGCTGGAGATGGGCGAAAACTGGATCTCGGGCACCGCCAACCATGACACGCTCAGACGCGGCACCCAGGTCAACCCCAAGCTCAACATCAACACGCGCCTCGGCGAGACGCGGATGGAGCTGTTGGACAAGGCCTATGACAACCCCGCGGTGTCGATGCTGACCTACGCCGTGTTCCCCGGCGTGCCGATGGATTTCCTAAACGCCACGTCGCGGGCCAGCTGGGGCTTTGTCCGCAACCAGGATGACTCTTACGGGGTCAAGGTCGTGGCCGAAGAGGCGATCAGCCTGAAATGGCAGGTCGACGAATACAGCTATTCGGTGCCCGGACATTTCACCCGGCTGAAAGAGCTGGGCTTTGACACGCGCGAAGACCTCGCCCGGTTCTTCGAGTTCCTGCCGGCGCTGGTCGAGGTGACCGATTACGATCTCGACACCATCGCCACGCTGCTGAACGCGGTCGAGCCGCCGCTGGCCGGCCCCCCGCGCTTTACCGTGCCGGTCCTGAAACAGATCGCACGGGCCTGGATGGACGACATGCACGCCTATTGCAATGTCGCCAACTCGATCAGCGCGCTCGACCCCGCGCAGACCGATTTCATGCTGGCGCTGCGCCGGTTCCGCCGGGCCAACCCGTGGCTGCGCGGAAACTTCGGGCCGAGCGATCATTTCGACTACATCCGCCCCCTGGGCGGGCGCACCCTGTTCACCGCGCTGCGCAATGCGCCCGAGGGCGGGCAGAGTTTCACCATCGCGCATATGGAGGGCGGCCCGACCGACGAGGTCGACCCCCTCACCCTGCCGATTGCGGGGCTCGACGGGTTCGGCTGGCGGCTGGCGCTGCGCACGCCGGGGATCGGCGGCGATTACAACGGCGGGCCGATCACGCTGCGCGATTCCATGGCGCTGACATTTACCCGCGACCTGCCCGTCGGCTAGGCGCGCTCGACCAGCCCGCCCAACTCGCACAGTTGGGCGGCGATCTCTGCCACGCCCTCGCCGTTGCGAAGCGAGGCGAAGAGGAAGGGCCGCCCGCCGCGCATCCGCGTGGCGTCGCGCTCCATCACCGACAGATCGGCGCCGACATAGGGCGCCAGGTCGGTCTTGTTGATGATCAGCAGGTCCGACCTGGTGATCGCCGGCCCCCCCTTGCGGGGGATTTCCTCACCCGCGGCCACGTCGATGACGTAGAGCGTGATATCGGCCAGTTCCGGGCTGAACGTCGCCGACAGGTTGTCGCCGCCCGACTCGATCAGCACCAGCTCGAGGTCGGGGATGGCCGCCGTCAGCTCTGCGATGGCGGCGAGGTTGATCGAGGCATCCTCCCGGATCGCGGTGTGGGGGCAGCCGCCGGTCTCGACACCCTTGATGCGGTCCGAGGGCAGCACCTGCATCCGCGTCAGCGCCTCGGCATCCTCTTGCGTGTAGATGTCGTTCGTCACCACGGCGAGCGAAAAGCGGGGCGCGAGGGTGCGGGCAAGCTGGGCGGTCAGCGTCGTCTTGCCGGCGCCCACCGGGCCGCCGATGCCCACGCGAAGGGGGCCGTTGGGGGAAGTCATGAGCGGAACAGCCTCGAATACTGGGTTTCGTGTTTCATCGACGCGATATCGGCAAGAAAGACCGAGCTTTCCAGATCGTCCAGCCCGGCCTCGGCCGCCTCTTCGGCCAGCCGCAGGCACAAGGGCGTCAGCGCCGACAGCGTCTGTTGCCCCTCGGTTTGCCCGATCGGGATCAGCCGGATGCCCGCCGAGACGAGGTTGGACGTAAACGCATGCAGGTACATCCGCGCGGTCAGCACCATGGGCAGCCCCTCGACCCGCGCCGCGCGGCCCAGCGCCACCGGATAGGTCAGCGCGGGCAACGCAGCCCCCGGCCAGACCGCGCCCAGCGTCTCGGCAAAGGCGCGGCCTTGGGCCTCGGCCTCCAGCAGGCGCTCGGCCGAAGGGGCAAAGGCGCGCGCCTCGGCATCGATCCCGGCCACCTCCTCGGCGCTTTCGGCCCGGTAGGCGGCGGCCAGCAGGATCGCATCGCAGCGCCCGGCGCCGTGGGCCAGCACATCGCCCAGCCAGCCCCGCAGCGTGGCCGCATCGCGCACGTCGCCCGCCTCGACCGCCCATTCCAGCCCGTGGCTGTAGGTGAAGGACCCCACCGGAAATGCGGGCGACAGCCATTGCGCCAGCAGCAGAACCTCGGCGTCAGTGGTCATGGGAGTGGCCGTGATGGGTGGTGTGCCCATGTTCATGCGCATGGGTCCGGCCATGCCCGTAGGCCCCGCCCTCGGGCGAGAAGGGCGCCACGATCTCGGCCACCTCGGCGCCCAGCCGGTTCAGCATGTCGCGGATCACGTGGTCGCGCTGGATCAACAGCCGGTCGGCCTCGATCTGGCAGGGTGTGTGGCGGTTGCCGACATGCCAGGCGAGCCGGGGAAGGTCGCCGCGGACCTCCAGCAAATTCTCGTCCGCCGCGGCCACGGCCACCTTGCGCCCGTCGGCCAGCACGAAACACTCGCCCGCCTCGACCGAGGTCGTCTTGGCCAGGTCGACGACGAAGGCCAGCCCGCCATCGCTGACCAGCCGCTTGCGCCGCAGGAACCGGTCGTCATAGCTCAGCGTCACGGTATCGTCCGCGCCGCCCGGCGGGGCCACGTCTTGCGCGACGGGAAGGGCGCCGGTCATGCCGCGCCTCCGGCCGCGCTGGCTACAGGTTGAACAGATCGCGGAAAACGTAGCGCGGAATGTCTTCGCGGGTGATGCCCAGCTGCGAAAGCTGCGCGTCGGAATAGCTGTTCAACCGCTGGATCTCGCGCATCCGCGACCGGCTGAGAACATAGGCGTTCACGCCCTGCCCCAGCCCTGCAAAGAAGGCGTCGATGCGCTGGGACATGCCCGGCGGGCTGAACTTGAAGGTGATACTCGGCGTTGCCATAGGAAACCTCGTCTCGATCTAGAGGTGGTTTCCTCCCATGAAATGCAGGATAGGCCTGCCGACAGCCGCCGACCACGCCCGTTAAGGCATGCCCGTCCTGCGAATGCTGCATTGCAGCAGATTTCCGCATATCCGCACCCTTTCGCTCAGAACATGAAATAGCGCTGAGCCATCGGCAGCACCTCGGCGGGCTCGCAGGTCAAGAGCTCTCCGTCGGCGCGCACCTCGTAAGTTTCCGGGTTCACCTCGATCTTGGGCGTGGCGTCGTTGAGCACCAGGTCTGACTTGCCGATGCCGCGGGTGTTTTTCACCGCCACCGTCTGCTTGGCCAGCCCCAGCGCCCCGCCGATCCCCTCGGCCTGCGCCGCCTCGGACACGAAGGTGACGGCGGAATTTTCCAGCGACCGGCCGAAGGCGCCGAACATCGGCCGCGTGTAGACCGGCTGCGGCGTTGGGATGCTGGCATTGGGGTCGCCCATCTGGGCGCAGACGATGGTGCCGGACATCAGCACCGTCTCGGGCTTCACCCCGAAAAACGCCGGGTTCCACAGCACCAGATCGGCGCGCTTGCCCTCTTCCACGCTGCCGATCTCGTGGGAAATGCCGTGGGCGATCGCCGGGTTGATGGTGTATTTCGCCACGTAGCGGCGGACGCGGTAATTGTCGTTGTCGCCGGTTTCTTCGGCCAGCCGGCCGCGCTGTTTCTTCATCTTGTCGGCGGTCTGCCAGGTGCGGATGATCACCTCGCCCACCCGGCCCATCGCCTGGCTGTCCGACGCGATGATCGAGAACGCCCCCATGTCGTGCAGGATGTCTTCGGCCGCGATGGTCTCGCGCCGGATGCGGCTTTCGGCAAAGGCCACGTCCTCGGGGATCGACTTGTCGAGGTGGTGGCAGACCATGAGCATGTCGAGATGCTCTTCCAGCGTGTTGACCGTGAAGGGCCGCGTCGGGTTGGTCGAGGACGGCAGCACGTGTTCCTCGCCGCAGACCTTGATGATATCGGGCGCGTGCCCGCCGCCTGCGCCCTCGGTGTGGAAGGCGTGGATCGTGCGGCCCTTCATGGCCTTTATGGTGTTTTCCACGAACCCGCTTTCGTTCAGCGTGTCGGTGTGAATCATCACCTGGACGTCCATGTCGTCGGCCACGGAAAGACAGCAGTCGATGGCGCCGGGCGTGGTGCCCCAATCCTCGTGCAGCTTCAGCGAACACGCCCCGCCCTTGACCTGCTCGACCAGAGCGGCCGGCAGCGAGGCGTTGCCCTTGCCCGCGAAGGCCAGGTTCATGGGGAAGGCATCGGCCGCCTGCAGCATCCGCCCGATATGCCAGGGCCCCGGCGTGCAGGTGGTCGCCATCGTCCCCGTCGCGGGGCCCGTGCCGCCGCCCAGCATGGTGGTCAGCCCCGAATGCAGCGCGTCCTCGATCTGCTGCGGGCAGATGAAATGGATATGGCTGTCGAACCCGCCTGCCGTGACGATCTTGCCCTCGGCCGCGATGGCCTCGGTTCCGGGGCCCACGATGATATCCACGTTCGGCTGGGTATCAGGGTTGCCCGCCTTGCCGATCTTGACGATGCGCCCGTCCCTGATGCCGATATCGGCCTTGGTGATGCCGGTGTGATCGACGATCAGCGCATTTGTGATGACCGTGTCCACCGCGCCCTCGGCGCGGGACGCCTGGCTTTGCCCCATCCCGTCGCGGATCACCTTGCCGCCGCCGAATTTCACCTCTTCGCCATAGGTGGTCAGGTCTTTCTCCACCTCGATGATCAGGTCGGTATCGGCCAGGCGCAGCTTGTCGCCGGTGGTGGGACCGAACATGGCGGCATAGTCGGCGCGGGAAATCTCTCTGGGCATCAAAGCTCCCCCATCACCTGCTGGTTGAAGCCATAGACGCGCCGCGCGCCCGCGATCGGGATCAGCTGCACCTCGCGCCGCTGCCCCGGCTCGAACCGCACCGCGGTGCCCGCGGCGATATCCAGGCGCATCCCGCGCGCCGCGGCGCGGTCGAAGTCGAGCGCGGAATTGGACTCGGCGAAATGGTAATGGCTGCCGACCTGCACCGGCCGGTCGCCGGTATTCGCCACCATCAGCGTGATCGGCGCACGGTCGGCGTTCAGCGTCAGCGTGCCCTCGGCGGCGAAGAGCTCTCCGGGGATCATGTGCGCCGCCCGAACCGGAACGCGATCACCCCGCCGGCCACCAGCAGCGCGGCCAGGCCCAGCGTGCCGGCGTTCAACTCGTGCACGTGCGGGTAAAGGCCGTCATGGGCGCTGGCCGGCGCCGCGGCCAGCATCGCGGCGAGAAGGGGAAGTGCTTTCATACCTGGTCTCCTCAACGAATGGGATTGTGGACGGTCACCAGCTTGGTGCCATCGGGAAAGGTCGCCTCGACCTGAACCTCGTGGATCATCTCGGGCACGCCCTCCATGCATTGATCGCGGGTCACCACCGCGGCGCCGGCCTGCATCATCTCGGCCACGCTGCGCCCGTCGCGGGCGCCCTCGACCACCGCGTCGGTGATCAGCGCCACCGCCTCGGGGTGGTTCAGCTTGACGCCGCGGGCCAGCCGCTTGCGCGCCACCTCCGCGGCCATGGCGACCATCAGCTTGTCTTTCTCTCTCGGGGTCAGTTGCATCTCACGTCATCCACGATCGGGGCAGGGCGTTGTCGGTCAGCCGGGTCAGCACCGGCACGAGCGTCTTGCGCAAAGCGTAGCCGTCCGCGGCGACCAGCCGCAACACCAGAAGGTCGGGGCGGATCAGGCTGACGCCGCCGGTCCGGGGCATCAGCGCCCGCAGGGGCGCCAGATGCGCCTCGGCGCCGGGCGCGGCCAAGACCATGCTGGCCATGGCGACGCCCCCCCCGGCCACGCCCCGGCGCCCCAGATGGGCACAGATATCTCCCGTCAGGCCCAGCCCGTCACGGTAAACCGGCACGCCCTCACGGCGGATCGAGATACGGTCGCGGAACCGGGCATCGGTCAGCGCCTCGCCCATCGCCAGGCGGCCAAAGACCAGCGGCTCGACCATCAGGAACGCGGCGTCCCCGGCAAGCTCGACGTCGAGCCTCCGGTCGAGCGCGGCACCATCGTAGAGGATCGTCTCTTGCGGCAGCCACTCGGCCCGCGCCCCGGGCCCGGCCGACACGAGGTTGCGCACCTGCCCGGTCTCGCCCGGCTGGGCGCGATAGGCCCGCTCGGCCGCCTGGGTGGTGACGCGCAGATGCGCCCCCGCACCGGCCCGCGCCTCGAGCCGGAACCGGTCGCCCCCGGTGATGCCGCCCGCGGAATTGATGGAAATGACATCCAGCGCAGGCCCGCGCGGGCGCGGAAACAGCGCCTTCATCGCGCCCGCCTGGTGCAGGTCTTGCAGAACGCTGCCCCGCGCCGTGGCCTTGGCCGCGACCGCGATCCGGCCCATCGCGCGCGGCTGGGTCGTTCCTGCCGAGAAAGCCTGATAAGTGATCGCCGCCTCCCGCTCCTGCACAAGACCGCATCGTTTTTTCATGGGGCCTCATGGCGGGCACGGGAAATCGCTGTCTTACCTGACCTTCCACGGCCGACTGCCCGGTTCAAGGGCGCAGCACGCGCCGCTTGCCGAAAATCTGTGCGGGTTCGGGTGCCCGGCCCCGGCGGCAGCCCTTGCCAATCCACGCGGCGCGGCCCCATGATCGGCGCGCCCGCAACACGCCGAAACGAAAGGTCGGATCGCGTGAAACCCCATGTCTACAAGACCGTCGTCGCCGCGGAGTGGATCGACTATAACGGCCATATGCGCGATGCCCATTACGGGCTGGTGTTCAGCCATGCCGTCGAATCCTTCGAGATCGCGCTGGGAATGGACGCGGCGTATCGCAAGGCGACGGGTTGCACATTCTACCTGATCGAGGACCATTGCTTCTATCTCTCCGAAGTGAAGGAGGGCGACCCGCTGAGCGTCGAAATCCGCGTTCTGGAACACGACGAAAAGCGCATCCTGCTGCACCAGACCATGACCAGCCGCGGCACCGTGGCGGCGGTGTCGGAATATATGGAGCTGCATGTCAGCCAGCAGGACACCCCCCGCGCCGCGCCGATGCCCGAGGCGATGCAGCAAATCCTGCGCGACGCCCGGCTGAGCGCCGAAGAGACGGCCGGGCTGCGCCACCGGGCGCGGCCGATGGGTCTGACCCGTGGGCGGGCCTGAGCGGGCCGCGACATGCCGTTGACACCTCCTTCCGCCCGGGCGCGCGCGGACCGCACGCCGACGCATTCGGGCCAACAAACCGACGAGACGGAGACCATGAACCGAAAAACCGCCGCAGCCGGTAAGAAGACAGCGCACAAGCGGGCCAAGACGCCGCCGCTGGTGATCGGCTGGCGCGAGATCGTCGACCTGCCCGACCTGGGGCTGGACAGGGTGAAGGCCAAGATCGACACCGGCGCGCGCACCACGGCGCTGCACGCCGGCGACCTGCGCTTTTACGATGCCGGCGGCGCCCAATGGGTCGAGTTCCGCCCGCCCGATCTGGGCCACGTCGCGCCGGACCTGTGCCGCGCCAGGGTGCATGACCGGCGCGCCATCAAGAACACCAGCGGCGTGCCCGAAGAGCGTGTCATCATCCGCACCCATCTGCATATCGCCAACCGGAACTTCCTCATCGAGGTGGCGCTCGCCAATCGCGGCGACATGGCCTTCCCGATCATCATCGGCCGCACCGCCATCCGCTATCACCGCCTGCTCGTCGATAGCGGCCGGTCGTGGATTACACGGCCAAAACCCCTCAAACGCCCGAAAGCGAAAAGGAGCCCGTCATGAAAATCGCGATGCTGGCCCGTAATCCCAACCTCTATTCGCACAAGCGCATCAAGGAGGCCGCCGAGGCGCGCGGCCACGAATTGCAGATCATCAACACCACGCGCTGTTACATGAACATCGCCTCGCGCCGGCCCGAGATCTATTACAACGACGAGAAACTGCCGAAATTCGACGCGGTGATCCCGCGCATCGGCGCCTCGGTCACCTTCTACGGCCTCGCCGTGCTGCGCCAGTTCGAGATGATGGGCGTCTATCCCGTCAACGAAAGCGTGGCCATCGGGCGGTCGCGCGACAAGCTGCGCTCCATGCAGCTTCTGGCGCGCGACGGCATCGGGCTGCCGGTGACGACCTTCGCCTACGACCCCAAGCAGACCGACGAGGTGGTCAAGGTGGCCGGCGGCGCACCGCTGGTCATCAAGCTTTTGGAGGGCACGCAAGGGATCGGCGTGGTGCTGGCCGATACCGACCGATCCGCCCGCTCGGTGATCGAGGCGTTCCGCGGCGCCAATATCAACATCCTCGTGCAGGAATTCATCAAGGAGGCCGGCGGCAGCGACATCCGCGCCTTCGTGATCGGCGGCAAGGTGGTGGCCGCGATGAAACGCACCGGCGCCGAGGGCGAGTTCCGCTCGAACCTGCACCGGGGCGGCCATTCCAACGTGGCCCGGATCACCCCCGAGGAACGCTCGACCGCCGTGCGCGCGGCCAAGACGATGGGCCTGAACGTCTGCGGCGTGGATATGCTGCGCTCGAACCACGGCGCGGTGGTGATGGAGGTGAATTCCTCGCCCGGCCTGGAGGGCATCGAAAAGGCCACCGGCAAGGATATCGCGAACCAGATCATCGAGCATATCGAGAAATCCGCCGCGCCCGGCAAGACGCGCACCAAGGGCCGCGGCTGATGCCTGTACGGGCTGGTTTCGACCTCGGCGGCGAAACCGTCGCCGCCGGCCAGCGCCGCACCGTCGATCTGCCTGTCAGCGTCCTGTCGGACCACACGCCGGTGACCATGTCGGCCCACGTGATCCACGGCAAGCGCGCCGGGCCCACCGTTTTTGTCACCGCCGGTGTGCATGGCGACGAGGTGATCGGGGTCGAGGTCGTGCGGCGCCTGCTCAGCCTGCCGGTGCTGGGCAGCCTGCGCGGCACGCTCATCGCGGTGCCCATCGTCAACGCTTTCGGCTTTCTCGCCCGCTCGCGCTACCTGCCCGACCGGCGCGACCTGAACCGGGCCTTCCCGGGCTCGACCACCGGGTCGCTGGCCGCCCGCCTGGCGCATCTGCTGATGAACGAGGTCGTGACCCGATCCGATCTGGGCATCGACCTGCATTCCGCCGCGATCCACCGCACCAACCTGCCGCAAATCCGCATCGTGCCCGACCGGCCGCACCTCTTGCGCCTCGCCCGCGCCTTTGGCGCACCCGTGGTGCTGCCCTCGCAACTGCGCGAGGGCTCGCTCAGGAACGCCGCACTGGAGGCTGGCATCGACGTGCTGCTCTACGAGGCGGGCGAGGGGCTGCGGTTCGACGAATTCGCAGTGCGCGCTGGGGTGTCGGGCATCCTGCGCGTGCTGCATGTGCAGGGGATGGTTCCGGCCAAGGGCATCTCCAGGGCGCGCAGCACGCCGCTGATCTGCCGGTCCAGCCGCTGGCTGCGCGCGCCCCAGGGGGGCCTTCTGCGCAACTACAAGTCCGAGGGTGACGTGGTGCAAAAGGGCGAAACGCTCGCCATCGTTTCCGACCCGTTCGGCGAGGTCCATACCGACGTGGTCGCCCCGGATGACGGCATCATCGTCGGCCGGGCCGTCATGCCCATCGTCAACGAGGGCGACGCGCTGTTCCACCTGGCCGCGATCACCTCGTCGACCGATGCCGAGGACACGATGGAGACGCTGACCGCCCAGGTCGAGGACGACCCGCTCTTCGACGAGGACGAGATCGTCTGAGCCGCTATTCGGCCGCGGTGGCCGGTGCGCGCATCAGCGCGGCCAGGCCGGTGCCGTGGTCGGCCAGCGCCTCGGGCGCGGGCGAAATGCCGGCCTCATCATCCGCTTGCCGACCATGTCGGCGCGGGGGTCGTTCATCGCGTCCACCGCCAGCAACTGGGGCCCGGCGAAATACCCGTGCGACCGCCCCTTTTCGCCGTCGCGGCCCACCGCTTGGGTACAGCCGGCGTTCAGCCCCGCGATCTGAAGCTTGACGTCGTTCTGGTCCGACCAAAACGACGGCTTGGCCGCGTAGGGCGCGGCCCCGCCCAGCATCGCCGCCGCGGGCCCCGGTCTGGTCGATGGCGTTGGGCACGCTTTCCAGCCCGATGCGGGCGCCGCGAAAGCGAAAGCTCGCGCAATCGCCGGCTGTGCTGATCGACGGGGCCATCCTCGCCGCGCAGAACGCGCGCGACCCCGGCTTTGCCCGAGACACCGGGCGTCTGGCTGCGATCTATCACGACACGGTCGGGCGCTAGACCCGGATTTTGACCATCTCGCCGAATGCGTTGCGCAGCGCCGCCGACCAGGCTTCGGAAAGCTCCAGGAACTTCGGGTCGTTCTCCTCGATCCGGCGCAGCTGGGAAAAGCAGACGCTATGCGACGGCATCACCGCCAGGTCGAGGGGCATACCCACCGACAGGTTCGAGCGCAGGGTTGAATCCATGGACAACAGCGCGGCGGTGATCCCGGTTTCCAGCGACGTGTCGGGGCCGATCACCCGGTCGAGGATCGGCTTTCCATATTTGTGGTCCCCGATCTGGAAATAAGGCGTGTCGTCGGTCGCCTCTATGAAGTTGCCCGCCGAATAGATGTGAAACAGCCGTGGCGTGCCGCCGGCGCGATGGCCGGCAAGGATGATCGAGCTCATCGCGCTTTCGCCCATCGACGACAGGCCCGGGCCGTAGCGGCCCTGCACCACGCGCATCGCATCGCCCACGATCTCGGCCATGTGGAACATCGAACTGGCGGTGAACAGCGTCTCGATCCCCGATTCGGGGTTGTCGATATTTTCCTGCAACAGGCTCATCACCGCCTGGGTGATCGCCAGGTTGCCCGCGGTCACCATCGTGATGACGCGCTCGCCCTGCACCTCCCAGGTAAACATCTTCTTGTATTTCGAGATGTTATCGACACCCGCGTTGGTGCGTGTGTCGGAGAGACACACCAGGCCTTCATTGAGCTTGAGCGCAAGGCAATAGGTCATGGAAAGGCCCGATCGGTTATGGCGGAGCGACGGTGATACGCCCCAGCCGCCAACCGCCGCAAGCGAAAGCCGCATGCGCGCGCCGACGGATTATTGGGTCTGTTGCGCCAAAGCTTGCACATCGCCGCCGTCGAATCCGTAGACCCGTCCGATATCCTGCGCCAAAGCGTTGATGGAAATGATGAAATCGGTCAGCCATTCGTGCAGGCCATAGCTGATTATCGCATCCACCTCGGCCCTAGCGACATGATCGCACAGGCGTTCGGCCTGGATCGCCACCGTGTTCTGGGCGTCGGTATAGGCGCCGATATCGTGCAGCTCTTCGGCAATGCTCAGAACGCTGGACATCAGCGACCGCGGGCTCTTGAGGTTGCACACCAGAAGGTCCACCACGCCCTCGGCGTCGACCGTGCGCCGGTAGAGGTGGCGATAGGCGACCGCGGCATTGGCCGCGCGCAGCACCTGCAGCCATTGCAGGTAATCCAGCCCGCCGCCCACATCCTGTGTTTTCGGCAGCAGCACGTGGTATTTCACGTCCAGCAGCCGCGCGGTGGCGTCGGCCCGCTCGATCCGCTTGCCGAGCTGGATAAAGGCATAGCCCTCGTCACGCAAAAGCGTCGCGTCGATCGATCCGCGCACCAGCGCGCCGCGCGCCTTGACCCATTCCAGGAACTCGGGAAAGCCCCGGCCGAGGGTGCCGCGCGGCTCCATCCGCTTCATCTCGGTCCAGGACTGGTTGATCGCGTCCCACACCTCTCGGGTGACAGCGGTGCGCATGGCGCGCGCGTTTTCGCGCGCCGACGACAGGCATTGCTTGATCGAGGACGGGTTTTCCGGGTCAAAGACCAGATGCGCGGACACATTGGCCTGTGTCGCGTTCTCCAGCGGCTCGGGAAACGTGGTCTGACAGCCCGACGCGATCAGGATCGAGGCCCATTCGGTGGCCTTGGTGCCCGGCGGGCTGGGCAGCGCTTCCATCCGGCTGCCGGCGTCCAGCAGGCGGGCGATGTTTTCCATCCGCTCGACGTAGCGCGACATCCAGAACAGACCGTTTGCGGTGCGACTAAGCATCAGAGCCCCCTTCGCTAAGGACCCAGGTGTCCTTGACCCCGCCGCCCTGGCTGGAATTGACGACGAGCGATCCCTCGCGCAGCGCCACCCGCGTCAGCCCCGAGGGGATCAGCCGCGTGGTCTTGCCGGAAATCACGAAGGGGCGCAGGTCGACATGGCGTGGCGCGAGGCCTTCCTCGGACAGGATCGGCGCGGCCGACAGCGCCAGCGTCGGCTGGGCGATAAAGCCGTCCGGGTCGGCCTTCAGCCGCGCGGCATAGGCCTCGATCTCGGCCTTGGTCGAGGCGGGCCCGACCAGCATGCCGTAGCCGCCCGACCCGTGCACCTCCTTGACCACCAGTTCGTGCAGATGCTCCAGCACGTATTTCAGATCGTCCGTCTCGGAACAGCGCCAGGTGGGCACGTTCGACAGGACCGGTTCTTCGCCGAGGTAGAACCGGATCATCTCGGGCACGTAGGTATAGATCGCCTTGTCGTCGGCGACGCCCGCGCCGGGCGCGTTGACGATGGTCACGCCGCCGGCCTTCATCGCGCCGATGATGCCCGGCACGCCCAGCAGGCTGTCGGGCCGGAACACCTGCGGGTCGAGAAAGGAATCGTCGATCCGCCGATAGATCACGTCCACCCGCTCGGGCCCGTGGGTGGTGCGCATGTAGACGCGGTCATCCACGACGAACAGGTCCGGCCCCTCGACCAGCTCGATCCCCATCTGGTCGGCCAGGAAGGAATGCTCGAAATAGGCCGAGTTGTAGTGGCCCGGCGTCAGCAGCGCGAGGGTCGGTTCGCCCTCGCACATCGGCGGCGCGACCGACTGCATCGCCTCGGCCAGCATGTCGCCGTAGCCATCCACGGGGCGGATCACGCTGTCGCTGAAAAGCTCGGGGAAAAGCCGGCTCATCACCTCGCGGTTCTGCAGCACGTAGGACACGCCCGATGGCGTGCGGCAATTGTCCTCCAGCACGTACATCTCGGACTCGGAGACGCGCACCAGGTCGACGCCCACGACATGCGAATAGATGCCCCGCGGGGGCGTGTAGCCCTCGACCACGGGTTCGTAGGCGTCGTTGCCCTCGATCATCGGCAGCGGCACGATGCCCGCCTTGACGATCTCGCGCGGCCCGTAGATGTCGCGCAGAAAAGCGTTCAACGCATCGGCCCGCTGGATCGAGCCCCGCTCGATCATGTCCCATTCCGACGCGCCGAAGACGCGGGGCACCATGTCGAACGGGATCAGCCGGTCGGGGTCGCCGCCCTCGCCGTAGACGGCGAAGGTAATGCCGATTCTCCGGAACAGCGACTCCGCCTCTTCGCGCTTGGACAACAGCGCCTCGATCCCCTCGCGCTCCACCCAATCGGCGATGATCCTGTATTCGGGCCGGACATCGCCGCCCTTCAGCATCTCGTTGAACATTAATTGGCCCTTTCGACTATGGAGCGTGGCAATTCCGTGCAGGGAAGGCAATAAGCGGTATGGCCAAGGTTTTAAGGCTTATTCGCCTTGCAGAAAACGCCTTGATCTGGCCTCGTATGCACAAACACAAGGCAATCCGAGAATTCATGAGCATCACGGTCGCCCTGACTCACCGCACGAGCTACACCTATGACCGGTTGATCGGTCTCGGGCCGCATGTGGTGCGCCTGCGCCCCGCGCCGCATGCCCGCACGCCGATTCTCAGCTACAGCCTCAAGATCGAGCCCGAGGGCCATTTCATCAACTGGCAACAGGACACCTTCGCCAACTGGCAGGCGCGGCTGGTGTTTCCCGAAAAGGTTCATCGGCTGGATGTGACGGTCGACCTTCTGGCCGATCTGGTCGCGATCAACCCCTTCGACTTTTTCCTCGAAGACGCCGCGCAGGAGGTGCCGTTTCGCTACGACGAGGGGCTGCTCGAGGATCTGCGCCCCTATCTCAAGACCATCGACACCAGTCCGCGGTTCGACGATTTCGTGCGCGGCGCGCCGCGGCCCCAGGGCACGACGATCGACTGGCTGGTGGCGCTCAACCAGTATGTGCAGGACGCCATCGCCTATACCGTGCGGATGGAACCCGGCGTCCAGACACCGACCGAGACCATCGACAAGGCGCTGGGCTCTTGCCGCGATTCCGGCTGGCTGCTGGTCGCGCTGCTGCGCCAGTTCGGCTATGCCGCCCGCTTCGTGTCGGGCTACCTGATCCAGCTGGCCGCCGACCAGAAGGCCGTCGGCGGCCCCTCGGGCCCCGAGACCGATTTCACCGACCTGCACGCCTGGGCCGAGGTCTACCTGCCCGGCGCCGGCTGGGTCGGGCTCGACCCGACCTCGGGCCTGTTCGCGGGCGAGGGCCATATCCCGCTGGCCTGCACGCCCGAGCCCGGCAGCGCCGCGCCGATCACCGGCGCCCATGACGTGGCCGAGGTCGGCTTCGAGTTCGAGATGTCGGTGGCGCGCATCACGGAACCGCCCCGCGTCACCCGCCCGCTGACCCCCGTGCAGTGGGCCGAGGTCGACCGCGCGGGCCAGGCGGTCGACGACCGCATCGCGGCCCAGGACATGCGCCTGACCATGGGCGGCGAGCCTACCTTCGTCTCGGCCACCGACCGGGACGCCGAGGAATGGACGGTCGACGCCGTGGGCCCGACCAAGCGCCACTTTGCCGACGCACTGATCCGCAGGCTGCAGGCCCGCTTTGCGCCCCATGGCGTGCTGCACCACGGCCAGGGCAAATGGTACCCCGGCGAACAGCTGCCGCGCTGGGCCTATTCGCTGCTCTGGCGCGGCGACGGCCAGCCGCTCTGGTCGTCGTCCGACCTGATCGCGCGGGAGGGGCCGGGCGAGGCCACGCACGAGACCGCCGGGGCGTTTTGCCGATCGGTTGCGAAAAAGCTGGGGCTCGAAGACGATTTCGCCCAGCCCGTCTATGAGGACCCGATGGAATATATCGGGCGCGAGGCGCTGCTGCCGCAGAACGTGACGCCCGAAGACAGCAAGCTGGATGATCCCCAGGAACGGGCGCGCCTGGCCCGCGTGTTCAACCGTGGGTTCGAAAACCCTACGGGCTACGTGATCCCGATCCAGCTGGCCCAGAGCCAGGCCACCGGCAGCCGCCGCCTGCGCTGGAAGACCGAGAAATGGTCGACGCGCCGCGGCCGCCTCTTTTCGGTGCCCGGCGACAGCCCCGTGGGCTTTCGCCTGCCGCTCGGCTCGCTCAACTGGCTGGGCGACAGCCCCGAGCAGTTTCAGCGCGATCCGATGTCGCCTGCGGGCCCCCTGCCCACGCGCCAGGTGCCGCAGCCCCGCACCGACCCCGCCCCCGACACCGCAGATCACATGTCCGCCGAAGACGTGCTGGGCCACCACCCGCACGCGCAGGACTGGGTGTCGGGCGGCACCACCTTCACCACCCCCGACGGGGCGGTGCGTACCGCGCTGGCGGTCGAGCCGCGCGACGGCATCCTCCATGTCTTCTACCCGCCCACGGGATCGGCCGAGGAATATCTCGACCTTCTCGGCGCGGTCGAGGAAACCGCCCACGAGATGGGCGTGCCGATCCGCAACGAAGGATACGAGCCGCCCCGCGACGCGCGGATCAACGTCATCCGCGTCACCCCAGACCCCGGCGTGATCGAGGTCAACATCCATCCCGCCGGCAACTGGGCGGAGATGCGCGAAATCACCGCCGCGCTGTACGAAGAGGCCCGGCAATGCGGGCTCGACAGCGTCAGCTTCATGATCGACGGGCGGCTCACCGGGTCGGGCGGCGGCAACCATATCGTGGTGGGCGGCGCGACGCCGGCCGACAGCCCGTTCCTGCGCCGGCCCGACCTGCTGGCCTCGGTCATCCGCTACTGGCAGGCGCACCCGTCGCTTTCCTACCTGTTCTCGGGCACCTTCATCGGCCCCACCAGCCAGGCCCCCCGCTTCGACGAGGGGCGCCCCGAGGCGATCTACGAAATGGAGATCGCCATGGCCGAGCTCGACCGGCTGACCGGCGAAGGCACCTACCGGCCCTGGCTCGTCGACCGGCTGTTCCGGCACCTGTTGACCGACATGTCGGGCAACACCCACCGCGCCGAGATCTGCATCGACAAGCTCTTTTCGCCCGACGGTCCCACCGGGCGGCTGGGCCTGGTCGAGTTCCGCGGCTTCGAGATGCCGCCGCATTGGCAGATGAGCATGGCCCAGGCGCTGGTGCTGCGCGGGCTCTTGTCGTGGTTCTGGGACCACCCCTATTGCGACGAGATGCAGGGGTGGGGCACGGCGCTGCACGACCGGTTCCTGCTGCCAGCCCATGTCTGGGCGGATTTCAAGACGGTACTCGACGATCTCTCGCGCGCCCACGGCATCGCCTTTGACCCCGGCTGGTTCCAGGCCCAGTTCGATTTCCGCTTCCCGTTGGCGGGCCGCACCGAAGTGGCCGGAGTGGGTATCGAGCTGCGCAACGCCATCGAGCCATGGCTGACGCTGGGCGAAGAGCCCGGCGCCGGCGGCACCGCGCGCTATGTCGACAGCTCGGTCGAGCGGATCGAGGTCGCGCTGACAGGCCATGACCCCGAGCGATATACCCTCACCTGCAACGGCATCGCCGTGCCGCTGGTGCCGGACGCGGACCGCCACGTGGCCGGCATCCGGTTCCGCTCGTGGCAGCCGTGGTCGGCGATGCACCCCACCATCGCGGCGCACGGGCCGCTGGTCTTCGACCTTTTCGACCGGCACGCGGGGCGGTCGGTGGGCGGGTGCACCTACCATGTCGTCCATCCCGGCGGGCGGGCCCATGACGACCGCCCCATCAACGCGCTGGAGGCCGAGGGCCGCCGAATCGCGCGGTTCGAGGCAGGCGGCCACACGCCCGGCGCGACGATGCCCGCCTTCCGCGCCGTCCACCCGGCCTTCCCCTTCACGCTCGACCTCAGGCGCGGATAGCGCCGCGGCGCTTTACAACGGCATGGCCGCGGCGACATGATACGGCCATGGGCCGACCGCTGAACCTCGCGCCGAAGCTCGCGCTCAAGCAGAAAACCAATTTGGCGATGACGGCCCAGCTGCGGCAGGCCATCGCGGTTTTGCAATTGAGCAATCTCGAACTCTTGGCGTTTCTCGAAGAGGCCGCGCGGGACAACCCATTCATCGACATCGTCGGCCCCGAGCGGGCCGTGGCGCCCGGCGCGGGGCCCGCCCCCCCGACCGGAGACGGCCTGCCCGACAACGCCCCAAGCCTTGTCCACCATGTCACCCGCCAGATCGAGCTGGCCATCGCGGACCCTGCTGCACGCCGCGTCGCGCTGGCCTTTGTCGACGCGCTGGAACCCCATGGCTGGCTGGGCGAGGATGTGCAGAGCATCGCCGCGCGCTGCGGCTGCCCCGTCGCCGAGGCCGAGGCCGTGCTGGAGGTCTTGCAGGGCTTCGAGCCCGCCGGCCTTTTCGCCCGCTCCCTCGCCGATTGCCTGCGGTTGCAGGCGCGCGACCGGGGCGTGCTGAGCTCCGCTCTCGACTGCCTGCTCGACAATCTCACGCTGTTGTCCGATGGCGGCCCCGGCGCGCTGGCCCGACGGTGCGGCTGCGACGAGAAAGAGGTGCGGCGCAACCTCGCGCTGCTGCGCCGGTTCGACCCCAAGCCGGGTCACGCCTTTGCCGTCGACCCTCTGATCCTGCGCCCGCCCGATGTCGTGGTGCGGCGCGACGGCCCCGGCTGGTCGGTGACCCTCAACCGCGCCACCCTGCCCCAGCTGCGGCTGCGCGACGGGCTCGGCGCCGCGGCGCCGGCATTGGCCGCGGCCCTGGCCGAGGCGCGCAGCCTCAAGCGCGCCATCGACCAGCGCAACGCCAGCACCCTGGCGGTGACCGCGGAAATCGTGCAGCGTCAGGCCGCCTATCTCGACGGCGTCCGCCCATGCCCCGGCCCGCTGAGCCTGCAAGAGGTGGCCAACGCGCTGGGCCTGCATCCCAGCACCGCCGGACGCGCGGCCGCCGGGCTGACCGTGGAAACACCGCAGGGCGTGATGGATCTGCGCGCGCTCCTGTCGCGCGCGATACCGGCGACCGCCGCCGGCGGCGCCGTTTCGGCGCGCGAGGTCATGCACCGCATTCAGACCATGATCGCGGGGGAACCGGCCGAACGCCCGCTGAGCGACGCCAAGATCGCCGCCGGGCTGCAGGCGCAAGGCGTGGCCATCGAACGGCGGACTGTCACGAAATACCGGCTGCGGCTGAACATTCCCGGATCGGCGGCGCGCCGCAGGACAGCGCTGGCGGACGGACGGTAGCGCCGGGTTGCCGAACGCCGGAGCGATGCGCAGAGGGCCGCAGCCGAACCTGGGACGCGCGGCACTTCACCGGCATCACCGCCGCACGTTCCCGACCGAAGCCATGGGTGTTCCATACTCACGGAACCGCCCCGGCGACCTCGCTCTGCCACCAAGCGAGGCGCGGTCTTCCCCGGCGCCGCGACCTCCAGCTTCATCGCAGAATACCAGTCGGCATGGGCGCGGATTTCCCCTTGGTCAGGCCGCTAGCCACCCCGGTCATCATCTCATGCTCGCGCGCGCCCGCGCAAAACGCCTCATGCTGGCGGGTGGTATTGCTGGCCGGCTCGCCCGATATGTGCGGCGCGATGGGCACCTGCGCCACGCCCTGCAACCCGTGAAAGACGCGGCAAAGGCCGGCCTCCAGGTCTTGCGCCAAGGCGCCCCGCGGCGAGGAACACCACGTCAGCGGGCGGCTCTTCGCCCTTGTACTCGATAGTGCGCACGTCGCCCCCGCCATGCCCGGGGAAGCCCAATTTCTGGCCCGCCGCGGTCTGCCGGTTCAACGCGCCCGGCGGGATAGAGCGGCCGCGCTCAGCCCTGGGGCGTCATCCCCGGGCGGGCCTTGCCGCGCTCGATGCCCAGCTGCCGTTCGCGCCAGATGATCAGCACACCCGCGGCGATCACCAGTGCCGCGCCGCCCAGCATCGTCGGCGTCGGCACCTCTGAAAAGACGAAATAGCCGATGGCCAGCGCGAACAGCATCGAGGCATAGTCGAAGGGCGCGACCATGGCCGCCTGTGCGTAGCGATAAGCCGATGTCAGGCAGATCTGCGCAAGCCCGCCAAGCAGCCCCGCCGCGACCAGCATCGCCGCCTCGCCCGGTCCCGGCACCACCCATCCAAAAGGCAGCGTCAGCAGAGACAGCACCGAGGCCGTGACCGAGAACCAGAAGACGATGGCCGCGGTATGCTCTGACTGCACCAGCTTGCGCACGAAGACCTGCGCCAGCGCCGCGCAGGTGGCGCCCGCCAGCACCACCACCGCCCCAAGCGCCTCGCGCGGGTCCATCTCGCCACTGCCGAAGGCCGACAGCCGCGGGCTGAGCACGATCAGCACGCCGGTCAGCCCCAGCCCCACCGCCGCAAGGCGGAAGAGCCGCACCCGCTCGCCCAGAAACATCGCCGCGAACACCACCACCAGAATCGGCGCGGCATAGCCGATGGCGGTGACCTCGGGCAGCGGCAACAGGCCCAGCCCGGCAAACATCAGGCACATCGCCGTGCTGCCGACCAGCCCGCGCCAGAAATGTCCCAGCGGGTTGCGCGTGCGCAGCCCGACCGAAAGCTGGCGCTGCCAGACCAGCCACACCACGATCACCGGGATCGCAAAGAACGAACGGAAGAACACCGCCTCGCCCGGCGGCACATGAACCCGGGTGGCCTTGATCAGCGCCGACATCGCGACGAACAGAGCGACCGAGGCGAGTTTGAGCGCGATCGCGCGGGCGGGGTTCATCAGGACGGCTCCGGGCGGGGACGATCCTGACTACGCCGGGCCGCCGCGCTTGGGAAGGGGGCTCACAAAAGGGTGCGCTCGACCAGCCACCAGCCGCCTGTCGCGGCAATGACCAGCGAGGCCGGCACCGCGATACGTGCGCGGTACCAGGGCCGGTCGCCGAACCACACCGCCACCATCAGATAGGCCAGCGCGAGGATGGTAAGCTGGCCCAGTTCGACTCCCACGTTGAACCCGATCAGCCCGCCGAGAAACCGCGCCGGGTCAAGCCCGATCTCACCCAGGATCGAGGCAAAGCCCAGCCCGTGCAGCAGGCCAAATCCGAACACCACCGCGGTGCGCAGCGGGCTCATCCGCGACCACAAGGTGTTCTCGACCGCGATATAGACGATCGAGGCGGCGATCAGCGGCTCGACGACAGCGGCCGGGACCGTCACTATTTCCAGCACCGCCAGCGCCAGCGTCACGGTATGGGCCACGGTAAAGGCCGAAATCTGCACCAGCAAAGGCCGCAGCCGCAGCGCAAAGAAGAAAAGCCCCAGAACGAAGAGTATATGATCGAGCCCCTTGGGCAGGATATGGGTGAACCCCAGCCCGACATAGCGGCCGAAATAGGTCAGCGCCCCGACCTGCGCCACGCCGGTGCGCGGCAGCGGGTCGCTCAGCGCGCCGCCCTGCAGATACCCGGTATAAAGCTCGTTCTCGCCCGGCCCCACCTGGCGCAGCACCAGCGGCCCGTAGGCGGCCAGCCACCCCACCTGCACCGGCGCCTCGCCCGGCGGCAGCGCGGCGGTGACGGTCAGGAACGAATCCCGCGGCAGGTCGGTATCGCCCACCTCGGGGATGCGCAGATCGGCGAACTGCGCCGCGACGGGGACGCCCTCGACCTCGATCCTCAGCCCCTCGCGGATCCGCGGCCAGGCCCGGTCAAAGGCCGCGCGCAGCGCGTCGGGCTCCATCGCGCGCAGCTGGTCGTAATAGCCCGACAGCGGCGAATCGTTGGTGTCGTCCAGCCCGGCAAGGTCGATCCCGGCGACCATCGCCTCGGCCGTCAGGCGGATATCCATGCTCAGCCGCTCGGCCCCCACCTCGACATCGGCGATGGCAGGCCGCACCTCATGGGCATGCAAGACCCCGGCCAGCGCGATCAAAACCGCGGCAACCAGCGCCATCGCGCTTGACTTGGCCGCCCGGCGCGACAGCTTGGCTCTCGTCATGACTGTGCTCATCCGCCTTGCCTTTCTCGCCCTGTCGGCGCTGGCCCTCGGCCAGCCCGCCCGCGCCCATGAATTCTGGATCGAACCGCAGGGCTGGCAAGTGCCCGCGGGCACCGACATCGTCGCGGATATACGCGTGGGGCAGGATTTCAAAGGCCCCGAGTACAGCTATTTCCCGCCCAACTTCGCCCGTTTCGAGCTGGTGATGGGCGAAACGTCGACACCGGTGCCCGGCCGCCTGGGCGATCGGCCAGCGATGACCATGCCCGCCCCTGCGCCCGGCCTGGCCATTATCGTGCACGAAACCACCGACAAGCGCCTGACCTACACCGAGTGGGAGACATTTGTCGGCTTCGTCACCCACAAGGCGTTCGCCGATGCGCTGGCCCGCCACGCTGCGCGCGGCCTGCCCGAGACAGGCTTTTCCGAAACCTACCGGCGCTACGCCAAGGCGCTGGTCGCGGTGGGCGGCGGTGCGGGGGCCGACCGCCGCGTCGGGCTCGACACCGAGATCGTGGCGCTGGCCAACCCCTATACCGACCCGCTGCCCGGCGGCCTGCCGGTGCAGGTGTTTCTCGGCGACACGCCGCGCGCCGGCGCGCAGCTGGAGGTTTTCGACCGCGCGCCCGACGGCACGCTGACCCTCACCCGGCAAACGCTCGATGCCGAGGGCCGCGCCGATGTGCCCGTGCGCGCGGGCCATACCTACCTGCTGGACGCCGTCGTGCTGCGCGACACCGGCACCGACGATCCGGGGCAAGGCGCGGTCTGGCATTCGATGTGGGCCTCGCTTACCTTCCACCTGCCCGACTGAACCTGTGCGAGAGGTCCCCGATGCACCGCACCCTGCCCCTGATCCCGGCCCTTCTCGCCACGCCGGCGCTCGCCCATACCGGCGCGGGTATCCAGGGCGGTCTGATGAGCGGCTTTACCCACCCGCTGTTCGGCTGGGACCACGTGGTGGCCATGGTCGCGGTGGGCCTCTGGGGCGCGTTCCTGGGCCGGCCGGCGATCTGGCTGTTGCCGGTGGTCTTTCCCATGGTCATGGCCTTCGGCGGCGCGCTGGGCGTGATCGGCGTGCCTCTGCCGGCGGTGGAACAGGGCATCGCGCTGTCGGGCGTGGTCCTGGGCCTGCTGGTCGCGCTGGCCGTGCGCGCACCGATCTGGGTGGCCGCACTCATCGTCGGCGTCTTCGCCATCTTCCACGGCCATGCCCACGGCACCGAGCTGCCGACCGCCGCCAACCCCTTCGCCTATGCGCTGGGCTTCGTCACCGCCACCGGGCTTCTCCATCTCGCCGGCATCGCCTTCGGGTTTCTCACGGCGCTGCCTTGGGGCCAATGGGCGGTGCGCGGCGCGGGCGTGGTGGTCGCGCTGGTCGGCGCGGCTTTCCTGACCGGCCTGGCATGAGGCGCGCCGCCGCCCTTGCCCTGTTCCTCGCCGCCCCGAGGGCAGAGGCGCACGCCTTTCGCTCGGGCTCGGAAAGCTACGCCGCGTTTGTCGAGGGCGCGTCGGTGCCGCTCAACGACCCCGGCATCCTGATCTGCCTCGCCGCCACGGGCCTCGCCCTCGGCATCTGGCGCGCCCGCGGCCTGCCGGCGGTCTGGCCCGCGCTGATCGTCGGCCTCGCCGCGGGTCTCGCGCTGGCCCCGCTTGCCCCCGTCTGGTCGGGCATCGCTGCCCTGGGCCTGGGCATCCTTGCCGCGGTGATGGGCGTCACCGCCCTGCCCTGGCCCCGCTGGGCGCTGGCCACGCTGGCCGCCTCCGCGGGCCTTCTGGCGGGCTTTGCCAGCCTGCAGGGCCATGGCTGGGGCGAGCTTCCCCTCAGCGTGGCCCTGGGCGTCTTTTTCGGCGCCCACCTTGCGCTCGTCGTGCCTGCCGGGCTGGTCGAAGCCTGCCGCCGGCGGCTGGTCGCCCCCTGGGTCATGATCGGCTGGCGCGTCGCGGCCTCGTGGCTGGGCGCCGTGGCGCTGTTGCTGGGCGCGCTCAGCCTGACCCCAGCCGCCTGACCGCCCAGCGCGCCGCATCCGCCACCGCCGGGTCCGCATCGTCGACCAGCGCCCGAACCGCGCCGATCAGCCCCGGATCGTCCGAATTGCCGATCGCGTAGCAGACATTGCGCACGAATCGTCCCCGCCCGATCCGCTTGATCGGCGAGCCGGAAAACCGCGCGCGAAACCCCGCATCGTCCAGCGCCGCCAACTCGGCGAGCGGGGGCGCCACCAGGTCGGGCCGCGCCGCGTAGCGCGCCTCGCGCGCGGTCATCGCGAACTTGTTCCACGGGCACACCGCCAGACAGTCGTCGCAGCCATAGATGCGGTTGCCCAGGCCGGGGCGCAACGCCTCGTCCACCGGCCCCTTGTGCTCGATCGTCAGGTAGGAAATGCAGCGCCGCGCATCCAGCTGGAATGGCGCCGGGAAGGCGTCGGTCGGGCAGATATCCAGGCAGGCCGTACAGGTCCCGCAATGCTCGCCCTCCGGCGCATCGGGCGCGATCTCGACCGTGGTGAAGATCGCGCCGAGGAAGAACCAGTTGCCCAGGTCGCGCGCCAACAGGTTGGTGTGCTTGCCCTGCCAGCCCAGCCCGGCGGCCTCGGCCAGCGGCTTTTCCATCACCGGCGCGGTATCGACGAATACCTTGATCTCCGCGCCGGGCGCCGCCTCGATCAGCCACCGCCCCAGGCGCTTCAGCCGCTTCTTGACGATGTCATGGTAATCGCGGTTCTGCGCATAGACCGAAATCGCCCCCCGGTCGCGCCGCTCCAACACCGCCAGGGGGTCGGCCTCCGGCGTGTAAAGCTCTGCCAGCATCACCACTGATCGCGCCTCGGGCCACAGCGCCGCCGGATCGCCGCGCCAGCCCATCCTCTGTTCCATCCAGGCCATTTGCCCGTGCCGCCCGCCCCCCACGAAAGCGGCCAGTCGTCCGGCCGCCTGCGGTATCGCGTCGGGCCGGCACACCCGGCACTTGGCAAATCCCTCCGCCCCGGCCTGCGTCAGCAGGCGGGATTTCAGCCCAGCGCCCATGCTTCTTCTGGCCCAAATATCCTCGGGGGGAGTCCCGGATGACATCCGGGACGGGGGGCAGACAGCCCCCCGCCGACGCCGGGTTCAGAAATCCAGGTCGGCATAATGCGCCGGCGGCGGAAAGCCCGGCACCTGGTCGGCCAGGATGCCGCGAAAGGCCGGGCGCGACTTGATCTTGGCATACCAGTCCTTGACGTTGGCGTTGCGGTTCCAGTCCACGTCCGAGATGTAGTCCAGCGCCGACAGATGCGCGGCCGCGGCGAAATCGGCCAGCGTCATCCGGTCGCCGGCCAGCCAGCGGCGCTGGTCCAGAAGCCACCCGAGGTAATCGAGATGGAACTTGATCGCCTGCGCCCCGGCCTTGACGTTGCGGCTGTCGGGGTAGCCCTCGCCGGTGATCTTCTTGTTGACCCGCTCGTACAAGAGCTTCGAGGTCACTTCGGCGTGGAACTTGTCGTCGAACCAGAACACCAGCCGCCGCGCCTCGGCCCGGTCCCGCGGGTCTGACGGCATCAGCGGCGGCTCGGGGCAGGTTTCTTCCAGGTACTCGCAGATCGCCTGGCTTTCGGCAAAGGTACGTCCGTCCATGCGCAGGACGGGCACCTTTCCGGCGGGGTTGCGGCGCAGGAAATCGGCGTCGCGCTCCCAATAGCGCTCCTCCACCAGCTCGACCTCGATCTTCTTTTCCGCAAGCACCAGCCGCACCTTGCGGCAGAAGGGCGAGAGCGGAACGTGGAAAAGGCGGTTCATTCTGGTGTCCCTGGCGTTTGGCATGGGCCATTCCGTTCTTGTTCTTGCCGCGGGGCGGGCGGAGATTCAACTCTCGAAGCAGGCGGCGCGGCCATCCGCGCGGATCGTGGCCGCCCCGTCCTCGATCTGCCGCGCCCGCCGTGTCAGCCATCCCGACAGGTTCGCCGCGTCGCGGCCCTTGGGGTCGGGCAGTATCGCGGCCAGCGCCGCGGCCTGCGCCGGCGTCAACGCCTCCGGCCCCACACCGAAATAACGGCCCGCCGCGGCCTCGATACCGAACACGCCCTCGTCCCACTCTGCGATGTTGAGGTAGATCTCAAGGATGCGCCGCTTGGGCCACAGTGCCTCGACGAGCGGCGTCAGCCCCGCCTCCAGCGCCTTGCGCGTCCAATTGCGGCCCTGCCAGAGAAACACGTTCTTGACCGTCTGCTGCGTGATGGTCGAGGCGCCGCGCTGGCCGCCCTCCTCGATGGCGTCGCGGATCGCGTTCATGTCAAAGCCCCAGTGCAGGCAGAAATTGGCATCCTCCGCGGCCACGACCGCGCGCACCATCACAGGCGCCACCCGGTCGATCGGAACCCAGGCGTGATCGACCCCGCCCAGCCGGCGGGATTCGGACCAGATCGTTTGGGTGGTGGGCGGCGGCACCACGCGCAGCGCCAGAACCACCGCCAGCACAAGGAAGGCGGCGCCGAAGACCACCCGCGCGCTCCAGCGCCGCAGCCACGCCGTGAGACGGCGCAAAGGCGAAGGCCGGGCCTTCGCCTTGCCACGCCGGGGCGCGGTTTTCTTTCGTTTTGTCGCTGCTCTCGCCATGGGCCGTGTCTTAGCGCAGCCACGGCGCCATGGCTATCGGTCCGGCCGCGATCAGGCGGCGGTATCGGCGCGTTCCAGCACCTCGCGCAATTTCGCCTCGTCATCCTTCGACAGCGAGCTGCGCAGCACCCGGCCCGAGGCGTTCACCTCTTCCAACCGGTCGACCACCTTGTCGCCGGTGGCCTTGCGCACCAGCACGAACACCGCCGAACTGCCCGGCGTCAGGGTGTCGCCGATCTCCTTCATGAACTTGTCGTCGATGCCGATATCGCTCAGCGCGCCCGACACCGCCCCTGCGCCGGCGCCCACGGCCAGCCCGAAGAGCGGGTTGAGGAACAACAGCCCGATCAAGAGACCCCAGAAAGACCCGCCCACGGCGCCCGCCGCGGTCAGGTTCGTGGCCTGGTGCAGCTTGACCTTGCCATCCTCGTTGCGGGTGACGACCACGACGTCGTCCATGTCGATGAGATAGTCTTTCTGCATCCGCACCAGCTCGGCGCGCATGTCGAAGGCTTTGCTTTCGTCGTCGAAGGCAACGGCAATCAGGTCTGCCATGTCTTTCTCCTTTCGTTGACGGGTTTCGGGCCGGCCTGCGGGCGCGCCCCGTTCACCGGCAAAACGCGCGCCTGCCGGCCCGGGTTCCAGAAAAGAAAGCGCCCCCGCGGACCAGGGTCGCGGGGGCGCTGACGGTCGTGTGCGGATGCGGCGGCTTACTCTGCCGGCACGGCCTTCTCTTCGATGCCGAGCGGGTAAGACAGCTTGTTGAGCATCTCTTTCGGGCACACCTGCAGGAAATTGGCCCGCTCGAGATCCCAGTGGCGCAGGATGTCGTCGGCCTTGCGGCTGCCGGTCTCGGCGAAGTGGCGTTCGATCAGCCCCTTCAACTCGGCCTCCCAGTGCTCGACGGTGACCGGGCAGGTGACCAGGGTTTCGAGGTTCATCCGCTCCTCGGCTTTGCCCTCGGGGTCGTAGAGATAGGCCATGCCGCCGGTCATGCCGGCGCCGAAATTGGCCCCGATCGAGCCCAGGATCACGGCGATGCCGCCGGTCATGTACTCGCACCCGTTCGAGCCGCAGCCCTCGACCACGACCTGTGCGCCCGAGTTGCGCACGGCAAAGCGTTCGCCCGCCCGGCCAAGCGCAAAGAGATACCCCTCGGTCGCACCATAAAGCACGGTGTTGCCGATAATCGTGTTCTCCGACGCCACCAGCGGCGAGCTGAGCGGCGGGCGCACCACGACGGTGCCGCCCGACAGGCCCTTGCCGACATAGTCGTTGGCATCGCCGGCGACGATGATCTTGAGCCCCGGCGCCGCGAACGCGCCCAGCGACTGGCCCGCGCTGCCGGCCAGTTTTACCGTCAGGTGGTCGGGCTGCAGGCTGTTGTGCATCCCGAAACGCTGCACGATATGGCTGGACACCCGCGTGCCGATGGTCCGCGCGGTGTTGCGCACCGCGTAGGACAGCTGCATCTTCTCGCCATCCTCGAAGAACCGGTGCGCATCGCGCAGGATCTCGGCGTCCAGCGTGTCGGGCACATCGTTGCGCGGCTTGTAGCGGTCGTATTTGGGCCGGTCCGACCCGTCGACCTGCACCAGAAGCGGGTTGAGGTCGAGATCGTCCAGATGGGCCGAGCCGCGGCTGACCTGGGTCAGCAGGTCTGTCCGCCCGATCACGTCGTCCACCGACCGCGCGCCGATCTGGCTGAGGATCTCGCGCACCTCCTGCGCGTAGAAGGTGATCAGGTTCACCACCTTGTCGGCATTGCCGGTGAACTTGGCGCGCAGGCGCTCGTCCTGCGTACACACACCCACGGGGCAGGTGTTGGACTGGCACTGGCGTACCATGATGCAGCCCATGGCGATCAGCGCGGCGGTGCCGATGCCGTATTCCTCGGCCCCCATCATCGCGGCCATGACGATGTCGCGCCCCGTCCGCAGGCCGCCATCGGTCCTGAGCGTCACCCGCTCGCGCAGGTTGTTCATGCTCAGCACCTGGTGCGCCTCGGTCAGGCCCATCTCCCACGGCAGACCGGCATATTTGATGCTGGTCGCGGGGCTGGCCCCGGTGCCGCCGTTATGGCCCGATATCAGGATCACGTCGGCCTTGGCCTTGGCCACGCCGGCGGCGATGGTGCCGACGCCGGACGAGGCCACCAGCTTGACCGTCACCTTGCAGCGCGGGTTGATCTGCTTGAGGTCGTAGATCAGCTGCGCCAGATCCTCGATCGAGTAGATGTCGTGATGCGGCGGCGGCGAGATCAGCGTCACGCCCTTGGTCGAATGGCGCAGACGGGCGATCAGGTCGGTCACCTTCATGCCGGGCAGCTGGCCGCCCTCGCCGGGCTTGGCGCCCTGAGCCACCTTGATTTCCAGCTCTTCGCACTGGTTGAGGTATTCGGCCGTCACGCCGAAACGGCCCGAGGCCACCTGCTTGATCTTGGCCGAGGGGTTGTCGCCGTTGGGCTCGGGTACGAAATGCGCCGGGTCCTCGCCGCCCTCGCCGCTATCGGACTTGGCGCCGATCCGGTTCATCGCCACGTTCAGCGTCTTGTGCGCCTCGGGGCTGAGCGCCCCCAGCGACATGCCCGGCGTCACGAACCGCTTGCGGATCGCGGTGACGCTTTCCACCTCTTCCAGCGGCACGGGCTTGCCCAGCGGCTTGATGTCCAGCAAGTCGCGCAGGTGGATCGGCGGGTTCGCCCGCATCGCGGCCGAAAACTGTTTCCACAGCTCGAAGGACGCACGGTTGCAGGCCTCCTGCATCAGGTGCATCGTCTTGGCTTCCCAGGCGTGGGTCTCTCCGGTGCGCCGCGCCTTGTAAAAGCCGCCGATGGGCAGCACGTCGCGCCCGCCGCGCCAGCCCAGGTGATGCACCTGCTCCAGCTTGTGCTGGATGCCGCTGACGCCGATCCCCGAGATACGGCTGTGCATGCCGGGGAAGTATTCCGCACACATGGCGCGGGAAAGGCCCACCGCCTCGAAGTTCAGCCCGCCGCGATAGGACGACACCACCGAGATGCCCATCTTGGACATGATCTTGAGCAGGCCGAGGTCGATGGCCTTGCGGTAGCGTGCCACGGCCTCGGTCAGCGAACAGTCGATCAGCCCCCGCGCGATGCGGTCGGCCAGCGTGTCCTCGGCGAGGTAGGCGTTGACCGTGGTCGCGCCGCAGCCGATCAGCACGGCGAAGTAATGCGGATCGACGCATTCGGCCGCGCGTACGTTGAGCGAGGTGAAGGTGCGCAATCCCTTGCGCGTCAGCCAGCTATGCACCGCCGAGGTGGCCAGGATCATCGGCATCGGCACCTTGTCTTCGCCCTGGTGCTGGTCGGTCAGCACCAGGTGCCCGGCGCCCGAGCGCACGGCGTCCTCGGCCTCGGTGCGGATGCGGGCCAGGCCCTCGCGCAGCGCGTCGGGGCCGGCATCGGCCGGGAAGGTGCAGTCGATCTCGGCCATCGGCACGACGAACTGGTTCACCAGCTTCTCGAACTGGGCGTTGCCCAGAAACGGGCTTTCCAAGATGATGATGCGGGTTTGCGTGCCGTCCTCGTCCAGCACGTTGCGCAGGTTGCCGAACCGCGTCTTCAGGCTCATCACCCGGTATTCGCGCAAGCTGTCGATCGGCGGGTTCGTCACCTGGCTGAAATTCTGCCGGAAGAAATGGCTGAGCGGGCGGTATTTTTCCGACAGCACCGCCGAGGGCGTGTCATCGCCCATCGAGGCGATGGCCTCTTTGCCGTCATCGGCCATCGGCATCAGGATCGTCTCGATCTCTTCCACCGAGAACCCGGCCGCGATCTGCCGCTTGCGCAGCTCGGCCCCTTCGAAGATCGGCTTTTCGTCGACGCTGCCCAGCGAGTCATCCAGCTCGTGCACTTTTTCCAGCCACTCGCCGAAGGGCTGGCTAGCGGCCAGCATGTCCTTGAGCTCGCTGTCGTGGTAGAGCTTGCCCTCTTTCATGTCGACGGCGATCATCTGGCCCGGACCCAGCGCGCCCTTTTCGCGCACCTTGGATTCCTCGATCGGCACCATCCCGGCCTCGGACCCCGCGATCAGCAGCCCGTCGCCGGTGACGACGTAGCGCAGCGGGCGCAGGCCGTTGCGGTCCAGCCCCGCCGTCACCCAGCGCCCGTCGGTCATGGCCAGCGCCGCGGGGCCGTCCCACGGCTCCATGACCGAGTTCACGTAGGCGTACATGTTGCGCCAGGATTCCTTCAACTCCACCGCCTGCTGCGACCAGGCCTCGGGCACAAGCATGGTCTTCGCCATCGGCGCATTGCGCCCGGCGCGCACCAGCACCTCGAACACCGAGTCGAGCGCGGCGGAATCGGACGAGCCCAGCGCGACGATCGGCTTGATGTCTTCGGCCAGTTCACCGAACGTCGAAGACGCCATGCGGATCTCGTGGCTCTTGAGCCAGTTCAGGTTGCCCTTCAGCGTGTTGATCTCGCCGTTATGGGCCAGCATGCGGAACGGCTGGGCCAGCCACCATTGCGGGAAGGTGTTGGTCGAATAGCGCTGGTGATAGATCGCAAAGGCGCTTTCGAACCGCTCGTCCTTGAGGTCGGGGTAGAACTCGGCCACGTCCTGGGCCAGCATCATGCCCTTGTAGATCACGCTGCGGCAGCTCAGCGAGCACAGGTAAAGCGTTGGCACCTGCGCCGCGGCGGCGGCCTTTTCGATGCGGCGGCGGATGACGTAAAGCTCGCGCTCGAAGGTCTCTTCGTCCACGTCCTTGGTGTTCGAGATCAGGATCTGCTCGATCTCGGGGCGCGTGGCGTTGGCCTTTTCGCCCAGCACGTCGGTATTCACCGGCACGTGGCGCCAGCCGTAGATGTAATAGCCCATCCGCAGCACTTCGGTCTCGACGATGGTCCGGCAGACCTCTTGCGCGCCGAAATCGGTGCGCGGCAGGAACACCTGGCCCACGGCGATCAGCCGGTCGGGGTCGGGCTCGTGCCCCGTGCGGCGGATCTGGTCGTAAAAGAACGGCACCGGGATCTGCACATGAATGCCCGCGCCGTCGCCGGTGCGCCCGTCGGCATCGACCGCGCCGCGGTGCCAGACCGCCTTGAGCGCGTCGATGCCATTCTCGACCACCTTGCGCGACGGCTTGCCGTCGATCGCGACGACCAGACCCACCCCGCAGGAGGCATGCTCGTCATCGGGGCGGTAAAGCCCATGCTCGGCCATGCAGGCACGCTTGGCTTCCTCGCGGGCGACCCAGGCAGCATCGTATTTCGTCATCGTGCATCTCCCTCGACGAAGGGGTGGGAATTCTCGTACTCGGCGCGGCTGGCGCGCGGGTGCGATCCTGCAAGCCGGACACAGGCAAAGGCCCGGTCGGCATAAACTTCGTGGCTTAGCGGAAACTCCGACGCGGCGTCGAACAGGCCGGGCATCAGGTCGTAGTCCTTGCCGTCGTCGCGAATCCACAGATGGGTGCCGCAGGCCGGGCAGAAGGCGCGTTCGGCAAGGGGCGACGACCGGTAGGTCCGGACCTCTCCGGTCACCCGAACCTCCGCGGCGGCGGCCTCGACCGCCCACATCGCTGCCCCGGTCCACCGGCGGCAGGCCGCGCAGTGGCAGGCAGAGGCCGCCTGCGAGGAGGGGATGGCGGTGATCCGCACCGCGCCGCACAGGCAATGTCCGTCCATGGTTGCCACGTTCGCCTTCACTCTTTCTCAACACTCCGGGTCAGGCGTGCTGTCCTGCTTGTCCGTCGGTCGGCGGGGGCGCCTGCAAAAGGTCCGATGGAAGTCCGAAGAAAACCAGGTTTTCGAAATCGCCTTGCAGATGCCTCCCGGGCGGTCACTCGGCCGCCACCTGCGCCGGTTGGGCCAGGTACTCTAGAATGCTGTCGGCCGCCTCGCGCCCATCGCGGATCGCCCAGACGACGAGGCTGGCGCCGCGCACGATGTCACCCACGGCATAGACGCCGGGAAGCGAGGTTTCGTGGCTGCGGAAATCGGCCTTGATCGTGCCCCAGCGGGTGACTTCCAGCGCGGTCTCGTGCCACAGCGTCGGCAGGTCCTCTGGCTCGAAGCCCAGCGCCTTGATCACGATATCGGCGTCTTCGGTGTAATCGGCGCCCTCGATCACCTCGGGCGTCTGGCGGCCGGTCGCGTCGGGCGGGCCAAGGCGCATCCGTTGCACCATCACGCCCTCGACCGGGTCGCCGACAAAGCCCTTGGGGGCGGTCAGCCAGACGAATTCGACACCCTCTTCCTCGGCGTTCTGCACTTCGCGCTGGCTGCCCGGCATGTTGGCCCTGTCGCGGCGGTACAGGCATTTGACCGAGGCCGCGCCCTGCCGGATCGCCGTGCGCACGCAGTCCATCGCGGTGTCACCGCCGCCGATCACCACCACGCGCTTGCCGTGGGCGTCGAGCTCGCCGTTTTCGTATTCGGGCACCGCGTCGCCGAAACCGATGCGGTTCGACGCGGTGAGATAGTCGAGCGCGCGCACGACACCCGCCGCGCCCACGCCGGGGGCCTGCAGCGAGCGCGACTTGTAGACGCCGGTGGCGACCAGCACCGCGTCATGCTTGCCGCGGATCGCGTCAAAGCTGATATCGGTGCCGACATCGCAGTTCAGCACGAACTCGGCCCCGCTCTGTTCCAGCTGCTCGACGCGGCGCATGACCACCTCTTTCTCCAGCTTGAAGCCGGGGATGCCATAGGTCATCAGCCCGCCGGCGCGGTCGTGGCGGTCGTAAACGGTGACCTGCACGCCGGCCCGGCGCAGGGCGTCTGCCGCGGCCAGCCCGCCGGGCCCCGCGCCGATGATCCCCACGCTCTCGCCCCGCTCGGAGGTCGGCGCGATGGGTTTGACCCAGCCGCGTTCCCACGCGGTGTCGGTGATGTATTTCTCGACCGAGCCGATGGTGACCGTGCCGTGGCCCGACTTTTCGATCACGCAATTGCCCTCGCACAGGCGGTCCTGCGGGCAGATTCGGCCGCAGATTTCCGGGAAGGTGTTGGTGGCCTGGCTCATCGCGTAGGCCTCTTCCAGGCGGCCTTCGGCGGTCAGGCGCAGCCAGTCGGGAATGTTGTTGTGCAGCGGGCAATGCGATTGGCAATAGGGCACACCACACTGGCTGCAGCGCCCGGACTGCTCGGCCGCCTTGGCATCGCCGTACTCGGCGTAAATCTCGTCAAAGTCCTGCGCCCGCAGATTCGGAGCCCGTTTTTCCGGCATCTCCTTCGCAACATCCACGAACTGAAGCATCTTCTGCTTCGTCATGACGGACTCCTCCCGACCAATTCTTTCGAAGCGCCTCTATACGGAGGTTCGGGCGCAAATAAAAGTCATTATTGCTGACCTATATAAAAATATTTTCGTCTTCACAAGCGGTGTGGATACAGCCGCAGCACTTTTTAGGTAAGCACATGTTACCCAAATGCCCGCTTTCCTTATCGAATCAGCCCACTATGGTGTGCGCGTTCCTGCGGCAGTGTTGGCACCCATGGCACTTTATCATCTTCTACTGATCGCGGTCATCCAGGGGATTACCGAGTTCCTGCCGATCTCGTCATCGGGCCACCTGATTCTGTTGCCCAACCTGACCGGGCTCGCCGATCAGGGCCTGGTGATCGACGTCGCGGTGCATGTGGGCACGCTGGGCGCGGTGATCCTCTATTTCTGGTCCGACGTCGCGCGCGCGGCGGGCGGGCTGGTCCGCCTCCTGCGCGGCCAGATCGACACGCCCGGCGCGTTTCTGGCGCTGTGCCTGATCGTGGCCACCATCCCCGTGATGGCGCTGGGGCTGGCGATCAAGCTGGCGGGCTTCGACGAGGCGATGCGCTCGACCGCCGTGATCGGCTGGACGATGCTGATCTTCGGGCTCGTGCTCTACTGGTTCGACGCCCGGTCGCCGCAGACCCGCGCCGCGCCGGCCTGGACGCTGAAGCACGCGGTCATCATGGGGCTTTGGCAGGCCATCGCGCTGATCCCCGGCACATCGCGCTCGGGCATCACCATCACCGGTGCCCGGGCGCTGGGCTATGCGCGCGAGGACGCGGCGCGGCTGGCGATGCTGATGTCGATCCCCACGATCCTGGCCTCTGGCGTTCTGCTCGGCGCCGACGTGGCGGTCACCGCCGACATGTCCGCCGCGCGCGACGGGGCGATCGCGGCGGTCTTCGCCTTTCTCTCGGCGCTCCTGGCGCTGGCGGTGATGATGCGCCTGACCCGCACGGTCAGCTTTCTGCCCTACGTGATCTACCGGGTGATCCTCGGGCTGGTCCTGCTGGGCATCGCCTATTTCTGAACCTTGAGGTTCTTGGCCGACTCGCGGATGTCGGAATACTGCCCGCCGGGGCGAAAGCGCCACAGGTATTCGGGCAGGACCGCGCCCACCGAGACAGGCTCTATCCCCAGCTCGGCAAAGCCCATCGCACCCGGCGACACCACGTTGTCTCGGGCAAGGTTCCTGACCTGGTCGCGGGTGATCATCGTGTTGGTAAACAGCCCCCCCGTCATCGACTGGACGAGGTCGAAGAACGTGCCCATCGCGCTGCCCACGAAAAACGGCAGGTTCAGCACCAGAACGCCCGGCCGGCGGATCACGTCGAGCATCTCCTCGATCAGGTCGGCGAAGGGCCGGGTCTCGGGTCCGCCCAACTCGTAGATGCCCGGCTTGGCCTGGCCCAGCGCCGCCATGGCCGCCGCGCGCGCCACATCGTCGACGTAGACCGGCTGAAACCTTGTCGCGCCGCCGACGACGGGCAGCACGGGGGTGAACCGCGCCTGCGCGGCAAAGCGGTTAAAGAACTGGTCCTCGGGGCCGAAGACCACCGAGGGGCGCAGGATCACCGCATCGGGGCAGTGCGCGCGCACCACCTCTTCGGCCCGACCCTTGGTCTCGGCGTAGACGCTTTTCGATTTCGGATCGGCCCCGATGGCCGAAATCTGCACCAGACGCGATATGCCCATCTCGGCACAGGCCTCGGCGATATGCCGCGCGCCGTGATACTGCACCAGACCGAACGTGTTTCGCCCAATCTCGTTGAGGATGCCCACGCAGTTGACCGCCACGTCGGAGCCCTGCAACGCCCGGCGCACCGAATCGGAATCGCGGATGTTGCACAGCACCGGCTCGACCTGGCCCACCGCGCCGTAGGTCTTGACGAAAAGCGCCTCGTTGGGCCGGCGCACCGCCACCCGCACCCGCCAGCCCGCCTGCGCCATGCGCTGGACGATGTAACGCCCCACGAAACCGGATCCGCCGTAAATGGTAACGAGTTTCGACATGGCGTGGGGGCCTCCCGTTCAACTGGTTGCAAGCAGGAATATAGCTGCGACCCGAACGGAACAAGCCGCGATCGCGCGACGTGGCCCCGGCGCTGCGAACACCCGTTGACACCACCCGGCGCCGGATATATCAGACCGCTCCACGACACCTGCCCAGGTGGCGGAATTGGTAGACGCGCTAGCTTCAGGTGCTAGTGTCCGTACGGACGTGGAGGTTCGAGTCCTCTCCTGGGCACCATATCCCCATAAATCTTTTTTACTTCGGCTTTTGCGTGGGGGGTGCATCCCTTCGGAAAACCTCACGCCGACACGTCTGCCGTGACCTATTGCAGCCTTGCCAGCAGAGCAAGCGAGGGCTCGCCGTCGACCGGCAGGCCGGCACGCGCCTGGTAGCCCCTGATCGCGGCCGTTGTGTCCGGGCCGATCACCCCGTCCGCGCCCTGCGTGTCGAAACCGCGCGCCGTCAGCCGGCGCTGCAGTTCCTTTCGGTCGTCGATGGTCATGCCGCGCTCGTCGGGCGGAAAACCCGCCTGGAGCGGCGGCTTGCCCGCGAGACGGTCGGCAAGGTGACCGACGCCGATCCCGTATTTTTCGGCGTTGTTGTAGCGAAGGATGACGTTGAAGTTGCGGAACACGGCAAAGGCCGGTCCGCGCCGGCCTTGCGGGATCAGGATCGCCGCCGATCCGTGGTCAGGCAGCGGGCGCCCGGCGGTGTCGGTCACCCCCATCCCTGCCCAGGCGGTGGACCGGCGCGCGTTGCCGCGCCCGGTCAGTCCGGCATCGAACCCGGCGTTCAGGCGCACCTCCATCCCCCAGGGCTGGCCCGACCGCCAGCCCGATCTTTGCAGATAGGCCGCGGTCGAGGCCAACGCGTCGGCCGGGTCGTCGGACCAGATGTCACGCCGCCCGTCGCCGGTGAAATCGACGGCATAGGCCTGGTAGGAGGTGGGAATGAACTGGGTGTGGCCCATCGCGCCGGCCCAGCTTCCGGTCATCCGCGCCAGCGTGATGTCGCCACGCTCGAGGATTTTCAGCGCCGCGATCAACTGCCCTTCGAAGAACGCGCCGCGCCGCCCTTCGAAGGCAAGCGTCGAAAGGGCCGAGATCACCGGGATGTCGCCGCGGCGCTCGCCGTATTTGCTCTCGAGTCCCCAGATCGCCGTCACGACCTCGGGGGCCACACCGTACCGCGCCTCGATGGCCGCCAGTGTTCTTGCCTGTCGCGCCAGCGCGGCACGCCCCTTGCTGATCCGTTCGTCCGAGGCGGCGATCGCGATGTAATCCTCAAGGCTTCGCGTGAACTCGGTCTGACTTCGGTCTTTCTCGATCACGGCGGGAAGGTAGCCGACGCTACGGAAAGCACGATCGAGTGTCTGCTGCGAAAGCCCCCGCGCCGCGGCCTGCAAGCGGAAGCTGGCAACCCAGGCATCGAAGGCCGGGTTCGGCACCGGCCTGATTGAGGATTGCGACACCGTCGGCAGGCTCTGCTCGCCGACACAGCCCGAAAACATCGTCGTCGCAAGGCCCGAAATCACGGTTCTTCTCGAAAGTTTCACGTCCTGCCCTTTTTTGCTCGATCCTGTTTCTCGACGCCCCGCCGACCAGCCGCGACGTGCCGCGTTCGAGCCGATCCAACGGGGAGGCAAAGCCCCCTTGATTGATGATACTCGAAACGGGCGCATTCTGTGATCTTCAAACCGCCAATCGCCCGTCTGACGCAGATTTGAACGGCTTCTTGCCGCACGGCATCGCGGCAAGACGGGGGCCGGCGCACCGGAACGCCATCAACGCAAACTCCCTTGCAAAGCGCCGGAGCCGGCCCGCCATCGTCGGCGCGGACCCTACTTTCGCGGGTTATGTGACGAACCGGTTGGGGGTCGGGCGCCGGGATCACGGACTTTTCGGCGGCGGCGCCGCAACGAATGCGCCACGGATCGCTCAGGTTGAACTGAGCAGATCGACCATGCGCTGCTGCATGGTCTCGATCGCATCCTCGAGATAGGCCGAAAACGCCTGTGCGATCTGGGCCTGTGTCACGTAGCCGGGGGTCAGGATCGACACGCTGTTGCTGATCCTCGGCCGGAACCGCCGGATGACAAGGCGTGCGGGGCGTGGCGTTTGCAGCAAGTGGCTGTAGGCCGTGATCATATCGCAGATCATGTAGCAATAGCCGGCGGCCACGAATTGGAGGCCAGGCAGAAATGTGCGCAGTTCCAGACGCTTGTTGAAACGCCGGCCGGACATCCGAAACGCAGCCTCGGTCTGGATCGCCGTTGGATGGTCGTCGAACAGAATGGCCATCGGCTTGCCGTCCAGATCGTCGGGCGCAATCACATCCTTGCTCGCTAGCGGATCATCGGCCGGCATGATGCAGACGCATTCCAGGTCGAAATCCGTCTGTTTGATCGATGCACGCCGCCTGGGCGTTTCGGAAAAGCCGATATCGAATTGTTGAGAGGCCACGAGGTCCTCGATGAGGTCCGATGACCGCATGTTGAAAACGATCTCGATCTCGGATCTGCCTTTCAGGAACTCCGTCAGGAGATGGGGCAGGAACTGGTCCGACGCAGCCGGATGGCAGGCGATGCGCAGCTTGCCCGTTTCCAGTGCCCGGATCCGGCTGAGCGTGTGCTTGGTGCGCTCGACGCGGGTCAGGATCGCATCGGCTTCCTCCAGAAAGAAATGCGCCTCGGGTGTCGGCGTCAGTTTGCCCTGTTCTCGAATAAAGAGCGGGAAACCGAGTTCCTGCTCCATCGTTGCGATCATCGTGCTGACGGCCGGCTGCGTGCGGCCGACGGTCCGCGCCGCTTGCGAGATCGACCCGCTGCGCATGACTTCTCGAAAGGTTGCGATCTGGCGTATCGAAAGGTTCAAGGCACGCCCATAAACTGCATTGATGAAGTCACTCAAATTTTCAAATTGATTTTATGGGTACTGTCCAGTGAAATCCTCAACCATCGATGCCCGCGCGGCGTTGGAGGGGATCTATGGACAGTTTTGCGAAGTACCTGCTGACCGCACTGATCGGCATTGTCGCACTCGGCCAGTTCGTGCAGGTGATCACACGCTACGTCCTGCAGATCCCTGTCATGGGATTGGAAGAGACGATGCTCTATCCCACGCTCTGGCTTTACATGCTGGGCGCGGTGAACGCCTCGCGCGAGAACACGCATATCCGGGCCAATGTCCTGGAGATCTTCCTCAGGACCAAGCGCCAGCACACCATCCTGGCCATCGTCGGCGAGATCATCAGCCTGATCATTGGCCTGTGGCTGTTGAGCTGGGCCTGGGAGTACACGCGCTACGCCTGGCGCGTCTGGAAGGAAAGCCCGACCCTCTACATCCCGACCTTCTATTCGGACGTCGCGCTGGTGGTCGGCCTTGTCCTGATGATGCTCTACACGGCCTGGCACCTCTGGCGCCATGTCCGCACCCTTTCACGCGGAGCCGCCCAATGATCGAGATCGCCCTTCTGGCCATTGCCGTCCTGGTGCTGACGCTCACGCTGGGCGTGCCGCTGCCCTACTGCTTTGGCGCGGCGCTGATGGTGATGTATTTCATCGGCGACGTGACGATGAAGGGCATGATGCTCTGGGGGTTTCAGCAACTCGGCAACCCGGTGCTGCTGGCCATCCCGCTCTTCGTGCTGGCGGGCACGATCATGTCGGAATCCGGCATCGCGGCCTCGCTGCTACGTTTCGTCAACGCGTTCGTGGGGCATGTGCGCGGCGGGCTTGGCGTGGTGGCCGCGGTGTCCTGCGCGGTGATCGGGGCGATCTCCGGCTCGGGGCTGACCGGCATCGCCGCGATCGGGCCGCTGCTGATCCCCGAGATGGAAAAGCGCGGCTATCCGCGTGAATACGCCACCGCGCTGATTGCCAATTCCTCGATCCTCGGCCTGCTCATCCCGCCCTCGGTGACGATGATCGTCTATGGCTGGGTCACAGACACGTCGATCCTGGCCTGTTTCCTGGCGACGCTGGGGCCGGGCCTTCTGATCATGTTCAACTTCTCGGTGGTGAACCTGTGGATGAGCCGCAAGTTCAACCTGGTCCTCGATGACAAGCCCAATTTCAAGGACCTGTCCGGCGAGATCGCGCGCCGCGGCTTCAACGCGACGCCCGCGCTCTTGATGCCTATCATGATCCTCGGCGGCATCTACGGCGGCATCATGACCCCGACCGAGGCCGCGGCGCTGGCCGTCATCTACGCGATCCCGGTCGGATTCTTCGTCTACAAGGGGCTGCGCTGGGACAACTTTCTTGCCGCCGGCAAGGAGGCCGCGACCGCCGTGGGCGCGATCATGTTCATGATCCTGTTCTCGATGATCCTGGGCCAGATGTTCGTCTACGAAAGCATCCCGCAGGACCTTGTCAGCGCCATTTTCGGCATCACCGAGAACAAGGTGCTGCTGCTGATCATGATCAACATCCTGCTGTTCCTGGTCGGCATGGTGGTCAACGACGTGACCGCCATCATCCTGATCGCGCCGCTCTTGTTGCCGCTTATGAACGCGATCGGCGTCAGCCCGGTGCAGTTCGCCGCGATCATGGGCGTGAACACGGCCATGGGCGGCGTCACCCCGCCATATGCCTCGATCCTGTATCTCGGCGCCCGGATCGGCAACGTGAAGGTCACCAAGGTAATCCCGCCCGCGATGGTGCTGATCGTGACATGCTACGTGCCCGTCGTCTTCCTGACGTCGCTGTGGCCCGACCTGTCGCTCTTCCTGCCGCGTGTATTCGGCTACTGACCCACCCCAATCCAACAGAGGAGACAGAAACATGAAAACTTTCCTGACCGGAACGGCCGCGGTTGCCCTGATGGCCTTTGCCGGGGTCGCCAACGCGGCGGACCTCAAGATGAGCCATGTGCGCCCCCAGGACGCCACGATCGACAAGGAGTTGCGCACCTTCGCGGCAGAGGTGGCCGAGGCCACCGGCGGCGACGTGAATATCGAGATCTTCCCGGCCTCCGCGCTGGGCGACTACACGACCGTGCAAGAGCGCGTCAGCGTGGGCGCCATCGACATGGCCACGCAGCCCGCCGCCACCGCCGCCGACCGGCGCATGCAGATCAGCTCGTTTCCGTATCTTGCCAATGGCTGGGACGACGCGCGCGCCATCTACGGCCCGGACGGCCCCGTGCGCACCGTGATGGCCGACCTCTATGCCGAGCAGGACATCACCATGCTGGCGGCCTACCCGGTCTATTTCGGCGGCATCTCGCTGAACACCGACCCGGTGAATCCGGGCGACCCGTCGCAATCGAACGGCATCAAGGTGCGCGTGCCCGGCATCAAGAGCTTTCAGCTGACCGGACAGGCACTTGGCTACATCCCGTCGCCGATCCCGTTCTCCGAGGCCTTCACCGCGATCCAGACCGGCGTGGTCGACGGCGTGATCGGCTCGGGCGCCGAGGGGTATTACGCCTCGTTCCGCGACGTGACCAAGGCCTACATCCCCGCGAACACCCATTTCGAGGTCTGGTACATGATCATCTCCAACGGCTCGATGGCCGAGCTGGACGCCGAGGATCAGGAGGCCCTGACAGCCGCCGCGGCAGAGTTCGAGGCGCAGCGCTGGACCGTGGCCGAGGAAGACCAGGGCAAGTGGGAACAGCGGCTGGCCGACGAGCTGGGCACCAACGTGGTCGAGCTGAGCGACGAGCAACTCGCCGCCATGGCCGCGAAGGTCCGCGCCGATGTCTGGCCCGAGGTTCTCAAGGATGTCGGGGCCGAATGGGGCCAGGACATTCTCGACCAGATCGGCAAGTAAGCGCCGGTCGGCCGGCGGGCGGGCCCTGACCGGGCCCGCCCGTCACCGCCCCCTTCGGAGGAACATGTCAGATGGATGCGGACTACGCCATCATCGGCGGCGGTGTCGTCGGGCTCTCGGTGGCGTGGGGGCTGCTCAAGCGGGGGCTGCGCGTCACCGTGATCGATGGCGACGACGGGTCGTTCCGCGCCAGCCGCGGCAATTTCGGCCTGGTCTGGGTGCAGTCCAAGGGCATGAACCAGCCGCGCTACGCGCAATGGAGCCAGCACTCCGCGTCCATCTGGGCCGAATTCGCCGAGGAACTGGGCCACAACACCGGGCGGGCCGTCCCGTTGCAGCAAAAGGGCGGCTATGACCTGCATTTCTCAGAAGAGACGCTGCAGGCCACCGTCGAGAAATACAAAGTGCTCAAGGAAAAACTCGGCGGCGATTACCCGTTTGAGGTGCTGGGTCACAACGCGCTGCGCAAGGAAGAGCCGCATATCGGCCCCAAGGTCGTCGGCGCAATCCTGCACCACCAGGACGGGCACGCGAACCCGCTCAAGCTTTTGCTGGCGCTGGCCGACGATGTCCGCCGCATGGGCGGGCAGGTGCTGAACGGCAAGACCGTCACCGATGTAGAAAAGCCCGACGGGTTTCGCATCCGGTGCAGCGACGGCACGACCGTCGCCGCCGCCAAGCTGGTCCTGTCCGCAGGGCTTGGCGCCGCCGCGCTGGGCCCAAGGCTGGGCTTCAAGGCGCCGGTGCGGCCGCAGCGCGGGCAGGTCCTGATCACCGAGAAGCTGCCGAAAATGATCAATCGCCCCTCGCTGATCGCGCGGCAGGTGGACGAGGGCGGCATCCAGATCGGCGCCACGAACGAAGAGGTCGGCCATGACGACCGCGTGACGCAGCCGGGCCTGTCCGGCCTCGCCGCCGAGGCCATCGCCGCCTATCCCGCGCTGGCCAAGGCGCAGCTTGTGCGCAGTTGGGGGGCGCTGCGCGTGCTGTCGCCTGACGGGCTGCCGATCTATCAGGAAAGCCCCGACATGCCGGGCGCCTTTCTCGTGACCTGCCACAGCGGCATCACGCTGGCCGCCGCGCATGCGCGTAACCTGCCCGATTGGCTGGAAGCGACGGACGCCGCCCCGGACCTGGAGGTATTCAGTGAACACCGCTTCGCCGTTTCTTGACCTCGAAGAGGCGCCCCGCGTCCCGGTCCGCTTCGAGGGCGCGCCGCTCGACCTGCCCGAGGGCGCGAACCTGGCCGCCGCCTTGCTGGCCGCGGGCGTCCGGGTCTTCCGTCACACCCCGGTTTCAGGCGCCCCGCGTGCGCCCTTTTGCATGATGGGGGCCTGTTTCGACTGCCTCGTCGAGATCGACGGCGTGGTGCGGCAGGCCTGCATGGTGGAGGTGACCGAGGGGCTGGAGATCTTCCGCCCGCATGAGGAGGGTCGTGCGGATGGCGCAAAGTGACCTGATCGTCATCGGCGCCGGACCGGCCGGCATGGCCGCCGCCGCGACAGCGGCGGAATATGGGCTGAGCGTCACGCTTCTGGACGAACAACCGCGCCCCGGCGGGCAGATCTACCGCGACGTGGACCGCGCCGCGCCACGCCGGGGCACGATCCTGGGGGCGGATTTCAGCCATGGCGCGACACTCACCGCAGGGCTGCGCCACGACCGGGTAACGCATCTTGGCGGCGCCGTTGTCTGGGCCATCGAAAACGGGTTCCGCGTCAGCTACACGCGGAACGGCCGGGGCGGGCAGGTGTCGGGGTCGCGGATCTTGCTTGCCACCGGTGCGCTGGAACGCCCGATGCCGCTGCCGGGCTGGACGCTGCCGGGCGTCATGTCCGCCGGCGCCGCGCAGATCTTGCTGAAACAGTCGGGCGTTCTGGCCCGGCGCGCGGTTCTGGTGGGCGCCGGTCCCCTGCTTTACCTGATCGCCGCGCAGATGGTGCGGGCGGGCACACCGCCGCTGGCGCTGGTCGAAACCCAGTCCCGAGGCGCCCTGCTGTCTGCGATGCGACATGCCGGGGGCGCACTGCGCGGTTGGCCCTATCTCTCGAAGGGCTTGGGCCTGCTGTCGGAAATCGTGCGGGCACGGGTCCCGCGATTTACCGGGGCCACGGCGCTTGCCATCGAGGGTGACGGCAGCGCCGAGGCTGTCAGCTTTCGCAGCGGCGGCAAGGCGCACCGGATCGGCTGCGACACTGTTCTGTTGCATCACGGCGTCGTGCCGAACACGCAGGCGGCCCGGTCGATCGGCGTCAGCCATCGCTGGGATGCGGTGCAGCATTGCTTTGCGCCGGTTCTGGACAAATGGGGCGCGACCGATGTCGACGGCGTTTTGATCGCCGGCGACGGGGCCGGGATCGGCGGCGCGCAGGCGGCCGAGATCGCCGGACGCCTCGCGGCGCTCGGGGTGGCGTCCGATCTGGGCATGCTCTCGCCGGCGGACCGCGACGCGGTGGCGGTGCCGCTGCTGCGCAGGCAGGCGCGCGAGCTTGCCGCGCGTCCATTCCTCGACGCCGCCTATCCGCCTTGTGCCGAGGCCCTTGCCCCGGCGGACGCCACGATCGTCTGCCGCTGCGAAGAGGTGACCGCCGGCGAGATCCGGGGCTACGCGAAACTCGGCTGCCTGGGCCCGAACCAGGCCAAGGCCTTCGGCCGGCCCGGCATGGGACCCTGCCAGGGGCGGTATTGCGGTCTCACGGTGACCGGGTTGCTTGCCGAGGCGACCGGGCAGACACCTGACGAGACCGGCTATTACCGCATACGTCCACCGTTGAAGCCGGTGACATTGGGCGAGCTGGCCGCGATGCAGGACACCCGTCATGACGCGGCCGAATAAGGGGAAAGACATGATCGAACGACTCGAAACCGGAACCCGGATGAGCAAAATCGTGAAACACGGCGGGGTTGCCTATCTCTGCGGCCAGGTCGGCGACGGCGCGACGGTGGCCGAGCAGACGCGCGACTGCCTGGCCCGCGTCGATGCGCTGCTCGAAAAGGCCGGCTCGTCCCGCGACCGGATTTTGCAGGCGATCATCTGGCTGTCCGACATGGCCGATTTCGAGGAAATGAACACGGTCTGGGATGCCTGGGTGCCCGAGGGTCATGCCCCGGCGCGCGCCTGCGGCGAGGCGAAACTGGCACGGCCGGACCTCAGGGTCGAGATCATCGTTACCGCAGCCTGTTGACGCACGGCCGGCGCACCAACCGGACGTGGATCGGGACACCAGGGACACGCTCCACGTCTCGGTCTTCTAGCCTGTCAACCAGACCGCGGGAAACGCCGCTGAGCCAATCACCATGTTCAACCGGGGCCAGTGCCTGAGCCACCCTTTTGAGAGGCATGCCGCCGGTCGCGGCGCCCTGGGGTGAGTGCCGTCGGTCGTGATGATCTCGCCATCTGGCCCCCGCCGCGCCACCTCAGGGCATCATGACCGTACCGGACACGCTGTTGGTGCTCTCTCCGGTCGCGGGATCGGTAAGCGATGCGAACGTCCCCTCGCCCGTCGCCTCCGTCCATTTGCCGGTGCCGCCAGAGACGGTCCAGGTGCCGGTCATCGCACCGTCGGCATTCATTCCGCCGGCCATCCAGTCCATCGTCACCAGGTCGCCGTCGGCATCGGTGTAAAGGCATTTGCCGCCGCCCGAGACCGCGCCCGCATTCACTTCGACCGCGCCGAAGCAGGGGCCGCTCATCCCGGTCATCGGATGGTTGGCTGCATCAAAGGAGAACTCCGAATACGCGGTGTGCAACTGCATCAGCATGTGGTTTTCGGACACCTGATGCGGCGTGCTCATCGACTTGCCCATACCCGTGCCGTCCGACGTGATCTCGCCCGAAACGGCGGCGGTGCCTGCGGCCATGAAACAGGCGGCAGCAAGGAAACGGTGTCCAATCATTTGTCTGGTCCTCCCGGGAACGCGCAGGCGTTGGTGCCGGCGATGCGCGAGTCTACCACAAACCGGGGCGCGCGCGGGGAATTGTGGCGTCTGGCGCCGGCCTGCCCTCGCGCGCCCCTCGTCCATGACGCGCGCCCGGGCCCGGGACATGGCGGGGAAAGCTGGCCCTTTGCATGTCCGCAATCTCGGGACGACCAGGAATGCCGCGCCAGGCGCGGGCGGGCCGATGTGCGTACCGCCCGCCCCTTGTGTCTTTCGTCAGTCGCTGATTGCACCCTCTTCGTCGCGGCGCTTGTGCATCCGGGCCTTGACCCTGCGGCCGACGATCAGCGGCAGGACGAACCCGATCAGGGCGATTGTCCAAAGCCCGATGGCAAGCGGGCTGTCGACCAGCGTCCACCAGTTGCCGTTGTCGATGGTGATCGCCCGGCGCAGGTTGTTCTCCATCGCGTTGCCCAGCAGCGTGCCGAGGATGATCGGCACGAGCGGCACGTCGAGCTTGCGCAATGCCCAGCCCATCACCCCGAAGCCGATCATGACCAACAGATCGAAACTGGACCCCGAGATGCCGTAGATACCCACGAAGCTGACCATCGCCACAATGGGCATCAGAACGCGCGAGGGGATCATCAGCACGCGCGTGAACAGCCCGACCATCGGGATGTTCATCGCCAGCAGCATGAAGTTGGCGATGAATAGCGCCGCGATCAGGCCCCAGACCACGTCGGGATTCTGGGTGAACAAAAGCGGCCCGGGCGTGATGTTCAGCGCCAGCAGCACGGCCAGAAGCACAGCCGTTGTCCCCGACCCCGGCACGCCGAGCGCCAGCATCGGCACCAGGGCGCCCCCGGCGGCCGCGTTGTTGCCCGCCTCCGGGGCGGCCACGCCGCGCGGATCTCCGGTGCCGAAGGTGCCCTCCTTGTCCACCAGCCGCTTTTCCATCGAATAGGAAATGAACGACCCCAGCGAGGCCCCCGCCCCCGGAAGCACGCCCGCGAGGAACCCCAGGAAAGAGGTGCGCAGCATGGTGGGAATACAGCTCTTGATCATCGAAAGCGGCGGATAGAGCCGCCCGATCTCCAGCTTGCGCCCCTCGGTTTCCGAACCGCCGTGGCGGTGTTCGAGAAAGATGAAGACCTCGCTGAGCGCGAAAAGCCCGACGATCGCAACCAGGAAATCGAGCCCGTCATAGAGATGGACCTCGCCGAAGGTAAAGCGCGGCACGCCGGTCTGGGTGTCGACCCCGATGGTGGCGAGGCCCAGCCCAAGCGCCGCCGCGAAGGCCGACTTCGCCTGGTTGGTGGAACTGACGCCGCCGAGCGTCATGAAGGCCAGCGCGAAGAGTGCAAAATATTCCGCCGGCCCGAACAGCAGTGCGATCTTCACCAGTTGCGGCGCCAGCAGGATCAGCCCCCAGGTCGCAAAGAAGGCGCCCACGAAAGAGGCTATGCCCGAAAGCGAGAGCGCCTCGCCGGCCATGCCCTTTTTCGCCATCGGGTGGCCGTCGAGGCAGGTCATCATGGCCGGTTCGTCGCCGGGAATGTTCAGCAGGATCGACGAGATCCGCCCGCCATACATCGCGCCGTAATAGACCGAGGTCAGCAAGATCAGCGAGGGCGTCGCCCCAAGCCCCAGGGTGAAGGCGAGCGGAATGAGGATCGCGACACCGTTCGAGGGGCCGAGGCCCGGCAGCGCCCCCATGACCGTGCCGAGAAAACAGCCGAGGAAGGCAAGCAGCAGGTTTTGCCAGGTCAGAGCGATCGCGAAGCCGTCACCGAGGGATGCGAGGGTTTCCATATCCGACCCTCAAAAGCCCCAGGGGCCGCGGGCGAGCGACAGCCCCAGCACGAGGTGGAAAATGACATAGATGCCGACCGAGGTCCCGACACCGGTCAGCGCGGCTTCGACCGGGCCAGACCCGAGCCGCCAGGCGAGATAACCGGCGGCAAAGGCGGTAGCGGTGACGAAGCCCGCGACTGGCAGCAATTCGGCGTAGAGGATCATCACGACGACGGCCGCGACGATTTCGACGAGGCGCCCCAGGGCGGGCCAGGCGGGTTCGGGGTCGGGACGCAGGGCGATCACAGCCGACGAAAGGCCCAGTATGGTTGCGACAATGAGGGGAAAGGCCTTGGGGCCAACGGCGTCGGAAAGGAAGCTTTCCTCGATCGTCAGCGCGGAAACCGCGAAGCCGATGGCCAGAAAGACGCCGAACAGGCCAAAGATGCGGTCGCTCATGGCAGACCTCCTTCGACTGGGATGGCAGGCAGGCGCAGACCCAGAACGACACGGGCCCCGCGCCGCCGGCCGGCCTTTGCCGACCGGCGCCGTTGCCGTCTTACTTGATGATGCCGATCTCGCGCGAGATGTCCTGGATCTTGGCCACCGACTCGGCCACGAACTGCTGGAACTCGGCACCCTGGAGGTCGAGCGGCGCGAGGCCGTTGGCGTCCATCACCGCTTTCCATTCGTCCGAGGCGTAGAGATCGGCGATCTTGGCCACCCACGCGTCATAGGCGTCGTCCGACATGCCGCCCGGCGCGTAGAAACCCCGCCAGTTGGCGCCGATGGCGTCGATGCCCTGCTCTCTGGCCGTCGGAAAGTCGGAGAATTCGCCGCCCAGGCGTTCGGGCGACAGCACGGCGATCACCTTGATGTCGCCGCTGTCGACAAAGCCCTTGGCCTCGGAGATATCGCCGGTGAAGGCCTGCACGGACCCCGCCAGCAACTGCGTGACCGCCTCGCCGCCGCCGTCGAAGGCGATGTACTTGACCGAGCGCACGTCCTCGATGCCATAGGTATTCGCCGCGATCAGCACCTTGAGGTGATCCCAGCCGCCCACGGCCGAGCCGCCCGCGATCGAAATCGTGGTCGGGTCCGACTTGATCTGGTCCAGCAGCTGGGGCAGCGTGTCGATTTCGCTGTCCGAGGCGACCGCGATCACGCCGTAATCGGCGCCGATGGAGGCCAGCCAGCGCACCTGATCCATGGTGTTGCCCGGATAGGCACCCTGCGCGAGCCGGGTCGCGGTCGCCGACGAGGCCGCGACGATCAGGTCATTGTCGTCACCCCGCTTGTTCACGACCTCTGCGAAGGCCACGCCGCCGCCGCCGCCGGCAAGGTTCACCACCTGCATGGTCTGGTCGATCAGGCCGAGATCCTGCAGCGACTTGCCGACCTGGCGGCAGGTAAAGTCCCAGCCGCCCCCCGGATTGGCCGGCGCGATGCACTCGGGATTTTCAAAACTGTAATCCTGGGCGTTGGCCGCAACGGCCACCACGCCTACAAGACCGGCCGCAATCAGGCCGCGGATCGCTGTAAAGCTCATGTCTCTCCTCCTTTTGCTGGGCGGGCCCGCCCGTTTGCGCGTCCCACCCGGGTTCCCCGCACTCTCGACCGCGTTTTGCGGCCTCCCCCGTTGCGAATTGGAACCAATCCAGCGAACGCTTCCGTCACCGACTTGTCAACGAAAGAAAGGCGGACGGTAACACATCGATCCTGCGACGGCCCCTTGCAGAAGATTGTCAGAACGCCGCCCGTCGACGTACCATCGCCCCGGGGAGGAAGAATGGGTCCGATCACATTCGACAGGCGCAGGTTCGTTGCGGCCGCCGCCGCATGCGCGCTGCCGCGGCCGGGGCGGGCAACAGGCACGACCTTTCGCCTGGGTCTGACGCCTGTCTTTCTCGACAACGATGCCCTCGTCATCGAGAAGTTGCAGTCGACCTTCCATCTGGCCATGGGCCGACCGATCGAACTGGTGCAGCGGCGCACCTACCAAGAACTCACGGGGTTGCTGCTGAACGGCACCGTCGATGCGGCGTGGATCTGCGGCTATCCCTATCTCCAGCATGCCGATCAACTGCACCTTGTCGGTGTACCGGTCTGGCGTGGCCGGCCGCTCTACCGGTCCTATCTGATCGCAGCGAAGGGCGACACGGCCGCCGGTCTTGCCGAACTCGAAGGCGGCAGCCATGCGTTTTCGGACCCCGACAGCAATTCCGGCTGGCTGGTCACCGCCTCCGACCTGGTGCGCCTGGGCCGCACGCCAGAGGACTTTTTCGACCGCACGATCTTTACCTACGGGCATCGCAACGTGGTGCGCGCCGTGGCCAGCGGCCTGACCCGCTCGGGCAGCGTGGACGGCTATGTCTGGGAAATCCTCGCCGAAGTCGAGCCGGGCCTGACCGGCGCGACGCGGGTCGTGGCCAAGTCCGAATGGCTGGGCTTTCCGCCCTTCGCGATCCGCGCCGACAGGGCGAACGAGCCGGCCACGACCCGCTTTGCCGAGGTGCTGCGCGCCTTTCCCGAGTTCGAGCACGGGCCGGCCACGCTGCGTCTGCTGCACCTGGACGGCTTTGCCGAGGGCGATGATGCGCTTTTCGAGGGCATCGCGGTGCGAATGCGCGATGTGGAGCGTTTGCGATGATCCGGGCGCTGCGGCGCGTGCCGCTGGCCATTCGGGTTCCGGCCGTTGTGGCCGTGCTGATGGTGCTGGCCGGGCTGGTGGCATCGCAGCAGGTGCTGGCGGAACTCAAGCGCGGCCAGGAGGCCCGGCTGAGAGAGATCGTCCGGCTGCATGTCGATGGCCTGTCGGTGGCGCTTGGCCCGTCCGTCCTGCGCAAGGATGTCTGGGAAATCTACGACACGCTCGACCGGGCCAGCCGGGCCGCCGATCATCAACGCATGGTCCTGACCGTTGTGGCCGACGGGGGCGGGCGCATCCTCGCGGCCAGCGACCCCCGCCGCGCGCCTGTCGACGGCGATCTGGGGGCACTGGCCGGGGTGTCGGCGGCCAGGGCCGTCGATGCAATCGCACTGGACACCGGCGCCGAGGCCCTGCGCGTGATGACGCCGCTGCTGTACCAGGGGCGAAATGTCGGGTCGATCCTGACCGTTCTCGACGTCGCCGACCTGGTGCGTGACCGTCGGCGCACCGTGCGCGCGCTGCTCGCGTTCAATGCGGCGGTGACGCTGACATTGGCCCTCGTCGGCTATGTCACCATCCGGCGGATGATGCGACCGGTGGCCATCCTCGCACGGCACATGGGCGCGGTCGGCGCCGAGCCGGCACCGATCCCCGATGCCCAGCTTCCCGCGGGCGACACCGAGATGGGGCGGCTTTTCGGCACCTATAACCGCATGACCGGCGCGATCAGGGCGCGGGCCGACGCCGAGCGGCGGCTCTTCGAACGCGAACGGCTGGTCAGCCTCGGCCGCTTGTCCTCGTCGCTGGCGCACGAGATCAACAACCCGCTGGGCGGATTGCTGAATGCGGCCGACACGATCCGGGCCTATCCCGACCGGCCCGACATCGTGCGCACCTCGGTCGAGCTGCTGTTCCGCGGGCTGAACCACATGCGCGACGTCGCAAAGGCAATCCTCGACCACAACCGGCTGGACCGGACCGGCACGGCGCTGACTACCGAGGATTTCGAGGATCTGCGGCTGCTGATCTCACCCGAGTTGCAACGACAGGCCCAACGGCTGGACTGGTCGGTCGAGGCAACGGCCGAGGACCTGGCCCCCTACCCCGCCGCCCCCGTGCGCCAGGCGGTGCTGAACCTCTTGCTGAACGCCTCGACCGCAGCGGGGCACGGGGGCTGCGTGTGCCTGTCGGCCTCGGCCCCGGACGGAATGCTGAAGATCGACGTCAGCGACGACGGGCCGGGCCTGCCGGACGCGGCGCTTGGCCGTCTGCTCGACGGGCATGGGGCCGGCGCGGGCGGCGGGGTCGGATTGGGCGTGGTCCATGATGTGATCGCCGAACTGGGCGGGTGGATCGAACATGCCCGCAGCGGCGGGCGTACCGTCATCGCCGTGTGCCTGCCGCCCGGACCGCCGCAGGGCGGCGCCTGATGCTGGGCGGCGCCCATATCGTTCTGGTAGAGGATGACCAGATCCTCGGCGCCTCGCTCGCCCAGCGGCTGGAGATCGAGAACGCAACGGTCGTCTGGCTGCGGCAGGCGGCGCGGGCGCTGCCAGCCATCCGGACCCCGCGCGCGCCGATCGACGCGGTGATCTGCGACATCCGCCTGCCCGATGGCAGCGGCGAGGACATCTTCGTCACACTCTGCCAGACCTCGGCCCCGCCGCCCTTTCTGTTCATCACCGGACGCGGCGAGATCGAGCAGGCGGTGCGGCTGATGCGCGCCGGCGCGGCCGATTACATCACCAAGCCCTTCGAAATGGGCGTCTTCCTGGAACGGCTGCGCCTGCTCATCGGCCCACGCGAGGACGCGGCCTTGCCCGCGCTGCTGGGGGTGTCGCCAGCGGCGCGCGAGGTCGGGGCGCTGATCGACCGTGCCGCGGCCGGCGCCGGCCCCGTTCTCGTCCATGGGGCGCCCGGCACCGGCAAGACACGGGTCGCCCGGCGCATCCATGCGCTGTCGGACCGGGCCGCCGCACCGCTGATCGAGGTAAATCTCGCGCGCGAGCCCGACCAACGCGCCGCTATCGCGGCGGCCACCCGCACGCTGGGCGAAGGCATCATCGTGCTTGTCGGGCTCGAGCGGATCGAGGCGCCCGCCCAGGCCGAGCTACTGGACACGCTGCGCGGCGATTTTGCCGGGCGCCTCGTGGCCACCTGCGGCCCCGGTATCGACAGCCTGCGCGCCACCGGCGTGCTGCGGGCCGATCTCGTGGCCGCCCTTGCCGGGATGACCGTTCCCATCCCGCCGCTGCGGGACCGGCCTGACGACGCGGTCTGGCTGGCCCGTGAAATCCTGACGCAGCAGGCCGGCGGCGGGTCCGACGCGCCGCCTGTCCTGTCGGGGCTGGCCGAGGCATCGCTACGCAGCCATGACTGGCCAGACAACGGCCGAGAGCTGCGCGCGCGTGTCATGCAGGCGGTGAAGCTTGCCCGAGACGGGACGATCCAGCCTGCCGATCTGTTTCCCGAACGCCGGCTGATCCAGCATTTTCCCACCCTCGCCGAGGCGCGAGAGGCCGCCGAGCGCGATCAGATCCTCGCCGCGCTCGAACGCACCGGCGGCCAGGTGGGCGAGGCCGCGAGGGCCTTGAACGTTTCGCGCACGACGCTGTGGGAAAAGATGCAAAAGCTGGGCCTATGACACGGCCTACCATGTTCGGTTTTCCGAACAGACCTCGACATCTCTGATTTTTCAATACCTTGCCGCGGCGCGGCAACCGGTGACGGGCTGTCGCGGCCAGCGCCCCTCCTTCCGTATCATGACGGGATCGAAACTGTGAGGGAGGACAGTTCCATGAAATGCAATCGTCTGGTCGATGCCGGTCGCCGACAGTTCCTGCGCGGCGGCATCGTGGGCGCCGCAGGCGCGGCGGCAAATACCGTTCTGCCCGCCCGGCAGGCCGCGGCACTCAGCCTCGCGCGGGTCGAATACCCGTCGAACCGGCTGGCCAATATCGCCGATCTCGCCGTCGATACGCCGCTCGACATCGCCTATCCCGACGCCGACAGCCCCGGCGTTCTGCTCAAGCTCGGCACCGCGGTCGAGGGCGGCGCGGGGCCGGATGGCGACATCGTCGCCTTCTCGGTGCTGTGTCCGCACAAGGGCTGGCAGCTAAGCTATCACGCCGCCGACCGGACGCTGAACTGCCCCGGCCACTACTCGCGGTTCGACTGCGAATCCGGCGGGCAAGAGGTCTGGGGCCACGCCACCCAGAACCTGCCGCAATTCCTGCTGCGCGTGGACGACGCGGGCGACATCTTTGCCGAGGGCGTGGACGAGCTGATCTACGGCCGCCTGTCCAACGTCCTGGATACCTGAAGGGGGAGCATCATGGCCTACAAAAGATTTACCGACCGCCTGCCGATCATCCCCGCGGATGCGCAGGAACGTAACGTCACCTGCCACTATTGCATCGTCGGTTGCGGCTACAAGGCCTACACCTGGCCGCTGAACCGGCAGGGCGGCGGCGCCCCCTCCGACAACAAGTTCGGCGTCGATCTCACGCGCCAGCAGCCCACCGAGACCGAGGCGTGGTATGCGCCGTCGATGTACAATGTCGTCAAGCAGGATGGCCGCGACGTGCATCTCGTCATCAAGCCCGACGTGAACTGCGCGGTGAACTCGGGGCTGGGCTCCGTCCGCGGGGCCCGGATGGCCGAGAACCGCCGCTCCGACATCACCGGCACCCAGCAGCAGCGCCTGACCGAACCCATGGTCTGGCGCTACGGCACCTGGCAGCCGACCACCTGGGCGGATGCGCTCGACCTCGTGGCGCGGGTCACCGCGCGCGTGATCGACATGGACAACGAGGACGATCTCTTCGTGTCGATGTTCGACCACGGCGGCAGCGCCGGCGGCTACGAAAACACCTGGGGCACCGGCAAGCTCTACTTCGACAGCATGAAGGTGAAGAACTGCCGCATCCACAACCGCCCGGCCTACAATTCCGAGGTGCATTCCACCCGCGACATGGGGGTGGGCGAGCTGAACAACGCCTACTCGGATTACGAGATCACCGACACGATGGTGCTGGTGGGGACCAACCCCCTGGAATGCCAGACCAACCTGTTTCTCAACCACATGATCCCGGGCATGCGCAACGGCGCCCGCGTGGTGATCATCGACCCGCGCCGGACGGTCACCGTGAACGCCTGCGAAGAAGCGGCCGGTGCCGAAAACGTGCTGCACCTGCAGATCGCGCCGGGCACCGACCTGGCGGTGGCCAACGCCCTCTTCACCCATATCGCCGACCAGGGCTGGGTCGATTCCGACTTCATCGCGGCCTCGACCTTTGCCGACGGCGTGGCCCAGGCGGTCGACGAGGCGCACCCCACCGCGCTGGGCTCTTTCGAGGCCGCGCGCGAGGAATGCCGGATGTCCGCGGCCGATGCGGCCGCGATCTGCGGCGTCTCCGAGGCCGATATCATCAAGGCGGCGGAATGGATCGCCCGACCCCATGACGACGGCACCCGCCGCACATGCGCGATCGCCTATGAAAAGGGCGTGATCTGGGGCAACGACAACTATCCCACCGTCGGCGCGCTGGTAAATATCGCGCTCGCCACCGGCAATATCGGCCGCGAGGGCGGCGGGGTCTGCCGCCTTGGCGGCCACCAGGAGGGTTATTTCCGCCCCTCCGACGCCCATGTCGGCCGGCCCGCCGCCTATCTCGACCAGCTGATCATCGGGGGTCAGGGCAAGGTGCACCACATCTGGGCCAACGATCACTACAAGACCACGCTCAACGCCTCCGAGTTCAAGCGCGTCTACAACCGCCGCTCCAACATGGTGAAGGAGGCGATGGATGCCCGCGCCGGGACGACGCGCGAGGAACTGGTCGATGCCATCGTCGGCGCGATCGAGGCCGGCGGCATCTTCTCGGTCAATGTCGACGTGATCCACAGCCAGATCGGTCAGGCCGCGCATGTGATCCTGCCGGCGGTGGAATCGGGCGAGATGAACCTGACCTCGATGAACGGCGAACGGCGGCTGAGGCTGACCGAGAAATACATGGACGGGCCCGGATCGTCGAAGCCCGACTGCCTGATAGCGGCCGGGATCGCCCAACACCTCGAACGCGTGCTGCGCGAAGAGGGGCGCGACGCCTATGCCGACCGGTTCACCGGCTACGACTGGCAGACCGAGGAGGACGCCTTTGTCGACGGCTACCAGACCGGCAACCCGGAGGTGACCTATGACCGGCTGCGCGCGATGGGCAACAACGGCGTGCAAGAGCCGGTCACCGGCTACGCCGACGGCAAGCTGGTGGGAACCAACCGTCTTTACGCCGACGGGGTCTTCAACCGGCACGGCCGCGAAGACGGCAAGGCGCTGTTCTGCCTCGGGGCGTGGCGCGGGCTGCAGGCGCCGGGCAAGGCGCAGCAGCAGGCAAACCATCGCTTCCTGATCAACAACGGACGGTCGAACCTCAACTGGCAAAACTGGTTCCTCGACCAGGACAACGACTTCGCCATCGACCGCTTCCCGCTGCCGTTCATCCAGATCAATCCCGAGGACGCGGCGGATCTGGGCGTAAAGAGCGGCGACATGGTCGAGGTCTACAACGATGTCGGCGCCACCCAGGCGATGGCCTATCTCGAACCGACCGCGCGGCCGAACGAGACCTTCATGCTGTTCGGGGCGCCCTCGGGCGCGCAGGGCAACGTCATCAACCCCGGCGTGAATGAGCTGGTCCTGCCGAACTACAAGCAGACCTGGGCGAATATCCGCAAGATCGCGGACCCAAGCCCGGCCGCGGAAAAGATCAGCTTCAAATCCTGGGAAGTCGAACTCTGATCGACGGCGCCCGCCCGGTGACCGGGCGGGCGCCGCCTTTTTCAGTCAAGCCGAAGGAACACAACGCAATGCACCTTGCCTATACGACGATGCCGGGCCGCGGCGATGCCGGGATGCTGTTTTTCGACCTCGCGAAAGAGCTGACGGCGCAGGGCGCGCGGGTCGCCGGTCTGGTCCAGATCGACCCGCGAGCGCCCGACAGCCACCCGTGCGACATGGACCTCAGGGTGTTGCCGGACGGCCCCGAGATACGGGTCTCGCAATCCCTCGGCGCGGGGTCGCGGGGGTGCCGGCTGGATACCGGGGCGCTTGAAATGGCCGCTGCCGCGGTCGGCCGCAGCGTTGCCGCGGGCGCCGATCTGTTGATCGTCAACAAGTTCGGCAAGCTGGAATCGCAAGGGCGCGGCCTTTGCGGCGCCATCGCCGAGGCGATCGGCCGGGACATACCGGTGATCGTCGGCGTCAACGATCTCAACCTCGAGGCGTTCCTCGATTTTTCCGATGGCCTCGCCACGGCCCTGCTGCCGCGGCGCGATGTCCTGATGGGGTGGGTCCGTCACCTGGCCGACGACCGGCCGGTGCCCGTCGGCTGAGCGCCCGCACCGGGCCTTGGTGGATGCCGCTACCCCGGCGCGGCGCGGTCCGTGCTGCCCGCAAGCACCACGCCATCTTCGGGCAGACGCTCGGCCGCCCAGCTTTCGACCGCCATTTGGTGGACGCGGGCGCGGATGTCCTCGGGCACCGGCGCGCCGATTCCGGGCGGACGCACGGGATCGTCGTGAAACAGGTAGAGCCGCGCGCAGAACTGCTCGATCGGCAGCGAGGCCTCTCCGTGCCGCTCTCCGAACCCGGAGGTCGAGACCACGACACCGCCGCCCCAATCCTGGCCGCTGTCGTTGTTGGGGTTGTAAAAATAGATCCGCATATCGCCGTGCTGGTCCTCGGCGACGCGCAGGATGGCGATGGCGTGCCAGCCAACGAACCGCGCGGCGCTGTCGGTCACCGCGATCCCCGCGGGCTGCGGATGGATAAGCGGGCGCCCGCCGTTGAAACGCGGATCGTAGCTCTTGAAAAACCGGGTGAGGAACGTGTCGAACTCGGCCAGCCGCCCGGTGCCGACATCAACGGCCACAAGACAGGCCCGTGACACCCACCAGCCGTGGAATTCGGGGTTGACCCAGCGATGCGGTTCGCCGCCGCGCGGCGCGCAGAGCCGGCCCATCTCTGCATAGATCCGGTCCAGGTGGGGCACCAGAACCACCGAGACCGGGTCGGCGTCGATCGGCGCCGAAAGCGCCAGCCCGGCCGGCAGGTCGGCCGAGTTGATCGGCTGACCCTCGAAATGCATCAGCACCGAGTCGAACTCGCCCGCCTGGGCGATCAGGTTCAGCAGGTAGTCGGGGTCGTTGAGAGCCCACATCGAGATAGCTCGGGCCGACTGGCAGGTCGGGTTGGCGCCCTGTCCGACGCCAAGCGGCTGGCCCAATACCTCGAGCACCCCGGCCAGAAGCCGGGTTTCCGGGGCCACGGCGTCGCCAAAGGCCAGCGCCAGCCTCTGCGCCGTTCCTGGCGTCAATTGCATCGACATCTGCCGCCGAAGGGCCGGGGCCAGGGGCGGCAGGTGCAGGATGCCGCGCTCCAGCAGCATGGCCAGGCCATAGGCCGCCTGCGGCGTCCATTCCGAGACCGCCGCATCGATCAGGTCCACCGCCAGCCCGCGCCAGCGGCGCCAGCAATCCTTGCCCGTCGGCCCCAGGCCCAGCGCCTCGGGCACCAGCTCGACCTCGGCAATCGGCGCGACCCAGCGCAGGAACGCCGCGTGGTAATCCGAAACCAGGCCCGTGTCATGCATCGCCCGCGCAAACCCCTGCGCCTCGCGGTGCAGCCCGGCCTCGTCGAGATGGCCGAGCCGGCCGAGATAGACGGCCACGCCGGGGTCGTCGCGGCATTCGGTGGTAGGGCCGAACAGCGCGCTGACAAGGCGCTCGACGCCCAGCCGCTCGGCGCCGGCGTCAAGCCCCTGCCGCGTCATCGCGATGGCCATCTGGGTAATCATTTCCTTGACCGGCGCACTTTGGACCGGACGCTGTTCGAGGATGCGCCAGATTTCGTCGACCAGCACGCCAAGCACGTCCTCCAAACCGACATGCTCGGCAACGAAGCGAAAGACATTCTGGCGCAGCCCCGGGTTTGCCTCCTGCCGGTCGGCCTCGGAGTTACCGGCAAAGAAATGCCGCAGGTTCAGCGCCAGCACCTGGGTCAGGAAATGCCGCGCGTGTTCGGCGTGCAGGTTGGGGTTGGTCGCACGGCCCTGGGCAATGGCCAGAAACCGCAGCAGGTTCGCCACCTCCAGCGCCACCAGCGTGCGGTCGTCCGAGGACAGGGTCTGGCCGACGAGCTGCGGCAGCAGCGTCGCGGGCGCCTCCCAGTCCGACCCCCAGAACAGCCCTGCGGCGTCCAGCGCCGGGGCGCGCTCGCGCAGCACCTCCAGCCCGCCGGGAACCTGGATCAGCCGCGACACGACGTCGAGTACCGGCATTTGATACCGGTGCTTGTTGAACCGTCGCGCCTGCTCGAGGCGCTGGAGCGCCACGTCCAGCGTCCCGGCCAGCCGCGCCGCATCCGGGGCGTCTTCAGCCATGAGTACCTGACCCTTCTTCTGCTCTGTTTTCAGCGATACCCGCCGTCAAACGTAAAAGTCCAACTCTTCCTGCGCCTTCAACAGATCGCGCAGGCGGTGCGGATCCTCGCCGAAGAAATAGGCCAGCCCCCAATGGGTGCCGAACGCGGTGCGCTTGGTGACCTTCTGCTCCATCGGTTCGGAAAGCTGGTGATACTCGAAATAGGGGTGGTCGCGGGTCGCCTCGGGGATCTCCAGACGGCTGACCACACGCCGGCGCGGATAGACCCCGAAACACCCCGCATGGCCCTTGGCGTCCTTGACCTCTTCGGGAAAGAAGGCGTCGATCTCTTCACGGGTGGCCTTGGGGTCGAACATCAGCACCATCCCCTGATAGCCGTTGAACCCGTAGGCGCGCTCGATCAGTTCCAGCGCGTTGAACCCCGGCGGACGATAGGCGACCTCGCCGAAATAGAGCTTGTTGTCGTTGGTCAGGAAATATTCCGGGTGGATGAAGCCGAAATCGATGTCGAAGGCCTCGATCAGCTTCTCGATTTCCTCGGTGATGCGGGCGCGGTGCTTTTCCAGCTCGGGTGTGGCGGGCACGAAGACCGAATAGCCCAGCGTCACATATTCCGAGATATTCAGGAACTCGATCTTGCGGTCCTTGATCCAGGCCTCGACGGCGAATTCCCAGCCGTCCAGGTGGCTTTCCAAGAGCGCGGGAAACTCCTCGTCGGGGATGTTGTCCACGTCCTCGGGCGTGCGGATCACGCGGTGCCCGGCGGTGCCCGATTTGTCGAATGCCTTGAAGTGGATCGGGTCGTTGGGGTCGCCGTCCAGCTTCAGCAGGGTCTGGTTCACGCGGACGAGAAACCGGATCACGTCGCCCCGGTCATGCGCCTCTTCGAAAACACCGACGCGGATGCCGCCGAGTTGCGCGCGGCGTTTCATCAGCGACTTGTCGCGGAACAGCATCGACTGGCCCAGCAGACGCGGGTTTTTCAGCAACACCGAGTTGACGGCGCCCGCCCATTCCACGGTCTCCTCGAAGAGCGGGATGGCCACGTCGACGCCCTCGTCCTTCAGCTTGGTCGCCAGCTCGTAGGAGCGTTCGTTCAGCCGGTCGAAATCCCACGCCATGTACGGGATGTCGTTTTGCTTGCAATAGTCCTCGGCCCAGGGCGGGGCCACCACGATGTAGCGGCGATCGAACCGGTCGACCGCGTCGATGGCGTTCAGGCTCCAGCCCAGGATTGCGATATAGCCCTTTTCGGGGTCGTAATCGGTCATGCTTGGCTCCTCTATCCGTCTTTTGACACATGGCGGCGGACCGCACAGCGCAGCGCGCTGGCGGAGCTAGGGACAACCACGTCGTTGGGAAAAGGCCGACCCCCGGTCGCTGCGGATGTGCGTTTCAGGTCATGGGGTATAGGTAGCGCAAAGCGGCGGAAGATTAAACCGCCCCGCCCGAAAAGGCGGCAAAGGCAGGTCCAGCCGCCCGCCATCGCGCGGCAGGTGCACGGCGTCACGCAGCGGCGCGAAGGGCACCGATCCGCCGCGCAAAGGCGCGGAATTGCCGATCGGGACTTTCAGGAAAGCTTGGTAGCGGAGGAGGGACTTGAACCCCCGACACAAGGATTATGATTCCTCTGCTCTAACCAACTGAGCTACTCCGCCAAGAGCGTTGCGGTAGCTAAGCGAGGCGGCGGCGGGCGTCAAGGGGGGCGGGGCGGCTTTCTGCGAAATGCCGGCAGCGGCCGGGGCGCTTTTCCCCGCCGCCGTTCGGGCCTATCCTGCGCCTCCCGAAACAGGCTCGCCATGACCGACGCTTTCGACCCAGACTGGTATGCCGCCGCCTATCCCGATGTCGCCGCGGCCGGGCTGTCGCCGCACGACCATTTCACCCGGTTCGGTCAGGCCGAGGGCCGCTGGCCCGCCCGCCCCGAGGCGCCGGGGCTGGAAGACGATCTCTGGGCCGGGTTCGAAGCCGAGGCAGAGCCCGCGCTCAGGGCGCTGGCCGACGGGCCCGAAGGGGCCAACCGCGACTGGGCCAACTGGGCGCTCGCCCGGCGGGCGGCCAGCCTGGGCGACTGGGCCGAGGCCGACCGCCGGATGACGGCGTTTCGCGCCGGCGGCTTCGGGGCGGCGCTGATCGGCGGGCCGGGCCCGCCGGTGCTGGCGGTGCTGTCGGCGGCGCGTGTCGGGGCCAGGCGACGCGCCGCCCAGATCGTGGCCGAAGAGACCGCCACGCGCGGCCCCCTGCACGAACTGCGCCTTGCAGGGGCTGCCGCCAGGGGCCGGGCGCGCGACGCCGTGGCTGCACTCAACGCGGTCTATGCCGAGGCCGGGCGCGCAGCGGTACGGCTGCGCCTGGGCCGCGCGCCGGCCCTTGACCGGCTGATGCCGGGCCGCCCGGCCGCCGCCCCAGAGAACGGCCCGCAGGTCAGCGTCATCGTGCCCGCCTACCGCGCCGAGGCGGTGATTGACACCGCGCTCGCCGGACTGCGCGCCCAGAGCTGGCGCAACCTCGAGATCCTCGTGGTCGACGATGGCTCGCCCGATGGCACGCGCGCGGTGGCCGAACGGCACGCCGAGGCCGATGAAAGGGTAAAGATGCTGCCGGCCGCGCGGAACCAGGGCGCCTACCCGGCGCGCAACCTCGGCCTTGCCGCGGCCGCCGGCGCCTTCGTGACCGTGCACGATGCCGACGACTGGTCGCACCCCGAAAAGATCGCCGCGCAGGTCGCGCCGCTGATCGAACGCGACGATCTGATGGCCACGGTCTCGCATTGGTGCCGGGCGACGCCGGAGCTGGGCTTTACCCGCTGGCGGGTCGAGCCCGAGGGGCTGGTGCACCGCAACGTCTCGTCGCTGATGATCCGCGCCGAGCTGCGCGAGCGGCTGGGCTATTGGGACCGGGTGAAGGTCAATGCCGATACCGAGTATTATTACCGCGTCCAGCGCGCCTTCGGGCCCGCCGCCATCGCCGAGGTGCTGCCCGGCGTGCCGATGGCGCTGGGCCGCGTCGACCCCGCGTCGCTGACCCAGGCCGGCCCCACCCATGCCCGTACCCAACATCACGGGCTGCGCCACGACTATCACCAGGCCGCCCTGCGCTGGCACGAACGCGCCAGCACGCCCGAAGACCTCTACCTGCCCCAGCACCCGGCGCGCCGGCCCTTCGACATCCCCGAAGAGATCGGCCTGGGCGACCCGCCCGCCGCGCTGACCGACGACGACATCATCCGCCATTCGGCCCTGTTCGACGGGCGCTGGTACCTGTCCAGCTACGAGGATGTCCGCCGCGCCGGACGCGACCCTGCGCTGCACTACCTCGAAAGCGGCGCGGCCCAGGGGCGCGACCCCTCGCCGTTGTTCAGCACCACGGGCTACCGGCTGGCCAACGACACCGGCGAGGCCAACCCGCTGCTGCATTGGGAGACCGAGGGCCGCGCGGCGGGGCTGCCGGCCCGGCCGGTCTTCGAAGGGCAGGCGCGCGTAGAGGGCCCGGTGCTGCTGGTCTTTGCCCATCAGGCCAACCAGGTGATCTTCGGGGCGGAACGCAGCCTTCTGGATATGCTCGGTCGCTTTGCCGCCGAGGGGTGGGCCGCCCACGCCGTGCTGCCTGCCGTGCACAACCCCGACTACATGGACATGATACGGGCACAGGCCGCGGCGGTGCATGTGCTGCCCTATCGCTGGCGCCGCGCGGGCCGGGCGCCCCACCCCGACACGCTGGCCGCGATGGCGGACCTGATCGAGGCGACAGGCGCGCGCGAGGTGCATGTCAACACGCTGGTCCTCGACGCGCCGCTTCTGGCCGCGCGGCAGGCGGGCGTGCCCGGCATCGCACATGTGCGCGAGTTGCTGGACGAAGACCCCGACCTTTGCGCCACCCTGGGCGAAGGCCCGGCCGAGGCCCGCGCCTGGCTGTTGGCCCATGCCGACCGCTTCGTCGCCAATTCGCCGCCCGTCGCCAAATGGCTGGCCTGCCCCGAACGGACCGAGGTGCACCTCAACCCGATCGATCCGGCGCTTTTCGAGCTGCCGCCGCCGGTGCCCGAGGGGCCGGTCCGCGTGGCGATGATCAGCAGCAATGTCACGAAGAAGGGCATCGCCGATTTCGTCGCCATGGCCCGCGCGCTGCAAGGCCGCGGCGTGGACCTGCGCTGCCTTTTGATCGGGCCCGAGACACCCGACCTCGCGGCCTTGCGCCCGTTGCCCGACAACGTCGAGACGCCAGGATACATCGACAGCCCTGCCGCAGCACTGTCGAACGCGGACATCGTCGTGAGCCTGTCGAAATTCGCCGAATCCTTTGGCCGCACCGTGACCGAGGCGATGGCCGCGGCCCGCCCGGTGGTCTGTTATGCCCGCGGCATGCCGCAAGAGCTGGTGCAAGACGGCCAAAGCGGCCGCGTGGTGCCCGCCGACGACCCCGAGGCCGCCGCCACAGCGGTGGCGGATATGGTTGCCGACCCCGATCGCCTGGCCCGGATGGGCGCGGCGGCCCGCACACGGGCGCGCGAACTGCGACAGGGCTGAGCGCGCCGCGCGCGTTTCCAAATTGCACCAAATATCGGGGAAAACGGGCTTGGCGTTGTCGTCGCTGCGGCTCGGGGCGCTGCGCAGTTGCCATCGCGGCCATATTATTCGACAAGAATTTCAGCACGCCGCCATTTCAGACGAGGGCCACTTTATGATCACTCCTGTTCTTCTCTGCGGTGGGTCGGGGACCCGGCTCTGGCCCTTGTCGCGCAAGAGCTACCCCAAGCAGTTTTCCCGGCTGATCGGCGACGAAAGCCTGTTTCAGGCCTCGGCCCGGCGGCTGTCGGGCGAGGGCTACGGCGCGCCGATGGTACTGACGAATTCCGATTTCCGCTTCATCGTGACCGAGCAGCTTTCCGATATCGGCGTCGACCCCGGCGCGATCCTGATCGAGCCGGAAGGGCGCAACACCGCCCCGGCGATCCTGTCGGCCGCGCTGTGGCTGGAAAAGTCCAACCCCGACGGGCTGATGCTCGTCGCGCCCTCCGATCATGTCATCCCCGATGCCGAGGCGTTTCGCACCGCGGTGACGGCCGGGGCCGCGGTGGCCCGGCAGGGCCGGCTCGTCACCTTCGGCATTGCCCCCACCCATCCCGAAACCGGCTATGGCTGGCTCGAGCTCTCCGCCAGGCCGGCGGCGGGCGAACTCACCGCGATCGACCTCGTGCGTTTCGTCGAAAAACCCGACGCGCCCCATGCCGAGGATATGCTGAAGGCCGGCCATTTCATGTGGAACGCCGGCATCTTCCTGTTCTCGGTCAAGTCCATCCTCGATGCCTTCCGGGCCCATGCCCCCGACCTGGTCGAGCCGGTGCAGCAGGCGGTGGACGAGGGCCAGCCCGATCTGGGCTTTCTGCGTCTCGCCCCCGGCCCGTGGGGCGAGGCCGGCGACATTTCCATCGACTATGCGGTCATGGAAAAGGCCGACAACCTGTCGGTGGTGCCCTTCGCCGCCGGCTGGTCCGATCTGGGCGGCTGGGATGCGGTCTGGCGCGAAATGCCGCAACAGGAGGGCGCGGTCGCAACGTCGGAGCACGCCACCGCCATCGACTGTACCAACACGCTGTTGCGGTCCGAGGATCCGGCGCAGGAAATCGTCGGCATCGGCCTGGACAACATCGTGGCCATCGCCATGCCCGATGCCGTGCTGGTGGCCGACAAGACCCGCGCCCAGGACGTGCGCAAGGCGGTGAACGCGCTCAAGTCAAAGGGCGCGAGCCAGGCCCAGCAACTGCCCCGCGATTACCGCCCCTGGGGCTGGTACGAGTCGCTCGTCATCGGGTCGCGCTTCCAGGTGAAGCGGATCGTGGTGCATCCCGGCGCGGCGCTGTCGCTGCAAAGCCATGTGCACCGCTCGGAACACTGGATCGTGGTGGAGGGCACCGCCAAGGTGACCGTCGACGACACCGTGACCCTGATCAGCGAAAACCAGTCGATCTACGTGCCGCTCGGCGCCGTGCACCGGATGGAAAACCCGGGCAAGGTGCCGATGGTGCTGATCGAGGTGCAAACCGGCAGCTATCTCGGCGAGGACGACATCATCCGTTACGAAGACGTCTACGCCCGCACCTGAGCCGAGGATCCCCCAATGAACCTGACCTGCTTCAAAGCCTATGACGTGCGCGGCCGCATCGGCGACAACCTCGACACCGACATCGCCCGGCGCATCGGCGCGGGCTTTGCCCACGTGATGGGGGCCAGGACCGAGGGGCGCGCGTTGCGCGTCGTGGTCGGCCGCGACTGCCGCGAGTCGAGCCCAGAGCTGGCCTGCGCGGTGATGTCCGGTCTGCGCGACCAGGGCGCGGAGGTGCTGGATATCGGTCTCGCGGGCACCGAAGAGGTCTATTTCGCCACCGCCCACCTGGGTGCAACGGGGGGCATCGAGATCACCGCCTCGCACAACCCGATGGACTATAACGGGATGAAACTGGTCGGCCCCGGCAGCCGTCCGATCGACCCGGGCAGCGAACTGGCCGCCATCCGCGCCGCCGCCGAAAGCGATCTGGAACCGCTGGCCACGCCCGGCGGGTACGCGCCCGTCGACACCCGGCCCGCCTTTGCCGCGCATGTCTGCGACTTCGTCGAGGCGGACAAGCTGAAGCCGATGAAGATCCTGGTCAACTCCGGCAACGGCACCGCCGGACCCACGTTCGACGCCATCGCCGCGGAACTGGCGCGCCGCGGCGCACCGCTCGACTTCGTCCGCGTCAACCATGTGCCCGACGGCAGCTTTCCCAACGGGGTGCCCAACCCGCTGCTGCCGGAAAACCGCGCGATGACCGCCGCGCCGGTACGCGCCGAAGGCGCCGAGATGGGCGTGGCGTGGGACGGCGATTTCGACCGCTGCTTTCTCTTCGACGAGGCAGGGGATTTCATCGACGGGGAATACGTGGTCGCCCTTCTGGCTCAGAGCTTTCTCGCCGGCGGCACGGGCGAGACCATCGTCTACGACCCCCGCGTCGTGCTGAACACCCGCGCGGTGATCGCCGCCAACGGCGGCAGTGCCGTCGCCTCGAAAACCGGCCACGCCTTCGTCAAGGCCAAGATGCGCGAGGTCGACGCGGTCTATGGCGGCGAGATGTCGGCGCATCACTATTTCCGCGATTTCTACTATTGCGACAGCGGCATGATCCCGTGGCTGAAGATCGTCGAATACCTGTCGCGCAGCGGCCAGAGCCTTGGCCAGTGCGTCGCCGAGATGCGCGCCGATTTCCCCTCTTCGGGCGAGATAAACTTTACCGTCAGCGACCCCGCGGCGGTGATCGAGGCCATCGTCGCCCAGCTGGGCGACGCGGCGGACGAGATCGACCGACTGGACGGGGCGAGCCTGGGTTTCGCCGACTGGCGCATGAACCTGCGGGCCTCGAACACCGAGCCCCTGTTGCGCCTCAACATCGAGACGCGCGGCGACCGCGCGCTGCTGGAGGCCAAGGTGGCCGAGTTGACAGCGCTGGTCCGCGCCGCAGGCGGGCCCGCGGCGGCGGCCGGCTAGGCCGATTTCAGACCGGCAACACGGTGGTGGATTTGATCTCTTCCATCGACAAGAGCGCGGTGATCTCGAAGACCCGCACCTCGGCGATGAGCGCCTGGTAAAAGGAATCGTAGGCGCGCGCGTTGGCCACGCGGATCTTGAGGATGTAGTCGATATCGCCGGCCAGCCTGTGCGCCTCCAGCACCTCGGGCCGCGCCTGCAGGACGGACAGGAACCGCGCCTGCCAGTCGGCGTCGTGCTCGGACGTGCGCACCAGCACGAAGAAACACGCCTCCAGCCCCAGCGCCTCGGGCGACAGCAGCACCGTCTCGGCGGCGATCACGCCCGCTTCGCGCATCTTGCGGATGCGGTTCCAGACCGGCGTCTTCGACGAGCCCACCTTGCGGGCGATATCCTCCAGAGACTGGCTGCAATCCGCTTGCAGCTCGCGCAGGATCCTGCGGTCGAGCGCATCCAGTGCCACGGCCATCGGCCACTCCCTTCCTAACCGACGCAACGCTAGGGCCGCGCGGCGCGGCGGGCAAGTGAAAGGGCGCGCACCGCTTGGGATGCGCGCCCCGACAAGGTGTCGATCCGGGCCGGATCAGGCCAGCAGGTCGAAGACCTCGCCGCCGATCTCGATGTTCAGGCTGTCCTGCCCGCTGCCGTCGACCAGCGCCCAGACGATCAGCCCGGCGGGCCGATAGATGACGAACGCTTCCTGCACGTCGTCATCGCCCGACCGCCCGGTTTCGGGCGACGAGGTATGGGTGAACCGCACCGAGAAGTCGTCGGCCGAGGCCGTGGCATCGCCGAAGAGCAGCACATCGCCATCGGCGGCGGTGTAGTCCTGCACCCAGTCAGACCCGTGATCGGCGATGCCGAGATGGTAGAACCTGTCCGCGCCGGCCCCGCCGTTGATCCGGTCGTAGCCGAACCCGCCGTTGACGAAGTCTTCGCCGTCGCCGCCGAAGACGAGGTCCGACAGCGCCGATCCGGTAATCACGTCGTTGCCGGCCTGCCCGCGCAGGTCGTCGGCGCCAAAGCCGCCGGCGATGGTGTCGTTGCCGCCCATGCCGAAGACAAGGTCGTTGCCATAGCCCGCGTCGATGCTGTCGTTACCATCACCGCCATAGATCACGTCGCGCAGGTCGGCCGAGCTGGCGCCGCCGAGGATCGTGTCGTCGCCGTCGCCGCCGTTGATCGTGTCCAGCCCGTCGCCACCCTCGATGGTGTCGCCGCCGCCCTCGCCGTAGAGTTCGTCATCGCCGCCGAGCCCGCGGATGGTGTCATTGCCCGCACCTCCGCGCAACACGTCCGGCCCCGGTGTACCGATCAGTTCCAACCCCACGGGCAACACCGGCCCCGAGGACGCGCTGACCAGCGATTCAGCGGCCCCGAACCCGTCGGTATAGGAAACCCGCACCGAGATTTCGGTGCCCAGGTCGGCCTCTCTCAGCGCGTAGCTGTCGCCCGCAGCGCCGTCGATACTCGCCCCGTCGCGCAACCAGGCGTGGCTGAAGGCGCCCAGCCCGTCTTCGTCTTCCACGGCCGACATGTCCGCGCCGAGCGTCTCTCCCACCGCCGCCGTGCCGGTCAGGGCCACGGCACCGGTCGGCGCGTCATTGACGTTTTCCACCGCACCGGTGGCCGCACTGATCACCTCTTCGTCGGTGCCGAACCCGTCGGTAAAGCGGTAGGCCACCGCGATCTCGGCCCCCACATCGGCCTGCTCAAGGGTGTAAGTGTCGCCGGTGGCACCGGCAATATCGACCCCGTCGCGCAGCCACTGAAAGAGGCCGGGGCCGGGTATCCCGTCTACATCGCTCACGTCGTCGGCGTCGGCTGTAAGGGTCTCGTCCTCGCGCGCCGTGCCGCTCAGCGCGGGCCTGCCCACCGGGTCGGTGTTGAGATGGATCACGGGGCCCAGCGCGGCGCTGGTCACCGATTCCGAGGCGCCCTCGCCATCGACATAGCTGACCTCGGCGGTGATCTCGGCCCCGATATCGTCGCCGGTCAATTCGTAGGTGTCTTCGTCCGCGCCGGCGATGGTCTCTCCGTCCCGATACCATTGGTAGGAAAACGTCCCCAGCCCCTCGGCATCGGTGATCGCATCGGTATCGAGGCCCAGCGTCTCGCCCGCGTTCGCGCTGCCTGTCACCACGAGCGCCCCTTCGGGCCGTGCGTTGTCGAGGATGTTGATCGGGATTCGTTTCTCGGTGCTGCCGTCGCCGAATGTGATCCCGGTCAGCGTCACGTCGAGAAAGGCGGTCTCGGTCGGCTCGACGAGGTCGTCGCCGATGCTGTAGATCGTGAATTGGACGGTCTGGCCCAGCGGCGTGCCGGGGCCGATCGGCAGGGTACCCCCGCCCCCGCCGCCGCCGTAATCGGCATCCGTCGCGGTGCCCGGCGAGATATCGTAGAAAAAGGAAATGGTGTCGGCTTCCAGATCCCTGAGGTCGAGCGACAGGGCGAATGTCGCCTCGGCACTCTCCACCAGGTCGATCCCGCCCTCGTTGCTGATCGTGGCTACTGCCATGGGGTTCCCCTTGGAAAGGACAAAAGAAAAAGGCGACCGCATGGTGCGCCGTCACGGACGCTACACCACACTTTCGCCAAGTTCCATGGCCCAGGTGCGGTGCGGCGCCCGAGGCGCCGCACCGGCCGGATCATGCCAGGAGGTCGAACACCTCGCCGCCGATCTCGATGTTGAGGCTGGCCTCGCCGGCCCCGTCCACCAGCGCCCAGACGATCAGCCCGGCGGGCCGATAGATGACGAACGCCTCCTGCACGTCGTCGTCGCCCGACCGCCCGGTTTCCGGCGATGAAGTATGGGTGAACTGGACGTTGAAATCGTCGGCCGAGGCCGTCGCGTCGCCGAAGAGCAGAACGTCGCCATCGGCGGCGGTGTAGTCCTGAACCCAGTCAGACCCGTGGTCGCGGATCCCGAGGTGATAGAACTTGTCGGCCCCGTCGCCGCCATTGATCCGGTCGAAGCCGAAGCCGCCATTGACGAAGTCGTTCCCGTCGCCACCGAACACCAGGTCCGACAGCGCCGAGCCCGTGATGACATCGTTGCCCGCCTGGCCCTGCAACTCGTCGGCGCCAAAGCCGCCGGCGATGGTGTCGTTGCCATCGCCGCCGAAGGCCGCGTCGTTGCCATAGCCCGCGTCGATATTGTCATCCCCGGCGCCGCCGAAGATCTGGTCGCGCCGGTCGGCCGAGCTGGCGCCGCCCAGGATCGTGTCGTCGCCATCGCCACCGTTGAGGATGTCGAGTCCGTCACCGCCTTCCAGGCGGTCGTTGCCGCCATTGCCGATCAGCCGGTCGTCGCCGCCCAGGCCGCGGATCGTATCGTCACCCTCGCCGCCTTCGAGGCGGTCGTCGCCGGGGGTGCCGACCAGGGTCAGGCCCGGCGTCCCGCCGCCATCGGCATCCGCCTCCAGTTCGGCCGCGGTCAGGGTACGGTCGGCGAACTCGAAGGTTTCGATGCCCGTCACGGTATCGGTGCCCAGATCGGAAACCAGGGTAAAGACATCGCCATCCAGCGACACCGCGACATCGGCGTAATCGACATCGAACACCGCCGCGTCATCGCCCGCGCCGCCGTCGAGATCGTCATCGCCGAGACCGCCGACCAACACATCGTCGCCGCCGCCCGCGTCGATCACGTCGTTCTGCGCATTGGGAGAGCGGTTTTCGATGTAATTGTTGCCGGACAGGTCGTAGGGACGCCACGACCCGAGGAACTCCTCGGCATCCACCGGCGCGTCGGAGAAGTCGTAGGTCACCAGCAGGAAGCCCTCCGAGTAGAAGGACATGCTGGTGATCGTCCCTTTCACGTCATCGGCCGTCGCGGGCTCGTTCTTCTCGAAGGTTCCGATGATCTCGACAAAATAGTCATTGCCTGTCGTTGTTTCGAAGAAGAAGACCGTGTCCTCGTCGGCTGTTGTCACCGTGCCGTCCAGCTTTTCGCCTGCCGGGGTCGCGGCGACGTTCAGCGGCTTGTCCTCGAAATTGATGACCCGCGCGCCCGAGAACGCGTCGGCCGTCAGCGCCGAGGTGCCGCCAATGTCGCTAAGCCGCCCGTCCGCCTCGGCAGAGACCACCGAGAGGATCAGGTCCTCGGCCGACAGGCTGGACCCGGCCAGCGTGTAGGCCTCGGCCGCGCCGTAATCGACCGCATAGCCCAGATCCTCCAGCCCGCCGACGGTCAGCCGGCTCAGCGGCATGGGCGGGCTGTTCTCGGCATAGCCGGTCATCAGCTCATTGGTGAAGATCGCCTCGGACCAGTGGCTGCCGGCGGTGCCCGGCCCGCCGGTGGTTTCCAGCGGCACCGTGCTCTGGGTCGTGCCGGTCAGCGTCGCGTACTCGGCCACCGCATTTGCGCCGGTGTAGCTGAAACCGCTTTTCAGCCCCAGCCAGCTCCATAGCGTGCCCAGGCCCAGGACGTGGCCCATCTCGTGTTCGATCACGTCCTGCAGGATGCCCTTGGCCGCCATGCCGGCCAGATCGGCCGAGTCGAACTGCATCATCCCGGCATAGGGCAACGACGAACCCTCGCGGAACGCACGCGGCCCAGCCTGTCCCAGAATGCCGCCGGCGCCGTCGATCGCGGTCACCGAGGCCTCGATGCGCAAGTCGTCCACAGCACCGATGTTGGCGTCGACAACGTCGGGAAGATCATCGGTGATGATGCTTTCCCAGGTCGCCGCAGCGGCCTCGAAAACGCTGTTGTAGGCCGGGTCGCCCTCGTAGGCGATGGTGATGTCGAAATCGCCGCCGCCGGGTGCCCCGGCGACCTCGGACACGGTCACCTTGTACGACCCCGTGCCATCATAGGCGCCGGCCGCGATATAGTAGGTGCCCGCGCTCGAGGCGGTGAATTCGAGCTGGCTGTTCAGACCCGCGCCGCCGTCGTCGTTGGTCGAGCCGGCGATCAGGCTGCCCGAGGAATTGTGGATGCCGCGCAGATACGGGTCGGCCAGCGTGCCGGCCGCGGTCTCGCTGCCCTCCACATCGATGCGGTAGGTCTGGCCGGCCTCCATGCTGACGGCAAACCAGTCCTGGTCGCCGGTCTCTTCGATTGCGCCGGACGACGAGCCGCCGACGGCGACGGCGCCCGTTGTGGCCGTCGTCTGGGCGTAATCGTCGGTCGGCGCCGCGGTGGCGATCTCCTCGATCGAGATCTTGTAGCTGCCCGAATAGCCGGCATAGGCCCCGGCCGACAGGTAGTGGGTGCCGCCGGAGGCCGCCGTGTAGAGAAGCTGGCTGTTCAGCCCAGCGCCGCCGTCGTCATCGGCTGTGCCGCCGATCAGCACCCCCGAGGCGTCGTAGATGCCGCGGAAATAGGGGTCACTCAGGGTGCCGCCGCCGGTCTGGACGCCCTCGAGGTCGATCAGGTAGGTCGACCCCGAGGTCAGGCTGACCTCGAACCAGTCTCGGTCACCCGCCGACTCGATCACGCCGGTGGCCGCGCCATTCACCGGCACCGCGCCTGTGGTGCTGGTGTCTTGCGAATAGTCGTCCGCCGCGCCGGTGTCGGTCACCGATACCTTGTAGCTGCCAGTGTTCAGCCCGTAAGCCCCGGCCGAGATGTAGTAGGTGCCGGTCGCAGCGGCCGAATAGGACATCTGGCTGTTCAGCCCGTCGCCGCCATCGTCGTCGGTGGTGTTCGAAATCCGGTCGCCCGCGGAATCGTAAAGGCCGCGGATATACGGGTCGGAGAGTGTGCCGGCAGACGTCTGCGCGCCTTCGAGATCGAACTGGTAGCTTCTGCCGGCCTGAAGGGTCACGGCGAACCAGTCCCGGTCGCCGTCTTCCTCGATCACGCCGGTGGACGAACCGCCGACCGCGACCGTCCCGTCGGTCGAAGTCGAATCCGCGTAATCGTCGGTGCCGCCCCCGACGCCGGTCACCGACAAGGTGTATGTACCGGTATTCAGGCCGAAGGCGCCCGCGGCGATGTAGTAGGTTCCGCCCGAACTGGCGACAAATTCCAGACGGCTGTTCAGGCCAAGGCCGCCATCGTCGTCATACGCGCCCGCGATGAAACTGCCGGCGGAATCGTAGACGCCCTCGATATAGGGGTCGGGCAGCGTGCCCGCGCCGGTAGGCGTGCCCTCCAGGTCGAATACGTAGCTGCCGCCGCTGGCCAGCGTCACCGCGAACCAGTCGGTATCGTCGGCCTCTTCGATCTCGCCGGTGGCCGCGCCGCCCACCGAGACCGCGCCCGACGTGCCGGTGTCCGATGCGAAATCGTCGCCGCCGCCGCCAAGGTTCTCGACGACCAGCGTGTAGGTGCCGGTCGCGTCGCCAAACGCGCCCGCCGAGATGTAGTGCGTGCCCGTCGAGGTGGCGGTGAATTCCAGCAAGCTGTCGAGAACCACCCCGCCGTCATCGTCGGAGGTGCCCGAGATCGGCGTGCCCGACGCGGTGTAGATACCGCGCAGGAACGGGTCGGACAGCGTGCCGCCCTCCGACCAAGAGCCCTCCAGCCCGATCGCGTAGGTTGCGCCGCGTTCCAGCGTCACGGCGAACCAGTCACGATCTTCCGGCGCCTCGATCTCGCCCGTCGCAATGCCGCTGGCGCCGACTGCGCCCGTGGTCGAGGTATCGGCCGCGTAGTCGTCGCTTGACCCCGCGCCGCTCACCGACAGGGTGTAGCTGCCGATATTGGCGCCGTAGGCGCCGGCCGAGATGAAATAGGTGCCGTCCGAAACCGGGGTGAACTCGACCCGGCTGTTCAGCCCCTCGCCGCCATCGTCGTCAAAGCTGCCGGCGATAAAGCTGCCGGCGGAGTTGAAGACACCGTTGAGGTAGGGGTCGCTCAGCGATCCGCCGCCGGTCCCCGACCCCTCCAGGTCGATCTGGTAGCTGCGCCCGCCCTCCAGGGTGATGGCGAACCAGTCGCGGTCATAGGCGTCCTCGATCGCGCCCGTTGCATCGGATCCGGGCGACACCGCACCGGTGGTGCCCGGGTTGTCGGCATAGTCGTCACCCGTCCCGGCGTCCGAGACGCTCAGCCGGTAGGTGCCGGTATTCGCGCCGTAGGCGCCGGCGGAAACGTAGTGCGTGCCGCTCACGGTCGCCGTGAACTCCAGCTGGCTGTTCAGCCCCTCGCCGCCGTCGTCGTCGAAACTGGCCGGGATCAGGCTCTCGCTGTTGTCGAAGACGCCCAGGATAAACGGATCGCTCAGCGTGCCTTCGCCGGTTTGCGTCCCTTCCAGGTCGATCATGTAGGTTCGCCCGGCCATCAGGCTGACGGCAAACCAGTCGCCGTCATAGGCGTCCTCGATCTCGCCGGTGGCCGCGCCGCCGACCGCCACGCTGCCGGCGCGCTCTGAATCCTCGGAATAATCGTCGGTCGAGCCCAGCCCCTCGACGCTGAGCGTATAGGTGCCGATGTTGGCGCCGTAGGCGCCGGCCGCGATGTAGATCGTCCCGCTTGTCGAAGGCGTGAATTCCAGGCTGCTGTTGAGCCCGACGCCGCCATCGTCGTTGGATGTGCCGGCGATCGGCAACCCCGAGGAACTATAGATGCCGTAGAGATACGGGTCGCTCAGCGAGCCCGCCAGGGTCCCAGCCCCCTCCAGGTCGATCAGGTAGGTCGTTCCGGCCGTCACCGACAACGCGAACCAGTCGGTGTCGTACGCGGACTCGATCTCGCCCATGGTGCTGCCACCGTCAGAGACGCGGCCGCTTGTGCCGGTATTGTCGCTGTAATCGTCGCCGCTGCCGCCGAGCGCGACCAGCGAAAGCGTATAGCTGCCGGTCTGGGCCCCAAAGGCCGCCGCCGAGATATAGTGGACGCCGCCGTTCGTGGCGGTGAATTCCAGAAAGCTGTTGAAGCCGTCCCCGCTATCGTCGTCGGAGGTTCCGAAAATGTACGACCCCGCCGACGTGTAAATGCCGTCGAGATAGGTGTCGTCCAGCGTTCCGCCGCCGGTGGGCGAGCCTTCGAGGCTGATCTCGTAGCTTCGTCCGGCCTGCAGAATCGCCGCGAACCAGTCGCGGTCAAAGGATGTTTCTATATTGCCGGTCGCCGACCCCCCCGCCGAAACCGAACCGCTTGTTCCTAGGTCTGCTGCAAAATCATCGGGCATTATTTTTTTCCTTCCCCCCTGAACGGCGAACGCCGTTCGATCAACCAGTCTGGCGCCGCGCTTTGCGCTGCGTCAAGGAAACATGGAAGGAATGCGCCGATATTTGGAATGATTCCACGCGCCCGTCGGACGACGGGGGCCGGTGTGCCAAACAGCGCACGGGGCAGTGGGGGTGAGTGCCGCTTTGCGGCGCCAGAAATGCGGGGGCGAAGTGCCGATGAAACGCGCGATCGCTGCCGGCCTTTTCGTCTTCGCCATGCTGGCCGGATGTCAGACCGGCGGCGGCCCGGCCCCGTCCCCGGCAGACGACGCCGGGCCGGCGCCGGGCGCTTCGTCTCCGGCCGGACGGCCCGGCGTACCGGCCGGCCCCGCGGCCGCCTGCCGGGCCAAGGGCGGGCAGTATCTCAAGGCGGGGCTCTTGGGCAGCTATGTCTGCTTTCGCCCGACGCCCGATGCCGGTCAGGCCTGCCGCCGGTCAACCGACTGTTCCGAACTCTGCCTCGCCGAGACCGCTAGCTGTTCGCAATACACCCCTTCGATGGGCTGCTTCGCAATTCTCAACGCGGCCGGCGCGCGCGAATTCATCTGCATCGAATAGCGGCGCGCGCGGTACGCGGCCCCCAACGAAAGGGGCGCGCCACCCCGCGGCGGCGCGCCCCCGTTGTCTTTCGCGCTTGGCTCAGGCCAGCAGGTCGAACACCTCGCCGCCGATCTCGATGTTGAGGCTGTCCTGCCCGGCCCCATCGACCAGCGCCCAGACGATCAGGCCCGCCGGACGGTAGACAACGAACGCTTCCTGCACGTCGTCGTCGCCCGACCGCCCCGTGGCGGGCGACGAGGTGTGGGTGAACTGGACGTTGAAATCGTCGGCCGAGGCCGTCGCGTCGCCGAAGAGCAGAACGTCGCCATCGGCGGCGGTGTAGTCCTGAACCCAGTCAGACCCGTGGTCGCGGATCCCGAGGTGGTAGAACTTGTCCGCCCCGTCCCCGCCATTGATCCGGTCGAAGCCGAAGCCGCCATTGACGAAGTCGTTCCCGTCGCCACCGAACACCAGGTCCGACAGCGCCGAGCCCGTGATGACATCGTCGCCCGCCTGACCCTGCAACTCGTCGGCGCCAAAGCCGCCGGCGATGGTGTCGTTGCCGTTCATGCCGTAGATCAGGTCGTTGCCGTAGCCGGCATTGATGGTGTCATTGCCGTCACCGCCGTAGATCTCGTCGCGCCGGTCGGCTTCGGTATCGCCGCCGAGGATCGTGTCGTCGCCGTCGCCCCCATTGATCGTGTCGGTGCCGTCGCCGCCATAGATGGTGTCGGCGCCAGCGTCACCGCGCAGGAAGTCGGCGCCAAGCCCGCCGCTAATGACGTCATCGCCATCTTCGCCCGACAATTCGTCATCGCCGCCGAAGCCGGCCATGATGTTGTCGAAACCGTTGCCGCTGACCACGTCATCGCCGGTGGTGCCGTTGTAGTCCTGCCGCGCGATCACGTATTCGCCGCCGCTCTCGAACAGCTCCAGCCCCAGGCCGGTAACGTCGCCGTCGAAGATCAGGGTGAAGTCGTTGAAACCGTCGCCGTCGAGATCGGAAGTCAGGGTGGTGATCTCGGCCGACGCGGAATCCGTGCCCACGGTCAGGGTCAGTTCCGGCATGGCCTCGCCCGGGTCGTAGGTACTCAGCACGATGCCGTCGCGGTCGGTCATGTCGGTGATCCGGTCGCTTTCGAAGCTCGACCCCAGCGAGTCAGGCGGGCCGGAAATGACGTCGTCGCCCGCGCCGGTGGTGATGATGTCCGCGCCGGCGCCGGGGCGGATATCGTCGTCGCCGTCGCCGCCGTCCAGCGTGTCGTTACCGGTGCCGCCGTCGAGTTCGTCGTTGCCGTCGCCGCCATCGATCGTGTCGTTACCCGACCCGCCGTCAAGCTGGTCGCTGGCGCCGAGGCCGGTGATCGTGTCGTTACCGGCAAGCCCCAGCAGAACGTCGGAGCCCTCGGTGCCCTCCAGCACATCGTCGCCGCTTGTGCCGGAGCCGGTGACGGCGCCCGAGATTTCGGCCAGGCCGGCCCGCACCGCGTCGGCGATGTCGCTGCCGTCGGACGACGTCTCGATCACCACGCCGCCGCCGCCCATGTCGGCCAGCGCCGACTCGTAGGCCTCCGCCGAGCCGTAGCCGGCCGTAGTGCCGATGATCGGCGTCGCGCTGAGGTCGCGCAGGGCGGCGCCCATCTCGGACAACAACGGGTCATCGGTGGGATAGTCGGTTTCCGCCCCGGTGTCGTAGCCCGGATCGTCCGGGTCGCGGGTTTCCACCTCGAAGGGCTCGACCTCGATCCCGTCGGCACCCATCGCGCTGGAGGTCGACGAGGTCTCGGTCGCGGTCCCGAAATCGGCCACGAGGCCCGGCGTGCCCTCACCCTCGACCTCGGTGCCCGAGGTTTCGAGGAAATCGCGGATATTGGCTTCGTTCAGCCCGTAATCCGAGGCCGAATGCGCCGGGGCGTCGGTGGCCATGTAGATGATGCGCGACGAGTCTTCGCGCAGGTTCAGGCCGACGCCGTTGGCCGCGTTCCAAAGGCCGACCCATTGCGCCTCGGGACCGTCGCCGCCCGAGCCGGTGCTCAGCCCGTCAAGCGTCGCCTCGAAATCCGCAACCGAATCCGTCAGCGCCAGTTCGGGCCGGTAAAGGTAGTCGCCGGGCGCGCCATAGGGCGACTCGGGCTTGTCGATGAAGGACGCGATGGCAAAGCGCACATCGGAGTTCTCGGCACGCAGGTCGGCGGCAATGTCGCGGGCCGCGGCACGGAACGAGAAGAGGTCATCGAAGAACGACCCCGACAGATCGACCAGGAAGATGAAGTCGAGCGGCGGGCAGCCGATATCGTCTTCGGTCAGGTCGATCACGCCATCGGCGAACTTGGCCCGCTCGATCCCGGTCAGGATGTCGTAGCCGTCGACGCGCGAGCCGTCGACATGCTCGATGGTCACCGTACCGGTCGCCGGATCGTTCGAGATCTCGTAGTTGCGGCAGGGCTCGGTGTAATAGGCGGTGTCGGTGCCGGAGCCGCCTTCCAGCATGTCGTCGCCCATGCCGCCGATCAACTCGTCGTCGCCGGCGCCCGCATCGAGGTCGTCATCGCCGCCGGCCCCGACCAGAAGGTCGTTGCCATCGCCCGACGTCAGCTCGTTCTCGGCGTCGTTGCCGATCAGGATGTCCTTGCCTTCGTCAGAGGTGGCGTTCTCGATCACCACGCCGTTGGCGATGGCATAGCCGCCGATCTGGGTGCCAGCGCCCGCCTCGGTGAGCGTCGAGAAATAGCCGCCCGCGTGGTAGCCGGCATCGGTCAGCTCGTTCTTGACGTGGCTGGTGGTGCCGTCACCGTGATCGGTCACCATGGTGCTGTACGCGTCGGTCCGGCGGATCTGGGTCAGAAGCTCGGTATCGGCGGGCGTGTCGGTCTGCACCAGGGTGGCGTCGTTGAGGTTGATATAGGCGTTGCGCGTGCCCGAATACTCGATCTCGTCGGTGCCGCCGGTATCCCAGATCGTGTAAAAGGCGCGGCCGATCGAGATGCCGTTGTCGCTGCCGTCAACGTCCAGCGCGGCCGAGCGCGCGTTCGTCAGCGTGTAGGTGGTATTGCCGGTATGGGCCGTGGAGGTGCCGTAAATGTCCTGCAGCGCCGCGATATCCAGCGACGACGGCGTGACCGTGTGGCCGAAGCCGCCGGTCGCAGCGTCGTTGAACACCAGCCGGTCGATCGCGCCGACCTCGTACGACATCACCGTGTAGCGGGCGTTGTCGGCCTTGTTGTCGGTCGACACCCGTCCGGCATCGGCCCAGGCGGTGGTGCCGCGGTCGCTGCTATGCGGGTGGCTGAGGCCCAGCGCGTGGCCCAGTTCGTGCAGGATCACGAACTGGTTGATGCTGGCGCCGCCGGTTTCGCCGTCGCGGTTGATCCGCTCGTCGGCCATGCGGGTGAAGAAGAACGACTGGTAATCGTCGGTTTCGCCTGGCTTGAGGTTCTCGCCCGGCGCGTCCATCCGCGCGATCGGCGTGCGCCCGCTGGAATAGCGCAGCTCGTCATAGCCGCCGGAGAACACCAGGTCGGCGTCGTTGACGTCCGACTCGGTCGAGAAGCTCAGGCCGGAGACGAGGCTGTAGGCGGCGATGGCCTGGTTGATGGATGCGATGAACGCGTCCTCATCGGCATCCGTCGCATTGAACGGGTCGTGGGCGGTGCCCGGCGCCTGGCCGAAACGATTGGTATAGACGGCGTCGATCCGCGCGGAGTCGGCGCTGGTCGCAACCTTGTAGGACAGCGAGCTCGTGTCCCACTGGGTGGTCCGCTTGAGACCGGCAAGCAGTGTGTTTGTGCTCGCCGTCACCGTTTGACTTCCAGCCATCGTAATCTCTCCCCTTCTATGGCTGACCGGTTATGGCCAGCAACGCCTCCAGACCGACCGCAACCGCGGACGGGTCAATTGTGCACCGCGCCGGCTCAACCGGCTCGATGGTGAAAAACGGTGTTTCTCCGCCGGCGCGCAGGCGCCCGGCCAGCGCGGGGCTGCCCAGCGCGCCGCCTTCGGCCGGCAGGCCGACCAGAACCAGGCTGTCATACCGGGCGCCGGACGGCGGGCGGATCAGGTAATGGGCCTGTGCGGGTTCTTCGTAGAACGCATCGGGATCGTCGGGAATCGGCACCGGCCGCCACAGACGCCAGCCGGTATCGCCCCCGGCGAACCGCGCGTCCGCCCTCAGCGCCGCACCGGGCGCCCCGCCCGAAACCGCGTCGGCGAAGGTTGCCGGCGAAACGCGCGCGAAGAACGCGGCCGCCTGCACCGCAAAGCTGTCACGGTCGGTTTCCTGAGAGAGGATTTCGGGTCCGAAGCGGCTGAAGCTGGCATCGCAGCCCAGAAATTGCACCGCGGCATCCTGATCGCCCGAACAGGCTGTGCCGCTCATCATCAGCGCCACCAGCCCCGCGATCCTGAGAGGTGCCGCACCCATAGCACTCGTCGCCTCCCCTGCGGTCAAATCAGCGGCATTCCGGCGCCGAGGAAAACTTTTCAGCGAACCACCGGCCCAACCGGTGCTCCGTCCCGGTGCTATAAATACCTTTGATACCAAGGCCTAACGCCCCAGACCGCTTAACCCGCTCGACCGGCACAACGCCGGTTTCCGCGTCACGAAGAATTGGAACACGGGCCATTGACACTTGTCAAGCGCGGTCCATTTTCAGTTGTTTTTGCTGCGCTTGCCCACGCCCGCCCGCTTCGCCATAGTATCGGCGGCCCCGGCGCCGACATGCCGGGACGCGTTGCCCCGACCGGGCGTTTTTCGCATGGAGACTGCCATGACCCTCGACCGCGCCGTGATGAGCTTTGCCGGCTTCATGATCCTTCTCAGCCTCGCCCTCGGCACCTTTGTGTCGGACTGGTGGTACCTTTTCACCGCCTTTATCGGGGTGAACATGATCCAGGCGTCCTTTACCGGGTTCTGCCCCGCCGCGATGATCTTCAAGAAGCTCGGGGTAAAGTCGGGCACCGCCTTCGACTGAGCCCTTTCCCATCGCGCCAAGGGCCCGTAAAAGGCCGCGATGCCCCTGACGCTTTCCGATCTGGACGATCTCGACCACCTCGCCTTCGACGAGGTGATCGACGTCCGCTCGCCCGCCGAATACGCCGAGGACCATGTCCCCGGCGCGATCAGCCTGCCGGTTCTGTCGAACGAAGAGCGCGCGCGCGTGGGCACCGTCTACACGCAGGAAAGCCCGTTTCTGGCGCGCAAGATGGGCGCGGCCATCGTGGCGCGCAACGCCGCGCATCATATCGAGACGACGCTGGCCGACCGGCCGCGCTCTTACCGGCCGCTGGTCTATTGCTGGCGCGGCGGGCAGCGGTCGGGCTCGCTCGCCCTGATCCTGCGCCAGATCGGCTGGCAGGCCGACACGATCCAGGGCGGCTGGCGCGCCTATCGGCGGCTGGTCAAGCAGGCGCTTTACGAAGCGCCCTGGCCCGGCCGCGTCGTCGTGCTGGACGGCAATACCGGCACCGCCAAGACCGACCTGCTGGCGCTCATGCCACGGCATGGCGTGCAGGTGATCGACCTGGAGGGGCTGGCCAACCACCGCGGATCGCTCTTCGGGGCGATGCCGGGCGGGCAGCCGGCGCAGAAAGGGTTCGAGACCGCGCTGGCCGCGCTGCGCCGGCGGATCGACCCGGCCCGCCCGGTCGTGGTCGAGGCAGAGTCGAGCAAGATCGGCCATATCAACCTGCCGCCCGGGCTGTGGGAGGCGATGAAATCGGCGCCGCGGATGGTGCTGGCCGCGTCATTGCCCGAACGCGCGCGCTATCTTGCCCGCCGCTACCGCGACGTGACCGAGGATGCCGCGCGGCTGCTGTCGACCATCGACGGGCTGGCCCCACAGCATCCGCACGAGCGCATCGAGGCATGGCGCGAGATGGCGCAGGCCGGCGCCTTCGAAAGCTTGGCCGAAACCCTGATGGCCGACCATTACGACCCGCGCTACGCGCGCCAGCGCGCGCGCTTCGCCGACTTGCCTGTCCAGGAAATCGCGCTGCCCTCGCTCGCGCCCGAGGCGCTGGAGGAGGCGGCGGCGCGCATCGCCGCCGCGGCGCGGACCCTTACGGGAACGTGACGGCCGGTGCGCCGGCGTAAAGCCTGCCGATGCGCCAGGCGGCGACGTCCCGATCGGCCAGTTCGCCCAGCACATCTGCCGCCCGCTCGCCCGGTACCGCCGCCAGCAGGCCCCCCGCCGTCTGCGGGTCGAACAACAGCGCCGTGTGAGGCTCTTGCAGGTCGACCCCCGGGATATCGACGGCAAACCGCGCGTTCTCGGCGAATGCCGTCGACCGGATGCCCATCTCGGCCAGCCGCACCGCGCCCTCCATGTAAGGCACCTCGTCCAGTTCGGCGGCCACGCGGGAGGCACGCAACATGCCCAGCAGGTGCCCGGCCAGCCCGTAGCCCGTGACATCGGTCATCGCGTGGGCCCATTCGGCCAGAACCTCGGACGCCGTGGCCGAGGGCGTCTGCATGATCTCCAGCGCGGCCAGCACCTCGGCCCCTGTGGCCTTTTTCTGCATCTCGGCGGCCATGATCGTGCCCGACCCGATGGGCTTGGTCAGGATCAGCGCGTCCCCCGGCTGGGCACCCTTCAGCCCGATCACCGGCCCGTCGACCAGGCCGGTGACGGAAAAGCCCACGGTCAGTTCCGGCCCGGTCGAGGTGTGCCCGCCGGCCAGGTCGGCCCCGGCCGCACGCACCACCTCGGCCGCGCCGTCGAGGATCTCGGTCAGCGTGGCCCGGCTCATCCGTTCGGCCATGCGCGGCAGGATCAGGTTCGACAACACCGCCTGCGGCTTTCCGCCCATCGCCCAGACATCGCCCATCGCATGCACCGCCGCGATACGGGCCATCACGTAGGGGTCTTCGGTCAGGCTGCGCAGATGATCGGTGGTGAAGACCTGCGCGCCGTTGCCATGGGCCAGCACCGCGGCGTCGTCGCCGGGGCCGGCCAGCACATCGTCGCGCTGGGGATCGGCCAGGTCGGCCAGCGCGCCTTGCAGGGTCTCGTGTCCGGGCTTGGCGGCGCAGCCGCCGCAGGGCTGCTGACGCCCGCCCAGCATCTCGCGCACGCCGCGGGCCGAGTTGGCGGGCGCGATCACGCGGGTGTCCATGAACGGCAGGCGCTTGAACTGGTCCATGAAGTCGCGGTCGATCCGGTCCTTCCAGGCCCAGACCCATTCGCCCTCTAGCCGCGAGCCCAACCGGTCTGCGGCCGCGGTCTTGTCGCCCATCGAGATCAGCTTGAGATAGCCGCGCTGCGGCCGGAAGGGCTTGCGCAGGGCGCCGGTCAGGTCGGCCTTGAAATTGTTCAGCAGGATCGGCGCCTCGCGCACGGCGTAGACCCCGGCCTTGGGCCGCGGCGCGTGGGACAGGTGCGCGCAATCGCCCGCGGCGTAGATCGCAGGGTCGTTGACCGAGCGCAGGAACGGGTCGACCGTGACGAAACCGTCGGTCAGGTCGAGCCCGGTCTCGGCCAGCCAGGGCTGCGGCCGGGCGCCCGCCGCGCCGATCACCAGGCTCGCGGGCACCTTCTGCCCGTCCTCCAGAACCGCGCCCTTGGCGGTGATCCGCACCGCTGGATTGCCCAGGCGCACATCGACCCCCTGCCGCGCGAGCGCGCGCTTCAGCGCGCCGCGGGCGCCAAGGCCCACGCCTTCCATGATGCGCGTACCTGCATCGATCAGGGTAATCTCGGGTGTCAGGCCGTTTGCCGCCAGCCGGTGCCGCGCGGCCAGCGCCAGCTCGACCCCGGCGACGCCCGCGCCGATCACCGCGACCCGCGGCGCCACCTCGCCGGCGACGGCGCGGGCCACGTAACCCTCCCACGCCTCGGCGAAGTCGGCCAGCGGCTTGGCCGGCACCGCATGTTCGGCAAAGCCCGGCACGTCGGGCAGCGCCGAGGTTACGCCGATATCGAGCGAGGCGACATCATAGCGCACCGGCGGCCGGCCCTCGACGATCACGCGCTGCATCGCCCGGTCGATGCCGACCGCGCGGCCGAGAATCAGCCGCGCCCCGGCATGGCGCGCAAGCGGCACGAGGTCCATTTCCAACTGGTCGCGCCGGTAGTGTCCGGCAATCAGGCCGGGCAGCATGCCCGAATAGGGCGCCGAGGGGGCGGGATTGATCACCGTCAGCCGCACGCCCGGCACCGGCTTCATCCCCCAGGACCTGAGGACCAGTGCATGGGCATGCCCGCCGCCGATCAGGACCAGATCACGGGTGAGCGGCAGAGGAGCTTGCATGGCGGGGACCTTTGAAGTCGTTCAATTCAAACAGGGATATAGACGCAGGGCAAGAAAAGGCGAAAGGGGCCTGTCCGGTCCGGCTGGCTCAGGGCGCGCTCCACTTGCCGACCCAGCCGTCGACGGCGCGGAACAACGCCCGGCGGTGGCGCGGCATGCCAAGCTGCAGGGTGTCGATCTCGACCACCGTGCCGCGCAGCACGCAATAGGCGGCCTGATCGGGCACCGGCTTGTGCTCGGCGGGGTGGCCGATGGGCATCCCCGGCGCGGGCTTGCCGCCATAAAGAAGCCGCGCGGGATCGGGCATCGCGCGCCAGTACCCGCGCACCTTGTCGCCCTCGAGGATCTCGAACCGCGTGCGCAGGCGAATCTGCAACTTGGCGCGCGGTTCCCAGATCAGGAGCGTGCCTTGCGGGTTGGCGCGCAACTCGTCCACCTTGGCGGAGCGCAGGTCGGAATTCAGCTCGACGCGGTCGATCGACCGGCGCGCATAGCGCAGCACCATCGTGCGCACTTCGGCGCCCTCGGGGCCCATGGTGGCCAGCACCGGATGGCGCGCCGGCGCACGCTTTTCGGCAACGCCGCGGGCGAGTCGCAGCCAGACCTGGTCCAGCGTGCCCTCAAGCGTCGAGAACGGGTCACTCATATCCCGTCATCTCCAGGTACCCTTCGCCCCGGTGACTTCCGGTGATGCGGACCGGACCTTCCCAGTAGGCAAAGCGCGTCTCCATCCAGCTTTGCGCGTTCAGCGCGTCGATTTCCACGTCCAGCCCCTTTGCCGGCAGCTCCAGCCGCCAGCGCACGGGCAGATCGCGCCCCGCCACCCGGGCCCGGCCGAGAGGCGTCATCGTCAAGACCCCGTCCTCGAACGGCTCGGCCCGGCCATCGGCCCCGATCCAAGTGCCGGAAGTATAGGCCCCATCGGTGCTGCGCAACTGAAAGCCCATCAGTTTTTCACCCGATTCGAAATGAAGCGAGACCCAGTCCCACCCCTTCTGTTCCGCATCGAGCGGCTGACTGGACCATTCGCGGTCGAGCCAGGCCCGACCCGTCACCGCAATCGGCCCCTCGGGCAGGTCGAGCGTGCCGGCCACGCGGTAGAACGGTTGCGAGTAATAATAGCTTGCCTGACCGGATTCGGACTTGGTCGAATAGCCGCTCTGGCCATGGGCAACAAGCGGCCCCTCGGCCGTGAGATCGAGGTCGTAGGCAAAGTCCGTGCCCTGCGCCGTCAGGCTGAGCGCTGAGAGTTCGTCCCGGCCCTCGGCTGCACGGCCCTGCATCCGCCAGCCGTCGATCCAGGCGCCGAAGGGCACGGCGGTGACGCCCGCCTGCCCGATGCCGCCGCGCGCCAGGCGTTCGGCCACGAAATGCCGCTCGGGCGTGGTCAGCCCGGCATGGCCCATCCAGATCTGCGGGTCCGCCCAGCCCTCGCGGGTCTCGGGCGCGAGGGCCGAGCGGAACAGCGTCCACTGCACGCCGTAGCTGCGCCCGTCTTCACCTTTCAGGTTCGCCGTCAGGTACCACCATTCGATTCGGTAAGAGGGATGCGCGCCGTGATCGGCGGGGAACTCCAGCGCGACACCCGGCCGCGGGGTGGCAAAGCCCTCGGCACCCTGCCCGAGCCCGGCAAAGCCCTGGGCGATCGCCGCGAACGGCCAAACCATCAGGACCAGAATCAGCCTAACGTTCATCGGCAAACACCTTGAGCAGCCGCAAGGGCGGCATCCGCGCCAGCCGCAGCGCCGGCCAGGCCGCCGCCAGCCCCGCGGCCGCCAGCGCCAGCGCCCCGAGCCATAGCCAATCGGCCGGGAAGACATGCATCGGCAGCCGCCAGCCGAACGCCGCCACGTTGACCACCGACAGCAGCGCCCAGGCCAGCACCAGCCCCACCGGCAGCGCCAGCACCATGGTCAGCGCCGCCAGCAGCAGCGCGCGCACCAGCTCCAGCCGCGCCAGCCGGCCCCGTGTCAGCCCCAGCGCCCAGACCGGCGCCAGTTGCGGCAGGCGCATCGTGGCCAGCGTCAGCAGGCTGGTGAACATCGCGAATCCCGCCACCCCCATGGTCAGCACGTTCAGCGCCGCGGTCACCGCGAAGGTCCGCTCGAACACCTGCAGCGAGAAGCGTTTGACCGAAGCCTGGTCGATCATGTTGTCGGCGGGCAGGCCGAACTCATCGACCAGCGCCCTGCGCAGGTCAGGCACCTTTTCCGGATCGATTCGTATCGCATAGCGCAGCCGCTCGACCTCGGGGTAAAGCGCCGTCAGGTCCTCGACCCCGATGATCACCTGACCGCGCGGGTTGCCATAGTCGGAATAGACGCCCACCAGCGCGCGCTCGGCCCCGCCGGGCAAGGTCAGGCTGTCGCCCAGCCGCAGCCCCTCGCGCCGCCACAACTGTTCGTTGACGATCGCCCCCTCGCCCCGGGCCAGGCTTTGCCACAGATCCGGGGTGCCGGTCAGGATCGGCCAGTTCTCGGAATAGGTCGGGTGATCGGCCACGCCGTAGACCTCGGCCGTCCGGCCCCTGACCGGCCCCTCGATCTTCCAGATCGGCAACAGCGCGTCGCTGCGCGGCTCAAGCCAGTCGTGCAGGCGCCCCGCCTCGGCCTCGTTGCGGGCGGTGACATAAAACTCCGATGACAGCCGCTGGTCCAGCCAGCCGGTAAAGGTCAGCCGAAAGCTCGCCACCATGGTGCCGACACCGACATTCGCCGCGAGCGCCAGCAAAAGCGCCATCAGCGCCAGCGAAAGGCCCGGCAGTTGCTGGCGCGTATCGGCCCAGAACCACTGCGCCAGCGCGCCCCGGCTGGCCCGTTCCGCAGCGCCCAGGATCAGGGCCAGCACGCCGGGCAGCGCCAGGGCCGCCGACAAGAGCAGCGCGCCCAGCAGAACGAAACCGCCCGCGACCCCCTGCCCGAACAGCCCCGCCAGAACCGCGACCACGGCCAGCCCGCCCGCCAGCGCCCCCTGCCGCGCCAGCGCTCGCGCCGAGGCCCGCGCCCAGGCCCGCGGCTGGGCCGGCGCCAGGAGCGGCAGGTGCCACAGCCGCCAGAGGCTTTGCGCCGCGGCCACGCCCGCGCCGAGCATCGCGATGCCAAGCCCGCCGAGCCACCACTCGGGCCTCAGCGACAGGCTGCCCGGCAGCGCCGCGCCGTAAAGCCCGCGCAGCGTCGCCGCCACATCCGGCAAGAGCGCCGCGGCAATGCCATAGCCCAGCCCGATCCCCACCAACCCGGCGGCCAGGGCCAGGATCAGCACCTCGGCGGCGAGGATGGCCACCAGCGCCCCGAGCGGCAGGCCCAGCGCCCGCAGGGTGCGAAACATCGGGCGGCGCTGCTCGAACGCCAGCCCGATGGCGGAATGCACGATGAAGAGCCCAACCGCGAACGAGAGAAACCCGAAGGCGGTCAGGTTGAGGTGAAAGCTGCCCGTAAGGTTGGCCACGTCCGCCTCGGCCTGCGGCGCGCGCAGCGATAGCCCCGGCGCGACCTCGCCCAGCGGCGTTCGCCCCACCGGCTGAGCGGGCGCGACCAGCAGGCGCGAAACCTCGCCCTCGGCGCGCAAAAGCCCCTGTGCGATGCCGATATCGACCAGCACCATCCCCGGCACCATGTCCGGCGCAGCCGTCAGCGGCGGCAGGCCATCGGCGCCGTCCAGCGCGGCCACCGTCTGCGGCGCGGCGAATCCCTGCCCCGGCTGGCTGAGAAAAGCCGCCATGTCGCCCCCGGCCGCCACCGGCTGCGGCGCGGCGCCGGCCGGCAGGCTCAACGGCTCGATCCCGAGGATTCGCACCGACCGCCCGGCGCGGCTCCACCGCCCCTCCAGCACCGGCGAGATGTCCCAGCCCGCGCGGCGCAGCGCCACGTAGACCTCTTGCGAAAACCGCTGGCCGTCGGTGGGCACGAGCTGTTCCAGCCGGTCCTGCGCCAGCACGCCGGCGGCGCGGTCATAGCTCGCCCGCGCCTCGGCATTGATCGCCTGCACGCCCGACCACAGCGCCGTGGCCAGTGCCAGCCCCAACAGCAGGCTGCCCAGTTGCATCGGGTGCCGCCGCCAGTGCGACAGGAGCGCAGAGAGGGCCGTGCGGTACATCACGCCAGCCTCCCGCCCTTGAGCAACAGCCGGCGGTCCAGCCGCGCGGCCAGCCGCGGCGAATGGGTGACCAGCAAAAGGCCGACCCCGGCCTCGGCAACGAGACCCAGCATCAGGTCGAGCACCGCGTCGCCGGTCTCTTCGTCCAGGTTGCCCGTGGGCTCGTCGGCGAGGATCAGCCGCGGGCGTGCTGCCAGCGTCCGCCCGATGGCCACGCGCTGCTGCTGGCCGCCCGACAATTGCTCGGGGTAGCGGTCCATCAGGTCGGCAAGCCCCAGCCGGCGGGCGAGATCGGCCACCCAGGGCGCGTCCTGCCGTCCGGCCAGCCGGGCCTGGAACGCGAGGTTGGCGGCGACGTCGAGCGAGGGGATCAGGTTGAACTGCTGAAACACCAGCCCCACGGCATCGCGGCGCAGCGCCGCGCGGGCCCGGTCGTCGGCGGCGGCAATGTCCTGCCCCTCGACCTCGATCCGGCCTGAATCGGGCAGGTCGAGCCCGGCGCAGAGATGCAGAACCGTGCTCTTGCCCGATCCCGACTCGCCGGTCAGCGCCACGGTCTCTCCGGCGGCAACCGCCATCGAAACGCCGCGCAGCACGCTGACCCGGCCCGCGCCGCTGTCATAGGCTTTCTCGACATCGTGTAACTGCAACAGCATCGCATCCACTTTCCCGACCCTGCCGGCTACTTAGCGTGGCCCCTGCCTTGAAACACCCGTTTGCACCAGCCCCGGCTGCGGCAACCTGCCCTCGGCACAGGGTTTCACGAAACTGTGACCGCGCACACCCTCGCTTAACCAATGCGGCGATTTTCCCGGCCGCGCGGCGACGCGACAGGGTAGGCTGCGCGCGGGGGCGTCGCGCGCCGGCACGAGCGCGCATGCGGGGATTGAGCGGATGTTTGCGATAGCCGGGCTTCTTGGGGCCATCATGCTGGGCGCATCGGTCGGGCTGGACAGCCTTTCCGACAGCGAGACCGACGACGCGGACGAGACCGGCCGCGCCCCCCGCCCCGGCGGGGCCGACCTGCTGGATGACGCGGCAGAGGATGCGGCAGCGGATAACGCGGCGGCCGGCGCGGTGCTGTTCGGCACGCCCGCCGACGACATCCTCGACGGCGGCGCCGGCGACGACATCCTGCTGGGCGCGGCGGGCGACGATATGCTCGACGGGGCCGGCGGGGCCGACCGGATCGAGGGCGACCGCGGCGCGGACAGGCTGGCCGGCGGCGCGGGCGATGACGCCCTGGCCGGACAGGCCGACGACGACACGATGAAGGGCGGCGCCGGCAACGACCTGATGATCGGCGGGCCGGGCGACGATATGATGGACGGCGAAGCGGGCGACGACGCGATGATGGGCGGCTACGGAGACGACATCCTCGAAGGCGGCGCCGGGGCGGACGTGCTGAACGGCAATGACGGGGCCGACCGGCTGTCGGGTCTCGACACGCCCCGCGCGCCGGGCCCGGCCGGGGATGACGGCGCGCCGGATTTCCTCAACGGCGGGCGGGGCGAGGACGTGCTGATCGGCGGCGCCGGCGACACCCTGACGGGCGGCGGGGCGTCCGACGCTTTCGTCATGGGCGACTGGATCGCGGGCGCGGACGCGCCCGCCGAGATCGAGGATTTCGACGCCGAAGAGGACCGGCTGATCGTCGTCTACGACGACACCGCCCATCCCGACCCGGAAATCGGCGTCGAGACCGGGCCCGGCGACAGCGCCACGCTCACCCTCGACGGGGCGGCGCTGGCCGATATCCGGACCGCCGCAGGGCTGAGCGCGGCGTCTGTGGTGCTGGTGCCCGCCTCGCAAATCGCCGCGCTGGGCTGGCACGGGCTTGGCGTCGGCGCCCCGCCGGGCTAGGCTGCGTCGCAATGAAAAACGGACACGGGCGATCCCGGTGAACGAGGCCGAGCAGACGCAACAGGCACTGACCCGCGAAACCGCCGCGCTGCGCCAAGAGGTAGAGCGGTTCAACGCGCATCGTTTCGTGCGGGTCCAGAATTCGCTCTGGCGCAGCGTCGGGTTTCAGTTCCTGCGCGGTCTCGCGTTCGGCCTTGGCACGGTGGTCGGCGCCTCGATCCTGGTCTCTGCCATCGCCTTTTCGCTGTCGCAGATCGACTTCATCCCGATCATCGGCGACTGGGCCGGCGAGATCGCCCGGCAGATCGAGGCCGAGGCCGAGTAACCGCCCCCTTTCCAAGCGCCTGCGAATCCCGTATACGCCCGCATCCGCCCGAAATGGGCGGTGCCGCATGGGCCCTGCTGGACGACATCCCGGCTTGTGCCGTCTTGACCCCAATTAGAGGAGATCCCGATGTCGATCACTGCCGAAGAAAAGACCCGCCTGGTCAAGGAATACGCCACCAAGGACGGCGACACCGGTTCGCCCGAGGTGCAGGTCGCAATCCTGACCAGCCGCATCTCGACGCTGACCGAGCATTTCAAGACCCACAAGAAAGACAACCACTCGCGCCGTGGCCTGCTGAAGCTGGTCGCCCAGCGCCGCAAGCTCTTGGACTACCTCAAGGGCAAGGAAGAGGCCCGCTACAAGGACCTGATCCAGCGACTGGGCATTCGCCGCTAAGCGGCGCCAGAGACCAAAGTGCAGGACGCCCGCTCGCAGGAGCGGGCGTTTTCGTTTGAGGCCTTCAGATTCGGGCATTTCACGCCCGACATGCCATCACCCTTGCGCCCGGTGCCGGGTACGCCGCCGTGGCCGGTGCGCGCCCTGGCGAACCAAAAAGAGCGGCAATGCCGAAGCCGCCGGGGCGCTCACGACATATCGCCGAAATACCTTAGTGCCGCGCGCGCGACCGGGTCGCCCCACTCCTGCACGAAATGGCCGGCCTCTTTCAGGACCATCGGTTCCGGGCAGTTCTTTATGGTTTCGCGCAGGCGTCTCATCACCGGAACGCCCAGCACCGGATCTTTTGCACCGATGGCCATGAAGCTTTCCCCGTCCCATTCCGTTTGCCAGAAGTGCCGCGCGCGCTTCGCGGTTTCGATACCGTCCATCCCGGGACCAACCATGACCATTTGCGGAAACCGGCGAACGCCCGCCTTGTATCGCCGATCCGGGAACGGGGCTTCGTAGGCTTGCGCCTCGGACGCGCTCAGATGTGGGCATGCCCGCTTCATCAATGCTGCGCAATCCATGTCGGGGCGGCTTGCCACGTAGTCTTTCCAGCCCTCAAACCCCTCGCCCAGGCTCTCGCCGACTGGGATAGCCGTATTCATGACGATCAATCTCGAAAACCGGTGGCGGAGATCCATCGGCAGGGTCAGTCCCAAAATGCCGCCCCAGTCCTGTACCACCAAGGTGATGTCTTTCAGGTCCAGCTTCTCGATCAGGGCCATCATCATGCCGCGATGAAAATGAAAGCCGTAGACCGCGTCATCCACAGGCTTGTCAGACCGTCCAAACCCCAACCAGTCCGGCACGACCACCCGCGCGCCGGACTCCGCGAAAACGGGTATCATGCGCCGATACAAGTAGGCCCATGTCGGCTCACCCGGAAGGCACAGAAACGTTCGTGGCGCGTCATCCGGGCCTTCATCAACGTAATGCACCCTAAGGCCCTCGTAGCCGTCGAGGTCATCGATGTAATTGGGGTCGAACGAATAGCCGGGCAAGTTGTCAAAACGCTCGTCCGGAGTTCTCAATACGTCCATGAGCAGGCCCTACCGCGGCTGGTTTTCGTGCCATGATGTCCGGTGAGGCCCCGTCTGGCAATCTGCCGTTGCCGGGCATCCGGTCCGTCCCGCAATCGCGCGATGGCGCCGGGCGGCTGGCACGGGCCGCACGCGGCGGCGCACCCGCGGCAAAGGTTCCATTGTCTCGCCATGCCGGTTCGCTAGGGTGGCGGCATGACGAGCGACGACAAGACCCACGCGAAACGCGTGCTGCTGCTGGGCGGTACGGGCAGCATCGGCCGGGCCACCGCGCAGGCGCTGCACGCGGCGGGCCACGAGGTGACGGCCCTCGTTCGGCCCGGATCTGCAACCGGCGGGCTCGCGGGCTGCGCCGTGACACGGGGCGACGTGACCGACGCCGCAACGCAGGCGGCGGCGCTGGCCGGCGGGGTCGACGCGGTGGTGTCGTGCCTGGCCTCGCGCAGCGGCGCGCCGAAAGATGCCTGGGCCGTCGACTACCAGGCCCATTCCGACCTTCTGCAGGCCGCGAAAGCCGCCGGCGTGGGGCAGTTCGTGCTGCTCTCGGCGATCTGCGTGCAAAAGCCGTTGCTGGCCTTCCAGCAGGCCAAGCTGGCCTTCGAGGAAGAGCTGACGGCCTCGGGGCTGACATGGTCGATCGTCCGGCCCACGGCGTTTTTCAAATCGCTCTCCGGGCAGGTCGAGCGCGTGAAGGCCGGCAAGCCCTTTCTCGTCTTCGGCGACGGGCGGCTGACCGCCTGCAAGCCGATCAGCGATGCCGACCTGGGCCGCTACATAGCGCTTTGCCTGACCGAGCCGGATTTGCAGAACCGCATCCTGCCCATCGGCGGGCCGGGCCCCGCGTTGACGCCGCTCGACCAGGGGCGGATGCTGTTCGACCTCGCCGGGCAGGAGCCGAAGTTCAAACACGTCCCGCTAAAGCTGCTCGATACCATCGTTGCGGGGCTGGGCCTGGCGGGGCGGATCGTGCCAAAGGCCGCCGAAAAGGCGGAACTGGCCAGGATCGGCCGCTACTATGCCAGCGAGTCGATGCTGCTGCTGGACCCGGCAACGGGCCGCTACGAGGCCGACGCCACACCGGAATTCGGCACCGACACGCTGCGCGCCCATTACGCCGCGATGCTGCGCGGCGATGTGGCCGACGACCGGGGCGCCCACGCGGTGTTCTAGCCCCGGCGCGGGGACAACCCCCTTTCCAAAAAGCGGCATCTCCTGTAAGGCCCCTGCATCTGAGACGGCGCGCCACGGCCCCGGCGCTCGAGAGGAAGATAGGAGGGGTCGGCGGCAATGGGGCCGCCAGTCAAACAGGGACCCGGGATACGCCTGGGAGTGCCCTTACAGGATAGACGAATGTTCAAAGAGACCAAAAAGACCATGCAGTGGGGCGAGGAGACGCTCACGCTGGAAACGGGCAAGGTTGCCCGCCAGGCCGACGGCAGCGTCATCGCCACGCTGGGCGAAACCTCTGTCATGGCGAACGTGACCTTCGCCAAGGAGCCCAAGCCGGGGCAGGATTTCTTCCCGCTCACGGTCCATTACCAGGAAAAATATTACGCCGCGGGCAAGGTGCCCGGCGGCTTCTTCAAGCGCGAGGCGCGGCCGACCGAGAAAGAGACGCTGACCGCGCGCCTGATCGACCGTCCGATCCGCCCGCTGTTCGTGCCCGGCTTCAAGCATGAAGTTCTGGTGATGTGCACGGTGCTGTCGCACGACCTCGTCAACGACCCCGACGTCGTGGCGATGATCGCGGCCTCTGCCGCGCTGACGATTTCCGGCGTGCCCTTCATGGGCCCGATCGCGGGCTGCCGCGTCGGCTTTGTGGATGGCGAATACATCCTCAACCCCGATGTCGAGGACATGCAGGGCCTGCGCAACAACCCCGAGCAGCGGCTCGACCTCATCGTGGCCGGCACGAGCGACGCGGTGATGATGGTCGAATCCGAGGCCTACGAGCTGACCGAGGCCGAGATGCTGGGCGCAGTGACCTTCGCGCATGACCAGATCAAGCAGGTCTGCGGCCTGATCGTCTCGCTTGCAGAAGAAGCGGCGAAAGAGCCCTTCGACTTCACCCCGCCGGATTATTCCGAGCTTTTCGAGGCGGTGAAGGCCGCGGGCGAAGAGAAGATGCGCGCCGCCTACGCGATCACCGACAAGCAAGAGCGCGTGACCGCCGTTGCCGACGCCAAAGAGGCGATCAAGGCGGCGCTGACCGAGGAGCAGCTCGAAGACGCGAACCTCGGCTCTGCCATCAAGAAGCTGGAATCGGTCGTGCTGCGCGGCGACGTGGTCAAGAACGGCCACAGGATCGACGGCCGCGCACTGGACCAGGTGCGCCCGATCGTCTGCGAAACCGGCCTTCTGCCCCGCACCCACGGCTCGTCGCTGTTCACCCGCGGTGAAACCCAGGCGCTGGTCGTCACCACTCTGGGCACCGGCGACGATGAGCAGATCATCGACGCCCTGCACGGCAATTTCCGGTCGAACTTCCTGCTGCACTACAACTTCCCGCCCTACTCGGTCGGCGAGGTTGGCCGCGTGATGGGTCCGGGCCGCCGCGAGATCGGCCACGGCAAGCTGGCGTGGCGCGCGCTGCAGGCGGTGCTGCCGGCCCCGACCGATTTCCCCTACACCATCCGCGTGGTGTCCGAGATCACCGAATCGAACGGCTCGTCCTCGATGGCCTCGGTTTGCGGCGGGTCGCTGTCCATGATGGATGCCGGCGTGCCGCTCAAGGCGCCGGTCGCCGGCGTGGCGATGGGGCTGGTGCTGGAAGAGGACGGCGCGTTTGCCGTGCTGACCGACATCCTGGGCGACGAGGACCACCTCGGCGACATGGACTTCAAGGTCGCGGGCACCGAAAACGGCATCACCTCGCTGCAGATGGACATCAAGGTCGCGGGCATCACGCCGCAGATCATGGAGCAGGCGCTGGCCCAGGCGAAAGCGGGCCGGATGCACATCCTTGGCGAGATGTCCAAGGCGCTGACCGAGGCGGGCGAGTTCTCGGTCCACGCGCCGCGTATCGAGACCATGCAGATCCCCACCGACAAGATCCGCGAAGTGATCGGTTCGGGCGGCAAGGTGATCCGCGAGATCGTCGAGGTCTCGGGCGCCAAGGTCGACATCAACGACGACGGCGTCATCAAGATCGCCTCGCCCAACGGCGAAGCCATCCAGAAGGCCTATGACATGATCTACTCGATCGTGGCAGAGCCCGAGGAAGGCAAGATCTACAAGGGCACCGTGGTCAAGATCGTCGATTTCGGCGCCTTCGTGAACTTCTTCGGCAAGCGCGACGGCCTGGTTCATGTCAGCCAGATCCTGCCCAGGCGCCTCAACCACCCCTCGGACGAACTGAAAGAGGGCCAGGAGGTCTGGGTCAAGCTTCTGGGCTTTGACGACCGCGGCAAGGTGCGGCTCAGCATGAAGATGGTCGACCAGGAGACCGGCGAGGAAATCGTCGAAAAGAAAGAGGAGGAGGAGGCCGGGGAATAACCCCGCGTTTCCGACCAGGGGAAGGGCCCCGGCAGCGATGCCGGGGCCCTTTCAGTTCAGCCCGGCACGGCGCGCCCGTCCATCAGCGCCCTGAGCCGCGCCGAAAACGCCGCCGGGTCGGTCTGGCCATAGGCGCGCGGGATCAGCGGCGAGATATGCGCCCGGCGCTCTGTCGTGGCGAAACCCTCGCCCAGCCCGATATAGCCCAGCCGATGGAGGTAGCTGTCGGCATAGCCCGTCAGAATCCATGAATAATGCAGCGGCACCGCCCCGGCCTGCAGGCCGTTGACCACGCGGGCCAGCAGGTTCGAGCAATTGGCGAACAGCGTGTTGTACCAGCGCGGCTGCGTCTGCAAAGCCTCGGTCCTGTCGATCATCGCGCCCAGGATCGCGCGCTGATGCGCCAGCGGGATATCCAGCCGATAAAGAAACAACTGGTCGCCGGTCACGAATTCGCTGTTGGCGTACATGTCGCGCTCGGTCGTCCAGACGACGATATATTCGTAGATCGGCAAGAGCGCGGCCTTCACCGCGCTATAGCTCTCGCCCACCTCGCGCCGCGCCTCGATCGAGGCGACGAAAACCGCGCCATCTTCGAACTCGAAGGCGAACATGGTGTGGGCGATGGCCGGGCTGGGGCCGAAGGGTTCGACCACGAACCATGCTTGCCGCAGCGCGCCAGGGTCGAGCGCGCGCTCGATCCAGGGGGTCGCGGTCGGGGTGCCGTCGGGGGCATAGGACCAGTTGCGGATGTTGCGCAAGACCGGCGCGTCCGCGCCGCGCGCCACCTGCGGCTGACGGGCGTAATCGGCACGCCAGTCGCGGTCGTTTCTGGGCTGCGACAACAGCCAGACGCCGGCAATCGCCACGGCCAGCCCGACGAAGAAAACCCTGATGGCACGCCACATGGGGCAATCCATACCACGCGACCGCCCCGCAGGCGCGCAGGAATTAGCCCTCTCAAGGCGTTGCAGGGCCGTTCTGCCTTCGATTTATCGCACCTGGCCCGGACTCGAGCGGAGGGCGCCGGGCCAGCGCCGGCCCCGCTTTCGTTGCGCCTTTGCCCGGCTTTCGGACAGAACTCCAAGCCCTCCGACAAAACAAAGGCGTGCCGCCAAAGCGACGCGCCCTGCTCACCGCGCCCCGCCGGGCTGCGGTTATGGGTGCGAAACCCCGATCAGGCCGCCGTCGCCTTGACCTTGCGCAGGTAGGGGAAGATTTCCTCGACCTCGCCGAATTTCTCCTTCGCCTCGTCGGTGGTCAGCGCGAGCCCCAAGATCAGGTCGTCGCCCGGGCGCCAGTCGGCGGGGGTGGCCACCGGCTTGCCGGTAGTGTTCTGGATCGCGTCCAGCGCGCGAATGATCTCGTCGAAGTTGCGGCCCACGGTCATCGGATAGATCAGCATCAGCTGGATCTTCTTGTCGGGGCCGATGATGAAGGTGGTGCGCACCGTCGGCCAGCTTGGCGGCGGCCGCGAACTCGGTGGTGCAGACCGGGGTGAAATCCTTGGGATGCGAGAACAGGACGGCATAGCTGTCGCCGATCCAGTCGTGAAAGTCGATCTTGCCTTCGGTGGTGTCGGCGGTGAAGTTGGGGGCGGTGTCATTGATGCGCAATGCCATGGACTCGGTCTTTCCTGTCGGTGGGAATTATGCAGCTTAGATACGTTCTAAATTGCACCCATGCAGCCCCTGAAGGCCGCAAAACGCTCGCATAGGACGGTGTGTCGCAACCCAGGGAGGTCCCCATGATCGAGAAACGTGACTTCTACATTGACGGGGGCTGGGTCGCCCCGCGAGAGGGCCGCGACTGCGCGGTGATCGACCCCTCGACCGAAGAGCCCTTTGCCACCGTTTCGCTGGGTGGCCCGGCCGATACCGATGCCGCCGTGGGCGCCGCCAAAAAAGCCTTCGAAAGCTGGGCGTTTTCCGACAAGGCCGCGCGCCTGACCCTGCTCAAGCGCATCCTCGAGATCTACAATGCCCGCGGCGAAGAGTTGGCCCAGGCGATGAGCCGCGAGATGGGCGCGCCGATCGAATTCGCGCGCGCGGCACAGGTCGGCGCAGGCGCCTATCACATCCACAACTTCATCAAGGCGCTCGAGGCGTTCGAGTTCGAGCGCCCGCTAGACGCAGACTCGCCCACCGACCGCATCCTGATGGCACCCGCGGGCGTAATCGGCATGATCACGCCGTGGAACTGGCCGATGAACCAGATCACGCTCAAGGTGATCCCGGCGATTGCCACCGGCTGCACCATGGTGCTGAAACCTTCGGAAATCGCATCGCTCTCGGCCATCGTCTTTGCCGAGATCCTGGACGAGGCCGGCGTACCCAAGGGCGTGTTCAACCTCGTCAACGGCGACGGGGCCGGGGTGGGCACCGATCTGTCGGGCCATGCCGGGGTCGACATGATCTCGTTTACCGGGTCCGCCCGCGCCGGGACCGCGATCTCGAAAAATGCCGCCGACACGCTCAAGCGCGTACATCTCGAACTGGGCGGCAAGGGCGCCAACCTGATCTTCGCCGATGCCGACGAAAAGGCGGTCAAGCGTGGCGTTCTGCACTGCTTCAACAATACCGGCCAGTCGTGCAACGCACCGACGCGGATGCTGGTCGAGCGGTCGGTCTACGACGACGCGGTCGAGACGGCAAAAGCGCTGGCCGAGGGCATGGCCGTCGGGCCGGCCTCTCAGTCCGGGCGCCAGATCGGCCCGCTGGCCAGCGCCGCGCAATTCGACAAGGTTCAGGACCTGATCCAGAAAGGCATCGACGAGGGCGCGCGGCTTGTCGCCGGCGGCACCGGGCGGCCCGACGGGCTGAACCGCGGATATTTCGCCCGCCCCACCGTCTTTGCCGACGTCACCAACGACATGACCATCGCGCGCGAGGAAATCTTTGGCCCGGTGCTTTCGATGATCCCGTTCCGGTCCGAGGACGAGGCGCTGGAGATCGCCAATGATACCGACTACGGGCTGACCAACTATGTGCAGACCGCAGACGGCGCCCGGCGCAACCGCCTGGCGCGGCGGCTGCGTTCGGGCATGGTCGAGATGAACGGCCAGTCGCGCGGCGCGGGCAGCCCCTTTGGCGGGGTCAAAAGGTCCGGCAACGGGCGCGAGGGCGGCAAATGGGGCCTGGAGGAGTTTTGCGAGGTCAAGGCCGTCAGCGGCTGGGACCCCGCGGCCTGAGGCCCGTCACGCCGCCGGCAGAACGGCCGGCGGCCCCCCGTGCCCCACGCGCGCCTGTTCGGCCCGCAACAGCCGCGCCTCCCCGGCCCTGAGCATGGGCCGCGCGGCGAGCAGTCGCCCCGGCCCCGCGGCCGCGGCCAGTTCGGGGAAGAACGACGCGATTTCGGCGACCTCCTCGGCCCCCAGCGCGCGCTGGGCGACATCGCCCAGAAACAGGCTTTCGCACCCCGCACCCTCGGCGTCGAGTATTGCGTGCATCGGTAACAGCAGGTGGCAATAGGTGATCTCGCGCCGCGGCGCCAGCCAGACCGAGCGCCCGTCGATCAGCGCCTTGGCCGGCGCCAGCACCTCGGGCACGCCGAACGCCAGCGCGACCCGTGGCGTGGCCATCAGCACCCGGTGCTGCTGCGACAGCACCAGCGGCCGGGTATTGTCCAGCGTTCCGGGCGCAAAGACCACCGGCGCGGCCGCGCCAAGGCCGGGCATGGTCTTGCGCCCCGCCCACAACACCGGCACCGCGCCGTCGTCGCGTGTCGACACGCGCTGGCCCGGCTGCAACCGCTCGACCGGCACGGCCCCCTGCGGCGTGGCGATCAGCGTACCGCTGGCAAAGCAGACATGACGAAAATCGCCCGGCCGCCGGTCGGTGGTATAAAAACCCGGCCGCGCGCCGGGCTCGAAATGGTTCCGGTACCAGGCGTGCAGGTCGAACCCGGGCGACCAGACCACCTGCACCACGTCGCCATGCTGGTCGTTCCCCTCGAACACCACCGCGCCCTGACCCGCCGCCAGATCGTCGCTGCGAAGGATCACGGCATCCTCAAGCACCCTGGGACCGCCGGGCCCGGCAAAGCTCAGGCGGCAGGTCTCGCCCACCGCGAAAAGGCGCGGATCGGTATCTCGCCCGTTCGGGGCGATCACAAGATCGGCGCAGGACCACGGCGGATGATCGATGCTGCTGATGCCCGGCCTGTCGTTGACGTTGCCGCCGGTCGCGGTGGCGAACTCGGTGTCGGGCGGGGTGAACGTCTTTGCCATGGCGGCCTCCTTGCAGAGGCACCCTGGGCCGAAACGGGTTGTCGCCCGGTTAAGCCTAGAACGGGCAGGCCGCGCGAAAGCGCATGCCGCGCCCGCCATCGGGGTGGCGCAACTGCAGCGCCTCGGCATGCAGCATCAGCCGCGGCGCGGCGCGCGCCGGCCCCTCGGCATAGAACGGATCGCCCAGGATCGGGTGGCCGACCGCCTTCATATGCACCCTGAGCTGGTGGCTGCGCCCGGTCTTGGGATAGAGCCGCACCCGCGTCGCGTCCGCCTCGTGCCGGACCACGCGCCAGTCGGTGATGGCGGGCTTGCCGTTGGCGTGGTCGACCATCTGCCGCGGCCGGTTCGGCCAGTCGACGATGAGCGGCAGATCCACGGTGCCGGTCTTGGGCTCCAGCCGCCCCCACAGGCGCGCGACGTAGGTCTTCCTGACCTGCCGTTTTTCGAATTGCAGGCCGAGGTGGCGCTGGGCCGCGGGCGTCAGCGCGAAGACGATCACGCCCGATGTGTCGCGATCCAGCCGATGCACCAGCAGGGCCTCGGGAAAGGCCGCCTGGACGCGGGCGAGCAGGCAATCTGCCAGATGCGGGCCCTTGCCCGGCACCGACAAAAGCCCCGCGGGCTTTTCGACCACGAGAAGCGCGTGATCCTGGTGGACGACCGCGAGGGGCGTGTCGGGCGGGGCATAGGTATCGCACATGGCACCGGGCGGTAGCCCCTCGGCCGCCGGACTGCAAGCTCACGGCAGCGCCGAAACCCCCAAAAGCCCGCCATAAAGGATGAAACAAAGCGCGAGCCCCTGGCGCAGCCGCACGTTCATCACCGCGCCCAGGGCCATCCGGCCCAGCCAGGCGCCGAGCCCGGTATAGGTCGCATAGGACAGCGTGGTCAGCGCGAGCGCAGTGGGAAAGATCGCGCCCATCTGCCGGGCGATGGGCACGCCCGGTTCGACGAATTGGGAAAAGGCGGCGAGGTATCCGGCGATGCTTTTCGCGTTGATCGTGGCGATCAGGAAGGCGCGCGTGTAGATCGACCCGCCCGAGGCCGGCCGCGGCGCCACGGCGATGGCCGCGTTGCGCCAGCCGCGCAGGCCCAGCCAGATCAGAACCGCCGCTCCGGCGAGCTTGAGCCAGGCGAAAAGCGTCGGGCTGGCCGCGATCAGCGCGGTGATGCCGCCAGCCGACAGCGTGAGAAACAAGACCGCCTGGGTCAGGATGCCCGCCACCCCCCAGAGCGACCGGGCAAAGCCATGCGTCATGCCGTTGGCGATGCAGTTCACAGCGTTCGGCCCGGGCGTGGTGACGAAAAGCGCCCAGAAGAGCGCGAAAACCGCCCAGCCGTGAAAGCTCATCGTGCGAAGGTCGCCGCCAGCAGCCGCGCAAGCCCCTCGGCGTCGGCCTCGTCAAAGGCCGCCGGACGGTCGCTGTCGATGTCGAGCACGCCCAGGAGCACGCCGTCAGCGTTCCAGACCGGCAGCACGATCTCGGACCGGGTGGAGGCCGAACAGGCGATATGGTCGGCAATGGCCTCGACATCGGCCACGAGCTGCACCTCGCCGGTGCGCGCCGCGGCGCCGCAGACGCCCCGACCAAAGGGGATGGCAAGGCAGCCATGCCCGCCCTGGTAGGGCCCGATCTTCAACAGCCCGCCGCCGACGTCGCGGTAAAACCCGGTCCAGTCGAAGCGATCGTCGGCATGGTGCAACTCGCAGGCCATGGTGGCCATCAGCGCGACCGTGTCGGTTTCGCCCTCGGTGAGCGCGGCGAGCGTCTTGGACAGGGCGTCGTAGTCGATCCGCATGGGCGGTGCTCCTTGGCGACGGGGCAAGGGGGGCTGTCTGCCCCCCTCTGGGCCTGACGGCCCATTCACCCCCCGAGGATATTTGCGGCCAGAAGAAGCCTCAGGGGCGTTCGATGGCGATGGCCGTGCCTTCGCCGCCGCCGATGCAGATGGCGGCGACGCCGCGCTTGAGGCCGCGGTGTTCCAGCGCGTTGAGCAGGGTGACGATGATGCGCGCGCCCGAGGCGCCGATCGGGTGGCCCAGCGCGCAGGCGCCGCCGTTGACGTTGACCTTGTCGCGGGGCAGGCCCATCTCGCGCATGAAGGCCATGGGAACGACCGCGAAGGCCTCGTTCACCTCCCACAGGTCGACATCGGCCACCGACCAGCCGATCTTTTGCATGAGCTTCTGCGCCGCCGGCACCGGTGCGGTGGTAAACCAGCCGGGCGCCTGGGCATGGCTGGCATGGCCCAGGATGCGCGCGCGGAGCGGCAGGCCGCGGGCCGCGGCGGCGGCTCGGCCGGCGAGGACCAGCGCGGCCGCACCGTCGGAGATGGAGGAGGAATTGGCCGGGGTGACGGTGCCCTCCTTGCGGAAGGCGGGCTTGAGATGGGGGATCTTGTCGGGCCGGGCGTTACCGGGCTGCTCGTCTTCGGCGACCACGGTCTCGGCCTTGCGCGATGTCACGGTGACCGGTGCGATCTCGCCGGTGAAGGCGCCGGTTTTCTGCGCCTCGATCGCGTTCGAGAGCGAGCGCAGTGCATAATCGTCCTGGGCCTCGCGGGTGAACTGGAACGCCTCGGCGCAGTCTTCGGCGAAGGTGCCCATCAGCCGGCCCTTGTCATAGGCGTCTTCGAGCCCGTCGAGGAACATGTGATCGAGCGCCTGGCCATGGCCGATGCGCGCCCCGCCGCGCATGGCGGGCAAGAGATAGGGGGCGTTGGTCATGCTTTCCATGCCGCCGGCGCAGATGACCTGCGCGCCACCCAGCGCGATCTGGTCATGCGCCATCATCGCCGTCTTCATGCCCGAGCCGCACATCTTGTTGACCGTGGTGGCCGGCACCTCTTCGCCGAGCCCGGCGACAAAGCCCGCCTGGCGCGCCGGGGCCTGGCCCTGGCCGGCCGGCAGGACGCAGCCCATCAGCAACTCGTCCACCGTGTCGACGCCTGCGCCCTGCATCGCGGCGCGAATCGCCGTGCCGCCGAGGCTGGGCGCATCGACCCCCGCGAACACCCCCTGAAAGCCGCCCATCGGCGTGCGCGCCGCGCCGCAGATCACTACCTCGTCCATGCCGACCTCCCCGATCCGTCGGTTGAGCCTTACCCAATGGTAAGGATTGCCGTCTAGCCTTGCCGCGACATGCAGCTGGAGGCAACCATGCAACTCAGGCCGGAGACACGGGGCGGCGCGCTATGGGTCATCGTCGAGGAGCCGCGGATCGACGCGGCGGTGGCGATCCAGTTCAAGGACCGCATGCGCGAGATCGCCGCCGGCGGACCCGACCGCGTGGTGCTGGACCTGTCGCAGGTGGGCTTTCTCGACAGTTCGGGACTGGGCGCCGTGGTCGCCGTTCTGAAACTGATGGGCGAGGGGCGGCGGCTGGAACTGGCCGGGCTGACCCCTACCGTGGAAAAGGTGTTCCGCCTGACGCGGATGGATTCGGTCTTTACCATCCACGAAAGCCCCGAGGCGGCGCTGGGAGAGGCCGGGGCATGACCGCCCGACCGCTCTGCCCGCTGGCCGGCGCCGGGCAGGGCGGGCCGGGGGCGGCGCCGGCCCTGGTTCTGGATTTCGCCGCGCGGCCTTTCGAGGTGCGACGCAGCCTGGCGACAGTGGCGCGTCACCTGACCGAGGCCGGTCTCGGGCCCGAGACCCGCGGCCGGGTTGAGATCGTGCTGGCCGAGGCGCTGAACAATATCGTCGAACATGCCTATCGCGGCCAGCCGGCGGGGCGCGTCACCCTTGCGCTGCGCCGCGAGGGCGGCCTGGCGCGGGTGCGGCTGTGCGACCATGGCGCGCCGATGCCCGACGGCGCCCCGCCTGCGCGGGCCCCGGCCCGCGGCACCCTGCCCGAGGGCGGCTTTGGCTGGACGCTGATCCGCGCGCTTTCGGCCCGCGCGGCCTATCGCCGGATGACCGGCGGCAATTGTCTCGATCTCGAGATCGCGCTTGGGTGATCGGCCGGCACCGTCACGCCATCTGTGACAACGCCCAAAAACCGCCTTATTTCGCCCTCACCGGGGCCGCAGTCGGGCGCCAACTTCGGAATTGTAGCTGCATAAGGCTTCCCTCGGCGCCGCGTCAACAGCCCCCACCCAGTGCGCGGCGTCGAGGTCTCTTCCTCCCTCCATTTACACATTGGCTTCGATTTGCGCGCAGTCTACGGTCTGGCCCGACCGAATGGGAGGACCTGTAGAAATGCGCGATTTCCAGCTTCCGGGCCGCTCGCCCGTCTTCGCCACGAACGGGATGTGCGCCACGTCGCACCCGCTGGCCGCCAAGGTCGCGGTGCAGATGCTCGAGGCCGGTGGCAACGCTGTCGATGCCGCAATGGCCGGCGCCGTTCTCCTGGGGATTTGCGAGCCGCAGATGACCGGGCTGGGCGGCGACTGTTTCGTGCTGATCCGCCCATCCGACAGCGACGAGATCGTTGCGCTGAACGGGTCGGGCCGGGCGCCCGCCGCCCTGTCGGCCGCCGCGATGCGCGACCGGGGCCTCGCCGCGGTGCCGCCGCAGGGACCCGAGGCCGTGACCGTTCCAGGTGCGGTCGACGCCTTTTGCCGGCTGTCGCGCGACTGGGGCCGGGCCGGGCTGAAGGCAAGCCTCGCGCCCGCGATCCATTATGCCGCGGCGGGCGTGCCCGTGGCCCCGCGCACCGCCTTTGACTGGGCGCGCGCGAGCGACGCGTTGCAGGGCGCCGCGCGCGAGCACTACCTGCTGAACGGCGCCCCGCCGCGGCCGGGCCAGGTGTTTCGCGCGCCGCAACAGGCCGAAGTGCTGCGCCGAATCGCGATGGAGGGACGCGCGGCCTTTTACGAGGGCGAGGTGGCCGAGGACATGGTGGCCTCGCTCAACGCCGTCGGGGGGGTGCACACGCTGGACGATTTCGCGGCAACCGCCTGCGAATACACCACGCCGCTGAGCGGCCCCTACCGCGATGTCGAGCTGGTCGAGCATCCGCCCAACGGGCAGGGCGCCACGGCGATCCTGATGGCCAACATCCTGGCGCAATTCGACCTCGCCGCGCTGGACCCGTGGGGCGCGCGCCGCGCCCATCTGGAGGCCGAGGCGGCCAAGCTGGCCTATGACGCGCGCAACCGCTTCATCGCCGACGCCGGGCAGACCCGGCGGCTCGACCACATGCTGGCGCCCGAGACGGCCGAGAAACTGGCCGCACTGATCGACCCGGACCGGCCGATGGCCGACGCCGCCGCGGTGTCGGAGTCGGTGCACAAGGAAACGATTTACATCACCGTGATCGACCGCGACCGGATGGTGGTGTCGCTGATCTACTCGATCTTCCACAGCTTCGGCTCGGGCCTGGCGTCAGAGAAGTTCGGGATCAATTTCCAGAACCGCGGCGCGGGCTTTACCCTGGCCGAGGGCCACCCGAACGAGGCCCACGGCGGCAAACGCCCGATGCACACGATCATCCCGGCGATGATGAAAAGGAATGGCCGCGTGATCATGCCGTTCGGCGTAATGGGCGGCCCCTATCAGCCGGCGGGGCATGCGCGGGTTCTGTCCAATGTCGTCGATTACGGGATGGATCCGCAGGCCGCGCTGGACGCGCCGCGCAGCTTTCCGCTGGAGGGCCAGTTGATGCTCGAACGCGGCTATAGCGACGCGGTGCGTGCAGAGCTTGCCGGCATGGGCCATGACGTGGCCACGCCCGAAAGCGCGCTGGGCGGCGCCCAGGCGATCGTCATCGACGAGGAAAGCGGGGTGCTGCAGGGCGCGTCGGACCCGCGCAAGGACGGCTGCGCGCTGGGCTACTAGCCCGGCGCCTCAGTTCAGCTGGAATTGCAGCGGGTAATGCCCGTCCTCGAAATCGCCGAAGAGATCTTCGAGATCGGGGTGGTCCACCGGTTCGCCGGTTTCGTCGGGCAAGAGGTTTTGCTCGGACACGTAAGCCACATAATAGCTTTGGTCGTTCTCGGCCAGCAGGTGGTAATAGGGCTGGTCCTTGCTCGGCCGGCTATCCTCGGGGATAGCCTGATACCATTCTTCGGAATTCGAAAACATCGCGTCGACATCGAAAACCACGCCGCGAAACGGATGTTTTCTGTGCCGTACAACTTGGCCCAAATGATATTTGGCGTGCGTCTTAAGCATTGGTTTGCAGCCCCTACCCTTCGTTAGTAAACCGGAAAGCGCAAAAAAGTCCATGCGACAGCACGGTTTTCGGGGAAACAGTTTGTGAACATCGTCCTGACAGTGATGGAAATCGTGGCGCCGGTTTTCCTGCTTGCCGCGGTGGGTTTTGCCTGGGTCAGGTTGGGGTTCGAGTACCGGGTGCAGTTCGTCACAAGGCTGGCGATGACGCTCGGGGTGCCATGCCTTGTGTTCACCGCGCTGATGAAGACCGAAATCGACCCCGCGGCGCTGACCACGCTGTCGCTCGCGGCGGTTGTGGCCTATGCGGGCGTGACGGTGCTGTGCCTGCTGGTGGTGCTGATCGGCCGGCTTAACCGGCGCACCTACCTCGCCCCGATCATCTTCGGCAATACCGGAAACATGGGCCTGCCTTTGGCGCTCTTCGCCTTTGGCGAAGAGGGGCTGGGCTATGCCGTGGTCGTGTTCGCGGTGATGGCGATCTACTCGTTCACGATCGGGGTGTGGCTGGTCTCGGGCGGCGGCTCGCCGCTGAAGGTGGTCAAGGAGCCGCTGGTGGGCGCCACGCTGCTGGGCGGGGTGTTCCTTTGGCAGGGCTGGCAGACGCCGGTCTTTCTGACCAACACGCTGGAACTGATCGGGCAGATGGCGATTCCGCTGATGCTGATCACGTTAGGCGTGGCGATCGCGCGGCTGCATCCCAGCCACCTGGCGCTGTCCTTCGTTTTGTCGCTCGTCAAGGTCGTGATCTGCATCGCCACCGCCTGGGGCGTGGGGCTGTGGTTCCAGCTGGACCCGGTGCCCTTCGCGGTGCTGGTCTTGCAGGTCTCGACACCCGTCGCCGTCACCTCGTACCTGCTGGCCGAGAAATACGGCGCCGATGCCGAGGCGGTGGCAGGCCTCGTCGTCGTTTCGACGCTGATATCGGTGGTGTCGCTGCCGCTCGCTCTCGCATTTCTGATCTGAGGGGCCGGCTTTGGCGTTTCGCCGGGGGCGGTTTTCGACTATTCTCAAATCAATAAAAAACCAAGAGGCAGAGGGGCAGATGAGCAGGGTCCTTCTTTTTACGCTCATGCTGGTGCTGGCCGGCTGTGGGGGCGGCGGCGACAGGGTGCCGCCGCGAAATCTGGACGATGCCTGCAGCATCGTGAACCAGCGGCCGAAATACCTGCGCGCAATGAAGCGCGCCGAGCGGCGATGGCACGTCCCCGTTCACGTGCAGATGGCGGTGATCCACCAGGAAAGCAAGTTCGACGGCGATGCACGCACGCCGTTGCGGTTCGCCCTCGGCGTGATTCCGATGGGCCGGCAAAGCTCTGCCTACGGTTATGCGCAGGCGATCGATTCCACCTGGGACGCCTACAAGCGCGACACCCGCAACCGGCGCGCCAAGCGGCACGACATCTATGATGCTACCGATTTCATGGGCTGGTACATGAACGAGACCCGCAAGAGGAACGGCATCGCGCTGTCGGACGCGCGCAACCAGTATCTTGCCTATCACGAGGGCCAGGCCGGGTTTGCCCGCGGCAGCTATCGCGCCAAGCCGTGGCTTGTGCGGGTGTCCCACCGCGTCGCGGCGCGCTCGGCGACTTACGACGCACAGCTTCGGCGCTGCCGTCGGCGGTAGGGCGCGACGCTGCGGCCGAAAACCCGGCTGCACTGCGTTGAGCACATGCTTCGCAGCATCGGCCAGGTGTGCAATTGCATGTAAAATAAAGACGACCTGTTTCGCATCGGGAAACAATAGCGCCGCAGTGAAACCGCCCTTGTGCGAAAAAACGTCGGAATCGCGCAATCAGGGGCTTATCCATGTCGGTTTTCATTGACGTGCGACAGCGCCGTCATTCAACCTTTTAGTGTCATAGATATCAGGGGGCTTTTAATATGATGTTCAAAAACCTTTGTTTCGCGCTCGCGGTCGCGGCCGTGTCGGCAGCGCCGGCCATGGCCGCCTCGATCGGCAGCCTGGATTCGTCGCGGACCTATTTGTCATATCAGCTGGATGGCGGCAATTATGATGACATCCGCAACGCGATCATCAATGACGGGCATTCCGTGACCGCCGGCACCGGCACCGTGAGCGCGGCCTATCTGGCCGGTCTCGACGTGTTTTACACCGGCATGCTCGACACGGCCTCAACCGCGCCCGAGATCGCCGCGCTCCAGAGCTTTGTCGCGGCAGGTGGCACACTGGTGATCGGGGCCGACAACACGTCTGTCAACTCGGCCGGCAACTACAACAGTTGGTTTACCCCGTTCGGTCTCAGCGTGACCGGAAACGGGGCATCCGGAGGCACATGGGCCGCCAGCAGCGACGCGCTGCTCGCCAATGGTGTGGCGGGCACCAGCCTCGGCTTCGTCGCCGGGACCGACTTCACCGCGGGGGCCTACACCACCCTAGCCACCGATAGCGACGGCGATGCCGCCGTTGTCAAAATCGGCTATGGCAGCGGCTGGGTGGTCGGCCTGGGCGACGGCAACTTCAACGACGACCCGGCGTCGACGCAGTCGCAGCAGTTCTTCCGCAATATCATGGCCGAGGCGGATGGCCCCGGTGAGGTTCCGCTGCCCGCGTCGCTGCCGCTTCTCGGGTTGGGCATTGTCATGATCGGCCTGTTCAAACGCCGCAGGTCCGCCTGAGCCCCGGGACAGGCGCAAAACCAACGCCGCGCCGCCCGGGCGCGGCGTTTCCTTTCCACCGCCCCGTTGCCACCGGCTGTTTGCCAAAAGGGTCGGCCGGCCGTCTTGCCGCGGTCAGTCTTCGCCGCGCTTGCGGGCCTCCAGCACGATATTGAACAGGCTGGCGCCCAAGCTGACACCCGTCTCTAGGTCGTCCAGCGCAACGCGCACCGGGCTGCCGCTGCCGTCGTCGACGACCCATTGGACAAGCCGCACAGGATCGTCCGCGAAAAACAGCGTGAGCGTGCCGTAATCGGGGTTGTCCGGGTCCTGGGCGGTCACGCGGGTCGTGCTGCCCTCTGCGCCATAGCCCACCACCATCCGCGCGCGGCGCAGATCCACCTGCCGGTCGAGGATCAGGCTTAGCGGGGTGCGGCTCAGCGGGTATTGCTCGGGCGGCTGGTTCGACTTCGGGTCGAACACCGCCACCTGCCCGCCTCCGGCCATGACCAGCGCATCATTGGGCGGGTCGTACTCGAAGCGGATGCGCCCCGGGCGCCGGATGTAGACGGTGCCGGTCGAGACCGACCGGTCGCCATTGACCTGGGTAAACCGCCCCTGGGCGGTTTCGATGCCGTTGAGGTAGCGCGACAGCTCGGCCAGCGGGATCGGATCGGCGAGCGCGGGAAGCGCGGCGAACAACAGGGCGAAGGCGAGGCTGAGCGTTTTCATGCGCGCACTCTACCGCTCCGCATCGCACTTGCCAGCCCGAAGCCGGTCACAACGCAGCGATCAGCCCTGCTCGGGCACCAGGATCTCGCGCTTGCCCACGTGGTTGGCCGCGCTGACCACGCCCTCTTCCTCCATCTGCTCGACCAGCCGCGCAGCCTTGTTGTATCCGATGGCCAGCTTGCGCTGGATGTAGGAGGTCGAGCATTTGCGGTCTTTCAGCACGATGGCCACCGCCTGGTCGTAAAGCGCATCCTCGCCGTCTGTATTGCCGCCAAGGCCCAGCACAAGGTCGATATCGCTTTCCTTGTCGTCGTCGGGGCCCTCGACCACGCCGCCCACATAGTCGGGCGGGCCGTAGGCCTTGAGGTAGCGCACGATCTCTTCCACCTCCTCGTCGGACACGAACGGGCCGTGCACACGGGTGATCTTGGCACCACCGGCCATGTACAGCATGTCACCCATGCCCAGCAGCTGCTCGGCGCCCTGCTCGCCAAGGATGGTGCGGCTGTCGATCTTGCCCGTCACCTGGAAGCTGATCCGGGTCGGGAAGTTGGCCTTGATCGTGCCGGTGATGACGTCGACCGAGGGGCGCTGGGTGGCCATGATCAGGTGGATGCCGCTGGCCCGCGCCATCTGCGCCAGGCGCTGGATGCAGGCCTCGATCTCCTTGCCGGCGACCATCATCAGGTCGGCCATCTCATCGACGATGACCACGATGTAGGGCAGCGCCTCGGGGGCGAACTCCTCTGTCTCGAAGATCGGCTCGCCGGTCTCGTCGTCGAACCCGGTCTGCACCGTGCGCGAGAACATCTCGCCCTTGGCCAGCGCGTCGCGCACCCGGCCGTTATGGCCCTCGATGTTGCGCACGCCCATCTTGGACATCTTGCGGTAGCGTTCCTCCATCTCGCCCACGACCCATTTCAGCGCCACGACAGCCTTCTTTGGGTCGGTGACGACGGGCGACAGCAGGTGCGGGATGCCGTCATAGACGCTGAGTTCCAGCATCTTGGGGTCGATCATGATCAGCCGGCATTCCTCTGGGCTGAGCTTGTAGAGCAGCGACAGGATCATCGTGTTGATCGCCACCGACTTGCCCGAGCCCGTGGTGCCCGCGATCAGCAGGTGGGGCATCTTGGCGAGGTTGGCGACCACCGGGTCGCCGCCGATATCCTTGCCCAGCGCCAGCGGCAGCCGCATCTGCGAATCGCCGAAATCGCGCGCCGACAGGATTTCGCGCAAGACCACCTTTTCGCGCTCGGCGTTGGGCAGCTCGATGCCGATCACGCTGCGGCCCGGCACGGTCGAGACCCGCGCCGACAGCGCAGACATCGACCGCGCGATGTCGTCGGCCAGCCCGATCACCCGGCTGGCCTTGAGGCCGGGGGCCGGTTCCAGTTCGTACATGGTGACCACCGGGCCGGGGCGCACGCTGACGATCTCGCCCTTGACGCCGTAATCGTCCAGAACGTTTTCCAGCATCCGGGCGTTTTCCTCCAACGCCTCGTCGGACAGGTGCAGCCGCTCGATCACGGCAGGGTTGGTCAAGAGCGACAGGGGCGGATGTTCGTAGCCCGCCGCAGGGTCGTCGAATTGCAGCGCCGGCTGAGCCTCTTGCCGGGCCTGGCGCGAGGGCTGGGGCGCGCGCTTGGGCGGGTGCTGAACGACCGGGCGCGCGGCCTGCGCCGCGGCGGACGGGCGCGGCGGCGACGCCGGCTGAAGCATCAGCGGCGCCTCCTCCTGCGCCTCTGGCGCCTCCTCGGCCGGTGCAGTTTCGGGCATGCCCAGCGGCGGCTCGGCCGCCACGCCGCGCGGCGCGGCATCCGCGATCAGCGGCTGGGGACCGCGCCGGTTGCGCACCACCGGCGGCTCTGGCCGCAGCGCGGTCAGGCTCGGGGTCTGCCGGGCACGGCTCTTGATGACATCGGCGATGCGCGCCTTGATCCGCTCTTCCGAGACCGGGGCGAACGCCTCGTCCGTCTCGGGCAGTTCGGGTTCGACCAGTTCGGGCTCCACCTCGGGCTCGGGCGACCGGCGGACCAGCGCGGGCAGGCGCGAGAACAGTCCGGGACGCGCGGAAACCGGCAGCGCGTCTTCGGACTCGACCGCCGGGGCCGGGGCCGCCGAAACGGGGGCCCGGCGCGTCACGCGCGGGGGTTCGTGTGCAGCGGCGCGGCGTTCGGACCGGCGTTCGGCGCGGGCCGAGCGTTCGGAGCGTTGCCTGTCATTCAGCGTCTGCGCAATGCGCAGCGCACCCCGCGCAGAGCGGCCCAGCAGCGACATGATCCCGGCGTAAGACATGATCACGCCCACCAGCAGGAAGCGGAAGAACGCTTTCAACTCGTCGCCGTCCACCCCCAGGACGAACAGGCCCAGCGCCACCGCCGCCAGCCCCGACAGCCCGGCCATGATCTTGAGGCCCAGCCCGGCGGTCACCGGCGCGACGCCCAGCACCGCCCCCAGTGCGGTGTCGCCGAACAGCCCGCCCAGCCCGAAACTGTGGCTCCAGGTTTCGGGCGGCACGTGGGTCGAGGCGTAGACCGACATCAGCGCCACGGCGATGGGCGCGAAGATCAGCCGGCCCAGGGCGCGGTCTTCGCCCAGGTGGGCCAGCAGACGCAGCCCCCAGACGCCCAGCACCGCCGCCAGACCCCAGCTGCCCCAGCCCACGATGATGTAAAGCGGCGAGGCCAGCGAGGCGCCGAACCGGCCCAGCAGGTTTTCCGCCGGCGCGTCGGTGGCCGACAGCCAGCTCGGGTCTTCGGGCACGTAAGAGCCCAGCATCATCGCCGCCAGCGCGCCCAACGCGATCAGGACGAGGCCCAGCAACTCCTTGCCGCGCCGCTCGATCGCGGCCTGCATGTTGGAATCCAGAAGCGGGTTGCGCTGTTTCGCCTGGTACGAAGCCATCCTGCTCGCCTCCTCAACCGTACAGACAGTCACGAAGCCGGATCAGCCCGTGCTGCAATTCTTGCTCCGGGGCCACCATAGCGACCCGGATATAGCCGGCTCCGGGGTTTTCGTCGCCCACGTCGCGCGACAGATACGCGCCGGGCAGCACCCGCACCCCGGTCTCTTGCCAAAGTTTCAGCGCCGCCGCCTCGCCATCCTCGACCGGCAGCCACAAGAAGAACCCCGCCGCAGGCCGGCGATAATCGGGCAGGCCCGAGAAGACAGTGTCGGCAATACCGTATTTGCGCTGGTAGAGGGCTCGGCTGTGGGCCACATGCGCCTCGTCGGCCCATAGCCTCTCGGCCACCCGTTGCAGGGGTATCGGCAGGGGCGCGCCGGCATAGGCGCGCAACTGCTTGATCCGTGTCAGGCTCGCCGGGCCGCCGGCAACGAAGCCCGAGCGCAGCCCCGGCAGGTTCGAGCGTTTCGAAAGCGAATGGAACACCAGCACGCGCTCGGGGTCGGCGCCGATCTCGTGGGCGGCCTCCAGCGCGCCGGGGGGCGGCGTTTCACGAAAGACCTCGGAATAGCACTCGTCGGCGAAGACCTGAAAGTCGTGCTTTTCGGCCAGCCGCAACAGCTCGGCCCAGTACGCCTTGTCGGCCACCGCGCCCTGCGGGTTGGACGGCGAGCAGATATAGGCGATGGCCACCCGGTTCAACAATTCGGCCGGCAGCGCGGTGTAGTCGGGCAGATAGCCTGTCCCGACGGTGGCCGGCACGTAAACGGGCTCGGCCGAGGCGGCCAGCGCGGCAACGGAATAGACCTGGTAAAAAGGGTTCGGCGTCAGGATCACCGGCTTGTCGCCGGCCTTCTGCTCGGGGCAGAGCGCGAGCGCCGCGTTGAACAGCCCCTCGCGGGTGCCGTTCAGTACCGATATCTGCGTGTCCGGCGACAACAGAACGCCGTAGCGGCGCGCCAGCCAGTCGGTGATCGCGCTGCGCAGTTCGGGTGTGCCGTCGTTGGGGGGATATTTGCCGAACTCCTGCGCATGCTGGACGATGACACCGCCCACCCAGTCGGGGAAGGCATGTTGCGGCTCGCCGATGCTCATGTGTAAAGGCGCGCCGCCGGGCGCGTGATGGTCCAGCAGCCCTCTGAGCCGCGGAAAAGCGTATTCTGGCAGGTTCGAAAACCGCTCGGGAAAGGCCATTGACCCTGTCTTGTTATGTTACTGCCTCAGGCCGGGATCGTCTGGCGCCCCGGTTATGGCCTGACGATACCGGCTCGCCCCGTCCGGGTCCAGCGCGGCGCCGGGCCGCGCCCGGCCCATGCCTGCGAGTTGTGGCTTTTAGGTCAGCGCCGCTTCGGCCGCGGCCCCGAGCCTCAGCAGCCGTTCCTCGCCCCCCGGCAGGCCGGCCAGGGTGATCCCCGCCGCCGGCACGCCGGTGGGCAGGCTCAGCGCGGGCACCCCCATCAGGTTGCCGATGCGGGTGTTGCGCAGGGTCAGCAGGTTTTCGGTGACATAGTAGTCGGGATCCTCCATCAGCCGGGCGACAGAGGGGGGCGAGATCGGGCAGGTGGGCATCAGTACCGCGTCAAAGCCCGCCGCCCGCGCCGCCCACCGGGCGCGCAGCGCGTCCAGCCGCTGCCAGGCAGCCACGTAATCGGCGCCGGAATGGGTGCCGCCCGCGCGGAACCTCTTGAGGATCTCGCCGAACATCTTGTCGGGCGCGGCCTCGATGGCCTCGCGCCAGGTGGCGTAGGCCTCGGTGGTGTAAAGCACCCCCGACAGCGGCAGCGCCTCGGCCACCTCGGGCGCCTCGTGGTGCTCGATGTGCGCGCCGGCGGCGGCCAGCCGGTCCAGGGCCATCTCGAACCCGGCCCGGGGCGCATCGCGCAGATCGTCGAGCGCGCCGGTTGTCAGCACCATAAGTCGGGCGCCGGTCAGCGTCGCGTCGCGCAGATCGGCCGGTTTGCCGCCCTCGAGCGCGGCCAGCATCAGCGCCGCGTCTTCTACGGTGCGGGTCAGGGGCCCGACCGTGTCGAAGCGGGCGGCCAGCGGCACCACGCCAACCAGCGACAGCCGCCCGGCGGTGGTCTTGAGCCCCACCAGATCGTTCCATGCCGAGGGCACGCGGACCGAACCGCCGGTATCCGACCCCACCGCCGCGGCGGCCAGGCCGAACGCCACCGAGGTCGCCGCCCCCGACGACGACCCGCCCGGCGCGGCCCCCGCATCATGCACGTTGGGCGGCGTTTCGGTCACCGGGTTCACCCCCAGCCCGGAAAAGGCAAGCTCGGACATATGGGTCTTGCCCAGGCACACGAGGCCCTGCGCGGTGGCGTTGCGCAGCACCTCGGCATCCTGCCCCGGCACGCGGCCGGCCAGCAGGGCCGAGCCCGCCTCGGTCGCAACCCCGGCGGTATCGAACAGATCCTTCCACGACACCGGCACCCCGTCGAGCGGGCCGAGGCGATGGCCCGTTTTCGCCCGTTCGCGCGCCGCACCCGCCTCGGCCAGCGCGCGTTCGGGCGTGGTGCGGGCATAGATGCGCCCCGCCTCGGGGTGCGCGGCGATGGCCCCGAGATACGCCTCGGCCAGCGCCACCGGGTCGATCTCGCCCGCGCCGATGCCACGCCCCAGCGCGCCCGCGCTCATGCCCAGCCAGTCTTCGCTCATCGCCCTGCCTCCCCGCTCGATCCGCCCGACCGAGGCTACCGGCGCCGCCGCGTATGGACAATCCCGACCAGCCCGCCATATTGCCCCCCATGAGCGTTGACTCGGATATCCTCATCGTGGGCGGCGGGCTGAACGGCCCCGCCCTGGCCATCGCCCTCGCCGAGGCCGGTCTCACCGTCACCGTGATCGACGCCCTGGCCGAGGCCGTGCGGGCGGACGCCGAATTCGACGGCCGCGCCTATGCGCTGGCGTTGGCCTCGAAACGGCTGCTCGACGCGATCGGCATCTGGGACGGCGTGGCCGAGCACAGCCAGCCGATACTGGAGATCAAGGCCACCGACGGCCGCGCGGGCGAGGGCCCGGCGCGCTTCATGCTCGATTTCGACCATGGCGAGATCGAGGAAGGCCCGATGGGCTATATGCTGGAGGACCGTTACCTGCGGCGCGCCTTCCTGGCCGCGATGGATGCGCATCCCCGCATCACCCATCGCGCGGGCGAGACCGTGGTCGCGCAAGAGGTCGATGCCTTTGGCGCCGAGGTGACGCTAGCCTCTGGGCAAAGCCTGCGCGGCACGCTGCTGGTGGGCTGCGACGGGCGGGGCAGCGGCACCGCGAAACGCGCCGGCATCCGCCGCACCGGATGGGATTACGGGCAAACCGCGCTGGTCTGCGCCATCGCCCATGAAAAGCCCCATCACGGCATCGCGCACCAGTTCTTCATGCCGCCGGGGCCGCTGGCCATCCTGCCCCTGCCCGGCAACCGCTGCTCGATCGTCTGGAGCGAGCGCCGCGCGACCGCCGCCACCATTCAGGCGCTGGACGACGCGGGGTACCTGTCTGCCCTGCGCCCGCGATTCGGCGATTTCCTTGGGGCAATCTCGCTGGCCGGCGAGCGGTTTACCTATCCACTGAACCTGACGCTGGCCAACGCCTTCGTCGCGCCCCGCGTCGCGCTGGTGGGCGACGCGGCCCACGGGGTGCACCCCATCGCGGGCCAGGGCCTCAACCTTGGCCTGCGCGACGTGGGCGCGCTGGCCGAGGTGCTGGTCGCCGCGCGCCGCCGGGGAGAGGATTTCGGTGCGGCCGACGTGCTGGAACGTTACCAGCGCTGGCGCCGCTTCGACACCACGGCGATGGCCGTGGGCACCGACGCGATCAACACGCTTTTCTCGAACGACAACCCGATCTTGCGGTTGGGCCGCGATCTCGGCATGGGCGCGGTGAACGCCGTGCCCGCCCTGCGCCGCCGCTTCATCCGCGAGGCCGCCGGGCTGACCGGCGACCTGCCGGCGCTGATGAAGGGCCGACCGCTTTAGGCCGCTGGAACAAGGGTCAGGTTGGCATGGTCTCGCAACGGGCCTGTCCCACGTGATAGGCAATGCGGTCGAAATGCTTGTCCCAGGTTCCACAACACCCGCCCCAGATGTCGATATCGGGGTAGCGCCGCGCCAGGTCGCCCATCATCAGGCCGAGTTCTTCGGGGTCGCCCTCTTCGATATGGCCGAGCTTGCAGAGCGAAACCTTGTCCATCTTGGCGGCGTTGGGGCGCAACGACCGGATGCGGCGGGTCCATTCACCGGGCTCCAGCGCCGGTTCGAACTCGACCGGGTGCGAACAGTTGATCCCGAAGGAGTCGGGCCGGGCGGGGCCGGCCTGGGCATCGGTCGCCTCGATCGCCTCTTTCAGGGTCGGGCCTGACCGGAGCCTGTGACGGCTGTCGAGCGTGAAGGACACGTTGACGGGCAGCCCCGCCGAGGCCGCGGCCCGGCTGATGCCCACCGCCTCGGGCACATTGTTGATCGTCGCGGCCCAGACCAGATCGACGCCGCATTCCTTGAGGGTTTGCATCTGGGTGGCGTGATAGGCCTTGGCCTCGTCGGCGGTGATGTCGCGGTTCAGCGCGTAGGCATCGCCGCGCGGCCCGACGCATCCGGCCACTGCGACGCGCGGCAACTGGCCGGCATAGGGACGCGCGACATCGCGCAGGAAGTCGATGCATTTGTGCTGCATCTCGCGCAGGCCCTCGGCGGAATATCCCAGCTTGTCGCCCCAGTCCGGGCTGGCGCGATAGTCGAACCCGGCCAGGAGCGCCGCGAAACCATGCTTGGCCGCCATGTCGAGATAGCGGCGATACATGTCCGTCATGTCCGCAACCGCGGCGGGCTTGTTCATCAGTTCGAACATCGCGAATTCGCGCAACTCGTGACCGTGGCGATACATGATCTCGGTCTCGGTTCCGCCCTCCGCGAGGTAAAGCAAACCCTCTTGCCGAGGGAACACGGCTCTTTCGCTTGTCATGGTACCCTCCCTGTCAATGCACGAGCGGCGCCCGAGGCCCCCATGCGCGGCCGTTCCCTGTGGGCAACGGCCGAGCCGGGCCCTGCCGGTACGGATCGGCGTTCCCGGCGCCGATATCGCTGTGCGCGGGTAGGGTAACACTTGCTGGGGTGGTGTGACTATTTCGGGGGCCGTCCGGGCCCGCCGGCTAGTCGATCTGCCGTGCCTCGTCGACCAGCATGATCGGGATTCCGTTGCGGATCGGGAAGGCCAGATGCGCGGCCTTCGAGACCAGTTCCTGCCGCTCGGCATCGTAGGACAGCGTCGCCCGCGTCACGGGGCAGACCAGCGATTCAAGCATCTTGCGGTCGGTCTGAGGGGTATCGGTCACTGCATCACCTCTTCGTTGCTGCCGCCGCGTAGCGCAAATTCGATCAGCGTGACAAGGGTTTCGCGCCGGGTCGACAGCGACGGCGCCTCAAGCAGCGCCTGCTTGTCCTCCGGCGCGAAGGGGCAAAGCATCGAAAGAGAGTTGATCAGCAGCTCTTCCTCGGCCTCCTTCAGGCTGTCCCAGTCGGTCGAGAGCCCGCGCGACTCGAAAAACCGCGACAGAAGGTCGAGAAACGGCGCGCGGTCAAAGCCGTTGTCCTCTTCGCCCGGCCCCAGGTCGCGGGCGAACCCGTCCCAGGTGACCTCGGCCTTCAGGTAGGGCGCAAAGCCGGACACCTCTTGCTGGATGCGGTAGCGCGAAATGCCCGACAGGGTGATCATGTACCGCCCGTCCTCGGTCTCGGAAAAGGCCGTGACCCGGCCGGCACAGCCGATCCGGTGCAGCTTGGCCTCGCAGCCCTCGGGCACCTCGCGCGGCTGCGCCATCCCGATCAGCCGGTGCGGCGTTTTCAGCGCATCGTCGAGCATCGCCAGGTAGCGCGGCTCGAAGATGTGCAGCGGCAGGCGCGCCCGCGGCAGCAAAAGCGCCCCGGGAAGCGGGAAGACGGGGATCGTGTCGGGCAGGTCCGCGGTTGGAAACATGCCCGTTAACCTAGCCCTCGCGACAGGTCAGGCAAATATCATTGACGACAGTTTTCGGCGACCTTTCAGCACAACCGGATCCTGCGGCTTGAGCGCCTCAAAAATGGTGAAAAGCTGTTCCTTTGCGGCGGCATCGTTCCACTCGCGGTCGCGGCGGAACAGCTCCAGCAACTGGTCGACGGCCTCCTCCACTTCGCCGTTGGCATGCAGCGCCTTGGCGAGGTCGAACCGGGCCTGGTGGTTGTCGGGATCGTGGTCGACCGCGGCGCGCAACTCGGCCACCGGGCCCGCATCGGCGGCCTGCTTGGCCAGCTCGACCTGGGCGCGGGCCGCATCGACCTCGGGCGCCTGCGCGATCTCGGCGGGAACCGAGGCCAGCAAGGTCTCGGCCTTCTCGACCTCGCCCAGCGCCACATGGGCGCGGACCAGCCCGCCAAAGGCCGCGGCGTTCTTGGGGTCTTCGCCGAGGATCGCGGCAAAGGTCTGGGCCGCGTCGACCGCAGCGCCCTCGGTCAGCATCGCCTCGGCCGCCTCGATCGCCTCGGCCAGCCCGCCGTCGCCCGCGGCCCCGGCCACCCGGTCGACGAACGCCTTGATCTCGGATGCGGGCAGCGCGCCCTGAAAGCCGTCGACCGGCTGGCCCTGGAAAAAGGCATAGACCGTCGGGATCGACTGGATGCGCAGCTGCGCCGCGACCTGCTGGTTCTCATCGACGTTGACCTTGACCATGCGCACCTTGCCGCCCGCCTCGGTCACGGCCTGTTCCAGCGCCGGGCCCAGCGTCTTGCACGGCCCGCACCAGGGTGCCCAGAAATCGACGATCACCGGCACCTCCTGCGAGGCCTCGATGACGTCCTGCAAGAAAGTGGCCTCGGAAATTTCCTTGATCAGATCGGCCTTGGGCGCGGCGCCCGCATTGCCGCCAAGTTCCAGCATGGTGTTCTCTCCGCTTATCGGCGATTTGCGCCATATATGTGGGCCAGACCCGAAAAACCCAAGGGCCAAATTCGTTTACAGCTCGAACGTAGCGAAGACCGGCGCGTGGTCCGACGGTTTTTCCCAGCCCCGCGCGGCACGCAGGATGCGGCTCTGGTGCGCCGCCGACGCGATGTCGGGAGAGGCCCAGACATGGTCGAGCCTGCGGCCCTTGTCGGCGGAGTCCCAGTCGCGGGCGCGGTAGGACCACCATGAATAGAGCTGCCCCTCGGGGATGTCGGCCCGCGTGACATCGACCCAGCCGCCGGCCTCTTGCGCATCGCCCAGATGCGCGACCTCGATGGGCGTGTGGCTGACCACCTTCAAGAGCTGCTTGTGGCTCCACACGTCATCCTCGCGCGGCGCGATATTCAGATCGCCCACCAGGATCGCCTTTTGCGGGCGGCTGTCGCGGAACCAGTCGCGCATGTCGGTGAGGTAATCGAGCTTCTGGCCGAACTTCTCGTTGACCTCGCGGTCGGGCACGTCGCCGCCGGCTGGCACGTAGAAGTTGTGGATCACCACCCCGTTTTCCAGCCGCGCCGCCACGTGGCGGGCATGACCCAGCGCTGCGAAATCCATCTCGCCCGCATCCTCGATCGGCAGCTTCGACAGGATCGCCACGCCGTTATAGCCTTTCTGCCCGCGGGCCACGACATGGCCGTAGCCCAGCGCCCGAAACCCCTCCAGCGGGATCTTCTCCACCGGGCTCTTGCATTCCTGAAGGCACAGGATGTCGGGCGCCTCCTCGCGCAGCAGCTTTTCCACCAGCCCCGCCCGCAGGCGGACCGAGTTGATGTTCCAGGTGGCAAGCGTGAAGGGCATGGGCGTCTCCGGACAAAAAAAGGGCCGCGCCACCCTAGGGCGCGGCCTTCGGAGCCTCAAGGGCGTCGCGCTCAGGCGACCAGCCGGTAGCCCCCCGATTCGGTCACCAGCAGACGAGCGTTCGACGGGTCGGGCTCGATCTTCTGGCGCAGGCGGTAGATGTGGGTTTCCAGCGTATGGGTGGTGACCCCGGCATTGTAGCCCCAGACCTCGTGCAACAGCACGTCGCGCGCCACCACGCCCTCGGTCGCCCGATACAGGAACTTCAGGATGTTGGTCTCTTTCTCGGTCAGCCGGATCTTCCGCTCGTCCTCGGTGATCAGCATCTTCATCGCCGGCTTGAACGTGTACGGCCCAAGCTGGAAAACCGCATCCTCCGACTGTTCGTGCTGGCGCAGCTGGGCGCGGATGCGGGCCAGCAGCACCGGAAACTTGAACGGCTTGGTCACATAGTCGTTCGCGCCCGCGTCGAGGCCCAGGATGGTGTCGGCATCGCTGTCATGGCCCGTCAGCATCAGGACCGGGCATTTGACGCCCTGCTTGCGCAGCTTGCGGCACAACTCGCGCCCGTCGGTGTCGGGCAGGCCCACGTCGAGAATGACCAGGTCGTAAAGCGCCTCTTTCGCCTTTTCGACCGCCTCGGCGCCGTTGCCGGCCTCGAACACGTCGAAATCCTCGGTCATGACAAGCTGCTCGCTGAGCGCCTCGCGCAAATCCTCGTCGTCATCGACAAGCAAGATCTTCTTCAGGGTGCTCATGGGCGGACCTCCTCTATTCGCTCTGGCTCAGATGTCGCCTGTCGGCCAAGCTGCAAGAATTGCGACAGGGTTTTCACGCAAGCGTGTGGCAGGAGCGGCTTTTGTTTCATATTTGAATGATTTGCCGCTAAACGGGCGACAGCATAAGGACCAACCATGCCCCTCGGCCCCGACAGCATCGACCAGCTTGCCCGCGCGCGCAACGACCTGCGGATCGGGGTGCCCGTGGTGATCGCGGCGGGAGACGCGGGCCTGTTGATCCTCGCCGCCGAAACACTCAGCGCCGCCCGCCTGTCGGCGCTACGCGGCCTCGGCGGCGCGCCCGTGCTGGCCGTCACCGCGCGGCGCGCCAAGACGCTCAAGGCGCGGCCCTATGACGGTGACCTCGCCCGCATCGAGCTGCCCGAGACGGCCGATCCGGACTGGGTGCGCGCGGTGGCCGAGCCCGCCGACGATTTGGAAAAGCCGCTGCTCGGTCCCTTCGTCACCCGGCGCGATGGCGATGTGGCCGCCCACCGCGCCGCGATCGCGCTGACCAAATCGGCCCGGCTGCTGCCGGCGGTGCTGGCGCTTGGGCTGGAGGATGCGCGCGGCTTTGCCGACACCCACAACCTGACGCTGCTGGCCCTCGAAGAGGCCGCCGTCGCGCTCGCCACGTCCACCACCTTCGAAGAGGTCGTCTCGGCGCGTGTTCCGCTGGCCGTGGCGCGCGCGGGGCGGGTGCATGTGTTCCGCCCCCGCGACGGCAGCGAAGAGCATTACGCGGTGGAGATCGGCGCCCCGTCGCGCGCCGCCCCGGTGCTGGCGCGGCTGCATTCCGCCTGTTTCACCGGCGACCTGCTGGGCAGTCTGAAATGCGATTGCGGCGCCCAGCTTCAGGCCGCGCTGGCGCAGATGGGGGCCGAAGGCGCCGGCGTGCTGCTTTACCTCAACCAGGAAGGGCGCGGTATCGGGCTGGCCAACAAGATGCGTGCCTATGCGCTGCAGGATCAGGGTTTCGACACGGTCGAGGCCAATCACCGGCTCGGCTTTGAGGATGACGAACGCGATTTCCGCATCGGCGCCGCCATCCTGCGGCAAATGGGCTTTGGCACGGTCCGCCTGATGACGAACAACCCCGCCAAGATCTCGATGATGGAGGCCAACGGCATCGCCGTGGCCGAACGGGTACCGCTCAAGGTCGGCCATACCGGCGACAACGCCGCCTACTTGGCGACCAAGGCCGCCAAGTCGGGGCACCTGTTGTAACGGGCCTCAGCCCTGGCGCGGCGGGCGCATCTGACGGATCGCCGCCTCGACCGCGCGCCATGTCTTGGCCTCGGTCTCTTCGCCGGCGGCCTCGTGGCCCGCGGCCTTTTGCGCCGCTTCCGCCTCGGCCTTGTCGCCGCGGGCATCGAACAGGGCCCGCGCGTATTCCATGACCTTTGCAGTTTCCATATCGGTCCTCCTCCTTGTCATGCCTGACGGCGCCGCATCGGCGACGCGGCGTCGGACAGTTGCAAAACGATTCTACCACGCTGACGTATGTGCCGGCTTGATCCGCCTCAAGGCGGCCGGCGGCAGTTGCTTTCCAAGGCCGCTGCTATGCGGCACTCTTTGCCCATGCAGGCAACCGACCTCGTACTCACCCCCACCCACCTGCGCTTTCTCGGCCGGCGCTTTCCCTGTTCCATCGGCCGGGGCGGGGTGCGCAGCGACAAGCGCGAGGGCGACGGCGCGACGCCCAGGGGCACGCACCGGATCGTCGGGATGCTCTACAGGCCCGATCGCATGGCCCGGCCGGCCGACTGGGCGCTGCCGATCGGGCCGTGCGACCTGTGGTCGGACGACCCGGCCGACCCCGATTACAACCTGATGGTCCGGGCGCCGCACGCCTTTGGCCATGAGCGGCTGCGCCGGGCCGACCCGCTCTACGACCTGGTGATTCTCACGGATTGGAACTGGCCATGCGCCGCGCGCGGCCGCGGGTCGGCGATCTTCATTCACCAGTGGCGCAGGCCGCATTTCCCCACGGAGGGCTGCATCGGGCTGAGGCGCGACCACCTGCACTGGATCGCCGCCCGCATTCGCCACGCCACCCGGCTGGTCGCGTCATAACCTCCTGGCGCCCAGGATCTTTCGAAAAAATCGACGAAGATTCTTGCGCCTAGCCTTGGCTACGTTCTCCGAAAATCGCGCTGCCCACCCGCACATGGGTCGCCCCCAGCGCGATGGCGGTTTCGAAATCGCCGCTCATCCCCATCGACAGCCCCTCAAGCCCGTTGCGCTCGGCGATCTTGGCCAGCAATGCAAAATGCAGCGACGGCTCTTCCTCCAATGGCGGGATGCACATCAGCCCCAGCAGCGGCAAATCCATCCCCCGGCATTCGGCCACGAACGCATCGGCCTCGTCGGGCAGCACGCCGGCCTTTTGCGGCTCTTCCCCGGTATTGACCTGGATGAACAGACCCGGGCAGGCACCGCCCTCCTGCGCGAGGTCGGCCAGCTTTCTCGCCAGCTTCGGCCGGTCGACCGAGTGGATGGTCGAAAACAGCTCGACCGCCTGTTTCGCCTTGTTGCTCTGCAACGGCCCGACCAGATGCAAATCGACGCCCTCGTAGCGTTCCATGAAATCGGGCCATTTTCCCTGCGCTTCTTGCACCCGGTTTTCGCCGAAAACCCGGTGGCCCTGTTTCAGCACGGCCTCGACGCGGTCCAGCGGTTGCACCTTCGACACCGCGATCAGCGTCACCGACCCCGGCGCGCGGTCCGCGGCCGACTCGGCCTTGGCGATTCGTTGCGTGATGTCGCTCAGCCCCATGGTTCCCTCCGTCAAATCGCGCCGCCCAGCGCCTCGAACATGGGCGCGAGATCGTCCTTGTACCGCTCCCACGCCGCCACCGAGGACTTATAGATCGGCTGGCGCACCTGATAGACGCTGAGCGTGCTCACCCGCCGCTCGGTTTCGTGGAAACTGAGGCAGGCATCTTCCCAGTCCAGCCCGCAGGCGGCCACCAGCTTGCGGCTTTCTGCCTCGGGGTTGGCAATAAGGTCTTCGTACTGGATCTCGTGAAATCCGCCGGGCAGCTTGGCGCGCCAGAAATCTATCATCTCTTCGAACATCCGGTAGTAAAGCCCGAGGTCGCGCAGATCGTAGGCGTAGCGGTGGGTGCCCTCGGCAAATACGTTCTTGTAGATCGAGAACAGCGTATCGCGGGGATCGCGCTTGACCAGAACGATATGCGCGTTGGGCAGCGCGAGGCGCACCGCCCCCATCACCATGTAGGTCTGGATCGACTTGTCGGTCACGCGGTCGGCCCCGGGCACCAGCGCGCGCAGCCGCGCCGCCGCCCCGTCGCCGATCTCGACGAGATCGGAATCGGTCAGCGCATCGAAGGGCCGGTACCCGCCCCCGGCCTGCGACAGCCGCGAAGAGACGGCGCGCGCCATGTAGCCGACCTCGCCCGCGCCGCCGACGCGCGAATGGCTGGCGATGATCTGTTCGACCAGCGTCGTGCCAGAGCGCGGCATCCCGGTGACGAAGATCGGCGCGAAATCGGGGGCGCCCGCGGGCGCGGTGCGGGCCGCGAAATCGGTGCCGGCAAAGGCCGATTTGACCGCGTCGACCTCGGCTCGCCTCTCGGCGATGTCATAGGAAAATCGCTTTCGCATCAACGCGTTGCCAGTGGCCAGATAGGGAAACACCTTGTCATGCGCCTTGGTCGCCTCCATCGCGCGGGCCAGCGCGAAGGCCAGGTGCATACGGCTGGAATCGCCCTGGGTGTCGTCGGCGAATCGGGCCTCCATCTCTGCGATCAGCGGGTCGCCGGGGGCGAATTTCACGCTGGCCGCGAAGGTGCGGTAATGCTCGCCATTGTCGGGCTCCAGCGCGATGGCTTTTCGGAAATCCGCTTCGGCATCGTCGAATCGACCCAGCGTCTGGCGAAACATGCCGCGCAAGCTGTGCGCGGTTGCCGAATTCGGGTCGGCGGCCACGGCGCTGTCGTATTCCGCCGCCGCGTCCTCGGCGCGGCCCTGGGCGGCCAGTGCCTGGGCCATCCGCAGATGTATCGGCGCGCCGCTCTGCCCGGCCGCCATCGCAGAACGAAGTGCCTTTTCGGCCTCTTCGGGCCTGCGCAGGTCGAGCAGGGCCTGTGCCAGCGCCAGCTGCGCCTCCGACAGCCGCGGCTCCAGCGCCACGGCGCGGCGCAGGGGCGCAAGCGCCGGCTCGGTCTCGCCCGACCGCGCCAGCGCCAGACCCAGCGCCGCCTGCGCCGTCGGCAGGTCGGGCGCCAGCTCGACCGCGCGGCGCAAGCGCCTGAGCGCACCGGCCAGATCGCCGCGGTCGAGCAGCAGGCGGCCGTAATTGGCCTGCGCCTCGGCGTAGTCCGGGGCGAGCTTGAGCGCGGCCTCGAACTCGGCCGCGGCGGCATCGGCTCGGCCCCGTTCGGCCAGGCAATTGGCCAGGATATTGGCGATCACGGGCACATCCGGGTGGGCCTTGCGCAACCGGCGCGCGCCCGTCTCGGCCTCGGCCAGGCGGCCCGCCTTCATCAGACCGATCAGCCGGCGCACCTCCTCGGGCCGGACGGTGCCCAGATCCGTCCGGCTGCGCGCCTTCGGCGGAGACAGGCGATTTTGCAGCGCCACCAGCAGCTTGGCCGGCAGTCGCGCGGCCTTGGCCGCCTTGAGAAAGCGCCTGTTGGCCGCCTCGTCCTCCAACCGCGCCAACGCCTCGGCCTCAAGCTGCCAGATCGCGGGCTCGGCGGGCTTGAGCTTGCGCGCCCGTTCGATGGGTCCGAGCGCCGCCTCGGGCCGCCCGCGGCTCAGCGCGATCCGGCCGAGCTGGTAGTGCACCTCGGGCAGGGAGGGGTTGGCCTTGAGGATATCCAGATAGGCGCGTTCCGCGTCGTCCAGCCGGCCGGCGCCCTGCAGCTTCAGGGCCTCCTGAAAGCGGCGCTTGATCTGGGCGGGGTCGAGCGGAAGCATGGCGGTCCTTCGGGTGTGGCGGGGCGATCTACCCCCGGACCTGTCGCTTAGCGCAAAAGAAAAGAGCGGGCAAATTGCCCGCTCTTCCCGTATCCGAAGTTCCGAAGAACTTAGAAGGACATCGCGATACCCAGCGAGTACGACTCGCGGTCTTCGCCGTCGCCGTAGCCGAACTGAACAACGGCACCGCCGCCCAGGTCGTAGTTGGCGGCCAGGCCGAAGCCGTCGACGTCGCTACCCGAGTCGAGGTCGTACTTGCCGTAGTTGGCGCCGATCGAGAAGGCGTCCCAGGTGTAGGCCATGCCGATGGCGTAGTGGGTCCAGTCGGCACCGGCGAAGTCGCTGTCGTAGCTCGACGCGTTCAGGCCGGCCTCGAAGCCGTTGCCCGTGTCAGCGTAGAGCGACGCACCGATGATCTCGCCATTGTTGTCCTTGCTGGTGTAGCCGAGGCCAAAGCCGATTTCGATGCCCGAGGCCATGGCGAAGTCGTAGGACACGCCAACCGCGTAGATGTCGTCGTCGCCGGCACCGTTATCGTCCTGCTCCATCGACACCGAGAAGCCGAAGTCGCCGAACGAGTAGTCGTAGCGCAGGATCTGGTTGTCTTCGACGCCGTCGAAGCCAGAGTTGCCGTTGAAGCCGGTGTGGATGGTTTCGTCATCCGCGATCGAGCCAACAAAGGCGACTTCTTTCAGGCGGCGGTCATAGGCGCCGTCGATTTCGCCCAGGGTCAGGGTGCCGAAGGCGCCCGAGATGAAGACCGACTCGTTGTCATAGGAAGCCGAACCGTTGGTGGCGCCGCCACCGTTCGACTCTTCGATTTCCACGTGGAAGCCGAAGGTCATGCCACCGTCGGTTTCGCCCGAACCGTCCACCGAGATGGTGAAGTCGTTGTGGAACTGCGCTTCGTCGTTGGCACCGTAGAAGTCACCACCGGTGATGCCCATTTCGGCCGAAAGACCGAACTCGATTTCAGCGGCAGCGATACCGGCGGAAGCGACGAGCGCGGTGGTCGCAAAGAGAACCTTTTTCATGGTTTTCCCTCATTCATTTAAGATTCACCTCAGCCCGGTTTGCCGCACTGAGTATGCTCGGTGTGTCGCTCTTAACCGGTTGGAATGCAAGAAAGGCCGGACCGGTCGCCTTACAGACGCAGCGATTGATGCAGCTTTGCCACACAGATATCCAGCAACCGCCCCGCGCGCGCCCAAAACGGGTTTGCCGGGAAACATCTTGTCCCACAACCGCACCTCCGCTAAAGACCGAAAAGGCGATACGGGGCGGATTTCATGAGTTTCACAGCGTTTCGGCGGCTGGCAGTCCTCAGTTTGGCGGCGATTGCGCTCTCTGGCTGCGGCGGGGGAATCGGCAGCGGCGACAGCGGGCTGTTCCGCGGCAACTCCGAACCGAACCGCGAGGCGATCGAGCGTCAGCGCGCCAACACCCCTGTCGGCCAGCGCGAGGCCGAGAACCGGTCGACCATTTGGGACCTGTTCATCCAGAAGGACGACCCGAATACCACCGTCGAGGTCAACAAGTACCTCTGGCAGGCGTCGCTGGATGTTCTGAATTTCCTTCCGATCCAGTCGGTTGACCCGTTTTCGGGCGTCATCGTCACGGGCTATGGCACACCGCCGGGCGGCGGGCGCGCCTACCGCGCCACCGTCTATGTTCAGGACCCCGCGCTCGAAGCCCGCGCCCTGAAGGTGGCGCTGGCCAGCCGCGGCGGCGCCGTCGACCCCGACACGGTGCGCGCCGTCGAAGACGCGATTCTCACCCGCGCCCGACAGCTGCGCATCCGCGACAGCCGGCTCTGAGCCAACAGGCCGAACGACCATCGATGTCACGCGCCATTCCATGGGCAAACCGGGCGTTTTGGCGATATCTTGCCGCCAGAGCCCGCGACCTGGGAAATTCCGACCATCGCCCCGGCACGCGCGCCGAATGGCAGTAGGGTAGCAACTCGTTACGATACGCTGGACGACGCCAAACCGCTTCGATTCGATCCTATGGGCAACGCCGGGGACATCGGCAAGACTGTGGGCTACACTATAGATATCTCGATTCAGTGACGCGGCGCTGAGGCGCGCCCGAGGTCCAAGCGCCCTCTGGACGCCCCCGCCGCGCGCGACTATGCACAACGCCGGGCCCTCTGCGCCCGGCTTTGACTTCGACGAGGACGAGATATGACGGCGCGCTACGCTCCAGCCGAGATCGAGCCCAGATGGCAGGCCGAATGGGACAAGGCCGGCGCCTTTGCCGCCCGGCGCGACCCGGACCGCGCCAAATACTACGTGCTCGAGATGTTCCCCTACCCGTCGGGGCGCATCCATATGGGCCATGTGCGCAACTACACCATGGGCGACGTCATCGCGCGCTATAAAATGTCTTGCGGGTTCAGCGTGTTGCACCCGATGGGGTGGGATGCCTTCGGAATGCCCGCGGAAAACGCCGCGATGGAACGCGGCGGCCACCCCAAGGACTGGACCTATTCCAACATCGCCGACATGCGCGGCCAGATGAAACCGCTGGGCCTCAGCATCGACTGGTCGCGCGAGTTCGCCACCTGCGACCCGGACTATTACGGCCAGCAGCAGGCGATGTTCATCGACTTCCTCCACGCGGGGCTGGTCTACCGCAAGAACGCCACCGTCAACTGGGACCCGGTCGACATGACCGTCCTGGCCAACGAGCAGGTGATCGAGGGCAAGGGCTGGCGCTCGGGCGCCCCGGTCGAGCGGCGCGAGCTTACGCAATGGTTCTTCAAGATCTCCGATTTCGCCGAGGAACTGCTCGACGCGCTCGACGGGCTGGACAACTGGCCCGAAAAGGTCAAGCTGATGCAGCGCAACTGGATCGGCAAGTCGCGCGGCCTGCAAATGGCGTTTTCGCTGATCGACGCGCCGCACGAGTTCGACCGGGTCGAGGTCTACACCACCCGGCCCGACACGCTGTTGGGCGCCAGCTTTCTCGGCATCTCGCCCGACCATCCGCTGGCCCGGGCGCTGGAGGCCGACAACCCCGAGCTGGCCGCCTTCTGCGCCGAATGCCGCCGCATGGGCACCAGCGAGGAAGAGCTGGAAAAGGCCGAGAAGCGGGGCTTCGACACCGGGCTGAAGGTGCGCCACCCGTTCGATACGGCGTGGGAACTGCCCGTCTACATCGCCAATTTCATCCTGATGGATTACGGCACCGGCGCCATTTTCGGCTGCCCGGCGCATGACCAGCGCGACCTCGACTTTGCCCGCAAATACGGCCTGCCGGTGGTCAGCACCTACGCCCCCGCCGAGGATGACGGCAGCACGATGCCCGAGGACGGCGGCCCGGCCTATGTGCCGCCGAAGTCAGAGCCCGTGATCTACGTGCGTGGGTTCGCCGGTGAGACCGAACAGACCGGCGAGGCGGCCATCGAGTCCGCGATTCGGTTTTGCGAGGAGAACGGCGTCGGCCACGGCGTGACCAAGTTCCGCCTGCGCGACTGGGGCCTTTCGCGGCAACGCTACTGGGGCTGCCCGATTCCCGTGGTGCATTGCGACGCCTGCGGCGTGGTGCCGGAGAAGAAAGAAAACCTCCCCGTCGAGCTGCCCTATGACGAGGACGGCCAGCCGATCGACTTTTCCGTGCCGGGCAACCCGCTGGACCGGCACCCGAGCTGGCGCGACTGCGCCTGCCCGTCTTGCGGGGCGCCCGCCCGGCGCGAAACCGACACGATGGACACCTTCGTGGACAGCTCGTGGTATTTCGCCCGCTTCACCGCGCCCCGAGCGGAAACGCCGACCGACCTGGCCGAGGCCGAGTACTGGATGAATGTCGACCAGTATATCGGCGGCATCGAACACGCGATCCTGCACCTGCTCTATTCCCGCTTCTTCGCCCGGGCGATGCAGATCACCGGCCACCTGCCCGCAAAGGCGGTCGAGCCTTTCGATGCGCTGTTCACGCAAGGCATGGTCACCCACGAGATCTATGTCACGCGCGACGAAAAAGATCGCCCGGTCTATCACCTGCCCGAGCATGTCGAGTGGACCGAAAGCGGCGCACGCCTTGGCGCCTGCGGCAGCCCGGTCGAGGTGATTCCCTCGGCCAAGATGTCGAAATCGAAGAAGAACGTCGTCGACCCGGTGAACATCATCGAAAGCTACGGCGCCGATACCGCGCGCTGGTTCATGCTGTCCGACAGCCCCCCCGAGCGCGACGTGGAATGGACGGCCGCCGGCGCCGAGGCCGCCTATAAGCATCTCGGCCGGGTCTGGCGCATCGCCAACGGGATTGTCGAGGAAATGGAACAGGGCGGCATCGCCGCCTACGAGGCCGAGGGCCAGGGCGCGGGCGACACCGGCGCCGAAGACCTCGCCCTGCGCCGGGCGCTGCACAAGACCATCCACGACGTGACGATGGGCATCGACAGTTTCGGCTTCAACACCTCGGTCGCCAAGCTCTACGCCTTTACCAACACGCTGGCCAAATCGAAGGCCTCGCTCGCCGCGCGGCGCGAGGCGGCGATGGTCATGGCCCAGCTCATGGCGCCGATGACCCCGCATTTGTCCGAAGAGGTGTGGGAGATGCTGGGCGGCACCGGCCTTGTCGCGGGGGCGGCCTGGCCCCAGCCCGACCCCGCGCTTCTGGTCGAGGACGAGGTGACCCTGCCGATCCAGATCAACGGCAAGCGCAAGTCGGAAATCACCGTGCCCAAGGACTTGCCCCGCGAAGAGGTCGAGGCCCGCGTGATGCAGGACGACGCCGTTCTCAAGGCGCTGGCCGGCGGCAGCCCGAAAAAGCTGATCGTCGTACCCGGCCGCATCGTCAATGTCGTGGTCTAGGCGCAGCTTTCTGCTGGCGGTGCCGGCGCTGGCGGCCTGCGGCTTTCGGCCCGTCTACGGCCCCGGCGGTGCCGCCGAGGGGCTGAACGGGCGCATCGCGCTGGCCGACCCCAAAACGCGCGACGGTTTCGCCCTCGCCGCCCGGCTCGAGGACCGTCTGGGCCCCGCCACGGCCCCGCTTTACCGGCTCGACTACATCATAGAGACCGATAGCGACCCGCTGGCGGTCACACAGGAACAGGAAACCACCCGCTACGACGTCATCGGCCGGGTGCGCTACCGCCTGACCGCGCTCGACACCGGCGCGCTGGCCGACAGCGGCACGGTGCGCAGCTTTACCGGCTATTCCGCCACCGGCTCGACCTTGGCCACGCTGACCGCGCGGCGCGACGCCTACGAGCGGCTGATGGTGATCCTCGCCGACCAGATCGTGGCGCGGCTGGTCGCCGGGGCCGCGGCACGGACGCCATGAAGCTATCGCCGCGCGACGCCCCCCGCTATTTCGCCAAGCCCGAGGCGGACCGCACGGGCCTGTTGATCTACGGCGCCGACGCGATGCGCGTGGCGCTGCGCCGGCAAGAGGTGGTCGCGGCCCTGCTGGGCCCGAACGGCGAAGAAGAGATGCGCCTGACGCGCCTGCATGCCTCGGAACTGCGGGGCGACCCCGCCGCGCTGGCCGACGCGGTCAAGGCGCAGGGGTTCTTTCCCGGCCCCCGCGTCGTGCTTCTCGACGAGGCCGCCGACGGGCTGGCCAAGACGGTCGAGGCCGCGCTGGCCGACTGGCAGGCCGGCGACGCGCAACTCATCGTCACCGCGAAACAGCTCACCCCCCGCTCGGCTTTGCGCAAGCTCTTCGAAGGGCATTCCAACGCCTATGCCGTGGGCATCTACGACGACCCGCCCTCGCGCGGGGAAATCGAGGCCAGCCTCAAAGCCGCCGGGATGGGCCAGATCGACCGTCCCGCGATGGCCGAGATCGAAGGGCTGGCCATGACGCTCGACCCCGGCGATTTCCGTCAGACGCTGGAAAAGATCGCGCTTTACAAGATCGGCGACCCCGCGCCCCTGACCCCCGAGGACGTGGCCGCCTGCGCCCCCCGTTCGACCGAGGCGGCGATGGACGCGCTGATCGCGGTGGTGGCCGACGGGCGCGACGGCGAGATCGGCCCGCTGTTGCGCCGGCTTCAGGCCCAGGGGGTGCAACCGGTGGGCCTGTGTATCGCCGCGCTGCGCCATTTCCGGGCGCTGCACGCCGCCGCGTCCGACCCATCCGGCCCGGCCAGCGGCGTGTCGCGCCTGCGCCCCCCGGTGCCCTTCAAGCTGCGCGATGCGATGATCCGCCAGGCCCAGGGCTGGGGGATGCGCAGGCTGGAACAGGCGATGAAGGTTCTGGTCGAGACCGACCTCAAGCTGCGCTCGTCCCAGCGCGCGCCGCAGATGGCGCTGATGGAGCGAAGCCTGATCCGTCTGGCGAAGATGCGCGGCGGCTAGCGGGGCCATAGCGACACCCGGCCGTCGGCGCCGCTGCGGCCGCGGGGCCGGGAAAATCTCTGCCGGCAGGGTTGAATGCCGGCGGCGAAGCTGGAAACCCTTGGCACCTGAGCGAACGGGAGGCCGAGAATGTATCGCGTGATCGGAAGCGGGCGCAGCCGGGCGCTGCGTGTGTTGTGGATGCTCGAAGAGCTGGACGTGCCTTACGAACATGTGCCCGCGCCGCCGCGCTCGGGCGATGTGGTCGCGCTGAACCCGGCGGGCAAGGTGCCGGTGCTGGTGGTCGACGGCACGCCAATCACCGATTCGACCGCGATCCTGACCTATCTCGCCGACAAGCACGGCGCGCTGACCCACCCCGCGGGCACGATCGAACGCGCCCAGCAGGACAGCCTGACCCAGTTCCTGCTCGACGAGTTCGACGCGGCGCTCTGGATGGCCGCGCGGCACAGTTTCGTCTTGCCCGAAGAGCTGCGGCAATCGGCGATCAAGGACAGCCTGCGCTGGGAATTCGAACGCAGCCAGGCCACGCTGGTGCGCCGGATGGGCCACGGCCCCTTCGTCGCCGGCACCGAGATGACGGTGCCCGACATCATCCTGACCCATTGCGGCGACTGGGCCACGGCGGCACAGTTTCCGCTGAAAGAGGCCGCTCTGGCCGAATATCTGGAACGGATGCGCGCGCGCCCGGCCTATCAGCGCGCAAGGGCGGCCTGACGGCGCGCCGCGGCCTGCCCGGCCCAGCGCCCCGTGGCCAGGCACGCGGTCAGCAGGTAGCCGCCTGTCGGCGCCTCCCAGTCCAGCATCTCGCCGGCGCAGAACACGCCGGGCCGCGCGGTCAGCATCAGCCCCGCGTCGAGACCCGCCCAGTCCACGCCGCCGGCCGTCGAGATCGCCTCGTCCAGCGGGCGCGGGCCGCCGTGCGGCACCGCCAGCGCCTTGATCCGGGCGGCAAGCGCGGCGCCCTGCGGCAACGGCCGGGCGCATTCGTATAGCAGCGCCAGCCGCGGCCCCTGCAACCGCAGCGTCTTGCGCAGATGCGCCGTCAGGCTGGCCTTTCCGCGCGGGCGGGCCAGCCGCTCGGCAATTTCGGCCTCGGTGCGGTTCGGCATCAGGTCCACGATCAGCGGCGCGCCCTCGCGCAGCGGCCGCGAGAGGGCATAGATCGCCCCGCCTTCCAGCCCCCTGCGCGAGACGACGAATTCGCCGCGGACCTGCCGCCCGCCGGCGCACAGCGCCACGCCCTTGACCGGCTGGCCGAACTGGCGCGCCATGTGCGACGACCACTCGACCCTCAGCCCGACATTGGCCGGGCGGAACGGCGCCACCGCCGCGCCCTCGGCGCGCAGGGTGTCCGCCCAGGCCCCGTCAGAGCCCAACCTGGCCCAGCTCGCCCCGCCCAATGCCAGCACGGTGACATCGGCCAGCACCGAAACCGGCCCCGATGACGTCTGGAAAACGGCACTTTCGCCGCGCCACCCCGCCCAGCGCCAGCGGGTTTCCAGCCGCACGCCGGCGGCGTCCAGCCGCGCCAGCCAGGCCCGCAGCAGGGGCGAGGCCTTCATCGCCCTCGGAAAAACCCGGCCCGACGACCCGGTGAACACGGGCTGGCCCAGCCCCTCGGCCCACGCCGCCACTTCGGCCGGACCAAAGGCGCGCAGCATAGGGGCCAGCGGCCCCGCGGCCTCTTCGTACTGCGCGAGGAAGGTCTCCGCGGGCTCGTCCTTGGTCAGGTTCAGCCCCGATTTTCCCGCCATCAACAGCTTGCGCCCGGGCGACGGCTTGGCCTCGGCCAGCAGCACCGAAAGCCCCGCCCGCGCCAGCGCCTCCGCCGCCATCAGCCCGGCCGGCCCCGCGCCGATCACCAGCGCCGCGACGCGCCGGTCTTGCCCGGTGGCGGTGTCCGCCGCATCATCCATGGATTACCACCTGCGACAGGGCGACATGCCAGACGACCCGACCCCGATCTGCCCCTTGTGCGGCCGCCCGATCCCGCCCCATGCGCGGCAGAGCCTGCACCACCTCGTGCCCAAGCTGCGGGGCGGCAAGGGCGGGCCGACGGTTCTGCTGCATCAGATCTGTCACAATGAAATCCACGCCTCCCTGACCGAGGCCGAGCTTGCCCGCAGCTATCCCACCATCGCGGCGCTCAGGGCCCATCCGCGGCTGGCGAAATTCATTGCCTGGGTGAAAAAGCGCCCCGCCGATTTCCATTCCAAAAGTCCGGGGCCGCGGCGCCGGCGCTAGCGCCCCTCGCACAGCCGCTTGATCGACGCCCGGTGTTCGGGTGTCGCGGCCAGCGCGTCGGCCACCAGCGCCTCGATCGCCGCCTCCAACTCTTCGGCGGCCACCACCCGGTCGACCAGCCCGAAGGCCAGCGCCTCGTCGGCGGTGATCTTGGCACCCCCCATCAGGATCAGCTTGGCCCGCGCCGGCCCCACCAGCGCCGCCAGCCGCCCCGGGTCGGAGGGCTGCGGCAAAAAGCCGAGCTTCATCACCGGATAGAAGAAGTTGGCCGAGGGCACCGCGATCCGCAGGTCGCAGGCCAGCGCCATGCCGAAGGCGCCGCCGGCCAGCGTGCCGTTCAGCGCCGCCACCGTCATCGCCTCCATCGCAGCGATGCGGCCCGAGACGCGCTCCCACACGCCGTCGGTGGCCAGCCCGGCCCGCGCCTCGTCGAGATCGGCACCCGCCGAAAAGACACGTCCGGTGCCGGTTATCACCAGCGCGCCGATCTTTTCGCGCTCGGCGTCCGAGACGACGCTTTCGATCTCTCTCAGCATCGCCTTGGTCAGCGAGTTCGCCTTGTCCGGACGGTTCAGCCTGAGCGTCCAGCGCGCGCCGTCCTTGTCCAGCGCGATCATGCCTCAAGGCCTACCCGGCGCCGGACCGCCCGTTCGCGCAGCGAGATTTCCTGGCCGAGAAACTCGTCGGCATCGGCGGTGCACATCCAGACCAGAGCCTTGGCCGGCCATGCGGGCGGAATGTGATCGCCCCAGTCCAGCCGGCTGACCGGGTTCACGCCGCTGTTCTTGATCTGGCGCTGCATTTCGGTCGCCACCGTGCCGGGCGACAGGCCCATGGCGCGGATGCCCTGGCCCTCGCCCTCCAGGTGGGCGCATTTGGTCAGCATCGCGGCGCCGGCCTTTGAGGTGCAGTAATGGCTCCACCCCTCCAGCGCGCTGTGGGCGGCGCCGGAGCTGACGGTCAGGATCGTGCCGCCGCCCATCGCCGCCATCACCGGCATCGCCGCGCGCATGCCGTGGAAGACGCCCTTTAGGTTGACGTCGACCGCCTCTGACCACTCGGCCGGGTCGGCATCCTGCAGCCGCGATATCGGCTCGATCACGCCGGCATTGTTTACCAGGATGTCGATCTTGCCGAAGGATTTCACGACGGCGCGCACCGCGTCCGAGACCTGCCCGAAATCGGCGACGTCGCAGGGCAGCGCCAGCGCGGCGGGTCCGATCTCTCGGGCGATACTGGTGATCGCCTCGGCGCTGCGCGCAGCCAGCGCGACATGGCACCCCGCCTCGGAAAAGGCACGTGCCGCGGCCGCGCCGATGCCCCGGCTGGCCCCCGTGATCAATACGCTTTTGCCGGTCAGATCCGCCATGCTCATCTCCGTATTTTGTCTTGCGACAGTGGTAGCCCAGCGCCTCGGCGCTGACCAGCCGCAACGTGCCGTTGACTCGCGCTCGGCCTGCGTCGAAGCTTGCGCCAAACCGTCTTTCAGGAAGGAACCCTCATGCAACATTGGAAAGCCGCGCCCGCCCTCGCATGTATCGCCGGGCTTGCCTGGGCTGGCCCGGCCGCAGCCGAGCTGACCGCGGCCGGGGTCTGGGGCAGTCTCAAGGGGATGGCCGAAAGCTACGGGCAACAGATCACCGCGACCGAGACCGTCGAGGGTGACAGCCTGGTGGTGCGCGACGTTTCGGTTACCATCGAGACCAGCCCGATCGAGCTGCCCGAAGGCGGCAGCCAGAGCAGCACCGCCAGCGGCGCGATCGCCGAGATCGTGTTCACCGAAACCGGCGACGGGGCAGTGCGGATCACCATGGCGCCCGAGGGCGTGCTGGCGGTCAACAGCGAAGCCCGGATGAACGGAGAGACGGCGCGCAGCGATGTCACCATGCGGATGCGCCAGACCGGGCTGGAAGCCGTGGCCACCGGCAGCCCCGGAGACATCACCTATCGATTCACCGCGCCCGAGGTGGGTATGACGATGGATCAGATGACGGTCGACGGAGAGACGGCGCCGGCACAGATGCAGATGACCGCCGGCGGCGTGTCGGGAATGTACCGCATAACCGGCACCGACAGCCGCACCATCCTCAGCGACTTTGCCGCCGACAGCGCCGGGTTCGATTTCGACCTGTCCGACCCGGCCGCCGGAACCGCCGTCAAGATCGTGGCCACCGTCGGGGCGCTGACCAGCGCCTCGCGCAGCGTCCTGCCGCCGCAGATGGACGGCACCGATATGGCCCGGATGCTGAAGGCCGGGTTCTCCTCCGAGGGCAACATCGCCTATGGCCCCCTGCAGATGACGGCCGACGTCACCGAGGCCGGGGCGCCCACCCGCATGGCGATGGCATCGACCGGCGGGCGGTTCGATTTCGCCCTCGATTCCGATCAGATCGTCTACCGCACGGCGCAGTCCGGTACCGAGATGATGGTGAGCGGCGCGCAGATACCCTTTCCGCAGCTTGCGATGCAGATCGAGGAGGGCGCGTTCGGCCTGACCATGCCCACTGCGCAGGGCGAAGAACCCGGCGATTTCGGCCTGCTGACCCGGCTTCAGGGGCTCACCGTCGACGAGGCGCTGTGGTCGATGATAGACCCCGCCGGCGCGCTGCCCCGCGATCCGGCGACGCTGGTGATCGATCTCAGCGGTAAGGCGCGGATGCTGGCCGACCTGTTCGATCCCATGGCGATCGCCGAGTTGCAGGGCCAGCCGCCGGCCGAGTTGCAATCGCTGGACGTCAACGCGCTGCAGCTTTCCGTCGCCGGGGCCGATCTGAGCGGCGCGGGCGCCTTCAGCTTCGACAATTCCGACACCACGCCCTTCAACGGAATGCCAAAGCCCACCGGCGGGCTGTCGCTGCGGCTGACCGGCGCCAACGCCCTGCTGGACAAGCTGGTGGCGATGGGCCTCGTGCCGCAGGATCAGGCCACCGGATTCCGGATGATGCTGGGCATGTTCGCAAAACCGGGCGAGGGGGCCGATACGCTGGTCTCGGACATCCAGGTGACCGAGGACGGGCAGATCCTGGCCAACGGCCAGCGCCTGCGCTGACCGGGCGGCGGCTTGCGCGGGCGGGCGCGGCGTACTAGCTCCTGTGGAACCTTTTCGATCACAGGATGCCCCGCCACATGCCCCAGGATCTCTCCGCGCTGACCGACGCCCTGCTTTCGGCTGCCCGCAAGGCAGGCGCCGAGGATGCCGATGCGATTGCCGTCGAGGGCACGTCGCTGTCGATCGACGTGCGGCAGGGACGGCTGGAACAGGCCGAGCGGGCCGAGGGCGTCGATCTGGGCCTGCGCGTCCTGCTGGGCCGGCGCCAGGCCTGCGTCTCGGCCTCTGACACGCGGCCAGAGACCATCGCCGAGATGGCCGAGCGCGCGCTTGCCATGGCGCGCGAGGCGCCCGAGGACCCCACCATCGGGCTGGCCGACCCCGCGCTTCTGGCCGACGCGCGCGATGCCGACGCGCTGGACCTTGCCGACCCGGCGCCCGAACCCGACCCCGCCACGCTGGAAGACGATGCCCGCCGCGCCGAGGCCGCCGCGGCCGCCATCGACGGCGTCAGCCAGGTGCAATCGGCCTCGGCCGGGTATGGGTACCGCCGGCTGCACCTCGCCGGGACCAACGGGTTTGCCGGGGGCTATGCGCGCACCGACCGGGCGGTTTCGTGCATGGCGATCACCGGCAGCGGCACCGGCATGGAACGCGATTACAGCTACGAGACGCGGGTGTTCCAGGCCGACCTGCCCGACCCCGAAGAGGTCGGCCGCCTCGCCGGCGAACGGACCGTTGCCCGCGCCGGTGCGCGCCGGCCCAAGACCGGCGCCTATCCGGTGCTCTATGACGAGCGCGTCGCGGCATCGCTGATCGGCCACCTGCTGGGCGCGATCAACGGCACCGCCATCGCCCGCGGCGCATCCTGGGCGCGCGACCTGATGGGCGAGGCGGTGTTGCCGCCGGGCCTGTCGCTGCTCGAAGATCCGCACCGCAAGCGCATCTCGGGCTCGCGCCCCTTCGACGCCGAGGGGCTGGCGACCGCGCGCCGGGCGCTGGTGGAAAACGGCGTCCTAAAAGGATGGGTGCTCGACCTTGCCACCGCCCGCAAGCTGGGGCTCGAAAGCACCGCGAATGCCGCGCGCGGCGTCTCGTCGCCGCCCTCGCCCTCGGTCAGCAACATTACCCTGACGCCGGGCGAGGCCGGCCGCGCCGCGCTGATGGCCGAGATGGGCACCGGGCTGATGATCACCTCGCTGATCGGCAGCTCGATCAACGCGACCACGGGCGACTATTCGCGCGGCGCGTCGGGCTTTTGGGTCGAAAAGGGCGAGATCGCCTATCCGGTCAACGAATGCACCATCGCCGGCAACCTGCGCGATATGCTCAAGACCATCGTGCCGGCCAACGACGCGCGCGATCACCTGTCGCGCCGGGTCCCCAGCCTGCTGGTCGAGGGACTGACGCTTGCCGGCGAGTGACCTCGATCTTCTGGCCGAGGCCGCCCAAGCCGCCGGAGAGATCGCCGCGCGCCACTGGCGCCGGTCACCCTATGTCTGGGACAAACCCGGTCACCAGGGCCCGGTCAGCGAGGCCGACCTGGAAATCGACGCGATGCTGCGCGCCAGGCTGCTGGCCGCCCGGCCCGGTTACGGCTGGCTTTCGGAAGAGACCGAGGACAGCGCAGGGCGGCTGGATGACGAGCATGTATTCATCGTCGATCCGCTTGACGGCACGCGGGCGTTTCTCAATGGCGAGCGCGGCTTTGCCCATGCTCTGGCGGTGGCGCGCGCGGGCCGCGTGATCGCCGCGGTCGTCTACCTGCCGATGGAAAAGCGGCTCTATTCCGCCCGCAAGGGGGCGGGCGCATCGCTGAACGGCACGCCGATCCGCGCGACCGGCCGCGAGGATCTGGAAGGCGCACGGGTGCTGACCGCGGGCCCGGCGCTGGCCGAGGAGCACTGGCAAGGCCCGCCGCCTGTTTTGAAACGCTCGCTCCGGGCCTCGCTCGCCTACCGCATGTGCCTGGTGGCCGAGGGGCGCTATGACGCGATGCTGACGCTGCGCGACAGCTGGGACTGGGACACCGCCGCCGGCACGCTGATTGCCAAAGAGGCCGGCGCGCGGGTCAGCGACCGGCGCGGCAGGGCGCTGGAATTCAACACGCCCCACCCGGTCTCGCAGGGGGTCGTCGTCGCCGGCCCGGCATTGCACGACGCGCTGATGCAACGCCTCGCCTGATCGTCTTTCCCCCGTGCCTGCCATCGTCTAGGGTCGCAGCACAACACGCGCGGCAGAGGGAGAAAAGGATGACCCAGCGCCTGCATCTGGTTTTCGGGGGCGAGTTGGTCGACCCGCAGAAAACCGCGTTCAAGAATGTCGACGACATCCATATCGTGGGAATGTTTCCCGACTACGAAAGCGCGCACAACGCCTGGAAGGCCGAGGCCCAGCGCACCGTCGACAATGCCCATATGCGCTATTTCATCGCTCATATTCACCGGCTGCGCGACGAAGAGGCCGAGGCCAGCCCGACCGAAGAACTCGGCGGCTGACCGCCCGCCCATGGCGCCCTCTCCCGGCCTCGGCATCGTACCGGCCCGGCGTCCTGCGCCCCAGGCCGAGGGCCGGCGCCCGGCCGGGCCGCTCTTGTGGGTGCACGCACCGCCCGAGGATATGACCGGTGCCATCGCCGAGATCGTCAGCCTTGTCGAAGACGACCTGCCCGGCCTTTGCACGCTCGTCACCGGGCCGGCCTCGGCGCAGGCCGGCGCGATGTTCGCCGCCCATGGCGTGGGCGGCGCCCTGATCCGGCCCGCGCCGCCCGAAGAGCGCGCTGCCGCCACGGATTTCGCCTACCATTGGCGCCCCGACCTGTCGGTCTGGTTTCCGTCCACGCTGGCGCGCCAGCTGCTGCGCGCGGCCGCCCGCGCCGGCGCCGGCGCGGTCCTGATCGGCACCGGCATCCCGCCCGCCTGGCACGCGCGCTGGCGGCCCGTGGGCCAGCGCGCCATGGTCCGCCGGTTCGACCGCGTCTTCGCCGCCGACACCCTCGGCGCGGCCATTTTTCAGACACTGGGCATCGCGCGCGAGCGGATCACCGTCTCCGGGCGGCTCTCTGAAAGCGGCATTTCGCCAGGCTGCAACGAGGCCGAGCGCGCGGCGATGGCCAAGGCGCTGGCCCACCGGCCGGCATGGCTGGCCTATGGCGCCACGCCAGAGGAAGATGCCCTGGTCTGCACCGCCCATGCCGCCGCGCTGCGCCTGTCGCACCGGCTGCTGCTGCTGTTGGCGCCCGACGACCCGGCCCGCGCCACGGCCCTGGCCAAGGCATTGCGCAAGGCGGGCTGGCGCGTGGCGCAGCGCAGCGCAGACGACGAGATCGACGAGGAAACCCAAATCTACCTTGCAGATACCGAGGGCGAAGACGGGCTGTGGTACCGCCTCGCCCCGGTCGCCTTTCTGGCCGGCACACTCGCCGCTCAGAAAGGCCGCGACCCGTTCCCGGCGGCCTCGCTGGGCGCGGCGGTGGTGCATGGGCCCGGCACCGGCGACTTTGCGCCCCGCTACCGCCGCCTCGCCGCCGCCGGCGCCGCCTGGCAGGTGCGTGATGCGCAGGGCCTGGCCGAGGCGCTGGAGACGCTGCTGGCCCCCGAACGGGCCGCCGCCATGGCCCATGCCGCCTGGCAGGTCACGACCGAGGGCGCCGAGGCGGCCCAAAGCGTCGCCGACTACCTGATCGGCGAGTTGCGCGCGCGGGGGGCAGGCTGATGCGCCCGCCGGCCTTTTGGGACAACCCGCCAGACCGCCCCGGCTGGCAGGCGCGCGCGCTGGCGCCCCTGGGCGCGCTTTATGCCCGCGCGACGGCGCGGCGGCTGGCCCGCGGCGCGCCCGAGGCGCCGGGCGTGCCGGTGATCTGCGTCGGCAACATCAATGCCGGCGGCACCGGCAAGACACCCACGGTGATCGCCCTGATCCAGCGGCTGGCCGAGCGGGGCGTGGCGGCCCATGTCGTCAGCCGCGGCTACGGCGGTACGCTGACCGGCCCGACGCGTGTCGACGAGGCGCGCCACCGCGCCGCCGAGACCGGCGACGAGCCGCTGCTGCTGGCCGCCTTCGCCCCCACATGGGTGGCGCGCGACCGCGCCGCGGGGGCACGGGCCGCGGTGCAGGAGGGCGCGCAGGCGATCCTGCTGGACGACGGGTTTCAGGACCCCGCGCTCGCCAAGGACCTGTCCATCCTCACCGTCGAGGCCGCCAAGGGCTTCGGCAACGGCAGGGTGATCCCGGCCGGCCCCTTGCGCGAACCGGTCGCCGCGGGGCTGGCCCGCGCCGATTTCGTGCTGTCCATCGGCCCCGCCCCGGCCCAGCGCCGCTTTGCCGGCCGCTGGGCCGGCACGCTCGCGCTGCCGCACCTGACCGGCGCGCTGAATCCGCTGCCCACGGGGATGGATTGGGCGGGCTTGCCGGTGCTGGCCTTTGCCGGCATCGGCCACCCGGCCAAGTTCTTCGCCACGCTTGAGGCCCTTGGCGCACGCCTCAGGAGGGCCGAGGCGCTTGACGACCATCAGCCCCTGACCGAGGCACTGATGAAACGTCTAGAGATCGAGGCGATGGCGCTGGATGCGCAGATGGTCACCACGGAAAAGGACGCCGTGCGCCTGCCCACCGCCTTCCGCCGCAAGGTGCTGACCGTGCCGGTGCGGCTGTCGCTCGACGACTGGGCGCCGCTCGACGCCGCGCTGGGCCGGCTGGGGCTCTAGCCGCCGGGCCTCAGTCGGCCAGCTTGGCGTCGAGGATTTCCGTCAACTTGTCATAGCTCATGTTCGAGTATTTCTCGCCGTCGATCACCAGCGAGGGGGTCGAGTCGATGTCGTATTCCGCGGCCTGTTCCTCGGACCATTCGACCAGCGCCTGCGCGGTGGCGGCGTCCTGCATGCAGGCGTCGAGCGTGTCGTCCGACATCCCCGCGGTGCGGCCGATCGTGCGCAATTCACCGGCCACATCGGCGGCTTCGCCCGCCTTGATCCACTCGCGTTGGCGGTCATAGATCAACTCGACCAGCCCGAAAAAGCGCGTGTCGCCACCGCAGCGCGCGACCATCCCGGCCCACAGGGCGTAGCGGTCCCAGTAGATTTCCTTGTAGGTGAAATGCACCTTGCCGGTGTCGATGTAGTCGGCCTTGAGCTTCTTGAACACATCGTCGTGGAAATTGGCGCAATGCCCGCAGGTGAAGGACGCGTATTCGGTCAATGCGACGGGCGCGTTCGGGTCGCCCAGGGTCATCGCCTCGATCTCGGGCAGCTCGGCCTCGGCGGTCTGGGCCTGGGCCGCACCGATGGGCGGCAGGCTGGGCGCGTTCGCCGTCAGGGCATAACCGCCCAGTGCGGCCAGGGCGGCAATCGCCAGCGAGGTGGAGAGCATGCGGATCATCGAGAACCTCTTTTCAGCGTTTGGGGCGGGATAAAACGTTTCGGCCCAGCGCTTCAAGCGCGGCGCGCAACGTCGGGTCGTGCACATCGGCCGACAGCTCGGCGGCCTCGGCCTGCACCTTGGGGTCGGGCGCGGGCTCGTCGGGCGGTTTCGGCGCGAATGCGGCCTGCCCCTCGGCAAAGCCCGACGGCGCGGTCTGGGTGATGCGGATGCGCGAAATCGCGGCATAGCCGTAACAGGCATTCACCTTGTCGCGCAGCTTTTCCTTTTGCATCTCAAGCACAGGCGCTTGCGCGCCGGTGGTCAGAACGCTCAGCGTCGCGCCGAACCCCTCGCGGCCATATTTCACGTCGACCGGCCGGGCGATGCGGGCGATGTCCTCGCCCACGATATCGGGCCAGTGGGTCAGCAGGCGGGTAACGGCGAAACCGCGTTTTTCGCCGACCTTCCGGATGCGGCCTTCCAACAGCCCCGACGCACGCTCGAATCCGCGCCGCCGGCCTCCGGCGGCGGACTCCGCGAGCGTGGAACGGGGGGTGCCTGTCTTTTCCTTCATCGCGGGCTAGTCTAGGTCCGGGGACACGGGGCAACCAGAGAAATGACGGCGCGGAGGCCATAAAGATTGCGTGACGCGGACGTGAGTGCGGCGCTGTTGTCGTGGTACGACATCCACGCGCGCGACCTGCCCTGGCGGGTGGGCCCCAGGGCGCGCGCGGCGGGCGCGCGGCCCGATCCCTACGCCGTCTGGCTCTCAGAGGTGATGCTGCAACAGACCACCGTGGCCGCCGTGCGCGACTATTTCCGCCGCTTCACCACGCGCTGGCCCGACGTCGCCGCACTGGCCGCCGCCGAGGATGGCGCGGTGATGGGCGAATGGGCGGGCCTGGGCTATTACGCCCGCGCCCGGAACCTTTTGAAATGCGCGCGCGCCGTGGTCGCCGACCATGGCGGGCGCTTTCCCACCACCCGCGACGCGTTGCAGGCCCTGCCGGGCATCGGCCCCTATACCGCCGCGGCCATCGCCGCCATCGCCTTCGACCGGCCCGAGACGGTTGTGGACGGCAATGTCGAGCGCGTGATGGCCCGCCTTTTCGCCGTCGAGACCCCCCTGCCCACCGCCAAACCCGCATTGACGGCGCTGGCCGCGCGGCTCACGCCCCAGGAACGCCCCGGCTGTCACGCCCAGGCGGTGATGGACCTCGGCGCCACGATCTGCACGCCGAAGAACCCCGCCTGCGGCATCTGCCCGCTGCGCGCGCCCTGTGCCGCGCGCGATCGGGGCATCGCCGCCACGCTGCCCCGCAAGCTGGCGAAAAAGCCCAGGCCCACGCGGCTGGGCCATGCCTATATCGGCCGACGCGCCGATGGCGCGTGGCTGCTCGAACGCCGGCCCGACACGGGTCTGCTGGGCGGGATGCTGGGCTGGCCCGGCAGCGAATGGGCGGAAACAGAACCCTGCGCCGCCCCCCCGGTCGCAGCCGACTGGCGCCCGCTGGATCAAGAGGTGCGCCACACCTTTACCCATTTCCACCTGCGGCTGGCGCTTCATGTCGCCGCGTTGCCCCAAGGCTGTACCCCTGCCCGCGGCTTCTTCCTGCCTGCGGCAGACTTCCGGCCCGCCGACCTGCCCACGGTGATGCGCAAGGCGTTCGACCTCGCGCGCTGCGGCCACGGCGCCGATTGAGCGAAACCTGCGGCTCGGCTATAGCTTTTCCAACAGGGGGCGCGCGGCCAACAGGGAGACCGCAATGACCGACAAAGCACCCGTCGGGGCGCTGAAAAACGCCCTGCCCTTCTGGCTGTCACTCGGCATGATACCGCTGGCCATCCTCGGCGCGACCGTGGGCGGATGGACGGTGATCCTGCTGCCCATTTACGGCTGGCTCTCCGTCACCGTGCTGGACGCGATCCTGGGCCTGAACGAGGAAAACCCCGACCCCGAAACGCCCGAGACAGACCTCTTCTGGTACCGCTTCATCACGATGATCTGGTTCCCGATCCAGTTCGTGACGATCTTCGGCATGATCTGGTGGGTCACCCATACCAGCCACCTGGGCGCGCTTGAAACCATCGTGCTGTTCTTCGGCGTCGGCGTGATCTCTGGCACCGTGGGTATCGTCTATTCCCACGAGCTTTTGCACCAGCGCAACCGGCTGGAACGCTGGCTGGGCGATCTGCTGCTCTCGACCGTGCTTTACAGCCATTTCCGCACCGAGCATCTGTTGGTGCACCACCCCCATGTCGGCACCCCCCGCGACGGCGTGACGGCGCATTACAACGAAGGCTTCCATCGGTTTTTCTGGCGCGTGCTGACAACCGGGCTACCCTCTGCGTGGCGGGCGGAAAAGCTGATGCTCGCGCGGCGCGACCTGCCGGTGTGGCACCTGTCCAACCCGTTCTGGCGCTACGGCGCGCTGCAACTGGCGATGATCGGTCTCGCGCTCTGGATCGGCGGCCTCGTGGGGCTTGCGCTGTTCGTGTGGCAGGCCTTCATCGCCGTCTGGCAGTTGGAACTGACCAACTACGTGGAACACTACGGCCTGACCCGGCGCTATCTCGGCGAGGCCAAGTACGAGCACGTCAAGCCGCACCACAGCTGGAACGCGGCGCACAAGGCGTCGAACTGGCTGTTGATCAACCTCCAGCGCCATTCCGACCACCACTACAAGCCGCAGCGGCGCTTCCCGCTGCTGCAGACCTATTCGGAAGACGAGGCGCCGCAGCTGCCCTTCGGCTATCCGGCGATGACCTCGCTGGCGATGATCCCGCCCCTGTGGCGGCGGCGCATGAACCCGCGGGTGCGGGCCTGGCGGCGGACATACTATCCCGATATCGAGGACTGGACGCCCTACAAGGAGGCCACAAACCCGTGGCCCGCGGGCACCTGAGACCAACGCGCCCCGCCAACCCGCCCCGGCCGCGCTCAAGCGCGGCCGGGGCGGGTCGCCGGCGGCGACCGGCCTATCGGATCAGAACCGGCGCCTCGCCGATATGGCCGCCGTCTTCGGCGGCGTGGACGAGGAAATGGGCCACGTCGCCGCGCGAGATCAGCCCGTTGCGCCAGCTTTCGGGCTCGACCAGCACCTCGTAGCTGTGGCTGGGCGGCCGGTTCGTCAGGATGCCCGGTCGCGCGATGGTCCAGTCGAGGCCGGATTCGCGGATCATCGCCTCCTGCACGCCCTTGTCGGCATAGGCCCGGCCGAGGATCGCCCGGAAGGGGATGCTCTCGAACGTCGACAGCCTGGCCCGGCTGTCGCCCGCGCCAAAGCCCGTGACCGCCAGCAGGCGCCGGACCCCGGACCCGGCCATCGCCGCGATCACCACCCGCGTCGCGTCGGAAAACAGCGTCGTGGGCTTGATCATCGCCTGCATCGTCTTGGGCAGCCCGAGCGCCACGATGACCGCGTCGACCCCCTTCACCGCCTCGGCCACGTCCTCGGCGTTCAGCGCGTCCCCGGCGTGTTTGTCCAGTTTCGGATCGTCAAGCGCGATCGTCTGGGCGCTGCGCGCAAAGGCGCGCACCTCGTGGCCCCGCTGCAGCGCGTAGCGCACCGTCTCCAGGCCGATTCCATGGCTTGCTCCGATCACCAGTAGTTTCATGCTAGCACCTCCTGATTCTCACATAGGACTTCGCCCGGCGATTCCGAGGGGACGTGGCGCACGCGCCCGCTTCTTCTTGGTCCAAATACCCAAGCGGCCGGTCAAAAAAAGGCCCCGCCATTGGGCATGGCGGGGCAAGGGATGTGCCGCGGGCACGCCGCAGGCACAGGCGGTAACTTTGGGATATCTCAGTTCGGCCGGTCGGCCATCTCGGCGCGGATCTGCTGGCGCAGGATGTCGATGGGTACGGTCTTGCCGTCACGCTTGAAATGCCAGTAGGTCCAGCCGTTGCACGATGGCGCCCCCTCCAGCGCGGCCCCCACCTGGTGGATCGAGCCGGTGACGGCCTCGCCCACCAGCGTGCCGTCGGCACGTACCTTGGCGGTCTTGCCGCGGGGCGAGATCAGCACCTCGCCCGGCAACAACAGCCCGCGCTCGACCAGCTGGCCGAAGGGGATGCGCGGCTCGGCCCGTTTGGAGGTCGAGACCGCCAGCGCCGCCCGGTCGAACTTGCGCACATTCGCCAGCCGGTCCTCGGCCACACGGCGATAGCTTTCCTCGCGCTCGATCCCGATGAAGTCGCGGCCCAGCATCTTGGCGACCGCGCCGGTCGTGCCGGTGCCGAAGAAGGGGTCGAGCACCACGTCGCCGGGGTTGGTCGTGGCCACCAGCACCCGGTGCAGCAGCGCCGCGGGCTTTTGCGTCGGGTGCGCCTTGTCGCCATTGGCGTCCTTCAGCCGCTCGTGGCCGGTGCAGATCGGCAGCACCCAGTCGCTGCGCATCTGCACGCCCTCGTTCAGCGCCTTGAGCGCCTCGTAGTTGAAGGTGTATTTCGCCCCCTCGCCGCGCGAGGCCCAGATCAGCGTCTCATGCGCGTTGGTCAGCCGCTTGCCGCGGAAATTGGGCATCGGGTTGGACTTGCGCCAGACCACGTCGTTGAGGATCCAGAACCCCTGGTTCTGAAGCTCGGCGCCCATGCGGAAGATGTTGTGATAGCTGCCGATCACCCAGATCGCCCCGTGGGGTTTCAGCACCCGTCGCGCCGCGGCCAGCCAGTCGCGGGTAAAGCGGTCATAGGCGGCGAAGCTGTCGAACCGGTCCCAGTCGTCGTCGACCGCGTCGACGCGCGAATTGTCGGGGCGGTGCAAATCGCCCTTGAGCTGGAGGTTGTAGGGCGGGTCGGCAAACACCAGATCGACGCTCGCCTCTGGCAGGGCGTTCATCGCCTCGACGCAATCGCCGGACAGAATCGTATTGAGCGGGAGCGCTCCGGCCCCCTTTGCACTGGTCATCTTCGGTTCACTGCCTCTCTTCACGCGCCATTCTTCGGCGTCGCCGTTGTGGACAAAGATGAGTCATCCCTGATTCGCCGTCAAATTCTTTTTTTGAATCAGGGGTTTAGGAAATATCTTGATACAAGATATTGTGCACCGGGGCGAAAGAGCGCCTATGGTGTGGGCTCACCCCGATATCTCGAAGCGCGGCCAGATGCGCCTTGGTCGGGTAGCCGGCGTTCCGCTCCCAGCCGTAGCCCGGATGCTGTTGCGCCAAATCCACCATCAGCGCGTCGCGCTCCACCTTTGCCACGATCGACGCCGCAGCGATCGACAGGCAGCGCGCATCGCCCTTGACCACCGCCGTGCCCGCGCAGGGCAGGTCGCGCGGCAGGCGGTTGCCGTCGATCAGCGCCAGCGCCGGGGGCGTGCGCAACCCGGCAATCGCCCGGCACATCGCCAGGTGACTGGCCTGAAGGATGTTCAGCAGGTCGATCTCGGCCACGCTTGCATGGCCGACCGACACCTCGGCGGTCTCGCGGATCGCCGCGGCCAGCGCCGCGCGGCGGAGCGCGCTCAGCCTTTTCGAGTCGTCCAGCCCGGGGGGCAGCCGGGCGAAATCCAGCCGCACGGCGGCGGCGGTGACGGGGCCGGCCAGCGGCCCGCGCCCCACCTCGTCGACCCCCACCACGGGCGACAGGCCGCGGGCAAGCGCCGCGGCCTCGTAGCTGTCGTCGGGGCGGGGTCGGGTCATGGGACCAGAGAACCGGCGCGGCCCGGCGGGGGCAAGCGAAAACGGCGGCGGGTCGCCCCGCCGCCGCGACGGCCTCACAGCCGCCCGGCCTTGAAGCTGTAGCCCGCGCGGCGCAGGCATCGCGCGCCGTAGGTCAACCGCTTGCCGCGGTCGGTGTGCAGCACCACCTCGCATCGCTCGGGCAGGCGGCGGGAAACGCCGGCGCGGTCGAGGCAATGGCGGGTCACCAGGTTGCGGCTGCCATCGCGGGTGGAGAAACGCTTGACGCAGTTCGCAGGAATCGCATTGGCGGGATAGCGCCGATGGCTGGGCACAGCGACGGGCTTGCGGCGATCGTGCCGCGGCGGGTCGATCCGGCGGGGCGGGTCGTGGCGGCGGCGCTCGGCCCGGGGCGCGTCATAGCGGCGCTCGGCGCGCGGCGGGTCATAGCGGTGGCGCTCGGTGCGGGGCGGGTCATAGCGGTACTCGTGCCGGGGCGGCGCGGCATGGGCGGCGTGCCGTCTCTTTTTGTCGTTGTTGTCGAGGCTTTTGACGATCACGAAAAGCGTGGCCGCGCCGAACAGCGCGCGGGCTAGGTCTTCGGCATCGGCGGCGCGGGCCGGGCTGGGGGCGGCGAGACCGGCCAGCACAAGGCTGGCGGCCAGAACGGGGGCAACGAGACGCTTGGTCATCGGGTCTGTCCTTTTCCTGGGTCGGCGGAGCGGCGTGCCCCACCTGTGAAGCGATGACCCCAGGGTCGGGCCGGGCGGGCCGGACAGGCAATAACGCGCCCCTGTTATCGGATATCGTGCCCTTGCGACGCCTCCGATATTGAATAGCGCGCGGGCCTTGCCCATCATGGCCCCATGAAAAAGCCCCTGCTGCCCCTCGCCTTGGCCCTGATCATGGCCGCTGCCGGCCCCGCCGCAGCCGACTGCTATGCCGATTACAAGGCCAAGCAGGAAAGCCCCCTGCGGCTGCATTACGGTGTCATCAAGCTGCCGGACGGCGCCTGCGCCGACCGCGGCGCCGCAGGTGCCGAGATCGACCGGCGCATCGGCCGCGGCGGTTGGCAGTTGCTCAACGTGATGTCGATTTTCGGCGAGGACGGGCTGCAGGAAAGGAAGGCCAGTGCCGGGGCCTATTTCCTCCGCTACTGAGGCGCGACGCAGCACCGCCCGCGTGGTGGCGCTGGGGCTGGCGGCGATCGTTGCGATCCTGCTGGCCGCCGCGGTGCTGCTGTTCCTGACCCTGCCCGACGCGAACGCCTTCAACGCGCGGGTCGAGCGGCTGTTCGTCGAGACCGAGAGCCTGACCGGGCCCACCGAGATCCGCCTGCTGGAAATTCTCGCGCAGTCGGGCACCGCGTTTTCCGACGTTCTCGCCTCTTACCGGATGGTGATCTTCGTTTTGCTGGTCTTCGCCGCCGCGTTGCTGATCGCGGCGCTGGTCTTTCTGCTGGCCCTCGTCGCGCTCAGCCGCCGCATGGGCGAGATCGAGAGAGCGGGCATCCAGGTGTCGTCGCTGCTGATAAGCCGCGAGGACAACGCGGTGGTGCTGAACGACATGGAATTCAAGCTGACCGAGGCCGCGATCCAGACGCTTGCGGTTCTGGCCGAGGCGCGGATGGACGATGAGATGCTTTCGGGCTCCGAGATCGAGGCGCTGATTTCCGGCCGCCCGGTCGAAGAGTGCGACGAGGCCGCCGGCGCCACCCGCATCAAGCGGCTGCGCGACTCGCTGGGCAACCAGATCGTTAGCGAGCTGCTGATCCGCAACATCGCCCGGCGCGGCTATCGCCTTGCCATCGACAAGGACGTGATCCGGATGATCTGAGCGGCGCGCGGCCCCCGGCATGGGGCGCCGCCGCGGCGGCGGTCACGTCGGTCACGTCGCGGTCCCCGTTTGCCGCGTTGGGGAACAGATCGAGGATGTCGAGACCTCGGCACCAACCAGGCGGTCATAGTCCCGCCCACCCTCGACCAGCTCGAATTCCGGCTCGCCGTGGCACGCAACGGCCCTCGCCGCGCCGCCCTCGATCGAGCAACTAACGCTGCACACAGGCGGCGTGATGCAAAACGCATTATTTCGTTAAAAGAAACAATGCTTGTGAGACGAACCGGGATGGCCGCTGGCGGCCCCGACAGGAGTCGAACCTGTGACCTACCGCTTAGGAGGCGGTTGCTCTATCCTGCTGAGCTACGGGGCCGCGCGGGGCCTTTTGTCCATCGAAAGCCGCAGCGTTGCAAGCCCATCGGCGCGAGACGCTTGGAAAACGCCGGCAGAGCGCGTTAACTACCCGTCACCCGCGATCGAAAGAGCCGCCCCGTGACAGAGCCGACCCCGCCCCGCGCCCGACGCCCGCTGACGCTTCGTGACGTGTCGGAGGCCTCGGGCGTCAGCGAGATGACGGTCAGCCGCGTGATGCGCAACCGTGGCGACGTCAGCGCGGCCACCCGCGCCCGCGTCCTGGCCGCGGCGCAGAGGCTGGGCTACGTGCCCAACAAGATCGCCGGCGCGCTGGCCAGCCAGCGGGTGAACCTGGTCGCGGTGATCATCCCGTCGCTGTCGAACCTCGTCTTTCCCGAGGTGCTGAACGGGGTGAATGCCGGGCTGGACGGCACCGGCCTTCAACCCGTTGTGGGGATCAGCCGCTACGAGCCCGAGCGCGAGGAAAAGGTTCTCTATGAAATGCTGTCCTGGCGGCCCTCGGGGCTGATCATCGCCGGGCTGGAACATAGCGACGCCGCCCGCGCGATGCTGCGCGCCGCCGACGTGCCGGTGGTCGAGATCATGGATGTCGACGGCGAACCGGTCGATTCGGTCGTCGGCATCTCGCACCGCCGCGCCGGTGCCGAGATGGCCGAGGCGATTGCCAGCGCGGGCTACCGGCGCATCGGCTTTCTCGGCACCAAGATGCCGATGGACCACCGCGCGCGCAAACGGTTCGAGGCGTTCACCGGCGCACTGGCGCGGTCGGGGATCGAGATCGCCGATCATCAGTTCTACGCCGGCGGCTCGGGGCTCAAGAAGGGGCGCGAGATGACCGAGGCGCTGCTGCGGCGCAGCCCCGACCTCGATTTCCTCTACTACTCGAACGACATGATCGCGGCGGGCGGCTTGCTGCATTGCCTCGACGCGGGCATCGACGTGCCCGGGCGGCTGGGGCTGGCGGGGTTCAACGGCATCGAACTGCTGGACGGGCTGCCGATGCAACTGGCCACCACCGACGCCTGCCGGCGCGAGATCGGGCAGAAGGCGGCCGAGATCATCGCGCGCTGCGCCGAGACCGGCGCCTGCGATGGCGGCGAGCGCATCGCGCTGGCACCGCGCCTGTCGCCGGGCGAGACCCTGTTCCGCGCCTGACCCGCCGCGCGGTGGACAGCATCGGGCGCTTGGTGTTTAACCCCGCCAGTACAGCGTGCGGAGCCCACCATGCCATCCGTCTCGATCGTGATCCCGATGAAGAACGAAGCCGGCAATGTCGCGGCGGTGGTCGGCGAGATCGCCACGGCCTGCGCCGGGGTCGCGGGGGGCTTTGAGATCATCGTGGTCGATGACGGGTCGACCGACGCCACCGCCGAAACCGTGCGCGGCCTGATGGCCGCCCATCCGGGGTTGCGCCTGATCAGCCACGACCGCAGCGGCGGCCAGAGCGCGGCGGTGCATAGCGGCGTGACAGCCGCAGCGGGCACCGTGATCTGCACCCTCGACGGCGACGGGCAAAACCCGCCCTCCGAGCTGCCCAAGCTCTTCACGCCGCTTCTCGACGACGCCACCGGGCGGCTCGGCCTCGTCGCCGGCCAGCGCGTGGGCCGCCAGGACACCTTGTCGAAACGCTATGCCTCGCGCTTTGCCAACGCGGTGCGGGCCTGGATGCTCAAGGACGGCACCCGCGACACCGGCTGCGGGCTCAAGGGCTTTCGCCGCGACGCCTTTCTCACGCTTCCCTATTTCGACCACATGCACCGCTACCTGCCCGCGTTGTTCAAGCGCGACGGCTGGGAGGTGGCGCTGGTCGATGTCAGCCACCGCGAGCGCGGCGCGGGGCGGTCGAACTACAACAATCTTCAGCGCGCGCTGGTGGGCATTCACGACCTCTTCGGCGTCGCCTGGCTGATCCGCCGGCGCAAGAAGGCGCGACCCCTGCCCGAGGCCACGCCCGATGATTGAAACCCTGTTCGTCTGGCTGCACGTGGCCAACTGGGTCGAGTTCTGGTGGGTCGCCGTGGGCCTCGGCGGGCAGTTGCTGTTCACCGGCCGCTTCCTGGTGCAATGGATTGCGTCGGAACGCGCCGGCCGTTCGGTTGTGCCGCTGGCGTTTTGGTATTTCTCGATCGCCGGCGGGCTGATCCTTTTCGCCTATGCCGTCTACCGCAAGGACCCGGTTTTCATCCTGGGCCAGTCGATGGGCCTTTTCATCTATTCCCGCAATCTCTGGCTGATCCATGCCGAGCGCCGCGGCGGCTGAGCGGCCCTGGTGGTGGGCGGCCGGCGCGCTGGTGCTGGCGATCACCGCGGCGCGGGTAGCCACGCTCGCGCTCAGCCCGATGGATCTGTTCGTCGACGAGGCGCAGTACTGGCTCTGGGGGCAAGAGCTGGCCTTCGGCTACTACTCCAAACCGCCGATGATCGGCTGGGTGATCCGCGCGGCGACCGCGCTGGGCGGATCGGACGCGCCGTTCTGGGTGCGCCTGCCGGGGCCGCTGTTTCACGGCGTGACCGCGATGGTGCTGGGCGCCATTGCCGCGCGGCTGGGCGGCGGGCGCTGGGGCCTGTGGGTGGCGGCGGGCTATGCCACGCTGCCGATGGTCGCACTCGCCTCGATCCTGATATCGACCGATACGATCATGTTCCCGTTCCTGGCGCTGGCGCTGATGGGCTATCTGCGTCTGACCGAGGGGGCCGGGCGCGGCTGGGCCATGGCCACGGGCCTGTTCCTGGGCCTCGCGTTTCTTTCGAAATACGCCGCGATCTACTACCTGCTCTGCGCCGCGCTGGCCGCCCTGCTGGTGCCCTGCGCGCGCATCGGCTGGCGTCGGGCGGGACAGGTGGCGCTGGTCTTTGGCCTCGTGATTTCACCCAACCTGATCTGGAATGCGGTCAACGGGTTTTCCACCCTTCAGCATACCGCCGATAACGCCGACTGGGTGCGCGACCCCGCCGCGCGGGCGGGGCTGGACTATGCCGGCATGGCCGAGTTCTTCGCGGCGCAGTTCGCCGTTTTCGGGCCGGTGCTTTTCGCCGGGTTGCTGGCGATGTTGGCGCAGGTGCGCGCGGTGTCGCCGGTGCAGCGGGTGCTGCTGGTCTTTTCGCTGCCCATCGTGGCGCTGATCTGCGGGCAGGCATTGCTGTCGGGCGCCTATGCCAACTGGGCGGCCGCGGCCTATCTGGCGGGCAGCGTCGCGGTGCTGCCCTGGCTGACCCCGCGATGGCGCCGTGCGTCCTTTGCCATCAACGGGGCGGTCGCGCTGGCGCTGCCGCTGGCCGCCATCTTTGCCGACCGCGCCGGGCCGGCGACGGCGCGCTACATGGGCCGGTCCGCGCTGAGCACCGATATCATGACGGCGGCCAGGGCCGAAGGGTCCGGCACGGTCATCGCCGAAAGCCGCCAGATCCTTGCCGATCTTTTCTACACCGGGCGTGACAGCGGCGTTTCGATCTTCTCCGTTCCCCCCGAGGGGCGGCCGGAAAGCCATTATGCGCTGAAATACCCCTTTCCGGGCGGCGAGGCGCCGGTCATCCTGGCGCTGACGGGCGCGGCCCCGCCGGACTGTACCCCCGATGCCGCCCCGGTCGCCCGGATCGCGCCCGCAAGCGGCGCCTATCGCGGCAAGACGGTCTCGCTCTACCTTGTGCCTGGCGATTGCTGGACGGATCGGGACCCTTAGCCTAGGCCGGATCGAGGAACAGCGCCGCCTGCTCTGGGTCGAGCAGTGCCTCGGCGATGCGCGCGTTCGCGTCGGCATAGCGGGCGCGGATCTCTGCCTTCAGCGCGTCGGTCAGGAAACCGGGCTCGGGCGCGGCATCGCCGCGGGCCGCCTCTGCATAAAGCGCGTCGAGAAACGCGCGGCGCTCGGGCCGGGCGGGCCGGGCGGCGTCGAACGCCATCAGCCGCCGGGTCAGGCCGGGCCCCAGCGAGGGCCGATGCTGCACCCGCCCCCCCGGCAGGTCGAGCGCGGGCAGCCCCATCACCGCCTCGGCGTCGGCGGCGATGTCGCCCGCACAGGTGCGACGGTCGTAAAGCCGCAGCCGGATCGCCCCGTCGCCGAACGCCCGCCGCCATGGCGTCAGCCGCAGCTCGAAATCGAACGCCCGCGCCTGACCGGCCACGAAGGCGTCGATATCTGTGTACTTGCCCGGCTCGGCCACCTGCACCCAGCGAAACGCGCTTTCGATCAGCGCCTCCTGCCGGCGGATGTAATAAAGGATGCGCGGGGGCTCGTCCTGCCACAGCCGGGCCAGCCGGGCCACCTGCACCGGGCGCATGTAGCAAAGATGCTCTGACGAGATCAGCACCGCCACGCCGGGCCCGCGCGCGGCCATCTCCTCGGCCAGCCGGGCCTGCAGGGCGCGCGAGGCCGGGGTGAACTCGGGCGCGTCGAGCGGGAAGAGCTTGTGATGCGCGCCGCTGGGCATCTGGCCCACATCCGGGTAGAGCAGCCCCGCATCGACCGCCGCGCGGGCGCGGAAATGGTGCTGCAGCGCCGTGGTGCCGGTCTTGCCGTGCCCGATATGCACCCAGAACGCGCCCGTCGGCGCCGTGCCTGTCACCTCAGATGCCATCGTCGGGGATCGCGCCCATCATGCGGTTGTAATCGGCCACCGCCTCGTTGATGTCGTCGTAATAGCGCAGCACCCCGTTTTCCAGAAACGCGCCGGCCTGGCAAATGCGGCGCAGCATCGGCATCGCGTGCGACACGACGATCGCGCCGCTCTTCTTCATGCGCTCGCTGAACACCTGCTCGCTCTTCCAGCGGAACGAGGCATCGCCAACGGCGGTGACCTCATCGACGAGATAGGTGTCAAAGCGTATGCCCATCGACGTGCCGAAGGCCAGGCGCGAGCGCATACCGGCCGAATAGGTACGGAAGGGCATGTGGAAATGCTGCCCCAGCTCGGCGAAATCGGCCACGAAATCCAACAGCTCTTCGGTATCCACGCCATAGACGCGGGCGATGAACCGCACGTTCTGCGCCCCGGTCAGGTCGGGGTGAAAACTGCCGGCAAAGCCCACGGGCCAGGAGATCGACCCGGTCGAGGTGATCTCGCCCTGATCGGGGTCCATCGTGCCGGCGATCATCCGCAGAAGGCTGGATTTGCCCGCCCCGTTGCGCCCCACCAGCCCGACCGACACGCCGGAGGGGAAGACCGCATTAATGTTTTGGGCCACCACCTTGCGGCGGCCATGCAGGATGTAGGTCTTGCAGACGTTATCGAGGCGGATCATGCGTCAGGCTCAGCGACGGTCGCGCACGCTGTAGTAGACGAGCGTGCCCATCGCCCAGGTCAGAAACAAGAACAGGATCGTGAGTCCGGAAAGGGTGAGGCGCTTGGGATACTGCGCGCGTTCGGCCAGGGTCGGCTCGATATAAGCGGCCAGGTAGCGGCTTTTGCGCTGGGCCTCGGCCTGGGCGCTGTCAAAGGCGGCCAGCGCGGCCAGATAGGCCTGTTCGGCGAATTCGCGGTCCACGCTCAGCCGCTCGAACTCGCCCAGGATGGCGACATAGTCCTCGTCGTCGGGGCCCTGCCCGCTGACGCTGAACTTGTTGCGCTCTTCGGCGATGCGCTGGCGGATCACCTCGATGCGCCGCTCGGCCTGGCCGACCCGCGGGTCGCCGTCGCGCGTGGTGTCGCGCAGCAGGTCCAGCTCGATCAGCGAGGCGGCGAGCTGTTGCTGAAGGTTGTTCAACAGCCCCATCTGCCCCTGCACGTCCGCCTGCGGGTCGATGATCTGTGTCTTGCTGCGGAAGGTCGACAGCGCTTCGCGCGCCTCTTTCAGCCGCTCGACCGATCTTTCCAGCTCTTCGCGGGCATAGCGTGTGGTGTCCTGCCGGGCGATGGCGCTGAGCTGGTTGATCATCTCGGAGCTCTCGGAAAAGATCCCCTGGGCGATGCTGTGCGCGTCGTCGGCATCGAAGGCCAGCACCCGCAGCTCGATCAGGCCGGTTCCGGCATCGTAGAAGATCTTGACCATCTTGCCCCAGTAACCGACCAGATCCTCGATGCTGCCATCGGGGTTGAAGGCGAAGACCGGGTCGGTCTCGAAGGGGCGCGAATACATCGCGCGCAGGTCGAGCTGTCGATCCAGATTGGAAACCAGTTGCTGGCTCTGGATGAATTCATAAAGGATGTCGGTGTCAGACGAGCTGGACCCCGAAAGCTGCGAGATGCCGCCCAGCAACTCGACCGCCGATCCGATCTCTTCCTTGCGGACGACGAAGCCGACGGTGGAATGGTACTGATCGACCGCCCGCGTGTAGAGATAGCCCGTGCCCACAAGCCCGGGCAGAACCACCACCAAAAGAAACGACAGCGCCAGAACCACATGGCGGCCACGCCGCTTTGCCGGGCCAGCGGCGCGGAACGGCGGCGCCTTGCCGCCGGGCTTTGCCGGGCCGGCACCGCCCTGGGCGGGCTTTGCGGTGGTGGCCGCAGCGACCGGGGCCTTCAACGGGGGCACGGGCGGCGCCATCGCCGCGGGGCCCAGCGGTTTGCCAGGCGCCGCCGGCGGCTGCTGCTTTCGCCCGATCCTTGGGGCAGCGCCTTCATCGGCCGGCGCTCCAGCGGGCTTCGGTGCTTGCTGAGACACGAGAAAGCGCTCCAAGAGAGAAATTGCGAAAGCGATTTTCTTCCTACATAAACGGGCGGGCAAACACCAGTGACCGTAGGCACAAATCCACCCGTGCACGCCGCGCGGGCCGAAACACGCAATGATCCCGACCAGCATCCCCTCGCTCAAACCCCGCCGCTTTCGCACATCGCGCACAGTGATCGCGCTGATCCTGCGCGAGATGGCCACGACCTACGGCCGCTCGCCCGGCGGGTATTTCTGGGCCATCGCCGAACCCGTGGCGATGATTGCGGTCCTGTCGATCGCGTTTTCGCTGATGTTGCGCTCGCCCTCGCTGGGAACGAATTTCCAGATCTTCTACGCCACCGCCTTTCTGCCGTTCACGCTCTATGCCGGAATCGCACAGAAGGTGTCGGCCAGCATCACTTTTTCGCGCGCGCTGCTGGCCTATCCCGCCGTCACCTTCGTCGACGCGATCATCGCGCGGTTCCTGCTGGAATTGCTGACCAAGGTTCTGGTGTTCTACATCGTGATCGTGGGGATCGAGCTGATCTACGACGTGCGTCCGATCCTCGACTTCCCGTCGATCCTGATGAGCCTCGGGATGGCGGCCGCGCTCGGCCTCGGGATCGGTACGCTCAACTGCGTTCTGACGTCTCTCTTCACGGTTTGGCAGTCGGTGTGGCGGGTGATCAACAGGCCGCTCTTCCTGGTCTCGGGCGTGTTCTTTATCTACGAGGATCTGCCGTCCGGCTTGCGCAGCTTTTTGTGGTACAACCCGCTGCTTCACGTCACCGGAGAAATGCGGCGCGGGTTTTTCGCCACCTACGATGCGACCTACATCTCCCATACCTTCGTGATGAGCGTTGCCTTGGTGTCAGGGGCGCTGGGGCTTTTGCTGCTCAGGCGGTATCACCGGTTGATTATCAACGAAAGATGATCCTATGAGACCGGAAACCACCGGGTCGGGCATCCGCCGGGCCGAGGGGGCACGACCCGGAGCAGGCACATCCATGGCAAAGACATCCGTTTTCTCCCGTGCGCGCAATCTGGCGCGCTTTTTGTCCATATCGCCCGTCACGTTCTGGTACGTCTGGAAGATCAAGCGGTCGGACCTTTTCGACCGGAACTTTTACCGCGGCATCAACCCCCAGATGAACGCGCTCTACCGCGCCTTTCCGGAACGCCATTACGTGCTCTTCGGCGAGGCGGCCGGGCTGCAGCCCTGCGGCAGTTTCTCACCCAAGGCCTACCTGCGGCACAACACCGACCTGAACGGGCTGAGACGTCCCTTCCTGCACTACTTGCGCTATGGCCGGAACGAGCTGCGGATCACGCTTGACCTGCCGGAAGGCATTTCCAGCCGGGGCATCTCGCCGCCCGCGCTGCGCCCCGACGACCGCACGCCCGCGCCCTATGCCATCGTCGTGCACATCTACTACCACGAAATGTGGAGCGAGATCGCCGAGACGCTGCGCGCGGTCGCGCTGCCCTTCGACCTGTTCGTGACGCTCACCTGGAAGGGTGACGAAACCACGACGCTTGTCGAAGAGATCAAGACGGCCTTTCCCGATGCCCGCGCGATCCCGATGCCCAACCACGGGCGCGACGTGTTCCCCTTTGTCCATCTGGTCAATTCCGGCCTGCTGACCCCCTATCGCGCGGTCTGCAAGCTGCACACCAAGAAATCGCCCCACCGGCAGGACGGCGACATCTGGCGCCGCCACCTGATCGACGGAATCCTGCCCCGCGAGGGGCTGGCCGAAAAGCTTCAGGCCTTCATCGACGACCCCAAGGCCGCTTTCTGGGTGGCTGACGGGCAGCACTACGACTCGACCGAATGGTGGGGCATCAACAAGGCCAGCACCGCGGCGCTGCTGCACCGGCTGGAAATCCGCATCGACACCGACCAACTCGATTTTCCCGCCGGGTCGATGTACTGGATCAAGCCGCTGATGCTGCGCCTGATCGGCGGCTTCCAGATCGGCGAGGCCGATTTCGAGCCCGAGTTCACCCAGCTCGACGGCACGCTGGGCCATGCCTATGAACGGGCGATGGGGTATCTTGCAAAGGCCGCCGGGCAGTGCGTGCGCGAAACCGGCGAGCTGACGCCGGGCCGCCCGGCGCCCCGGCCCCGGCGCGCCGGCTATACCTCGGCCTTCTACCTTCCCCAGTTCCACCGCACGCCGGAAAACGACGCCTGGTGGGGCCAGGGCTATACCGAGTGGATGGCCGCGGCCCGCGCCAGGCCGGTCTTTCCCGGTCATGCCCAGCCGGTGCTGCCGGCCGATCTGGGGTTTTACGACCTGCGCCTGACCGAGGTGATGGGCGAACAGACCGAGCTGGCCAAATCGGCCGGCATCGACGCCTTTTGCGTATACCACTACTGGTTCGACGGCCGCCGCATCCTCGAGGCGCCGCTTGACCGGCTGATGGACCGGCCCGAGATCGAGTTTCCGTTTTACCTGTGCTGGGCCAACGAAAGCTGGCGCCGCAACTGGGACGGCCTCAGCGGCGAGATCCTGCTGAACCAGAGCTATGCCGAGGGGTTCGAGCAGGCGCTGGCCGAGGATACCGCGCGCTACATGCGCGACCCGCGCTACCAGCGGCCCGACGGCAGCCGCCCGCGCTTTGTCATCTACCGCCCCGAGGACATGCCGGCCCCGGCCGAGAACGTCGCCCGCCTGCGCGACGCCTGGCGCGCGCTGGGGGTCGGCGAGGTGGAACTGGGCGCGGTGCGCTTTCACGTCGAGGGCGAGCACCCGGTCGAGGACGACCTCTTCGATTTCTGGATAGAGATGCCGCCCCACGGGCTGGTGGGGATGGAGGACTATCTCTACGGCGGCCGCGAGGGCAACCTGCTGGATTTCAGCGTGAAGGGATTTCGCGGCCTGATCTACGACTACGAGAAGGTCATCGACAACAGCCTTTCGCCCGACTATGTCGCCGGCCTGCCCGCCAACACCATCGCAGGCGTCATGCCGTCGTGGGACAACACGGCCCGGCGCGGGGCCGAGGCGCATATCGCCTATGGCGCCCATCCCGGCGCGTTCCACCGCTGGCTCGGCGGTCTGTCCGAGTACCGCCTCGAAGGCTCTTACCGCAACGAGTTGTTCGTGAATGCCTGGAACGAATGGGCGGAAAAGGCCACGCTGGAGCCCAGCCGGCAATACGGCCGCGCCTGGCTGGAAGTTCTGGGAGAATGGACATGACCGTATTGCAGGGCAACTGCCCGGTCTGCGAAAGGAAAACCGAGTTCCGCAGCCCCGACGGCTGGTTCCGCGACAACCTGCGTTGTGCGTCGTGCGATTCGATCCCGCGCGAACGCGCCTTTGCCTGGGCGCTGGAAACCTTCTGCCCCGACTGGCGCACGCGCCGCGTACACGAAAGCTCGCCCGCCGACCGGGCGGTGTCGAACAAGCTTCGGGACGGCGCGAAGGACTACATCGCCTCGCAATACTTCCCCGGCACCCGGCCGGGCGAGAAAAAGGACGGCGTGCGCTGCGAAAACCTCGAGGCGATGACCTTTGCCGATCGCAGCATCGGGCTGCACGCCCATCTCGACGTCATGGAACACGTCAACCGCCCCGACCTTTGCCTGCGCGAGATGGAACGGACCCTGGCGCCGGGCGGCATGGCGATCTTCACCACGCCTGTCTACAAGGATGTCGTTTCCACCAAACGACGCGCCGTCTATTTTCCCGACGGGGTGGAGCATCTGGAAAACCCGCCGGAGTATCACGGCAACCCGATCGACGAGTCCGGGGCGCTGGTGACCTTTCATTTCGGCCAGAATTTCAGCGACCTCATGCGCGCCTGGGCGCCCGCTCTTTCGATTTTGCAGATCCTGCCCAACGACCCGGCCATCGGCGTGATCGGCGAGTTCCGCGACGTGTTCGTTCTAACCAAGAGGCAGGGCTGAATGGCGCGGCTGATCCTGCATGTCGGCACCCACAAGACGGCGACGACCACACTGCAAGAAACCTTTGACCGCAACCGGTCGCTATTGCAGCGGCATGGGGTGGTCTACCCCGATCTCGGGCGCCGCGCGGGGCATCACGGGCTGGTCACCCACTGGTTCGACCTGCCCGAGGTCTATGCCCTCGGACGCCCGGCCGCATCGGTCTGGCGCGATCTCAGCGACCGCTACGCCAAGACCGACGCCACCGTCTTTATCAGCAGCGAGGAATTCTCTCGCGGCAACCGCACCCGCCGCGTCGACTTTGCCGAGCTGCGCGAGATGGTCTCGGCCTTCGACAGCGTCGAGGTGCTGTGCCTGCTGCGGGAACAGACCGCGTTTCTGCAATCGATCTTTCTGGAGATCTCGAAAAACCCCCGCCAGGTGGGCTGGCGCGAGTTCTACGACAAGGCGATGAAGTCGCGTTTCGCCTCGGGCCTGTTTCTCGACTACAACCAGCTTTATGACCATATCCTCGCGGGCTTCGCGCCGGAGGAGATCACCTTCCTTGCCTACGACGCCGCGCGCGCGTCAGAGGGCGGGGTCATCGGGGAGGTGTTGCGCCGGACCGGGGCGCCGCTGACACCCGGCGACATGGACCAGGGCCAAAGCGCCAATGTCTCGCCCGACCCGCTGACCTTCTGGGCGGCGCGTATGGTCGCTGCCGGCAGGCGGATCACACCGGAGTTGCTGGAAAGCGTGGGCCGGGCCGTGCACCGCGAGTTCGGCGATAACTGCCGCACCACGATCTTCAATGCCTCCGAACTCAGGGCGGTCGGCAAGCATTTCGAGGCCGCAAACCGCCGCTTTGTCGAACGGGTCGCCCAGCAGCAGCCCGACTTCGACCTGCCGCCGTCATCGCTGGCCGAGAACGTCATCAACCGCAGCCAGCTCGGCGCCGGTTTCTGGATGCGCGTCGCGCGCATCGTCTATTCGGCGCAGGACAAGCTGCCGGCCGAACAGCCGCGCGCCTAGAATTTGTTGAGGAAGGCCGCCAGCCACAGGCCGGCATTGCCGCCGGTCGTCTGACGGTGCACGCCCGAGCGATGCAGCATTGCCAGCCGCCGGGTCAGCCCCTGCCGCCGTGCCGCGGCAAAGCGGTTGAGGATGCGCCGGTTCTCGGGGGTGAAGCGATGCGCCGACCGGCGCAAGGCGGTCACGTTGCGCGTGTTCCAGCCGCGAAAACGGCCCGTCAGGATCAGCGCGATCCGCGTCAGCCTGGCCAGAGTCGTGGTGTTGGCGCCGATCTGGTTGCCATTGTGCTGGCGGTAGTAAAGCGTCGGCTCGGGGTCATAGACAACCATGCCGCCGGTCCCCGTCACCATCTGGTAGAGCCACCAGTCGTGGCACACGATGTCCGATGCCTCGTCCGCCGCGGCCTGCGCGATGTCCAGCGCGGCGCGGTTCAGCACGATGGTGTTGCCCCCGGCGATATTCTGCACCAGCGCATTGCGGAAATTGGGCTCGCGCGGGTGCATGTGCGACAGCCAGGTCTCACCGGTCCTGCTGTTCCACACCCATGTGCGGCTGCAATACATCGCAGGCACGCCCTCGGGCACGTCGCGCAGCGCGCGCACCGCGCGCTCCAGCTTGTCGGCCATCCACACGTCGTCCTGGTCGGACAACGCAACATAGCGCGCGTCCTGCCCCGCGGCGTGCAGAAGCGACAGGAAATTCTGAGCGAAACCGCGGCGCGGGCCGGGGCGCAGCTCGACCGGCTGGCTGACCTCTGCGGAAAAGCGGCGGGCGATCTCGGGGCCCTCGTCGGACGAGCCGTCGTCGCTGACGATCAGGCCCCAGTCGCGGTAGGTCTGGCTGATATAGCTGTCAAGCTGTTCGCGCAGGTTCTGCGCCCCGTTATAGAGCGCGAGCAGAACAATCACCTCTGGCGACGACATTCCCTAACCCGCCCATTTTTTTGGATGTCTTCAGCGCAATTCCCCACAACGCGCGACATCATGCATCAGCATATGCCTGCACAGCCCTGTTTTGTCTACTATTGGAGCCTCCGCCGCACGTCTATCGGCGGAAATCCGACCATCCGGCAACACTTTTGGGGGTCAGTCGCGCAAAAGCGCCGAAAGGTAGCGGCCGTAATCGTTCTTGCGAAAGAGATCGGCGCGGGCGGCCAGTGCGTTGTGGTCGATCCAGCCCATGTTAAAGGCGATCTCTTCGGGACAGCCCGTCTGCATCCCCTGCCGCTTTTCCAGCGTGCGCACGAAGTTGCCGGCATCCAGCAGGCTGCCATGGGTGCCGGTATCGAGCCACGCATAACCGCGGCCCATTCGCTCGACCGACAACAGCCCCTCTGTGAGATACATCTCAAGCAGGGTGGTGATCTCCAACTCGCCCCGCGCCGAGGGGGCGACCTGCTTGGCCCGCTCGGGCGCCGAGCCGTCGAGGAAGTATAGCCCGGTCACCGCATAGTTCGAAGGCGGCACCGCGGGCTTTTCGATGATCGCCAGAACCTCGCCCATGTCGCCGAAATCCACCACGCCATACCGCTCGGGGTCGGCCACGTGATAGCCGAACACGCTGCCGCCCGTCGTTCGGCCATCGGCGCGCTGCAAAAGCTCGGGCAGACCGTGGCCGAAAAACAGGTTGTCGCCCAGCACCATCGCCGAGGGCGCGCCGGCCAGAAACTCTTCGCAAAGGATATAGGCCTGGGCCAGCCCGTCGGGCGAGGGTTGCTCGACCCAGGTGAGCGTGACGCCCCATTGCGACCCGTCGCCCAAAAGGCGCTGGAACTGGGCCTTGTCCTCGGGCGTGGTGATGATTGCGATGTCGCGGATACCTGCCAGCATCAGGACCGAGATCGGGTAATAGATCATCGGCTTGTCGTAGATCGGCAAAAGCTGTTTCGAGATGCCCATGGTCACGGGGTAAAGCCGCGTGCCCGAGCCGCCGGCCAGAACGATGCCTTTGCGTTGCGTCATGAAATTACGTCCAGTTTCTTGAGAATTTCGGCAAGCCCCTGCCGCCAGTCGGGCCGCGCGATGCCGAAATCGCGCATCAGCGTCGTGCAGTCGAGCCGCGAATTGGCGGGCCGGGCGGCGGGCGTGGGATACGCGCTGGCGGGGATGTCGGTGACCGTCACATCCCGCCCCGCCTGCGCGAAGATCTCGCGCGCGAAATCGGCCCAGCTGACATCGGGCGCGCCCGAGAAATGATAGGTGCCGCCCTCGGCCTCGCCGCGATGCAATGCCAGCGCCATGCGCAGCAACGCATCGGCAATGGCCCCTGCCGGCGTGGGCCCGCCCACCTGGTCGGCCACGACGTTCAGCGCCTCGCGCGTTTCGGAAAGCCGCAGCATCGTTTTCAGGAAATTGCCGCCATGGGCCGAGACCACCCAGGAGGTGCGCAGGATCGCATGGCGCCCGCCGGCGGCGCGCACGCCCTCTTCGCCGGCCAGCTTGGTCCGGCCGTAGGCGCCCAGCGGGGCGGTGGGCGCGTCGGGCGTCCAGGGCGTGTCGCCCGACCCGTCGAACACGTAATCGGTCGAGATATGCAGCAACGGGATGCCCTTGTCGGCCGCCGCGCGCGCCATCGCGGCCGGCGCGGTGCCATTGACGGCCAGCGCCGTGGCCTCGTCCTCTTCGGCCTTGTCCACGGCGGTGTAGGCGGCGGCGTTGATCACCGCGTCGGCGCCGCTGCCGGCGATGCGCGCGGCACAAGCGGCCGCATCGGTCAGCGCGGCATCCTCGCGCCCCAGGAACACCGCGCCGGGGGCGCGGCGGGCCAGCTCGGTCGCCACCTGGCCGGTCTTGCCGAAGATCAACAGCTTCATGCCACCCCCAACCGCTTGCCCACGCCGTCGCGGTTCAAGAGCGGGCGCCACCAGTCTTCGTTGGCGAGGTACCAGTCGACGGTCTTTTCCAGCCCCTCCCCGACCGTGACCGACGGCCGCCAGCCCAGCTCTTGCCCAATGCGGGCGGGGTCGATCGCGTACCGCTTGTCATGGCCGGGCCGGTCGGTGACGAAAGTGATCAGCCGGTCATGGGGCGCACCCTGAGGGCGCCGCGCATCCAGGATGCCGCAGATCGTGCGCACCAGGTCGATATTGCGGGCCTCGTTCTCGCCGCCGATATTGTAGGTGCGGCCCACCTCGCCTTTGGCCACGACCAGCAGCAGCGCCTCGGCGTGGTCCTCGACATAAAGCCAGTCGCGCACGTTCGACCCGTCGCCGTAAACCGGGATCGGCTGGCCCGCCAAGGCCTTGAGGATGACCACCGGGATCAGCTTTTCGGGAAAGTGGTAGGGGCCGTAATTGTTGGAACAGTTGGTCACCAGCACCGGCAAGCCGTAGGTTTCGCCCCAGGCGCGCACAAGGTGGTCCGACGCCGCCTTGGACGCCGAATAGGGCGAGCGCGGGTCGTAGGGCGTGTCCTCGGTGAACTTGCCGGTCGGCCCGAGACTGCCATAGACCTCGTCGGTCGAGATGTGGTGGAAGCGAAAGCTTTCGGGCTTGCCGGCGGCGGCCCAATGCGTGCGCGCGGCCTCCAGCATGTTGTAGGTGCCGGTCACGTTGGTCTCGATAAAGGCGCCGGGCCCGTCGATGGACCGGTCCACGTGGGATTCGGCTGCCAGATGCATCACCGCGTCGGGCCGATGGTCGGCAAAGATACGGTCCAGCGCAGCGCGGTCGCGGATATCGGCGTGCTCGAAGGCGTAGGCCGGGCTGTCGGCCACACCGGCCACGTTGTCGAGGCAGGCGGCATAGGTCAGCGCATCGAGGTTGACCACCGAATGCCCCTGGGCCACCGCGCGCCGCACCACGGCAGAGCCGATAAAACCCGCGCCCCCGGTGACAAGCAGCTTCATTGCCCGCCCTCCCATGTGAAGGGGCTGTCGAAATCGGCGAAATCGGGGGCGGCGGCGTCTTTCTCCGACAGCACCGGCGTGCCCGCCACCCCCCAGTCGATGCCGATCGAGGGGCTATCCCAGCGCACCGCGCCGTCGCACTCGGGCACGTAGTAATCGGTGCATTTATAGACGATCTCAGTGTCGGGCTCGCGCGTGGCGAACCCGTGTAAAAACCCCGCCGGCACCCAGAGCTGGCGGCCGTTTTCAAAGCTCAGCTCGGCCCCGACCCATTGCCCGAAGGTGGGCGAGCCCTTGCGGGCATCCACCGCCACGTCATAAAGCCGCCCGCGACCGCAGCGCACCAGCTTGCCCTGGGCATGGGGGGGCGACTGGAAATGCAGCCCCCGCACCGTTCCGCCCTCGCGCGACAGCGAATGGTTGTCCTGCACGAACTCGGGCTCGATGCCGGCAGCCTCGGCCAGCACCCGCTTGTTCCAGCTTTCCGAAAAGAATCCGCGATGGTCGCCGAACCGGCGCGGGGTCAGCACCAACACGCCCGGAAGGGCCGTCTGTTCAACCTGCACCTAGGACCACCCCTGCCTGTGAAAACCGAGCGTGCCTTAACAAGCCGGGGGCCGAATGTCACGCCCGCGCGAAATGCCGACCAAAGGTGCCGCGCTCCCTGCGCGGCCCTCAGAGATTCGAGGCCCGGCTGCCCAGCGCGAGGAAGTTGCCGACGATACGCGAGATCGTATCGACCGAGGTGATCGGGCTTTCCGAGATATAGACCAGGTCGCCGGGATTGACGGCGAACTTGCCGGCGCTGAACAGCCCGTCGGCGGTGGTCAGGTCGATGGTAAAGATCACCCGTTGCTCGCGCGGGCCCCGCATACCGGCGCGGATCGCGCTGGCCGGGTACTCGCGCAGGATCAGGATGCCCCTGGGGTCGGCCCGGTTGTCCGCGACTCCGCCGATCAGCGCCATCGCGTCCAGCGCCGATACGTCATCCTTGGGGAAGGGGATCAGCGTCTCGCTGCCGCCGGCGCCGAGGGCCAGGAAATAGCGCGGGTCCTCTTCCACGATCACCTTGTCGCCGGCCCTGAGCGTGGTGTCGAGGCCGGGGTTGTCGTAAAGCCGGGAGATCGAGGTAACGTAAAGATCGCCGCCGCGCACCAGCCGAATCAGCGGGTTGCGCAGGCTGGGCAGCACACCGCCGCCCTGCGAAATCAGGCTAAGCACGGTCATGTCGCGGTCGACGATCGGGTAGGTCCCGGGCCGGCCGACGCCGCCGACGACCGAGACCGAGCTGCGCGGCCCCGAGGCCAGCGACAGCTGCACCTGCGCGGACGGAATGATCGCCTCGAGCTGGGCCTGGATCTTGGCGCGGGCGGCCGAGGGCGTCATCCCGGCGACATAGACCTCGTCGACGTAAGGCACGAAAAGCGCGCCGTTGGGCGAGACGGTCATGCCGTTCATCTGCACGACCTTCTGTTCGGGTGAGGTCAGAAGCGAGTTTTCGTCACTGTCCCACACGACGAGGTTGACCTGATCGCCGGCGGCGATCACCTGGCCGCTGGGCCCGCGCTGGCGCGCGATCCAGCCGCCCATCGGGCGCTTGCCCGTGGTCGGCCATTCGGCGACCTGCGGCAGGAAGGCGCGCGACACCTGGTAGATCGCGTAGCCGGCCAGCGCGTCGTCCTTGGTGCTGCCGAGGATTTCGTTTTCCTGCGCGGCACCGCGAGGCAGGCTGCAAGCCGACAAAAGCGACGCGGCCCCGAGGACAAGCACTTGGCGGCGATGATGGTCAGGCATGGGTTCTCCCGCTTATTTGCCAGACCGGGCGGCCCCCTGGCGCCCATGGCATTCAAAACAGCGGCAAGATACTAGGGAGTCCCGACAGGTCAACCGGAATACGCACGATGCCCCAGTCTAGCCCCGCTCTATTGATCATGGGTGCCACCGGGCGGCTGGGCCGCTGCCTGCAGGCGGCCTGGGCCGGGCGGCAGCCGGGCGGCATGGTGCCGCTATGGCAAACGCGCGGCGCCGTGCCCGGGCCGGACTGGCTGGGCTGGGCACCGCTAACCGCGCCGGTGCCGGCTTTGCCGCCGCTCGGCGCGGTGCTGGTTCTGGCCGGCGCGACCCCTTCGGGCGGCGGCGCGCCGGACGCGGCGCCGGCACTGGCGCTGGCGGGACTGCGCGCGGCGCGGGCGGGCGGCGCCGCCCATGTCTTTCTGGCCTCGTCGCAGGCCGTCTACGGTGCGGCGCCGGGGCCCATCGCCGAATCCGCGCCGCTGGCGCCGCTCAACGCCTATGCGCGCGGCAAGGCCGAGATGGAGGCAGAGGCCGCACGCTGGGCCGCGGCAGAGCGGCCGGGCGCGCCCGGCGTCACCTGCCTGCGCATCGGCAACGTCGCCGGGGCCGACATGCTGGGCAAGGCCGTCGCCGAGGGCGGGGCGCTGACGCTCGACCGCTTTGCCGACGGGCGGGGGCCGGAACGCTCTTACATCGGGGCCGCGGCATTCGCGCGGGTGCTCGACAGCCTGCTGACGCGGGTCGCCTCGGGCGCGGCGCTGCCCTTTGCCCTGAACGTCGCCGCACCCGGCGCGGTGGCGATGGCCGACCTGCTGGCCGCATGGGGCCGCGACTGGGCCTGGCGCCCTGCCCCGGACGGCGCGCGCCAGTCGGTCACGCTGGACGTACGCCGCCTGGCCGGGCTACACGCCTTTGCGCCGGCCGACGGCGACCCCGCCCTCATGGCCGCCGAATGGACGAGGCTTTGCACCCCATGACCCCGGCCAAACGCGCCTTTGACGTCGCCCTCGCGCTGCTGCTCGGCGTGGTGCTGTTGCCGGTGCTGGCACTTGTTCTGCTGGCGATTTGGGTCCTCGACGGACGGCCGCTGTTTTACGTGTCCGAAAGGATGCGGGCGCCCGGCCGCCCCTTCATGCTGTGGAAGCTGCGCACCATGCGCCCGGTGGATACCGACAGCGGCGTCTCGGGCGGCGACAAGGCCAGCCGGATCACCCGCACGGGTCGCGCTTTGCGCAAGTTCAGGCTCGACGAGATCCCCCAGCTCTGGAATGTGCTGCGGGGCGACATGAGCTTCGTCGGCCCGCGCCCGCCGCTCAGGGCCTATGTCGAACGGTTCCCCGCGCTTTACGGCGAGGTGCTGAAATCGCGTCCGGGCATCACGGGGCTGGCGACGCTCACCTACCACGCGCATGAGGAACGCCTGCTCGCCCCCTGCCGCACGCCCGAAGAAACCGACGCGGTCTATGCCCGCGCCTGCGTGCCGCGCAAGGCGCGGCTTGACCTGATCTATCGGCGCCACGCCTCGATCTGCTACGACATCGTGCTGCTCGCCCGCACCGCAGGCCGGGTGCTGCGGCGCACCCGAAGCTAGGCATTTTCCGCAAGCGCCCCCTGTCCGCCACATTCGGGCAAGCCCCGCGCAAGACCCCCGCACCAGGCTGATCGCACGGCCCAGGGGGTGTGCTGCGAGGACATGAAATGGTGGGGTTCGCCCATGTCGCGACGCTTGCGACCGATCCGGTCGCGCCGGACGAGGCCGCCGATGCGCCCGGTACGGTCACCGGGCTGGCCGATCTGGACATCGTCTGGTCCGCCGCGGGCCCGGTGCTTTACGCCGCCGCGCTCAATGTCGGGGGCATCGCGGCGTTTCGCATCGGCGCAGCGGGGCCGGCCGCCGCGCTGGACGCCGTCCCTTTCGGCGGCGGCGCGGCGCGGCCGGTCGCGCTTGACCTTTTGGCCGATGACGGGCGGTTGCTCTGCATTGGCCGCTGGCCGGGCCAGATCGGCGCCCGCGCGCTGGCAGATGATGGCCGCCTCGGCGGCTTTACCGCCCTGCCCCTGACCGGTGCCGAGGCCAGCCCGGTCGAGGCCGTGGCGATTGGCGGCTTTCTGGCCTTGCGCGCGCAGGGGGCGGCCCAGGTCACGCTCTACCGCGCGGCCGAGGATGGCGCCCTCGGCCTGACGGGCCGCGCCGACGCCGCGGCGGATGCGGCCACCGGCTGGGGCGGCACGCTCAGCGCGCTTGGCGCGGCGACGGCGGGGGGCGCGCATTTCCTTCTGGCGGGCGTGGCGGGCAGCGACCAGATCCTCAGCTACCGGGTGGGCAGCGGCGGGCGGCTTGCGCTGGCCGACCAGACCGGCCTTGCCGACGGTCTGGGAATCGCCACGCCCAGCGCGATCGCCACCTTGCCGGGCCCGGATGGCGCGCGGGTCGTTCTCGGCTCGGCGGGCAGTTCCACGCTGACCGTACTCGACCTCGACGCCACCGGCGCGCTGAGCGCGCGCGACCACGTGGCCGACGACCTGACCACGCGGTTTCAGGGCGTCACCGCGCTAGAGACCGCGCGTTGTGAGGGGTGGGATTTCGTCCTCGCCGCCGGGGCGGATGACGGCATCAGCCTGTTCGCGGTCCTGCCCGACGGGCGGCTGATCCACATGGCCAGCCGCGCCGACGACGCGGCCACCGGCCTGCAAAACGTCTCGGCGCTTGCGGCTGTTGCGCAGGGCGGCGGGTTGCAGGTCTTTGCCGCTTCGGAATCAGAGGCGGGCGTGACCCAGCTCTCGGTCGATCTGTCCGGCCTCGGCGTGGTGGCGACGGGCGGCAGCGGCGCAGAGACCGTCACCGGGACGGCGGGCGACGACATACTGGTGGCAGGCAGCGGCGACAACCGCCTGCGCGGCGGCGCAGGGGCCGATCTTTTCGTCTTCGCGCCGGGGGCCGAGACGAGTTCGGGCAGGATAGGGACGATTCTGGACTACGCGCCCGGCCAGGACCGGATCGACCTGTCGGCCTTTCCGCTGATGCACGGCCTCGCCCGGCTGGAGGTCGCCGCCACGGCCGATGGCGCCCGGCTCTGGCTGGGTGAGAGCTGGCTGTCGGTCAAGAGCGCCTCTGGCGCGCGGCTGGACGCGGACGACTTCACCGATGCCGACGTGGTGAACGTGACGCGCCATGCGCTGGCCAACCCGGAGGGGATCGAGGCGGACCTGCCCGACCCGCTGGCCGAAGAGGCGGCCGGCACGGGCGAAGAGGCGCCGCCCCGTGCGCCCACCACGCCCGCAGGGCGCGAGGGCCGGGTACTGACCGGCACCGGCGGCCCGGACGACCTGCGCGGCAGCGACGGCGGCGACACGCTGTTCGGCGCCGGCGGCGATGACCGGTTGCAGGGCGGGGGCGGCGACGACGCGCTTTACGGCGGCGACGGGTGCGATCTGTTGAATGGCGGCCCCGGCGACGACCTGATCTTTGGCGGCGTCAGCGCGTTTGACCGGCGCGACACCATCCATGGCGGCGCTGGCGACGACCGGATAGAGGCGGGCCATGGCAACGATCTGGTCTACGGCATGGGCGGCGCCGACACCATCGCCGGCGGCTTTGGCGCCGATGAGTTGCACGGGCAGGATGGCGACGACACGATCACCGGATCGGCCTGTTCCGACCTCGTTTTCGGCGGAAATGGAGACGATTTCATCAATGGCGGCTTCGGCTTCGACCGCATCAACGGCGGCGCCGGGGCAGACGCGTTCTACCATCTCGGCATCGCCGATCACGGGTCGGACTGGGTGCAGGATTACAGCGCCGCCGACGGCGACGTACTGCTCTTCGGGCAGGGGGCGGCGGCGGCCGTGCAGTTCGGCGTCAGCCTGGCCGAGACCCCGCGCGCGGGCGCACCCGGCGTGGCCGAGGCATTCGTCATATACCGCCCCACCGGGCAGGTGATCTGGGCGCTGGTCGATGGCGGCGGCGAAGATCACCTGACCCTCCAGATCGCCGGCAGCGATGCCACCTTCGACCTGGTGTGACCGGGCCGCCCGGCTTGACAATCGACATGGGCCGGGCGATCCACCCCCAATCCGGCGCCCCCGCAACGCGCCGCCAAACCAACACGGGGCTCCCGCGTGGCAAACCATCTTTACAAGGGCGACCTTCCCGACGGGCTGGACATGGGCCCGGTCGTCGCCATCGATTGCGAGGCGATGGGGCTGCACCCCCACCGCGACCGGCTGTGCCTGGTGCAGATGTCGGGCGGCGACGGCAACGCGCATCTTGTGCAGATCGCCCAGGGCCAGACCGGGGCGCCGAACCTGACCCGCATGCTGGCGGACAAGGACGTGCTCAAGCTGTTTCATTTCGGCCGCTTCGACATCGCGCTGATGTTTCACACCTTCGGCGTGCTGACCGCGCCGGTCTACTGCACCAAGATCGCCTCGAAACTCGTGCGCACCTATACTGACCGGCACGGGCTGAAATACCTTCTGCAAGAGCTCTTGGAAGTGGACATCTCGAAACAGCAGCAAAGCTCTGACTGGGGGGCGGAGACGCTGAGCGACGCGCAGATCGCCTATGCCGCCTCGGACGTGCTGCACCTGCACGCACTGAAGGCCGCGCTGGACGACATGCTGGCGCGCGAGGGCCGCACCGACATGGCGCGGGCCTGTTTCGACTTTCTGCCGACGCGCGCCCGGCTGGATATCGCCGGCTGGCCCGAGACCGACATTTTCGCCCATTGAGGCAGGCATGAACCGCGACACCTACATCTCGATCGGCCGCCGGGTCCTGACGCGCGAGGGCGAGGCGCTGGCCATGCTGGCCGAGGCGCTGGACGACACATTCGCCGAGGCGGTCGAGCTGATGCTGGGCGCCAGCGGACGGGTGATCGTCTCGGGTATGGGCAAATCGGGCCATATCGCGCGCAAGATCGCGGCGACGCTGGCCTCGACCGGCACGCCCGCGCATTTCGTCCACCCCGCCGAGGCAAGCCATGGCGACCTGGGTATGCTGGCCAGGGGCGACGTCTGCCTGGTACTGTCGAATTCGGGCGAAACGCCCGAACTGGCCGACATCATCGCCTATACCCGCCGCTTCTCGATCCCGCTGATCGGCGTGGCGGGCCGGGCCGGCAGCACGCTCTTGCGCCAGGCCGATGTCGCGCTGCTGCTGCCGCCCGCCGAAGAGGTGTGCCCGATGAAACTGGCGCCCACCACCTCGACCACCATGACGCTGGCGCTGGGCGACGCGCTGGCCGTTGCGCTGATGGAACACCGCCAGTTTTCGCACGAGAATTACCGAGAGTTCCATCCGGGCGGGAAACTGGGCGCGCGGCTGTCCAAGGTGGCCGACCTTATGCACGGCGCCGCCGACATGCCGCTGGTGCCCACCGGCACCCCGATGAGCGAGGCGCTGCTGACCATCAGCCAAAAGGGGTTCGGCGTGGTCGGCGTGACAAACGGGTCGGGCCGGCTGATCGGAATCGTCACGGACGGCGACCTGCGCCGGCACATGCAGGGCCTGCTGGAGCGCAACGTCGACGAGGTGATGACCCCCGACCCGCTGACCATCGGGCCCGACGCGCTGGCCGAAAAGGCGCTGGGCGTGATGAACGCGCGCAAGATCACCTGCCTGTTCGTGGTCGATCCCGAGGGCGCTGCCGCCGCGCCGCAGGGCATCCTGCACATCCACGACTGTTTGCGCGCCGGGGTCGCCTGAGGCCATGGCCTCGCGCGACAACGCCTATTCGCGCTTTATCCGGCTGGCCAAGATCGTGCTGCCGCTGGCCGCGCTCGGCCTGTTGTCGACGCTCTTTCTGCTGTCGACCCGCCCCGAGGGCGACGGCGGGCTGCCCTATGCCGATATCGACCTCGACGAGATGGCGCGCGAAGGGCGCATATCCGCACCCAACTATGCCGGCGTCACCAGCGACGGCACCGCCATCGCGCTGAAGGCCGAGACCGCCCGGCTGGACCCCGACAGCCCCGACAAGGGCGCGGCGCAGGCCATCGTCGCGCGGCTGGACCTGCCTGACGGCAGCCACACCGACATCGTCGCCGCAGAGGGCGCCATCGACACCGGGGCCGAGCGCGCCGTGCTGGGCGGCGGCGTGACGCTGACCAACTCGACCGGCTACCGGGTGACGGCCGACCGGCTGACCGCCGCGCTGGACCACACCAATGTCGTCGCCGACACGCCGGTCGAGGCCACCGGGCCACTGGGGCGGCTGAACGCAGGCGCGATGGAGCTGACCGAATCGACCGATCCGCCCGGTCGTTACGTTGCGGTTTTCAAGAACGGCGTGAAACTGGTATACGATCCGCAAAAATGAAGGGGATGGCCGTGAATGGGTTCCGCGCGGGGGTGGCTGCCCTCGCCCTTTGTCTTTTGCCCCTGGTTGCACAGGCGCAAGGTGCCGAGGTGGCCTTTGGCGGGCTGCAGCACGACAGCACGCTGCCCGTCGAGGTGACGGCCGACCAGTTGCGGGTCGACCAGGCCGACGGCACGGCGGTGTTTACCGGCGGCGTGGTCATCGGCCAGGGCACGATGCGCCTGTCGGCCGACCGCGTACTTGTGAACTATGCCGCCGAAACCGGCGACAGCACCGGACGGATCGAACGCCTGCACGCCACCGGCAACGTGGTGCTGGTCAACGGCGCCGAGGCGGCCGAGTCGCAAGAGGCCGTCTATAGCATCGATGCCGGGACCGTGGTGATGACCGGCAGCGTGCTGCTGACCCAGGGCCAGAACGCGCTGTCGGGCGAACGCCTGGTGGTCGATCTGGCGCGCGGCACGGGCACGATGGAAGGCCGGGTCAAGACCATCTTCCAGTCTGGCGGCGGCGAATGAGCATGGGCGCCCCGGATCTCAGCGTTGCCGGCGGCACAGCCGGGCTGCGCGTGACCGGGCTGCGAAAGAGCTATCGCCGCCGGCTGGTGATCCGCGATGTCTCGCTGACGCTCGACCGGGGCGAGGTCGTGGCCCTTCTGGGGCCCAACGGTTCGGGCAAGACCACCTGTTTTTATGCCGTTGCGGGGCTGGTGCGCCCCGAAGGTGGGACGGTCACCATCGACGGGCGCGATGTGACCACCTTCCCGATGTATCGCCGCGCACGGCTGGGAATCGGGTACCTTCCGCAAGAAGTCAGCATCTTTCGCGGCCTCAGCGTCGAGGACAACATCAACGCCATCCTCGAAATTTCAGAGACCGACCCGCACAAGCGGCGCGAGCGGCTGGAAGAGTTGTTGTCGGAATTCTCGATCGAGCATTTGCGCCGGGCGCCCGCGCTGTCGCTGTCGGGCGGCGAGCGGCGGCGGGTCGAGATCGCCCGATGCCTGGCGGCCAACCCGAAATACCTGCTGCTGGACGAACCCTTCGCCGGCGTCGACCCGATCGCGGTGGGCGATATCCGCGGGCTGGTGGCAGATCTCAGAACGCGCGGCATCGGCGTGCTGATCACCGACCACAACGTGCGCGAAACGCTGGAGATCGTCGACCGCGCCTATATCCTGCACGACGGTCAGGTGCTGATGAGCGGAACCGCGCAAGAGGTGATCCGCGACGAGAACGTGCGGCGGGTCTATCTCGGGCAGAGCTTCAGGATTTCCTGAACGTGAACACTGAATTGCTGCGCCGCTGAGGCGCGAAGGCGTTGACAGGCGCGTCCTGACTGACGCCAAATGGGGGATATGCACGGAGATACCCCTCTGTCCCGTCCGCGCGCCAGGCGCCGCGATCCGGCGAGAAAAACCGGATCGACACCGGTGGGCACAGGCGCTAAGCGGTCGCAACCGGCGCTGCCGCGCGCCGGAAAGACAGTCCAGGAGGCATGATGCACTATCAGATCAGCGGAAAACAAATCGACATCGGCGATGCCCTGCAGACCCATGTAAAGGACGGCCTCGGCGGGGCCGTAGCCAAGTATGCCGAGCGTCCGACCGACGCCAACGTCGTCTTTTCGCGCAACGCGCACGAGTTCGTGTGCGAGGCCACCGTGCATCTGTCGACCGGGCTGACCGCCCAGGCCAAGGCCCATGCGACCGAGATCTACGCCGCCTTCGACGCCTGTTGCGACAAGATGGAAAAGCAGCTGCGCCGCTACAAGCGCCGGCTGAAGGACCACCACCGCGACCGCGCCGAGCCGGTTGAATTGTTCGGCGCCGCATCTTATATCCTCGCCGCGAGTGAAAACAGCGAAGAGTCGGAACCCGAAACTCTGCAGCCCATGATCATTGCAGAGATGGAAACGCAGATCCCGTCTTTGTCGGTCGGCGAGGCCGTGATGCAGATGGAGCTTACCGGGGCCCAGCTTCTGGTCTTTCGCAACGAAAAGACAGGCGGGGTCAATGTCGTGCATCGCCGCGACGACGGCAATGTGGGCTGGATCGACCCCTGAGCAAGGCGCAGGACCCAACGCCCGCGGGCGCGAGCAACAGGCGGACAGGCAATGCAGCTTTCGAGAATCCTCAAACCCGAGGCCGTCAAGGTTTACGGCACCATGTCCAGCAAGAAGCGCCTCTTCCAGGAACTGGGAGAGATCGCCGCGGTGGCTTACGGGTTTGGCATTTCCGACGCGGTCGACGCATTGCAGGAACGTGAAAGCCTGGGCCCCACCGGCGTGGGGCACGGCGTGGCCCTGCCCCATGCCCGGCTGAGCGGGCTCGAAAAGGTGTCGGGCGCCTTCATACGTCTGGAAAAGCCCGTCGATTTCGGCGCGGTCGACCGGCAGCCGGTCGACCTCGTCTTCGGGCTGTTCGCGCCGCATGATTCCGGGGTCGAACACCTCAAGGCATTGGCGCTGGTCTCGCGCACCCTGCGCGACGTCACGGTCTGCGCCAAGCTGCGCGCCAATGCCGATCCGGCCACGCTTTATGCCGTGCTGACCGAGGCGCGCGCCTCGGAGGCGGCCTAAGCTAGGCGTTGGCCCAGGCGCGGTAGCCAAAGCTCATGTAATCTCGCTGATAGGCATCGCGCGCCGCGCGTTCGATCTCGCCGTCGTAAATCGTTGCCAGGTGTACCGGCCCCGGCTCCTCTGCCTCGGGCAGATCATCGGGCGCGCGCAGACCCACCTGTGCGGCCAGCACAGCCAGCTCGGCCTCCAGCCGCTCATCCCTCAGCACCATGTCGGGCAGGGCCACCTGCGCCATGCCGCGCAAGACCTCGCCCTGTGACGCCCAGCTCGCATCGACGCGCAGCGCCGTGCGCCCGCCGAGATTGCGCTTGAGAAACCGCAGGAAGGCGAGGAACGCCGCGCGGTGCGCCTCGGGCCCGTATTCGGCGCCCGGCCCGCCCTCTGGCAGCGGAACCCCCTCGACCTCGGCCAGCGTCTTTCGAAGCGCCGGATAGCTGTCTTCGCCCGTGCTCAGGATATGTCTGCAAAAGGCGCGATGGGCGCGCGTCAGCGGGTGGCTGACCACGGCAAAGCTGCGATGGCCGGGATGGCCGCGTTTCCACGCCCGCAGGGTTTTTTGCGAAAACCCGCGGGCCAGCGCATCTCCGGCAACCTCGTCCAGCGCGGCAAGCCACGCCTCGACCCGGTCCGACGGGCCGCCCTTGATCGGCAAGAACAACAGCGGCGCCTCGGCGGCGGCCACGTAGGAGGGCACGGCAGGCCCGCGGCGCGGCTCGAAATTGGGGGTGCGCGAGAGGTCGAACCGGTCGAGCTGGGCCAGCGCGGCCTCCATTTCGGTATGGTTTTTCACCTTCTCGGCCAGCGGCTGCGGATTTTGTCGTTTCAGCCGGCTGACAATATTGTCGAGCCGGTGCTCGGCGCCGAGGTAGCGCAGCAGGCCGTTCAGCACCTCGACATCGCCGATATCGTCATAGCCTATGTAAAATGCCGTCTGCCCCGTGACTTGCAGCCTGTGCAGTATCTCTATCTGGAACTCCTGCAAGCGGGCGAGATGGGTCTCGAACTCGGCCGGGTTGAAGCTGATCTGCGCACTGCGGCGGTGGCGGGGGTTGGTCAGCTTCCACTGGCCGGTCTCGGCCGCGATCTTGCGCGACACGTAGCTGTCCAGCGGGTTGCGCGTCAGGACGATCTTGGCGCACCGCCTGTCCGATATCACCGCCCCCAGCACCCGCGGATCGTGATCGTGAAAAAAGCGTATGCCCGGCAGGCCCTCGGTATGCGCCTTCATCGCGTCGAGCAGCGGAAACGGGTCTTTCGAACGGTCCTCCAGCGTGATGCCCAGCAGGCTGCGCCGGTCTTTCTGGCCGATGAAATGCGGGTTGAACGCCTCGCCATAGCAATGCAGCCCCGGCACCGCGTTGAGGTTGTCCTCAAGAAAATTCGAGCCGGTGCGCATCTCGGCGAAGATCACGAAACTGTCGAAGCGTGGGGGCATGGGCACCTAGCGGACCAGATAGGGACGGCGATGTTCGGGCGTTGGATGGTCGGACCCGTCGCCAAGGGGAAAATCGCCCATCAGGTAGGGCTGCATCCCCTCGTTTTTCAGTTGCTGCAGGAACCGGCCGAACCCGTCGAGATTGGCCATGCGCGGCGCCTCGGTCAACCGGCGCTGCCCGGCCGGGGCGATCTCATCGATGATCACCTGCAACGGCTCCATCGGGTTCTGGATGAAATCGGCCATCGACCAGATCCGAACCCGCGCCGTGGTTTGGGGCGCGTGCAGAATGTCGAGGTGGCGCGATTCGATTTTTTGGAAATTCGCCGCCTTCTTGCGGATATCGCTGAAGTTCATGCGCGAGTGAAACAGCGGAACCGCCCAGGCCCCGGTGATGACCGAGATCTGCGCGTTTGGGTCGGTGGCCACGAAGCGCCCGATCGCCTGCCGGTCGCCGGGGCCGAACTGGAAACACTGCCGCTCGCCGCGGGTGTTCCAGATCAGGTTGGTCAGAAACGCCTCTGGCTGATAGTCGCGCAGCGCGGCGCTGTCGCTGAGCGCACCGTTGTAAACCGTCTCTCCGCCGGCGAAAAACGCCCGTTCAGGGTGGTAGAGGTGGCCATGCACACGCCCGCCCACGGCCTTGCCCAGCCAGGTTTCGAAATTGGTGAACAGCTCGGCAAAACCCTCGAACACCGAGTAGGGCGCGCAGGTCTTGCCGTTTTCCCAGCCCGGATTGGGCCAGCGGCTTTGCATGTAAAGCCCGCCGCGCCCGCGGGTCCGGCGCTCGACCGCCTTGGCAAACAGCCGGTCGATCTTGCCCGGGTTGGGCTCGGCACGCTTGGGCGCGGTATCGTCGCCGGTCAGGAAGGTCTCGTAAAGCCTGCCTGCATGGGGCCAGATCTTGCGCGCCACGAAACAGTCGGACCGGCGCAGAAGCTGCAGGTGATCGTCGTAGAAGATATGCGGCTTGCCCTGAAAATCGAATTTCGACAGCGTCAGAGAGCGGCTTTCGATCTGGCGGGCGTGGATGCGCACCAGCGTCTGGAAATAGCTCTCGTCAGGGATCCAAACCCGGCGGAAATAGCGGTCGAATTCGGGCCGGCGCGGGTCATTCACGATGGCGGCGACCGTCTGGCGGCTGAGGCACCACCATTGCGACCCCAGATGCGGCACGATCCCCTCGGGGATGCGCCGGCGATAGCCGATCCGCCGCTGAAACCGGACGTAGCGGTCGAACAATCGGCGCTGTTTTTTCCACGAGAACGGAAAGCGCAGCGTGAACCGCTCCTGGTCGAGGCCGCCCTGGGTCCATGGCACATCGTCTGTGGTGACGGATTCGATGAAATCGACCCGCGGCCGGGCACGAAGATAATCCTTCATCTCGTACACGGGTCTGAGCGGCAGGCACGCGCCGGAGGCGAGGTAGACATGGCTCACCTCGGGAAATTCGCTCAGCGCCTGCTCGACCCCCGTCAGCGTCGCCGCCACAATCGACCACGTGCCCCATTCCACCCGGTGGCGTGCGCAAAACCGGACGTCGGGAAGGTCGGCCAGCGCCTGCTGAAACCCCGCAACCGCGGCGCGGCCCACGCGCCGGTCGACATGGATCACCACCGGGCACCCGCCCTCGGCCCAGTGCCGCGCCACCGCCGCGGCCCGGTCGAGCGCGGTGTGCACCAGCATCACGAAGGCCACGCTCATGCCCAGTTCCCCTTGGACATGAGCCCCAGGATCTCAAGTTGGCGCCAGTTGATGTATTTCTCGGACCATTTGCACCACAGGTCGGGGTTTTCCTGCAGCACCGCGTGGTAGGCGCGGTATTCGTGGCTGTTGGCATAGTGCTGGCGGCGGGTCAGCTCTTCGGCCGATTTCTGCGGGAATGTATCGAGGAACTTGGCGTGCAACAGCGCGCCCGACGCCTTTTCGCCCCCCCATTCGTCATAGACCAGGTTCAGCCCGCGCGGCAGCAGCATGTGGGTCGAGCTGACATAGGTGTAGGCGCGGTTCCACTTGACCAGGGGGATCTTGTTCAGCGCCGGAGCCCGCTCGGGCTGGTCGGGGAAGAACGCCCGCGCGCGCGGCCCGCCCTGGATCCACAGGTTGCCGAACTCTCGGTTGCGGCGGATCATGTAATTGCCGCTGTCGAACCAGTTGGCGATCTCGAACGGGTCCTGCCCCTCGCGATAGGGCACCGCGTCGATCGGCCCCTTTGGATACATGTCGATCAGCATGGCGCTGAACGACTTGATCGACGAGGCGTCCAGCCAGTCGCAGAGCGCCTTGATCGACCGGGTGTCGCAGAACGGGTAGATGAAGAACTCGTCGGGATCGACGACCAGCGACCAGTGGCCGTGGGCATATCGGCGCTGCAGCCAGTTCAGCCAGTCGGCGCCGAACCGCGCGCGCTTGTAGCTCTTGGCGGTGGACCAGAGCGACACATCGGGCTGTTCCGCCAGGTATTCGCGGCTGCCGTCGTCAGAGCCGTTGTCGACCATCAGGAAGTGGTCGACCCCCAGGTCGCGGTAGTATTTCAGGAAATAGGGCAGGCGCCGCCGCTCGTTGCGCAGCGTGGTAAAGACGAGGATGTCGTTCGCGCCGATCTGCCCCGTCCGGCGCGCGACCGGGCGCAGTTCGCGTGCCTTGCGCATCGCCCTGAGCCGCCAGCGTTTGCGCTGCAGCCTCAGCCGGTATGACGAGACAAAGCCCAACCGATCCGTTCCTTGCCCTGGCGCCCCTTTGTCGGAGCCATTTTGGCGGCTAGACGGTCAGGCTTAACACCGTGTTGAAATGCCCCGCCCATCCCGGTACCGACCGCCCCTGCACACCTGCCTCTGTCTGCGCATTTTTGCCGATCTCCGCGCTGCGCAGGATCGCCTCTTGCCAAGCATACGAATCGGTTGGCGGCAGGTAAACGGCGAAATCCCCCAACTGCTCGCGCAGAACCGGCAGGTCAGAGGCGATCACGGGCGTGCCCAGCGCGGCCGCCTCCAGCGGCGGCAGCCCGTACCCCTCGGCCAGGCTGGGAAAAACCAGCGCGCAGGCCCCGCGCAACAGCGCCGATACGGCCCCGTCGGACAGGCCGGGCAGCTCGGCCACGGGCCCGTTGCTGGCGGCCAGCGCGTCGAGCCTGCGGAAGACATCCGTGTTGCGCCACCCGCGCCGCCCCGCGACCACCAGCCGCGGCACCCCGCCCGGCGGCGGATCGGCCGCAATCCGCTGCCACACGTCCAGCAACAGCGCGTGGTTCTTGCGCGGCTCGATCGTGCCCAGCGCGACGAAATAGGGCGTGTCAGGCTCGATTTCCGGCGGCAGCGCCGCAGGCGGCGCCGGGGTGACGCCCAGCGGCGCCGCCGCCATCGGCGGCACCCGGCCCAGCCGCGCGGCATGGCGCGCGACATCTGCGCGGGTGGCCTCGGAATTGCAGATCACCAGATCGGCGCCACGAACGGCGGCGGCAAATTTCCGGGCAAAGCGCGCCGGGCTGCCGGGCGCGCAAAGATGCGCATGATCCAGCGGGATCGTGTCGTGGAGCATCACCGCGACGCGCAGCCCCGCCCGGTGCAGCGCGGCGAAAAGCGCGGGCTCCAGATGGCTGTGGCCGGTGTTGAAATACCACGCGCCCCTGGGCAAATGCGCCCGCAGCATCCGGGCCAGCCCCCGGCGCGGGGCACGCGCCAGCGCAAGCCGGCGCAAATCGGCCTCGGCGCGGGCGCGGGCGGGCTGGCTGCGCCAGCTCAGCCGCCCGGCAAGGTCTGCCGCGCCCCAAGGCACCGCGCCGGAAAGGCGTGCGGCCAGCCCCGCCGCCCCCGCCCTGTCGAGCAACACCACGCCCAGGGCACTGCGCACCAGCACGAAAAACGGGGTGGAATCGTCAAGAAACCTGTCGAGATAAGCGCGTTCGACCCGGTCGACGCCGGTCATCTCGGCCCGGCCGGCGCGCGACACCAGCCGCGTGAGGTCCAGGAGGCGCGCGGGCGCCTCAGCGCTCGTAATGGCCCGACCGATGCCAGCGCCACGCATCGCCGATCATCGCCTCAAGGGTCGAGCGCGCCGGGCGCCAGCCCAGTTCCGTCTCGGCCCGTTCCGAGCCAGAGACCAGCCGCACCGCGTCGCCGGGCCGCCGCGGCCCTTCCTCGTAAGGCACGGCCATGTTGGTGACGGCGCGCGAATGCTCGATCACCTCGCGCACGGAAAACCCCTTGCCGGTGCCGAGGTTGAACACCCGGCTGCCCTTGCCGTCCATAAGCCATTTCAGCCCCAGCACATGGGCCTCGACCAGGTCCATGACGTGCACGTAGTCGCGGATGCAGGTGCCGTCGGGCGTATCGTAATCGGTGCCGAAGATCGTCAGCGCCGGGCGCTTGCCCTCGATCGTGTCCAGCATCAGCGGGATGAGGTGCGTCTCGGGCTGGTGGAACTCGCCCACCTCGGCCTCGGGGTCGGCGCCGGCCACGTTGAAATAGCGGAAGATCACCGATTTCAGGCCATCGCTTGCCTCGAAATCGGTCAGCACGTTCTCGATGGCGCGCTTGGACGCCCCATAGGCGTTCAGCGGCATCTGGGCGCTGTCCTCGTCCAGCACCACGCCGTCCTGGTCGCCATAGGTCGCGCAGGTCGACGAAAAGACGAAGTTGAGGCACCCTGCCGCCGCGGCCGCCTCGATCAGGCTCAGCGAACCGCACAGGTTGTTGCGCCAGTATTTGCCCGGCTCGCGCATCGCCTCACCGACCTGGCTAAAGGCGGCGAAATGCATCACCGCCACCGGCGCGTATGTCGCAAACACCGCGTCCAGGCGGGCGCGGTCGGCCAGATCGCCCTGTTCCAGCGGGCCGAACTTGACCGCGTCGGCCCAGCCCGTCGAAAGGTTATCGTAAGTGACGGGCACATAGCCCGCCGCCTTCAGAACCTTGCAGGCATGCGAGCCGATATAGCCCGCGCCGCCGGTAACCAGGACATGTTCCACCGGGGCGTCTCCGTCGGTCTATTGCGCCGCCTTCTGCATCGCGACCAGTTCGTGAATGTATTGCTGGAACTCGTCGCGCAGGTCGTCGCGCGCCAGACCGAAGGCGACGGTGGCCTGAAGAAAGCCCGCCTTTGACCCGCAATCGAACCGCTGGCCGCGAAAGCGGTAGCCGTAAACGCCCTCGCCGTCGATCTCGGCGGCAATCGCGTCGGTCAGCTGCAGCTCGCCACCGGCGCCTTTCTTGACCTTGCCGATATTGTTCAGCACCGTGGGTGTCAGGATGTACCGCCCGATCACCGCGAGGTTCGACGGCGCGTCCTCGACCGCGGGCTTTTCCACCATTCCCGACACCGAGACCATGTCGCCCATTTCCTCTTTCACGTCGAGGATTCCGTAGGCCTTGGCCTTTTCGCGCGGCACTTCCATCGCGGCGACCATGTTGCCGCCGGTTTCGGCATAGGCCTCGACCATCTGCTTGAGGCAGGGCTCTTCGCCCGCGATCACGTCGTCGGGCAGGATCACCGCGAAGGGTTCGTTCGCAATCAGCCGGCGGGCGCACCAAACCGCGTGGCCGAGGCCCAACGCCTTTTGCTGGCGGATATAGGCGATGGCGCCACTTTCCATGTTGGTGGACTTGAGCATCTCCAGAAGCTCGAACTTGTCCTTGCGGCGCAACTCGGCCTCAAGCATCGGGGCGCTGTCGAAATAATCCTCCAGCGCCGACTTGCCGCGTGACGTGACGAAAATGAATTCCTTGATGCCCGCTGCTCGCGCCTCGTCGATGGCGTACTGGATCAGCGGCCGGTCGACCAGCGTCATGATTTCCTTGGGGATGGACTTCGTGGCCGGCAGAAAGCGCGTTCCCAGCCCTGCGACGGGGAAAATGGCCTTGGTCACTTTGCGTTTCATGAGACTACCTGCATTTCTGTCGGCGTGGCGGCCTCGAAAATACGGCCGCCCGCCGCTCACTGCGTTGCGGTCGCATTCTACCGTCATGGGCTGGAAATGACAGCCGATTTACCCGTTTTTCTCGCTGAAAGGCAAAGCGGTGCCGGTTTTTTCGGCGCTCGGGCGGCACGGGCGCGTCGGGGCCAGCCGGGCACGCTCTGCCGCAAGGCGCGCGGCAAAGCGCCAGGGCGTGACCAGCGGCATGGCGCGATCCGACCGGCCGAACAGGCCGCCGCTTTGCACCCAGTATCCGCCACGGGCAAAACGCATCCGGTGGTACCGCGCGCTGGGGCCGAAAAGAAACAGCGTGACCGGCACACCGGCGCGCGCCAGTTCGGCGGCGCGGGCGTGCAGGCGCCGGGCCTGCCATGTGCGGCCAGCAAGAAAGACAGCTTGCGGCGGCGGGTCGGCGGCGAAGGTTCGGAACGGGGCGCCGGGCGCGCCCAGAGGCGGCCGCGCGGCGATGGGCACGGCGCGTCCCGCCGCGATACCGTCGGCAAGATCGTCCATCAGCCGCCCGACATCGCCGGGCTCCAGCGTGCCGCGGACCATGTGGCGGAGCAGGCGCGCGCGCTGGGCGCGGGCCAGCGTCCGCAAAGCGGTCTCCAGCCCGTCGGCAGGGGCGTATTTCCGCATGAAGAGGGTCGAACTGGCCCCGAGATCGAACAAGGCCCGCGGCGCCCGCGCAGCCGTGCGGCGCGCGCCGGCGGCAAAACGGTGCTGGACCTGTGCCGCCGGCAAGATGGCGGTGACATGCCCCGCTTGGGCCAGCCGCATGTTGACGTCCGTCTCGTCGAGAAAATAGCGATACGCCGGGTCGAACCCGCCGATCGCGGCCAGCACCGCGCGGCGAAAGGCCATGTTGGTCCCCTCGGTCTTGATCGCGCGGCCCGGCGCGCCGCGGTGCAGGCTGACCGCGTCCTCGGGCACGTCGAGCGGATGATCGCCGCCTTGCGCATCCACCCAGCGCGCCCGCCACTGGAAAGAGATGCCGTTGCGCCCGCGCACAAAGCCCCCCGCCGCCGATACATCCGCCTCGGAAAAGGGCGCGGCGAGGCGGGACAGCCAGGTGGGTTCGGGCACGGCGTCGTCGTCGAGAAAGGCCACGATCTCGCCCGCGGCCAGCATCAGACCGGTATTGCGCGCAACCGATATGCCCTGACCCGGATTTTCGGCGGTTTTCACCCGGTCGGCCAGCCCCAGCCGGTCGATGGCCGCCAGCCCCGGCCGGTCGGCCACGACGATCAGCTCGAACCGGGGATGGTCGAGATAGCGGCACGCCATGAGGCAAAGCGAGAGGCTCGCGGGCCGGCCTTCGCTGACGACGATCAGGCTGACCGTCGGCAGATCCGTCATTCCACGCCCATCTCGGCCAGCATCGCCTCGATCCGCGGCACGTCCTCGGGGTTGTTCACCTCCCAGAACTGGCGCCCGCGGGCGGGCACCTCGACGCAAAGCATCGGGCGCTCACGTTCCAGAAAACGCAGCTGTTCCAGCCCTTCCAGACGTTCCAGCGGCCCGGCCTGCCAGCGCGGATAGGCGGCCAGCGCCGAGGGCCGGTAGGCGTAACAGCCGACATGATGAAAAACCGGGGTGTCCTCGTCGTCGGCATAGGTTGCGCCGGTATAGGGAATCACCTCTTTCGAGAAATAAAGCGCCTTTCGGTCCCAGCCGAAAACGGCGGTGGTGCCGCCCACCCGGCCCGCGCGCCGGTCGGCCAAGAGCGCGTTCAGCGCCCGCCCGTCGCAGCGCAGCACAGGCGTGGCGACCTCGGCCACCGGATCGGCCCTGAGGCCCGCGACGAGGTCTTCGACGAACCAGGCGGGGGTCAGCGGCGCGTCGCCCTGCAGGTTGACCGAGATCTCGAACCCGCCGCCCAGCGCGTTGAATGCCTCGGCCACGCGCTCGGTCCCGTTGGCGCAGTTTTCCGACGTCATCACCACCTCGGCGCCAAAACCCCGGGCCGCCGCGCGGATCCGATCGTCATCGGTGGCGACCACCACGCGGGCGACCCCGTCGACGGCCATCGCTGCCTCCCAGCTACGCTGGATCAGGCTCTTTTTCAGCCCGCTGGCCCCGGCCAGTTCCACCAGCGGCTTGCCGGGATAGCGGCTGGACGCAAAGCGCGCCGGGACAACGACGAGAACGCTCATCCGCCCGGCTTCAGCTCGACGCCCGGGGCGTAGGCGATGAAGAACGGGTTGGCATAGCCCGCCTTGCCGTAGATCAGCGGCGTGTGATCGTCGAACCGCACCACCCGGCCGCCGGCGCCCGACAGCACCGCGTGGCCCGCGGCCGTGTCCCATTCCATGGTGCGCCCGAGGCGCGGGTAGAGATCGGCCTCGCCGGTGGCCACGAGACAGAATTTCAGCGACGAGCCGGCACTGGTCATGTCGTTGACCTGGTACTTGCCGATATAGTCGTCGGTCGCCTGGTCGCGGTGCGATTTCGACGCCACCACGACAAGCGCCCCGTTGTCGGGGGACGCTACCGCCAGCGGCACCGTCTCACCCGGCGTCGAGGGGTCGAGTGCCCCGGTTTCCTCGACCGATTGGCCGGCCGCGGTGGTGTAGAACAGGCGCCCCTTGGCCGGGGCATAGACCACGCCGCGCACTGGCACGCCGTTCTCGACCCAGGCGATGTTGACGGTGAAATCACCCCGGCGCCTGACGAATTCCTTGGTACCGTCCAGCGGATCGACGATGAGAAAGCTGTCGGCTGACTCGGTGTGGCTGTCGGCCTGTTCCTCTGTCACGACCAGCACCTCGGGAAACGCCTCTTTCAGCGCGTCCGAGATCATCGCGTCGGCGGCCTCATCGGCCTCTGTCACCGGGCTTGCGTCGGATTTCACCTTCACCTCGAAATCGTCGGCGTCGTAAATTTCCATGATCCGGGCCCCGGCCAGGAGAGCGGTGCGTCGCATGACGCTTTCCAGTCTGGTGTAATCCAAATGCCTCTTCCTCTGGTTGGCCGCCGTCGGGCGGCGCCGCGTTGTTGCAATGCCCCATTTGCGTTATGCTTTCGCCATATCCGAAGAGCAAGGTCGGCACCGCAACCAAGGGGCCTGCCGCAGGCAGGTGAAGGGACGTGTTCGAGCAAAAGAGACCCACCAGCGGGGCGGCAGGCAGCGCAAAGTTGCTGTCGCTGATCTATCACAGCACCGTGCGCCAGCTGCGCCGCAGCCATGGCAACGCGGTGATCGGGCTGTTGATGAACATGATGCAGACCGTCGTTTTCGTCGCCGCGTTTTACGTGATGTTCTCGGTGCTGGGCATGCGCGGCAACGCGATCCGCGGCGATTTCCTGCTTTATATCATGACCGGCATCTTCCTGTTCATGACCCACACCAAGGCCGTGGGTGCGGTGGCCGGGGCCGAGGGGCCGTCCTCGGCGATGATGAAACACGCGCCGATGAACACCGTCGTCTCGATCTCGGCGGCGGCGCTGGGCTCGCTCTATATCCAGCTTCTGTCGATGTTTTTGGTGCTGTTCGTCTACCACGCCGCGTTCACGCCTATCAGCATCGACCGGCCGATCGGCACCATGGCGATGGTGCTGCTGGCCTGGTTCTCGGGCGTCGCCGTTGGCATGGTGTTTTTCGCGCTCAAACCCTGGCTGCCCGGCTTCGTCCAGATCGCCACGACCATCTATCAGCGCGCCAACATGATCGCCTCGGGCAAGATGTTCGTGGCCAACGCGATGCCGGGCTCCCTCCTTGTCTTCTTCGACTGGAACCCGCTGTTTCACGCGATCGACCAGTGCCGCGGCTTCACCTTCATCAATTACAATCCGCATTTCAGCTCGATCAGCTACCCGCTCTACCTGAGTATCGTGCTGATGATGATCGGGCTGATGGGCGAGTTCTACACGCGCAAGCACGCCTCGCTGAGCTGGGAGGCCCGGCGGTAGATTTGGCCCGCGATCGTCGCGCCCCGGCCCGCCCCGGACCCGGTCCGGGGTCTCAGGTCACAACCCTCAGCGTCAGGTTCAGCCGCCCGCCGCCGTCGAGCAGCGTCGAAGATCCCGCGCGCACCCGGTCGATGCCGTGATAGATCAGCCGCGACGCGCCCCCCATCACCAGCACATCGCCGGACTCCAGCCACAGGCTTTCGGTGGGGCCGCCCTTTTCGAGATTGCCCAGCCGGAACAGCGCGGAATCGCCCAGCGAAATCGACAGGACAGGCCAGCGGAAATCGGCCTCGTCGCGGTCCTGGTGCAGACCCATGCGCGCGCCCTCGCCGTAATGGTTGATCAGGCAGCATTCGGGCAGGCGCGCGACGGCCGCGTAGCGGCGCCAGACATCGAGCACGCATTCGGGGATCGGCGGCCAGGGCGCGCCGGACGGGTGGCGGTCGATGTAGCGATAGCCGCGCCGGTCGGAGAACCAGCCAAAGGCGCCCGCTGCGCTCATCCGCACGCTCAGCTTGCGGCCGAACCGGGTTTCGAGCTGGAAAAACGGCGCGGCGCGCACCACGTCGCGCAGCGCGGTCACCATGTCGCGCTGGGCCTCGGGGTCCAGCGCGGCTTTGTGGACGGCAACCCCGCGCACCGTCAGATCGGGTGGCGGTGGTGTGCCGGGCAGGGTGTCGAAAGTCATCTCGTCGTCTCACATTTCCGTCATCGGCGGCGCTTGCAGGGCCACGGACCCCTCCTTATATACCCCCGAGACGCCGGCTCGGGGTATTTGACCCCGGCCTTTTGGGATCGGGGTCCGGAGGCCGCTATCGGCTCTGCGCCCCAAAGACATCGCCGAAGAAAGAGGTAGAGTATAATGGCCAAAGTCATCGGGATCGACCTCGGGACGACCAACTCCTGCGTTGCCATCATGGATGGGGCGCAACCGCGTGTGATCGAGAATGCCGAAGGGGCGCGTACGACGCCCTCGATCGTCGCCTTCACCGACAATGAACGCCTTGTGGGCCAGCCGGCCAAGCGCCAGGCGGTCACCAACCCCGACAACACGGTCTTCGCCGTCAAGCGCCTGATCGGCCGCCGCGCCGACGACGAGGCGGTGGAAAAGGACCGCAAGCACGTCCCCTACACCATCGTGGATGGCGGAAACGGCGACGCCTGGGTCGAGGTGCAGGGCGACAAGTACAGCCCCAGCCAGATCTCGGCCTTCATCCTGCAAAAGATGAAAGAGACCGCCGAGAGCTACCTGGGTGAAGAGGTGACGCAGGCCGTCATCACCGTACCCGCCTATTTCAACGACGCCCAGCGCCAGGCGACCAAGGACGCCGGCAAGATCGCCGGCCTTGAAGTGCTGCGCATCATCAACGAGCCGACCGCGGCCGCGCTGGCCTACGGTCTGGACAAGAAGGAAACCCGCACCATCGCGGTTTACGACCTCGGCGGCGGCACCTTCGACATCACCATCCTGGAAATCGACGACGGCCTCTTCGAGGTCAAGTCGACCAACGGCGACACCTTCCTCGGCGGCGAGGATTTCGACATGCGCATCGTCGGCTACCTGGCCGAAGAGTTCAAAAAGGAACACGGTGTCGATCTCAGCAAGGACAAGATGGCGCTGCAACGCCTGAAAGAGGCGGCTGAAAAGGCCAAGATCGAGCTGTCGAGCTCGTCCCAGACCGAGATCAACCAGCCGTTCATCTCGATGGATGCGCAAAGCGGCACGCCGCTGCACATGGTGATGAAACTGACCCGCGCCAAGCTGGAAAGCCTGGTGGGCGATCTCATCAAGCAGTCGATCAAGCCCTGCCAGGCGGCGCTGAAGGATGCCGGCCTGTCGACCGGCGACATCGACGAGGTCGTGCTGGTCGGCGGCATGACGCGGATGCCCCGCGTGATCGAGGAAGTGACCAAGTTCTTCGGCAAGGAGCCGCACAAGGGCGTGAACCCCGACGAGGTGGTCGCCATGGGCGCGGCCATTCAGGCCGGCGTTCTGCAGGGCGACGTGAAAGACGTGGTGCTGCTCGACGTGACCCCGCTTTCGCTGGGGATCGAGACGCTGGGCGGCGTGTTCACCCGCCTGATCGACCGTAACACCACGATCCCGACCAAGAAGAGCCAGATCTTCTCGACCGCCGAAGACAACCAGAACGCGGTGACGATCCGGGTGTTCCAGGGCGAGCGCGAGATGGCCGCCGACAACAAGATGCTGGGCCAGTTCAACCTCGAGGACATCCCGCCCGCACCGCGCGGCATGCCCCAGATCGAGGTGACCTTCGACATCGACGCCAACGGCATCGTGTCGGTCAGCGCCAAGGACAAGGGCACCGGCAAGGAGCAGAAGATCACGATCCAGGCCTCGGGCGGTCTGTCCGACGACGAGATCGAGAACATGGTCAAGGATGCCGAGGCCAATGCCGATGCCGACAAGCAGCGCCGCGAGCTGGTCGAGACCAAGAACCAGGCCGAAAGCCTGATCCACTCGACCGAGAAATCGCTCGAAGAGCACGGCGAAAAGGTCGACCCGTCCACCGTCGAGGCGATCGAGCTGGCCATCGCCGCGCTGAAAGAGTCGCTTGAGACCGAAGATGCCGGCAAGATCAAGGGCGGCATCCAGAACGTCACCGACGCGGCGATGAAGCTGGGCGAGGCGATCTACAAGTCCCAGCAGGAAGCGGCCGGCGAGGCCGCGGCCGACGGCGCGGAAGAGCCCCGCGGTGTCGACGACGACATCGTCGACGCCGATTTCGAGGACCTGGACGACAACAAGCGCGACTGAAGCGCTCGGAACCATTGCGGCCGGCCCGGTGATCTGACCGGGCCGGCCCTTGCGTTCCCGCAAGAGGGATAGCCGATGGCAAAGCGCGATTTCTACGAGGTTCTGGGCATCAGCCGGGGTGCCTCGGAGGACGAGATCAAGAAGGCCTACCGCAAGAAGGCCAAGGAACTTCACCCAGACCGCAATGCCGACAAACCCGATGCCGAGGCGCAGTTCAAGGAAGTGAACGAGGCCTACGAGGCGCTGAAGGACCCCGACAAGAAGGCCGCCTACGACCGCTTCGGTCATGCCGCCTTCGAGGGCGGCATGGGCGGCGGCCAGCGGCCCGGCGGGCCTGGCGGCTTTGGTCAGGGCGATTTCGCCTCTGCCTTCTCCAACGTCTTCGACGACCTGTTCGGCGATTTCATGGGCGGTGCCGGCCCCGGCGGACGCCAGCGCGCCAGCCGCGGCTCGGACCTGCGTTATAACCTGCGGATCACGCTGGAAGAGGCCTATTCGGGCCTGCAAAAGACGATCCGCGTGCCGACATCGGTGCCGTGCGAGACCTGCAACGGCACCGGCGCCGAGAGCGGGGCCGAGCCCAGCGCCTGCCCCACATGTTCGGGCATGGGCAAGGTGCGCGCGCAGCAGGGCTTTTTCACGGTCGAACGCACCTGCCCCACCTGCGGCGGGCTGGGCCAGATCATCAAGAACCCCTGCGATGCCTGCGGCGGTGCCGGCCGGATCGACAAAGACCGGGCGCTCAACGTCAATATCCCCGCCGGCGTCGAAACCGGCACCCGCATTCGCCTGGCCGGCGAGGGCGAGGCGGGGCTCAGGGGCGGACCGCCGGGCGATCTTTACATCTTCATCGACGTGGCCGATCACCCGCTCTTCCACCGCGACGGGCAGAGCCTTTATTGCCCGGTGCCCGTGTCGATCGCCACCGCGGCGCTGGGCGGCGAGATCGAGGTGCCCACGATCGACGGCGGGCGCAGCCGCGTGAAGGTGCACGCGGGCAGCCAGACCGGCAAGCGCATGCGCCTGCGCGGCAAGGGGATGCCGGCGCTGCGCGGCGGCGGGCATGGCGACATGTTCATCGAGCTTTCCGTCGAGACGCCGGTGAACCTGACCTCGCGCCAGAAAGAGCTGTTGCGCGAGTTCGAGGAACTCAGCGAAGACAACAACCCCGAGGGATCGAGCTTCTTCAAGAAGGTAAAGGGCTTCTGGGACGGGATGAAAAGCTGACGCAGCCGCGTTAACCCACCGTTCACCGTGATCTGACAGGGTCGGCCCATGCGCCGGCCCTCGTCTTTATCGGAACCTCCCCTGCCGCTTTTCGAGGCGGAAACGCCCGCGCCTGCGCCCGGCGCGCGGCTGCCCTCTTACATCAAGGACCACCGACAGCGCCTGCGCGCCCGGTTCATGGAGGGCGGCGCGGGCGCGATGCCCGATTACGAGATTCTTGAGCTGTTGCTCTTTCGCGCCCTGCCCCGGCAGGACGTCAAACCGCTGGCCCGCGCGCTGATCGACACGTTCGGCGATTTCAACCGCGTGCTGGCGGCACCGCCCGCGCGCCTGCGCGAGGTCAAGGGCGTGGGCGAGGCCGTGGTGCAGGAGTTGAAGATCGTCGAGGCCGCCGCCCACCGCATGGCCCGCGCCCGCGTGCTGCAACGCCCCGCGCTCTCGGGGTGGCAGGCGCTGATCGACTATTGCCACACCGCCATGGCCCACCGCGAAACCGAGCAGTTCCGCGTGCTGTTCCTCGACCGCAAGAACGTGCTGATCGCCGACGAGGAACAGGCGCGCGGCACCGTCGACCATGTGCCCGTCTACCCGCGAGAGGTCGCCAAGCGGGCGCTGGAGCTCAACGCCTCGGCGCTGATACTGGTGCATAACCACCCCTCGGGCGACCCCACGCCGTCGGACGCCGATATCGCCATGACGCTACAGATAGAGGCCGCCGCGCAGGCGCTGGGCCTCGTGCTGCACGATCACCTGATCATCGGCGCCTCGCGCGAGCTGAGTTTTCGCGCCGAGGGCTATCTGGACACGCCCTGAGGGCCGACTAGCGCAGCCACACCTCGACCCGCCTGTTGGCCCGCCGGCCCCAATCGAACTCGTCGCAGGCATTTGGCAGCGCCTCGCCGAAGGCGTCGACGAGTATTCGCAGGTGCGACCGGTCGGCCAGAGTCGCCGCCGCCATCACCGCGTCGCGCACCGCCTCGGCACGGGCCCGGGCGATCCCGCGGTTGGCCGCCGCGGGCCCGCGGCCGTCGCTGAAGCCCAGAAACATCAGCGTCTGCCCCTGGAACGCGCCCGCCTCGATCGCGCGCGCCAGCGCCGCGATATTGGCGAAGGATTGCGCGTCGAGCTGTGCCTCGCCGCCCTCGAAGCGGAAGGTGGGCGTCAGCCGCGCGGCGCCCTCCACGCGCGTCACCAGCCGCTTGAGCTCTGACAGCGGCACCTCGTCGCCCGCCGCGGCGATGGCGTAGGCAAGCCGCTGACCCTGATGCGCCAGCGGGATCGCCTCGCGCGAGAGATCGACATAGCCCGCGCGCCGGATCACGGCCTGCGCGTCCGGCGTGTCGAGAAAGGCCAGAAAAGCCCGTGCAAAGGGCGGCATGCGCCGGGCCGCGCTGTAGAGAAAGAGCGGCGCGGTGAGCGGGTAATCCTCGGTCTTGATGCTTTGCCGCGTGGCGCGCGCGGGCATGCCGCAGCCGCCGGCCAGGCTGAGCGCCCGCGCATTTCCGGCCTCGGACCAGTAGGCCAGGCCGAACGCCGCCGGATCGGCGGCCACCGCGTCGGCCAGCGCAGCGCTGTCGGCATGGCGATGCTGCGCGGGCAGCGGCGTCTCAAGCCGCCGCGCGACCGTCTGCAACAGCCCCGCCCCGGGCGCCAGCCCATGCAGCGCGATGGCCCCGTCGGGCCCGCCCAGCGCCCCCCAGTCGGTAATCTCTCCCGTCAGGACAGCGCGCAGGCTTGCCTCGTCGATCTCTGTCACGGGGTTGTCGCGGGCGACCACCGGCACCACCGCATCCAGCGCGACCACGCGCCGCCGCGCCGGGTCGGCAAGATCGCCCAGCCCCGCGTCGCGCGCGAGGGCCAGTTCGGTCGGGCTGGCCGGACGGGCCGCCATCACAAGATCGGCCTCGCCGGCCAGAAGATCGGCAAAGCCCTCGTCGGTGGTGGTCGCGCGAAAGCGGATGCGCGCCACCGTGGCGCCCTCGGCGTCGCGCAGCGCATACGTGAAATGGGCGGCATCCTCGACCCGGCGGCGCATCGTCAGGCCCCTTTCGGCCGCGTAGGCCTCGACCAGCGCGGGCATCAGCACCTGCCCCATCTCGCGTGCGCCGGAAAAGGCGAACGCGGCGACGCGGGCTTCTGGCCCCGGGCACGCCGCGCCGTCGCACAGGACACGCTGCCCATCGACGGTCAGCAGGCCGTAGATCGTTTCGACCCGGTAGAACTCGCCATCAAAGCCGCGCAGGGTGCCATGGATCGTCACCGCGCCGTCGCGCGATTTCAGCGTCACCTCTTGCGCCTGGGCGGCGGAGAGGCAGAAACAAAGAAAAAACGCGGCGATGAACGCCGCGCCTGGGAAAAAGCGCATTCTGCGTCGAGCCTGGTCGCGTCAGTTGCCGGCGAGTTTCAGGTCTCGCACAACGTTTTTCAACACCAGATATTCACCCACGGCGTCGCAGCCCGGCATCGACAGCACCAGCTCGGCCGGGCTGAGGCGCCCGTCCGGGCCCGGTTGCAGCGCCGTCGCGGTGACGTCCTTGCCGCAATTGGCAGGCGTGACCTCGGCCTCGATGTTGATCCGTACCACGCCCGCGCGCCCGGCCAGCGCACGCGGAAAGCTGTAGATGTCGGCCACCTGGGCACCGGGTCCGGCACCGTCGCCGAGCCGCATGAGAAAACCGCCGCCCAATGGCGCGGCCTCTTCTGCGGTGAGCGGCGCCCCGGCCCAAACATGGCCGGCCTTGCCGTAATCGGCGCCGAATTCGAAAGCGTGCAGCTGCATCCCCGCCCCGGCGCGCCATTGCAGCGCGACATGGTCGTACTCGGCCGCCTCGGGCACGCGTGCCTCGGCCTCCAGCCGGGCACCGCCCCCCAGCGTGGCGGCAAAGCGGGCCGTGGGCGAAAGCGCGGGCACGCGCAGCTTGATCTCGCCTGTCGCCGGGCGCGCCACGGTAAAGCGCAGGCCCTCGTGGGAAATCGTCACCATCTCGCCCGTCGCGCAGGGCAACGAAAGGGTCAGCAGGACGGTTCCCTTGTCGGCGGCAGTGGCGGTGAATTCGGTATCGCAGGGCACGCCGGCGGGGCTCATCCGGTCGAGCGCACCGGCGGGCAGGCGGGCGCGGTCGTCAAGGCTGGCCATCCGCACGGCAAGCGCGGCGGTGTCGGTTGAAGGAAGCGGCGCGACATCGGGGCCCTCGGGCAGAACGGGCATCGCGCGGGCCACAGACTGGACCTCGGCCTCTTCGGGCGCGTCGGCCGGTGCCGAGAGCGGCACCACCTCGTCGACGTTGCTGTAAACCTCTACCGGCGCCTCGGCCACGGCCAAGGGCGCCGCTTTCACCACCTTGTTGTCGCTGCCGCTTTGCATGACCTGGCCTGCGGCGACTGCGACCAATGCCGAAACGGCAATCGCGATCAGGCGCGTTTTCTGTTTCCCGGTAAGCTTCATCACTCGATCCAATGCCTTGCTTTGGGCCGATGATACGGATCGATCCCGGCAAAGCCGTGGCAAAGATAAGGGATTTCCTGAGGAAACGCAGCCCCGTCGGGGGCCACATCTGGTAGTGGCGGGGCGAGGCGTGGCAACATTGGCACGGCCTCAGCGCCAAGAGCGTGCAAGAGGCCAGATTGCTGACGCAATCGCGCCGATCTCAGACCAGCGCCCCGTGGCAATGCTTGAACTTCTTGCCCGACCCGCAGGGGCAGGGGTCGTTGCGGCCCGGGTTGCCCCAGGTTTCGGGGCGGCTTTCGTCGAACCCCTCGACCAGCGCCTCGTCTGCGCCGGCCTCCGCCTCGGGCTGGGCGGCCTTTTGAAACGCCTCCTGCTGGGCCATGAACTGGCGCATCAGCTCATCCTGCTCTTCCTGGCTGAGCGGCCGGACCTGTGACAGCTTTTGCGTGACCTCCTCGCGCAGCGAGTTCAGCATCGACTCGAACAGCGTAAAGCTCTCGGTCTTGTACTCGTTCAGCGGGTCGCGCTGCGCATAGCCGCGAAAGCCCACGACCGAGCGAAGGTGTTCCAGCCGCAACAGGTGCTCGCGCCATTTGCCGTCGATGGATTGCAGCAGGATCTGCTTTTCGACGTTGCGCATGTTCTCGGGGCCGAACTGGGCGGCCTTGGCGGCCATCGACTCGTCAGAGGCGTCATAGAGCCGCTCGCGGATATCGTCCTCGGCCACGCCTTCCTCGTCTGCCCATGCGGCCACGGGAACGTCGAGGTTCAGCTTTTCGGTCACCTCGGCGTGCAGGCCGTCGGTATCCCACTGGTCGTGGTAGGACTTCGGCGGGATATGGGCGTCGATCATGTCGTCGATCACCTGGTGGCGCATGTCGGCGGCGATTTCCGACAGGTCTTCGGCCTCCATGATCTCGCGGCGCTGGCCGAAGATCGCCTTGCGCTGGTCGTTCATCACGTCGTCGAATTTCAACAACTGCTTGCGGATGTCGAAGTTGCGCCCCTCGACCTTGGCCTGCGCCTTTTCCAGGCTCTTGTTCACCCAGGGGTGCACGATCGCCTCGCCCTCTTCCATGCCGAGGCGCGAGAGCACCTTGTCCAGCCGGTCAGAGCCGAAGATCCGCATCAGGTCGTCTTCGAGGCTGAGGAAGAAGGCCGAGCGCCCCGGATCGCCCTGCCGGCCCGAGCGGCCGCGCAGCTGGTTGTCGATCCGGCGGGATTCGTGCCGCTCGGTGCCCAGTACGAACAGGCCGCCGGCCTCCAGCACCCGGGCCTTCTCGTCGGCGTGTTCGGCCTCGATCCGCTTGCGCAGCTCTTCGGGGTTGGCATTGGGGTCTTCGTCGAGCGCCTCCATGACCTTCAGCTCGACATTGCCGCCGAGCTGGATGTCGGTGCCGCGGCCGGCCATGTTGGTGGCGATGGTGACCGCGCCCAGGCGGCCGGCCTCGGCCACGATCTTGGCTTCCTGCTCGTGGTGGCGGGCGTTCAGCACGTTATGCTTGACCCCGGCCTCTTTCAGCCTGTCCGACAGCATTTCGGATTTCTCGATCGAGGTCGTACCCACCAGGATCGGCTGACCCTTCTGGTTGGCCTCACGGATCGATTCGACGATGGCCGAATATTTCTCGCTCGCCGTGCGATAGACGGCGTCGTGCTCGTCGACCCGCGCGATGGGCTGGTTCGTCGGCACCTCGACCACGCCAAGGCCGTAGATCTGACCGAATTCCTCGGCCTCGGTGGTCGCGGTGCCGGTCATGCCGGACAGCTTGTCGTAGAGGCGGAAATAGTTCTGGAAGGTCACGCTGGCCAGCGTCACGTTCTCGGGCTGGATAGACACGCCCTCCTTGGCCTCGATGGCCTGGTGCAGACCGTCGGACAGGCGCCGGCCCGGCATCATCCGCCCGGTAAACTCGTCGATCAGCATCACCTCGCCGCCGCGGACGATATAGTCCTTGTCCTTTCGGAACAGCTTGTGCGCCCTGAGCGCCTGGGTGGCGTGGTGGACGATGCTGGTGCTTTCGGGATCGTAGAGCGATTGGCCTTCGGGCAGGATGCCCAGAAGGTGCAGCCGCTCCTCCATGAACTCGTTGCCTTCGTCGGTGAAGGTCACGTTGCGCTGCTTTTCGTCCAGCGTGAAATGGTCGTCCTGCACGTGCGGGACGACCGCGTCGATGCTCTGATAAAGCTCCGACCGGTCCTGCGAGGGGCCCGAGATGATCAAGGGCGTCCGCGCCTCGTCGATCAGGATCGAGTCGACCTCGTCGACGATCGCAAAGTTGTGGCCGCGCTGGGACATGTCCTCGAGGTTCGACTTCATGTTGTCGCGCAGATAGTCGAAACCCAGCTCGTTATTGGTGGCGTAGGTGATGTCGGCGCGGTAGGCGGCGCGCTTTTCGTCCTCGGGCTGCTGGGGGTAGATCACGCCGGTGGTCATGCCCAGCGCGGCATAGACCTTGCCCATCCAGTCGGCGTCGCGCTTGGCGAGGTAATCGTTGACGGTGACGATGTGCACGCCCTTGCCGGTCAGCGCGTTCAGGTAGGCCGGGAAGGTGGCGACCAGCGTCTTGCCCTCGCCGGTCTTCATCTCGGCGATGTTGCCCTCGTGCAGGAAGATCCCGCCCATCAGCTGCACGTCGAAGGCGCGCAGGCCCAGCGCCCGCCGGGCACCCTCGCGGCAATTGGCATAGGCTTCCGGCAGCAGCTCGTCGAGGCTCTCGCCGGCCTTGGCGCGGCGGGCCAATTCCTCGGTCTTCTGCTTGAGGCCCTCGTCGCTCAGCGCCTCGAATTCGGGTTCAAGCTCGTTGATGCGCGCCACGGTCGGGCGTGTGGACTTGATCTTGCGGTCGTTCGGTGTGCCGAAGACCTTCTTGGCGAGTGTTCCAAAGCCCAGCATGTGTTCTCCGCGCGGATGACCTGTCTCTGACGGGATCTTGTGGACGGACGCCTTGCCCGGCCCTCTGCACCCTCATAGAAGGGGTTCAGACGATGGCGGCCCGCCGCCCTGCGACCCGTTCGCGATGTAAGCGGCTGCCCAGAGAGTGTCAACGTCGCCCAAGCGCGCGACCTGAAAGGAGTTGCCCCGATGCCCAAAGTCCTTCGCCCCGTACTCGCCCTGACGCTGGCCGTCGGGCTCGCCGCCCCGGCCGCCGCCCAGGACGCGGATGCCGACACCGTGGTGGCGACGGTGGGCGACACCGAGATCACGCTGGGCCACATGATCGTGATGCGCGCGCAATTGCCCGCCGAGTACAGCCAGGTGCCTGACGAGATGCTTTTCGACGCGGTTCTCGACCAGTTGATCCGGCAAAGCGCAGTGGCGCAAAGCATCGCCGGCGATCTGTCGAAAGGCGCCGAACTGGCGCTGGAAAACGAACGCCGCTCGTTCCTGGCCGGCGAGGCGCTGTCCAAGCTGGCCGCAGCCGCGGTTACCGACACGGCGGTCCAGCAAGCCTACGACGCCGCCTATGCCGAGGCCGAGCCGACCATGGAATACAACGCCGCCCATATCCTGGTGGCGACCGAAGACGAGGCCAAGGCCCTGAACGAAGAGCTGGAGGGCGGCGCCGATTTCACCGAGCTGGCCAAGGAAAACTCGACCGGCCCGTCGGGCCCCAATGGCGGCGATCTGGGCTGGTTCGAACCGGGCATGATGGTCAAATCCTTCGAGGATGCCGTGATGGCGCTGGAGCCGGGCGAGGTGTCGGACCCGGTCGAGACCCAGTTCGGCTGGCATGTCATCAAGCTGAACGAAACCCGGATGAAGGCCGCCCCGCCGCTGGAAGAGGTGCGCGAGGAACTGGCCAACACCATCCAGCGCGAGGCGATCGAAACCGCCATGACCGAGCTGACCGAAGCAGCGGACGTCACGCGCGCGGAGGTCGAGATCGACCCGTCGCTCTTGAGCGACCGCAGCCTGCTTGACGAGTAACCCCGCAAAGGGAGGGGCGCCAATGGCCAAGAAGAAGTCCGACGCGAAATCAAAGGCGTCCGAAGAGATCAAGCCGCTCAAGCGCAAGGTCCAGAAACTGCGCAAGAAGCTGAAAGAGGCCCGCGCGCAAGCGCCGGCGCCCCCCCCTGCCCCTGCCCAGGCGAAAACGGTCTCACCGCTGGCGCCCGAGGGCGGGTTTGGCGCCCTGCCCCCGGTGCCCGGCGTCGATTTCGCCGCCGCAGCGGCCGGGGTGCGCTATGCCGGCCGTCCCGACGTGATGATGGCCCGCCTGTCGCCCGGTACGCAGGTGGCAGGCGTCTTTACCCGGTCGTCCACCCGCGCGGCGCCGGTGCTGGATTGCGAAGCCAAGATCGGGCTCGAGGCCGGGCCCGACGACGGCGCGGCCTTTCTGGTGAATTCCGGAAATTCCAACGCCTTCACCGGCAAGACCGGCGAAGATGCCGTGCGCGCGATCGCCACCGCCGTGTCCGACGCCGCGGGCGTGCCCGAGGCCCGCGTCTTTACCAGTTCGACCGGCGTGATCGGCGAGCCGCTGCCGCACGCGCGCATCACCGCCGTGCTGGACGACCTGACCGCCCGCCTGGCCCCGGATGCCGCACCGGACGCGGCCCACGCGATCATGACGACCGACACCTTCGCCAAGGGCGCCTCCGCCAGCGTCGAGATCGAGGGCGAGACGGTGCAGATCATCGGCTTTGCCAAGGGCTCTGGCATGATCGCGCCCGACATGGCGACGATGCTGGTCTATCTTTTCACCGACGCCAACATCGCGCGCGCCACGCTGCAAAAGCTGCTGACGCGGCTGACCGACGAGACCTTCAACTGCATCACGGTAGACGGCGACACGTCGACCTCGGACACGATCCTGATGGCCGCCACCTGCCAAAGCGCCGCGCCGGAAATCGGCGACATGCGCAGCCGCGCCGGGCGCAGCTTTGCCGACGCGCTGAAGGGCGTGATGATGGACCTCGCGCACCAGGTGGTGCGCGACGGCGAGGGCGCCACGAAATTCGTGGAAATTGCCGTCACAGGCGCCGCATCGCCCGCCGATGCCCGCAAGGTGGCGATGTCGGTGGCCAACTCGCCGCTGGTCAAGACCGCGCTCGCCGGCGAGGACCCGAACTGGGGCCGCATCGTGATGGCGGTGGGCAAGTCCGGGGCCAAGGCCGACCGCGACCTTCTGTCGATCCGCTTTGGCGACATCCTGGTGGCCGAGAACGGCTGGGTTGCGCCCGGCTATCGAGAAGGGGACGGGGCGGACTACATGAAGCGGTCCGAACTGGTGATCGGCGTCGATCTCGGGCTGGGCGAGGCCGAGGCCCGGGTCTGGACCTGCGACCTGACCCATCGCTATATCGAGATCAACGCAGACTACCGTTCGTGAAAACGGTTCTGGTCTCTGCCGTCGCGCTGATCGACGCCGACGGGCGGGTGCTGCTCAGCCAGCGCCCGCCGGGCAAATCCATGGCGGGCCTTTGGGAATTCCCCGGCGGCAAGGTCGAGCATGGCGAAACCCCCGAGGCGGCCCTCATCCGCGAGTTGCAGGAAGAGCTGGGCATCGATACCGCGGCCAGTTGCCTGGCGCCGCTGACATTCGCCAGCCACGGCTACGACGATTTCCACCTGCTGATGCCGCTCTTTGCGTGCCGGAAATGGACCGGCCTGCCCCAGGCGCGCGAGGGCCAGACCTTGCGCTGGGCGCGGCCCGAACGGCTGCGCGATTACCCCATGCCCCCCGCCGATATCCCTCTGATTCCGATTTTGCGCGACTGGCTGTAAGCCAGATTTACGCAATGTTATTTCGTACTTGCACGGTATTTGGTCATCAAATTGCGCAGTGTGACAATTTTATGCGTGATCTATGAAGAAAAACCGCCATTATTGTTTCCGGAAACGGAACTCATGGGGGATGAGGAATGATTCGGACGATTTCGATGGGTAGCTGTGTCTCGGTCCAGGGCGCCTTTGTGCGCAAGCTGCCGGACGGCAAGGTCGTGGTGCGCGTGGGCGAACGCGTCTACGCCGGGATACCGGTGGACAAATCGGCGGCCTGACCGTGAACGGATATCACTAAACGACAAGGACGGCGCCGGGCGCCGTCCTTTCGCGTTTGTTTGCCGGTCGCGTCAGTCGAGCTGTCGCTCGACCTCCTGCCGCTCGAAGATCTCGATGACATCGCCTTCGCGGATGTCGTCGTAATTCTCGAACGCCATGCCGCATTCCTGGCCCGACTGCACCTCGGGCACCTCGTCCTTGAAGCGCTTGAGCGTCTTCAGCGTGCCTTCGTGGATCACCACGTTGTCGCGCAGCAGGCGAACCCCGGCCGACCGGCGGGCGATGCCCTCGGTCACCAGACAGCCCGCGACCTTGCCGACGCCGGAGACCTTGAACACCTGCTTGATCTCGGCATAGCCGATAAAGGTCTCGCGGATCTCGGCGCTGAGCAGGCCGGATGCGGCGGCCTTCACGTCGTCCACAAGGTCGTAGATCACGCTGTAATAGCGAATCTCGACACCCTTCTGGTTGGCGGCCGTCCGCGCCGGCGCGTTGGCCCGCACGTTGAAGCCGAAGACAGGCGCGCCCGACGCCTCGGCCAGGCCGACATCGGTTTCGGTGATCGCGCCGACGCCCGCATGCAGCACGCGCACGCGCACCTCTTCGTTGCCGATCTTGTCCATCGCCTGGACGATCGCCTCGGCCGAGCCCTGCACGTCGGCCTTGACGAGAATCGGCAGTTCCTTGACGTTCTCGTCTTCCTTGGCCTTGGCCATCAGCTGTTCCAGCGTGGTGGCGGCCCCGGCGGCGGCGCGTTTCTCTTTCGCCTTCTCGTGGCGGTATTCGGCGATCTCGCGCGCCTGCGCCTCGGTCTCGACCACGTTCAGCACGTCGCCGGCCTCTGGCGTGCCGTTCAGGCCCAGCACCTCGACCGGCACCGACGGGCCGGCCTCTTCGACCCGCTCGCCGCGGTCGTTGATCAGCGCGCGGACCTTGCCCCACTGTTCGCCGACCACGAAGATGTCACCGCGCCTCAGCGTGCCCTTTTGCACCAGAACCGTGGCGACCGGGCCGCGGCCCACGTCAAGCTGCGCCTCGATCACGGCGCCCTCGGCGGCGCGGTCGGGGTTGGCCTTGATTTCCAGGATCTCCGATTGCAGCGCAATCGATTCCAGCAGTTCGTCAAGCCCCTGGCCGGTCGTGGCCGAGACCTCGACATCCTGCACGTCGCCCGACATCTTCTCGACGATCACCTCGTGCTGCAGCAGGTCGGTACGCACCTTGTCGGGGTTCGCCTCGGGCTTGTCGCACTTGTTGATCGCCACGATCATCGGCACCTTGGCCGCCTTGGCGTGATTGATCGCCTCGATGGTCTGCGGCATCACCGCGTCGTCGGCCGCGACCACCAGGACGACCACGTCGGTCACCTGGGCGCCGCGCGCGCGCATCGAGGTAAAGGCCGCGTGGCCCGGCGTGTCGAGGAAGGTCAGCGTCGTGCCGCTGTCCGTGGTCACCTGGTAGGCGCCGATATGCTGGGTGATGCCCCCGGCTTCGCCGGCGACCACCTTGGCGTCGCGGATCGCGTCCAGCAGCGAGGTCTTGCCGTGGTCGACATGGCCCATGATCGTGATGACCGGCGGCCGCGGCTGCAGGTCCTCGGTCTTGTCATCGACCGTGTCGATCACCTGTTCCACATCCGCATCCGAGACGCGCACGATCCGGTGGCCGAATTCCTCGACGATCAGCTCGGCGGTGTCGGCGTCGATCGACTGGTTTTGCGTAACCATCATGCCGTTTTGCATCAGCGCCTTGACCACGTCGGCCACGCGCTCGGCCATGCGGTTGGCCAGCTCAGATACCACGATGGTCTCGGGCACCTGCACGTCGCGCACGACCTTTTCGCGGCTCTCGGCACCGCCCATCGCCTTTTGGCGCATCCGCTCTTGCTTGCGCTTCATCGCGGCGAGCGAGCGTTGCCGCCCGCCTTCGCCACCGGCGAGCGCCTGGTTGACGGTCAGCTTGCCCGACCGGCGGCCATCGTCACCCTTGCCCTTGCTGCGCGGGCGTTCCTCCACCCGGTCGCGCTCGCGCTCCTGGCGGCGGGGGGTCGGCTTGGCGCCGGGTTGGGCCGTCTCTTCGACGGCCGCGGGTGCGGGTGCGTCGGCGGCGGCGGGCTTGGCGGCCTCGCGCTTCTTGGCGTCCTCGGCCTCCTTGCGCTTGAGCTCTTCCTCTTCGGCCTTGCGCTTGGCGGCCTCTTCGAGTTCGCGCTGCTCGCGCTCCTTGGCCTCGATCTCTTCGCGGCGGCGCTGGCGCTCTACGGCGCGGCGCTTTTCTTCCTCTTCGCGTTCATGGGCCTCGTCGGCCTCGCGCGCCTTGGCGGCCTGCAGCGCCTTCAGGCGGCGCTCCATCTCGGCATCGGAAATGCCGGCGGGACGTTTCGACGGGTCACCGCCCTGGGCGGCGCCCCCGGCCTTGCCGGCCCCGGGCTTCGGCACGACAACGCGCTTGCGCTTGGTTTCGACCACGACATTCTTGGTGCGGCCATGGGAGAAGCTTTGCTTCACCTGACCGGACCGCGAACCGCCGCGCAAACCCAGTGTCTTTTTGCCGTCACTATCGCTCATAAGGTCTTCGTACCCTTTCCGGAGGTCTTCCCCCCGTCTTCTTTGCGAACGCCCGAAAGCTTGGCGGCATCCTCTACTACACGTTCAGTGAGTCCGCCAGCCGCAAGCGCGCCATGTATCACATGTTCCCGTCCGAATGCCAAACCCAATTCCTGGGCGCTCAGACAACCTATAAATGCGCCTTTCGGGCGCGGGGGGCGCAGCTTGGCCTTGCCCCGTTCCGATCCGTCGCTGGCCTGGATCAACACCGCGGCGCGGTCTTCGGCCAGCCAGCCCTTTGCCTTCTCGTAGCCGGCCACGGCGAGGCCCGCCTTGCGGGCCAGCGACAGCCCATCGATCACCCGGCGCACCAGCCCCGCCTCGACCCGCTCGATCAGGTCGTCCGGCAGGGTGACCGGCTGTTTCGCGGCGCGGGCGAACAGCTTGCGCCGGATCGCCGTTTGCAGCGCCGCCCGGTCGGCCGCCACCCAGATACCGCGCCCGGGCAGCTTGCCCAGGAGATCGGCCACCACCTCGCCCTCGGGCGAGACGACAAAGCGGATCAGCACCGCCTTGGGCTGCACCTCGCCCGTTGCGATACAGCGCCGCTCTGGCGTCTCGGGCGCCGCTTTCGGGCCGCCGCGTGTCATGGCCGCCTCCGGTCGGGGTTTCAGGCAGTCGCCTCCGCTTCTTCCTCGCCGGCCTCGTCGTCCTCGTCAGGCGCTTCGGCCTCGAGATCGGCGGGGTCCACCCAGCCAAGCTGAATGCGGGCGGTCATCACCAGATGCTGGGCCTCTTCCAGCGAGACGTCGAACTTCTCGAGAAGGCCGTCATCCTTGACCCGCTCGCCATCGACGGTCGTCCAGCCCCCGGCAAGCTCCCAGTCGGCGCAGGTGGCAAAGTCTTCCAGCGTCTTGATGCCGTCTTCCGCCAGTGCCTCGATCATTTGGGGTGTAAGCCCCGCGAAATCAACCAGGCTGTCCTCGACGCCCAGCTCGCGGGCATGGTCCAGCGCCTTGCGGTTCATCGCTTCCAGGCAATCGCGGGCACGCGCCTGAAGCTCGCCGGCGGTGTCCTCGTCGACCCCGTCGATCACCAGCAGCTCGTCGATATCGACATAGGCGACCTCTTCGAGATTGGTGAAGCCTTCCGAGACCAGAAGCTGGGCAAAGAACTCGTCCAGGTCCAGCGTGTCCATAAAGAGCTTGGTGCGCTCTTCGAACTCGGCCTGGCGGCGCTGGCTTTCCTCGGCCTCGGTCATGATGTCGATATCCAGCGCGGTCAGCTGGCTGGCCAGCCGGACGTTCTGGCCGCGCCGGCCGATGGCGAGGCTCAACTGGTCGTCGGGCACCACCACCTCGATCTTGCCGGCCTCTTCGTCGATCACGACCTTCGACACCTCGGCGGGCTGAAGGGCGTTGACCAGGAAGGTGGCCTGATCCTCGTTCCACGGGATGATGTCGATCTTTTCGCCCTGCAACTCGTTGACCACCGCCTGCACGCGGCTGCCGCGCATCCCGACACAGGCGCCGACGGGATCGATCGAGTTGTCGTAAGAGATCACCGCGATCTTCGCCCGGCTGCCGGGATCGCGCGCCACGGCCTTGATCTCGATGATGCCGTCATAGATCTCGGGCACTTCCATCTTGAACAGCTCGGCCATGAATTGCGGATCGGTGCGCGACAGGAAGACCTGCGGGCCCCGGACCTCGTGCCGGACATCCTTGATGAAGCAACGGATGCGGTCGTTCGGCCGATAGCTTTCGCGGCCGATCTTTTCGTTGCGGCGCAAGATGCCCTCGCCCCGCCCGATATCGACGATGACGTTGCCGTATTCCTCGCGCTTGACCTGGCCGTTGATGATCGTGCCCACGCGGTCCTTGAATTCCTCGTACTGCCGCTCGCGCTCGGCCTCGCGCACTTTTTGCAGGATCACCTGCTTGGCCGATTGCGCGGCGATCCGGCCCATTTCCACCGGCGGCACCTCGTCGCGGATCTCGTCGCCCACCTTGGGGTCGTCGAGATACTGCTTGGCCTGCGCGACGGTCAGCTCGGCCTGGTAGTTTTCCAGCTCCTCATCGGCAACGACGGTGCGCACGCGGGTAAAGGTGGCCTTGCCGGTCTTGCGGTCGATCGCAACCCGGATGTCCATCTCGGACCCGTAGCGCGACTTGGCGGCACGGGCGAGGGATTCTTCCATCGCCTGCACGACCAGATCGGGGTCGATCATCTTTTCGCGGGCCACCGCCTCGGCGGTCTGCAACAGCTCCAACTGGTTGGCAGAGGTAATCGCCATCTCTCACTCCTCCTGGGGGACGGTGCCGTCGTCCGTCTCGATATCGTCGAATTCAGTGTCGTCCACGATGCCCGCGGCCTTGCGCTCGCGCAGCATCTGGCGGATCAGTTCGTCGGTCAGCACCAACTTGGCGTCCGACAGCCATTCATAGTTCAGGCCGATGGTGATCGCCTCGCCGGCCGGCCCCTCGATCTCGATCAGGACCTCGCCGTCCTCGACCCCGCCCAGAATGCCCTTGAAGCGCCGGCGCCCGTCGATCAGGTCGACGGTTTCCAGCTTGGCCTCGTGGCCCTCCCAGGTTTCGAAATCCTTCAGCCGGGTCAGCGGACGGTCGATGCCGGGGGAAGAGACCTCCAGCGTATAGGCATCCTCGATCGGGTCTTCCACGTCCAGCACGGCCGACACGGCGGTCGAAATCTCGGCGCAATCGTCCACCTCGATGCCACCCTCGGCGCGCTCGGCCATGATCTGCAAGGTCTTGGTCTTGCCGCCCATCAGCCGGATTCGCACCAACTCGTACCCCATACCCTCGATCACGGGGGTCAGGATCTCGGCCAGGCGCCGGTCGATGGCAGTCTTGGCGATGAGGTCGCTCATGGGATGTCCCAGCACGAAAAAACGGGCGCGCGGCCCGTTCATAAAAAACCGGTGGAGGCTCGGGGGTGGAGGCCGAACCGCCGCTGTTGAGGGGGATATAGGCAAAACCGCGCCCCGGCGCAAGAAAAACCAACGCGCCGAGCGCTCAACGTGACAAACTAGACTCAACAGAGCGTAATCGCTAGCACGACACACGAAACCCTTGACAACCGATTCGCCGATGAAGGAGAAAGAATCTATAGGTTGTTGTTCAGGAGGTCAAGTATGCTACATGATGTACTCTCCATTACGTTTGTTATAGTGGCAACAGTGCTCGGGATAGGCTTCATTGTTGGGGCACTCCGCGTGATGCTCGGCTCATCTGGAGCCTATGAGCTTAACAGGAGAGCGACGAAGGGTCCCTTTCGATCAATGGTTGGAGATATTCGAGGCCCTTATGTTGATGGAAGTTTGAGGGGAAACTGCGGCATTTCTTACTCGATTATGCGAGACGGAACTATTGAGTATCGAAAGCAATCAAAAATAAACAGAGAGTCAATTCGAGAAACGCACTATTGAGTTTTTTGAATGCTTGGATCAACATTCGTGGCATGGGTTCCCACGGTATCTGGGCGCCTTTCTTTTTCCATAATTGGACAAACTTCTTGGCCGCAACGTTGTGTTCGCGTATCGGATTTGGACGGCGGGGAGCGCGCAGTCTTTTTTCAAGAACGGTATTGCGATGACTTCACGTTTCCCTTTCTCGGAAGAATGAACCGTGTGAGGAACCTTGTATTTGGCATATTTTCTTTTCTTTTCTTTCGGGGCTGGACAACCGGCAGGCACTTTTTTGTATGCCACGCGCAACGTATCAAGTCGCAGGGGACCGAACTAGACTATCTGAGAGGAACCATTTATCCGATTCTTGCTTCAAGAACGGGAGTTATTGTGAAAAGGGAAATTCTCAATGACATTGTAAGCCTTGAGAACGCGGTTCGATTGAAGAGAGAAATCGAGCAATCCGCTGGTATCGAATGTTTAACAGAATCTCTAGAAGATCGTCTTCGCGGCGTCTGCCCAGTACTGGTAGATTTTTCCCTTATTAGGGATGGCTTAATAAGCCTCACGCCAAGATCTCCTCGAGAAGCGCCGGGCGGGCGCTTTCCAAACGACAAAGATACGCGCGACTACGTTGAACAGGCGTTTTTCTTCATTAGAGACATATCACATGAACATCAACATCATGACCCTTCAACGGACACCATAATAGTTATTCATGAAAAAAATAAGGAAGCTGCTGCTCGAATATTTTTTGATTTGTTTCGCTCAGTAATTAGATTCAAGAGAGTAAGAAACGTTGATAATATTGTCAATGCAGCCGGTGTCCTTTCTTATGCATCCTCATTCAAAAGCGTGGCAGCTGCCTATAAGAATGAAATAGGGGAACTGCCGAATGATTATCAAGTTGAAAACTTGTGCTCTTCACTTTCTGTTGCGCGAGAGAGTATTAACATTCAACAAGGTCAGCGCTCAAATGGAACGTCGCTATTTCTTACAATATTTTTCGGTTTCTTCTCGTTAATATTGTCTTTCACGTTGCTTAGCAGGTTTGCGGATAAAAATGATATCGCAAAAGTTCAGCCATCCCCTTTAATCATCAACACCACCAAATTGATTGCCGGTCATCCACTCGAATCTCTCGCAATCATTTTCATATTCGTTTTAGCGGTCGGTGATATGACGGGCTTCACGAATATTAGTAATCGCCGTTGGTTCGAAGACTGGCAGCGTCTAATGCAATTCATGCCAAAGTGGATTTTTGGCCCTATTACCGTTGTTGTCGGGCTTCTCTTCCTCATCCCGTTGATGCTTTTCGTCTGAATTATCCTTGCCGACATCACTATCTATTGAGCTTTCGTGCCACGATGAACAGCGGCTTCAGCGGCCCCGGATGCCAGTCTTCCTCGATCTCGAATCCGGCATCGGCAAGTTCGGCCTTGAGCGCGCCGGCCTCCAGGAAGGTCATTCGCGGCAGCACGCCCGCCAGACCGGCCACCCGCAGCAAGGCGCGGACATGCGGCGGCGCACCGGCAATGCAATAGGTGGACGAAACGAACGTGCCGCCGGGTTTCAGCAGGGCGTGAAAGCGGGCCAGCGCAGCGCGCCGGTCGGGCAGCAGGTGCAGCAGGCTGTGCGCCATCACCATGTCGAAACTCTCGGGCGCGGCGCCCAGGTCCTCAACGCTGCATTGCTGGAAATCGACGTTTTCGACGCCCGCCTCGGCGGCCTTGGGGCAGGCGATCTCGATCATCTTGCCGGAAAAATCCACCGCGCGGATATTGCCCGCATGGGGCGCGTGGTTGAGCGCCGTGGTGCCGGTGCCGCAGCCGACCTCCAGCACCGTTGCGTCGGGCGAAAGATGCGCGCGGGTCATTGCGAGCCTGCGCTCATAGCCCTCGGGGTCGCGCAGGGGCATTTTCGCGTAGCGCTCCGCCAGCCTGTCCCAGAACCGCGCCGCGCGCGGCGCGGCCGCGGCATTCACAGCCCCAATCCCGACGCCTGGCGCTGGACAGAACGGGTGGCGCGCACCAGTTCGGCGCTGATGCCGGGTTCCGACAGGGCGTGGCCGGCCAGCGGAACGATCCGCAGATCGGCCCGGCGCCAGCGTTCGGCCAACGCCCAGGCCGAGGCGGGCGGGCAGACCATGTCGTAGCGGCCCTGCACGATGGTGGCCGGAATGTCGGCGATTATCGGCACGTCATGCAGGATCTGGCCGTCGCGCTCCAAAAACCCCGCATTCCGGAAATAGTGGTTCTCAAGCCGCGCGAAGGCGCGCGCGTAGTCGGCGGGCGCCTCGCCGGCGGGGCCCTCGTTGTTGATCGAGGCCAGTGCGTTTTCCCACGCCGCCCAGGCGCGGGCGTAGCGCGTTTCCAGCATCAGATCGCCCGAGAAAAGACGCCGGTGATAGGCGGCGATCATGTCGTCCCGCTCGTCGTCGGGCACGAGATCGGCAAAACGCGCCCATAGATCGGGCCAGAACTGACCCGCCCCGCCGCCGTAAAACCAGGCAAGCTCGGCCTGGGTCATCAGGAACACGCCGCGCAGGATCAGATAGGCCGCGCGGTCGGGGTGGGTCTGGGCGTAGATCAGTGCCAGCGTCGCGCCCCAGCTGCCGCCGAAGACCACCCAGCGGTCGATACCAAAGCTTGCCCGAATCTTCTCGATGTCGCGCACCAGGTGCCATGTCGTGTTGTGGGCCACGCTGGCATGGGGCCGCGAACGGCCGCAGCCGCGCTGATCGAACAGGATCACGCGGTATTCGGCCGGGTCGAAATAGCGCCGCATCGCGGGGCTGCACCCGCCGCCCGGCCCGCCATGCAGAACGACGACCGGCAGGCCGCCGGGGTTGCCGCATTGCTCGACATAGATTTTATGGCCATCGCCCACGTCCAGCATGCGCTGGTCAAAGGGATCGACCGGCGGATAAAGAAACTGCGATGCGCGCTTTTGGCCTGCGGATTTGTCCATAACCGGCCTATATAACTCCCCGAGGCCACCCGTCAGGGGGTGTGTGACAAGACAACAGGAACGGAGCGCCCGATGCAAGCCGCAGAGACCACCGTCGATCCCGCAGAGGTTGCCAAATTCGAAGCCATGGCCGCCGAATGGTGGGACCCGAACGGCAAGTTCAAGCCCTTGCATATGCTCAACCCGTGCCGGCTGGATTACATCACCGGCCAGATCGCCGCAGAGTTCGACCGCGACCTCTCCGCGCAGCAGCCGTTCGAGGGGCTGCGGCTTCTGGATATCGGCTGTGGCGGGGGGCTTCTGTCGGAACCGATGGCGCGGCTGGGGGCCGATGTGACCGGCGCGGACGCCGCCGAACGCAACATCCCCGTGGCCCGCATCCATGCAGAGCAGTCGGGGCTGGAAATCGATTACCGCCACACCACCGCCGAGGCGCTGGCCGCCGCGGGGGAACAATTCGACGTGGTGCTGAACATGGAGGTGGTCGAACACGTGGCCGACCCGCTGACCTATCTCAGGGCGTGCAAGGCGCTATTGAAGCCCGGCGGGCTGCACCTCTGCTCGACGATCAATCGCAACCCGAAAAGCTTTGTCATGGCGATCTTCGGGGCCGAATACGTGATGCGCTGGCTGCCCAAGGGCACCCACGAATTCAACAAGTTCATCACGCCGGACGAGCTTTATGCGCTGATCGAACAGGCCGGCATGACCCCTGTCGACCGCAAGGGCTTTACCTTCAACCCGCTGACCTGGGACTGGTCGCTGTCCGATCGCGACCTCAGCGTGAACTACGTCACCGCGGCGGTGAACCGGGGCTAGCGGCGGCACCCAGGCGACGAAGGCTTTGCATTGGCCTGCGATGCGGGCCGGGCAACACCCGCGCAGCATGGCGCGACCCGACCCGCGCCAGCACGCCGCGTTCGGCGTATCGCTACGGATCGCCCTCCAGCTTTTGCCGCAAGAGCCTCAGCGCCGGCAGCGCCGCGCGCAGCCTTTCGGGCCCGATATCGGCCACCGCCCCGGCCAGCACCGGCGCAATGGCCTGAAGCGCGGCCTCGCGCGCCTTTCGGCCCGACGGGCTGATCGAGACCATCTTGCGCCGGGCATCGTCCCAGTCGGGGCGGATATGCACATGCCCGGCCCATTCCAGCCGGTTCAGCGTGTTTGTCATCGCCCCGCGCGTGACGTGGAACACCTGCGCAAGCTGCGCCGGGCTGCGTTCCTCGTTGATTTGCGCGAGGTGGTTGAGCACCGAGAAATGGCTCAGCTCCATGCCCTTGGGCAAGACCTTGGACAAGCGGTTGCGCGCCAGCTGGTCGGCCATGAAGATCTCGCTGAACAGCGAGACGGCTAATGTGTCGTCACGGTCAGTCACCGGGGTTTATCGAACTGGGGCGGGTCGAACTCTCGGTCATGGCGCAAGGATGGCACACGCGCGCGGGCCTTTTCCACCTCTGCCATGTCGAGCTCGACATACGTAATGCCCGGCGACGTACCGCCATCGGCCAGAACCTCGCCCCAGGGTGCCACGGCCAGGCTGTGGCCATGGGTCTGCCGCGGCTTGCCCTCAGCCGCCGCATGGGTGCCGCACTGGGCCGGCGCCAGCACGTAGCACCCCGTCTCGATCGCGCGGGCGCGCAGCAGCGTCTGCCAATGGGCCGCCCCGGTGGTGGGCGCGAACGCCGAGGGCACGCTCAGCACTTCGGCCCCGGCCTGGGCAAGCGCCCGGTAAAGCGCGGGAAAGCGGATGTCGTAGCAGATGCTCAGCCCCAGCGCCGCAAAGGGCGTTTGGGCCAGCGCGGCGCGGGTGCCCGGCCGGTAGCCATCGGATTCGCGGAACCGCTCCGTCTCGGAGATATCCACATCGAACATGTGGATCTTGTCGTAGCGGGCGCTGACCGTTCCATTCGGATTCACCAGGAAAGATCGGTTGGCAAAGCGGCCGTCGGGGTCGTCGGTCTTCAGCGCCAGCGAACCGATCAACAGCCATATCCCCAGCTCTGCGGCATCGTGCCGCAGCGCGGCCAGGGTCGGGTCTTCGGCCTCGGGCCGCAGCACCTCTTTCTGCCGTCGCCGGCTGGCGGAGACGCAATTGGTCACTTCCGGGGTCAGCACGAAACCGGCGCCGGCTTCGGCGGCGGCGCGCACGGCCGCGCGCGTCACCGGCAGGTTTGCCGCCGGATCGTCGCTGGACGACAATTGGACCAGCGCCGCGCGCATCGCTCAGCCAGCCAACAGCGGGTCTAGCTTGCCGCTGCGGTCCAGCGCGTAAAGCTCGTCGCAGCCGCCCACATGGGTCGGGCCGATGAAGATTTGCGGAACCGTGTGCCGACCGTGGGCGCGGCTCATCATCTCTTGCCGCTTCTCCGGCTCCATGGCCACGTCGATCTCCGAGTAACTCACGCCCTTGTCGTTCAAAAGACGCTTGGCGGCATGGCAAAAGCCGCAAAAGGGCGAGGTGTAGATTTCGATCGTCTGCATCTATGCGGGCTCCTTTCGGTTCGGTTTCTCACCGCATTTAGTCACCCCGGACGACGCGCGCCAGCACCAAGACCGAAACTTCGGTCGCCCCGGCGGCCAGGCAGGCCTCGGCGCAGGCCGACAGCGTCGCGCCCGAGGTCATCACGTCGTCGACGATCAGAACCTCGCGCCCGGGGGCAAGCGCGCGGCGCCGGGGGTGCAGCGCGATGGCCCCGTCGATATTGGCGAACCGCGCCTCGGCACCCAGACCCTCTTGGACCGGGGTGGGGCGGCGGCGGATCAACAGGTCGGGACAGTGGTCGAGCGCGCCGCGCCGCGCCAGCGCGCGCGCCAGCAGCGCCGCCTGGTTATAGCGCCGCCGGATCAACCTGTAGCGGTGCAGCGGCACCGGCGCTATCAACAGTCCCGGCCGCAAAAGCGGCGCGCCGGCCTGCAACATCCAGCCGGCGGCGGGGGCGGCAAGATCCGTCCGGTCGCCATGTTTCAGCGCAAGCACCATCTTGCGCGCCGTGTCTCGATAGATCAGCGCCGCCCGGCCCCGCGCCCAGGGCCGGGGCCGGGCCAGGCAATCGTCGCAGTAAACCGGCGCGCCCGGATCGGCGGTACCTGGCAAGGGCGTTCCGCAAGCATCGCAGACGAGGCCCGAGATGAACGGCGTTGCGGCCCAGCAGGCCATGCACAACCCGAAATCGCTTTCCACGCGATCCCCGCAGGCCAGGCATCGCGGCGGGTAGATCAGGCGCAACACGCTTTGCATCACCGGCCCAGGTTCCCTAAATAGACCCCATCAACAGGAGAGCAGATGACCCCGCCCGACCTGACCGACCGCACCGCGCTCTGCCGTCAGCGCGCCCGGGCCAGCCGCGGCGGCGCGCCGGCGCTGTTCCTGCACGACCTCGCGGCCGCCGAGATTCAGGAGAGGCTGGAAGAGGTTAACAGAACCTTTAGCGCCCCCGCCGTGGTCTCGCCCTTTCCCGAGGTCTGGGGCGGTCTGCTGCCCGGTGCGCGCCACGTGCAAGACACCGAACTCCTGGCGCTCGACCCGGGCGCGCATGATCTGGTCGTGCACGCGCTTTGCCTGCATTGGGCGAATGACCCGGTGGGCCAACTGGTGCAATGCCGCAGGGCACTCGCCCCAGACGGGTTATTTCTGGGCGTGCTTTTCGGCGGGCGGACCATCCAGGAGTTGCGCGCCGCACTGGCCGAAGCCGAGGTCGCCGTCGCGGGCGGGCTGTCGCCGCGCGTCGCACCGATGGGCGAGATCCGCGATCTCGGCGCGCTGTTGCAGCGTGCAGGCCTGGCGCTGCCGGTGGCCGACAGCCTGCCCCATACCGTCAGCTACGAAACCCCGTTTCACCTGATGCGCGATCTGCGCGCCATGGGCGAGGGCAACGCGCTGGCCGGGCGGCACCGCCGCCCCGCCCCCCGTGCCCTGTTCGACGCGATGGCGCGGACCTATTCCGAACGATTCGCCGCGCCCGACGGGCGCATCCCCGCCACCTTCGAGATGATTTTCCTGACGGGCTGGGCGCCCGCCGCCAGCCAGCCGCGCCCGCTGCGCCCCGGCAGCGCCGCGCGCCGCCTGGCCGACGCCCTGGACACCGAAGAACACCGCACATCTGGCGATGCCGGACCACCGCGCGATTGACGATCGCCGAAAACCCTTTATTTCCCCACGGGACAGCCAATATGCGCGAAGAAGAAGAAACTGGACACGCCATGATGTTTGATTCGAAGGCGACCGACGCACAGCCCGTCAGCGCGCGGGCAGAGGCGACCCGCCCGTTACACGCGCCGTCGGACCATCCCAAGATCCTGCCGGCCAAGGTGGGTGTGCTGCTGGCCAATCTCGGGACACCGGACAATTACGATTACTGGTCGATGCGGCGGTATCTCAACGAGTTTCTTTCGGACAAACGGGTGATCGACTATTCGCCCTGGGTCTGGCAGCCGCTCTTGCAGCTTATCATCCTGACCAAGCGGCCGTTCTCTTCGGGCGAGGCGTACAAGTCGATCTGGAACCACGAGGCGGGGGAAAGCCCGCTGATGACGATCACCAAGTCGCAGACGGCCAAGATCCGCGCCGAGCTGGAAAAAACCTATGGCGACGATGTCGTCGTCGATTTCTGCATGCGCTACGGCACCCCCTCAACGCGGTCGAAAGTGCGCGAACTCGCCGAAAAGGGGTGCCGCAAGATCGTTTTCTTCCCGCTGTACCCGCAATATGCCGGCGCCACCACCGCCACCGCCAACGACCAGTTTTTCCGCGCCCTGATGGACGAGAAATGGCAACCGCCGGTGCGGACCGTGCCCGCCTATTTCGACCGCCCGAGCTATATCAAGGCGCTCGCCGGATCGGTCACCCGCGCCTATGACGAGATGGAGGAAAAGCCCGACATCCTGGTCTGTTCGTACCACGGCGTGCCGCAGCGATACCTGACCGAGGGCGATCCCTATCACTGCCAATGCCAGAAAACGACGCGGCTGCTGAAGGAAGAATTGGGCTGGGACGACGATAAGATCACCACCACCTTCCAGTCGCGCTTCGGCCCCGAGGAATGGCTGAAGCCCTACACCGTGGAAGAGGTCGCCCGCCTCGCCGAGCAGGGCAAAAGGAAGATCGCCGTCATCGCGCCGGCCTTTTCGGCCGATTGCATCGAGACGCTGGAAGAGATCAACGAGGAAATCCGCGAAAGCTTTGAAGAGGCGGGGGGCGAGAAGTTCACCTACATTCCCTGCCTCAACGACGACGGCGCCCATGTCGAGGCCCTGGCCGAAGTGATCAGCGAGAATCTAAAGGGCTGGCTGCGCTGAGACAGCCATTCCGCTGATAGTGGTGCAATAGAAAAGGCGGTGGGTGACCACCGCCTTTCTAATTGTCAGAGCGTCTGCGGTTCAGCTCGAGCTGGCGGCCGCGGCGAACATGATCAACGCCATGAGCGGCACCAGGATACCGCCGGCCGAAGAGGTGGTGTCCTCGACGATCACCTCGGGTTCGACAACGGGTTCGCTGTAGCCACCGGCATAGGCGGTGCTGGCAGCAGCGGCCAGAACGGCCGCAAGAGCAACTTTCTTCATTTCAACCTCCGTTAAGGCAGCATCGCCACCAAAGTACACGAAGATGGTATCGTGCAACCTAGAATTAGCGCAAGAAAAACAGCGCGCAACAGGCCGATATGCGTGTTGCGGGCAACCGGGTCAGATCAGCAACACCTGTGTGCCGACCTTGGTCATCGCGAAAAGCTCTGCAATGTGCTCGTTATAGAGGCCGATACAGCCGTTCGACGACTTCCGGCCTATCTTGCGCGTATCGTGGGTGCCGTGAATGCGGTAATAGGTCCAGCTCAGATAAAGCGCGTGCGTGCCCAAGGGGTTGTCGGGACCGGGGCCGACATAATCGGGCCACTCGGGGTTACGCTCTTTCATCGCGGGGGTCGGGCGCCAATCGGGGCCCTCCACCTTGCGCACCACCTTGGTGCGCCCGCGGCGGGTGAGATCTTCGGACAGCGGCACCGAGGTCGGGTAGACCTTCATCGTCGTCTGATCCTCTGCCCAGAAATGCAACGCGCGCGATTCGGTATCCACCAAGATGGCGCCGTTTTTCAGATCGGCGAAAAACGGGCGCCAATCGTGGCCCCGGAAGATGGCCGTGTTGCGCCGAGTCGTCTCGACCGGCTCGGGCCCGAACGGGTCGGTCCCCTGCGCCCAGATCGCGGGCGCCGCAAGCCCGGCCAGCGCCGCGCCCGTCCCGCCGATAAAGGCACGGCGACCTACCTTTGCTTCGTCTGTTTTCGTCATGGTTCCCTACAATTCCCAGCTGCCTAATTTTTGTTGCAAGGTTTACTGGCATTCCGGCGGTGCCGCAATTCAAACTCCCGTCAAGACGGCGCGCGCCCATGTTGAGCGTTTGAACTGCTTCCAACTTCGCGCTAGACGTTCTGGAATCCGCGAAAAGGTGTTTGACGATGAAGGCATTCACGATCTCTGCCCTATTTCTGGCGCTGGTTCTGGCCGGGTGCGATGCGCCCCCGCCCCGGATGGATGCCACCGGCAAACCGCTGCCAAGGGCCTACAAGCTGAGCGAGCGGGACGCCGCGACTGTTCAGTACCGCATGCTCGACAGCGTCAACGCCTTGCGCTCGGCACGCGGCTTGACGCCGCTGAGGCTCGATTCGCGGCTCAATGCCGCCGCGCTCGCGCATTCGCGCGACATGTCGGCACAAGGCCGGGCGTGGCCCTTCGGCTCTGACGGGTCGTCGCCTTATGATCGCGTGGCGCGCGCCGGCTATGCGGGCCGTTTGGGAACAGAGCTTGTCTCGCAGACCTATGAGACCGAACTCGACACGCTCGCCGCCTGGATGGAAGACCCGGCAAAGCGCGATGCGCTGCTCGAACCCAACGCACAGGATATGGGATTCGGCTTTTATCAAGAGCCCAACGGGCTGATCTGGTGGGCGCTGATCACCGGCCTGCCCACGATCGCTCAGGGCAATATGTAAATCTCGGTGCCCGTTTCGACCATGGCATAGATCGCCTCCATCGACCGGTCATTCACGGCGATACACCCATATGTCCAGTCGCGGCCCTTGCCGCGATTCCGCCCGGCCCGCCCGTGGATAAAGATGTCGCCGCCCGGTTCTTTTCCCAGCGCGCGCGCCTCGGCGATGTCGCGGGCATTGGGGTAGGAGATGCCGAGCGATAGGTGAAAGTTGCTGTTGGGGTTGCGCCGGTCGATCCAGTAGCGCCCCTCCGGCGTGCGCCCGTCGCCGGCATGCAGCTTGTCGCCCTCCGGCACGAAGCCCAGCCCGACGCGAAACCAGCGAAGCACCTTTTCGCCGTGCATCAGGAAAAGCTTGCGCTGGCTCTTGCTCACGATGACCCGCGTCACCGGGGGGCCATCGTAGACCTTGAATTTCGAAGATCCGCCCGCGACCATAAAAGCCGCTCCGGACAGGACCGCGCCTCTCCGCGAAATCATCTTGCTGCCTCGCCTTTTTTTTGGCGCTTATAGCAAATCAGGCGAAAAATTACAGCGGCTTAACGAAAGCCGGGCACTATTTATCGAATGCTGTGGCAAGTTCGACATGGGCCGACCAGCGGAACTGGTCGACCACCGCCACGGCCCCCATGCGATAGCCCGCATCGACCAGCGCCCGTGCATCGCGCGCAAAGCTGACCGGGTTGCATGACACCGCCGCAAGGCGGGTGACGCCCGAGGCCGCGATCTGGCGGGTCTGCGCCTGGGCACCCGCGCGCGGCGGATCGATCACGGCGGCGTCGAACCGGGCCAGCTCGTCGGGCATCAGCGGGTTGCGGAAGAGGTCGCGGGTCTCGGTCGTCACCCGCTTGAGGCCCTCGGCCTGCCGCCATCCCCGGTCGAGCGCGGCCAGCATGGCGCGGTCGCCCTCGACCGCGTGCACCTCGGCCCGCCGGGCCAGCGGCAGCGAAAAGGTGCCCAGACCCGCAAAGAGGTCGGCGATGCGCTGCGCGCCGCCCAGCGCGGCCTCGACCGCGGCGCGCAGCGCCGCCTCACCGTCCTCGGTGGCCTGCAGAAAGGCGCCGGGCGGTGGCACCACACGCGCCGCGCCGAACCGCTGCTCCGGCGCACGGCGTTCCACCACCACCTCGCCGTCCCAGGCCAGCCGCGCCAGGTCGTGCCGGGCCGCCAGGTCGGCGAGCCGGGCAAAGAGCGGCCCGTCGCCCGCACGCCCGCCGGCCACGGCCACATCCGCCCCGTCGCCGCTGCGCGTGACGGTCAGCGCCAGCGTGCCCTTGCGCGTGGCGCTCAGCGCGGTGATGTCCTCCAGCGCGGGCAGGCAGGCCATCAGGTCGGGATGCAGCAGGCGGCAATCGGGGATCGGCACGATCGTATCCGACGCGCGGGCGTGAAACCCGACCAGCACGCCTTTCTTCAGCCGCCGGCCGGCCAGCACCGCACGCCGCCGCGCCGCGGGGGGCGAGACATGCGCCAGCCGCACCTCGGCGGTCAGCCCCTGCCCCGCCAAGGCGCGTTCCACCACCTGCCGCTTCCACCCGGCAACGAACTCGTCACCCGCGTGTTGCAGCGCGCACCCGCCGCAGCGTTTGTAGTGGCGGCAGGGCGGGCGCACGCGGGCGGCGACGGGCGTCACGATGCGCGGCGCGGCCATGCGGCCCGCGACGACCTCTCCCTCGACCTCTTCGCCCGGCAAGGCCAGCGGCACGGTCACGTCGCCAGCCACGCCCTCGCCCCGCAGGCTCAACCGCTCGACCGTCAACCTCATTCGGCCGCGTCCCCGAACTGGATGAACTTGCCCGATTGCCGCGCCCAGTAGCGCGCATAAAGACCCTGTTGCGCCAAAAGCGCGTCGTGGCTGCCCATCTCAACGATGCGGCCCGCGTCCAACACCACGATCCGGTCCATCTCCGCGATGGTCGACAGGCGGTGGGCGATGGCCAGCACCGTCTTGCCCTCCATCACCCGATGCAGCGCGGTCTGAATCGCCGCCTCGACCTCGGAATCGAGCGCCGATGTCGCCTCGTCCAGCACCAGGATCGGGGCGTCCTTCAGAAAGGCGCGGGCCAGCGCGATGCGCTGGCGCTGCCCGCCCGACAGCTTGACCCCGCGCTCGCCCAGATATGCCTGATAGCCCTCGCGCCCCTTGTGATCGCGCAGCGTCAGGATGAAATCATGCGCCTCCGCGCGCCGGGCCGCGGCAACCATCTCGTCCTCGCCGGCCTCGGGCCGGCCGTAAAGGATGTTGTCGCGCGCCGAGCGGTTGAACATCGCCGTCTCCTGGCGAACCACGGCGATATTGGCGCGCAGGGCGGTTTGCGTCATGTCGCGGATATCGACGCCGTCGACCAGAATACGCCCCGCTTCCACGTCATAGAGCCTGAGCAGCAGCGACATCGCCGTCGATTTGCCCGCCCCCGACGCGCCCACCAGCGCCACCTTTTCGCCCGGCGCCACGGCCAGATCGAACCCGTCCAGCGCCTGCGGCCCGCCGCCATAGCTGAACGACACGTTCTCGAACCGCACCGCGCCGGGGCCGTCGGCCCTGGCCGTCGCCCCGGGCCGGTCGGTCAGCTCGTGCGGCACGGCCAGCGTTTCCACGCCGTCCTCGATCTCGCCGATATTGGTGAAGATCGCGATCGCGGTGCGGCCCAGCCGCTGGGTGATCTGGCCCAGGCGCGTCGCCACCATGGCCGTCATCGCGATGTCGCCCCCGGTGGCCTGGCCGAGGGTCCAGAGGTAAAAGCACCCCAGGATCGAAAACAGCGGCAAGAGCCCGCCCAGCGCCGTCAGCACAAAGCGGAACAGGGCCGAGACGATGCCGAATTCCAGCGCCTTCACGCGGAACCGTTCCAGCGCGTCGCGGGTCGCGTTGTCCTCTCGCGCATCGTGGGCAAACAGCTTGACCGTGGCGATGTTCGACAGGGTATCGACGATCTGACCCGTCACCACCGTGCGCGCGCCCGCCCGCGCGGCCGCGCGGGCCTGCACCCGCGGGATGAACCACCACAGCGCCACCGCATAAAGACTGCCCCAAAGAACGAAGACCAGCAGCAGCCGCGCGTCGACCGCGGCCATCAGCACCAGCGCGCTGATGAACATGGCCAGCGCATAGACCACCACGTCTGAGACCTCGATCACGACATCGGTCAGGCCCCGCGCCGTCTGCATCGACTTCTGGCTGATCCGCCCGGCGAAATCATTTTCGAAATAGCGCATCGAATGGCCCAGAACGTGCCCGTTCAGGCGGTTCAGGATCATCGGGAAGAGGTGCGGGCCCAGAATGATCGCGGTCACCCCCGAATCGGCGGCAAAGATCACCGGGCGCAGAAGCAGGAAAAAGGCCATCCCGCCTAAGATGATCGGCCAGTAGCCGGTCCAGAAGCCTTCTGCCGCCACCTCCGTGCTGTCGATCACCCAGCCGGTAAAGCGCGCGGTCATCATCTCGGTGACCCCGGCCAGCGTGGTGATGACCAGCGTCAGCGCGATCGCCCGCCACGCGCCCTTGAGCGCCCAGCGCGTGAAGGGCCAGAGCCTTTGCGGCGGCGCCCCGGTGGCGGGCAGGAACGGGTCGATCAGCGCGGTCAGCTTCATTCCGCGGCCTCGGTGCCGATGAACCCGCCCGATTGCCGCGCCCAGAACCGTGCATAGAGCCCGTTGCTGGCCAAAAGCGCCCCGTGGGTGCCCTCTTCCACGATGCGTCCGGCGTCCAGCACCACGATCCGGTCCATATGGGCGATGGTCGACAGCCGGTGCGCGATGGCGATCACGGTCTTGCCCTCCATGACGCCGTAAAGCGTTTCCTGGATGGTCGCCTCGACCTCGGAATCGAGCGCCGAGGTCGCCTCGTCCAGCACCAGGATCGGCGCATCCTTCAGGATGGCGCGGGCCAGCGCGACCCGCTGGCGCTGCCCGCCCGACAGCTTGACCCCCCGTTCGCCCACCTGCGCGTCATAGCCCTGCCGCCCCTCGGGGTCTTGCAGATCGAGGATGAACTCGTGCGCCTCGGCGCGTTTTGCCGCCTCGACCATGGCGCCCTCGCCGGCCTCGGGCCGGGCGTACAGGATGTTTTCGCGCACCGAGCGGTGCAAGAGGCTGGCCTCCTGGCTGACCATGGCGATGTGGCGGCGCAGGCTTTCCTGGGTCACGCCCGTGATGTCCTGCCCGTCGATGAGGATCCGCCCGCCCTCGGCGTCGTAAAACCGCAGCAAAAGCTTGACGAGGGTCGATTTCCCGGCCCCCGAGCGGCCCACCAGCCCGACCTTCTCGCCGGGGGCGATGGTCAGGTCGATGCCGTCCAGACCGCCGCTGCCGCGCCCGTAATGGTGCGACAGGCCCTGCAATTCGATCTTCGCCTCGGTCAGTTCCAGCGGCACGGCGCCGGGACGGTCGACCAGCGAGATCGGCTGGGCGATGGTCTCCATCCCCTCCGACACGACCCCGAGCGAGCGGAAAAAGCTCGACATCGCCCACATGATCCAGCCGGTCATGGCGTTCAGCCTCAGCGTCAGCGCCGTGGCCGCCGCGACCACGCCCACGCTGGCGCCGCCCTGCATCCACAGCGCCACGGCCCAGCCGACGACCGCGACGATCAGAAACCCGTTCAGCGCCGTCAGCGCCACGTCCATCTTGGTAAAGATGCGCATCTCGACGGCAAAGGTCTGCCGTGCCCGTTCGATCGCCTCTTTCGCATAGTCGAGCTCCCGGTCGTGATGCGCGAACAGCTTGACCGAATGGATGTTGGTATAGGCGTCCACCACCCGCCCGGTCACCTCGCTGCGCGCGTCCGACGCGGCCTTTGACGCGGGGCCGACCCGCTTCATCGTCCAGCGCACCAGCAGCCCGTAAAGCAAAAGCCAGATCAGCAGCGGCAACGCCAGCCGCGCGTCGGCCTCGGTCAACAGGATCACCGCGCCCACCGCGTAGGCCATGGCAAAAGTGATCGCGTCGAAGACCTGGAAGATCGCCTCGCCCGCCGCCGGGGGCGTCTGCATGATGCGGTTGGCGATGCGGCCGGCGAAATCGTTCTCGAACCAGCCGACCGACTGGCGCAGCACCTGCGCGTGCGACCGCCAGCGGATCAGCGTGCCGAAATTCGGCATGATGGCGTTGTTCAGCAAGGCCACGTCCAGCCATTGCAGCGCCGGCCGCAGGATCAGGATGAACAGCGCAATCCCGATCAGCTCGGTCCCGTGGCGCGACCAGACGTCCTCCGGGCCCGTGCTCGACAACAGGTCCACAACCCGGCCCATGTAGTAGATCAGCCCGATCTCGACCGCGGCCACCAGAACCGCGACAAGCGCGGTCAGCACGAAAACCCGCCGGAACGGGCGGGCATAGCTCATCAGGAACGGCCAGAGCCGCTGGGGCGGCGTGTCGGTCTCCGGATACGGCGTATAGGGATCGACGAGGCCTTCGAAGAATCGGAACATGGGCGGGCCTGCGCGCTGTCTCTGGCGGGGGATATAGCCCTATTCGGCGTGTTGGGAAACCGTGCCGCCGCCGCGGCTAGGCCAGAAGCTCGGCCTTGGTGAGGGTGAAACCCGAGGCGATCCAGCGCGATTCCAGTTCTTTCAGCCTGGCGCCAAGGGCGGGACCCTCCAGCGCGGGCATCAGATCGGCGGCACACACGGGAAAGCGCGCGGCCGCCCCCCTGGCGATGTCGTCCTTCGCGCCGTCCGCTATGGGCGCCGAAAGCGCTGCGGCGCGTAACAGCACCGCGTCGCGCGCCGCGGTCTCGCCATACCGATAGCCCAGCGCGGCGGGGCCCTCGCCGCCGGCAAGCCCCCGTTTGATCCGATCCAGGTGCCGCGCCTCGGCCTTGCTGAGGCGCAGTCGCTCGGCGACGTCCTCGCCACCCAGCGCCGCCAGCCGGCGGATCGGGTCGGGCGCCGCGCCCCAGCCGGCCTCGAGATGGACCAGAACCGGCACCAGCCGCGCCTCGGCGCCGGCCAGGGCATGGGCCAGAACGCCGGACTGCCCCATCGCGGCCACGCTTTGCGACGGGTCGGGCGCGCCAAGCAGCTTCTTCAGCTCGGCGCCGACCCGTTCGCGCGAAAGCGTCTCTAGCCCGGCCGAATGCGCGGCGCAGGCGGCCAGCCCGTCTGCGTCGAGCCCGGCCTCGGCATCGCCGTACCAGGCGTGGAACCGGAAAAACCGCAGGATGCGCAAGTAATCCTCGCGGATGCGCGCCTCGGCATCGTCGATGAACCGCACCCGCCGCGCGTGCAGGTCGGGCAGGCCGCCCAGCGGATCGACCAGCACGCCCTCGGGCGTCGCGTAAAGCGCGTTCATCGTGAAATCGCGCCTGTGCGCGTCTTCCTCGGCCGTGTCCGCATAGGCCACCACCGCGTGCCGGCCAAATGTCTCTACATCGCGGCGAAACGTCGTGACCTCGTGGGGCAGGTGCTCGGCCACCACGGTCACGGTGCCATGGTCGATGCCGGTGGGCACCGACTTCAGCCCCGCCGCCCCGGCCAGTTCCATCACCCGTTCGGGCCGCGCATCGGTGGCGATGTCGATATCCGTCACCGGCACGCCCAACAGCGCGTTGCGCACGCAGCCGCCCACGAACAGCGCCTGGTGACCCGCCCCGGTCAGCATCGCGCACACGGCCTGGGTATGGCCCGCCGCAATCCAGTCGCCCGATATCCGGCTCACGGCGCCACCCGGTCGGCCAGCGCACGCAGGATGCGCGCCGTCGCCCCCCAGATGTAATAGGGCCCATACGGCACTGTGTAGTATCGCCGCCAGCTGCCGCGCCAGCGCCGCCGCTCGACCGTGAAACAGGCCGGATCGGTCACGTGCTCCAAGGGCACCTCGAACACCTCCTCCACCTCGCCGGGCTCCGGCACCGACCGGAAATCGGCTCTGACATAGCCCAGGACGGGTGTCACGGTGAACCCGGTCACCGTTTCATGCGCGGGCAGCGTGCCCAGCACCTCGACCGCCGCGCGGGGCAGGCCGATCTCTTCCTCCGCCTCGCGCAGCGCGGCATCGACCGCGCCGGCGTCGCCCTCGTCCTGCTTGCCGCCGGGAAAGGCGATCTGGCCCGGGTGGTGCTTGAGCCGCGAGGATCGCTTGGTCAGGATAACCCGCGCCCCGTCCGGCCCCGGCCGCACCGCCACCAGCACCGCCGCGGGGCGCAGCACCCGGCCGGCGGGTGGCGTGAAATCGGGGTTCAGGTCATGGTCCGAGGTGGCGCCGCCCGACCGGGCCAGCGCCGCGCGCAATGCGGCGACCGCCGGGTCATGCCCCATCGTCATCGGGGTCTTTCCCGGCCTCGAAGCCCAGCGTCGCCGGGTCGAGCTCGTAATGCGCGCCGCAAAACTGGCAGTCCGCGGTGACGATCCCCTCGTCCGTGGTCATGTAGGCGATGTCCTTGGCCGAGTAGATCGACAGACTCTGGCGCACCCGCGCCTCGGAACAGGTACAGCCGAAGGTCACCGGCTGCGGGTCGAATACCCGCGGCCGCTCTTCGTGGAACAGCCGCACCAACAGGTCTGTCGGCTGAACCCGCGGGCCCACCAGCTCCATGTCCTCGACCGTGTCGAGCAGCAGGTTGGCCCGGCTCCAGTTCTCTTCCTCGTCGCCGTCCAGAATGTCTGAGGCCGCCAGCAGACCCTCTTCGCCCGACCCGCCATCGCTCGCGCCGGCGGGCGAGGCCTCGGGCATGAGTTGCAGCATCACGCCCCCGGCCCGCCAGCGCTCGCCCTGGCCCGGCAGGATCGCCCTGCCGAAACTCAGCGCAAAGCGCGTGGGCAATTGTTCGGACTGTGCGAAATAGGTCTCGGCGCAGGCCGAAAGCGACCCGCCGGCCAGCGGCGTGATCCCCTTGTAGGGCTGCATGTCCCTGCCCTGGTCGATCAGCACCGCGAAATAGCCCTTGCCGATCTGCGAAAACGGATCGGCGCCCGGCTCCAGCCGGTCCTTGTCGAAACTCGCATAGGCGCGGATCCAGGCCGGCGCGCCGTCTTCGGTCGGCGCGTAGTAATCGGTGGCGATCAGCCGCGCGGGCCCGTCGCCGCGCACCTGGAGGCTCAGCTTCCAGCGCAGCTTGATGGCCTGGCCGATCAGCGCGGTCAAGAGCGCGGCCTCGGCCACCAGCGCCTCGATCTCGCGCGGGTAGGCGTGCTGCGCCAGCACGGTGTCGAGGACCCCGTCCAGCCGCGCGACACGGCCGCGAATATCGCTGCGGTCAAGCTGGAAGGGCAGGACGGTATCGTCCCAAGCGATCTGCGATCCGAGTGACATGGGGTTTCCTTGTGCCGTAGCGCTTGGCATACCCGGCTTATATAGAGCCGGCAACCAGAGCACAAAGAGGCAACCGATGATCCGCAGATTCGGCGAGCCGGTAAAGCCGGGCGTGCGCTACCGCCTGCGCCCCGGGGCTTACGCGGTACTGGCGCGGGGGGCGTCGCTGCTGCTGACCCACCAGGCCCGGCCGGTGCCCGAGTACCAGTTGCCCGGCGGCGGGATCGACCCGGGCGAATCGCCGCTCACCGCGCTGCACCGCGAGGTGTTCGAGGAAACCGGCTGGCGCATCCGCGTTGCGCGCCGCCTCGGCGCGTTTCGCCGCTTCACCTACATGCCCGAATACGACCTTTGGGCCGAAAAGCTCTGTCATATCTACCTGGGCCAGCCCGTTCGCCGCTACGGCCCGCCCAGCGAGCCGGGCCATACCGCGCTGTGGATGCCCGCGGACGAGGCCGCGGCGCGGCTGGGCAACGCGGGCGACCGGCATTTCGTCTCGCGCCTGCTGCGCGGCTAGGGTCGGTTTTCCGGTCGTCGGCGCGCCGCCCCCGCATCCCGGCACGCGCGCCGCTCTTGCTTCTTCTGGCCGGAAATATCCCGGGGGTCCGGGGGCGGCGCCCCCGGCCGCTCGGGGCCCGCGCGCCCTGCCGGCACCCCGCATAGCCGGTCAATTGACCCCGTCACCGCGAGCGCGATATTCGAACAGCACCGCCGAGACGTCATCGGACAGGTCTGCCCCCTCCGCGTGGTCGCGCAACCCCTCCAGCATCGTGTCGAGATAGGCCGGCCCGCCAGACCGGCCCGCCTGGTCCATCAGCCGCGCCAGCCCGTCCTCCGAAAGCTGCCGGCCGCTGGCATCGGCGCATTCGGTCACCCCGTCCGACACGATCAGCAACCGGTCGCCCGGGGCAAGCTGCGCCTGCGCGTCCTCGAAGGACGCGCCCTCGATCAGGCCGACCGGCAGGCCGCCCGCCCCGATCATCTCGACCCGGCCATCGGCGCGGTGGATGGCCGGGTGCGGATGCCCGGCCTGCACGAAGGCGACCGCCCCGCTTCCCAGGTCGACCACCGCCAGCAGAAGCGTGAGGTAAGTGTCGCTCTCGATCTCTTGCAGCAAGAGCTGGTTCAGCGCCGCGGCCACCGCGGCGGGCGGACGGGGGCCGTGGCCGCCGCGACCGTCGGGCACAAGCGCGATGTTGCGCTCCGGCGCCCCCTCCGACAACAGCCCGGCCAGCCGCGCGGTCATCAGCGCCGAGGTGACACCGTGGCCCGACACGTCGATGCAGAACAGGCAAAGATGCCCCGCGCCGGCCGCAAAGGCCCCGACAAGGTCGCCGCCGACATGCCCGCTGGGCCGCAGCATCAGCGACACCTGCGAGCCCGCGATCCGCTGCACCGGCGCCGGCACCAGCGATTGCTGCAGCTTGCGGGCCTGCTGAAGATCGCGGTTGAGCGCGTCGTAAAGCGTGCTGATCTCGGAAAACGCAGCGCCGAGCAGGCGGTTCTTCTCGGTCAGCTCGCGCTCCATCCCGAGGATCCGCTCACCCGCGCTCAGCCGCGCGCGCAACTCGCTGGCATTGACCGGCTTGGTCAGGAAGTCGTCAGCGCCGCCCTCCAGGCCGTGCACCACCTCGCCGGTCTCCGATTTCGAGGTCAGCAGGATGAAATAGCCGTATCCCGCCCGCGGAAGCCGCCGGAACGCCTGGCAGAACTCAAGCCCCGACATGCCGGGCATCATCCAGTCGCTGATCACGATGTCGATGCTTCGGCTGCGGCAGATCTCCAGCGCCTCTTCGCCTTCGCCGGCCTCGGCCACGCGAAACCCCCAACGTTCCAGCGACGCGCGCAAGATCCGACGCTGCATCCGGCTGTCATCGACGAGCAGCACGTCGCGCCCGGGCGGGGCCGGGTCTGGCAGGGGCATGGCAGGGCGCTGGTCTGGGCTCACGGGAGGTCCGGCTGTTCTGTGGGTCCGCAATAGGCCGGGCCGCTTAACGCGCGGTGAACCCGTTGCCGCACACCGGGCGTTAAGCCCGCAGCTCTATCCTGACCGGGCGCTGGGGGGCGATCGACAGGAGGCTTGGATGATCGACTGGAAACAGGTGGCGGACCTGCGCGACGAGGTCGGTGAAGACGCGTTCGAAGAGGTGGTGAGCCTCTTCCTCGAAGAGGTCGACGGGGTGATCGCCCGGCTGGTCATCGCCCCGGCTGCCGCCACGCTGGCTGACGATCTGCATTTCATCCGCGGCTCGGCGGTCAACCTGGGGTTCGAGGCGTTCTGCGACGTCTGCCGCGCAGCCGAGCGGCAATTGCGCCGGACAGGCGCCGACAGCGTGGCCCTGGCGCCCCTGATCGACGCCTACCGCAACTCGAAACAGTCATTTCTCGACGGACTCGCCGACAGCCGCCACGCCGCCTAGATCACGAACTCGCCGAACAGCCGGTCGTTGGTGATGTCCTGGTAGACCATGCCGGCCTTGTCGAGCCGGGCGAAGAGTGCGGCGAAATTGGCGGCGTCCCTAGTCTCGATCCCGATCAGGACCGATCCGAAATTTCGCGCCGATTTCTTGAGATACTCGAACCGGGCGATATCGTCGTCGGGCCCCAGCAGGTCGAGGAAATCGCGCAGGGCGCCGGGCCTTTGGGGCAGGCGCAGGATGAAATACTTCTTCACCCCGGAATAACGCTGGGCGCGTTCCTTGACTTCCGGCAGCCGCTCGAAATCGAAATTGCCGCCCGAGGTGATGCAGACCACCGATTTGCCGGCGATCTCGTCGGCGAGTTCGGGCAGAACGTCGACGGCCAGCGCGCCCGCGGGCTCCAGCACGATGCCCTCGACATTGAGCATTTCGAGGATCGTCGTGCAGATGCGATCCTCCGGGGCGGCCAGAACGTGTTCGGGTGCGATGCCCGCCAGACGGGCGAAGGTCCGCGCGCCGATCCGCGCCACCGCGGCGCCATCGACGAAGGTATCGACCTTTTTCAGTACCGCCGGCGCGCCCGCGGCGACGGCCGCGGTCAGCGACGCGCCGCCCGCCGGCTCGACGAAACGGAACCGGGTCTGCGGCGCGGCCTCGCGCATGTAAGAGACAACGCCCGCCGCCAGCCCGCCGCCGCCCACCGGCAGGATCACCAGATCGGGCGCCTCGTCCAGCGCATCCAGCAACTCGACCGCGACCGAGGCCTGCCCCTCGATCACGTCCTCGTCGTCGAAGGGGGCCAGGAAATGCGCGCCGACCTCGGCGCAATAGGCCTGTGCCGAGGCCAGCGTGTCGTCGAAATAGTCGCCTGTCAGGCGGATCTCGACATTCTCGGCGCCGAATATGCGTGTCTTGTCGATTTTCTGCTGCGGCGTCGTGACGGGCATGAAGATCACCCCCTGCACGTCGAAATGCCGGCAGACATAGGCCACCCCCTGGGCGTGGTTGCCCGCGCTCGCCGCGACGAAGACCTCTTGGCCCGGTTTTTCCGCCAAAAGCTTTCGCATCGCGTTGAACGCGCCGCGGATCTTGTAGGATCGCACGGGGCTGAGATCCTCGCGCTTGAGCCGGATATCGGCGCCGTAGCGCGCCGAGAGATGCTCGTTGCGTTGCAGGGGCGTCGGCGGGAAAACGCTGCGCATCGCCAGTTCGGCGGCGCGGGCTTTGTCGGAAAAGGCGCTCATGCGTGCAGCAATGGCCTGAACCGCGCCGGGGCGCAAGCGGGGCGCTGCTTGCCCTTGCCGGTAAAACCCGCTATCCGCCGCCCGTCATCCGCCCCTGATGGAGTTCGCCATGTCCGCGCCCAAGAAAGTCGTCCTCGCCTATTCCGGCGGCCTCGACACCTCGATCATCCTGAAGTGGCTGCAGACGGAATATGGCTGCGAGGTGGTGAGCTTTACCGCCGATCTCGGCCAGGGAGAAGAGCTGGAACCGGCGCGCGCCAAGGCCGAGCTGATGGGCGTCAAGGAAATCTACGTCGAGGATCTGCGCGAGGAATTCGTGCGCGACTTCGTCTTCCCGATGTTCCGGGCAAATGCGCTTTATGAAGGGCTCTACCTGCTGGGCACCTCGATCGCGCGGCCGCTGATCTCGAAACGCCTGATCGAGATCGCCGCCGAAACCGGCGCCGATGCCGTCGCCCACGGCGCCACCGGCAAGGGCAACGACCAGGTGCGGTTCGAACTGGCCGCCTACGCGCTGAACCCCGATATCAAGGTCATCGCGCCCTGGCGCGAATGGGACCTGACGAGCCGGACCAAGCTGATCGACTTCGCCGAAAAGAACCAGATCCCCATCGCCAAGGACAAGCGCGGCGAGGCGCCGTTTTCGGTCGATGCGAACCTCTTGCACACCTCGTCCGAGGGCAAGGTGCTGGAAGACCCCGCCGTCGAGGCGCCCGACTACGTCTATCAGCGTACCGTGCACCCCGAAGATGCGCCGAACGAGCCGGAGTTCATCGAGATAGGCTTTGAAAAGGGCGACGCGGTGGCGATCGGTGGCGAGGCGATGTCGCCGGCCACGATCCTGACGCGTCTGAACGAGCTGGGGGGCAAGCACGGCATCGGGCGGCTCGATCTGGTCGAGGGCCGTTTCGTGGGCATGAAATCGCGCGGCATCTACGAAACGCCCGGCGGGACGATCCTGCTGGAGGCGCACCGGGGGATCGAGCAGATCACGCTCGACCGCGGCGCGGCGCATCTGAAGGACGAGATCATGCCGCGCTATGCCGAGCTGATCTACAACGGCTTCTGGTTCAGCCCCGAGCGCGAGATGCTGCAGGCGCTGATCGACAAGAGCCAGCAACACGTCACCGGCACCGTCCGGCTGAAGCTTTACAAGGGCTCGGTCCGCACCGTCGGCCGCTGGTCGGACCATTCGCTTTATTCCGAGGAGCACGTCACCTTCGAGGACGACGCGGGCGCCTACGACCAGAAGGACGCCCAGGGCTTCATCAAGCTCAACGCCCTGCGCCTGCGCCTGATCGCGATGCGCAACCGGCGGCTGGGGGATTAAACCCCGGCGCCTGCGCGGGCGTATTCCGCATAAACAGAGACTTTTTTGCCTCCGGCGGGGATATTTTCAGCCAGAAGAAGCCACGGGCGGAAGCTTGTGGCGGGCGAGGTGCCGGTAAGACGGCCAAGCGGCATCGGCAAGACGCGCGTAGTGCGGGCTCAGGTCGGGCAGCGCGCCCTCTGGGCCCGCGAACCCCGTGCTGCGATGCACCGCGCCGTACCAGACGGGCGCCCAGACACCGTCGTCTGGGTGGCCGCCCGCGGGCCAGTTCAGCATCGCGGGCGTGAAATCGAGGCCCAGCGCGGCGCAAAGCTTGCGAAGCATGCCCTCGGGCTCGTTCCTGATATCGGCGCTGTCGATGACGATAGGCGCCGCGCCGGTGGCCTGGGCCACCTCGTCGAAAAGCTCGGCCTGTTGAACAAAGCCGATATCGGCGAGCGTCGGGTTTTCGTATTTCGCGGCGAAACTGGCCAGCACCCGGGCGGGGTGGCGGATGAGGAAGACGTTGGTGACCTCGCCCATCCAGTCGCGCGGGATCTCGGCGATCATGTGCTGGCACATGTGTTTCTGGTAGAAATACGGCGTGCCCCCAGGCACCGCCCCGGCCAGCCGCGCTGCGACCCGCACCGGGTCGGCCTCGCCAGCGGCGATGATTTCGTCCCGCATCGGGTGGGCAAGGCCGGTCTTTGCCAGGTAGGCGGCGTAAAACGGTTCGTCCCACACCGCGCAATCGCCGCGGGCGGCAAAGGCGTACATCATTGCGGTCGACAGGTTGCGCGGGCCGGACCACATGGCGATGCGCATCAGGCGGTTTCCTGCTGGATCAGAGCCGCATAGAGCGCGCGCAACCGTTCCGTCACCGGGCCCATGCGCCCGCCGCCGATCACCCGCCCGTCGATTTCACCCACCGGGGTTTGCCCGCCGAACGAGCCTGTCAGGAAGGCCTCGTCGGCGCCGTAGGTTTCAACCAGCGAGAAGTTCTTTTCATAGACCGGGATGCCGTTGGCGCGGCAAAGCTCGATCACTTTGGCGCGCGTGATCCCGTTCATGCAGTAGTCGCCCGTCGAGGTCCAGACCGCGCCCTTGCGCACGATGAAGAAGTTGCAGGCGTTGGTGGTGTTCACGAAGCCATGCAGGTCGAGCATCAGCGCCTCGTCGGCACCGGCCTTTTCCGCCGCGATCCCGGCGAGGATGCAGTTGAGCTTGGAATGGGAATTCAGCTTGGGGTCCTGGCTCATCGGCAGGCCGCGGATATGGGGCACGGTGGCCAGCCGGATCGGCCGCGGGATGGCGGGCCGGGAATGTTCGGCGATGATGACGATGGTGGGGCCCGCGCGCGACAATGCAGGGTGCTGGAACGGGCGCGATTTCACCCCGCGGGTGACCATCAGGCGGGCATGGGCGTCGGTTTCCATCCCGTTGGCGGCGCGCAGTTCTTCCAGCGCGGCGATCACGCCGGCCCGGTCCAGCCCGATCTCTAGGTCGATGGCGCGGGCGGCCTCGAACAGCCGGTCGAGATGGTCGTCGAGGAACGCCCAGCGGCCGTTGAAGAGCCTCAGCCCCTCCCACACACCGTCGCCCAGCAGGAAGCCGCTGTCATAGACGCTGACCACGGCCTCGGCCCGCGGCACCAGCCGGCCGTTGACGTGGATCACGATATCGGCGTTGCGCGGGTCGTCGGCGGCGCTGTGGGTGGTGAGGCTTTCGGGCAAGTCGGGGCTCCTTTTCCGGCCAGCGTAGCGGGACGGGCACATGTTACAAGCGGTCCCGCTTGCGTGAGGTCACGGGCTTGTGGTTAACGCGGCCGGCGCGGCGCGGCCTATTCTCGGCCAACAATCAGAGGAGGCCGTCATGTTCGCGTCTATTAGAAACGTCAAACCGATGCTCTTGGTGCTGGCCATCGCCCTGGGCGTGGCCGCCGAATGCCGCGAGGCGAGCGCCGCATCGCCCGAAACCGCCGTATTCGCGGGCGGATGTTTCTGGTGCGTCGAGGCGGATTTCGAAAAGGTCAAAGGCGTTGTCGAGGCGGTGTCGGGCTTTGCCGGCGGCACCGTCAAGAACCCGAGCTACAAGCAGGTCGTGCGCGGCGGCACCGGTCATTACGAGGCGGTCGAGATCACCTACGACCCCGACCAGGTGAGCTATGCCCAGCTTTTGCACCTGTTCTTCCGTTCGGTCGATCCGACCGATGCGGGCGGCCAGTTCTGCGACCGGGGCGACAGCTATCGCACCGCGATTTTCGTCTCTGACCCGGCCGAAAAGGCCGCGGCAGAACAGGCCAAGGCCAAGGCGCAAAAGGCCCTGGGGCAGACCGTTGTCACGCCCATCCTGGCGGCGGCGCCGTTTTACCCGGCCGAGGAATATCACCAGGATTATTACAGGAAGTCCGACCTGATCCTTACCCGCTTCGGACCCAAGTCCAAGGCGGAGGCGTACAAGCGCTACCGCGACGGCTGCGGGCGCGACCGGCGGGTGCGTCAGCTTTGGGGCGACGCCGCCCCTTTCGCCGGGTCCTGATCGTCGGCGAGGAACGCGTCGATCTCGGCCCGGCCTGGCATCGCGTCTGCAGTCCCTGGCCGTGTGACCTGCAACGCGGCGGCAGCGGCGGCAAAGCGCAGCGCATCGGCCCGGCCGGCGCCGGCATCGAGCGCGGCGGCGAGCGAGCCGATGAAGCAGTCGCCGGCCCCGGTGGTATCCACGGCCCGGACGGGGAAGGCGGGCTGGTAAAGCTCGTCGTCCCCCGTCCGCCAGCGCGCACCGCCTTTACCCTCGGTCACCACCGTTTCCGGCACGGCCACATCGCCCAGCGCGGCCCCAAGCTGCGCCGCCTCCACAGCGTTGAGCACCAGCAGAGAAACATGGGGCAGCACCGCGCGCACCGCCGCCACATCGAACGGCGCGGCGGAATAGACCACCCTCAGGCCGCGGGCGGCACCCAGACGCGCCGCCTCTTCCTGATGCGAGGTCTCGTTCTGAATGAGCAGCGTGTCGCCCGGCCCCGCGTCGCCCAGAACCGCGGCGATTCGCGCCGGATCCTGCCGCCGGTTCGCGCCGGGAAAGATCACGATCGCGTTCTCGCCATCGGGCGCCACGGTGATGACAGCGTGGCCCGTGGGCGTGTCGACCTCGGCCACGCCCGAGACATGGACGCCGAACTGCGCCAGGCGCGCCACCGCCCAGCCGCCATCGGCACCCACCGCACCAAGATGCACGACCTGCGCGCCGGCGCGGGCCGCCGCGACCGACTGGTTGGCCCCCTTGCCGCCCAGCCCGGTAATCAACTCCTCCGCCGCAAGGGTTTCGCCCGCCGACGGTAGACGGGCCACCTTGTAGCTGTGATCGGCGTTGATCGAACCGAGGCAGTAGATCGTCAAGTTCAGACCTCGCAGGCGGCAAGCAGCGCCATGTTGGTGATGTCGTTCACCGTCGCCCCGGTCGAGCAGATCTGGATCGGCTTGTCGACGCCCGAAAGAATAGGGCCGATCACGGTGGCGCCGGCCATCTCCTGTATCAGCTTGACCGAGATCGAGGCCGAGTGCCGCGCCGGCACGACCAGCACGTTGGCCGGGCCCGAAAGCCGGCAGAACGGGTATTTCGACATCGCCGCCGGGTTCAGCGCCACGTCGACGGTCATCTCGCCATCGTACTCGAAATCGACCCCGCGGGCATCCAGCACCTTGGGCGCGAGATGCATCTTGGTGGCGCGTTCACTGACCGGGTGGCCAAAGGTGGAAAAGCTGAGAAAGGCGACCCGCGGCTCCAGCCCCAGGCTGCGCGCGACCTCGGCGCCGCGCTGGGCGATATTGGCCAGGTCCTCTTCCTCGGGCCATTCATGGACCAGCGTGTCGGCGATGAAGACGATCTTGCCCTTGTGCAGTAGCGCGGTGACGCCCACCGCCCCGTCTTCGGCGCGCGCGTCGAAGACGTGGTTGATCAGCTCCAGCACATGGGCCGATTTTCGCGTCGCCCCGGTGACCAGCGCATCGCCATGCCCGTGCGCCAGCATCAACGCCGAAAAGACGTGCCGGTCGCGCTGGGCCAGGCGGTTGATGTCGTGGGCGTCGTAGCCCTGGCGCTGCAGCCGCTGGTAAAGGAACGAGCGGTACGCCTCGAGATGCCGGGTGTTGGCCGCGTTGACCACTTCGAGTTCGCGGTAGGCATCGCCGAGGCCCGCCTGTTCCAGCTTGTCCTTCACATCGGACTCGCGGCCTACCACCAGTGCCTTGCCGTAGCCCGAGCGCTGATAGCTGACGGCGGCACGCAGCACCCGCTCGTCGTCGCCCTCGGCAAAGATCATGCGGGCCTGTGCCGCCTTGGCCCGCGCCGCGATTCCCGACAGCACCGAGGCCGTCGGATCCATCCGCGCCTTGAGCGTGTGGCGGTAGTTGTCCATGTCGACGATGGGCCGGCGCGCCGCCCCGGTGTCCATGCCCGCACGGGCCACCGCGGGCGGGATCGTGTAGATCAGCCGCGGGTCGAAGGGCGTGGGAATGATGTAATCGCGCCCGAAGGACAGCTTTTGGCCATAGGCCATCGCCACCTCGTCGGGCACGTCCTCGCGGGCCAGCTCGGCCAGCGCCTCGGCGCAGGCGATCTTCATCTGGTCGTTGATCGCGCGGGCGTGGATGTCCAGCGCCCCGCGGAAGAGATAGGGAAAGCCCAGAACGTTGTTCACCTGGTTGGGATAGTCGCTGCGCCCTGTTGCGACGATCGCGTCGGCGCGCACCGCGTGGGCCTCTTCCGGCGTGATCTCGGGGTCGGGGTTGGCCATGGCGAAGATCACCGGGTTGTCGGCCATGCTGGCGATCATCTCGGGCGTCACCGCGCCCTTGACGCTGACGCCGAGGAACACGTCGGCGCCCTTCATCGCGTCTTCCAGCGTGCGGGTGTCGGTCTGGGCTGCATGGGCCGATTTCCACTGGTTCATGCCCTCGGTGCGGCCCTGGTAGATCACGCCCTTGGTGTCGCAGGCGATGCAGTTGTCGTGCTTTGCCCCCATCGCCTTGATCAGCTCAAGACAGGCGATGCCGGCCGCGCCCGCGCCGTTCAGCACGATCTTGCAATCCTCGATCTTCTTGCCCGAGATGTGCAGCGCGTTGATCAGCCCCGCGGCGCAGATCACGGCGGTGCCGTGCTGGTCGTCGTGGAAGACGGGGATGTCCATCTCTTCCTTGAGGCGCTGCTCGATGATGAAGCATTCCGGCGCCTTGATATCCTCGAGGTTGATGCCGCCGAAGGTGGGCCCCATCAGCTTGACCGCCTTGATGATCTCGTCGGGGTCCTCGGTATCCAGTTCGATGTCGATGGCGTTGACGTCGGCAAAGCGCTTGAACAGCACCGACTTGCCTTCCATCACCGGCTTGGAGGCCAGCGCGCCCAGGTTGCCCATCCCCAGGATGGCCGACCCGTTCGAGATCACGGCGACCATGTTGCCCTTGGTCGTGTAGTCATATGCCGTCTCGGGCGCGTCGGCGATGGCCTGCACCGGCACCGCGACGCCGGGCGAATAGGCCAGGCTTAGGTCGCGCTGAGTCGTCATCGGCTTGGTCGCGACGATCTCGTATTTCCCCGGCACGGGGTCGATGTGATAGCTCAGTGCCTCTTCGGGCGTGATTTTCGATTTGTCGGCCATTCCGGGCGTCTCCTCCTGATCTGCCGGTCATAGCGGGCCGGGACGCCGGCCTCAATAGAATCGGAATTGCCGCTTTTCCCGCCAAGATGCGGTTTGTAAGGTCCGCTGACCAGCGAACCGGGGGGCAGAGTGAGCGGGGATAGCGCAACCGTCACGCCGATGATGGCGCAATATCTGGAGATCAAGGAGGGCCATCCAGGCGCGCTTCTGTTCTACCGGATGGGCGATTTCTACGAGATGTTCTTCGATGACGCGGTGGCCGCGGCCGCCGCGCTGGACATCGCGCTGACCAAGCGCGGCAAGCATAAGGGCGCCGATATCCCGATGTGCGGCGTACCGGTGCACGCGGCGGAGAGCTACCTTTTGACGCTGATCCGCAAAGGCTTTCGTGTCGCGGTCTGCGAGCAGATGGAAGACCCCGCCGAGGCCAGGAAGCGCGGCGCGAAATCGGTGGTGCGGCGCGAGGTGGTGCGCCTCGTCACCCCCGGCACGCTGACCGAGGATTCGCTGCTCGAGGCGCGTCGGCACAACTATCTTGCGGCCTTCGCCGAGGTGCGCGGCGAGGGGGCGCTGGCCTGGGTCGATATCTCGACAGGGGCGTTCCGCGTGATCCCCTGCCCGCCCGTGCGGCTGGGGCCCGAACTGGCACGGCTGGCCCCGCGCGAGGTCGTCATTTCCGAAGCCTGCCACGACGATTGGGCCGGACTCGTCACTGAATCGGGCGCCGCACTCACCCCGCTCGCCCGGTCGAGCTTTGACAGTACCGGCGCCGAGGCGCGGCTGACCGGCCTGTTCGGGGTCAGGACGCTCGACGCCTACGGCCGTTTCGGCCGGGCCGAACTGTCGGCGATGGGCGCCATCGTCGAGTACCTGGACCTGACCCAGAAGGGGCGGCTGCCGCTGCTATTGCCGCCGGTGCGCGAACTGGCCTCGGGCGCGGTGCAGATCGACGCCGCCACGCGGCGCAACCTGGAACTGACGCACAGCCTGTCGGGCCGGCGCGACGGCAGCCTGCTGGCCGCGATCGACCGCACGGTGACGGCCCCCGGTGCCCGCCTGCTGGAGCGGCGGCTTTCCAGCCCCTCGACCGAATTGCCGGTCATCCGGGGCCGGCTGGCGGCGGTGGCGTTTCTCGTGGAACGGTCCGATCTGGGCGGCCGGCTGCGGGCCGGGCTCAGGAAATGCCCCGACATCGACCGCGCGCTGTCGCGTCTGTCGCTCGACCGGGGCGGCCCGCGCGACCTGTCGGCGATCCGCAACGGGCTGGAACAGGGGGTCGATATCCTTCTCTCCCTGCCCGAGGCCGACCTGCCCGCCCCGCTGGCCGCGGCGCGGGATGCGCTGATCGGCCACGATGCCCTGCTGACCCGACTGGGCGACGCCCTGGTGGCCGACCCGCCGCTGATGGCCCGTGACGGCGGGTTCATCGCCAATGGCTTCGATGCCGATCTGGACGAGGCGCGACGCCTGCGCGACGAGGGGCGGTCGGTCATCGCAGGGATGCAGGCCCATTTCTGCCAGCAGACCGGCGTCGCCTCTTTGAAAATCAAGCATAACAACGTGCTGGGCTATTTCATCGAAGTCACGGCCACCCATTCCGACAAGATGCTCTCGGCCCCGCTGTCCGAGACCTTTATCCATCGCCAGACCACGGCCAACGCGGTGCGCTTTACCACCGTCGAGCTGTCAGAGATGGAAACCCGCATCCTGAACGCCGGAAATCGGGCGCTGGAAATCGAAAAACGTCTCTATGACAGCCTGAAAGCTGCGATCCTGGACGAGGCTGCCCGCATTTCCGCCGCCGGGGCGGCCCTCGCCGAGATCGACCTGGCCGCCGCCCTTGCCGATCTGGCCCGCGACGAGGATTGGTGCGCGCCCGAGACCGACGACAGCCGCGTGCTGGAGGTCGAGGGCGGCCGGCATCCGGTGGTGGAAAAGGCCCTGCGCGCGGGCGGCGGCGGGCCGTTCGTGGCCAATGATGTGTCGCTGGGGCAAGGCACCGATATCTGGCTGCTGACCGGGCCCAACATGGCCGGCAAATCCACATTTCTGCGCCAGAACGCGCTGATCGCGCTCCTGGCGCAGACGGGCAGCTACGTGCCCGCCCGCCGCGCGCGGGTCGGGCTTGTTTCACAGATCTTCAGCCGGGTCGGCGCGGCCGACGATCTGGCCCGCGGCCGGTCGACCTTCATGGTCGAGATGGTGGAAACCGCCGCGATCCTGAACCAGGCCGACGACCGCGCATTGGTCATCCTCGACGAGATCGGCCGCGGCACGGCCACCTATGACGGGCTGTCCATCGCCTGGGCGACGCTGGAACACCTGCACGATGTCAACCGCTGCCGGGCCTTGTTCGCCACGCATTACCACGAGTTGACGGGGCTGGCGCACAAGCTGGCGGGCGTCGACAACGCCACCGTCGCCGTCAAGGAATGGCAAGGCGAGGTGATCTTTCTGCACGAGGTGCGCAAGGGGGCGGCGGATCGGTCCTACGGGGTGCAGGTGGCGCGCCTGGCCGGGTTGCCCGCCGCGGTGGTGGATCGTGCCCGCGTGGTGCTGGACGCGCTGGAGCGCGGCGACCGCGAGGGCGGACGCCCGCAAAAGACGCTGATCGACGATCTGCCGCTGTTCTCGGCCGCCACGCAGGCCCCGCCGGCCGCCGCAGCCCAGGGCCCCTCGCCGCTGAATGAAAAGCTCGCCGGGGTGCATCCCGACGAGCTGACACCGAAGGCGGCGCTGGATCTGATCTACGAGTTGAAATCGCTCTCCGGCGAAGACTAACCGGCCGGGGTCGACGACACGCCCACCTGCGCCGGCCGCAAGAGCCTGTCGTGCAGCATGAAGCCCACCGTCATCACCTGAATGATCTCACCGGCCTTGGTGCCGGGCACCGGGGCCTCGAACATCGCCTGGTGAAGCTGCGGGTCGAACGTGTCGCCCTCTTGGGGCGCCAGCCGCTCGATCCCGTGTTTGGCGAACACGTTCAGCAGCTCGCGCAGGGTCAGCTCGACGCCCTCCAGGAACGCCTTGTTGGCCTCGCGCTGTTCCTCGCTCACCACGTCGAGGGCGCGCGAGAGGTGATCGTAGACGGGCAGCATATCGCGGGCCAGTTTCGAGCCGCCGTATTGCTCGGCCTCGCGCCGGTCGCGCTCGCCGCGCTTGCGCGCGTTTTCGGCATCGGCCAGCGCGCGCATGAACCGGTCGCGCAGCTCGTCGCGCTCGGCGCGCAGTGTCTCGTACTCGTCCTCCTGCGCCCCGGCTTCCGCCAGGTCGGGCGCGTCAGCCTCGGCCTGCTCGTCGATGTCGATGCTGTCGTCTTTTTTCGCTTCTGCCATGTCTTACCCCTTGCCCCGGTCAGAGATCAGCCGCCCGACCAGTTGCGCCGTGTAATCGACGATGGGAACGATCCGCCCGTAGTTCAGCCGGGTCGGCCCGATTACGCCCACGGCGCCGATAATCTTACGATCCGCGTTCATATATGGAGAGACCACCAAAGAGGAACCCGAAAGTGAAAAAAGCTTGTTCTCAGAGCCGATGAAGATGCGCACGCCTTCGCCGTCTTCGGCAAGTTCAAGAAACTCGACGATATCGCGCTTTCGTTCGAGGTCGTCGAACAGGTTTCGGATGCGTTCGAGATCCTCCACCTCGGGCCCGTCGCCCAGGAGGTTGGCGCGCCCGCGCACGATCAGGCGCTCATAAGGCTCGCCCTCGTTCTCCCAGATGGCCATGCCGCTTTCGATCATGTCGCGGGCGAGGCCGTCGAGCTCTCTCCGGCGGCGGACGATCTCGGCCTCCATCACCTCGCGCAGGTCGGTCAGGGTCTTGCCCTCGGCCAGCGCGTTGACGAAATTCGCGGCCTCCCGCATCGCCGACGGGGTGTGCCCGGCCGCCGGTCGGAACACGCGGTTCTCCACGTGCCCGTCGGCAAAGACCAGCACCGCGAGCGCCCTGTCGGGCGCGAGGCTGACGAACTCGATATGCCGAATCGGCGCCTCGTGCTTGGGCGCCAGCACCAGGCTGGCCCCGTGCGTCACGCCCGACAGCGCCGACCCCACACGGTCGAGCATGGTGGCCACGTCGCGCTCGTTGCTGCCCATCGTCGCGTCGATCTTTTCGCGGTCGGCGGCATCGAGGCTGTTCACCTCCAGCAGCCCGTCGACGAACATCCTCAGCCCCAGTTGCGTGGGCACCCGCCCCGCCGACACGTGCGGGCTGTCGAGAAGGCCGAGATATTCGAGATCCTGCATCACGTTGCGGATGGTGGCCGCGCTGACCTTTTGGCTCATGCTGCGGGTCAGAGTGCGCGACCCCACCGGGTCGCCGCTGTCCAGATAGCCTTCGACCACCCGCCGAAACACCTCGCGCGAGCGTTCGTTCATTTCCGCGAGAATGTTGGCACTCTCGTTCACCGGTCTCATCTCCATGAAGCCCCGCCATTAAAGGGCAGCTTGGCGTGGCGTCAATCGGGCTTGCATCGCGCGGCGCGGCATGGGAGCAAAGCGCCGAATTCATATGAGGACGACCCATGCGCCCGTCTGGTCGAGAGATAAGTGAAATGCGCCCGATTTCAATCGAGACGGGCGTCACGAAACATGCCGAAGGGTCTTGCATGATCAAGGTCGGCGACACGCATGTGCTGTGCACCGCCTCGCTGGAGGAGCGCGTGCCGCCGTTTCTGAAAAACAGCGGGCTTGGGTGGGTCACCGCCGAATACGGCATGCTGCCGCGCGCCACGGGCAGCCGGATGCGCCGCGAGGCGACGGCCGGAAAACAGGGCGGACGCACCGTCGAAATCCAACGCCTGATCGGGCGCAGCCTGCGTGCAGGCGTCGACCGGGTGGCGCTGGGCGAACGTCAGATCACCGTGGATTGCGACGTCATCCAGGCCGATGGCGGCACCCGCTGCGCGTCGATCACCGGCGGCTGGGTCGCCCTGCGGCTGGCCGTCGACAAGCTGATGAAAACCGGCGAGGTCATCTCGGACCCGCTGATCGAGCCCGTCGCGGCGGTGTCCTGCGGGATCTACGCCGGCCAGCCCGTGCTGGATCTCGACTACCCCGAGGACAGCGAGGCCGGGGTCGATGGCAATTTCGTGATGACGGGCCACGGCCGGCTGATCGAGGTGCAGATGTCGGCCGAGGGGGCCACCTTCAGCCGTGCGCAGATGGATACGTTGATGGAGCTGGCCGAGACGGGCGTCGCCCAGCTTGCCGCCGCGCAAAAGGCCGCCGTGGGGCGCTGAGATGCGGCGCTTTACCGACAAGACACTCCTGGTGGCGACCCACAACCGCGGCAAGCTGGAAGAGATCGCGCATCTGCTCGACCCGTTCGGCATTTCCGTGACCTCGGCGGCCGATCACGGACTGCCCGAACCCGAGGAAACCGAAACCTCCTTTGTCGGCAACGCCCGGATCAAGGCCCACGGCGCCGCCCGTGCCTCCGGCCTGCCCGCGCTGGCCGACGATAGCGGGCTGGAGGTCGCGGCGCTGGACGGCGCGCCGGGCGTCTACACCGCAGATTGGGCCGAAACAGGCTCTGGCCGGGACTTCCCCATGGCGATGGAAAAGGTCTGGCGCAAGCTCGAAGAGGCGGCCGCGCCCGAACCCAGGCTTGCCACGTTTTGCTGCACCTTCGTGCTGGCCTGGCCCGACGGGCATGACGAGGTGTTTGCCGGCCGGATGCCGGGGCGCATCGTCTGGCCGATGCGTGGCGATCAGGGCCACGGCTACGACCCGATCTTTCAGCCCGAGGGCTACGATATGACCTTTGGCGAGATGGACCGCTGGGAAAAGAACAAGATCAGCCACCGCGCCCGCGCCTTTGCAGAGTTGGTGAAGGTCTTTGACCGCTGAGATTTGGCAGGCGGGCGGGTTCGGCCTCTATATGCACTGGCCGTTCTGCCTGGCGAAATGCCCGTATTGCGATTTCAACTCGCACGTCTCTGCCGAGATCGATCAGGCCCGCTGGCAGCGCGCCTACCTCGCGGAAATCGACCGTGTTGCAGCCGAAACCGGGCCGCGGGTACTGAACAGCGTGTTCTTCGGCGGCGGCACGCCCAGCCTGATGGCGCCGGACCTGGTGGCCGCGATCCTGGAACGGGTGCGCGCCGCCTGGCCGGCCGCGAACGACCCCGAAGTCACGCTGGAGGCCAACCCGACATCGGTGGAATCGGGCCGCTTCAGAGCCTATCGGGACGCCGGCGTTTCCCGTGTCTCGATGGGCATCCAGGCGCTGAACGACGCCGACCTCAAGCGGCTTGGGCGGATGCACAGCGTGGCCGAGGCCCGCGCTGCCTTTGACGTGGCGCGCGACAGCTTTGACCGGGTCAGCTTTGACCTGATCTATGCGCGGCAGGATCAGCGCCTCGAAGACTGGCAGACGGAGCTGACCGAGGCGCTGGGGATGGCCGCCGATCACCTGTCACTCTACCAGTTGACCATCGAACCCGGCACCGCCTTCGGGGACCGCCACGCGCGGGGCGGCCTGCGCGGCCTGCCCGACGACGACCGCGCCGCCGACCTTTATGCCGCCACCCAAGAGATCTGCGAGACCGCCGGTCTGCCCGCCTACGAGATTTCCAACCACGCGCGACCCGGGGCGGAATCGCGCCACAACCTGATTTACTGGCGCGCCGGCGATTATGCCGGTATCGGCCCCGGCGCACATGGCCGCCTGACCCTGGGCGGCACGCGCTGGGCCACCGAGACGCCGCTGGCGCCCGCAGCGTGGCTGGACGCGGTCGAGACGCGGGGCGACGGAGAGCTGCCGCGCATGCCCCTGTCGCCCGCCGATCAGGCGGCGGAATACCTGATGATGGGGCTGCGGCTGCGCGAGGGCATTTCCCTGGACCGTTACGAAGCGATCGCCGACCAGACCGTTAATGATAATAAAATCAAGGATTTATCGGAAATTGGCCTGGTCGAAACCACCGGCGGCACCCTGCGCGCCACCGCAACCGGCCGCAGCCTGCTCAACGCTCTTCTGCGCGCGCTATTGCCGGACTGACCGCTACTCGAAGATGTTGCCCGAACTGGCCGTCAGCTTGCCGCACAAGGTATCGAGCTGATCGAGCGTCCGGTAGCGGATCACCACCTCGCCCGATTCGCCGCCGGGCCGATGGTCGATGCTGACGGTCATCCCGAGATTGGCCGACAGGTCTTCTTCCAGCGCGCGGGTGTCGGCGTCCTTTTCGGCCACGGCCTTGGGCTTGCGCGGCACTTCGGCCGTGGGCTTGCGGGTCATCGCCTCGGTTTCACGCACCGACAGGCCGCCCTCGATCACCCGCCGCGCCAGTGCAACCGGGTCGTCGCTGGTGATCAGCGCGCGGGCATGGCCCGCCGACAGCCGCCCCTCGCGCAGATGGGTCTGAACCTCGTCCGGCAGTTGCAGAAGCCGCAGCAAGTTGGCGATATGGCTGCGGCTCTTGCCCAGCGCCTCGGCCACCTTTTCCTGGGTATGGCCGAATCGATCCATCAACTGGCGATAGCCGGTCGCTTCGTCCACCGCGTTGAGGTCGGCGCGCTGGATGTTCTCGATGATTGCGATTTCCAGCACTTCGACGTCGTCAAGCTCGCGGATGATCACCGGCACATCGTGCAACTGCGCGCGTTGCGCGGCGCGCCAGCGCCGCTCGCCCGCCACGATTTCGAACGCGCCCTCGCGCTTTTTGCTCGGCCGCACGATCAGCGGCTGGATGATCCCCTTTTCGCGGATCGAATCGGCCAGCTCGCCCAGTGCCTCGTCGGAAAACTGCCGCCGCGGCTGGTCGGGGTTCGGCTCCAGCAGCTCCAGCGGCAGGGTCTGGTCGGGTTTGCGCGCAGGCGCGTCGCCCTCGGGCTCGATGTTCACATCGGCCATCAGGGCCGACAGCCCCCGCCCAAGGCCACGGCGTTCGGGTTTTTTCGTGTTCATGCTCTGCCTCCGCTTATCCCGCTGCCGACAGCTTGCCGCGCAACATCTCGCGCGCCAAGGCCCGATAGGCTGCGGAACCCTTCGAGGCCGGGTCGTATTCCAGCACCGGCACCGCAAAAGACGGCGCCTCGCTGACGCGGACATTGCGCGGGATCACCGTGTCGAAGACCAGCTCGCCCAGGTAGGCGCGTGCATCATGTTCCACCTGTTGAGACAGCTTGTTGCGCGAATCGGCCATGGTCAGCACCACGCCCTCGATCCGCAAACGCGGATTCGCAGTCTGGCGCAATTCGCGGATCGTCAGCATCAGTTGCGATAGCCCCTCCAGCGCGAAGAACTCGCTTTGCAGAGGCACCAACACCGAATGCGCCGCGACCATCGCGTTCACCGTCAGCAGGCTGAGCGATGGCGGGCAGTCGATCAGGATATAATCAATGCCATAGCTGTCGATCGCGGGCTGGCGCAGTGCGTCATGCAGCAGATAGCTGCGCTTTTCATTCGCCACCATTTCAATGTCGGCCGAGCTGAGGTCGGTCGTGGCCGGCGCGATCAGCAGGCCGTCGACATTGGTGGCCCGAATCACCTCGGACAGGGGCGCATCCTCCAGCAACAGGTCGTAGGTTGTCCGCGTGCGCTGCTCGGCCTCGATCCCGAGCCCGGTAGAGGCGTTGCCCTGCGGGTCGATGTCGACGATGAGGACGGTCATACCCTCATCGACCAGCGCCGCGCCCAGGTTGATGGCGGTGGTCGTCTTGCCGACCCCGCCTTTCTGGTTGGCCACAGCGATGATTTTCGGCGCGTACGGGCGCGTGGGATCAGACACGGGAAATGCCTCCGATTCTTAGGATAACGCCGTCTGCCTCGGTCCGGCTGGCAACTGTTTGAACGTCGAACTGCCAGGATGCAAGCGCCGCGGCGACTTCGCCGCGATGGCGTGCGCCTTTTGGGAACAGGGCCACTCCGCCTGCCGCCAGATGCCGTTCTGCATAGCCCAAAAGCACAATCAAAGGCGCCAGCGCGCGGGCGCTCAGCACCTCTGCGCCCAGCGGCGAAACCTCTTCGATTCGGGCGGGTCGGATATCGGCCGCGACCCCGGTATCCCGCGCGACGGCTTGCAGGAAAGTCGCCTTGCGCTTGTCGCTTTCGACCAGGGTCACGGCCAGCGACGGCCGCAGTTCGGCCGCGAGAATGGCAATGACCATCCCCGGAAACCCGCCCCCGCTGCCCAGATCGGCCCAGGTCTCGGCACCTTCCGGCGCTAGCGAAAACACCTGGGCGGAATCGGCGATGTGCCGCGTCCACAGCGCGTCGAGCGAGGCGGGCGAAACAAGGTTGATCGCCCGGTTCCACTTGCGCAGCAGCGCCGCGTAGATTTCGAGCCGCTCGAATGTTTCACGTGAAACATCAAGCCCCAGCTCGGCCTGGCTGGGGGTCATGCGCTGCGCCGCTGCGCCTGCCGCAGCTTGGCCAGCACCAGGGCCAGCGCCGCCGGCGTCATCCCGTCGATTCTCGCGGCCTGGGCGAGGGTTTCGGGCCGCGTCGACGACAGTTTTTGCCGCAACTCGCTCGACAGGCCATCAATCGACGCAAAATCCATGTCGGCGGGCAAGCGCACCGCCTCGTCCCGCTTCATCTGCGCAACATCCTGCGCCTGCCGGCGGATGTAGTTGGCGTAAAGCGCATCGCGCGCCACCTGGGCCCGCGTTTCCGCGTCCGCCGCGGCCAGCCGCGAATCCAGCGGCAGCAGGTCGTCAAAGCCCACATCCGGAAAGGCCAGCAGGTCCATGCCCGACCGGCGGGTGCCATCGGCATTCACCCGGATCCCGGCGGCAGCGACCTCCTTCGGTGTCAAGGACATGCCGTCCAACACCTCGCGCACCTGGCCAATCCGATCCATCTTTGCCAGAAAGGCCTGCCGTCGGGGCTCGCCGACGCATCCGATGTCCATGCCCAGTGGCGTTAGCCGCTGGTCGGCGTTGTCGGCCCGCAGCGACAGGCGGAACTCGGCCCGCGAGGTAAACATCCGGTAGGGCTCGCTCACACCGCGGGTGACAAGATCATCGATCATGACGCCGATATAGCTGTCGGTCCGCTGAAACCGTGTCGCGTCGCGCCCCAAGGCCGCAAGCCCCGCGTTCAGCCCCGCCACCAGCCCTTGGGCGGCGGCCTCTTCATAGCCGGTCGTGCCGTTGATCTGCCCGGCAAGGTACAGCCCCGCCACATCACGCAGCCGCAACTCGGCCGTCAAGGCGCGCGGATCGACGTAATCGTATTCGATGGCATAGCCCGGCTGCAAAATGCGCGCGGCCTCCAGCCCGGCGATGGAGTGCACATACGCGTCCTGCACCTCTTCGGGCAAAGAGGTGGAGATCCCGTTGGGATAGACCGTCACATCGTCCAGCCCCTCGGGTTCGAGGAAAATCTGGTGCGAGTCCTTGTCGGCGAAGCGCTGCACCTTGTCCTCAATCGAGGGGCAATAGCGCGGCCCGACGCCCTCGATCCGCCCGCCATACATGGCCGAGCGGCCGAGATTGTCTCGGATAATCTGATGCGTGCGCGCGTTGGTATGCGTGATCCCGCACGCCACCTGCCGCACGAACGGCGCCCGGTGCAAAAAGGAAAACATCACCGGGGAGTCGTCGCCGGGCTGCTTGTCCAGCGCAGCCCAATCGATGGTGCGCCCGTCCAGCCGCGGCGGCGTACCCGTCTTGAGCCGCCCCAGCGGCAGGCCGAACCCGTCGATCCGCTCGGCCAGGCGCACTGCCGGCGAATCACCCATGCGGCCCCCGGCGATCTGCCGTTCGCCGATATGGATCACGCCACGCAGGAACGTGCCCGTGGTCAGCACGACGGCAGCAGCCTCCAGCCGTGTCCCATCGGCCAGCACCACGCCGCAAACACCGCCGGCCCGCTCGATCAGGTCGACGGCCTCGCCCTCGATGATCGTCAGGTTTTCGCATGTCCCCAGCATATCCTGCACCGCGGCACGGTACAGCCGACGGTCGGCCTGCGCCCGCGGCCCCTGCACTGCGGGACCCTTGCGGCGGTTCAACAGGCGGAACTGGATGCCGGCGCGGTCGGCCGCCCGGCCCATCAGCCCGTCCAGAGCGTCGATCTCTCGGACGAGGTGGCCCTTGCCCAAGCCGCCAATGGCCGGGTTGCAAGACATCACGCCAAGATCGGTTCGGCGCAATGTGACCAGTGCAGCACGCACGCCCAGCCGCGCGGCCGCATGGGCCGCCTCGGCCCCTGCATGACCGCCGCCGATCACCACCACATCGAATGCGCGATGTTTCACGTGAAACACTCCTCACTTTCCGAGGCAGAAACTCGCGAAGATCTCGTCGAGCACGGCCTCGACATCCACGCGCCCCACAAGCGAATCAAGCGCCCGGATCGCGGCCTGCACATCTTCCGCCGCGAGTTCCGCCGCAGCCTCGCCCATAGATATATGCTCGCCAGCAGATTCGATAGACACCAGCGCACGTTTCATCGCGGCCCTGTGGCGTTCCCGCGTGGCAGTTGCAGCACCCTCCGCCCGGCCCTCCAGAACCATTGTCACCCGCGCGATCAGCTCAGACAGCCCGGCCCCCGTCTTTCCCGACACGGCCAGCCGCCCTGCCGCGTGCAGGTCGGCCTTGCCCAAGACCACGATATCCTCGGGCCCCGGCTCGATCCCCAGGGTGGACCCGGTTTCGTCCAGCAGGAAGATCCGCAGGTCGGCTCCCTGCGCGCGCTGCCGGGCACGGGCGACCCCGATCGCCTCGACCGCGTCGTCTGTCTCGCGCAGACCGGCCGTGTCGAGCATTGTCACCGGTAGCCCGTTCAGCTCCATCCGCACCTCGATCACGTCGCGGGTCGTGCCCGCATGTTCGGAGGTGATGGCCGCGTCGCGCCCGGCCAACGCGTTGAGAAGGGTGGATTTTCCGGCATTCACGGGCCCGACGATGGCCACCTCGAACCCCTCCCGGATACGCTCGGCGATTCCGACGCCGTCGATCTCTCGCGCCAGCTCGGCGGCCACATTTGACAAAAGCGTCGAGACCTCGTCCGACACATCCGCCGGCACCTCTTCGTCGGCAAAGTCGATGGTCACGGTCATCAGAGCGGCGGCGCGAATCAACGCCGCGCGCCACCCTTCGGCCTTGGCCCCCAACGCGCCGGACAGCACGCGCAGCGCCTGCCGGCGTTGCGCCTCGGTCTCGGCCTCCAGGAGGTCGGCCAGCCCTTCGACCTGCGCCATGTCGAGGCAGCCGTTTTCCAGCGCCCGGCGGGTGAATTCGCCCGGCTCGGCGCCGCGCAGCCCATCGACCCGTGACAGCACGCGCAGGATCGCCCGAGACGTGGCCGGGCTGCCATGGCACTGCAACTCGACAACCTCTTCGCCGGTAAAGCTGGCCCCCACCTCGAACCAGATCACCAGCGCCTCGTCCAGCATGGTGTCACCGTCGCGCAACCGGCGCAGCCCGGCCCGGCGCGGCTCTGGCAAGGGACCGGCCAACAGCGCCGCCGCCGCGCGGGCCCTAGGCCCGGAAATGCGAATGACCGCGACGCCCGCTTTGCCGCGCGCCGTCGCCTGGGCGAAGATCGTGTCCATGAAAGGCCCCGGCCCTGGCTCAGGTGTTCATCGAATCGAAGAACTCCGAGTTGGTCTTGGTCTGCTTGAGCTTGGAAATCAGGAACTCGATGGCATCGGTCGTGCCCATCGGGTTCAGGATGCGGCGCAGAACGAAGGTCTTTTGCAGGTCGCCCTTGTCGACCAGCAGATCCTCTTTCCGCGTGCCGGATTTGAGGATGTCCATCGCCGGGAACACGCGCTTGTCGGCCACCTTGCGGTCGAGCACGATCTCGGAGTTGCCGGTGCCCTTGAACTCTTCGAAGATCACCTCGTCCATCCGGCTGCCCGTGTCGATCAGCGCGGTGGCGATGATGGTCAGCGACCCGCCCTCTTCGATGTTCCGCGCCGCGCCAAAAAACCGTTTCGGCCGCTGCAGCGCGTTGGCATCGACGCCGCCGGTCAGAACCTTGCCCGACGACGGCACAACCGTGTTGTAGGCGCGCCCAAGTCTTGTGATCGAGTCGAGAAGAATAACAACATCTCGTTTATGCTCGACCAGCCGCTTGGCCTTTTCGATCACCATCTCGGCCACGGCGACGTGCCGCGTCGCAGGTTCGTCGAAGGTCGAGGAAATCACCTCGCCCTTCACCGACCGCTGCATGTCGGTGACCTCTTCGGGGCGTTCGTCGATCAGCAGAACGATCAGGTAGGTCTCGGGATGGTTGGTCTCGATCGAATGGGCGATGTTTTGCAGAAGCACGGTCTTGCCGGTCCGCGGCGGCGCAACGATCAGCGCGCGCTGGCCCTTCCCGATCGGTGCCACCAGGTCGATGATCCGGGCCGAACGGTCCTTGATCGTCGGATCTTCGATTTCCATATTCAGCCGCTCGTCGGGATAAAGCGGCGTGAGGTTGTCGAAGTTGATCTTGTGCCGGGCCTGTTCGGGATCCTGGAAGTTGATCTTGGTCACCTTGGTGACCGCGAAGTACCGCTCGTTCTCACGCGGGGCCTGCATGACGCCCTGCACCGTGTCGCCGGTGCGCAGCGAATGTTGCCGGATCATGTCAGGCGAGACGTAGATGTCATCGGGGCCGGGCAGGTAATTGGCCTCGGGCGAGCGAAGAAACCCGAACCCGTCCTGCAACACCTCGAGCACGCCATCGCCCGAGATTTCCCAGCCGTCCTCGGCGCGCTCCTTGAGGATGGCGAACATCATGTCGCCCTTGCGCATGGTCGAGGCATTCTCGATCTCGAGTTCCTCGGCCATGGACAGCAGGTCTTTGGGGCTCTTCGCCTTGAGCTCGGCGAGGTTGAGACTCTCTTGGGTCATCGGAAATCCATCGCGATGCACCGGGGCACATCGTCTTTCGCATTACGGGAAGCAGGCGGCCGGGACCGGCCGATTGGCGCCTTCATTAGGCGTCACGTCGCTCCGAGTCAACGATCTCAGAATTTGAAGACGACAGAAAACACGATCACCAGCATCAGGATCGTCGGCACTTCGTTCATCATGCGAAACGCACGGCCGCTGCGCGCGTTGGTTCCGGCAACGAATTCCTTGCGGCGAATCCCCAGCCACATATGGAACCAGGTCATCGCGATGATCGCCGCGCCCTTGGTGTAGGGCCAGATCGACCACCAGTCGACGAGCCCCGGCGTAAAGACCAGCAACAGCCCGAACAGCCACACGGCGATCAGCGACGGGTTCATGATGTATTTGAAGAGCTTCATTTCCATGGTCTGGAACAGCTCGTCCGTGGGCTCGCCTACCGTCACCCGCTCGGTGTGATAGACGAAAAGCCGGGGCAGGTAGAACAGCCCCGCCATCCATGTCAGCACAGCAACGATGTGCAGCGACTTGGTCCAAGGATAGATGCTTGCCAGCAGATCGCCCATCGGGTGCCCCATGCTCCGGTAACGTCGGGCCCCTTCTAAAATAAAAAAGAAAGAAAAGAAAAGATGGGGATGCAGTAGGGGCTGGGGAAAACCGGGATTATCCTGTCCTCCCGACCGTTTTGCACAGCAGACGCGATGTTAACAATTCTGAAGATAACTTGCAGAATAATTTCATACCAAGAATTTTTATATGTATTACAATGAATTAAGTCTGTATTCGCCTCAGCCAACGTGTGGAGAACTTCGGCCAAAGACGCGCATTTCGCCGCAATCCACAATCGCGTGACAACTTGGTCCCCTTGGGACGAAACCGGGGCAATGCTTGACAACCCGGGCGGTTGTTCGCCAAGCCGCGATGCGGGGCGAACGCTCCCACGTTCGTCCCCGGCTGTTACCTTCGTTCATCCACAGGCTCGCCCACATGGCCCAAGACATCATCCTCGCTTCTGGATCGGCTGCGCGCGCGCTGCTGCTGCGAAATGCCGGCGTCGCTTTCACCGTTCAGCCAGCCCGCGTTGACGAAGCCGCCATTCGCGACGGCATGACCCACGATGGCGCCGGCCCGCGCGAGGTGGCTGAGGCTCTGGCCGAGTTCAAGGCCCGCCGGGTTGCCGAAAGCCGCCCCGACGCCCTGGTGATCGGGGCCGATCAGGTCTTGGCCCTGGGCGATAGGGTGCTGGCAAAACCCGAAACCAGGGACGAGGCGCGCACCCAGCTTCTGCGTCTGCGGGGCCGGCCCCACCGCCTCTTGTCGGCCGTTGCCGTTTTCGACGAGGGTGCGCCGCTCTGGCGCCATGTCGGCGTGGCCACATTGACCATGCGCCCCTTTTCCGACACCTATCTCGACGAGTATCTGGACCGGAACTGGAACAGCGTGCGCGACTCTGTCGGAGGCTACAAGCTGGAGGAAGAAGGCGTGCGCCTGTTCAACGCGATCGACGGGGATTTCTTTACGGTGCTTGGCCTGCCGCTCTTGCCCCTGCTCACCTTCCTGACCACACGCGGAGTTCTGGCCCGATGACAGATCGTATCCCCTTGGCCGGCGTCATCGGCTCTCCGGTTGCCCATTCGAAATCGCCAAAACTTCATGGCCATTGGCTACAGAGCTACGGGCTGAAGGGCCATTACATCCCGATGGACGTGGTCCAGGAGGATCTGAAAGAGGCGTTGCAGTTGCTGCCCCGGCTGGGTTTCGTCGGGCTCAACGTCACGATCCCTCACAAGGAAAAGGTGCTGGGGCTGGCCGACCTGGTCACCGACCGCGCGGCGCTGATCGGAGCAGCGAATACGCTGATCTTCCGTTCCGACGGCAAGCTGCACGCGGACAACACCGACGGCTACGGGTTTATTGCCAACCTGCGGCAGGGCGTCCCCGGCTGGCGACCCGAGGCCGGGCCGGCCGCGGTGTTCGGCGCCGGCGGGGCCGCCCGCGCGATCATCACGTCGCTGATAGAGGTTGGCGTGCGCGAGATCCGGCTGGCCAACCGCACCCGCGCCCGGGCCGAGGCCCTGCGGACCGAATTCGGGCCCAAGATCGCGGTCTATGACTGGGTGCAGGCGGGCAACATGATCGACGGCGCGGCCACCGTGGTGAACACCACCTCGCTGGGCATGACCGGAAAGCCCGAGTTGCGCATCCCCCTCGACGGGCTGACACCCGACATGGTGGTCACCGATATCGTCTACGCCCCGTTGAAAACCGGCCTTCTGGCCGAGGCCGAAAAACGCGGATGCACCGTGGTCGACGGGCTGGGCATGTTGCTGCATCAGGCCGCGCCCGGTTTCGAACGCTGGTTCGGCCAGCGCCCCGAGGTCGATGCCGCCACCCGCGCCGCGGTCCTGGAGGGATGAGCGCGCGGCCTTTCCTTCTGGGGCTCACCGGCTCTATCGGAATGGGCAAATCCACCACCGCCCGGATGTTCGCCGAGGCCGGCGTGCCGGTCTGGGATGCCGATGCCGCGGTGCGCCGGCTTTACGCCAAGGGCGGCGCGGCGGTGCCGGCGATCGCGGCGCTGTGCCCCGACGCCGTGCAGGATGACGAGGTCGACCGCGGCGCGCTGAAAGCCTGGATCGCCGAAGACCGGACGGCCCTGGCAAGGATCGAGGCCGCCGTGCATCCGCTGGTGGCGCGGGACCGCGCGGCCTTCGTCGCCGCCCACGCCGACGCGCCGCTCCTTCTGCTCGACATCCCGTTGTTGTTCGAAACCGGCTCCGAGGGCGGCCTGGACGCCGTTCTCGTGGTCACCGCCCCGCCCGCGCAACAGCGCGAAAGGGTACTGGCCCGCCCCGGCATGACCGAGGCACAATTCGAGACTATTCTGGCCAAACAGACCCCGGATACGGAAAAGCGCAGGCGCGCCGACTACGTCATCGAGACACGAAACCTTGAACAGACACGCGCCGAGGTGCAGGCTTTGATGGCGGAAATAAAACAGCGGGTTGCAGATGCGTGAGATTGTCCTCGATACCGAAACGACGGGGTTCGAACCGGGCGAAGGTGACCGCATTGTCGAGATCGGCGCGGTCGAGCTGTGGAACCACCTGCCCACCGGCAAGACCTTTCACGAATATATCAACCCCGAGCGCGCCATGCCGCAGGCGGCGTTCGAGGTGCACGGGCTGGGCGACGATTTTCTGCGTGACAAGCCGGTCTTCGCCCATGTCGGCCAGGCGTTTCTCGATTTCGTGGGCGATGCACGGCTGGTGATCCACAACGCCGCCTTCGACATGAAATTTCTCAATGCCGAACTCGGGCGGATGGGGTTGCCGCTGCTGCCCAACGAACAAGCGCTCGACACGCTGGCGATCGCGCGGCAGAAATTCCCCGGCTCGCCGGCCACGCTGGATGCGCTTTGCCGGCGCTTCGGTGTCGACAACTCGGCCCGCGAAAAGCACGGCGCGCTGCTCGATTCCGAGATCTTGGCCGAAGTCTACCTGGAGCTGATCGGCGGCCGGCAGCCCGACTTCGCGCTGGGTGTCGTCACTGGCGGCGGCCAGCAGACATCGGGCGACACGGTTTGGCGCCCGCGCCCGCGCCCGGCCCCCCTGCCCCCGCGCGTGACCGAGCAAGAGGCCGCCGCCCATGCCGCCTTTGTCGAGGCGATGGGCGACGGCGCGCTTTGGAAACGTCTGTCCTAGGCGTCGGAGTTTTCGGCGGCTGGCTTCTGCGCCTCGGCCCGCCGGGCAAGTTCCTGCCGGTAGAGCTGAACAAAATCGACCATGTCCAGGTTCAGCGGCGGGAAGCCGCCATCGCGGGTCACGTCGCTGACGATCCGGCGCACGAAGGGGAACAACAGCCGCGGGCACTCGATCAGAAGGAACGGGTGCAACTGCTCTTCGGGCACGTTCTCGATGTGGAACACGCCGCCATATTCCAGCTCCATCAGGAAGAGCGGGGCCTGGTCGGCCTTGTTGTTCGAGCGGATCGTGTATTTCGAGATCACCTCGTACTGGTGATCGGTCGGGCGCTTGCGCGCGTCGAGGCCCACCTGCACCTGAACGTCCGGCGTCACCTCGGCGCCCGCGTTCTTGCGCACCAGCATGTTCTCGAACGACATGTCCCGGATGAACTGGCCAAGAACCTGCATCTTGACCTGCTGCGGCTGGTCAGCCGCGGCGCTGCCGTTGGGATCCGTATCGGTCATCTTCCGCTCCTGCGAAATGTTTGCGTAGCAGGGTCTCTAGCAGGTCGCCGGAGTTGCCTCAATGCCGTGTCCAGCCCGAGGTGTGGTGGGTCGCGCGTTTTTCCGGCGGCACCTCGGAGAAATCGCCCTCGATGACATCGCCGTCGCCGCCGCGCGGGCCCGGCCGCGGCGGCGTCTGCCCCTCGCCGTAGCTGAAGGTCTGAACCTTCACGCGCGAGCGCAGCCAGTTATAGGCCGCCCGGCGTACCGGCGGCAGCAGCAGCAAAAAGCCAACCGTATCGGTGAAAAACCCGGGCGTCAGCAACAGCGCGCCGGAGAAAAGGATCATCGCGCCATGCGCCAGCGGCTCTGCCGGATCGCGCAATTCGTTGAACGACGTGCGCAGCTGCGCCAGCGCCAGCGCGCCCTGCTGGCGCATCAGCGCGGTGCCGGCGATCGCGGTCAAAACCACGACTCCCAGCGTCGGCCACAGCCCGATCAGACCGCCCACCTGGATGAACAACCCGATCTCGATCAGCGGTACGAGAATGAAAAGCAGGAAAAGCCACATAAGATCCACCTTTCGACTGGGCGGCGCCGGTAGACTTGACCCCGGCCAACGCTTACATATGTGCCCTGACACTGTGATGCAAACCCAGCCCCCGCCCGAAAGGTTCCTACATGAGCTCTGCTATAATCCAACTTCTGGTTATCGCGGGGATTGCGCTGTTTCTGATCCTGCGCCTGCGCTCGGTTCTGGGCACGCGCGACGGGTTCGAAAAGCCGCCCTCGCCGATGCCGGGCCCGTCGCAGCAGCGCAACGGACAACGCCGTGATTTCGAGGTGATCGAGGGCGGCGTGGATAACGACATCATCGACCACGTCCCCGATGGCAGCGATGCCGCCAAGGCGCTGGCCGCCATGAAGATGGCCGAGCCCGGCTTTTCGGTCGGCGATTTCCTGCAAGGGGCGCGTGGCGCCTACGAGATGATCCTGATGTCCTTCGAAAAGGGCGACATGGAAAGCGTCCGCCCCTTCCTTGCAGCCGATGTTTTCGACAGCTTTGACGAAGTTGTGCGCTTGCGTGAACAGCAGGGTCTGACGGTCGAGGCCAATTTTGTCGGCATCCGCGAATTGCAGCTTGTGGATGCAACGTTCGACCGCGAGACCGCCGAGGCCGAGCTGACCGTCAAATTCGTGGGCGAGCTGATTTCGACCGTGCGAAACGCCGTCGGCGACGTCGTCGAGGGTGACCCGAACGAGATCAAGCGCCAGCGCGATGTGTGGACCTTTGCGCGCCGCATGGGCGTAGACGACCCGAACTGGCAACTGGTCGCCACCGGCGAATGAGGGCGTTTCGGCATGCGGCGGCCCTTGTTCTGGCGTTTGCCATGACGGGCCTGCCCGCTGGTGCCGACGGCCGGGCGCAGATCCTGCGCTTTCAGGATCTCAAGGGATGGGACGGCGACGACCACATGGCCGCGCTGTCGGTCTTTCGTGAAACCTGCCCCGATATCGACCGGCCCGACTGGGGCCCGCTCTGCGCGCTGGCCGGCGATTTGACCGATGCGCGCGGCTTTTTCGAGCTGTTTTTCCGGCCGGTTCTCATCGGCGACGGCACACCCGCGCTGTTTACCGGCTATTTCGAGCCCGAGCTTGAGGGCTCGCGCACCCCCACCGCGCGCTTTCGCTACCCGATCTACCGCTACCCGCCCGAGGTTACGCCGGGCGAACCGTGGTTCACCCGCGCCGAGATCGAGGAACAAGAGCTCCTGCAGGGCCGCGGGCTGGAAATCGTCTGGCTCGACGACCCGGTCGAGGTGTTCTTCCTTCAGGTACAGGGCTCGGGCCGCGTACGGCTGCGCGACGGCAGCGCCCTTCGCGTGGGCTATGGCGGCAAGAACGGCCACCCCTACCGTTCGATCGGGCAGGAACTGGTCCGCCGCGGCGTCTATCGCCCGCATCAGGTTTCGGCCCAGGTGATCCGCAACTGGGTCCGCCGAAACCCCGACGAGGGGCGCACGCTGCTGTGGCACAACCCGTCCTTCGTCTTTTTCCGTGAAATCGGTGATGTCCCGGCCGAAAAGGGCCCGCTCGGCGCGATGAACCGCTCGGTCACAGCGCTGCGCAGCGTGGCGGTCGACCCCGACTACGTACCGCTTGGCGCCCCTGTCTGGATCGAGAAGGGCGGCAAGGACCCGATGCATAAACTGATGGTGGCCCAGGACACCGGCTCGGCCATCAAGGGGGCGCAGCGGGCCGATATCTTTTTCGGCACCGGCGCTGCGGCGGGAAAACGCGCCGGCACCGTGCGCGACAGCGGCCGGCTGGTCGTGCTCTTGCCGATTTCCGAGGCCCTGCGCCTGGCGCCCGAGGGGTGAGGGATGGCGCGGCGGCGGCCCGGAACCCTTAGCGCCGAAGACCGCGCGCTCTGGCGAAAGGTGGCCGACAGCGCCACGCCCCTTCATGGCACCGGGCCCCGCCCCGAGCTTGGCCGCAGCCCGGAACCCGCCGACCGCACCCCACCCCCGCCCCGCCTGCCGGAGTTTCGCGTGGGCGAGCGGGCGCCGGACGCCACCGCCGAGCCGGGCGCGCGGCCGACCCACGCGCCGATCAGGATGGACCGCAAATCCTTTCTCAGGATGAAGGGCGGCAAACTGGTGCCCGAGGCCCGGATCGATCTGCACGGCATGACGCTGGCGCAGGCGCACCCGGCGCTGACCGGCTTTGTCCGCCGCGCCCATTCCGACGGCAAGCGGCTGGTCCTCGTGATCACCGGAAAGGGCAGGGACAGGGACGAGGGCGGCCCGGTTCCCCAGCGCAGGGGCGTGCTGAAACACCAGGTTCCGGCCTGGCTGGGCGCGCCGCCGCTGGCCGGCCTCGTGCTGCAGGTGACCGAGGCGCACCGCAAGCATGGCGGCGCCGGGGCCTATTACGTCTATCTACGCCGCCACCGGTAGGTCGCGCCGCGCGCGCAGCGTACCCGCCAGAACCAGCGCCGAGGCCAGCGCGAAATAGGCGGCAATCGCCGGCATTTGCGCCGGAAAGGGCAGCCCAAGGTCGATCAGCGCCCCGGTCAGCCCCGGCCCCAGCGCCGTGCCCAGAACCATCACGGCCGATCCCATGGCCTTGACCGCACCCAGATGCGCCGTTCCGTAGAATTCGGCCCAGAACGCCGCCGGCAAGGTCGAATTCGCGCCGATGGTGATCGCCATGAAGGTCAGCCCCACCGCGGCGGCGCCCAGCCCCTCGGCCTGCCAGAAAATCAGAAACGCAACCACGATCGGCACTTGGTAGAGCGGCATCAGCCGGGCGGTTCCAAACCGGTCGATCGCCCAGCCCGCGCCGAACATCGATATAAGTCCCGCCCCGGTGGCGAGCGGGAACAGTGCCACGAGTTGCACGTGCTCCCAGCCTTTGACCTCGGCCAGATGCACCTGCTGAAAGAAGAACGACGTGACGAAGGCCGCCGGGCCCAGCAGCGCGGGGACCATCATCCAGAACAGCCAGTGGCGCAGCACGGCGCGGCGGGGCCAGTGCCGGCCGCCCATCCCGAGGCTCTGGCTGGCGGCGGCGTGCGATTGCGGCGTCCGCTCCTGGCGCAGCAGAAAGGCGAGAACGGGCAGCGCAACGAGCGCCATCACCGCCGCCGCGACCCACAGGCTGCGCCAGCCCACGAACGGCATCAGCGCCACGAAACTGACGGGCAACAAAGCCTCGCCCAAGGCGAAGCCGACCAGCGCGATCGACAGCGCCCGGCCCCGATTGGCCGCAAACCAGCGCGCCATGGCTACCATCGCCAGGTGGCTGCACATCCCCTGCCCCGCAAAGCGCAACGCGAAGATCACCACGGGCAGCGCCCAGGCGCCCGGCACCGCGGCCATTGCCAGGCAAGCCGTCGCCAGAAAGACCAGAACGATCCGCGCCAGGCTGCGCACCCGCCAGCGGTCCGTCAGCGCCCCGGCCCAGACCATCGCAAGCGCCGAGGCCGCCGTGCCCATCGTGTAGATCGCGCCCCATGCCCCGTGGCTGAGGCCAAAGGCGCCGCGGATCTCGCCCGCAAAGATCGAGATGAAGAAGGTCTGGCCGAAACTCGACGAAAAGGTCAGAAGCGCGCCGGCCGAAAGCCAGCGCCAGTTGCCCGAGATGAACTGCAAAACCGGCATGACGGCCTTTCGAAACGCGGCCGGCCCAGCGGCGGGCGCGCGATGATTGCGCCGAAAGCGCGGCGAAAGGCGACAGGATCGCCTCGGGTGCGTTCTGCACCGTCTGCACCGGTCCCGGCAATAGCCCGGTGCGGCCCGTTCGGTTTTCGCGGGACGCCTGCGCCGGGCAGCGGGTGTCGCCGGGTACCGAAATCAGGACCGTGGACCACCGGGGGAAAATTGGCCCAGCCCGCGCGAGAGCCGGGCCACAGACAGCTGCGTCACGTCAAGGCCGGCCACGCCCGCGGCCGTCTCGATGATGCCCGCCCGCCTGCGCGGGCCTGGCCGGCGCGCCTGGCGCCCGTAGGGCGCGCTCAGAGAATATACCGGGTCACGTCGGCGGAGCGCGTCAGCTCGCCAAGGTTTTTCTCGACGAAATCGGCGTCGACTTCGACGGTCTCGCCGCCGCGGTCGGGCGCGGTATAGCTGAGCTCCTCGAACACGCGCTCCATCACGGTGTAAAGCCGCCGCGCACCGATATTCTCGATGCTCTCATTGACCTCGGCGGCGATCTGCGCCAGCGCCGCGATGCCCTCGTCGGTAAAGCTCACCGCGACATCCTCGGTCTTCATCAGGGCGGAATATTGCCGGGTCAGCGCGTTGTCGGTCTCGGTCAGGATGCGCACGAAATCGGCCTCGGTCAGGGCGCGCAGCTCGACCCGGATCGGCAGCCGGCCCTGAAGCTCGGGCAGCAGGTCCGACGGTTTTGCAATGTGAAAGGCGCCCGAGGCGATGAACAGGATGTGGTCGGTCTTGACCGGCCCGTACTTGGTCGACACCGTCGTGCCCTCGATCAGCGGCAGCAGGTCGCGCTGCACGCCCTCGCGGCTGACATCGCCGCCGCGGGCCTCGGTGCGGGCGCAGACCTTGTCGATCTCGTCGAGGAAGACGATGCCGTTTTCCTGTACCGATTCCAGCGCGGTACGGTTGACCGCCTCGTCATCCAGCAGCTTGTCGGCCTCTTCCGAGATCAGGATGTCATAGCTGTCGGCCACGGTCATCTTGCGCCTGACCGTGCGCCCGCCGAAGGCCTTGCCGAACAGATCGCCGAGATTCATCATTCCGCCGCCCTGCCCCGGCGGCATGCCGGGCATTTCCATCATCGGCAGCGGGTTCGAGGTGTCCTGGATGTCCAGCTCGATCTCGGTGTTGTCCAGCTCGCCCTTCTTCAGCTTGTTGCGGAACATGTCGCGTGTCTGCGCGCGGGCGTCGGTGCCTGCGATGGCCTCGATCACCCGTTCCTCGGCGGCCGCGTGCGCGCGCGCCTTGACGTCCTCGCGCATCCATTCGCGGGTCTGGGCGATGGCGCTGTCCACCAGGTCGCGGATGATCTGCTCGACATCGCGGCCGACATAGCCCACCTCGGTGAACTTGGTCGCCTCGACCTTGATGAAAGGCGCCCGCGCCAGCCGCGCCAGCCGGCGCGATATTTCGGTCTTGCCCACGCCGGTGGGCCCGATCATCAGGATGTTTTTCGGATACACCTCTTCGCGCAAATCGTCGCCCAGTTGCTTGCGCCGCCAGCGGTTGCGCAAGGCGACGGCGACGGCGCGCTTGGCGTCGGCCTGCCCGATGATGAAGCGGTCGAGCTCGGAAACGATCTCGCGGGGGGTCAGGTCGGTCATTTCGAGATGCTCTCCACCGTAAGGTTGCCATTCGTGTAGACGCAGATATCGGCCGCGATCGCCATTGCCTTGCGCGCGATCTCTTCGGCCGACAGCTCGGTCTTTTCCATCAGCCCCCGCGCCGCGGCGAGTGCGAAATTCCCGCCCGAGCCAATGGCGGCCACGTCATGTTCCGGCTCCAGCACGTCGCCTGCCCCGGTGATCACGTACATGTCGGCGCCGTCGGTGACGATCAGCATGGCCTCGAGCTTTTGCAGGTACTTGTCGGTGCGCCAGTCCTTGGCCAGTTCCACTGCCGCGCGCTGCAACTGCCCCGGCGTGGCCTCCAGCTTGGACTCCAGCCGCTCCAGCAGGGTAAAGGCATCCGCGGTCGAGCCTGCAAACCCCGCCACCACGTCATAGCCGCCGGGCGACAGGCGGCGCACCTTGCGCGCCGTGCCCTTGATGACCGTCTGGCCCAGGCTCACCTGCCCGTCGCCGGCGATCACCACCTCGGCCCCGCGTTTCACGCCGACGATCGTGGTGCCGTGCCAGCCCGGGAAATCGCTGTTCGCCATGGGGCGCCCTCCGTTGCCTCGTTTGCGCCGATATATGTGCCCGATGCTGCCCCACAAGCCGCAAAGCAGAAAGGGGCGCCGAAGCGCCCCTTTGTCTCAGCCCGTCTGGGGTGGCTCAGACCGATTCTTCGATCCAGCTTTGCAGCGCGGCCTTGGGCGCAGCGCCGATCTTGCTGGAAACCACCTGCCCGTCCTTGAACAGAAACAGGGCGGGAATGCCGCGCACGCCCAGTTGGGCGGGGCTGTTGGGGTTGTCGTCGACATTGACCTTCACGACCTTGATGCGGCCGTCCATCTCGTTCGACAATTCCTCCAGCGCCGGGCCGATCTGCTTGCAGGGGCCGCACCACTCTGCCCAGAAATCCACAACGACGGGGATGTCGGATTTTCGAACCTCGGCGTCGAACGTGTCGTCGGTCACGGCATGGGTTGCCATCTGCGCTCTCCTTGAGACCTGGAATTGGATGCGGAAGGTAAGCAGCGCACCAAGGCGCGTCAAGCCGGAGCGGCCCGGCCCAGCGCAGCCGTGATCAGCGCGTCGGGCAGCGGCATCAGGTCGACCGCCCGCGTCCAGAGGATCGCGGTTTCCACCGTTCGCCCCGGATAGATCTGCGCCAGCGCGGCGGCATAGGCGCCCATCTGGCGCAACAGCCCCTCGGGCACGTCCTCGGGGCTGGCCGGCACAACGGCGTTGGTCTTGAAATCGACCGCCAGCACGCGGTCCGGCCCGATCAGCAAGCGGTCGATGGTGCCTTCCAGCATTCGTGGGGCGAACGCGGGCAGATCGGCCGCGATCTCGACCTCGGCCAGCGTTTCGGGCGCGAAGATCTTGGCCAGGTGGGGCGCGTCCAGCACCCGCTCGGCCTCTTCCAGCAGGTCGGGCAGGGCGGCGTCCGGCGCGGGCGGGTCGATAGCGGCCAGGATCTGCGCAGCCACCGCCGCGCGGTCCGGCCGGGGGTTGCCGGGCAGATGTTCCAGCAGCGCATGTACCCAGGTGCCGCGCGCCTTCGCCGCCTCGGCATCGCGCCCGGCCGCCTCGCCCGGCAGCGCCTTGTCCCCGCCCAGATCGGAGGGCGACAGCGGCTGCGGTGCGCGCGGCGGCGGGGTGGCGCGCGCCGTGGCCCAGCCGGGCAGGGCGGGGGCCTCGGGCTCTGTCCGGTCGGGCGCGTGCAAATCGCCCGCCGCCCAGTCGCCGGTCTCCAGCCGCTTGCCTTCACCGAACCCGAAATCGAACGGCAGCGCGCCCGAGCGTTCCATTCCTGCCGCGACCTTCTGGTACCAACTCGTCCCTGATTTGGGCGCCTCTCCCGCGCCGCAGACGATCAGCCATTGCTCGGCCCGGGTCATCGCCACGTAGAGCAGCCGGGCGCGCTCTTCCTCCTGCCGGACGCGCAGCGCCTCGACGGCCTCGGCCTCGGCTGGCGGGCTTTGGTCCGCGGGCCCGCGCCACAGCGGCTGGCCGCCGTCGCCCGCCACCACCTGGGCGCGCAGCCGCGCCTCGCCTGCCAGCGTGTCGGGAAGGATCACGATGGGCGCCTCCAGCCCCTTGGCGCCATGCACCGTCATCACGCGCAGCCGGTTGCCCGCGCTGTCGAGCTGGCGCTTGATCTCGACCTCGTCGCTTTCCATCCAGGCAAGGAACCCGGTCAGCGATGGCACCTCCATCCGCTCGTAGGCCAGCGCCTGGGCGAGCAGCGCGTCGATGCCGTCCTCGGCCTCTTCGCCCAGCCGCGCGATCAGCCGTCGCCGCCCGTCATGGCGGGTGAGGATGCGGTCGATCAGGTCGTAGGGGCGCAGGAAATCGGCATCGTCCAGCAACGCTGAAAGCGTCTCTGATTCAGCGCAATCGCGGGCTCGCAGAACCTGCCAGAGATATTGCTTGCCGCGCCCCTGCGCCAGGTCGTAAACCGCCCCCTCGCCCCAGCCGAACAGCGGTGAGCGCAGGGCCGCGGCCAGCGACAGGCTGTCCTCGGGTGTGGCGAGGAAGGATAAAAGCGCGGTCAGGTCGCGCACCGCCATTTCGCCGCCGATCTTCAGCCGGTCGGCGCCCGCCACCGCCAGCCCCTCCGATTTGCAGGCCCGGATGATCTCGTGAAACAGGTCCGACCGGCGCTGGACCAGGATCAGCACGTCGCCCTCGGTGACCGGTCGCCGGCGCGCCGGCCCGTCTTTCGGCGCGTCCCACAGCGCCGCGCCGCCCTCGACCATCGCCCGGATCTGCTCTGCCACGCGCCGGGCCAGGCGCGCGGTGTGATGCTCGGGCGTCAGCATGTCGACGGGGTCGGCCCAATGGGGTTTTTCCGGGTTCTCGCTGCGTTCGACCAGCGGCCAGAGGTCGACGCGGCCCGGCATCTCGGCACGGAAGGCGCGGTGCAGCATCTCGCGCCCAAGCCCCTGCCGGGCGCCCTCTGGAAAGGTGCAATCGACCAGCCGCAGCACCGCATCGGCCGAGCGGAAGGAATATTCCAGCTGCAAATCCTGCAAGGATAGAGCCACATTTCCCAGCCGGCCGGCGACGTGATCCTTCATCCGGTCGAACTCTTCCGGGTCGGCCCCCTGGAAGGAATAGATCGACTGTTTCTTGTCCCCCACCACGAAGATCGTCCGCGCCACGTCGTTCCGCGCGCCGTACCCGGTGGTAAACTCGTGGCTCAGCAGGTCGATCACCTCCCACTGCACGGGGCTGGTGTCCTGCGCCTCGTCGACCAGGATATGGTCGATCCCGCCATCGAGGCGGAACAGCACCCATTGCGCCACGCCGGGGTCGGTCAGGAGTGCGCGGGCCTTCAGGATCAGGTCGTCGAAATCCAGCCATCCGCGGGCCTCTTTCCGCGCCGCGTAGGCGGGCAGGAACACCGCGGCAAAGCGGTGCAGCGCCAGCGTTCGCTGAGCGGCGGCCAATGCGATGCGGCGGTGCCGGGCGGCCTCGACCCGCGCCATCAGCGCGTCGAGCGCGTCGAGGTCGGGGCCAAGGGTTCCGCGGGTCGTCTTGGTCGGAAAACTCCCGATCTTGGCGCTGAACGGCGCCTTGGCCCCCTCGCCGGTCAGAAACAGACCCTCAAGGCCCTTCAATAGCGCCAGGTCGGGGCGGGACGGGTCGAGTTCGGCCAGCTTGTCCGCGGCCCTGATGTCATTCGTACTGCCGGCCGCCATCGCCCTGCCCAGCCGCGCCAGCAGCCCGGCCTCGCCGCCCAGAAACACCCCGGCCAACACGTCGGCCGCGTCGGTGCCTGGCGCGAGCCCGAACTGCCGCCACAGCGCGCCGGCGTCGGGCCGGTCGGCAAACGCGGCCCGACGCCCGGCGATCTCGGCGGTCAGCCCGTCCAGATCGTCGCTCGTATGCCACTCGGCCAGCGCGTCGAAGGCGGCGACCTCGGGGCCGTTGGCGATCTCCTCGACGATCTCGGCGCGCAGGTGCCGCGCGGCGCGGTCGTCCATCTCGGAAAATTGCGGCGACACCCCCGCCTCGAGCGGAAACCGCCGCAAGAGCCCGGCGCAAAAGGAGTGGATGGTCTGGATCTTCAGCCCGCCCGGCGTCTCGATCGCCCGGGCGAACAGCCGCCGCGCGCGGCGCAACATTGCTTCGCCGATGCCTGAATCGACCCCAAGCTGGCGCAATTCGTCCCTCAGCGGCGCGTCGTCCAGCATCGCCCAGGCGCCCAGCCGGCGGAAAAGCCGGTTCTGCATCTCGCTGGCCGCGGCCTTGGTGTAGGTCAGGCACAGGATGCGCTGGGGCGGCACCTCGTTCAGCAAGAGCCGCGCCACCCGGTCGGTCAGCACCCGCGTCTTGCCCGAGCCCGCATTGGCCGACAGCCACGTGGAACAGTCCGGCCGCGCCGCCTGCACCTGCCGTTCGGTGGCCGCGTCGCGCGTCATTCGCCTACCTCCTCTGGCTCGGGCGGCTGGCTTTCGTCCCATTCGCCATAGCGCGACAGCCCGTCGTAATCGGTGACCTCAGTTTGGCGCTGCAAGTGGTTGCGCGCGGTATAGCCGAGCGCGCGGTCCTGGTAGCGGCCGGTCAGACGTGTCAGCTCTTCCCAGGTGCGGTCGGTCAGCCCGTCTGCCAGCGTGTTGACCACCTCGGCCGGCTTTGCCCCGAGGCCCAGATAGGCCACATGGGCCACCGGCGCGGCCGGGATGTCCTTAAAACCGCCGCGCTCGGCAATCCCGGCCTCCAGCAAGAGCTGCTTGTCGAAGGCTTCCATCGATTTCAGGGTGGGGGGCGTGCCGGTCTTGTAGTCGTAGATCGCCAGCCGCCCGTCAGTCAGCCGGTCGATGCGGTCGGCCTCGGCGCTGAGGGTGAAACCGTTGGCAAGCGGGACCTCGCCCCAGCGTTCCAGCGCGATCCAGCGGCCCTGGGCGCTTCGCCGCGCTTCGCCGGCCAGAAACCAGCCGGCCACCCGCGCCAGCCGGGCCCGCCACAGCCGCCGGGCGGCGGGCCAGGGGGCCTGTTCGGCAAAGACCTCGTCGGCGTGGCGCAGCAGATCGGCCGTGGCTTGGGCCGGGTCAGGGTCGATTCCGGCCTCAAGAAACCGTTCGAGAACCTCGTGCAGCAGCGTGCCCCGGAGCGGCGCATCGGCCTGCCGCGTCAGGGGGTCCAGCGGGCGCAGGTTCAATATGTAACGGGCGTAGATCGCGTAGGGGTCGCGGATCAGCCGCTCGACGCCGGTCACCGGCAGCTTTTTCGGCCGGGCCTCGACCGGCGGGCGGGGCGAGGGGCGAGGGCAGGGGGGCACCGGCGCGTCGGGCCGGTCGAGCGCGGCGCCAAGGCGCACCCAATCGGCCCCCCGCGCGCGCATTGCCTTCAGCGCCTCTGGCCCGCCCTGCGCGTCGAGCCCGCCCATCAGGTTTTGCAGCCGGTTCAGCCAGCGAGAGGGCACCGTCTCGGCCTCGGCATTGCGCACCGCGCGCGACAGCACCACCTCGCGCGCCGCCACCGCCTGTTGAAAATCATGCGCCGACAGCCCGATCCGCCGCTCGGGCAAGAGCAGCCCCGCCTGCACCCGCATCTGCCGGTTGAGCCAGGGGTCGGGCGGGGCGGATTCGGGCCAGACCCCTTCGTTGAGCCCGCCGAGGATCACCAGATCGGCGCCCTGCACCCGCGCCTCGAGGGTGCCCCAGATCATCACGCCGGGATCGGGCTCTACCGGGTTGCGCACCTCGTCGCGTTGCAGGACCGCCTGGAACAGGCTCGCGTAATCCGTGGGTGTCAGGCTGCCGCCATGGGGCGCGGCGTCGGCCAGCGCGGTGCAGGCCTTTCTTGCCTCGCGCCCGGCGGCCTCGTCCCACAGCGCGCCGCTGCCCTCTCCGCCCGGCCCGGCGGCGAGCGCCTCGGCCAGGGCGAGGTGGGCGGCGAGATGATCCTCAAGGGGCCGCGCGCCGGTCTCGGCCAGCCCGGCCAGCAACCCGGCCAGCCAGTCGGCCCACGCGGCGCGCCCGTCCTCCGGCCTCTTGGCGGCCCATGCCACCAGCGCCGCAGCGTCGGGAAAGGCCGGGCCATGGCGGCGCAGGCTCAGCTCCAGCTCGCGCGTCCAGATCATGTGTGGGCCACGGACACCGGAAACCGAGGCGGCCAAAGGGTGCTTGAGCAGCGCCAACAGCGCCGCCCCTGTCAGCGGCGCGCCGAAAAGCGCCGCGACTTGCCGCAGGAACCGCCCCGGCGCGGACAGCGGCAGGGGCACACCGGCGCTGTCGTCGGGTTCTATACCCCAGCGGTCCAGCGCGGCGGTCACCTGCCGCGTCAGCATCCGGTCGGGGGTGATCAGCGCCGCCGTGACCCCGTCTTGCCGTGCCTTGCGCAGCCGCGCCGCGATCGCCGCGGCCTCGGTCCGGGGCGAGGGCGCCTCGATCAGGGTCATGTCCGCCGTGGCCTCGGCCATGTCGCTCAGGCCGCGGCCCTCGTCGCGCCACTGATCGGTCACCGGCGCCGGCCGCAGCGCGAGCGAGACCAGCCGGTTGCGCGCGGGGCAGGGGGCCGCGGCCCGCGCGTGCCAGGGGCGCACGTCGCCGGGGCCAGCGCCCAGCATCTCCATCAACAGGCGGAACCGGTATTGCGGATGGTCCTCGGCAGTCATCGCGTCGTCGAGCCCGGCCCAGACCTGCGCCGGCTGGTCGAAGTCGAAGCCCGGCAACACCAGCGCCCCCTGGGGCAGCCGCGCCACCGCCTGCATGAACAGCGCCGTCGCCCCCCGCGACCCGGTCGAGCCCGCAACGATCACCGGATGCGCGGGCGGGTCGGTTTCCCAGCGCGCGGCCAGCCGTTCGATCACCTGCCGCCGCCGCCCCTCGGCATCGGGCGGCTCGGCCGCGCCGGGGCTGACATAGCGCTCGACCAGGTCGATGAAGGCACGGCTGCGGGCCCAATGGGCCGACATCTCGCTGACATCGAGGCCGTGCAGCACCTCGGGCGCCACGCCCTCGCCCTGCATCTCGTCCATCAGCGCGGCCAGGCTGTCGGCCAGGTCGAAGGCCGCCGCGCGCGGCGCAAGCTCGGGATGGGCGGTGAGCAGCGCCTCGACCAGCTGGGCCAGTTCCAGCCGGCGGCGCAGCGGCCGCACCGGCGGGGGCAGGTCGGCCTCGCCAGGGGCGTTGGAAAGATCGGTGATCAGCCGGATGCGCGGCAACAGACGCGCCCCCCCGCGCGTCAGCAAGGCCCGAATGCGCCGCTGCATCCGCCGCGTGTTGACGAACAGCTCGACGCGGGCCAGCGCCTCGGGCGGGCGGTCTTTCAGTCTCTGTTCCAGCCCGATCACCAGCTCGGCGGGGAAATCCGCACCGGGCGGCAGGCCGAACAGGCGCGGTGCGGCCCCCTCAAGCATTGCCCGCCTCCGCCAGCATCGCCTCGGCGACCGCGATGCTTTCGGGCCGGCCCACGTCGCACCAGAGCCCGCAATGCAGCGCGCCGAACAGCCGCCCCACGGCGGCCATCGCATCCCACACAGCGTTGAGCGAAAAGACCGGCTCTGACATGGCGGCCAGCCGCTCGGTGCGCAGGATTTGCGCGCCGGTGTAGACATGGCCCGGCCCGCGGCGCAGCCGGCCCGCCGCATCCATCGTGAAATCGCCCGCGCCGGCATGGCTGCGCGCCGCCGCCCGTGGCACCAGCAGCAACAGCGCATCCATCTGCGCCGGGTCCCAGGCCTCGGCGAGCTGGGCCAGCGCGCCGGGGCCCGTCCAGACCGCATCGGTGTTCATGGCGAAAACCGGCCCCTCGCCCAAGAGCGGCAGCGCATGGCGCAGACCGCCACCGGTATCGCGCAAGAGATCGTCTTCGCGCGAAAGCGCGACGCCCGGTCGTCCCTCCAGATGCGCGGCGAGCTGGCCGGACCTGTAATGCGCGTTGGCCACGATCCGGGCCAGCGGCACGCCCCGCGCCTGTTCCAGCGCGTGGTCGATCAGCGTGCGGCCGGCGACTTCGATCAGCGGCTTGGGCCGCGCATCGGTAAGCGGCCGCATCCGGGTGCCGAGCCCGGCGGCAAACAGCATCAGGGCGTCGGGCGTGTCGCGCATTTTTCTCGGATCGTCTGGCACAGGGCGGGCGTGGGCGGGGGCAGGGCGGCAAGCGCGCCCGCCTTCAAAGGTGCAAGGGCGGGATGGGCGAGGCCGCGTTGCAGGTGGCCCCAGACCCGGGGCAGCAGGTCGAGGTAGCCCGGCTTGCCATCGCGCAGGCAAAGCCGCGCGAAGACACCGAGAATGCGCAGGTTGCGCTGAACGCCCAGCGCGGCAAAGGCGGTGCGAAACTCGGCCTTGGGCTGCCCCGTCTCGACAAGGTAGCGGGCGAGCATCGCCTCTTGCAGCGCCTCGGGCACATCGCGCCGCGCGTCCCACAAGAGCGAGACCAGATCGTAGGCCGGGTGCCCGCCCAGCGCATCCTGGAAATCGAGCAGCCCGACCCGTGCGACCCCGTCGCGCCCCGGCAGCCAGATCAGGTTTTCCGCGTGATAGTCGCGCAGCACCATCACCTCGGGGCCGCGGCAGAGCCGGGCCAGGACCGTCTCTAACTCGGCCGAAATCGCTGCACGCCGGGCCGCCGGAACGGGCGTGCCGGACCCGGCGAGGTACCAGTCGAAGGCAAGGCAGGCCAGATCGGCCATCTTCGCCGGGTCGTAATGGCCCAGGTCGGGCGGCAGCGGCGCCTTGTGCAGCGCGCTCAGCAGGTCGGTCGCCGCGGCATAAAGGGCGGTTTCGTCGGCCTCGTCCCGCTCCAGCAGCCGCGCGAACAGCCCGTCGCCGAAATCCTCCATCAGGACAAAGCCGTGCCCCTCATCCTCGGCCAGGATCGCCGGGGCCGACAGGCCATGCGCCGAGAGATGCCTGGCGATGGCGGTAAAGGGGCGCACGTCTTCGCCGGTGTCGGGCGGGGCGTCCATCAACACCGCGCTTTCGCCGGTGTCGGGGCGGGTCAGCCGGTCGTAGCGGCGATGCGAGGCATCGCCGGCGAGCGGCCCCCGCAGGGCGCCGCCCCAGCCCGCGCGCTCCAGAAAGGCTGCGCTCAGCGCCTGGCGGTCAGGCATCGTGGCGCACCGTTTCAAGCGCGCCGCGCACCGCGGCGGCGCGGGAAAAACCGTCGCTTTCGACAGTCAGCCGCCGTTCGTCGGGTCCATCGCCCGGTGCAAAGCGCAGCCAGAGCGCCCCCTCGGGCGCGAGGCTGCCCAGCCGCTCTGGCCATTCCACGAGGCAGAGCGCGGTCTCGAACCCGTCCTCCAGCCCCAGCTCCAGCGCCTCGTCGGGGTGCGACAGACGATAAAGATCGGCGTGAAGGATTTCCAACTCGCCGGCGCGGTAGCTCTGGACCAGTGTGAAGGTGGGCGAGGGCACGTCCTCGACCGGCCCAAGCGCGGCCTGGCGCGACTGGATCAGCGCCCGGGCAAAGGCTGTCTTGCCCGCGCCGATCGGACCCTGCAGGAGTACCACGTCGCCTGCGCCCAGCACCGCGCCCAGCCGCGCGGCCAGCGCGGCGGTGTCGGCCTCCGAGCCGAGCATTACCGTCAGGGGAAAGCCGCCGGTCATGGGCGCAGTTTTACCGCCGGGTCCGCTGCCCGCAAGCCGCGATCAGGCATCGTGCGAAGAAAGCGCAGGGGCCGGCGCGTCGGCTGCCGACCCGTCCCCGGCGCCGCCAAACGCCACCAGCCGCGCGCCGCCGGCCAGCGGGGCGATCCGGCCGGACATCACCGCGCCGTCCCTGAGCGTCAGCGCGCCCTGCCAGCCCGCGCGCCGGTCGATCTGCCACAGCGCGGCCTGCATCGCCGACCACGCGGCGTCGGTCTGGCAGCGCGCCTGCCACAACGCGCCGGCCTCTGCCAGCCCGATCTGGCCAAGGCATTCGTTGGGGTCCTGCCCCCAGAGCCGCGTATAGGCGGCATTCGCTGCCACCAGCACGCCGGCGGCGTCGAACACCGCGATCGCCTCTGGCAGGCCGTCCAGGACCGCCTGGCCGGTCTCCATCTCTGCCCGGAACCGCCGGGTCAGCGCGATCTCGCCGCTGATGTCCTGAAACAGGAACGCGATGGCCCCGTCCGGGTGCGGCCGCCCCGTCACGCGGTAGGTCAGCCCCGAGGGCAGGCTCCAGGTTTCCTCGTAGCCGCCGCTGGCGGCGTCCTTTTCCAGCCGGGTGATGGCATCGCGCCAGGCCGGATAGTCCTTCTGCTCGGGCATCATCCGCTTTTCCCGTAGCCGGTCCAGCATATCGCCGAGCCGGGGCCGGGCGGTCAGGAACTCGGGCTCCAGCGCGCACAGCTCGGCAAGGGCAGGGTTGAACAGCACCAGTTGCCGGGCGCGGTTGAACACGGCCAGGCCGATCGGCAGATCGGCGAAGGTCTTGGTAAGCGTCTGGTGAAACTCGCCCAGCGCCGATTCCGCGCGTACGGCGGCATCGGCAGGCTGGGCGAAGCAGAGCGTTCCGCCCGCCTCGGGCTGGCGGGAAAGGTCGAACCAGCGCGCCTTGCCGTCGGGCAGGGTGAGCGAGACGCGCCGCGGCGCGTCGTCGCTGCCGGCATCCTGGCCCGAGACGCGAAACAGGTTGGGCAGCGGCCAGACCAGTCCCGCCCCGTCCGCCCGGGCCAGCCCCATATGGTCCAGATAGGCCCTGTTGGCCCAGACCACCGCGCCGCGCCCGTCCTCGCGCCAGGCAAGCGCGGGCGCACCGTCGACAAGCGCGCGCAGCTGCGCCAGCTCGTCCAGCAGCGCGCGCCCGGCCGCGCCGTCGCCGCCCACGCCCCGCTCCAGCAGCGACAGCCGGATCGCGCCGCCCGCCTGCCGCAGCCGCAAACGCGCCGGTCCGCCGGCCTCGTCCAGCACGGCCAGGCCGGTCTCGCGCAGATCGTCCAATGCGCCGGGCAGGGCGGGAAAGCGCGGAACCAGCAGCGCCATCAGCCGCGCGCGGTCGCCCATGCCCGGTGGCCCCTGCGCCAGCAGGCGCGACGCCGCGGGTGACGCATCGACCAGCCGGTCGCCTTCAAACAGGAACACGGTGTCCTCGATCAGCATGTCGGGCGGGGGCGTGCCGCACGCGATCAACCGCGCCGGAAGGCGCGCAACCAGCAGCAAGGCGCCCACCGCCGCGGCGAAAGAGCTGGCGAACAGAATTGCGGTGAAGGCCCAGCCCTCGGTCACATGGCCGCTCCGTCCCGGTCATTGGCTGCGGCAAGGAAATCGCGGGAATGGTTAAGACATGCTTAACGCGACGGGGCGCGGGGGCTCAGGCCTCGATGCGCATATTGTCGCCCAGGGGCGCCGACAGCGAGTCGGCATCGGGCACGATCACGTCGAAGGGCCAGATCACCTCGACCACCGCGCCGCTGCGCTCGGGCTGTTCGGAATTGGCGAGGAACGGGTCCGAGCCGTTGGCGAAACTCAGCTCGGCGCCCGAGCGTTCCAGCAGGGTTTTGGCGATGAAAAGGCCCAGCCCCATCCCCTCGTATTCGGGCCGTTTCTTGACCTCGTGGTCGTTCTTGCGCTGGCGCACGAACGGGTCGCCGATGCGGCCGATCAGATGCGGCGGATAGCCCGGACCGTCGTCCATGATGCGCACGGTCAGCGCCGCCTCGGTCCACTGGGCCTCGATCCAGACCGAGGTGTTGGCGAAATCGACCGCGTTCTGGATGAGGTTGCGCAAACCGTGGATCACCTCGGGTTGCCGCCGGATCACCGGCTGGCGCGTGTTGGTGCCGTTGCCGGGCGCCACGGTGATGATCAATTTCTTGCCGCGGTCCTGATGCGGCTCGGCCGCCTCGTCGATGACCGAGCCCAGCGGCGCGGTATGAATGTGCAGATCGTCCTTTCCGGCCCGGCCCATCGAGCGCAGGATATCGCGGCACCGGTCGGCCTGGTCGCGGATAAGTTCCACGTCCTCGCGCTGTTCGGGCCGGTCGGCCAGATCGTCGGCCAGTTCGGAGCTGACCAGCTTGATCGTGGCCAGCGGCGTGCCCAGCTCATGCGCGGCCGCGGCAACGACCCCGCCCAGATCGGTCAGTTTCTGCTCTCGCGCCAGCGCCATCTGCGTGGCCAGCAGCGCGTCGGACATCGAGTTGATCTCGGACGTGACCCAACCGGCATAGAGCGCGAGAAAGGTCACGCCCACAACCAGCGCCGCCCAGAATCCGAACTGAAACATGTCGGGCAGGGTTAGCACCGTCCCGTCGGAGGTGATCAGCGGCAGGTGGAAGAACGCCACCAGGGTGGTCAGCCCGATCGCCGCTGCGCCCATCAGAATGGTCGAGCGCAATTGCAGGGCGGTCGCCGAGATGATCACCGGCGTCAACATCAGCAGGGCGAAAGGATTGCTCAGCCCGCCGGTGAGAAACAAAAGGACGGCCAGCTGCGCCACATCGAACAACAGCGTCAGGACGGTCTCGTTCTCCGACAGGCGCTTGTTCTCGGGATAGACGAAGATCGCGATAAGGTTGGCGATGACCGCAACGCCCACGGCGGCCAGGCACAGGCCGATCTCCAGTTGCAGGTTGAATTGAGTGCTGGCCACGGCGATTGCAAACAATTGCCCGCAAATGGCGATCCAGCGAAGCGATATCAGCGTGCGCAGCCGGATCCACTGGCTGCGCTCGGACGGCGCAATCGGGCCAAGGCCTGTATCGGACATCCTGCTCTGTTCCCTTGATCGCGCCGCTTTGGCCCTTGTTAATCCGGCCCGGAAGGTCGATCAATGCGCTCTAATGAAGCCTCGGAGTAATCCAATGCCTCGTTCTGTCCTGATCGCGCTTGTGGCTGGCGCGGCCGTTCTGATCGCCGGCGCGGCGGCTTTCCTGCTGTTTCCCAAGGGCCAGCCCGACCGATTTGCCCAGTGCCGCTCGGGCCAGGTCGCCGGTGGCGCGGGGCAGATCGGCGGGCCGTTCACCCTGGTCAGCGAGACAGGCGAGACGGTGACGGACGAGGACGTCATCACCGGCCCGACGCTTGTCTATTTCGGCTACACCTTCTGCCCCGACGTGTGCCCGCTCGACACCGCGCGCAATGCCCAGGCCGTCTACCTGCTCGACGAGCGCGGCTATGACGTGACCCCGGTCTTCATCTCGGTCGATTCGGGGCGCGACACGCCCGCGACGATGGCCGAGTTCACCGACTACATGCACCCGCGCATGCTGGGCCTGACCGGCAACGCCGAGCAGATCAAGGCCGCCAGCCGCGCCTACAAGACCTACTACAAGATCCGCGACCCGGAAGAGGAATACTATCTCATCGACCATTCCACCTTTACCTATCTCGTCTTCCCCGAGATCGGCTTCGTGGAATTCTTCAGGCGCGACCTCACGCCCGAAGAGCTGGCAGACCGAGTCGCGTGCTTCGTCGATGCGAAATGAGTGAGGTAAATTGACCCATCCCGCATAACGTCTTAAAACGCGGGGAAGGCAAATAAAAACAGTTCTGGAGGTGCCGCATGGCGGACCGCGAACTCGGGGAGATCGGCGAGGACCCGTCGCTGCTCTTGGTTGACGATGACGAGCCGTTCTTGAGGCGCCTGGCGCGCGCCATGGAAAAGCGCGGATTCCAGCCGGAAACGGCCGAAACCGTTGCCGCCGGCAAGGCGATCGCAACCGCCCGCCCGCCGGCCTATGCAGTGGTCGACCTCCGTCTCGAAGACGGCAACGGGCTCGACGTCGTCGAGGTGCTGCGCGAAAAGCGGCCCGATGCCCGGATCGTGGTGCTGACCGGTTATGGCGCCATCTCCACCGCGGTGGCCGCGGTCAAGGTGGGTGCCACCGACTACCTGTCGAAACCCGCCGATGCCAACGACATCACCGCAGCCCTGCTGGCCAGCGGCGAGGCGCTGCCGCCGCCGCCGGAAAACCCCATGTCGGCCGACCGGGTACGCTGGGAACATATCCAGCGGGTCTACGAGCTGTGCGACCGCAACGTCAGCGAGACCGCGCGCCGGCTGAACATGCACCGCCGCACGCTGCAGCGCATCCTGGCCAAGCGCAGCCCGCGCTAGGCCCTGTCGCTATGCGCCGCCCGGCGCAGCCAGTTTGCGAAATCGGCAAGGGCCCGCCGCTGCGGCCCGCGCCGCATGAGCAGGTAATAGCCCAGCGTCTCGGCCTCTTGTTCGAATAGCGCGACGAGCCGCCCCTGGGAAAGGTCGTCCTCGACCAGGGCGATCGGCTGGATCGACAGCCCATAGCCCGCCCGTGTCGCCGACAGCGCCAGCGAGGTGGTCGGAAAGGCGGTGGCATGGGTCCGCTGGAAATCCATCCCGATACTCTCGGCCCAGAGGTCCTGTTCGGGCGAATCCTGCGCGGTCAGCCAGCCATGGGCGCCCAGGTCTTCGATGCGGCCACCCCTCCGCGTCACCCTTCGCACCAACTCGGGCGTGCCGACCACGGCAAACCGCGTGCGCGTCAGCGGCGCCACCTCCAGCCCCGGCCAGTCGCCGTCGCCATAACGGATCGCCATGTCGTATCCGTCGCGCCGCAGGTCGACCAACCCCGTGGAGGGCACGAGCGCAAGCTCGGTCTCGGGATGGGCCGCCCAGAACGCCCCCAGCCGCGGCATCAGCCAGTTTTCCGCGAAGGCCGGCGTCAGCGACACCTTTAGCGGTGCGCCCTCGCGCGTTTGCTGTAGCGCGACGATGCCGTCCTGGATCGTCGCGAATCCCTCGCTCAGCGCGGCAGACAGTTGTGCGCCGTCGGGCGTCACGGTCATGCCGCGCCCATCGCGTTGCACCAGCGTCACCCCCAGCGTTTCCTCCAGCGCGCGCACCTGCTGGGCGACGGCCGCATGGGTGACGTTCAGCGCCCGCGCCGCCGCGCTGAAGCTGGCCAGCCGCGCCGTCGCCTCGAAGGCGCGCAGCGCGGTCAGCGGCGGCAGGCGGGCCCAGTCGATATCGGTCATATGTAAGAACAGCTTTCACTGTGGAAAAATTCTTGGCTCGCGTCGAATCATACATAGGCGTATCGCGAGGGTGCAACCGCCAAGAAGGAGGGCGAAAAGATGTTCGGAATTCTTTCATCAACGCTGATCACCGCAGCACGTCAGGATCACCGCTATCGCCCGACGGCATCGCGGGGCCTCCCGGCTGAGACGAATACCCGGCCCCGGCTGCGCCGTTTCTGACCAGAGACGGCAGGAAAAATGGCTCTTGCCGGCCACTTGCCTGATCGAACGGCGATGGCCGGCTCGGCAATTAGGCTAAAGCCGCGCCAGCAGGTCTGCGTGGCGCGCGGTGTAGGCCGCGCGCACCTCCAGCGGCGGGCGCAGCCGGATTGCCAGCCCGTCGACCAACTCGGGACGCGGCCGGCTGAAAAATCGCGCAGCCTCGGTCTGTGAAAAACCCGCGATCTGCGTGGCCTCCAGCCAGGCCGACACCTTGTCGGCCTTCTTGATCGTTTTTTTCACCGTCTTGGGCACAGCCGCCGGCAGACCGAAGCGGATGTGGATCGCCGCGGCCAGCCGCTCGTCCAGGCGCCCGTATTCGGGGCCCACCGCGGCCTTCACAGGCGAGATCATGTCGCCGATCACGTATTCGGGGGCATCGTGCAACAGCGCGGCGAGGCGCCATTTCACCGGTGCCTCGGGTTCCAACCTGCCGTATATCTCTTCGACCAGCAGCGAATGTTCGGCGACCGAATAGGCATAGTCGCCCTCGGTCTGGCCGTTCCACCGGGCCACGAAGGCCAGCCCGTGGGCGATGTCCTCGATCTCGATATCCACGGGCGTCGGGTCCAGCAGATCGAGCCGGCGACCCGAGAGCATCCTCTGCCAGGCGCGGGGTTGTTTCATCGACAGCCTCCCTCGGTGTTCGCTTGCCACGGTCGGCGTGCATTGTCGAGCGGGGTCGGCGGTGCTATGTGCCCAGCCAACGCAAGACCAAATCAGGAGACCGGCCCGATGCCGAACGACTATATCGTCAAGGACATTTCGCTCGCCGCCTTCGGCCGCAAAGAGCTGGACATCGCCGAGACCGAGATGCCGGGCCTGATGGCCTGCCGCGAGGAGTTCGGCGAGTCCAAGCCGCTCAAGGGCGCGCGCATCGCCGGATCGCTGCACATGACGATCCAGACCGCCGTCCTGATCGAGACGCTGGTGGCGCTGGGGGCCGAGGTGCGCTGGGCCTCGTGCAACATCTTCTCGACGCAGGATCACGCGGCCGCGGCGATTGCCGAGGGCGGCGTGCCGGTCTTCGCCGTCAAGGGCGAGACACTGGCCGAGTACTGGGACTATTGCGACCGCATCTTCCAGTTCGAGGCGGGCGGCGCCAACATGATCCTGGACGACGGTGGCGACGCCACGCTTTACATCCTGCTCGGCGCGCGCGTCGAGGAAGGCGAGGAAGACCTGATCGCCGTGCCCACCTCGGAAGAGGAAGAGGCGCTCTTTGCCCAGATCCGCAAGCGCCTGGCCGAGAGCCCCGGCTGGTTTACCAAGCAGCGCCACATGATCCAGGGCGTGACCGAGGAAACCACCACCGGCGTGCATCGCCTTTACCAGATGATGGAAAAGGGCCACCTGCCGTTCCCGGCGATCAACGTCAACGACAGCGTCACCAAGTCCAAGTTCGACAACAAGTACGGCTGCAAGGAAAGCCTGGTCGACGGTATCCGCCGGGCCACCGACACGATGATGGCCGGCAAGGTCGCCTGCGTCTGCGGCTATGGCGACGTGGGCAAGGGCTCAGCCGCCTCGCTGCGCGGTGCCGGCGCACGGGTCAAGGTGACCGAGGTCGACCCGATCTGCGCCCTGCAGGCCGCAATGGACGGCTTCGAGGTGGTGACGCTGGAAGATGTGGTCAAAGACGCCGACATCTTCGTGACCACCACCGGCAACCGCGACGTGATCCGCATCGAACACATGCGCGAGATGAAGGACATGGCGATCGTCGGCAACATCGGCCACTTCGACAACGAGATCCAGGTGGCCGCGCTGAAGAACCACAAATGGACCAACATCAAGGACCAGGTGGACATGATCGAGATGCCCTCGGGCAACCGCATCATCCTGCTGTCCGAAGGGCGCCTTCTGAACCTCGGCAACGCCACCGGCCACCCGTCTTTCGTGATGTCGGCGAGCTTTACCAACCAGGTTCTGGCGCAGATCGAGCTGTGGACCCGCGGCGACGAGTATGACAACGCCGTCTACATCCTGCCCAAGCATCTGGATGAAAAGGTTGCGCGGCTGCACCTGCAACGGATCGGTGTCAGGCTGACCGAGCTCAGCGCCGAGCAGGCCGCCTATATCGGCGTCACACCCGAAGGCCCGTTCAAGCCCGAACACTACCGCTATTGAATCCCGGCCGTTTTGGCGAAATCCGGCGCCCCATCCCGTGGGGCGCCGCGATTTTTGCGGGACGCGGCCCCTCAAGATTTTCGTTTCTCTGGCGATGAAGGCCAGCTAACCTCATGCGGCAAATTGTACCGTGCGAGCCGCGGGAAACGCTGTGTCCGAACCACGCCGAGGAGGGGCCGAAATGGGCAAGAGGGACGACCTGATCGCGAAATACGCCGAAGATCTGCGCAATAAATGCGGAATGCAGCCGGACATGAGCCTTCTGGAAAAGGTGACCATCGGCTGCGGCCCGGCGATTTACGACGCCGACGCCGCGACCGTCGCCGCCACCCAGCCGGGCGAACTGGAAACCGTCAAGAAGAACTTCCTGATGAAGAAGTTGGGCCTGTCTGACGGGCCCGAACTCATGCAGGCCATCGACGCGGTGATCGACATCTACGGCCGGTCCGAGCGCGACAAGTACCGCGCCGTTGTCTACTACATGCTGACCAAGCATTTCGGCAAAGAGCACATCTACGGCTGACCCGAACTCTGGAGACTGCCAGCATTCGCATTCACACGGGGATATTTCCCGTTTGCGCGGGGCACCTCCAGACCGAATAGCGTTCCGGCGCAGGGGCAGGATGGCCCTCACGGCTTTGCCGGTCACGTGTGGTGCGGTGGGGTGCGCGTGGGACGATGGCGGAGGGTTCCGGGTTTGCCCCGGCCCTCCGCCTTCTCTTTTCTTGGCGGATCGGTTTTCTTGAGTCCTGACTTGTGCCGCCTTCGATTTTTCCTCGGCACCAAATCACGGCCTAAGCGTTGAACCTTCACAACGCACCCTCAGCGCATCGCACAGGAGGACAAGATGACCGTATCGCCCATCGTCAAGGGCTTCTGGGACGAACTGACCGGTAGCTGGCAGTACGTGTTTCACGACCCCGCCACCATGAAAGGCGCCATCGTCGACCCGGTGCTGGATTTCGACCTGGATTCCGGGCGGACCGCGACCGACAACGCCGACCGGATCCTCGCCTATGTCGCCGGGCAGGGCCTCGACATCGAATGGGTGCTCGACACGCACCCCCATGCCGACCATTTCTCGGCCGCGACCTATCTCAAGGAGAGGCTGGGCGTGCCCGCGGCGATCGGCGAACATGTGGTCCGCGTGCAGAAGCTCTGGAAAGAGATCTACAACCTGCCCGACGGCTTTCCGACCGACGGGCGCCAGTGGGACCGGCTGTTTGCCGATGGCGAAGAGTTCATGGTCGGCGCGCTGCCGGTCAGGGTGATGTTCTCGCCCGGCCACACGATGGCCTCGATCACCTATATTGCGGGCGATGCCGCCTTTGTACATGACACGCTGATGATGCCCGACAGCGGCACCAGCCGGGCCGATTTCCCCGGCGGCGATTCAAAGGCGCTTTACGCCTCGATCCAGCGCATCCTTGCGCTTCCCGACGACACGCGGCTGTTCATCGGCCACGATTACCGCCCCGATGGGCGCGAGGCCCGATGCGAAGCCACCGTGGCCGAGCACAAGGCCGCCAACAAGCACCTGAAAGGCGGCGCCACCCTCGAAGAGTTTACCGAGATCCGCGCGGCCCGCGATGCGACCCTGACCCTGCCGAAACTGATGCTTTCGGCGCTGCAGGTGAATATCCGCGGCGGCCGCCTGCCCGAACCGGAAGAGGATGCGACGTCCTACCTGAAGATCCCGCTGAACCAGGCCTTGGGGCAAGGCGGCCGCTAGAGCCCGCCCATCCGGCGGATGAGCGCCCATTCCTCGTCACTCACGGGCTGGACGGACAGCCGCGAATTGTTCGCCAGCACCATGTCCTTGAGGCGCTCATCCGCCTTCACCATGTCCAGCGTGACAGGCTTGGGCAGCGGCTCCACCGCCTTGATATCCACGCATTCCCAACGCGCGTCATCGGTTGTGGAATCGGGGTGCGCCTCGGCGATCACCTCGACGATGCCGACGATCGCTTTCTCTTTCAGCGAGTGGTAGAAAAACCCCCGGTCGCCCACCTTCATTGCCCGCATGTTGTTGCGGGCCTGATAGTTGCGCACGCCGTCCCATTCCTCGCCATCCGCGCCTTTCCTGACCTGGTCGTCCCAGCTCCAGGTGTTGGGTTCGGATTTGAACAACCAGTAGGCCATCAGCCGATGACCCTGTTCCAGGCCTGAACAGAGACGTTTTCGAACAGCCCTGCCTTGGCGTAGGGGTCGTTTTCGGCCCAGCCCTCGGCCGCTGTGCGGTCTGCCACGTCCAGGATCACCAGCGAGCCGCACATCGCGCCCGCCTCGTCCAGGAACGGCCCGGCCTGGGCGACGACGCCCGTTTGCTCGATATAGGCCAGATGCGCGGCACGGTTGGCCTTGCGGGTGTCCAGGTGGCCGGGTTTGTCGCGGCAAATGAGCGCAAAAAGCGGCATGTCATTCCTCCTTCAGCGGGCGGGACAGCAGGGTATCGACAACCTCGGCGATGGTGTGGCGGCCGTCAATCACATCCGCCACCGCCTGGGAGATGGGCATGTCGATGCCGCGGTCGCGGGCCAGCGCGGCCACCGCCTGGGCCGTCGCCACGCCCTCGACCGTCAGCGACGGGTCAAAGCCATCGCTGTGCCCCAACGCCGCGCCATATCGGAAATTGCGCGACTGGTTCGAGGTGCAGGTCAGCACAAGGTCGCCGAGGCCCGACAGGCCGCCCAGCGTCTCGGGCAGGGCGTCGAAGTCACGCGCCAGCCGCTGCATCTCGGCAAAGCCGCGGGTCATCAGCGCCGCGCGCGCGCTTTCGCCCAGCCCTGCGCCGATCACGATGCCCGCGGCGATGGCGATCACGTTTTTCAGCGCGCCGCCCAGTTCCGCCCCGGTCACATCGGTGCTGCGATAGAGCCGCAACGTTGGTGTCGACAGCAGGGTTTGCAGCGCGGTGCCCGCTTCGGCGTCGCGGCAGGCCAGGGTCAGCGCGGTGGGCAGCCCGGCGGCGATATCGCGGGCAAAGCTGGGGCCGGTCAGCACCGCCGGCAGCGCATCGGGGCAACCATGGCCGATCACCGCGCTGGGCCCGTCGCCGCTGGCAAGGTCGATCCCCTTGCAGCAGGCGACCAGGGGCGTTCTGCCAAGGGCGGGCGCGGCGGCGGCCAGGACCCCCGAAAGCGCCTGCATCGGGACGGCCAGCAAGACGGCCTCCTGCCCGGCGAGGTCGGCCATATCCGCCGTCAGCGCGATGCCGTCGGGCAGGGTCACGCCGGGCAGGCGGCGGTTGTAGCCGAAGGATTTCATCTCGGCCACATGGTCTGCATCGCGTGCCCAAAGCGTCACCTGCCGACCGTCGCGGGCCAGCGTCACGGCCAAGGCGGTGCCAAAGGCGCCGGCACCTGCCACGGCCAGCCGGCTCATGCCTTGGCCCCTTTCTTGCCCGCGCCGATCAGCGCCGGGCTGGTCCGGTCGAGCGGCCAGCGCGGGCGTGCGGTCAGCGTCAGGTCGTCGCGGTGGCCCGCGCGGACCATCTCAAGGCCCGCCCAGGCGATCATCGCCGCATTGTCGGTGCATAGCGCGAGCGGCGGTGCCACGAACTGCGCGGCCGCCTCGGCCGCCACATCTTTCAGCGCCGCGCGCAGCGCCGCGTTGGCAGCCACCCCGCCGGCCACCGCAAAGGCCGGTTGGGCCGGGTCCGTCTCAGAATAGGCCGCCAGCGCCCGGCGGGATTTCTCGGCCAGAACGTCGCGCACCGCCGCCTGGAAGCCGGCGCAAAGGTCGGCCCTGTCGGCACGCGTGAGCCCGCCCTTTTCGGCGACCAGCGCATCGCGAGCCCGCAAAAGCGCGGTCTTGAGCCCCGAAAAGGACATGTCGCACCCTGGCCGGTCCAACAGCGGACGCGGAAAGGCGAAACGGGTGGCGCAGCCCTTTGCCGCCTCGGTCTCGACCGCCGGCCCGCCCGGCTGGGGCAGGCCCAACAGCTTGGCCGTCTTGTCGAACGCTTCGCCGGGGGCGTCGTCGATGGTGCCGCCGAGGCGGCGGAAATCGTCGGCCCCGCGCACCAGCAGAAACTGCGCGTGACCGCCCGAGACCAGCAGCATGAGGTAGGGAAAGGCCAGGTCGTCGGTCAGCCGCGGGGTCAGCGCATGGCCCGCCAGATGGTTGACCCCGACAAGCGGCAGGCCGGTGGCCGCAGCCAGCCCCTTGGCGCACATCACCCCCGCCAAGACGCCGCCGATCAGGCCGGGCCCGGCCGTCACCGCGATGGCGTCGAGATCGTCAAAGCCGATCGCGGCCTCGGCCATCGCCTGTTCCACGCAAAGGTCCAGCTTTTCGGCGTGGGCGCGTGCGGCGATTTCGGGCACCACGCCGCCGAAGGCCGCGTGCAGCGCCGTCTGTCCCTCGACCACCGATGAAAGGATCTCGGGGCGCGCGCCCGCGCGCTGGCGCACCACGGCTGCGGCGGTGTCGTCGCAGCTGCTTTCCAGCCCGAGGATCGTCAGTGTCGCGGCCATGTGCTTTCCGTTGCGTGAAATTCTCTTGGCAGGTAACACCGGCGAAGGTTTCACACAATCCCGGCGGGGGCAGGGTGGCCGAGGGCCCTTTGATGCTTCTTCTCACGCGCCCCGAGGCGCAGTCCGCCCGCTTCGCCGCGGCGTTCCGGGCCCGGTTCGGCTGTGACATCGACATCCTGACCGCGCCGGTCATGACGATCGCGCCAACCGGCGCACAGCTTGCGCTGGACGGGGTATCGGGGCTGATCTTTACCTCCGAAAATGGCGTTTCGGCCTTTGCCGAGACGCATGAGGCGCGCGACCTCACCGCCTATTGTGTGGGCGATCGCACTGCCAACGCCGCCCGCGCCGCCGGGTTCACGGCCTTTTCCTCGCGCGGCACCGCCGAGGACCTGATGGCCGACCTGATCGCCGCGCCCCCCGAGGGCCGGCTGATGCACCTGCGCGGCGCCCATGCGCGCGGCAACGTGGCCGACCGGCTGACGGCGGCGGGGATCCCCACGCGCGAGGCGGTGATCTACGACCAGCACGCCCAACCCCTGCCGGACGCGGCGCTGGACGCGGCGGCGGCGGCCCGGCTGACCCTCTTGCCGCTCTTCTCGCCGCGCAGCGCGGCGCTGGTCGGCGCTTGGCTGGCGGAAAGCCCGGCGCGGCTGGCGCTCATTTACATGAGCCCCGCGGTGCGCGACGCCTGGGCCGGCCCGGCGCCCGTCGCCGCCGAGATGGCCGCGGCGCCCGATGCCGAGGCGATGCTCGACGCGCTGGGCAAACTGATAGAGACGGGTGCGGCGGCTTGAGAGAGGGCCTGCACCAAGCTAATGTGCCGCCGACGGCGCCCCGGAGGCGTCATTTTGCATGTACTGCGAATCGAAAGGCAGGGTCCCGTGGCGAATTCCAACAAAGACGCAGAGGCCGAAGGCATGGCCGACCGGCCTGAATCCGAAGACGCAGGCGCGGCGGCGACTGAGGCCCAGCCGGACAACGCGGCCGACGACGCGGTTGCGGTCGAAGAGGCCGAGACCGTGCAGGAACCCGACAGCCCGCCCGCCAAGGAGGCCCCGCAGCCGGCCCCGGCCAAGGGCGGCAGCGGCGTTTTCCGCGGCATTGTCGGCGGGGTGATCGCGGTGGCGCTGGGCTACGGCGCGGCGCAATACATCAAGCCGGAGGGTTTTACCTTTCCCGGCACCGAGCCGACCGCCGAAGCGACGAACTTCGATGCCATCGCCACGTCGGTGTCCGAAAGCACCGACCGCCTCGCCGCGCTCGAGGCGCGGATCGCCGAGCTTGGCGACGCGGTGGCGGCGCTGCCGGCCGAGACCGGCCCGGTCGAGATGCCCGCCGAACTGAATGAGACGATCGCCGGGCTGGGCGAGCAACTGTCCACCATCGACAATCGCCTGAGCAAGCTGGAATCGCGCCCGCTGCCCACCGACGGGGCCGAGCAGGTGGCCGAGGCCTACCAGCGCGAGATCGACGAGATGCGCGCCGCCCTGAACGAACAGCGCGCGCGGAACGAGGAACTGTCTGCCCGCGTCGACAGCGTGGCCGACAGCGCCAAGGCCGAGGTCGACCAGGCGGTGACGCGCGCCGCCCTGATGCGCATCAATGCAGCCCTCGATGGCGGCGGCGGCTTTGACAGCGCGGTTGCCGATCTCGACGGCACCGAGGTGCCCGCGGCGCTGGCAGAGGTGGCCGACGACGGCGTTGCCACCATGGCCGAGCTGCGCGCCAGCTTTGCCGGCTACGCCCGTGCGGCGCTGCGGGAATCGTTGAAGGACGCGGCCGACGGCGCGCCAAGCGATCGTCTGAGCGCCTTTTTGCGTAGCCAGCTCGGCGCGCGCTCGCTGGAGCCGCGCGAGGGCGACGACCCCGACGCGGTGCTGTCGCGGGCCGAGGCCGCGCTGAACGCGGGTAATCTGGACGACGCGCTGAACGAGATCGCCGCCCTGCCCGAGGCCGGGCAGGCCGAAATGGCGCCCTGGGCCGAGCGGGCACGCACCCGGGCCGAGGCCGTGGCCGCGGCCGACGCTCTCGCCGACAGCCTGAACAGCAACTAAGGACGCGAAACATGCTCTGGTCTCTTCTCAAGATCCTATTCTTCGTCGTCCTCGTCGCGGGCCTGACCTATGGCGCCGGGCTGTTGATGGAAACCGGCACCGGCGTGCGCATCGCCGTGGGCGGCATGGAACTGACGCTCGGTCCGCTTCAGTCCGTCATCGCGGCGCTGGTGCTGGTGGCGGCGATCTGGCTGACCCTGCGCTTTGCCGGGCTGTTGGTCGCGGTCCTGCGCTTTCTCAACGGCGACGAGACGGCGATCAGCCGGTATTTCAGCCGCTCGCGCGAACGGCGCGGCGTGCAGGCGCTGTCCGACGGGCTGATGGCGATCGCCTCGGGCGAGGGGCGGCTCGCGATGTCGCACGCCGCCAAGGCCGAGCGGTTCCTGCGCCGGCCCGAGATCACCGGCCTTTTGACCGCCCAGGCCGCCGAAATGGTGGGCGACCGGCGCAAGGCGACAGAGGTCTACAAGCGGCTGATCAAGGATGACCGCACGCGCTTCGTCGGGGTCCGCGGCCTGATGAAACAAAAGCTCGACGAGGGCGATGTCGATACCGCGCTCAAGCTCTGCGAAAAGGCCTTTGCGCTGAAACCGCGTCACGAGGAAACCCAGGACACGCTGTTGCAGCTTCAGGCCCAGCACGAAGACTGGAAGGGCGCGCGCAAGACGCTGAACGCCAAGCTGCGCCACGGTGCGCTGCCGCGCGACGTGCACAAGCGGCGCGACGCCGTGCTGGCGCTGCAAGAGGCGCGCGAGGCGATGGCCGACGACAACTCCGCGCGCGCCCACGACGCGGCGACCGAGGCCAACCGGCTGTCACCCGATCTGGTGCCGGCCGCGGTGATGGCCGCCCGCGTGCTGATCGAGCGGGACAAGGCGCGTAACGCCGCCCGCGTGCTGAAAAAGGCGTGGGAGACCGAGCCGCACCCCGAGCTGGCCGCCGCCTTCGCCGAACTCGCCCCCGACGAGACGCCGGCCGAGCGCGTGACCCGGTTCGAAGAGCTCACCTCGCTGCGTGCCGATCACCCCGAATCGCGCATGCTGATGGCCGAACTCAACCTCGCCGCCGAGGATTTTCCCGCCGCGCGCAAGGCGCTGGGCGACCTGGCAGAGACCGGGCCGACCTCGCGGGTCATGGCCCTGATGGCCGCCATCGAGCGGGGGCAGGGCGCCGAGGAAAGCGTCGTGCGCGGCTGGCTGGCCAAGGCGCTGACCGCGCCGCGCGGCCCGCAATGGGTTTGCGACAAATGCGGCACGGTGCACGGCGCCTGGATGCCGGTCTGCAGCAATTGCCATGCCTTCGACACTCTGGCCTGGAAAGCCGCGCCAGAGGGCGAACCGTCGCTGCCAAGCTCGGCCGAGATGCTGCCGCTCATCGTCGGCGGCATCGCGCCCCGCACCGCGCCGGACGGCCCGGCCCCGGAGCCCGACGAACCGGAGGCGGCGCCGCAGGCCGAAGCGGAGAAACCCGCGTGAATTTTGGGCTACACAACCCCCGGCGCAGGTGCTAATAGGCGCGCCACGACGCCGGGGTCGTCCAGCGGACACCCCGACACGCGTGTGCAGAAGAGGGCCCCGGAAGGGGCAGGTTAGCCGGTGTAGCTCAGCTGGTAGAGCACGTCATTCGTAATGATGGGGTCGTAGGTTCGAGTCCTATCACCGGCACCACTTCCAATATGGAAGTATATGACCAGAAATGGGAAATCGTTTTCCGTTTCGCCAGAATGCCTGCCATTATCCACCTATCGGGCCGTCATGCGAGCCGGGGCCGGTGTAGATCACGATGGGCCGGGCCGGGTCGGGATGTGCCAGATGCCAGGTTGGGGACCAGTCCCAAGGCTCGTCTTTTCGTACCTTGTTAAGTCCTGAGACCAGCGAGGGACGTCCATGCCCGAGACTGCCCCGGCCAAGGATAGAGCCCCGGCTGGACCTGAGCTTGAAAAGGCCGTGGGGGCGCGCATCGCATCCGACCGGCGCGGGTGCAGGGACCCGCGCCGCGCTCAACCTTCCAGCGGTACGAGATCCTTCTCCAGCCGGGTGCGCAGATGCTCGTGCTGGCGGGGCAGTTTTAGCGCCTCGCCCAGATGCGCCGGGTCCTCGTCGCGGTCGAAACCGGGGTCGTCGGTTGCGACCTCGAACAGCACACCGCCCGGGCTGCGGAAATAGATCGCCATGAAATAGTCGCGGTCGATCGGCGGGGTCACGTCGAACCCGGCCCCGATCAGGCCCTCGCGCACCGTCTGCTGCGCCGCCCGGTCGGGCACCGAAAACGCGATATGATGCACCGAGCCCGCGCCCTGCGACGCCGGCGGCGCGGCAACAACGTCGACATCCACGATATCGGCACCGTTGCCGCCCGGACGGACATATCGCGTGGTGCTGCCTTCGCGCGCCGCCTCTTCATAGCCCATCAGCGATAGCAGATCGGCGGTGGGCCCCGCCTCGGCCAGGCGCAGCGTGACGCCGCGAAAGCCGCGGATGGCGATGCGGGCGTCCAGGCCGTCATCGGTCCAGCCCACGCGGGCCTCTTCGGTCTCGACCAGCGCCAGCCCCTCGCCGTCGGGACCCTCGAACCGCAGCCGCGGTGCGCCGAACCGTGTCTCTTGCGACAGCCCCGCCACCTTGGCGGCGGCCAGCCGGCGCTGCCAGGCGTCGAGGCTGCCCACGGGCACGGCGAAAGCGGTCAGCGCGACCTCGCCCGTGCCCGCCCGCCCGCGCCGCGCGCCCTCGAACGGAAAGTAGGTCATCACCGTGCCGGGCGTGCCGGCCGCGTCGCCGTAATAAAGGTGATAGACGTCGGGCGCGTCGAAATTCACCGTTTTCTTGACCCGTCGCAGCCCCAGCGTGCCGGTGAAAAAGGCGTTATTCGCCACGGCGCCGCTGGCCAGCGCCGTGACATGGTGCAGCCCGTTGATCTGGTCGCGCATTGTGTCGCTCCTTTTGTCGTACCGCTCGATGCGGTGTCGGAGTCAGATGTCGCGCTGCGGCCGCCCGTGACAAGGCCGCGCCCGGCACGCGCCCTGTGCAGCCATGCACCGATTAAGCCGGCGTTCATCCGTGCCGCCTATCGAGGGGCCGGGGGTGAAAGTAGGTGGTGCGATGGGCGCAGGATCGAACGCCCCGGTCATCATCAAGCGCAAGAAGGTGGTCGCCGCCGAGGTCCACCATGGCGGCGCTTGGAAGGTGGCCTATGCCGATTTCGTCACGGCGATGATGGCGTTTTTCATGCTGATGTGGCTGCTGAACGCCACGACCGAGAAGCAGCGCAAGGGGATTGCTGACTATTTCAACCCGACGATCCCGATCAACCGGGTCTCGGGGGGCGGCGACGGGTCGTTCAGCGGCGACAGCATGTTCGCCGAAGACGTGCTGGCCCGGAACGGCACCGGCGCCATGCACCGCATGCCCGGGCTAGAGCGGCAGGCCCGCGGCAGCACCGGCACCGATGCCGCCGCCGCCGAGGCGGGCCCCGGCGACCGCGCGCTGGCCGAGCTGGAAAACCGGCTGACCGGGCGCAGCGGGGAAAGCCTGCTGGACGACGGGCTGTTGCGCCATGTCGTCACCCGGCTGACCGACGAGGGGCTCATCGTCGAGGTGTTCGACCTCGACGACGCGCCGCTCTTTGCGCCCGACGGCGATGCACCGACGCCGACGTTTCGGGCCATTGTCGAGGTCGTCGCCGGGCTGTTTGCAACGGTCGCAAATGACATCGCCGTCGCGGGCCATGTCCGGTCGCGCCCCATCGTGCTGGCCGCCAACCCGGTGTGGGAGCTGTCGACCGCGCGTGCCCAGGCAACGCGCCTAGAGCTTGAGTCGGGCGGCATCGTACCGGCCCGCCTGAAGCGCGTGACCGGCCATGCCGACCGCGCACCCGCGGCCCGCGCGCCCATGGCGGTGCGCAATAACCGGGTCGAGCTGATCCTGCTGCGCTCTGACCTCTAGGCCGAGATCCGGCGCATTTTAGCCGTTAGCGGCGCCTTAAGCCCCGTGCCGTTAGGGCTGGGGGCAAGCTTTCGCGCAGACCAGACCTCAAGGGGACCGTTCATGACGATTTCTTCCTCGCTCAATGCCAGCGTCGCCGGCCTGAACGCCAATGCCACGCGCCTGGCCACGATTTCCGACAACATCGCCAATTCCTCGACCTACGGGTACCGCCGCGCCGAGACCGAGTTCCACGCGATGGTGGTCGGGGGCGCGGCGGCCTACACCGCCGGGGGCGTGCGCAGCACCACCCAGCGCGTGATCAGCGACGGCGGCGCGCTGACCACCACGGGCAACGCCACGGACCTGGCGGTCGGAGGCCGCGGCATGTTGCCGGTCACGACCGAGCTGGCGCTCTCTGGCGGTGACGCCGCGCTGCCGCTTCGCCTGATGACCACCGGCGCGTTCCGCGCCGACCAGGACGGCATCCTGCGCACCGAAACGGGCATGGTTCTGCTGGGCTGGCCCGCCGCCGCCGACGGCACCGTGGCCGCGCCCCCGCGCGATTCCACCGATGGGCTGGAGCCGGTGCAGATCGACGGGCGGACCTTTGCCGGCAATCCGACGACCGAGGTCGGGCTCACCCTCAACCTGCCCGCCACCGACACCGTCGCCGGCGCCGACGGCAGCGCGCGGGACCTCACGGTCGAGTATTTCGACAACCTCGGCACGTCCGAGACGCTGACCTTCAGCTTTACCCCCACGGTGCCGGGCGTCGGGGCCTCGAACGAATGGACGATGACCGTCGCCGATTCGGCCTCTGGCGGCGCGGTGGTGGGCGAATACGGTCTGACATTTGACGACACCCGCGCCGCCGGCGGCACGCTGGCCTCGGTCGCCACGGTCACCGGCGGCGCCTATGACCCGGCCACGGGCGCGATGACCGTCGATGTCGACGGCGGGCCGATCGAGCTGACCATCGGCCGGCCCGGCCTGCCGGGCGGCATGACCCAGATCTCCGACATGTTCGCGCCTTCGTCGATCACCAAGAACGGGGCGGCGGCGGGCACGCTGACGGGCCTTGAGGTCGATCCCGACGGGATGCTCAACGCGATCTACGACAGTGGCTTTACCCGGCCGATCTACCAGATCCCGCTGGTCGATGTGCCCAACCCCGACGGTCTGGTCGCGGGCGATTACCAGACCTACGAGATCTCCGCCGACAGCGGGCCGTTTTTCCTGTGGGATGCCGGCAGCGGGGCCACCGGCGCGTTGATCGGCTATGCCCGCGAACAATCGGCCACCGACGTCGCCGACGAACTGACCAACCTTATCGAGACCCAGCGCGCCTATTCGTCGAACGCCAAGGTCATCCAGACCGTCGACGAGATGCTGCAGGAAACCACCAACATCAAGCGCTGAACCGCGCCGAAAGGGCTGAGAGATGAGCATTTCGGGCACCATGGCCAACGCGCTGTCGGGGCTTCACGCCGCGGCGCGCGGCGCCGAGCTGGTCTCGGCCAATATCGCCAACGCGTCGACCGAGGGCTATGGCCGCCGCAGCCTGGAGCTGTCGGCGGCCCTGGTGGGCGGCCGGGGCGCCGGCGTGCAGATCGACGGCGTCGCGCGGGCCCATGACGCCGCCCTGACCGGGGCGCGCCGCCAGGCCGACGCAGCCGCGGGCGCGGCCGACGCCCGCGCCGCGTTCTACGCCGGGCTTTCCGATGCCATCGGCCTGCCCGAGACCGGCGGATCGCTGTCGGGCCGCATCGCGGGGTTCGAGGCCGCCCTTGCCTCCGCGACCGCCCAGCCCGAGTCAGAGGCGGCACTGGCGGCGGTGCGCGACGCCGCCGCGGTGCTGGCCGGCAAATTCAACGGACTCGACGACGCGATCCAGGGCGCGCGAATGGCGGCCGAGGCCGAGATCGCCGCTGGCGTCGGGCAACTGAACGACGCCCTCGCCAGGGTCGAGGCGCTGAACACCGATATCGTTCGCACCGCCGCCTCGGGGCACGACACAGCCGCGTTGCAGGACCGCCGCCAGGCCCTGATCGACGGCATCTCAGGGCTGGTTGCGTTGCGGCAGGTGGCCCGTGAGAACGGCGCGGTCGCGCTTTATACCGAGACCGGAACCAGCCTGCTCGACGGTCGTGCGGCGGTGTTCTCCTTTGCAGAAGCGGGCGTCATAACGGCGGATATGCGCGTCGAGGACGGTCGCTTGTCGGACCTCTATGTCGGGGGCCGTGCGATCGATTTCAGCGATGCGGCGGGTCCCATGGCCGGTGGCCGGCTGGCCGCCCTCTTCGAACAGCGCGACGCGCTGGCCCCCGCAGCCCAGCAAAGCCTCGACGCGCTCGCACGCGATCTGATCGAACGGTTTCAAAACGCCGGTCTCGACCCCACGCAGCCGCCGGGGGCGGCCGGGCTTTTTACCGATTCCGGTGCCGCGCTGGACCCGGCCGACGAAAGTGGGCTTGCGGGCCGGATCTCGGTCAATCCAGCGGTCGACCCGGCGGCGGGCGGGGCGCTTTGGCGGCTGCGCGACGGGCTGGGGGCCGTGGCCCCCGGCACCGGCTACGATACCGTGCTGCTGAACGGTTGCGCCGATGCGATGCAGGCCGCGCGCACGCCAGCCAGCGGGCCGTTTTCGGCCCGGCCGGGCAGCGCCGCCGACCTTGCCGCGCGGTTTCTCAGCAGCGTTGCAGCGGCGGGAGAGACTGCCGCGGCCGAGCAAAGCTATACCGCCACCCGCCGCACGGCGCTGCAGATGGCCGAGTTGGCCGGCGGCGTCGATACCGACACCGAATTGCAGGACCTGCTGCGCCTCGAAGAGGCCTACGCGGCCAATGCCAAGGTGCTGCAGACCGCAAGCGCCCTGATCGACCTTCTGATGGAGATATGAGCGATGAGTTTTCAATCGATCGGCGATCTCTCGCGCAGCTTGCAGATGCGCCAGCACCACGCCCTGCTCCAGACCCGCCTGGCGCGCCTGACCGACGAAGTCGCCAGCGGCGAAACGGCCGATCCGGCCGGGCGTCTGCGCGGCCAGTTCGCCCCCCTCGCCGCGATCGACCGCAGCCTCGCGTTGCTCGACGTTTACGACATATCCGCAGCGAGTGCCGGTGGCCTGGCCGCGGCGATGACAACGAGTCTCGACGCGCTGGGTGCGCGGCTGGGGGGCACGGGCGCAGAGCTGTTGCAGGCTGCCTCGGCCAGCGATAACGCGGCGCTCCGGGCCGTCGGCGCGGGGGCAGAGGCCGGGTTCGGCCAGGCCGTCGCGGCGCTCAACGCCCAGATCGCCGGCCGGTCGGTCTTTGCCGGGGAAGCTGCCGGCGCCGCTGCCCTCGCCCCGGCCGAAGAAATACTCGGTGCGCTGGCGACGGCGGTGGCGGGCGAAACCACCGTGGCCGGGTTGCAGGCCGCGGTCGATACCTGGTTCGACACGCCCGGCGGCGGCTTCGACACGCTGGCCTACCGGGGCGGCGCGGCGGCGGCCGGGGGCATGCGCCTGTCCGACACGCAATCGTTTGCCCTCGACGTGACCGCCGCCGATCCCGCCCTGCGGGCCGGGCTGAAGGCGCTGGCCACCGCCGCGCTCTTGGCCGACGGGGGGGTGATCGGCGGCGATCTTGACGCGCAGGCGGCGCTGGCGCGGCAGTCGGGCGCACAGGCCCTGGGCGCGGTCGGCGGCGTGGCCGAGCTGCAGGCAAGGATTGGCACGGCCGAGGCCGAAATCGAGACCATTCATGCCGAAAACACCGCCCAACGCGATGCTTTGGCGCTGGCCCGTGCGGCGCTTGTCGATGTCGACCCGTATGACACGGCAACCGCGCTGACCGAGACCGAGACGCAGCTTTCGGCGCTTTACGCGGTCACCGCGCGGCTCGCCCGGCTCAGCCTGACGGCGTATCTGTGATGCGCTGCCGCTCTTTGGCCGGCCTGCTCGCGCTCTGGCTCGCCGCGACGCCGGTATGCGCAGGCGTTTTCGACGGCACCGGCGCAACGGTCCGGATCAAGGACCTGGTGGAATTCGACGGCGTGCGCGGTAACGACCTGGTCGGTTACGGCCTCGTGGTCGGGCTGAACGGCAGCGGCGACGGTATCCGAAACGCACCCTTCACCGAAGAGATCCTGTCGAACATGCTCGAACGGCTCGGCGTCAATGTCGCGGGCGAACAGGTACGGCCCAAGAACGTGGCCGCGGTCTTCGTGACCGCCGAATTGCCGCCCTTTGCCCGCGCCGGCGCGCGCATCGACGTGACCGTGTCGGCCATCGGCGACGCCAAGAGCCTGCTGGGCGGCACCCTGGTGATGACCCCGCTCAACGCCGCCGACGGGCAGATCTACGCCGTTGCCCAGGGCACGGTGATCGCCGGCGGCGCCTCGGCCGAGGGCGAGGCCGCGCGCGTCGTGCAGGGGGTGCCGACATCGGGCTCGGTGCCCGCCGGCGCCCGGGTCGAGCGCGAGCTCGATTTCGACTTCGCGGGCATGACCCGGCTGCGGATGGCGCTAAGGACGGCCGATTTCACCACCGCGGCGCGGATCGAGGCGGCGGTGAACGCCGCCTATGGCCGCCCGGTTGCGCGGATGCTCGATTCCGGCACGGTCGAGATCGACATCGCAGCGACCGGCGCCCGCTCGCCGGCCCATGCGTTGCAGCAGATCGAAACGCTGTCGGTCCGGCCCCAGCGCAAGGCACGGGTGGTGGTCGACCAGCGCTCGGGCACGATCGTGATGGGCGAGGATGTGCGCCTATCTCGCGTCGCCGTTTCGCAGGGCAATCTCACGCTGCGGATCAGCGAAACGCCGCTGGTCGCCCAGCCCAACCCCTTTGCCCGCGGCGAGACGGTGGTCGTGCCGCGTACCGAGGCGTCGCTCGAGGAAGAGCCTGGCACCGGGCTGGCCGAGGTCGCGGGCGGCACGTCGCTGTCAGAGGTGGTCGCTGGGCTCAACGCGCTCGGCGTCTCGCCGCGCGACATGATCGACATCCTGAAAAGCATCAAGGCGGCTGGCGCGCTGCATGCCGAATTCGTGGTGCGTTAGAGACTGATCGAGGCCACTTCAGGGCCCGCCCTAGCCATAGCTGCGGACCAGCGCCTCCGACACCAGCCGCCAGCCGTCGGACACCACGAAAAACGCCAGCTTGAACGGCAGCGAAACCACCGCCGGCGGCACCATCATCATGCCCATCGACATCAGCACCGCGGCCACCACCAGGTCGATGACGAGAAACGGCAGAAAGACCAGAAAGCCGACCTCGAAAGCCCGCGAAACCTCGCTCAGCAGGAAGGCGGGGACCATCACCGAAAGCGGCGCCTCGTCGATCGGCCCGCTCGCCGCCGCGCCGTCGCGCAGCGCCCAGAGGCTGTCCAGCGTGTCGGGGTCCAGCCGGCCGGCCATGAACTCGCGGAACGGGGCGAGGGTGCGCGCGAACGCCTCTTCGGGGGCCAGCGTTTCGGCCACGAAGGGCGCGATGCCCGCCTGCCAGGCCTCGGCAAAGACCGGCTCCATCACGAAATAGGTCAGAAAAAGCGCAAGGCTGACGATCAGCATGTTGGGCGGCGATTGCTGTAACCCCAGCCCCTGCCGCAGGATCGCCAACACCGTGACGATAAAGGGAAAGCAGGTCAGCATGATGGCAAGGCCGGGCGCGAGGCTCAGCACCGTGATCAGCAGGAACAGCTGGATCGCCCGGCCGCTGAGCGAGCCGCCCTCGCCCAGCGACAGCGTGATCTCCTGCGCCCCGGCCGGCACGGCGAGGGCGAGCAGCGCGAGACAGGCCCAAAGCGCGCGCACCGCTCAGAACCCGCCCGAGAGGTCGGCCACCTCGGTCAGGCGGACCGCGATGCGCCCCGGCGGGTCGCCGTCGAGCTCTTGCAGCTCGCCGCGGGCGATCAGCCGGTCGCCGACGAAAAGCTCGACCGGGTCGTCCACCCGACGGTCGAGGGGCAGCACCGCGCCCTGCGCCAGCGCCAACAGTTCGCCCACGCGGGGCCGCGCCCGGCCGAGCGCCACGGTGATCTCGATCGGCACCCCGATCAGCGGGTTGCCGGGTGCGGCGGCGCGGGCCTCGGGGCCGTCATCCATAAGCTGACTCCTCTCCTTCGGTTTCCAGAAAATCGCTGATAGCGGCGCCGAGTTCGGCCAGAACAGGCTCGATATCGACCTCGCGCTCGGCATCGCGCCCCGTCAGCCGCGCCTGGCCCGGGCCGAGGTCGTCATCCTCGACGAGCGTGAGCGACAGCGGCGGCCCCGGGCCCAGCGCGGCCTCCAGCGCGGCGCGGTTCTCGGGGCAGACGCGGATCTCGACCGGGGCGCCGGCGGCGGCCTCGGCCAGCCGCTGGGCCGCTTCGAGAACCGTGTCGGCGAACCGGGCGTGCGCGACCTCGGGCAACACCCGCTCGGCCATGGTGCGCAACAGCGGGGCCACGGACTGCACCACGTGGCCGCGGGCCTCGTGATAGGAAAACGAAAGCTCCTGCAGCGCCTTGCCGAAATCGGCGGTGATGTGGTCGCGCTCGGCCGCGGCCGCTGCCACGGCATCGTCCCAGCCGGCGCGATAGCCGTCTTCATAGCCGGCCTGCGGCAGGGCGTCGGCCGGTGCGGCGGTCGGTTCGGCCGGCACCGCGTCAAAGCTTTCCAGGCGCAAGGGGGCGGCCATTACGCGCGCTCCTCGCCCTGTTCGATCCAGTCGCGCAGGATCTCGACGGCCTCGCCGCGGCGGTGCTCTATCAGCCGGCGCAGCCGGGCGGCGGGGGGCGCGTCGTCCGGCGTCGTCGCGTCGGTGCCGGTTTGGCCGATCAGGGTAATCTCGGCCGCCGGGGCGGCGGTGCCCTCGATCTCGCCGGTCAGGCCCTCGGGCGGCGGCAGTTCGGCGGCGCCCGCCGTGGCCCGCCCGACCAGCACGGGGCGCAAGACGAACAACCCCAGAACCAATGCCACCACGGCGAAGACGGCCAGTTGCAACAGCGCCATCGGGTCGGCCAGCGCCGACCAGACCCCGGCGGCCGCAGCCGCCGTGCCCGTGGGCGCGACCGCGGTGAAGGGCAGCGCGCGCAGGGTGATCACGTCGCCGCGCGCGGCGTCGAACCCCACCGAAGAGGCGATCAGGTCGTGCAGCGCCTGCATCTCGTCCTCGGGCAGAGGCCCGCCGGCGGCCTCGCCCGCGTCGATAAGCACCGCCACGCTCAGCCGTTTCAGCGCGCCGGGCTGGCGCAGGATCTCGCGCGCGGTCTCGGACAGCTCGTAATTGGTGCGGGTGCGGGTTTCGCTGTCTTCGCGGGCGCTCGTCCGCTCTGAACTGGCGTCGCCGTCGGGCAGGTTGCTGGCCACGGTCACGGCGCCGCCGTCGTTGTCCTTGGCGGTTTGCCGGCGCTCCGTGGTTTCGGTGCTGACGACGACCCGCCCATCGGGGTCGAAGCGGCGTTCGCGGATCGATTCGCGTTGCGTCACGGTGGCGACGTTGACCTCGACCACCGCCCGGCCGGGCCCGAGGCGCGCCTCGAGCAGACGCTCGACATTGCGTTTCAGTGCGCCGGCGCGGTCGGCCACCGCGCCGGGCAGCGCGGCGCTGTCCGACAGGATCAGCCCGCGCGCGCCGTCGATCACCTCGACCGCCTCGGGGGCGAGACCGGCGACCGAGGCCGCGACCAGATGCCGGAGCGCCTGCGCCTGGCCCGGCGCGAGCGGCCCGCTGACCGTGGTGACGGTGACTGCCGCCGAGGGCGCCGCCACCCTGCGAAAGCTCTGCCGCGCGGGCGTGGCCAGGTGCACCCTTGCGCTGCGGATCTGTGGCGAGGCCAGGACCGTGCGCGCAAGCTCGCCCTCCTTCGCGCGCCAGTAGGCGGCGTCGAACATCTGCGACGTGGTGCCGAAACCCGAAAGCGAATCGAGCAGCTCGTAGCCCGCCGCGCCGTTGCTGGGCAACCCGTCGCTGGCCAGCGTCAGGCGCAGCGCGTCGCGCTGGCGCGCGTCCACATAGATCGCCTCGCCGCGCACCTCGTGGGCGACGGCGGCCTGTTCGAGTGCGCGGACGACCTCGCCGGCGGCACCGGGCGCCAGCCCGGAATACAGCAGCGCCATCCGGGGCGCCGCAGCCATCTGCGACAGCGCGAGAACGGCGGCGAACACGCCAAGCGTCGCCAGCGCGACGATCGCGCGTTTTCGCGCGTCGAGCGCTGACCAGACAGCCATGATCTGGGCCAAGGCGTCGTACTCCGGTTGAGGGCTTCTGCCCGGTTGCAGGGCCGATCCTGCACGCGCCGCGCTTAACAATCGGTTAGCCCTCGCAGGGTTAGGACGGGACAACGCCAGGAACCGGAGCCCGACCATGACCGACGCAACCGCAGACACCGCGCCCCGATCCCCGCGCCGGGGCCTTTTGCTTGGGCTGGTGCTGGCCGCGACCCTTGGCGCGGCCGCGTTCGCGGCGACATACCTGGGGCTGGTGACGCTTCCGCTGGCCGCGGTCGGGCATGGCGGCACCGCGTCGGCGGCGGGGGATGGCAAGGCCGATCTGCCCGCCTTCGTGCCGGTCGATCCGCTGATCGTGTCACTCGGCCCGGCCGCGTCGGCGCGGCATCTGCGATTCGAGGCCGAGCTTCAGGTCGATCCGGCCCATGCAGGCGAGGTGCGGCACCTGCTGCCGCGCATCCTCGATCTCTTCAACAGCTACCTGCGGGCGGTCGAACTGGCCGAGCTGGAAAACCCCGCGGCGCTGATCCGGCTGCGGGCCCAGATGTTGCGGCGGGTACAGCTGATCGCCGGCGACGGCCGCGTGCAGGACCTGCTGATAACCGAATTCGTGCTGAACTGAGGGGGTGATATGGCCTTGATCGCGGATATCCTGCTGGTGGCGGGCGCCCTGGGCGCCGCCATCTACTGCCTTGTCCTGGCCCGGCGCCTGCGCCGGTTCAACGACCTCGAATCGGGGATGGGCGGGGCGATCGCCACGCTGTCGGCCCAGGTCGACGACATGACCCGGGCGCTGGACGGCGCGCGTGAGGCTGCGCATGCCTCGTCGGCCTCGCTGGAGGGGGTCACCGCCCGCGCCGAAGGCGCGGCCCAGCGGCTGGAGCTTATGGTGGCCGCCCTGCATGACCTGCCGCCGGCCCATGGCACCCAAGAACCTGCGCAGCCCGAATCGCGCGACGACGCGCCCGACGGGTTTTTCTGGCGCAGCCGCCGGGAGGCCGGGGCATGAGCCGTGCGCGGCGCGCAGGCCCCGGGGCGTTGCTGGTCATCGCCGGGCTCTTCGTCGTCTCTGGCGCGGCCCGCATGGGGGGCGGTATGGCCCAGGCGCTGGCCGCCGAGGTCCAGGCGGCCGCCGCCCCCTGTGCCCAGCCACCGGGCATCGCGGCGACTCTGGGGGCGTTGAGCGCGCGCGACGCGGCGCTTTCCGAGCGCGAGGCCCGCCTGGTCGAGCGCGAGACGGCCCTCACCCTCGCGCGCAAGGAGATCGCCATCCAGATGTCGGACCTCGAGGCCGCCGAGGACAGCCTGCGCGCGGTTCTGGCCGTGGCCGAGAAAGCCGCCGAAAGCGACGTGGCGCGGCTGACGGCGGTCTACGAGAACATGAAACCGAAAGAGGCCGCCGCGCTCTTCGCCGAGATGGCGCCGAGTTTCGCGGCCGGCTTTCTCGGCCGGATGCGGCCCGAGGCCGCGGCGGCGGTGATGGCCGGCCTGCCGCCCGAGGCCGCCTATTCGATCAGCGTGATCCTTGCCGGCCGCAACGCCGAGGTGCCCACGAAATGACATGCCCATCGTCACCGTCTCCGTTTGCCATGCGGCGCCGGCCCACCGCCATCGGCGAGGCGCGGCGATGATCGGGCTCGCAGGCATCGCCCTCGTCTTCGTCATGGTCTTCGGCGGTTATGTCGCCGCCGGCGGCAAGCTGGGGATCATACTGCACGCGCTGCCCTACGAACTGGCGATGATCGGCGGCGCGGCGGCCGGCGCGTTTGTCCTGGGCAACGACATGGCGGCGATCAAGCGCACGCTCGGCGATATCGGCCGGGTGTTCAAAGGCCCGAGATGGACGCCAGCCGACTACCGCGACCTGCTCTGCCTGCTGTTCGAGCTGATCCGCCTGGCCCGGCAGAACCCGGTCGGGCTGGAAGAGCATGTGGAATCGCCCGAAAGCTCGGCCATCTTCGCCCGATACCCGCGCGTGCAGGCCGATGCCGAGGCCGTGTCGTTGATCTGCGACACCTTGCGGGCCGCGGCAATGAACTACGACGACCCGCATCAGGTCGAGGAGGTTCTGGAAAAACGGATGGACGGGCACCACGCCCTTGCGCTGCATTCCAGCCACGCCCTGCAGACGGTGGCCGACGGCCTGCCCGCGCTCGGCATCGTCGCCGCCGTCCTGGGGGTGATCAAGACCATGGGCGCGATCGACCAGCCGCCCGAGATCCTGGGAAAGCTGATCGGCGGCGCCCTGGTGGGGACGTTTCTCGGCGTCTTCCTGGCCTACGGCCTGGTCGGCCCGTTCGCCGTCAAGCTGCGCGCCGTGGTCGAGGAAGACAGCCATTTCTACCGTCTGATCCGCGAGGTGCTGGTCGCCAACCTTTACAACCACGCGCCGAATATCTGCATCGAGGTCGGCCGGCAAAACGCGCCCGGTACCGTGCGCCCGGGCTTTGCCGAGCTGGAAAAGGCGCTCAAGGCCACCCGCAAGGAGGCCGCATGAGACCTGCCTTCGTACTGTTGGCGATGCTTTCGCTCTGCGGCGGGCCGGCGGCACTGGCCGAGACGGTGCCGGTGCGGTCGGGCGAGCATGCGGGGTTCGCCCGGCTGGTCTTTCCCCTTGCCGAGCCCACGGACTGGCGGCTGGGGCGCGACGGCAACGGGTATGTGCTGCGGTTCGGGCGCACCGACATGGCGTTCGACCTCGGCCGGGTGTTCCGGTTTATCCGGCGCGACCGGATCGCTTCGGTCACCGCCGATCCCGAGGCCGGCCTCGTGCGTGTCGCACTCGCCTGCACCTGCCATGCCGACGCTTTCGAGCTGCGCCCGGGCCTCGTCGTGCTCGACATCAAGGACGGCCCGCCGCCCGCGACCGGCCGTTTCGAGGCGCGGCTCGCCCCGGTTGCAGCGGCGGCGGTGGCGCCGGTCCTGCCTCCACCCGCCATGGCGCGCCCGCCGATCGACCCGATCGGGCCTTTCGCTCTGCCATCTGACGGCCCGGACGCGGCCCGCGCGGCGCAGCTTCAGCGCCGGCTCGCGCGCGACCTCGGGCGGGCGGCGGCGCAGGGTCTTATCGCCCCCGAAATCGACCTGCCGGTGCAGGCCGCGCCTGCGGCCCGCCGCCGGGCGGCGCCCGTGCCGGCGCCGCCGCCCGTGCCCGAGGGGCCCCAGATGCGGGTCTCGACCAGCATCGACCGCGGGCTTGGAGCGGTTGCGCACCCGCCCGTCACCGAATCCGGCACCGCGTGTCTGCCCGACGACCTTTTCGCCCTGGGCGACTGGACCGGCCCGCACAGGGCGGCGGCCGATATCGGGGCGGCGCGCGCGGCGCTTTTCGACGGGCGCGACCGCGCGGTGCCCGGCGCGGCGCTGCATCTGGCCCGCACCTACCTGGCGCTGGGCTTCGGCGCCGAAGCCCGCGCCGCCCTCGCAGAGGCCGAGCCGCCCGCGAGGCAGGTCTGGCTGCTGCTGGAAATGGCCGAGATCATCGACCACGGCGCCGCCCGGCACCCGGCGAAGTTCGCGCCGCAGATGTCGTGCAGCGGCGACGCGGCGCTCTGGGCGGTGCTGGCGCAGCCGCACCTGGCCCGCGGCGTGGCGATCGACCGGGCCGCGGTTCGGCGCGCCTTTTCCGGCCTTCCGCCGCATCTGCGCCGGTTGCTCGGCCCGCCGCTGGTCGCGCGCTTTCTCGACATCGGGGACCGTGACACGGCCAGCGTGCTGCGCGCGGCGCTCGACCGGCCCGGGGCCAGCCCGGCCCCCGAGACGCGGCTGCTGGAGGCCCGCGTCGCGCTGGATGGCGCGCATCCCGAGGCCGCCGAGGCGGCGCTTTCGGCGCTGGCCGCACGGGGCGGTGCGGCGGGGGCCGAGGCGGCGGCGATGTTGCTGGAACACCGGATCGCCCGCGGCGTGCCCCCGACGACCGACGCGGTGCTTGCCGCGCTTGCCCTCGCGCATGAGCACCGGCGCGGGCCGCTCGGGCCGCGCCTGGTGCGGGCCGCGGTAAAGGGCCTTGCCCTCGGGGGCGCGTTCGACGACGCGCTGGCACAGATGCGCCGGCACGGCCTGTTGGCGGACCGCGCGCTTTGCGACGCCGTGCTGGCCACCCTGACCGACCGCGGCGGCGATGCCGCGTTCCTCCGCCAAGTGGCGGCGGCGCTGTCGGGAGCCGGTCTGACCCTGCCCGAATCAGGGTTGCCGGCCCCCGCGGCGGTGCGGTTGGCCGGGCTCGGGTTCTCGGTGGAAGAGGGTAAACTCCGGGCGCTCGCCGCGGCCCGCCCGGCGGGCGCCGCCGCGCCTCTGCCCACAGACGCCGCCGCCGGGCTGCGCGCGGCCTGGGCCGCGGGCGACTGGGCCGCGCTGGCCGGCAGCGACCGGCCCGCCCTGCGCAGGCTTGCCGAGCATCGGCAGACCGCGCCGGCCCAAAGCGGCAGCCTTGCCGAGGCGCAGGGCATTCTGGAGGGCAGTGCGGCGCTGCGCGACGCGCTCACCGACCTCGGCGCGCAGGACCCGTCCGGCTGAGGCTCATCTTTCGTCAACCTGTGCCGGTCTATCCTCGCGGAGACCGACCTGCAGAGAGGCGCCAGAATGGCACGACCCCCCGCGATCTGCCCGGGCAGGCTTTGCGCCGCCCTTCTCGTCCTCTGGCTCGGCCCGGTCGCGGCGGCGGCATCGGGCGGCGCGGCCGACCCGTCGACCATGTGCGAGCGCGCCGCGCAGGCCGCCGCGCGCGCCACCGGCGTGCCCCTGCCGGTGCTCAGGGCGATCAGCCTGACCGAGACCGGGCGCAAACGCGGCGGCCGCCTTCGCCCATGGCCCTGGACCGTCAACATGGAGGGCAAGGGCCAATGGTTCGACGACCCGGCCGCGGCGCAGGCCTTTGTCGACAGGCATTTCCGCCGCGGCGCCCGCAGCTTTGACGTGGGCTGCTTCCAGCTCAACTACAAATGGCACCACCGCGGGTTCGACTCGGTCGCGCAGATGTTCGAGCCCGAGGCCAGCGCGCTTTACGCCGCGCGCTTCCTGTCCGAGCTTTTCCGTGAGACCGGCGACTGGAGCAAGGCCGCCGGCGCCTACCATTCGCGCACGCCGAAATTCGCCAGCCGGTACCGCAAGAGGTTCGACCGGCTGCTCGCCGGGCTCGGCCCGCCGCCGACGACCGCCCGCGGGACGACGGCGCCGGCCCCGGTGGGGCCGCGGGTCAACCGCTATCCGCTGCTCACCGGCGGCGCGGGCCCGCGCGCGCCGGGGTCGCTGGTGCCGCTGGGCGGCGCCGTCGCGGTGCCGCTGTTCACACGCGCCGTGGCCGGAGGCTGAGCCCGATGCCCGAGTTGCGCCTGGCCGACCTTTTTCGCCCCACCATCCTGCTGGCGCTGGCGCTGATGGCGGTGATCGTGATGATGATCCTGCCGATGCCGGCACAGGTGCTCGATATCGGGCTGGCGGTGTCCTTTGCGCTGGCGATCCTGATCTTCACGGTGACCCTCTTCGTCGAGCGGCCGCTCGATTTCTCCGCGTTTCCGACGGTGCTGCTGGCATCGCTGATGCTCAGGCTGTCGCTCAACGTCTCGTCGACCAAGCTTATCATCGGCCAGGGCCATACCGGCACGCGCGCCGCGGGCGACGTGATCGAGGGATTCGCGATGTTCGTGATGGGCGGCAGCGTGTTCCTCGGGCTCGTCGTCTTCGGCGTGCTGATGATCGTGAACTTCATCGTCATCACCAAGGGCGCGGGGCGCATGGCCGAGGTCGGCGCGCGGTTTGCGCTGGACGCGATGCCGGGCAAGCAACTGGCCATCGACAGCGACATGGCCGCCGGCGCCATCACCCACGAAGAGGCCCGCGCAAGGCGCGAGCGCGAGCAGGCCGAGACCAGCTTTTTCGGCTCGCTCGACGGGGCGTCGAAATTCGTCAAGGGCGACGCGGTGGCGGGGCTGCTGATCACGTTGCTGAACCTGGTGATGGGCCTCGCCATAGGCCTGATCCAGCATGACATGCCGATTGTCCGCGCGCTGGAGACCTATGCGATCCTGACCGTCGGCGACGGGCTGGTCACGCAGATCCCGGCGGTTATCATCTCGATCGCGTCGGCCCTGTTGCTGGCGCGCGGCGGGGCGACGGGGGCGGCGGATCTGGCGCTTGTCACCCAGCTGGGGCGGCATCCGGCGGCGCTGGCCACCGTCGCGGTTCTGATGGCGCTGTTCGCACTGGTGCCGGGGTTGCCGTTCCTGCCCTTCCTCGCCGGGGCGCTGGCGCTGGGCGCGGCGGCCTTTTTCACCGCGCGCGGGCGTGACCGCGCCGCCAGGGCCGTGACCGAGGCCGCCGCGCCCGAGGCCGCGCCGGCCGGACCGCCGCCACTGGGCGATCTGATCGACCTCGACGACATCCACGTCGAATTCGCGCCCGACCTGGTGGGCATGGTGCTGGATCCCGCGGCCGGGCTGGAGGCGCGCATCGCCTCGATGCGGCGCCATATCGCCGAGCGTTACGGGCTGATCCTGCCCGAGATCCGGCTGACAGACGACGCCGCCCTGCCGGAAGGCGCCTATGTCATTCGCATCCAGGGGGTGGCGCAGGCGCGCGACAGGCTGCGCGGCGACCGTGTGCTGGCGCTGGCTCCGGACTCCGGCCCCGACCTGCCCCCCGGCGAGGCGGTGAGCGAGCCCGTCTACGGCGCTCCGGCCCGCTGGGTGGCGGCCGGGGCGCGCGAAGACCTGGTACTGGCCGGTGTCACCGTGGTCGGCCCGTCCGAGGTTCTGGCGACCCATCTGCTTGAGGTGATCCGCCAGAACCTCGCGCTCTTGATGACCCACAAGGCGTTGCGCCGCCTGCTGGATGAGCTTGGCGGCCTGTCAGACCGCGCGCGGGGCGAGGCCAACCGGCGGCTGATCGAAGAACTCGTGCCCGACCGCGTGCCGTTCGAGCTGTTGCTGGCGGTGCTGCGCCTGCTGCTGGAAGAGCGCGTGTCGATCCGCAACATGCCGCTGATCCTCGAGGCTATCGCGGCGGCACGCCCGGCCGTGCCCAGCCCCGAGGCCTTGTGCGAACATGTCCGCCACCGGATGGCGTTCCAGCTGGTGGCCGAACATCGCCGCGCCGACGGCACCGTGCCGCTGATCCAGCTTGCCCCGGAATGGGAGGACCGCTTTGCCGCGCACCAGGTGGGCGCAGAGACCGGCGCGCCCGATATCGCGCTGCCGCCGGAGACGTTCAACCGCCTCGCTTCGGCGCTGGCCGACACGCTCGCGCGCGTGTCCGAGCAGGGCGCGGCGCCGGTGCTGGTCGCCGCAACGCGCCGGCGGCGGTTTCTGCGCACGGTTCTGACGGCCAAAGGCCTGGGCACGCCGGTGCTGTCCTACGAAGAGCTGGGCACCCAGGCCCGGCCGGCGATCCTCGGGGTGGTGCCGGCATGAGCGTGGGCCTTGCCGATCTGCTGGCGCGGGCCGAGGCCGGGTTCGCAATCGCGGCCCTGGTTTTCTTGCGGGTGGGCGGGGTTATGGCGCTATTGCCCGGCCTAGGCGAACGCAGCGTGCCTGCGCGGGTGCGCCTGGCACTGGCGCTGGGGTTCACCGCCATCGTCGCGCCCGCACTCGCCGGGGTGCTGGCCCCGCTGGCGCTGAGCCCGCGCATCATGCTGGCCGAGGCGGTTTGCGGGCTGACCCTCGGTATCGCGCTGCGCATCGCGGTGCTGGCCTTGCAGACGGCGGGCGATATTGCCGCGCAATCGGCATCGCTTTCGCAGATCCTGGGCGGCGCGGCGCTTGACCCGCAGCCGGCGATGGGACGGCTGATCGTGATGGGTGGGCTGGCGCTGGCCGCGATTTCGGGCCTGCCGGTGCGCGCGGCCGAGGCGATGATACTGTCCTATGACGCGCTGCCGCCCGGGCGGTTTCCGGTGCCGGGCCTTCTGGCCGATTGGGGTGTGGGGCGGGTCGCGCGCGGCTTTGCCGTCGCGGTGACGCTGGCCATGCCGTTCGTCATCGCCGGGGTCATCTACAATATAGCGCTGGGCGTCATCAACCGGGCGATGCCCCAGCTTATGGTCGCCTTCGTGGGTGCCCCGGCGCTGACGCTCGGCGGGCTCGTGCTGCTCTTTCTCGCGGCGCCGGGCCTGCTGGAGGTGTGGCGCGCGCTGCTGCTGGACACCCTGGCCGCGCCGTTCGCCGCCACGCCATGAGCGAGACCGCAGACAAACCGCACGCGCCCACGGGCAAGAAGCTGGAAGAGGCGCGGCGCAAGGGCGATATCGCCCGGTCGACCGATCTGAACACGGCCGCCGCCTATGCAGGCCTGGTGCTGACCGGGCTGGTGGCGGGCGGGGGCGCGCTGGCCGGGCTGGGCGGCCTGGGCGCCGGCGTCTTGCAGCGCGCCGATACGCTGTCGGCGCTGATGTTCGACGGCGCGGCCCGCCCGCCAGTGGGCGGCCTGATGGCCAGCGTGGCGCAGCAGGCGGCGCCCTGGTTTGCCGGCCCGGCGGCGGCGGTGCTGCTGAGCGTTCTGGCCCAACGCAGCCTCGTCGTCGCCCCGGAAAAGCTGCGCCCCAAACTGTCGCGGCTCTCGCCCATCGCCACGGCGGGCCAGAAATTCGGCCGCTCGGGCCTCTTCGAGTTTTCCAAGAGCACGGTCAAGCTGGTGATCTATGCCGTGCTGCTGGGCCTTTACCTGTCGGCACGGCTCGACCGGCTGCTTCTGACGATGCGGCTGGGCGCCGAGCCGGCCGTCGCGGTGCTGCTGCGCCTGTCCGTCGAGTTCCTCATGGTGGCGGCGATGGTCGCGCTGGCCATCGGCGGGGTCGATTTCCTTTGGCAGCGGGCCGAGCTTGAGCGGCGCAACCGGATGACCCACCAAGAGGTCAGGGACGAGATCAAGCAAAGCGAAGGCGACCCGCATTTGAAACAGACCCGGCGTGCGCGCGGGCGCGATATCGCGACCAACCGGATGCTGGGTGATGTGCCCAAGGCCGATGTGGTCATCGTCAACCCGCAGCACTACGCCGTGGCGCTGATGTGGTCGCCCGAAATGGCCACGGCGCCGGTCTGCCTGGCCAAGGGCGCCGACGAGGTCGCGGCGCGGATCCGGCAGGCCGCGGCGGCGGCAGGGGTGCCGATCAGGCGCGACCCGCCCACCGCCCGCGCGCTGTTCGCAACGGTCGAGATCGGCGCGCCGGTGCCGCCCGCGCAATACCGCGCCGTGGCCGCCGCGATCCGCTTTGCAGAGGCGATGCGCGTCCGGGCGCGGAGCGGCCGATGAGCCCTGAAGAGATGCGCCGCCTGACCCGCCTCGGGCAGCTCGCCGGCCTGCTGCGCGAGGCGGCGCTTGCCGATCTGGCCGCGGCGCGCGCCCGCCGGGTGCGGATCGAGGGCGCGATTGCCCGGCTCGACACCCCGCCGGCCCAGCCCGAGGGCGCCGACAGCCCCGCCAGCCGTGCCGGCGCGGCCCGCCGCTGGCACGATTGGGTCCGCGCCCGCAAGACGGTGCTGAACGCCGACCTGGCCCGCGCCCGGGTAGGCGAAGAGGCGGCCCGCACCGCGGCCGCGAAATCGCAGGGCCGGGCCGAGGCGCTGGCGCGGCTCGCCGCGCGGCGCAGGCGCTAGCTGTCCTGGCGGACCATATCGACGATCAGCACCCCGCGGACATGCGCGCCCAGCACCCGCCGCGCGACCTCCAGCAGTGCCGCGCGCAGCCGCTCGACCCGCCGGGTTTCGGTAAAGGCGCCATCGAACCCGCCGGAATTGGCGTGGTCGAAGAGCACGGCCAGGAACCCGTCGCGCAGCTTGGGCTCTTGCGCATAAACGGTTTCGCGCTCGCCCGGCGGCATTTCCAGGCTCACGCCCATCACCACCAACGACGCCACCCGGCCGTCCGACAGGACCGGGACGACGAACTGGTTGTTGAGCTTGACGTAATCGGATGCGCCGGTCGCGCCGTTGCCGGCCGCGCCGGTCGATGTCCCGTGCGGCACGGCGTCATGGGCATCGGCGCCTGCGGGCGTCTCGGCGGTGTCCGCCGCGGGCGCCGGCCGCAGCATCGCGCCGGCCGCGGCGCCCAGGCCAAGGCCGGCCACGGCCAGCAGAACGGGCGTTATCCTGGTCAAGGCGCGGCTCCTCAGAACGGAAGGATGATATCGGCGACCTGCTGGCCGTAGCGCGGCTGCTGCACGTCGCTGATCTGCCCCCGCCCGCCATAGGAAATGCGCGCCGAGGCGATCTTGTCATAGGTCACCTCGTTCTGGCGCGAGATGTCCTCGGGGCGCACGTAACCCGAGACCAGCAATTCGCGCATCTCGAAATTGACCCGCACCTCCTGGCTGCCCTCGATGCGCAGGATGCCGTTGCGCAGCACCTCGGTGATGGTGGCCGCCACGCGCAATGTCAGCTTTTCCTTGCGCCGGACCGAGCCGTCGCCGCCCGAGGACGAGCTGGAATTGGTCGCCACCGCCTCGGCCATGCTGGCGCCGTCGGGCAGGTGGCGGTCGATGCGCTGGGGCAGCCCGAAAAGGCCGTCGACCCCCATGCTTTCAGACCCGCTGCGCGAGCGGGCGGTCGAGTTCGAGATCTCGGCCTTGTCGTCGATCTCGATCACCACGGTCAGGATGTCGCCATGCCGGCCGGCCCGGCGGTCGCCCAGCAGCGACTTGCGGTCGCCACGCCAGAGCGAGGCGCTGTCGCCGGGGCGCGCCGCCGCACGGTCCGCGGGCAGCGGCACAGAGGTCATGGCGTAATAGGGGGTCGTGCCCTCGATCGGGGTAAAGCCCGGCGCCTTTCCGACATTTTCCAGCCGCGCGCAGCCGGCGGCGGCCAGCGGCAAGACCAGGCAAAGCGCGATATGCAAACGGTTCATGGGCAGGGTTCCTCAGGGGCTGGCGGGGGCGGTGCCGACCAGCACCCGCCCGTTTCGGGCGACCACGCCGCGGACGGTGCCGCGCGAGGCCAGGTTCATCACGCGCAGCGCCTCGCCCGCCCCGGCGCGGCCCAGCGCGCGCCCCTCGGCGGTCAGCCGCAGCGGGCCGTTGCGGTATTCCAGCGTGACGATCTGGTTGCGTTCCACCAGCGCGGGCGGTGCCAGGTCGGCGGCCCGGATCGGCCGCCCGGCATATAGCATCACCCGCGCCTCCAGCCCGATCGCCGCCTCGGGCCGGTCGAGCGCGCCGGGCACGTCGGCCACGATGAGCGCCACGTCGGCGGGGCCGAGCACCGCCTGGCTGCGGATCGTGCGGCTGGCCACCACGGTTTCGGCGGCCGCCGCCGGCGGGGCGAGGCACAGGCAAAGCAGCAGCCAGCGCATCAGCGCACCTGCGTGGTGGTGGCCAGCATCTGGTCGGCGGCGGTGATCACCTTGGCGTTCATCTCGTAGCCGCGCTGGGCCTCGATCAATTCGGTCACCTCGCGCACCGCGTCGACCGAAGACGCCTCCAGATAGCCTTGGCGCAGCGCGCCGAACCCGTCCTCGCCGGGCGTGCCGACCAGCGGCGCGCCCGAGGCCGGGGTTTCGGCAAACAGGCTCGATCCCATCGCCTCCAGCCCCTTGGGGTTGGAAAAGCCGGTCAGCGTGAACTGTCCCAGAAGCTCTGGCTCGACCTGGTCGCGGAAATGGGCGTAGACCTCGCCCGAGGCGTTGACGGTCACGCTGACCGCGTCGTCGGGGATGGTGATATCGGGCACCACCGCGTGCCCGTCAGACGTGACGATCAGCCCGTCGCCGCTGCGTTTCAGCGCGCCGTCGCGGGTATAGGCGGGCTGGCCCGAGGGCAGGGTGACCTCGAGATAGCCGCGCCCCTCGATGGCGAGGTCCAGATCGCCGCCGGTCTCTGCCAGCGCGCCCTGGGACAGCATCATGCTGACCGATGCGGGCCGCACGCCGAGGCCCAGTTGCACCCCGGTGGGCAGCACGGTGCCGTCGGCCGCGGCGATGGTGCCGGCGCGGGTGACCTGCTGATAGTGCAGATCGGCGAACTCGGCCCGGCGGGCGTTGTAGCCTGTGGTGCTCATGTTGGCGAGGTTGTTGGAAATCACCTCGACCCGTGTCTGCTGGGCCGACATGCCGGTCGCGGCGATCTGGAGGGCGCGCATTGCGGGGTTCCTTTCTGTTGTCTCAGGCGCCGAGCGTGCGGATCACACTGCGGATGCGTTCGTCTTCGCGGTCGATCAGGCTCTGGCCCAGCTCGTAGGCATGCTGCACGTCGATCATCCGGGCGATTTCGGCCACCGGCTCGACATTCGACTCTTCCAGAAAGCCCTGCATCAGCCGGGCCTCCTCCAGCGGCTGGACCGCGCCGCCCGGGTCGAACGCGGCGCCCGGGGCGCGCCGCATCGCGGTGGGATCGGCCGGCGCGTAAAGCCCGATCCGCGTCAGCGCGCGCCCGTCCGCGCTGAGCGTGCCGTCGGGCGCCAGCGCAACGCCCGCGGCATCGGGCGGCACGAAAACCGGCGCGCCGCCGGCGTCGAGCAGGCGGTGGCCGGCCGGCGTCACCAGCTCGCCGTTCGCCTCCGGGGTGAAGTGGCCGGCCCGCGTCAGGCGCTGGCCCCGGGGCGTTTCGACCAGGAAGAACCCGGTGCCCTCGATGGCGAAATCCAGCGGCCCGTCGGTCTGGCGCAGGGGTGCCTGCGTGAAATCGGTGCGGCGCACATGGCCGTTGGCCATCGCCAGCGCGCCGCCGCCCGGCTGTGCCACGACATGTTCGGAAAAGATCACCCCCTCGCGCCGATAGCCGGTGGTCGCCGCGTTGGCGATGTTCTGCGCCACGGTGTCGAGCGCGCGCATCAGCCCGGCCTGGCGGGAAAGCGCGATATAGCCGGCCCCGTCCATCGCTCAGCTCCCCGCGATCATCGGCACCAGCCGGCCGGTGAAATACGCGGCAAGGCTGGCGCTCATGAAAGACATCGAGACCCAGAACACCGCCAGGATCGCGGCGAGCTTTGGCACAAAGGTCAGCGTCATTTCCTGCACCGAGGTCAGCGCCTGGAACAGCCCGACCGCCACGCCGACGATCAGCGCGGCGCACAGCATCGGCGCCGAGATCGTCACCGCGACCCACAGCCCCTCGCGCAGGGCATCGAAAAAGGCGGTGTCCTGCATCGGCTCAGACCGGCATCCGCAGGATTTCCTGATAGGCCTCGACGATGCGGTCGCGCACGGTCACCGCCGCCTCGACGGCCAGCTCGGTCTCGGCCAGCGCCTGCACCAGGGCGTGCGGGTCGGCGCGCCCGGCCAGCCCTTCCAGCGCCGTGGCCTCGCCCGCGCGCAGGGTGTCGGCGAAATCCTGCGCCGTGGCGCCAAGGCTGCCGGTCGGGCTGTCGCCCAGCGGCTCGGGCCGCGTGGCGGGCCGGGCGCTGTCATAGGCGCGGGCGGCAAAACTGGTGGAAATGTCCATTCTGGTCCTCCTGTGGCTCGGGGCGCGGCGCTAGCGCCTCAGGATCTCAAGCAGGCTGCGGGTCATCTGGCGCGCCTGATCGAACATCCGCAGATTGGCCTCATAACTGCGCTGGGCCTCTCGGGCGTCGGCGATCTCGATCACCAGATCGACGTTCGAGCCGAGGTACTGGCCGTTCTCGTCGGCCAGCGGGTGGGCCGGGTCGTAGACCCGCTCCAGCGCGCCGGGGTCGAGCGTGACCGGGCCGGTTTCGACCGCCCCGGCCGCCATCGCCTGGCGAAAGGCGGTCAGCTTGCGCCGATAGCCGGGCGTGTCGGCATTGGCGATGTTTTCCGTGACGTGGCGCAGCCGCGTGGCCTGGGCCTGCATCCCGCCGGCGGAAAGCTTCAGGGTATCGGTCAGATCGCCCATCGCGCCCCCCTATCGGCCCCGGCTGAGGCTGGTGCGCAGGATGCCCAGCGCGCTTTTATAGACCGACAGCGCCATCTCGTGGCTTTGGCGGGTCTCGGCCGCCTTGACCATCTGCGCCTCGAGCGACACCGAATTGCCGTTGGGCGCTACTGTCGCCCGGTCATCCACCCGTGCAGCGGCGGTCGCGGCCGTCGCACCGCCGCCGGCGATATGGCCGGCGCGGGTGGTGTGCAGGGCCGCGTGTGCGGACGTCGCGCGATAGGTTTCGGTGAAGTTGGGCAGATCCTCGGCGCGGTAGCCGGGCGTGTCGGCCTGCGCCACGTTCTGCGCGATCACGCCCTGGCGGGCGGCGGAATGGCGGGCCAGCGCGGCGGCCATGGTCAGGATTTCGGGCCTGTCGGTCATCGGGGCTTCTCCCTCGGTCGCAACCAAGGCTTAAGGGCGATTCCTTTAGAAAGCGTGTGCGCATGATGAACGGAGCGACCGATGGCCCATGATCCCTTTGCCGCCCTCCGGGGCCGTCTCGACGGGCTGTGCCTGTCGCGCGCCGTGGGCCGCGTGTGCGCGGCCGGGGGCGGCACAGTGTCGGTGACCGGGCTGAGCGGTCAGGCCGCCTTGGGCGATCTGGTCGAGCTGCGCCAGCGCGGCGCGGTGGCGCGGCGGGGCGAGGTGCTGGGATTGGCCGAGGACTGCATCACCGTGCTGCCCGACGGGTCACCCGACGGTCTGTCGGTGGGCGACGTGGCGGTGCTGGCGGGCGTCGGACGCATCGCGCCGGCGGCGCACTGGCTGGGCCGGGTGATCGACCCGTTCGGCGCGCCCCTCGACGGCCGGCCGCTGATGCCGGGGCCGTGCGCCCGGCCGCTGCGCGCGCCACCCCCGCCCGCCGCACGGCGACGCCCGCTCGGCCAGCGGCTGGCGACCGGCATGGCGGCGTTCGACACGTTGTTGCCGCTGGCGCGCGGCCAGCGGCTGGGCCTTTTCGCGGGCTCCGGCGTGGGCAAGTCGATGCTGCTGGCCCGGTTCGCGCGCGGGGTCGAGGCCGACGTGGTGGTGCTGGCGCTGATCGGTGAGCGCGGGCGCGAGATCGGGCAGTTCGTCACCGATGTGCTGGGCCCCGAGGGGATGGCGCGCAGCGTCGTGGTGGCCGCCGCGTCGGACCAGTCGCCCTTGGTGCGCCGCCGTGCTGCCTGGGCGGCGATGGCGGTGGCCGAGCATTTCCGCGACGCGGGCCGGCACGTGCTGTTGCTGGCCGATTCGGTGACGCGCTTTGCAGAGGCCCACCGCGAACTGGCGCTGGCCGGGGGCGAGGCCGCGGACCTGCGCGGCTTCCCCGCCTCGACCGTGCGCGAAGTGATGGCCCTGGCCGAGCGGGCCGGGCCGGGTGCGGCGGGGATGGGCGACATCACCGCAGTCTTCAGCGTGCTGGTCGCCGGGTCGGACATGGAAGAGCCGGTGGCCGACATCCTGCGCGGCACGCTCGACGGCCATGTGGTTCTGGACCGGCGGATCGCCGAGCGCGGGCGGTTCCCCGCGATCGATTTGCTGCGGTCGGTCTCGCGCAGCCTGCCCGGCGTGGCGAGCGCGGCAGAAAACGCGGCGATCGCCGGCGCGCGGCGGTTGTTGGGGGCCTATGACCAGGCCGAGATGATGATCCAGGCCGGGCTTTATTCCGCCGGAACAGACCCTGAGATTGACGCGGCGGTGGCGGTCTGGCCGGCGCTCGACGCGTTTCTGGGCGCCGCGGCGCCGGACGGGCCGGCACAGGCGTTTGCCGACCTCGGCGCGATCCTGAACGGGTCGTGGCCCGAGCCGGAATGAGCGTGGTGGTGCCAGGCTTTCCGTGGTTGCGTGGCGCCGGTTTTGGGCCGGGTGTCACAACCTGGGCGGGCGGCTGGCCTGCCGCTATCCGCCGAGCAGGGTCAGCGCCGTGCGGGCGGAACTGAGCGTGGCATCGACCTGCCGCACCTGCGCCTGCAAGAGGTAGGCGCGCACCAGCTCTTCGCGCCGTTCGGGCTGTGCGAACTGTGCGAACTCCGCGCTTCCGAACCGCTGTTCGGCTTTCGCGCGGTAGCCGGAAAGCTGGTCGTCCAGGTCCAGCGCTGCAAAGCCGTCGGGCAGGCCGAAGGCGGTGTCGAACACCTGGCGCAGCGGGGCCGAGCCCATCACCGAGAACCAGGCGGAGGCGTCGTTCAGCCCGCGCGCCGCCAGATCGCTCAGCTCGCGTTCGAGATTGAGCGCCAGCCGCAGGCTGGTGTCCTGTTCGCCCACGGCGGTCTCGAATCGCTGGTTGCGATAGGCGGCGACGATGCGTTCGGCAAACCCCGGCTGGCCGGTGCGCCGGGTCTCGCCCGGGCCGAACCCGAACGCCTCGGCCAGCTTGAGGTAGCGCTTGTCGCTCAGCTTGTTGGCCAGTGCGGCCGTGTCGGTGCTGCCGTCTTCCAGAACGGTGCGGATGAAATGGCGGCTGTCGATGTCATCGCCCAGCCCGAAGGCGCCGAGCGCCACGCGCAACAGCCGCCGGTCGGCGACCAGCGCCCCGGCGCTATCGACCTCGCCGATCTTGGCGGTGAAATAGTCGGTATCGCGGGCCATCGCGGGGCTTTTGTCGAACACCGCCTGCTGGCGGTCCAGCGTGCGGGTGAGAAAGGCCCAGCCGGCATAGCCGCCCAGGGGCAAAATCGGCTGAAAACTCATGGCGTTGCAGCCGCCAACAGGCGGTCTTCCCGCGGCAACAGGCTGCGCAGGGCCTTGAGCGCCTGGTAATGCCGCCCCTCGATCACCGCGGCGGTGGCCATGTCCAGCCGGCTGCGGCTGTCAGGGTCGGTCAGCGCCTGGCTGAGTTGTTCGATCCCGCGCAGCAGTTGCAGTCGCACCGCCTCGGGCTCGGCATCGCCCGACAGCACCAGCTGCGCGGCATAGCAGACCCGGCGCACCGGCGTCGTGGCCTCTTCGGGGTGGAGCGCGTCGCGCAGCCGCAGGATTTTCGCACCCGGTGTGAGGATGCTGAAACGGCCGCGGCGCTCGCCGTTCTCGATCACGGCGCCGTTGACCAGCACCCGTTCGCCGGGGCCGAGCTTGAGAACGAGGCCGCTCATGCCGCGGGCTCCGTGCCGGTCAACCCGCGCATCACCGCGGTGTTTATCTCGATCAGCGGGGCGCAGTCGGCTGTGCCCGTCAGCGCGGCGCGGCTGTGCTGGCGTATGAAATCCGCCAGGAAAAGGATGCGCGCGCGCAGCGCGTCGGGCAGGGCGTTGCCCGGCTGGGCCACATCGGCGGCGAGCGCGGCCCATAGCCGGCGGTTGTCGTGCAGTGCCGCCGCGCGGGCGGGCAGGGGGCCTGACTGGGCCGATTTCAGCCCGGCGGTGACCCGGGCGAAGGCATCGTATTCGGCCGCGCGCGGCGGGCGCGTCGGGTCGGTCGCCATGCCATAGGCCGAGCGTGCGAGGGAAAGCGCGGTCACGGGTCTGTCCTTCCGTTCTCAAGGGCGGTTGGTGCCATTGGTCTGGCCGGGGCGGACCAGCGGCCCGCCCCGGCCCGCGGCCTTAGCGGAACAGCGACAGGATGTTCTGCGGCGCCTGGTTGGCGATCGACAGGGCCTGGGTCGCCAGCTGCTGCTGCACCTGCAACGCCTGCAGCCGGGCCGAGGCGGCCTCCATGTCGGCGTCGACCAGCGCGCCGATCCCCGATTTGAAGCTGTCGATCATGGTCGACATGAAGTCGTCCTGCAGCTCCAGCCGCTTGGCGGTGGTGCCCAGCGCGGCCTGCGCGTCCGACGTGGTCTGGATCAGTTGCTCGATCGTGCCCAGCGCGAGGGCGGCGTCGCTGCCGGTGGCCACGCTCAGGCCGGCCAGCCCCGACAGCCCGCCGGAGCCGCGGCTGGCGGTGACGCTGATGCGCTGTTCCAGGCCGGTATTGTTGGTGATCTGCAGGTCACTTCCGTTCGCCTCGATCAGGAAGGCGCTGCCGTTTGCGCCCGCATCGTCCAGCGCGGCGCGGATGCCGCCGACGATATCGGCCTCCTGGTCGCCCTCGCGCACGGTGTAGGATGCGCTGACCGAGCCGATGCTGACCTGCAGGAAATCGCCCTCGAGGAAACCGGTGGCATCGGCCAGCTGCGCCGCGGTGGCCTCGGTGCGGCTGGCGGCCCCGGCATTGGTGCCGTCGGTCAGGGGCGGCGCGATCGTCAGCGCCGCCGTGGCGGTGGTGGCGATCACGGTGGCGCCGGTGTTGTCGTATCCGCCCGGCAGCGCGCTCTGGTCCGTGCCCGCCGCGGTGCCGCCCAGCTGCGAGGCGAGACCGGCGCCGACGAGGGCGGTGCCCGCCGTCGCGCTGAGGTTGGTGGTGGACGTGCTCATCGCGATGGTCGAGGTGTTGACCGCGCCTGACGCGTCGCGGTTCATCGAGCCCAGAACGTCAAAGGTCGTCTGCGACCCGTCGAGCAGGTTGAGGCCGTTGAACTGGGCCGAGGCGACGATGCCGTTGATCTGGCTCCTGAGCGAGAGGATCTCGTCGTTCAGCGCGGTGCGGTCGACGTTGTCCTCGTTGGCGGCGACGATCTTGCCCTTGATCTCGTTCAGCAGATCGCCGACCTGCTTGGCCCCGTTCGCGGCGACCGCCACCGTCGATTGCCCCAGCGACAGCGAATCGGAGATCGACTTGAAACCGCTGACGTCGGATTCCATCACCTTGGTGATGGCAAACACGGCGGCGCTGTCCTTGGCCGTGGCCACCGATTTGCCGGTGGAGATCTCGTCCTGCGTCTTGGCCAGGTTGGTGTTGATGCTTTTCAGCGTCTGCAGGGCCACCATCGCGCTGGAATTGGTCAGAATACTCGACATGTGTCTCGGTCCTTTCGGAAAGGGCGCTTTGCGCCCGGCGTGAGATGCCGCACATCGCGGCGGTTCCGGCCTTCTGACCTTTTGCGGTGCGCCCGCGGGGGCCCGCGCCACCGGACCCCCGGTGCGCATCCGACAATCCCGGCGGGGTCTTAACGGCGCGCTAATGGCTGCTTGGCGGACCCGCGCAATTCGATGAAAAGGCGTCAGGCCCGGCGCGAGAGCCCCGGCCCCCGGCCCAGCGTCTGCGGGCGCCCGTCCCGGTCGTAGGTGTCGAGCTGCGACGCCGCCTGCCGCAGCGCGGCCAGCCGTTGCCGCGCGGCCGCCTGCCCCCTGAGCGCCGCGGCCAGCATCGCCTCGTTGCGTTCCGCGCGGGCGCGCAGCGCGGCCACCCGGTCGCCCGCGGGGCGCATCTGTGCCAGCCTCTCGGCCAGGCGGCGCTTTTCCTCGGCCAGCCCCGCGGCACGCGCGAGGCCGCCTGTGCGCACCAGCCGGTATTCCGCGTCGAGCAGCGCGTGCAGCGCGTCCAGCGGGTCAGCGCTTTCCATCGGCCGGGCCGTGGAGCGCGTGGAACAGCCGTTCGGCCAGGCCGAAGCCGCCGGCCTCGGCCATGGCCTCGGCCTGGGACTGGCGCAGGAACGAGGCGAACTGGTCTTCGCCCGTGCCGCCGCCAAAGGCCGCGGGCGTCCGGCCGAGGCCGGCCGCTTTCAGCATCTCGGCGATGACCTGCGCCTCGAGCGCGCGCGCCGCGCCGCGCAGGGCGGTCTGGTTCGGGGTCGTCGGGGGCGGGGGCTGGATCATGGCGTCTCCTTGGCGCGGGGTCTGGCCCGGATATGCACCGGCGCGGGTAAAGAAGCGGTAACCTCTGTGCCGGATGATCGGCCCATGACCGTCGCCTCATCCCTATCCGCCCCCAGACAGGGCACCGCGCCGATCGTTTCGGCGCCGCCCGCCCCGCCGCCCGCCCTGTCTGCGGCGCCGGCTTTTGCCCGCGCCGTGGCAGGCGTTGCGGTCGAAAAGGCGGCCGTGGCCGGCGGGGCAGAGTCCCCCGCCGCCGCCGCCGACCTGGAAGCGCCCGAGACCGAGGCGGCCGGAAGCCCCCAGGGCGCAGGCCATGCGGCCGTGCCGATGGCGCTGGCCGTGCCCGCGCCCGTGGCGCATTCCGCCAATATGGCAGGGCCGGCGGGCAAGGCGGCCTGGTTCCCATCCGCGCGGACATCCCAGCCGGGTAACGGGCCGGCCGTGCCGATGCCCACAGCGCCGTCGCCGGGCCCCGGCGGGCCCAATCCGGCCCCACCCCAAGCCGCCGGAAAACCGGGTGAAACAGAGACTGACACGGCCAAATCCGGGCCATTTCGCCCCGCCTCGCCGGCGCCAGCCGCTCTGCCGGTTGGCGCCGCGGCTGACATTGCCGCCCTGCCCGCCATGGCGGCGGCACCCGGCGCCCTTTCCACCCGCGCCTTGGGCGACGCCGCGTTCCGTCCACGCCCATCGGGGCCGGGGCAAGCACCGGGGGGCGCGGCCAGCCATCAGGCAGGCCCCGCCGTGACAGACCGACCGTCGGCCCCCGAAACGCAAGCCGGCCGCATCCCGGCCGGACGTGGGCCGGCGCCCTGCGATGGACTGCCGAAACCTTCGGCGGATGGCTGCGTGGCCGCGCCGTTGGGCCGCGCAGGCGGCGGAGATCCGCGCTCCGAAGGGGCTGGCCCGGCAGGCAAGAGCGGCGCGACAGGGTCCCATGCCGTCGGTATTTCTGCGGGCGCGGCGGGGTCCGCCGCCGCGCCGCCCGAGGCGGCCGGACTGGCGCCCGAGGCCGAGACTGGCCCGCGGGCGGAGATCGCACTGGCATCTCGGGCCGCTCCGTCGCCGGGCGGCCCGCCCGATGGCACCGCCCCTCCCACGGCGCGCAGGCCCGCCGCGGCGCCCCAGGTTCAGATCGTCGAGGCGCTGCGCCATGCCCGCGATGGCGGCGTCGAGTTGCAGCTTCGGCCCGAAGAACTTGGCCGCGTCCGCATCGCGTTGTCGCCCGCCGATACCGGGCTGACCGTTACCGTCCAGGCCGAGCGCGCCGAGACGGACGCGCTGTTGCGCCGCCATATCGAGCATCTGGGGGCCGAGCTGCGCGGCCTCGGCTATGGCGAGATCCGCTTCGAGTTCGGCGCGGGGCAAGGGGACGACGCGCGCCCGCCCCCGGACGGCCCCGTGCCCGAGAGAGCCGAGGAAGAAGCCGCGGGCAGCCCCGGCGCCGCGGACCCCGCCGCCCCGCCCGCGCGGACGGGGCTCGACATTCGAATCTGACCGGAGAGACCGATGGACGCCACCGCCGACACCACCATGGCAACCGCCCCGGCCGCGACGCCGGCCGGTTCGGCCCTGACAGCCACGATTCCGTCGGACTTTGAAACCTTCCTGCGGATGCTGACCGCACAGATCCGCAACCAGGACCCGCTCGACCCGATGAAGTCGACCGAATTCGCGGTGCAGCTTGCCACCTTTTCGGGGGTCGAGCAGCAATTGCGCACCAACAGCCTGCTGGAGACGATGGCCGGCGGGATGGGCCTGTCCGCACTGGCCGCCTATGGCGACTGGGTCGGGCGCGAGGTGCGTTCGGCCGCGCCCGCGCCATTCGACGGGACCCCGCTGACCATCGAGCTCGGCGCGCCCTCCGGCGCGGCGCGGGCCGAGCTGGTGGTCGCCGACGAGACCGGCGCCGAACGCCAGCGCCTGGCGATCGACCCCGCGGACGAGACCGTCACCTGGGCCGGTACGGACGAGGACGGCACACCCTTCGGGCAAGGGCCCTACCGGTTTTCCGTGGAAGGCTACGACAGCAGCGGCGCGCTGATCGACAGCGCGCGGGCCGAGACCTACCAGCGCGTGGCGGAGGTGCGGGTCGAGGACGGCGCGGCGGTGCTGCTTTTTGCCGGCGGCGGGCGCGTGGCCGGCGACGCGGTGACCGGCCTGCGCGATCCCGAGCCCTAGATCAACAGGCCCAGCACCATGCCCGCGCCGACCAGCGCGCCGCCGATGCCCATCCAGAGGACCGGCTTGAACGGCGACGGGCGCGGCGGCTCGGGGTCGGGGTTGGATTGCTGGATCAATAGCGTCTCGGCCATCTCGGGCAGCCGCGGGCCAAAGCGCGACAGCACCCGCGCCGTGCGCACCAGGTCGCGCACCACGGCCTTGGGGCCTATGTTTTCCTTGATGTATTCCTCGACGATGGGCCGGGCGACCTCCCAGATGTTGATCGAAGGGTTGAGCGAGCGCGACACGCCCTCGACCACCACCATGGTGCGTTGCAGCAGGATCAACTCGGTCCGCGTGGCCATGCCGAACCGCTCTGTCACCTCGAAGAGATAGGCGAGAAGCTTGGCCATCGAGATGTAGCTGGCATCCATCCCGAAGATCGGTTCGCCCACCGAGCGCAGCGCCTGGGCGAATTCGTCGATATCGCGGTCGGCGGGCACATAGCCGGCCTCGAAATGCACCTCGGCCACCCGGCGATAGTCGCGCCGGATAAAGCCGTAGAGGATCTCGGCATAGACCCGGCGGGTGTATTCGTCGATCCGCCCCATGATGCCGAAATCAAAAACCAGGATGTCGCCGTTCGGGCCCACCTTCATGTTGCCCTGGTGCATGTCGGCGTGGAAATAGCCGTCGCGCAGCGCGTGGCGCAGGAACATCGCCAGCACCCGCTCACCGATGGCGCGGCGGTCGTGCCCGGCGGCATCCAGCGCGGCATTGTCGCCGATCGGCACGCCCTCGCACCAGCCCAGCGTCAGGACACGCTTGCCCGACAGGGGCCAGATGATCCGGGGCACGGCAAATCCGGGGTCGTTCTCGGTATTGGCGGCGAATTCGGCGGCGGCCGATGTCTCGATGCGCAGGTCCAGCTCGCCCGTGACGACCCCGTCGAAATGGGCGATCACGTCGCTTGGACGCAGGCGGCGCGAAAACGGGGCCAGAAGCTCGATCGTGGAGGCCGCGAAATAGAACGCGTCGATGTCGCGGCGGAAATTGCGCTCGACATTCGGGCGCAGCACCTTGACGGCCACCAGTTCGCCGGTCTCGGCGACGCGCGCCTGGTGCACCTGCGCGATCGAGGCCGCCGCGATCGGTTCGGAAAATTCCGAAAACAGCGTGTCGGCCGGGCGGCCCAGCTCCTGGGCGACCGTTTGCTTGGCCACCTCGACGGGAAACGGTGCCAGCTTGTCCTGCAGCACGCGCAACTGCACGGCCAGCTCGTCGCCCACCACGTCGGGCCGGGTCGAGAGGATCTGGCCGAACTTGATATAGGCCGGGCCCAGCGCCGTGATCGCCCGGGTCGCGGGGGGCAGCGAAGGGTCGCCCTTTTCGCCCAGCCATTTGAACGGCCAGCCCAGGATGCGCGCGGCGGCGCGCACGCTGGCAGGCGCACCCAGCTCTTGCAGCACCATGCGGTTGGCGCCCGTGCGCTCCATCGTGGCCAGTGTCTGCACCAGCCGCCAGATATTGTGAGGCCCGCGCATGCTAGATCTTCCAGCCCGAATGCAGCGCCGCGATGCCCATCGACAGGTTGCGGTACTTCACCTGCTCAAAGCCCGCCTGGCGGATCATGTCGGCAAAGCTGTCCTGGTCGGGAAACTTGCGGATCGATTCCACCAGGTACTGATAGCTGTCGCGGTCGTTCGCCACGATCTGGCCCATCACCGGGATCACGTTGAAGGAGTAGCGGTCATAGGCCCATTGCATCGCCGAATTGGGCAGTTGGCTGAACTCGAGAACCATCAGCCGCCCGCCGGGGCGCAGCACGCGGTAGGCCTCGTTCAGCCAGTCCTGGATGCGGGTGACGTTGCGGGTGCCGAAGGCGTTGGTGGCCACGTCGAATGAATTGTCCTCGAAGGGCAGCGCCATCGCGTCGCCCACAACCCATTCCAGGCTGTCGGCCATCCGTTCCGCGTCGGCCCGCTTGCGCCCCTCGACCAGCATCGATTCCGTCATGTCGAGGACAACGGCGCTGGCGCCCGGCGCGCGCTTGAGAAAGCGAAAGGCGATGTCGCCGGTGCCGCCCGCGACATCGAGCAGGCGCTGGTGCGGGCGCGGTGCCAGCCAGTCCATCATCGCGTCTTTCCAGATGCGGTGGACGCCGCCCGACATCAGGTCGTTCATCAGGTCGTAGCGCGAGGCGACGCGGGTAAAGACGCCATGCACCATGCCCGCCTTTTCGTCTTCGCGGATGGTCTGAAATCCGAAATGCGTGGTTTGCTGGTCGGTCATCGAGGGCTGCCCTGAATTGCTCAATGTGTCGATATAGCGTGGCGGCGAAAGACACAAACGGTGATCACGCCGCAGTTAGGGCAACCGGCACGGGCACCGTTTGTTGCGGTGGCCCCGGGTGGGGGCTATGTCTGTGGCTCGCTTGCCCACGCGGGCCGATGCAAAACCCGAGGCCGCGCCGCCGATGCCCGAACTTCCCGAGGTCGAAACCGTGCGCCGGGGGCTGGCCCCCGCGATGGAGGGCCAGGTGATCGCCCGCGCCGATGTGCGCCGGCCTGACCTGCGCTGGCCTTTCCCGCCGGACATGGCCGCACGGCTGACGGGCGCGCGCGTGCTGCGTCTGCGCCGGCGGTCGAAATACATCCTGGCCGATCTCGACACGGGCGAGACGCTGATTATCCACCTGGGCATGTCGGGGCGGATGCTGGTCTCGGGGGTGATGCCGGGGGCGTTCCATTTCGATCACCCCGCGCCGGAAAAACATGACCACGTGGTCCTGGACATGGCGGGCGGCGCGCGCGTCACCTTCAACGATGCGCGCCGCTTCGGCGCGATGGACCTGGTGCCGACCGCCGCGGCCGAGGCGCACTGGCTGCTGGCCGATCTGGGGCCCGAGCCATTGGGCAACGCCTTCAACGACGCCTACCTGGTGGCCCGCCTCAGGGGCCGGATGACGCCGATCAAGGCCGCGCTGCTGGATCAGCGCGTGGTGGCGGGGCTGGGCAACATCTATGTCTGCGAGGCGCTGAACCGCGCCGGCATATCGCCCCGGCGCAAGGCCGGGCGAATCGCGGCGCCGCGCGTGGCGGGGCTGGTGCCGGTCATCCGCGACGTTCTGACCGAGGCCATCGCGGCGGGCGGCTCCAGCTTGCGCGACCATCGTCAGGCCAGCGGCGAGCTGGGCTATTTTCAGCATGATTTCCGGGCCTATGGCCGCGAGGGCGCGCCCTGCCGCAGCCCCGGATGCGGCGGCGCCATCCGGCGCATCGTGCAATCGGGCCGGTCCACCTTCTACTGCCCGCGATGCCAAAGATAGCTTGATTGCTGGTCGCAGGCTGCTAAGGACTCGGGTCCGAACCACAGGAGTATGCCCTCGCCATGGCCTACAAGACGCTGATCGTCGAGATCGAAGACCACGTAGCGCTGATCCGGCTGAACCGGCCCGACGCGCTGAACGCGCTGAATTCCGAGTTGCTGGCCGAGCTTTCCGACGCGGTCGCGCAAGCGGATGCCAACGAAAAGGTCCGGTGCATCATTCTGACCGGATCGGACAAAGCCTTCGCCGCGGGCGCCGATATCCGCGAGATGAGCGAAAAGAGCTTTGTCGAGGTGTTTACCGAGGACATGTTCGCGCGCGAGACCGAGGCACTGCTTGCCTGCCGCAAGCCGATTATCGCCGCGGTGTCGGGCTATGCGCTGGGCGGCGGCTGCGAGCTGGCGATGATCTGCGATTTCATCATCGCCGCGGATACCGCGAAATTCGGCCAGCCCGAGATCAACCTCGGCGTCGTCGCCGGCATCGGCGGCACCCAGCGCCTGACCCGCTTTGTCGGCAAGTCCAAGAGCATGGACATGCACCTGACCGGCCGCTTCATGACCGCCGAAGAGGCCGAGCGATCGGGGCTGGTCAGCCGCGTGGTGCCGGCCAAGAAGCTGATGGAAGAGGCGATGGCCGCGGCCCAGAAGATCTCTGAGAAATCGGCGGTCACCGTGATGGCGGTCAAGGAATCGGTCAACCGGTCCTACGAGACCACCCTGCGCGAGGGGCTGCTGTTCGAACGCCGGATGTTCCATGCGCTGTTTGCCACCGAGGACCAGTCCGAGGGCATGTCGGCCTTTCTGGAAAAGCGCGAGCCGCAGTTCCGCGACAAGTAAGCGTTCCAACTGGGGGCTTTCCTTTGGCGGCGCGATCCCCTATAGGGCGCCGTTATACATGCGCGTGAGGCCCGCTTTGGCCGGAATCAGCCGGTGGTCGAAAACCCGGCCGGGTCTCTTTGCGCTTCACGATACAACAGACCCGGGAATGGGAAAGACACATGGCTAATTCGCCCCAGGCAAAGAAACGCGCCCGCCAGAACGAGCGCCGCTTCGCAATCAACAAGGCGCGTCGCTCGCGCATCCGCACCTACCTTCGCAAGGTCGAGGAAGCCATCGCTTCCGGCGACAAGGACGCCGCCGCAGTCGCCCTGCGCCAGGCCCAGCCCGAGCTGATGCGCGGAGTCACCAAGGGCGTGCTGCACAAGAACACGGTCGCGCGCAAGTTGTCGCGCCTGTCGGCCCGGGTAAAGGCCATCGGAGCCTGAAACTCCGCGCGCGCCGGGGCCTTCCCGGATCGCGCCTCCAACAGGGCGCGCCACCCGGCGCGCCCTTTTTTTATTGAGCTTTACCGCCCGATTTATCGGCTTTGGCCCCTTGCTGTGTGCCTTTGGTAACGCCATTTCGGATTCGTTCTGTTAAGTTCAAGTCAAGCTTTAAGTTCTGTTGCGCCTGTGGCGGGCCTGTTGCTAGCGTCTCCAAGCGATTCACATCGTCTGGGGGGACATGAGGCAGTCGCCGAGGTGGATCGGATGTGCAGGGGCGTCCTCGCGGACAACCCGAGGTTGCACGCCGATCCGGGTCGAAGCTAGGCCATTGATGCGTATGGGGACGCATGGCGTGATGCTTTGTCCGTGGCGACGCGGCAGCCGATCTTGGATCGGCGCGTCAGTCTGAACATGTCCGGGGCGCCCGCGCCGAAGCGGAGTATGACCTGACCGACGGAAACGGCCATGCCGTTTGCCGAAGGGATGGATTATACCGTAACGGCTGGTGCGCCGATCACCCTCGGCCGGTCTGGTTCGCCGGGCGGGCGGCGCCATGAGTGGTAAGCGGTAGGACGTCGTTTCGCGGATAAGAATGGGACGAACTGAAAGCGGGCAAAATGACAGACGAAACATGGGGCGAAATCTGTGCTGACCTTGAGAAGAGCATTGGCAAGAACAATTTCGTAACCTGGATATCGCCGTTGAAGTTCGACCGCCTTCAGGACCGGGTGGCACGGTTCCACGTGCCGACCACGTTCGTCGGCAACTGGGTTGAGCGTCATTTCAGCGATCAGATCCTCGACCACCTGACCCGCGTCGGGGTCGATGTGGAGCGGCTGGAATTCTCAGTCCGCTCCGACAAGGGCCGCCAGACGACGGCCAGACACGCCCAGCCCGCGCCAAAGCCCGCCACGGCGATCGGGGGCGATCTGCCCGGCGCGCCCCTCGACGGCCGGTTCACATTCGACAGTTTCGTCGTGGGCAAGCCCAACGAGCTGGCCCACGCCGCCGCCCGCCGCGTGGCCGAAGCCGGCCCCGTGACCTTCAACCCGCTGTTCCTTTATGGCGGGGTCGGCCTCGGCAAGACACATCTGATGCACGCCATCGCCTGGGAGCTGCGCGAAAGCTCGCCCCAGCTCAGGGTGGTCTACCTCTCGGCCGAACAGTTCATGTACCGGTTCGTGCAGGCGCTGCGCGAGCGCGACACGATCGGTTTCAAGGAGCTTTACCGCTCGGTCGACGTGCTGATGGTCGATGACGTGCAGTTCATTGCCGGCAAGGACAGCACGCAGGACGAATTCTTCCACACCTTCAACGCGCTGGTCGACCAGAACAAGCAGATCATCATTTCCGCCGACCGCGCACCGGGCGAGATCAAGGATCTTGAAGACCGGATCAAGAGCCGCCTGCAGTGCGGACTGGTGGTCGATCTGCACCCGACCGATTACGAGCTGCGCCTCGGCATCCTGCAACAGAAGGTCGATCTTTACCGCGTGCAATACCCCGGGCTGGCGATCTCCGACGGGGTGCTGGAGTTCCTCGCCCACCGGATCACCACCAACGTGCGGGTGCTGGAAGGTGCGCTGACCCGGCTCTTTGCCTTTTCGTCGCTGGTAGGGCGCGAGATCACGCTGGAGCTGGCACAGGATTGCCTGGCCGACATCCTGCGATCGAGCGAGCGCAAGGTCAGCGTCGAGGACATCCAGCGCAAGGTCAGCGAGCATTACAACATCCGCCTTGCCGACATGCTGGGCCCGCGCCGGCAGCGCACGCTGGCCCGGCCGCGGCAGATCGCGATGTACCTGGCCAAGAAACTGACCACCAGCTCGCTGCCCGATATCGGGCGCCGCTTTGGCGGGCGTGACCACACCACCGTCATGCACGCCGTCAAGCGGGTTGAAGAGCTGCGTTCCAGCGATGCCCAGATCGCGGAAGACGTCGAAATGCTGCGCCGCACCCTGGAAGGCTGAGACCGCTCGCCGCTGTACTCTTGACGCCCCTCGCAAAGCGTCGGACAGTCCGCGAAAATGCTTGCGCGGGAAAGGGAAACCTTTAGGTTTTGCCTCCCCGGCGACAAGAGGAGCGAGGGTATGAAGATCAGCATCGAACGCGGCACGCTTCTGAAAGCGGTCGGGCAGGCGCAGTCGGTGGTGGAGCGGCGCAACACCATTCCGATCCTTGCCAACGTGCTGGTCGAGGCCGAGGGCGATAGCGTCAGCTTTCGCGCCACGGATCTGGATATCGAGGTGGTCGACCGGGTGCCCGCCCATGTCGAGCGCGCGGGCGCGACGACGGTGTCGGCGGTGACGCTGCACGAGATCGTGCGCAAGCTGCCCGACGGGGCGCTGGTGCAGATGACCGACGATGGCGCCTCGGGGCGGCTGGTCGTCGAGGCCGGGCGGTCGCATTTCACCCTCGCCACCCTGCCGAAAGAGGACTTTCCGGTGATGGCCTCGTCGGAATACGGCTCGAATTTCTCGGCGCCCGCGCCGGTGCTGCGCCGGCTCTTCGACAAGTCGAAATTTGCGATTTCGACCGAAGAGACCCGCTATTACCTCAACGGTGTCTACATGCATGTGGCCGACGGCGAAAACGGCCGGGTGCTGCGCTGCGTGGCGACCGACGGCCACCGGCTGGCCCGGATCGACGCGCCCCTGCCCGAGGGCGCCGACGCGATGCCTGGCGTGATCGTGCCGCGCAAGACCGTGGGCGAGATGCGCAAGCTTCTCGATGACGACGACGCGCAGATCGCCGTGTCGGTGAGCGAAACCAAGGTGCGCTTTGCCACGCCCGAGATCACCCTGACCTCCAAGGTGATCGACGGCACCTTCCCCGACTATTCCCGCGTGATCCCCACCGCCAATACCCGCCGGCTGGAGGTGGATGCGGCCGAGTTCGCCAAGGCGGTCGACCGCGTGGCGACGGTCAGTTCCGAACGCTCGCGCGCGGTCAAGCTGGCGCTGGACGAAGACCGCCTGGTGCTGTCGGTCAACGCCCCCGACAGCGGCGCCGCCGAGGAAGAGCTGGCCGTGGCCTATGGCGACGAAAAGCTCGAGATCGGGTTCAACGCCAAGTACCTGCTGGAGATCGCCAGCCAGGTCGACCGCGAGAACGCTGTTTTCATGTTCAACTCGTCGGGCGACCCGACGCTGATGCGCGAGGGCGACGATACCTCGGCCGTCTTCGTCGTGATGCCGATGCGCGTGTGAGCGCGGCGGCGCCAGGGGGCGCGTCTGCGACGCGCGCCTCCGGCAGGGGTATTTTTGCCAAGAAGAAGGGCAGGGGATGCCCAGGCTGGCCCTGACAGAGCTGACGCTTGCGCAGTTCCGCTCGCACGCGCGGGCGCGGCTGACGCTCGACGGCCGGCCCGTGGCGCTGTTCGGCGCGAACGGGGTGGGCAAGACCAACGTGCTGGAGGCGGTATCGCTGATGTCGCCGGGCCGCGGGCTGCGCCGCGCGAGCGCCGAGGAAATGGCCCGCGCGCCGGGCGCGCTGGGCTGGAAGCTGGGCGCGGTGCTGGCCTCGCTCTACCAGGTGCACGAGGTCGAAACCTGGGCCGAACCGGGGGGCACGCGGCAGGTCAGGATCGACGGCAAGACGGCCGCGCAGGTGGCGCTGGGCCGGATCGCCCGGGTGCTGTGGCTGGTGCCGGCGATGGACCGGCTGTGGATCGAGGGGGCCGAGGGGCGGCGGCGCTTTCTCGACCGGGTGACGCTGAGTTTCGAGCCGGGCCACGGCGAGGCGGTGCTGACCTACGAAAAGGCGATGCGCGAGCGCAACAGGCTGCTGAGGGACGAGGTGCGCGACGCCCATTGGTATGCCGCCCTGGAGGGCCGGATGGCCGAGGCGGGCGCCGCGATCGGCGCCAACCGGCGCGCCGCGCTGGCCCGCCTGGAGGCCGCGCAGGCCAGTGCCGAGACCGCCTTTCCCAGGGCCGGCCTGGCGCTGGCGGGGCCCGATGGCGCCGACCCCGGCGCGCCGGCGGAGCTGGCCGCCGCGCTGGCCGAGGGGCGGCCGCGAGACATGGCGGCGGGGCGCACGCTGACCGGGCCGCACCGGAGCGATCTGGAGGCGGTGTTCGCGGCCAAGGGGGTGGCGGCGGGCCAGGCCTCGACCGGCGAGCAGAAGGCGCTGCTGATCGCGCTGATCCTGGCCAACGCGCGGGCGCTGACGCAGGATTTCGGCGCGCCGCCGCTGATCCTGCTGGACGAGGTGGCGGCGCATCTGGATGCCGGGCGGCGCGCGGCGCTTTACGACGAGATTTGCGCCCTCGGCGCGCAGGCCTGGATGACCGGCACCGGGGCGGAGCTGTTCGAGGCCCTGGGCGACCGCGCGCAGATGCTGGAGGTGACCGAGGAGGGCGGCACCAGCCGGATTGCCGAGAGGGCGGCGCCGTGACGGTCACGCCCGGCGACCTTCTGCTCTATTCCGGCGCGCTCTTGGTGCTGTTTCTGACCCCCGGTCCGGTCTGGGTCGCGCTGACGGCGCGGGCCCTTTCGGGCGGGTTTCGCGCGGCCTGGCCTCTGGCCCTCGGCGTGGTGATCGGGGACGCGCTCTGGCCGCTTCTGGCGATCCTCGGGGTCAGCTGGATCGTCTCGGTCTTCGACGGGTTCCTCGCGGTGCTGCGCGTGGTGGCGAGCCTGGTTTTCGTGGGGATGGGCGTGTTTCTCTTGCGCCATCCGGCGGCGTCCATCGCCGAGGACAGCCGCCTGACGCGGCCCGGCATGTGGGCGGGGTTTCTTGCGGGGCTCGCGGTGATCCTCGGCAACCCCAAGGCCATCCTGTTCTACATGGGCGTGCTGCCGGGCTTTTTCGATCTCTCCGCGGTCCGCGGTCCGGACATTGCGGCCATCGTGGGCATCTCGATGGCCGTGCCGCTTCTCGGCAATCTCGTCTTCGCGCTCTTCATCGACCGGGCGCGGCGTATCCTGACCTCGCCTGCCGCGTTGAGACGGACCAACCGGACCGCCGGGGCCCTGCTGATCGGGGTGGGTCTGGTGATCCCCTTCACCTGACACCAAATCTTGTGGGTCGGGCGTGACAACCCCCCCATAAGATCGTATAAAATCGGAAAAATCCGAAGGAAGGCTCCCATGGCCGAAAAAGTGCCGACGCCAGAGGAATACGGCGCCGATTCCATCAAGGTTCTCAAAGGCCTGGAGGCGGTTCGCAAGCGCCCCGGTATGTATATCGGCGATACCGACGACGGGTCGGGCCTGCACCACATGGTCTACGAGGTGGTGGACAACGGTATCGACGAGGCGCTCGCCGGACATGCCGACGCTGTCAGCGTGACGCTTCATCCCGATGGCAGCGTCTCGGTGTCCGACAACGGCCGGGGGATTCCTGTGGGCATTCACGAGGGCGAGGGCGTCTCGGCCGCCGAGGTCATCATGACGCAGCTGCATGCCGGCGGGAAGTTCGACCAGAACTCCTACAAGGTGTCGGGCGGCCTGCACGGCGTCGGCGTCAGCGTGGTCAACGCGCTCAGCGACTGGCTGGAGCTCAGGATCTGGCGCGACGGCAAGGAACACCACGCCCGCTTCGAGCGCGGCGAGACGGTGCAGCATCTGGAGGTCGTGGGAGACGCGGGCGGGCGCACCGGAACCGAGGTGCGCTTTCTCGCCTCGCTCGATACGTTCTCGAACCTCGAGTACAGCTTCAAGACGCTGGAAAACCGGTTGCGCGAACTGGCGTTCCTCAATTCCGGCGTCATGATCGTGCTGGAAGACACCCGGCCGGGCGAGCCGCAAAAGACCGAGATGGTCTACGAGGGCGGCGTCCGCGAATTCGTGCGCTATCTGGACCGCCACAAGTCACCCGTGATGCCCGAGCCGATCTTTATCGCAGGCGAACGCGACGGCATCGGCGTGGAGGTCGCGATGTGGTGGAACGACAGCTACCACGAGACCGTGCTGCCCTTTACCAACAACATTCCGCAGCGCGACGGCGGCACCCATATGGCGGGGTTTCGCGGCGCGCTGACGCGCACGATCAACGGTTACGCCCAGTCGAGCGGCATCGCCCGGCGCGAAAAGGTGAACTTTACCGGCGACGACGCCCGCGAGGGGCTGACCTGCGTGCTGTCGGTCAAGGTGCCCGACCCCAAGTTCAGCTCGCAGACCAAGGACAAGCTGGTCAGCTCAGAGGTTCGGCCGGCGGTGGAGAGCCTGGTGAACGAAAAGCTGGCCGAGTGGTTCGAGGAAAACCCGGCCGAGGCGCGGCAGATCGTCGGCAAGATCATCGAGGCCGCGCTGGCGCGCGAGGCCGCGCGCAAGGCGCGCGAGCTGACCCGCCGCAAGACGGCGATGGACGTGGCCAGCCTGCCCGGCAAGCTGGCCGATTGCCAGGAAAAGGACCCCGCGCATAGCGAGCTGTTCCTGGTCGAGGGCGACTCGGCCGGCGGCTCGGCCAAGCAGGGCCGGGCGCGCGCCAACCAGGCGGTGCTGCCGTTGCGCGGCAAGATTCTCAACGTGGAACGCGCGCGGTTCGACCGGATGCTCGGAAGCCAGGAAATCGGCACGCTGATCACCGCGCTGGGCACCGGCATCGGGCGCGACGAGTTCGATATCGCGAAACTGCGCTATCACAAGATCATCATCATGACCGACGCGGATGTCGACGGTGCGCATATCCGCACGCTGCTTCTGACGTTCTTTTTCCGGCAGATGCCCGAGATCATCGAGGGCGGCTATCTCTATATCGCCCAGCCGCCGCTTTTCAAAGTCAGCCGCGGCAAGTCCGAGGTCTATCTCAAGGACCAGCCGGCGCTGGAGGATTACCTGATCCAGATGGGGGTCGAGGGGGCGATGCTGCGCCTCGGCTCGGGCGAGGAAATGATCGGGGCGGACCTTGCCCGCGTTGTCGACGAGGCGCGCCAGGTGCGCCGCGTCCTGCACGCGTTCCCGACCCACTACCCGTCGCATATCATCGAACAGGCCGCGGTCGCCGGCGCCTTCCTGCCGGGGCAGATCGACGCCGACCTGCAGGGCACGGCCGACGCCGTGGCCGCGCGGCTCGACCTCGTGGCGCTGGAATACGAACGCGGCTGGAAGGGCCGCCCGACCCAGGACAAGGGGCTGCGGCTGACGCGCCTGCTGCGCGGCGTCGAAGAGGTGCGCACGATCGACGGCCCCGCCCTGCGTTCGCCCGAGGCGCGGCGGCTGGGCGGGTTTACCGAAAACCTGCAAGAGGTCTACGGCACGCCGGCGCGGCTGGTGCGCAAGGACCGCGAACAGCCGATCCACGGGCCCAGCGAACTGTTGAGCGCGATCCTCGCCGAGGGCGAAAAGGGCCTCGCCCTGCAACGCTACAAGGGGCTGGGCGAGATGAACCCCGGCCAGTTGTGGGAAACCACGCTGGACCCCGAGGCGCGGACGCTGTTGCAGGTGCGTATCGAGGACGTGGCCGAGGCCGACGACATTTTTACCAAGCTCATGGGCGACGTGGTGGAGCCGCGGCGCGAGTTCATCCAGCAAAATGCGCTGAGCGTCGAAAACCTCGATTTCTGAGCCGTGTCGGGCGGCCCGCCCCGACCGGCGGAAGGGCCGTCCTCAAGCTGCCGGTATCGAAGACGATCACGAGGCCCGGACGCGACGTGAAAAAGGGACAGGCCGGCCATGCGCAGCAGCAAGACGGTGCATGTCATCTCCGCCCATGCCGAGGGCGAGGTGGGCGATGTCATCGTTGGCGGCGTGGCGCCGCCGCCCGGCGACACGATCTGGGCGCAAAGCCGATGGATCGCCAGCGACGATCGGCTGCGGTGCTTCGTGCTGAACGAACCGCGTGGCGGCGTGTTTCGCCACGTCAACCTGCTGGTCCCCCCGAAAGACCCGCGCGCCGATGCCGCCTTCATCATCATGGAGCCCGAGGACACCCCGCCGATGTCGGGCTCCAACGCGATCTGCGTGGCGACCGTGCTGCTGGACGCCGGTATCCTGCCCATGCGCGAGCCCGAGACCGAGCTGACGCTGGAGGCCCCCGGTGGCCTGGTGCGGGTGCGCGCCCGGTGCAAGGGCGGCAAGGCAGAGCGCATCTTCGTTGAAAACCTGCCCAGCTTTGCCGCGCGGCTGGATGCGCCGCTGGAGGTCGCGGGGCTGGGCACGCTGAGCGTGGACACCGCCTATGGCGGCGACAGTTTCGTCGTGGCCGATGCGGCCGCGCTGGGCCTGTCGCTGAACCCGGACGAGGCCCATGACATCGCCCGGCTGGGCGTGCGCATCACCGAGGCGGCCAACGCGGCGCTGGGTTTCGACCACCCCGAGAACGCCGACTGGCGGCATATCTCGTTCTGCCTGTTCGCGGGGCCGTTGGCGCGGGGGCCCGAGGGGCTGGAAACCCGCGCCGCGGTGGCGATCCGTCCCGGCAAGGTCGACCGCTCGCCCACCGGCACGGCGCTGTCGGCACGCATGGCGCTGCTGCACAGGCGCGGGCAGTTGAAGGCCGGCGAGGCGTTGACCGTGCGATCCCTGATCGGGTCCAGCTTCACCGGCCGCATCCTGGGCACGACGCGGGTGGGCGATCTGCCCGCCGTGCTGCCCGAGATATCCGGGCGCGGCTGGATCACCGGCATGCACCAGCACATGCTCGACCCCGACGATCCCTGGCCCGAGGGCTACCGGCTGTCCGACACATGGGGCGCGCGCTGATCTGGCCGCCCCGGGGCGCTAGGCCAGCATCTCGGTCAGCGCGGGATAATTCGTCTTGCCCGAGGCCAGCACCGGCAGTTCCTCGATCTCGACGATGCGCGCGGGCAGAGAGATCTCTGCGACCCCTTTTTCCTTGGCGTGCCGGGCCAGTGCTGCGCGGTCCAGCCCGGGCGCGGTCACGGCCAGCACCACGCATTCGCCCTTGCGCGGGTCGGGCTGGCCCACGGCGGCCAGCGCGACACCCGGCCAGACCTCGCTGGCCAGCGCCTCGACCGCGCCGAGGCTGACCATCTCGCCGCCGACCTTGATGAACCGCCTTTGCCGGCCGCGGATCACGACGAAACCATCTGCGTCGATATCGATCAGGTCGCCGGTGTCGTGCCAGCCCTCGTCCGGGGGCAACAGCGTGCCCGGCGCCTCGGGCAGGTAATAGCCCTTCATGATGTTGGGCCCTTTTATGAAGAGCTTGTTGCCGGGCAGGCCCGGCACCTCCTTTAGCCGGATCGCGATGCCGGGCAACATCCGCCCCACCGTGCCCGACTTGTGGCTGGAGGGCGTGTTGAGCGCCAGAACCGGCCCGGCCTCGGTGGTGCCGTAGCCTTCGAGGATGCGCACGCCGAACTGATCGGCCCAGTAATTGCGCGTGTTCTGCTTGACCGGCTCGGCCCCGGCAATGGCGGCGCGCAGGGTGGCGAAATCGGCGGGGCTGGCCTTGCGCCCCCATCCCGACAGGAAGGTGTCGGTGCCCAGGATGATGGTCGGTTGGTGGATATACGCCATATGCGGGATTTCGCGGTAGTGCAGCGGCGAGGGGTAAAGCGCCACCCGCGCCCCGCAGATCAGCGGGAACAGAACGCCCCCGGTCAGGCCCAGCGAATGAAACATCGGCAGCGCCGAAAACATCTTGTCGGCCGGGCCCACATCGGTGCGCGCCCTCAACTGGGCGACATTGGCCAAGAGGTTGCCATGGCTCAGCACCACGCCCTTGGGCGCGCCCTCGGTGCCCGAGGTGAACAGGATCGCGGCGGGCGTGTCCGCCGTGGCGCCGCCGCGGCCCGGCCGGCTGGCGCTCAGCAACGCCTTCAGCTTTTCCTTCCTGCCGATGGCCGCGCGGATGTCCTCGGTCCACAGGATCTCGACGCCGTTTTCCTCGAAGGCGTCGATCACCGCCTCCAGCTTTCCGATCGTGACGAAGGCGCGCGATGAAATCACCCGGCTGACCCGCGCGGTGCGCAGGCACGACAGCGCCGGGCCGGTCCCCAGCGTGGGGTTCAACAGCGCCGGGATGCGCCGCTCGCGCCACAGCGCGAACAAAACGACCGGCGCGGCGGCCACCGTGGGCAACAGCACGCCCACATGGTCGTCGATCTCGGTGCGCCGGGCCAGCTCGGCGCCCAGCGCCGCGGCGCCGACGCGCAGCTTGCCCCGGCTGAGGCTGTTGCCCATCGCGTCGTCGATCACGTTGCCGCGGGCGCCGAACCGCGCGATCACGTCGTTCAGCGCGTCGTTCAGCGTCTCGCAACGGTTGATCGCCTCGAACCGGTGCCGTTCCATCAGGTCGACCAGCGCGGCGTTAGCAGCCTCGCGCCGGGCCGCGCCTTTCACGGCGGGGTCGAGCCCCAACCGCTGCGGCGGGCCCACCCGCACACGCACCCGCGGAAACCACCGCCGGCGGAACCCGATCTTGCGGCGCGACCAGCGGCTGAATTCCAGCCCCTCGATCGAGACCGGCACGACCGGCGCATCGGCCATGTCCAAGAGCCAGGCCGCACCGGGAAAGATCTTCATCAGCCCGCCATGCACCGTCAGCCGCCCCTCGGGAAAGATCATCGCCGCCCCGCCGCCGCGCACATGGCCGGCGAGTTCCTTCATCGACACCGGCTCGGTCGGGTCGACCGGCGCGAGCGGCACCAGATTTCCCAGGCGGCTCAGGCCCGGTTTGCCGGCCCAGCCGGGGTCCATCGCAAAGGTGCAGTCGCGCCCGATCAGCGCGAACATGAGCGGGCCGTCGACGAGGCTGACATGGTTCGACATGAAAATGACGGGCCCCTCGGCCGACAGATGCTCGGCGCCCTCGACATCGACGCGGAACCAGCCCCGCAACGCCATGCGGACAAAGCCTTGCAGCGCATCGCGCGGGAACAGCCGGATCGCCGCCGCCGTTGCCAGAAGGGCGGCGGCGGCGCCGTAAAGGGCGATCTGCGGCAGGCCCGCGCCCGACGCGGCCAGCCCCAGCCCCAGCGCCCCGGCAAGCGCGGCGACCAGCGCGGCGATGGCCGAGGCCCCGGCCAAAGCGCGGCCCGGCGCGACCGCGCCCCGCCGCAGCGCGCGCAACAGCGGCGCGGTGCAAAGGCCCACGCCCAGCGCCATGGCCGACAGCGCCGCGGCAGCGACCGGGCCCGATCCGTCGGGCAGGGCGGCCAGCGCCGCGGCGGCCAGCGCTGTCAGCGCCGCCGAGGGCGCCACCGGCCACAGCGATGCCGCGCCTCGTAACAGCCGCAGCGACAGCACCGCGCCGGCGCAGCAGCCGATGGCGAAAAGCAGCAGCCAAAGGATCACGGCCACCCCACCGTTCGCGGTGCCCGTCAGCCCGGCCAGACACAGCGCGGCCCCCGCCCAGATGCCGCCCATCAGCCCTGCGTGCCGATAGAGAATGCCGCGTGTCATTCGTCGTCCTCCCTCACGGGCCCGATGCCGGGGCTGCGTTTGGCCGCGGCTTCGCCTTGCGGATCGGGCCCGATGGGCGGCCTATCCGCCCACCCCTATGAATGAGCGCAAGTTGCCGCAGCGCAAGCCCCGAGATCCCGGCCCGGTCCAGAACCCATTCCATAGCCATGATCGGCGCCGATGCCACGGTCCGGTTGACGCAGCGGCGCGGCCGTTCTGCCAAGGTGCGCGGAATCGCGCAAAACGGCAGGCAGCGCTTCCGTTGCGGCGTGGCCTCTGCCAAGCTCTGCCCAGCCGGTGCGCCGCGTCGCACCCCGCCGCCCGTTCGCGCGGCAGGCACGAAACCGGAAGGAGGACCGTGATGTTTTTCAAACCCGCCCTCGGCGCCATCGCGCTGGCCGGCCTGTCGGGCTGTATCGACAGCGGTGGCGCGCCGAATTCCGGCCCGCCCAGCGTCGACGAGCAGGCCTGCCTCGCCGCGGTCGTGCGCGAGGCCAGCAACCCGGACGTCACGGTGATATCTTCGCAGGAATCCGAGGCGGGCACGACGGTGCGGATCGGCGTCGGGGCGGGACGGGCGCCCTGGCAATGCCTCGCCTACCCGGACGGCACGACGGGCGAGGTGATGTCGCTGGTCGACGAGGGCGCGCTCTGATGCGCCCGCCTGCCACCGCTACGCAAACCAGGCAACAGGGCAGGTACCTCCCGTCCGGCTGACCTGTGGTGCCATGTTGCCCCGGACTGAGAGCCCAGCCCGCCATGCCCATGCAGCTATTCCGCCATGCCAGCCGAGAACGCAACGCCGACACCCGGCGGGTCTACGCACTGTACGAAATCGCACATACGGTCGTCGATTTCGCCGCCGCGCTGTGCTTTCTCGTCGGCTCGATCCTGTTTTTCTGGGACGCGGCCGAAACCCCGGCAATCTGGCTTTTCGTCCTCGGCTCGGTCTTTTTCTTTCTCAAGCCGGCGATCCGGCTTATGCGCGAGATACAGCTCTACCGCATGGGCCGGCTCGACCGGCTCGCCGCCCGCGCCGAGGAGGACTAGCGCCAGATGACACGCCCGCTGATCGCCGCCGCCGCGCAATTTGCCAGCCGCATCGGCGATCTTGGCGCCAATTTCGACGAGCATCGCGCCTGGGTGCATTCGGCGCGGGCCCATGACGCCGACCTTCTGGTCTTCCCCGAGCTCAGCCTTGCGGGCCATCACGGCGCCGAGGCGTTGCTGGACGTCGCCATCAGGCGCACTGACAAGCGGCTGTTGGACCTCTCTCGCGAGGCGGGCGAGATGATCCTCGTGGTGGGCTTCATCGAGGAAGGGCCCGGCGCGCAATTCTACAACGCCGCGGCCGTGCTCAAGGCCGGGCGGCTGATCTACCTGCACCGCAAGATCAACCTGCCCTCCTACGGACGGCTGGTCGAGACCAAGTATTATGCGCAAGGCCGCTTCGTCGACACCCATGCCATCGGCGAGGACTGGCGGCTGGGCCTTTTGATCTGTGCCGATCTGTGGAACCCGGCGCTGGTGCACATGGCCTTTCTGCACGGGGCCACGCTTTTGGTCGCGCCGATCTCGTCAGGGGTCGAGGCCGTGGGCGAGGGGTTCGACAACCCCGCCGGCTGGGCCGCGACGATGCATTTCTACTCGATGATGTACGGGGCGCCCTCGATCATGGCCAACCGCGTCGGCACCGAGGAAAACCTGACCTTCTGGGGTGGCTCGCGCATCCTCGACGCCTTTGGTCAGCCGCTGGCGGTGGCCGGCGATGGGCCCGAACTCATCACCGCCGAGCTGGATTACGGGCAGCTGCGCCAGGCCCGCGCGATGCTGCCCACGGTGCGCGACAGCAACCTCGCCCTTGTCGCGCGCGAGATGACCCGGCTGACCGACACGCTGGGCGTGCCCGACATCATCCGCCACGCAGAGTAGGGCGGCGCCAGGCCGAAGGCGCTGGCCCCTCTCGGCCATAACGCCGCCCGATGCAGTCCGTAGGGTGGCTGCCAACGCACCGCCGGCACCCCGAAGCCCGGCCGAGTGAGTGGTGGGTTCGCACCCACCCTACCGCGCGGCCGCGCCCCGGCGCGCGCCCACGGTCCGCCCCGGCTCGCGTCGCCGCGCCTTGCGCTCGCCCCTTCCCCCTCTCGGCCCTTTCGGCTAACACGCCCCGGACCGCTGACCCAATGCAGGGACGCCACGATGAAGTTCACCCTTTCCTGGCTGAAGGACCACCTCGACACCGAGGCGAGCCTCGACGAGATCCTCGACGCGCTGACCGACCTGGGGCTTGAGGTCGAGGGCGTCGAGAACCCGGCCATGAAGCTGGAAGAGTTCACCCTCGGCAAGGTGCTGAAGGCCGAGAAACACCCCGATGCCGACCGCCTGCGCGTTTGCCAGGTGGCGACGGCCCGGGGCGTACAGCAAATCATCTGCGGCGCACCCAATGCGCGCGAGGGCATCACCGTGGTGGTGGCCCATCCCGGCACCTACATCCCCGGCATCGACACGATCATCCAGGTCGGCAAGATCCGCGGCGTGGAAAGCCACGGCATGATGTGCTCGGAACGCGAGATGGAGCTTTCCGACGAACATGACGGCATCATCGAGCTGCCCTCGGGCGAGGTGGGCGAGAAATTCACCGACTGGCTGGCCGGGAACGACCCGGCCAAGGTCGACCCGGTGATCGAGATCGCCATCACCCCCAACCGGCCCGACGCGCTGGGCGTGCACGGCATCGCCCGTGACCTCGCCGCGCGGGGGCTGGGCACGCTGAAACCGGTTGAGGTGGACCCGGTCGCGGGGCAGTTTCCCTGCCCGGTCTCCGTCACCATCGACCCCGAAACGCAGGAAAGCGCCTGCCCGGTCTTCTATGGCCGCGTGATCAAGGGCGTGAAGAACGGCCCCTCGCCGCAGTGGCTGCGGGACCGGCTGCGCGCCATCGGCCTGCGCCCCATCTCGGCGCTGGTCGATATCACCAACTTCTTCACCTGCGACATGAACCGCCCGCTGCACGTCTTCGACGCCGACAAGGTGGCCGGTGCCGCCCTGCGTGTGCATGGCGCCGAGGGAGGCGAGACCTTCCTTGCGCTGGACGAGAAAGAGTATGTCATGCAACCGGGCATGACCGTGATTTCCGACGCAAACGGCGTGGAAAGCCTCGGCGGCGTGATGGGCGGGGAAGAGAGCGGCTGTACCGAAGACACCGCCAACGTCTTCCTCGAAGCCGCCTATTTCGACCCGATCCGCACCGCGATGACCGGCCGGGCGCTCAAGATCAATTCCGACGCCCGCTACCGTTTCGAACGCGGGATCGACCCCGAGTGGACGCCCCACGGGGTGGAGGCCGCGACGCGGATGATCATGGATCTTTGCGGCGGCGAACCTTCCGAGGTTGTCGTGGCCGGCGCCATCCCCGACACCGCGCGGGCCTACAAGCTGGACACCGACCGGGTGGAAAGCCTGGTGGGCATGGACATCCCCGCCGACGAACAGCGCAAGACGCTGACCGCGCTGGGGTTCCGGCTGGAGGGCGACATGGCCCACGTGCCGCCCTGGCGGCCCGATGTGCTGGGCGAGGCCGATCTGGTGGAAGAGGTCGCGCGCGTTGCCTCTCTGACCAAGCTTGAAGGCAAACGCATGCCGCGCGTCCATGTGGGCGTGCCCACCGGCATCCTGACGCACATGCAAAAGCGCGAGGCCGCCGCGCGCCGCACCTGCGCGGCGCTGGGCTACAACGAATGCGTCACCTACTCTTTCATCGATCAGGCCAGCGCCGCGCTGTTCGGCGGGGGCGATGACGCGGCGGCGCTGGAAAACCCCATTTCCAGCGAGATGAGCCATATGCGCCCCGCGTTGTTGCCGGGCCTCTTGCAGGCCGCGGCGCGCAACCAGGCACGCGGGTTCATGGACCTGGCGCTTTTCGAGGTCGGTCCCGCCTTCCACGGGGCCGAGCCCGAAGAGCAGCACCTGCTGGCCTCGGGCCTTCTGGTCGGCCAGTCGGCCCCGCGCGACCCCTATGGCTCGCGCAGGCCAGTGGACCTTTACGACGTCAAGGCCGATTGCGAGGCGGTGCTGGCCGCCATCGGCGCGCCCGCCAAGGCGCAGATCCTGCGCGGCGCGCGCGAATGGTGGCATCCGGGCCGGCACGGCATGGTCTGCCTCGGGCCCAAGAAAGTGATGGCCGTCTTCGGCGAGCTGCACCCCAAGGTGCTGGCCAGGATGGACGTGAAGGGCCCCGCCATGGCCTTTACCGTATGGCTGGAAGAGCCGCCCTTGCCGCGCAGGAAGGCCGCCACGCGGCCCGCGCTGGGCGCGTCGGATTTCCAGCCGGTCGAGCGCGACTTTGCCTTCGTGCTGGATGCCCAGGTCGAGGCCGCCAACGTGGTCAACGCCGCCGCCGGCGCCGACAAGGCGCTGATCGAAGAGGTGCGCGTGTTCGACGAGTTCATCGGCGGCAGCCTCGGGGAGGGCAAGAAATCGCTGGCCATCACCGTGCGGATGCAGCCCGTCGACAAGACCCTGACCGAGGAAGAGATCGAGGCCGTGGGCAGGAAGATCGTCGAGAAGGTACAAAAGGCCACCGGCGGCACGCTGCGCGGCTGACAGGGGTGGTCCTGGCGGCGAGGCTGGGGGGCTCTGCCCCCCAGACCCCCCGGGATATTTCCGGCCAGAAGAAGCGGCCGCGGGGCGCAAGGGGGACGGCGGCCGGGGCTTGGCCCCGCGCCGGGGCGGCGGCATACTCTGCCCCGCGACGGGAAGACGGGAGACAGCGCGATGTTCGACAACCGCGAGGCCGCCGGGCGGCTGCTGGCTGAAAAGGTCGCCGCCGCCGAGCCGGAAAACCCGCTGGTGCTGGCCCTGCCCCGCGGCGGCGTGCCCGTCGCGCTGCCGGTGGCCAAGGCGCTGGGCGCGCCGCTGGACCTGGCGCTGGTGCGCAAGATCGGCATGCCCGGCAACCCCGAACTTGCCGCCGGCGCCGTGGTCGATGGCGGTGCCCGCGAGGTCGTTTTCAACGACGAGGTGCTGGGCTACGCGGGTCTGACGCAGGCCGATTTCGCCGGGGCCGTCGAGGAAAAGCTGAAAGAGATCGAGGCGCGGCGCGAAAGATACCTCGGCGGCCGCAGGCCCGAAAAGATCGCCGGGCGCACCGCCATCGTGGTGGATGACGGCATCGCCACCGGCGCCACCGTGCGGGCCGTTTTGCAGGCGTTGCGCAAGCGCGGCCCGCTGGAGATATGGCTGGCCGTGCCGGTCGGCCCGCAAGAGGTGATCTGGCAGATTCGGGGAATGACGGACCGGCTGATCTTCCTGTCTGCGCCGCGCGATTTCTACGCGGTCGGCGCCCATTACCGCGAATTCGGCCAGGTCAGTGACGAAGAAGTCGTGCAGATGATGCGCAGCTACCGAAACAGTGAAGGGAGCGAGACATGACGCTGAAGGTTTACCTTTCGGGCGAGATCCATACCGATTGGCGCGAGCAGATCGTCGAGGGCGCCACGGGGCTGGACGTGGCCTTCGACAGCCCCGTCACCGACCACGCCGCCAGCGACGATTGCGGCGTGGCGATCCTGGGCGCCGAAGACAACAAGTACTGGCACGACCACAAGGGCGCGATGGTCAACGCGATCCGCACCCGCAAGGGGATTGCAGATGCCGATGTCGTGGTGGTGCGCTTCGGCGAGAAATACAAGCAGTGGAACGCGGCCTTCGACGCGGGCTATGCGGCCGCGCTGGGCAAGTCGCTGATCGTGCTGCACGGGCCCGACCATGCCCACGCGCTGAAAGAGGTCGATGCCGCCGCGCTGGCCGTCGCCGAAGAGCCGCGCCAGGTGGTCGAGATCCTGCGCTACGTGCTGACCGGCGAACTGCCAGGCTAGGCCGGCCGCGGCGCGGCGGCCCGGCGCAGCCGGTCGTTGATCGCGCGCCCCAGCCCGTGATCGGGCACCGGGGCCACCGCGATGGCCTGGCCCGGCGCGGCGCGGGCGTCAAGCGCGCGCAGGTGGTGAAACAGGTTCGCCGCCGCCTCGACCAGATCGCCCGTGGCGGAAAGGTTCAGCGCGGCGCCCGCGCAGTCGGGGCCGAAGCCCAGCCAGAGCGCCCCCTCGGGATTTTCCGTCGCGTTCAGCCGCACGGCTGCGCCCGGCGCGTAATGCGAGGTCAGCTGACCCGGCGCGCTGGGCCGCTCATTGGCCGGCGGTGCCTCCAGCGGGCCGCCGAGGCAGGCCTCCAGCGCCTCGGCGGGCAGGCCCCCCGGGCGCAACAGCACCGGCTCGGGCTGAAATCCCACGATGGTCGATTCCACCCCTACCGGGCAGGCGCCCCCGTCCAGCACCGCCGCGATCAACCCCTCCAACCCGGCCAGCACATGCTCGGCGCGGGTCGGGCTGACCTGTCCCGACTGGTTGGCCGAGGGCGCGGCGACCGCCCCGCCGAACTCGGTCAGCAGGGCACGGGCGACCGGGTGGTCGGGCAGGCGCAGCGCCACGGTCGGCAGCTCTGCGGTGACCAGCGGCGAGACCGCCGCGCCCGCGCGAAGCGGCAGCACCAGCGTCAGCGCGCCGGGCCAGAAGGCGTCGGCCAGCCGCTCGGCCTCGGGCGGGAATTCGGCGATCGTGCGCGCGGTCTTCAGGTCGGGCACATGCACGATCAGCGGGTTGAAGCGCGGCCGTCCCTTGGCCTCGAAGATACGCGCAACCGCGGCATCGTTGGCCGCGTCGGCGCCCAGGCCGTAGACCGTCTCGGTCGGAAAGGCCACCAGCCGCCCCTCTCGCAGCAACTGCGCGGCCCGGACGAGGCCCGCGCCGTCGGGGATCAGGGTCTCGGTCTGCATGGCTGGGCTCCGCATGACGTGGCGTTTTGGCTTGAAGGGGCGTCGTGCTGGGTTAGGGTCTCGGCACGCTGTCTGGTGACATAGCCGCGCGGGGCCCCCGGCTCAAGACGCGGCCGAGTGGGAGGGAAACCATGTCGTATCGCGCTCAGGTAGGCGAGTTTGCCTTTCTGCTCGAAAATGTGGTGGGGCTCTCCGAGGTGACCGCCACCCCGCGCTTTGCCGAGGCCACGCCCGACATCGCCAACGCAATCCTGACCGAGGCCGGCCGGCTCTGCGAAGAGGTACTGGCCCCCTTGCAGCGGCCCGGCGACACCCATCCCGCGCGCCTGGAAAACGGCGTGGTTCGCACCAGCCCCGGCTTTGCCGACGGCTATCGGGCGATCGCCGAGGGCGGCTGGATCGGCATGGCCGCGCCCGCCGATTACGGCGGCATGGGCCTGCCCCAGACACTGGCCTCGGCGGTCGACGACATGATGAGCGGCGCCTGCCTGTCGCTGCAGCTCAGCCCTCTGCTGACCAAGGGCCAGATCGAGGCGCTGGAACACCATGCCAGCGACGAAATCAGGGCGCTCTACCTGCCCAAGCTGATCTCGGGCGAATGGTCGGGCACGATGAACCTGACCGAGCCGCAGGCGGGCAGCGACGTGGGCGCCCTGACCAGCACCGCCCGGCCCAACGGCGACGGCACCTACGCGGTGACGGGGCAGAAGATCTATATCAGCTGGGGCGATGCCGATTTCATCGAAAACATCTGCCACCTGGTGCTGGCACGCCTGCCCGACGCGCCGCCGGGCACCAAGGGGATCAGCCTGTTCCTGGTGCCTCGCAACATCCCCGATGCCGATGGCCGGCCCGGCGTCGCCAACAGCCTGCGGGTGGTCAGCCTCGAGCACAAGACCGGCCTGCACGGCAGCCCGACGGCGGTGATGGACTATGACGCCGCCACCGGCTGGCTGATCGGCGAGCCGCACAAGGGCATGGCCGCGATGTTCACGATGATGAACAATGCCCGCCTCGGCGTCGGGATACAGGGCATCGGCGTGGCCGAGGCCGCCTATCAGCAGGCGCTGGCCTACGCGACCGAGCGCCGGCAGGGCCGCACCCCGCTGGGCGACGGACGCGGGCCGATCGCCGATCATGCGGATGTACGGCGGATGCTGACCGCGATGAAGGCAGAGATATTTGGCGCCCGCGCCATCGCGCTGTCCTGCGCCGCGGCCATCGACATGGCCCGCGCCACCGGCACGGCCGATTGGGCGGCGCGCGCCGCGCTGCTGACGCCGATTGCCAAGGCCCACGGCACCGATGTCGGCATCGCCGTGGCCTCGGCCGGTATCCAGGTGCATGGCGGCATGGGCTACATCGAAGAGACCGGCGCCGCGCAATACCTGCGCGATGTACGCGTGACCGCGATCTACGAGGGCACCAACGGCATCCAGGCGATGGATCTGGTCGGGCGCAAGATGATGGACGGGGGCGAGGCCGCCGCAAGACTTCTCGACGAGATCGAGGATGCGGCCGAGACGGCGCGGGGCACGCTGCCCGATCTGGCCAACGCGGTCTGGGCCGCCGCCGAAAGCCTGCGCGAGGCCACCGAATGGATGGTGGCGCAGGAGGCGACGGACCGTTTCGCGGGCGCGGTGCCGTTTCTCGGCGCCTGGGCCCGGGTGCTTGGCGGCCATTATCATCTCAAGGCCGCGCTGGCCGAGGGCGGCGCGGGCCGGCGCACGGCGCTGGCGCGGGTTTTCGTCACCCGCCTGCTGCCCGAGCATCTCGCGCTGATCGCGCAGGCCAGGGCGGGGGCCCAGGCGCTCTATGCGCTCAGCGCCGAAGACCTGGTCGCTTGATGGACGGCAGCCGCGGTACCATCCACTACCCGTGGACCGTTGCGCCCGCGCCGGACAGCGCGGTGGAGGTGGCCGAGGGTGTTTTCTGGCTGCGCCTGCCGCTGCCGATGGCGCTGGACCATGTCAATGTCTACGCGCTCGACGACGGCGACGGCTGGACGCTGGTCGATACCGGCATCGCCTCGCGCCGGTCGCGGGCGCTTTGGCAGGCGCTCTTGGACGGGCCGCTTTCGGGCAAGCCCGTCACCCGGGTGATCGTCACCCATCACCACCCCGACCACATGGGGCTGGCCGGCTGGTTCCAGTCCGCGTACCGGGCCGAATTGTGGACCACCCGCACCGCCTGGCTTCTCGCCCGGATGCTGCAACTCGACGAGCAGGATCGCCCGACCGACGAGGCGATCGCCTTCTGGCGGGGGGCGGGAATGGACCCCGCGATGCTGGCCCGGCGCGTGTCTGAACGCCCGTTCAACTTTGCCGACACCGTGGCGCCAATGCCGCTCGGCTTTACCCGGATCGTCGAGGGCGACACGCTCCGCGCGGCGGGCCGCGACTGGGATGTCCGCCTCGGCCACGGCCACGCGCCCGACCATGTCACGCTGTGGAGCCGCGACTGCAACCTGGTGCTGGGGGGCGACCAGTTGTTGCCGTCGATCTCTCCCAACCTGGGCGTCTACCCGACCGAGCCAGAGGCCGACCCGGTGGCCGACTGGATGGAAAGCTGCGCGCGACTCGCCGACCATGCGCGCGAGGATCACCTCGTCCTGCCCGGCCACAAGCTGCCCTTTACCGGGCTGCCCACGCGCCTGCGCCAGTTGATCGACAACCATCACGGCGCGCTGGCCCGGCTGGAGGAACATCTGCGCGAGCCCCGCACCGCCTGCGACTGCTTCGTGCCGCTTTTCAAGCGCGAGATCGGTGAGGGCGAATACGGGCTGGCGCTGGTCGAGGCCGTGGGCCATGTCAACCACCTGACCCGCACAGGCCGCGCCCGGCGCTGGCGCCGCGACGACGGCGCCTGGCTCTTCCAGACCGAGGGCGCATAGCATGTCAAGGACGGACCCGCCCGCCGCCCGCGCCGTGCATATCGACCCGCAGGCGTCGGCCACGCCAGAGCAACAGCCGTTGCCCGACGCCGTCGCCCGCACCCCGGTCGACAACAAGAGCCCCGCCCGCTGGGCCTACGAGCGGCTGATCCTTTACATCCGCAATTTCGAAGAGCGGCTGGACAATGCCCACGAGGTGGCCGTGGGCTTTACCGGCGGCGATGCCGGCGTGCTGCGGATCGAGGGGATAGGCTATTTCGACCCGGACATCGTTACCTTCTATGGCAGCGATACGGGCGGCGCGCGCAGTCAGCTTGTCCAGCATGTCAGCCAGCTCAACGTGCTGTTGCGCGCGGTGCCCAAGCAGAGCGCGACCGACGCGCCCCGCCGCATCGGCTTTCGCCTGGCCGCCGAACTGGAAGAGGCGCCGGGCCCGGAAACCTGAACCGGCCGGTCGTGTCGGATCGACACGCCAGCGGCCCGGCCCACGCAATCCCGGCGTGACAGGCACGGCGAACTTGGCTAATTATTTGGGGCGAACAGCGAGAGGAAACCAGCCATGGCTGAACACCGCAGCGGATCTATGGATACCGACGATCACGAACGGACCTTTGCGGCTTTCGTGCGCTTCGTGGTGCGCGCGGTCGTCCTGATCATCGGAATTCTCATCTTCATGGCCATCGTCAACGGTTAACCCCGGTCGGCGCATCGCGCCTGCACCCCCAAGCAAGAGCCTCCGATGCGTCGAACTCTCCTGTGCCTCGCGCTGCCCGTCCTTCTGGCTGCCTGTGGCGGGGCGGAACCCGTCTGGGCCCCCGACGAGGCCGTTGAGCGGGCCGTCTATTCCCATGACGAACCGCCCTCGATCACCTTGTTCACGATGATCAACAACCGCTCCGGCGCGGGCGGGCATTCGGCGATGATGGTCAATGCCAGCCAGAGGGTGATTTTCGACCCGGCCGGCACCTGGTGGCACGGCAACGCGCCCGAACGTAACGACGTGCATCACGGCATCACGCCCCTGCGCCTGAAATTCTACAAGGACTACCATGCGCGTGAGACCTTTCACGTCGTGATGCAGACCAAGCAGGTTTCGCCCGATGTGGCCGAGCGGGCGTTGATGCTGGTGCAGAATTACGGCGCGGTGCCCAAGGCGATGTGCGGCCGCGCGACCAGCACGGTTCTGGCCGAGTTGCCGGGGTTCGAGACGGTGCCGAGCAGCATGTACCCCAAGCGTATCATGGCCGGCTTTGCAAAGTTGCCGGGTGTGACCACCGAAACGATCTTCGACGACGATTCGGACAACAACACCGCGGTTCTGGCGGCCCAGCAGATGCAAACGGGCGCGCCCCGGGGCGATGCGCCCCTAACCCAATAGCCAGAGCCCCGCGTAAAGCGTCGCCGCGCCCGAGCCGATGGCGAAGATCACGTTCTTCGTCACCCATCCCACGCCCAGCGTGACCAGCGCCGCCGCCATCCGGGCGGGGTCGGGCGCGCCGCCCGTGGCCGGCGGCCAGATCACCTGCGGCGCGATCAGCCCCGGCAGCACCGCCACCGGCGTGTAGCGCAGATAGCGCAGCGCCCAAGCGGGCAGGGGCCGCCGCCCGACCAGCCCGAGAAACGAAAACCGGATCAGAAAGGTGCCGAGCCCCAGCACCAGGATGATCAGCCAGATCTCTGCATGGCCCTGGGTCATGTGCGACGCCTCTCCTGCCATTTCTCGACCTGCGCGCCCGCCGTCATGGCCGCCGCCGCCGCGACCAGCAGCCCGCTGTTGGACGGCAGGCCCGACAGCGCGAGCGCGACGACGACCGACACCGCCGCGGCGGCGACATGGGCCAGCGTCCTCAGCGCCGGGGCGATCAAAGCGAGAAAAGTGATCGGCACGGCGAAGTCGAGCGCGAATTCCGGCGGGATCGACCGGCCCATCAGCGCGCCGGCCAGCGTGATCGCGTACCAGGCCGGGGCGATCAGTGCCATGGTCCCCATAAAATAGGCGACCTTCTCGCCGAGCGTCATGTCGGGATGCGTCTCGAACCGGGCGACGCTGATCGCGTAACTCTGGTCGACGGTCGCATAGGCCATGACCGCCCGTTGCCACAGCGGCGCGCCGCCCAGATGCGGCGTCAGCGCGGCCGAATACATCGCCATGCGCAGGTTGACCGCCAGCGCCGCGAGCAGCACCATCACCGTGGGCGCCTGGTCCAGCATCATCTGCACCGCGGTAAACTGTGCCGCCCCCGCGATGACCAGCACCGAAAAGCCCATCACCTCGGCCACGTTCAGCCCGGCCTCGGTGGCCACCACCCCGAAAAGCAAAGCGAAGGGCGCAACGACCAGAAGGAACGGCGCGCCGTGGCGCATGCCCGACCAAAACGCCGATTTCGCGGTAGAGGATGTCATTGCTCGACCCTGGACTGACGATTGCCCCCGCCTAGTGCGATGCGCGGGCGGATGCAATCGGCAAGAGAACGGCATGGCGGACGAGTGCGTTTGGCAAATGCGGGCGCTGGCCGGCCGCGCTGTTCGACACGGCGCGTGGTCTGCGCGTCGTCGACGAGGGCTGGAGTGCGGGCGCCGATCGCGGCGATGCGATGTGCCGAAGGCTTAGTCGAACATTCCCGTGACCCGGCCGAGCAGCATGAAGGCCCGCGCGGTGCGGGTTTCGGCCAGATGGCTGATGTCCTGGTCCGAGGCAGTCTTTTCGAACTCGGCAAAGCTGCGGTCGAACTGGCGCAGGAAATGGTGCGCGGCATCTCGAAAGATCGGATCCTGCCGCATGCGGCCCGCCGACAGCGCCAGGCACGAGCGGTCGCGCACACCGCCCAGCGCCGCGATGGCCGGCCCCCGCTCGCCCGCGGCGAACTTGCGCCAGATCTCGGGCCGGGCGCGGTCGGGCGCGAGATCGTCCATGTAGATGCCATCTTCGGATAGCAGCGTCAGCACGTCCTGCGCGGCCCGCACCAGCTTGGCGGTACGGTGATCCTGCAGCGCCAGCCGCAGCACGCGAAACCCCTCGGCGTCCTCCGCCGTTTCGGGAAAGTTCAGCGCGCGCACGAAGTCGGCCACCGACATCGCCGGGCCCAGCTCTTCGGCGGGGGTGCCGAGGGCGAGCGAGGGCTGGTCCTCTCGGCCATTGGCGGGATGCGCCGGGCGCAGCGGCGCGGCAGCCGGCGGCCGGGTTGTCGCAAAGGTGGCCATCGCGCTTTCGGCCTGTTTCTGCGCCGCCATCAGCTCGTCCAGCTTTTCCTCGACCGAGGGTTTCATGCCGGCCGACGCGGCGTGCTGTTGTTGCTGCTGGATATAGGCCTGGCGCATCGCGTCGATCGACGCCTGCAGCCTGGCGGATTCCTCGCGCATGATCTTTGCGCTTTTCGCCGCCGATGCGCCGATCCAGATCAACGCCACCGGCATCGCGACGGCCAAGAGCGTCATCACGAAGGTCAGCGGATCGAAGCTGAGCCCGCCGCCGAAGCGGGCAAAGGCGAAGAAGAGCCCCGAGGCGGCAAGCCACATCAGGCTGAGAACCAGCGCGATAATATCGGCCGGGCTGATCCCCTCCGCTGTCTGCTTGCGGCTGAAGATACCCAGCGCGATCGGATCGTCCTGCTTGTTCTCAGCCATGGCGTGCCCTGCCTAACGCCTCAGACATAGCGGATGGTCAGCACCTCGTAGCTGCGCTCTCCGCCCGGTGTCTTGACCTCGACGCTGTCGCCCTCGTCCTTGCCGATCAACGCGCGGGCCAGCGGGGATTTGACGTTCAAAAGGCCATTTTCGATATCTGCCTCGGCTTCCCCGACGATCTGGAACACCTTTTCCTCGTCGGTATCCTCGTCCACCAGGGTGACCGTCGCGCCGAACTTGATCGGCCCCGACAGCCGTGTCGGGTCGATCACGTCGGCCCGCGAAAGAAGGCTTTCGATTTCCTTGATCCGGCCCTCGATGAAGCTCTGCTTTTCGCGTGCGGCGTGGTACTCGGCGTTCTCGGACAGATCGCCGTGCTCGCGCGCCTCGGCGATCGCCTTGATCACCGCGGGCCGCTCTTCGGACTTGAGCTTCTTCAATTCTGTATCGAGCGCGGCATGGCCCGCGCGGGTCATCGGTATCTTTTCCATCGGTCTCTTCGGACAGTTTGCTGGGCGCCGCCCTGACCGGCCGCGCCTTCTTTGGTATCGCGGTTCACCTCACCCGAGGCGCGCGCGATTTGCAAGGGGGCATCGCGTGGCGCGAGCAGGGCCCCGCCGAGTGCTGCACAGCAGCGAAATGATGATGTGTCACGATTGACGCTGAGTGAAACGCTGCGATAACGGTTTGCAGAAATTTGGCAGCCAAGGCGGCCCCGGGGCCGTGCGAGGAAGGACAGCACATGGCCGAGATCGAACGGGAATCGATGGAATACGACGTGGTGATCGTTGGCGCGGGCCCGGCGGGCCTGTCGGCGGCGATCCGTCTGAAGGAACTCGATCCCGATCTTACGGTCGTGGTGCTTGAAAAGGGCTCTGAGGTGGGCGCGCATATCCTGTCGGGCGCGGTGCTGGACCCGGTCGGCCTGAACCAGCTCTTCCCCGACTGGAAAGAGCGCGGCGCGCCGGTCACCGTGCCGGTCAAGCGCGACAATTTCCTGTTTCTCGGGGCGTCGGGCCATCTGCGCTTTCCCACCTGGCTGATGCCGCCGCTGATGAGCAATCACGGCAAGTACATCGTGTCGATGGGCAATGTCTGCCGCTGGCTGGCCGAGCAGGCCGAGGCGCTGGAGGTGGAAATATTCCCCGGCATGGCGTGTTCCGAGGTCGTGTGGGCCGAGGACGGGTCGGTCAAGGGCGTGGTCGCGGGCGAATTCGGCCGGGCCCCCGACGGCACACCGGGCCCCAACTACGAGCCGGGGATGGAACTGCACGGCAAGTACGTCTTTTTCGCCGAGGGCGTGCGCGGGTCGCTGTCCAAACAGGTGATCGAGAAATTCGACCTCTCCGCCGGCCGCGATCCGCAGAAATACGGCCTCGGCATGAAAGAGGTGTGGGAGATCGACCCCAAGAACCACGAGGAGGGCACGGTCACCCACACGATGGGCTGGCCGCTGGGCAACAATGCCGGCGGCGGCTCGTTCATCTACCACGCCGAGAACAACCAGATCTTCATCGGCTTCGTGGTGCACCTGAACTACGAAAACCCGCATCTCTACCCCTACATGGAATTCCAGCGTTTCAAGCACCACCCGGAGGTCTCCAAGCTGCTGGAGGGCGGCAAGCGCGTCGCCTACGGCGCGCGGGCGATCTCGGAGGGCGGGTATCAGTCGATCCCCAAGGCGGCCTTTCCGGGCGGAGTATTGCTGGGCTGTTCGGCGGGTCTGGTGAACGTGCCGCGCATCAAGGGCAACCACAATGCGATGATGTCGGGCATCGAGGCCGCCAAGGCGGCGGTCGCCGCGATCAAGGAGGGCCGCTCGGGCGACGAGCTGGAGGCCTATGACGAGGCGCTGCATGCCGGCAAGATCGCCGAGGACCTCAAGCGCGTGAAGAACGTCAAACCGCTCTGGTCGAAATACGGCGCGGCGCTGGCCACCGCACTGGGCGGGTTCGACATGTGGATGGCCGATCTCTTCGGCTGGCATCCGCTTGGCACGCTGCACCATTCCAAGACCGATGCCGCGGGCACCGGCAAGGCTGCGGATTTCCCCAAGATCGACTATCCCAAACCCGACGGGGTGCTCAGCTTCGACCGGCTGACCAATGTCAGTTTCTCGATGACCAACCACGAGGAAAGCCAGCCCTGTCACCTGCAACTGGCCGACCCCGACATCCCCGTATCGGTCAACCTCCCCGACTATGCCGAGCCGGCGCAGCGTTACTGCCCGGCGGGCGTCTACGAGGTGGTCGAGGAAGACGGCAAGGCCCCGCGCTTCGTCATCAACTTCCAGAACTGCGTGCATTGCAAGACCTGCGATATCAAGGATCCCAGCCAGAACATCAACTGGGTGACGCCGCAGGGGGGCGACGGGCCGAACTACCCCAACATGTAACATCCGCGCGACGGCAAGGCGGTTTGCGGCCCGCGGGGCCGGGCGCGCATTGCCATGCCATGTTCGGGGCTCTACCTTCCCCGCAGATCATCCGGAGTTGCCTCTTGCCCGCCTTCCGACGACCGCGCCCCCTTGCCGCCCTTGCCCTGACCGCCGCCCTCGCGGCGGCGCTGCCGGTGAAGGCACAAGAGGCGGGGCTGGCCGGCGCCTATCTCGCCGCGCGCCAGGCCAGCATGACGAGCGATTACCGCGAGGCGGCCACCTACTACGCCCGCGCCCTTGCGGCCGATCCCGCCAACCCGCGGCTGATGGAGAACGCGCTGACCGCCTTTGTCGGGCTCGGCGATGTCGCGTCGGCCATCCCGGTGGCGCGGCGGCTGCAATCGGCGGGGCAGGACAACCAGATCGCGCATATGGTGCTGTTGGCCGACCAGGTCGAGCGCGGCGCCTTCGCCCAGGCGATCGACGATATCGAGGCCGGGCGCAGTGCCGGCCCGCTGCTCGACGGTCTGATGCTGGCCTGGGGCCATCTCGGCCTGGGGCGCATGTCCGAGGCGCTCGAGGCGTTCGACGCGGCGGCCGAGACAGACTGGCTGAAATCTTTCGGCCTCTACCACAAGGCGCTGGCACTTGCGATGGTCGGCGATTTCGAGGGCGCCGACGCGATTTTTTCGGGCGAGGCCGGCGGGCAGGTGCAGGCCACGCGGCGCGGCGTGATCGCCCATGCCGCCATCCTCAGCCAGCTTGAACGCAACGAGGACGCCATCGCCGCCATCGACGCGGTGTTCGGCCCCGATGCCGACCCCGGCATCGTCGATCTGCGCCGCCGGCTGGCCGAGGGCGAGACCCTGCGCTTCGACATGATCGAAACCCCGCGCGAGGGCGCGGCCGAGGTGTTCTATACGCTTGCCAGCGCGCTCAGCGGCGACGCGGTGGACAGCTACACGCTGATCTATTCGCGCCTGGCCGAGTACCTTGCGCCGGACAACACGGATGCGATGCTGATGTCGGCGGCGTTGCTGGAATCGCAGCGCCAGTACGTGCTGGCCTCCGAAACCTACAGCCGTGTGCCCGAGGACGACCCGGCCTATTACGCCGCTGTCCTGGGCCAGGCCGAGGCGCTGCGAGAATCCGGCGATGCCGACGCCGCCATCGAGGTCTTGCGCGCGCTTGCCGAGACTCACCCCGACATTGCTGTCGTACACGTGACCCTCGGCGACACCCTGCGCCGGCTCGAGCGGTTCGAAGAAGCGCGCCAGGCCTATGACAATGCCATCGCCCTGTTGGGCGAGCCCGAGCGGCGGCAATGGATCGTCTACTACGCCCGCGGCATCGTGAACGAACGGATCGACCGCTGGGAGGCAGCCGAGGCCGATTTCCGCAAGGCGCTCGAGCTTGAGCCCGACCAGCCGCAGGTGCTGAACTATCTCGGCTATTCCTATGTCGAGATGCAGACCAACCTCGACGAGGCGCTAGACATGATCGAACGCGCCGTCGAGGCCCGGCCCAACGACGGTTACATCACCGACAGTCTCGGCTGGGTCCTCTACCGGCTCGGCCGTTACCGCGAGGCCGTGCCCCAGATGGAACGCGCCGCCGAGCTGGAACCGGTGGACCCGATCGTCAACGACCATCTGGGCGATGTCTACTGGGCCGTCGGGCGCCAACTCGAGGCGCGGTTCCAGTGGCGGCGGGCGCTGTCGTTCGACCCCGAAAAGGACGAGGCCGAGCGCATCCGCCGCAAGTTGGAGGTCGGGCTCGACGCCGTTCTGGAAGAAGAGGGGGCCCCGCCCCTGGAGCCGCTCAATGACGGTTGAGGCGTTTGCCCCGGCCAAGGTCAACCTCACCCTGCATGTGACCGGCCAGCGGCCCGACGGGTATCACACGCTCGACAGCCTGGTGATCTTCGTCGATGCCGGCGACCGGTTGTCGTTCGATGCGGCCGAGACGTTGTCGCTGACCGTTACCGGCCCCCGCGCCGACGGCGTGCCTGGGGACGCGCGCAACCTGGTGTGGAAGGCGGCCGATCTGCTGGGCCCCGGGCGCGGCGCGGCGATTGTCCTGGAAAAACACCTGCCCGCGGCGGCGGGCATCGGCGGCGGTTCGTCCGACGCGGCCGCCGCGCTGCGCGGGCTGGCGCGGCTCTGGGAGGTCGATCTGCCCGAGGCCGCGGAGCTGCTGGCGCTGGGCGCCGACGTGCCGGCCTGCCTGAAGCCCCGCCCGCTGCGGATGCAGGGGGTCGGAGAAACCATCCTGCCCGGACCGGAGATGCCGGCGATGGCGCTGGTTCTGATCAACCCAGGGGTAGAAGTTTCCACGCCCGCCGTGTTCAAGGCGCTCGACCGCAAGGACAACCCGGCGATGCCCACCCCGCCGGGCTGGGCCAGTGCCGCGGTCATGGCCCACTGGCTGGGCCGACAGCGCAACGACCTGGAGCCGCCCGCGCTGGCCCAGGCACCGGTGATCGGCGCGGTCCTGGCCGCGCTGGACGACACGCCGGGCTGCCTGTTGGCGCGGATGTCGGGCTCGGGGGCTACCTGTTTCGGGATCTACGAAACGAACGAAGACGCCACGGCGGCCACCGATGCCCTGCGGCGCGCCCGCCCCGACTGGTGGGTGCAGGCGGCAGTGCCGGTCAGCATGTAATGCTTTGGCGGCACCGGCGCGCACGAACGCTCTGCCTCAGTTGATCCGTGCCACCACGTAATCGGCCAGATCGCGCAGCATGTCGCGGATCTCGTGCTCGGGCAGGTGGGTCAGTGCCTCTTTCGCCGTCTCCGCCCAGCCCAGCGCATCGGCGCGCGTGTCGCTCAGCGCCGCGTGCTTGTCCATCAGCGCAAGTGCCTGTTCCAGGTCGCCCTCGCGCTGATCGCCCTTCTCGATGGTCCGGGCCCAGAACGCGCGTTCTTCCGCGTCGGCCTTGGCCACCGCCTTGATCAGCGGCAGCGTCAGCTTGCGCTCGCGGAAGTCGTCGCCCACGTTCTTGCCGGTCGACGCGCTGTCGCCCTCGAAATCCAGAAGGTCGTCGACGATCTGAAAACTGATGCCCAGCGCGTCGCCATAGGTGTAAAGCGCGCGCACCGCGTCTTCGCCCATGCCCGCGATCACGCCGCCCACCTCGGTCGCCGCCGAGAACAGGGCCGCGGTCTTGCCGCGCACGACCTTGAGGTAAATCGCTTCGTCGGTACGCAGGTCGCGCGCCGCGGTCAGTTGCAGCACCTCGCCCTCGGCGATCGTCGCCGCGGCGTTCGACAGGATGTCCAGCACCCTCAGGCTGCCGGTCTCGACCATCAACTGGAACGACCGCGCGAACAGGTAATCGCCCACAAGCACGCTGGATTTGTTGTCCCAGAGCAGGTTCGCCGTGGGCCGCCCGCGGCGTTGGCCGCTTTCGTCAACCACATCATCATGCAAGAGCGTGGCGGTATGGATGAACTCCACCGTCGCGGCCAGGTGCACGTGATAGGGCCCCTCGTAGCCGCACATGCGCGCGGCGGCCAGGGTCAGCATGGGCCTGAGCCGCTTGCCCCCCGCCTCGATCAGGTGGGCCGAGACCTCGGGAATGCGCGGGGCGTGTTCCGAGGCCATCCGCTCGCGGATCAGCGCGTTGACTGCCGCCATCTCGTCGGCCAGAAGGGCGCCCAACCGTTCGTGGGGTTTGCTCGCAGGGTGGTCCAGGCCCATCACGTCCTCGTCGCGTTGCTCGACAAAGGGCGTGCGCTGCCCTTATGTCGCTGTCATGAAAGAACTGATCCGCACCAACGACCCGACGCTCATCGCCTATGTCTCGGCGCTTCTACAGGGCGAGGGGATAGACTGCTTTCAGATGGATGTCCACATGAGCGTCCTGGAGGGTTCGATAGGCGTATTGCCGCGCAGGATGATGGTGCGCGAGGCCGACCACTTCCGCGCCCGCGCCATCCTTCGCGACAACGGCATCTCCCTGCCGGAGGATGACGGGGCGCGATGACCGCGCTGACCGAGGACGCGTTTCTCGGCGGCCGGCTGTGCGTGGCCCAGCCCGCCCGCGGCTACCGCGCCGGGGCCGACCCGGTGCTGCTGGCCGCCGCCGTGCCCGCCCGCCCCGGCGAGACGGTGCTGGAGCTGGGCTGCGGCACCGGCGTGGCCAGCCTGTGCCTGGGCGCGCGGGTGCCGGGGCTGCACCTGACGGGGGTCGAGCGTCAGCCCGCCTATGCGGCGCTGGCCCGGCAGAATGCCGCACGCAACGCCATCGCGCTCTCGGTGGTCGAGGCCGACCTCGCGGCGCTGCCCGCCGATCTGCGGGCCCAAAGCTTCGACCACGTCCTGGCCAACCCGCCCTATTACCTGCGCACGGGCGGCACCCCGGCCGCCGACGCGGGCCGCGAGGCGGCGCTGGGCGAGGAGACGCCGCTGGCACTCTGGCTCGACAGCGCGACCCGGCGCCTGGCCCCCGGCGGCTGGCTGACGCTGATCCAGCGCGCCGAACGCCTTCCTGCGCTGGTTTCTGCGCTCGACAGCCGTTTGGGCAACGCTGCGATCCTGCCGCTGGCGCCCCGCGCCGGGCGCCCGGCCAAGCTGATCCTCCTGCGCGCACGCAAGGGCGGACGCGGCGCTTTTCGCCTGCTGCCACCCCTCGTGCTGCACGCCGGCGACCGGCACCGCAGCGACAAAGACGACTATGCCCCGGAGGTCGCCGCGGTGCTGCGTCAGGGGGCCGCACTGGTCTGGCCAGAGGGCTGACGGGGGCCTAGTCACGATTTCCGCGCGTTCAAGGGCGTGACACGACTCGGGTTTCGTGCTGCACTGTGAATACCAAATGTCAGTCACAGAGGGAGCGACGGCCATGAATCTGGGATCGCATCTGCAGGAGCTTCGCAGAAAACACCAAAACCTCTCGGAACAGGTGGAACAGGCACAGCGCAGCCCCGGCATCGACGATTTGCAGGTGGCCGAACTCAAGAAACGCAAACTGCGGCTGAAGGAAGAGATCGAGCGGCTGTCTCAGGTCTGAACGGCCCGGCGCGCGCTGGCCCTGGCGGCCAGCGCCGCGCCCCCCGTGATCAGCATTGCGGCGGTCAACAGCGTCGGTGTCGGCGCAGCAATGCCCGTGGCGACCAGGACCACCGTCGACAGCAGCGGCGCGGCATAGCTCGCCACGCCCAATAGCTGTATATCGCCGCGCTTGACGCCGACATCCCAGACGTAAAAGGCCAGTCCGACCGGCCCCAGCCCGAGCCCCAGCACCGACAACCAGCCAAGCAGCCCGACAGGCCAGGCGGTTTCTTCCAGCGCCAGGTGGAGCGGCAGCGACAGCAGCGAAGTGGCCAGGCAAAAGACTGCCACGCTGGCCGTCGGCACTGTGCCCAGCCGCCGCGACAGCACCGAATAGCTCGACCACGTGAGCGCGCACAAAAGCGCGATCCCATAGCCCGGCAGTGCCGTTCCGTCGAAGCCGGTGGCGCCGCGCGCCACGATCAGCGCAGCGCCGGCAAAGCCCGCCAATGCCCCCAGTACATGCCCAGACCTCAGCCTCTCGCCGGGCAAAAGCCCGGAAAAGAGCACGATCAACAGCGGCCAGAGATAGGCGATCAGCCCCGCCTCGGCCGCCGGCGCCAGCCTCAGCGCCGAGAAATAGAGCGCATGATAGCCAAACAGCCCCGCCGTGCCGAAAGCGTAGACCTTCAACGGCACCGCCTTCAAAAGCGCCGCCTCGCCCGTGGTGACGACCCAGACCAGGCCGATCGCGCCGCCGATGCCAAAGCTCATCGCGTTAAGCTGCAGCGGCGGTACCGGCGCCGAACCGACGGTGAACAGCGCCAACAGCGCCCAGAGCAGGACGGCGAGAAAACCGATGGCGGTGGCGCGGGGGCGGGTCATGGGCGCTTTCTAGCCCTGCCGCCCGGCCCCTGCCAGAGCCGATCGCCCGCGGCCGGCGTCGCGCCCATGGGTATTTGGACCAAGAAGAATGGAACGCGGCGCGCCTGTCTTCTTCTTGGCCGAAATACCCATGCGCGCAGCGCGCCCGCGGCACGCGGGCACGAAAAAGGGCGGCCGCGCGGGCCGCCCAGTTCAGCCGCGATGGTGCGCGCTCAGACGAAGAACTGCCCGCCATTGGCCGAGATCGTCGAGCCGTTGATGAACTCGGCATCGTCGGCGGCGAGAAAGACCACGCAGCGCGCGATTTCCTCGGGTTCGCCCAGCCGGCCGGTTGGGATCTGGCCGATGATCGCCTCGCGCACTTTTTCAGGCACTGCCATCACCATCTCGGTGGCGATGTAGCCCGGGCAGATCGCGTTGGCGGTGATGCCGAAGCGCGCGCCCTCTTGCGCCAGCGATTTGACGATGCCCAGATCGCCGGCCTTGGTGGCGGCGTAGTTCACCTGGGCGAACTGGCCCTTTTGACCATTGATCGAAGAGATCACGATGACACGGCCGAACTTGCGCTCGCGCATCCCCGGCCAGATCGGGTGGACGGTGTTGAACACGCCGGTGAGGTTGGTGTCGATCACCTCTTGCCACTGTTCGGGCGTCATCTTGTGGAACGGCGCGTCGCGGGTAATGCCGGCATTGGCGACGACCACGTCGATGGGGCCGAGATCGGCCTCGACCTGGGCGATGCCGGCCTTCGACGCCTCGTAGTCGGCAGCGTTCCATTTGTAGGTCTTGATGCCGGTTTCGGCGGTGAAGGCGGCGGCCTTTTCGTCGTTACCGGCATAGGTGGCGGCGACGTCGTAGCCGGCCTCTTTCAGCGCTTTCGAGATGGCCGCGCCGATGCCGCGGCTACCGCCGGTGACGAGTGCAACTCTTGCCATGGTTCCTCCGGGTGGTCGTGGTTTGCGTCAGCAATGCTGTTACGCAAGAAATGCCGGGCGCGCAACAATATTGCGCGCCCGTAGCGTGATTACGGGCGCTCCAGGCACATGGCGACGCCCATGCCGCCGCCGATGCAGAGCGTGGCGAGGCCCTTTTGGGCGCCGCGCCGCTTCATCTCGAACAACAGCGTGTTGAGGATGCGCGCGCCCGAGGCGCCGATCGGGTGGCCGATGGCGATGGCGCCGCCGTTGACGTTGACCACGGCCGGGTCCCAGCCCATGTCCTTGTTGACCGCGCAGGCCTGGGCCGCGAAGGCCTCGTTGGCCTCGACGAGGTCGAGATCCTCGGCCTTCCAGCCGGCCTTTTCCAGAGCCTTGCGCGAGGCGGGGATGGGACCCGTGCCCATGATCGAGGGGTCGAGGCCGGCGGTCGCGTAAGAGACGATGCGCGCCAGCGGTTCAAGCCCGCGCTTTTCGGCCTCTTCGGCGCTCATCACCAGAACGCCGGCGGCGCCGTCGTTGATGCCCGACGCGTTGCCCGCGGTGACCGATCCGTCCTTGGCAAACGCCGGGCGCAGTTTCTGCATGCTTTCGATCGTGGCGCCGTGGCGGATGTATTCGTCATCCTCGACGACGGTCTCGCCCTTGCGGTGGGTCACGGTCACCGGCACGATCTCGTCCTTGAACTTGCCGGCCTTCTGGGCGGCCTCGGCCTTGTTCTGGCTGGCCAGCGCGAATTCGTCCTGTTGGTCGCGGCCAATCTGCCACTGCTCGGCCACGTTTTCGGCGGTCTGGCCCATGTGGTAGCCGTTGAACGCGTCCCAAAGACCGTCCTTGATCATCGAGTCGATGAACTTGACGTCGCCCATCTTGTGGCCCGCGCGCAGGTGCGCGACATGGGTGCTGAGCGACATGTTCTCTTGACCGCCCGCGGCGACGATGGAGGCATCGCCGAGCTGGATGTGCTGGGCGGCCAGGGCCACCGCGCGCAGCCCCGAGCCGCAGACCTGGTTGATGCCCCAGGCGGCCGATTCGGTGGGCAGACCGGCGTTGATATGGGCCTGGCGCGCCGGGTTCTGGCCCTGGCCTCCGGTCAGAACCTGGCCGAGGATGGTTTCCGACACGTCCGATTTGTCGATGCCCGCGCGCGCGACCAGCTCTTCCAGCACGACCTTGCCGAGGTCGTGGGCGGGAACGGTTGCGAATGAGCCATTGAAACTGCCGACCGGCGTGCGCGCGGCCGAAACGATAACGACATTGGTCATGGGTCTGTCCTTTTGCCCGGGTTGTCGGCGCGGACTATAGTTGATGCATATGCGGAAATGCACCCCTGTCCGCGGGCCGAATTGCGGCCGCCCGGGTCAGGCGCTGCGGCGCTCGGTGCGTGTCTGCCAGGGCGGTACCAGCGTGGGCGCGGCAAAGGCATAGCCCTGCATGCAGTCGACCCCAAGCTCGGTCAGGAACACCGCGTCGGCGGCGGTTTCAACGTTCTCGGCCACGGTCAGCATATCGAAATGGCGCGCGATCGAGATCAGTGCCGCGGTCAGCACCTGGTTGTCGGCATTGGCGTGGATGCCGCGGATGAACTGGCCGTCGATCTTGAGGATGTCGAAATAGAACTCGCGCAGGTAGCGGAAGGCGGTGTAGCCCGCGCCGAAATCGTCGAGCGCGAAGGAGATGCCGCGCTTTTGCAGGTCGCGCATGAAGACGGTCACGAGGTCGGGCACGGTCATCGCCGAGCTTTCGGTGATTTCCAGGATCAGCCGTTCGGCGATGGTCGGGTCGACGGCAAGCCCGCGTTCCAGCGTCTGCATCCAGCGCGGATAACCGACCGAGCGGGCCGACATGTTGACCGAGAGCCGCAGGTCATCGGCCCGGGCCAACGCGACGAGGCCCATCTCGAGCGCGAAGCAGTCGATCAGGCGCCCCGTTTCGGTGGTTTCCACCGCGTCCATGAAATCGCGCGCGGGAATGGTGCGCCCGCCCTCGTCGAAGATCCGAATCAGGCCTTCGTAGAAGGCCGGGCGGGAGGTGTTGCCGGTGGTGACGACGGGCTGAAAGGCCAGCGCCGTGTCGCCGCGCGCGATCGCGCGCCGCACCAGGGTGAGCGTGTCGTCCTCGCGGCCTGCAACAGCAGCCGACAGCGGGCTGTCCTCGCGCGGGTCGCACGCGGATAGCGCGCTGTCCTTGCCGGGTTCCATATGAGCCTCCGTTCCAACCGTGACCCAGATGGACGAAGAAACCCTAAGAAAGCCTCAAATGGCGGATTTTACGTAAAGTTTCATGCCCTAATAGGCAAACAGGGTGGCCAGCGAGACGTCGGCCTCGTGGTCGCGTCCGTAGGCGGCGATGCCGATGCTCAGCACGTCCTGCGGTCGCAGGGCGGCCGGCAGGCCGGCGCCCGAGGGCACGAAATCCGCAAAGGGCAGGCGGGTCTCGGCCCAGTCCGGCCCGCTGTCGAAACCGGCCTGATAGTAAAGCCACGGCCGCCCCGCGCCCTCGACACGCAGATGCACGAAATAGCGCGCGCCGTTGCCGCGCACCTGCACGACCAGCCCGCCTGCACCTGGCGGCAGCGGCGCGTCGAGCGCGCGGCGCATCTGGATGAAGCCACCGTTATTGGCGGTGCTGACATGGCCCGTCAGCCGTAGAAAGCCCGTATCGCCCTCGCGGCCAAAGCGCATCTTCCCGCTGGAAACCCCGCCCATTACCCGGTCGCCGAGATAGCCCCATTCGGCGGCCGTCGCCTCGGTGATCGGGTCGATAAGCTGCACCGGCTCAGCCGCCGCCCATCAGCGCGGCGACGATCGCCTTGGCGCTGTCGCTGTCCCACTCCGCGTCGCCGGTCATCCGGGCGATTTCCTGCCCCTCGGGGTTGAGGATGACAGTCACCGGCAGGCCCATGACGCCCATGTTGCGCGCCAGCGCCGAGCTTGGATCCTGTAGTTTGGGCAAGCGGGTCACGCCGGTCTCTTCGAACAGCTTGTCGATGCCGCGGGGCGAGTTGCGCCCGGTGGCCACGGTAACCACGGCGAAGCCGGGCCCGCCCATCTCACCCTGCAGCCGGTCGAGTGCGGGCATTTCCACGCGGCAGGGCGCGCACCAGGTCGCCCAGAAGTTCAGCACCACCCATTTGCCCTGGTAATCGCTCAGCCTGACCTCGCCGCCGTCGCGGGCCGTGACGGCGATGTCCGGCACCGCGCGCGGATCGTCGTGGAACATCAGCTTTTTCAGGCTGCCCTCGCGCAGTGCCTCGACCGAGGCCATATCGGCAGCCAGCGCGCCGTTTGCACCGGCCGCAATGGCCGTGTAGAGGACGATCAACCGTAGAATGCGCATATATCCCTCCAGGGGCAATCCGATGACCAAGGACCAATCCAACGCCATGTGGGGCGGGCGCTTCGCCGCCGGGCCGGACGCGATCATGGAGGCGATCAACGCCTCGATCGGGTTCGACCGCCGCCTTGCGAGGCAAGACATCGAAGGCTCCCGCGCCCATGCCGCCATGCTGGCCGAGACAGGCATTCTCAGCAGTAAGGACGCCGAGGCCATACGGGAAGGGCTTCTCACGGTCTTGTCAGAGATCGAAGGCGGCACTTTCGCATTTTCCACGGCGCTGGAAGACATCCACATGAACGTCGAGGCGCGGCTGAAAGAGATCATCGGCGAGCCCGCCGGCCGGCTGCACACGGGCCGCTCGCGCAACGACCAGGTGGCGACCGATTTCAAGCTGTGGGTGCGCGACCAGATCGACGCCGCCGTGGCCGGGCTGGAGGCATTGATCCGCGCGCTGCTGGCGCAGGCCGAGGCGGGCGCCGAGTGGGTGATGCCCGGTTTCACCCACCTGCAAACCGCCCAGCCGGTGACCTGGGGCCACCATATGATGGCCTATGTCGAGATGTTCGGCCGCGACATGTCCCGCTTTGCCGACGCCCGGGCGCGGATGAACGAATGCCCCCTGGGCGCGGCGGCGCTGGCGGGCACGTCCTTTCCCATCGACCGGCACGCCACGGCGCAGGCGCTGGGCTTCGACCGGCCGGCGGCCAATTCGCTGGACGCGGTCAGCGACCGCGATTTCGCGCTGGAATTCCTCTCCGCCGCCTCGATCTGCGCCATGCACCTATCGCGCTTTGCCGAAGAGCTGGTGATCTGGTCGTCCGCGCAGTTCCGCTTTGTCACGCTGTCCGACCGCTTCTCGACCGGCTCGTCGATCATGCCGCAGAAAAAGAACCCCGACGCGGCAGAGCTGATCCGCGCCAAGATCGGGCGCATCTTCGGCGCCAACGTCGCGCTGATGACGGTGATGAAGGGGCTTCCTCTCGCCTATTCCAAGGACATGCAGGAAGACAAGGAACAGGTCTTCGACGCCGCCGACAACCTGATGCTGGCGCTGGCCGCGATGGAGGGCATGGTGCGTGACATGACCGCCAACCGCGCGGCGCTGGAGGCCGCCGCCGCCAGCGGATTTTCCACCGCGACCGATCTGGCGGACTGGCTGGTGCGCGCTCTCGGCCTACCCTTCCGCGAGGCCCATCACGTGACCGGCGCGCTGGTGGCGCTGGCCGAGCAGAAAGGGTGCGACCTGCCCGGGCTTTCGCTCAGCGAGATGCAGCAGGTGCATTCGGATATTCGGGAGGATGTCTTCAGCGTGCTCGGCGTGCATAATTCGGTGGCGAGCCGCGTCAGCTATGGTGGCACCGCGCCCACGCAGGTGCGCGCGCAGATCGGGCGATGGAAGGACAGACTGGGATGAGACACCTGGCACTATCGGCCCTTCTGCTGCTGGCGGCCTGCGGCGCCGACGGGCCGCCCGAACGCCCCGCCACAGAACCTGGGGTACACGTTTCGGGCACCGTCGAATTCGGCGTGACCGGCGGAAACAGGAGAGAGTGATGTCTTTGCTGCGCAAGATCTACCTTGGCCTCGCCATCTGGGGCGCGATCCACCCGATGTATTACTTCATCTCCTGGCTGATGAAGAACGACTGGGATTGGGGCGGCATGATCGACGCCTGGTACGTCAACGAAAGCTCCACCGGCCTGACATGGGATCTGACGATCGCGGCAATCACGCTGACGATCTGGATCGTCGCCGAAACCTGGGCGCGCAAGAACTGGCTGGCGCTGGTCGCCATTCCGGCGACCTTCGGCATCGGCCTTTCGTGCGGTTTGCCGCTTTACCTGTTCCTGCGTTCGCGGCCCGTGACCTGAATGGATCATTTCCTGTATCGCGGCGGCCGGCTTTATGCCGAGGACGTGCCGCTGGCCGAGATCGCGGCCGAGGTGGGCACGCCGTTCTACTGCTATTCGGTGGCGACGCTGACCCGCCATTTCCGCCTGTTCGACGAGGCGCTGGCAGGCACCGACCACCTTGTCTGCTACGCGATGAAGGCCAATTCCAACCTCGCCGTGCTCAAGCTGATGGGCGATCTGGGCGCAGGCGTCGACGTCGTCTCGGGCGGCGAGTACCGCAAGGCCCGCGCGGCGGGCATCCCCGGCGAGCGGATCGTGTTTTCCGGCGTCGGCAAGACGCGTGAAGAGATGCACCTGGCGCTGACCGGCGGCATCCGCCAGTTCAACGTCGAATCAGAGCCCGAAATGGCGGCCCTGAACGAGGTGGCGCTGTCTCTGGGCGCCGTCGCGCCAATCACGGTGCGGGTAAACCCCGATGTCGACGCGCAAACGCACGAAAAGATCGCCACCGGCAAGTCCGAGAACAAGTTCGGCATCCCCATCGCCAGGGCGCGCGAGGTTTACGCCCATGCCGCCACCCTGCCGGGGCTCAAGGTGGTCGGCATCGATGTGCATATCGGCAGCCAGCTCACTTCGTTAGAGCCGTTCGAGCTGGCCTACCAGAAGGTGGCAGAACTGACCCGCACCCTGCGCGCCGACGGTCACGACATCGTCCGCCTCGACCTCGGGGGCGGCCTGGGAATTCCCTATCACCGCTCGAACCTCGCCCCGCCCCTGCCGGTGGAATACGGCGAAATGGTCAAGCGCACCCTGGGCGATCTGGGCTGCGAGATCGAGATCGAGCCGGGGCGGCTGATCGCCGGCAACGCCGGCGTATTGGTGGCGCGCGTGATCTATATGAAAGAGGGCGAGGGGCGCGATTTCCTGATCCTCGACGCGGCGATGAACGATCTGGTCCGTCCGGCCATGTACGGCGCCCATCACGATATCGACCCCCTGGCAGAGCCCGCGCCGGGGGTTGAGCGCGCGCCCGTCGACATCGTCGGGCCGGTCTGCGAATCGGGCGATACCTTTGCCAAGCAACGCATGATGCCCCCGCTTGCGCCCGGCGATCTGGTCGCGTTCCGCTCGGCAGGCGCCTATGGCGCGGTCATGGCCTCGGAATACAACACACGGGCCCTTGTGCCCGAGGTGCTGGTCAGCGGGGATCACTTCGCTGTCATCCGCGCCCGGCCATCCTTTGACGAGATCATAAACCGAGATACCATTCCAGTGTGGCTCTAGCGGCAGTCCCGCCGCCACGCCGCGGAAAGGGAGCATGACCGAGCGCGACGCAAGCCCCCGCACGGCCTTGGACGGCCTCAGCGGCCGGGTCCGCCTGACGCAGGCGGGCATGGTAGCCGAACGCATCACCCGTCAGTTCTGGCCGGTCTGGAGCATTCTCTTGGCCGTGGCAGCCGCCTTGGCGCTGGGCGCGCACGAGGCGCTGCCCTTCTATGCGGTCGCGGGCGGGCTTGCCCTGGCCGGCCTCGTCGTGCTCGCCAGCCTGATCTACGGCGCGCGGCGCTTTCGCTGGCCCGGCCGCGCCGAGGCGCGCGAGCGGCTGGACCGCACCCTGCCGGGCCGGCCCATCGCCGCGCTGACCGACAGCCAGGCCATCGGCGCGGGCGATGCCGCGTCCGAGGCCGTCTGGCGCGCGCATGTCGCCCGCATGGCCGAACGCGCCGCCGGCGCGCGCGCCGTCGCGCCTGACCTGCGCGTCGCCGACCGCGACCCGCTGGCGCTGCGCTATGTCGCGCTGACCGCCTTTGTCGTGGCGGTGGTGTTCGGGTCGCTCTGGCGCGCGGCCAGCGTGGGCGATATGGCCGCGGGACCCGGCGCAGCACTGGCCACCGGCCCCGCATGGGAGGGCTGGGTCGAGCCGCCCGCCTATACCGCCAAGCCCGCGCTCTACCTCAACGACATCACAGGCGAGAGCTTCGCGGTGCCCAAGGGCAGCCGCCTGACCCTGCGCCTTTACGGCGAGGTCGGCGCGCTCGACATCCGCGAGACGGTGTCGGGGCGCGCGGCCCCCGCCGACGCGCCCGAGGCGCTGGCCGGCATGGCGCAGAGCTTTGACATCGTGCAGCCCGGCGCACTGGAAATCGACGGCCCCAACGGGCGCAGCTGGCAGATCGCCATAACGCCGGACAGCGCGCCAACCATCGCCGCGGATGGCGCGGTGGAGGTGGCCGCCAATGGCGAGATGCGCCAGCCCTTCGCCGCGACCGACGATTACGGCGTGGTCGCGGGCGAGGCGCGGATCACGCTGAACCTCGACTCGGTCGAGCGCCGCTATGGCCTGACGGCCGCCCCCGACCCGCGCGAGGCCCTGGTGCTGGATCTTCCGATGTCGATCACCGGCGACCGGCGCGATTTCGCAGAGACCCTGGTCGAAAACCTGTCGCAGCACCCGTGGGCGGGGCTGCCCGTGACGATGACGCTGACGGCCGAGGATGCGCTGGGCCAGACCGGCCGCTCTGCCCCGCTCGAGATGAGCCTGCCGGGCCGGCGGTTTTTCGATCCGCTGGCGCGGGCGGTCGTCGAACAGCGGCGCGACCTCTTGTGGACGCGCGACAACGGTGCGCGGGTCGCGCAAATCCTGCGGGCGGTCAGCTACCTGCCCGACGACGTGTTCCGCGATGGCTCGACCTACCTGCAATTCCGGGTGGCGCTGCGCCGGCTTGAGGCCGCCGTCAAGGCCGGGATGACCGCCGAGACGCAGGACGAGATCGCCCAGGCGCTGTGGGATATCGCCGTGCTGATCGAAGACGGCGACCTTGGCGACGCGCTGGAGCGGTTGCAGCGGGCGCAAGACCGGCTGTCCGAGGCGATGCGAAACGGCGCCAGCGACGAGGAAATCGCCGAGCTGATGCAGGAGCTGCGCGAGGCGATGCAGGACTACATGCGCCAGCTTGCCCAGCAAAACCAGCAGGACGGTCAGCAGCAGGCGCAAAACCAGGAAAACATGCAGACCATCACCGGCGACCAGCTGCAGCAAATGCTGGAGCGGCTGGAGCAGCTGATGCAGGAAGGCCGCATGGCCGAGGCCGAGCAATTGCTGGAACAGCTGCGTCAGATGATGGAAAACATGCAGGTCACGCAGGGCCAGAGCGGCCAGAGCCCGGGCCAGCAGGCCATGGAAGGCCTGGCCGAAACCCTGCGCAACCAGCAGGGGCTGAACGACGACTCGTTCCAAGAGCTTCAGGACCAGTTCAACCCCGGCCAGGGCCAACAAGGTCAGCAGGGCCAGCAAGGTCAGGGCCAGCAAGGTCAACAGGGCCAACAAGGTCAGGGCCAGCAGGGTCAGGGCCAGCAGGGGCAACAGCAGGGCCAGGGCCAGGGGTCCGGCCAGCAGCCGGGCATGAACGGCCAGCCGGGTGACATGGGCCAGTCGCTTGCCGACCGCCAGCGTTCGCTGCGCAGGGAACTGGATCGCCAGCAGCAGGCCTTGCCGGGGCTTGGCGGCTCGCCCGAGGGCGAGGCGGCGCGCGACGCGCTGGACCGGGCCGGTCGCGCGATGGGCGACGCGGAAGAGGCGCTCAGGGGCGACGATCTGGCCGGCGCGCTCGACAGCCAGGCCGAGGCGATGGAGGCGCTCCGCGAGGGTATGCGCAACCTCGGCGAGGCGATGGCGCAGAACCAGCAGAACCAGGGCCAGCAAGGCGAAGCGAACGGTCAGGCCGATGCGACAGGCCAGCGCGATCCGCTGGGCCGTGCGCCGGGCACGCAGGGCCGTGTTGGCACCGACGAGCAGCTCTTGCAGGGCGAGGACGTGTATCGCCGCGCGCGCGAATTGCTGGACGAGATCCGCCGCCGTTCGGGCGAACAGGAACGCCCGGATATCGAGCTGGAGTATCTGAAACGGCTGCTCGACCGGTTCTGACGGTCAGCCCCCGCCGCCCGACAGCTTGGCCGTGACAGCCCGGATGGCGCCCCTGAGAGACGCGTTCAGCTTGGCGCGTCCGGCATCGACGACCTGCGTGTAGCTGCTCAGGGCCGGTGCGGCGGCGGGCACCATCGCGGCGATCCGGGCGGAATAGAGGTAAACGCCCGTGGCCAGCGCGAAGATCGCCAGCACCGTGACAAACCCGCGCCGGAATCCGCTGTCGTCCTCGTCGCCGGGGTCTTGCGCGGGGATGATCCCGTCGTCGTGCCGTTCGGACGCGGCCCGGAGGGTCGAGTTGATCTCCTCCACATCGGGCAAAAGTTCGCTGCGCGGTATGGTTCCGTCTTCGCGCGCCTCGGCCTCGTCGGAGTCGATGCCGCGCAGGCGGGCCATCCTCTCGCGCATCGCGCCGGCCTCTCCGGCCACTTCTTCTAGGCCGAGATTGGGCTGGCTTTCGAAGGTTTCGTTGCCGCGCTCGGCAGCGCGGGCACGGCGTTCGTGTTCGGCCTCTTCGCGCAAGACATCCAGAACCGACGGGTCGAGCGCGCCGCGCGCCTCGGGTTTGTCCGGCTCGTCCGCCTTGGGCTCGGGTTCGGGCTCGGGTTCGGGGTCGGGCGCGTCGAGCATCGCGTCTGCCGCGTCGTCTGCTTCCGATTCCTTTTCCGCCTCGGGCGCGGCGATCTCGTCGGTCTCTTCGTCGGGGCCGGCCTGAAACCAGGTATGGCCGCAACTGGAGCATTGCACATCGCGTCCCCCCTCGGGGATGACGCCGTCATCCACCTCGTACTGCGCGTCGCAATTCGGGCACACCAGTCTCATCCCGCCCCCTTTTCGCAACCCATGTCTGCGACCCTGCTTGTGTTTGCCGCATGTTGTATCAATCGCAGCGGAAATTCAAAGAGTTTGCGAATCGCCGAGATTGAATCCCGCGGGCGCCTCGGGCAGAACGGCGCAGAACCCCTGGGAGGATGCCGTGATCGAGCTCGATAGCGTGAGCCACAGCTATGGCGGGAGCGAGCTCTTGGGCGGGCTCGCGCTTAGATTGCCGCCGGGTTCTTTCCATTTCCTGACCGGGCCATCGGGCGCCGGCAAAACGACCTTCCTCAGGCTCTGTTATGCCGAACTTGCCCCCACCGCGGGGCGTGTCCGGATTTTTGGTAAGGATGTCAGAGCGATGAGCCGCGATGACGTGGCCCATACACGGCGCCGCATCGGGGTGGTTCACCAGGACTGCCAGTTTCTCGACCATCTTTCGGTGGCCGAGAACGTGGCCTTGCCGCTGTCCGTCGCCGGGCGCAACGCAGCCGATCATGCGGGCGACCTCGCCGATCTGCTGGGCTGGGTCGGCCTCGACACCCGTGCCGAGGCCTTGCCGCCGGAACTTTCGGGTGGAGAGCGTCAGCGCGCCGCACTGGCCCGCGCGGTGATCATGGGCCCTGAGCTGATACTCGCCGACGAGCCCACGGGAAACGTCGATTGGGAGATGTCGCTGCGCATCCTGCACCTGCTGATCGAGCTCAACCGGATGGGCAAGGCGATCGTGATCGCCACCCACGACCTCAACCTGATCCGTGCGGCCAAGGCCAATGTCTCGGCCCGGGTGCTGCGCATTAAGGACCGGCGGGTGCAGCTTGCGGGGGCCGATCTGTGAGCATGCCGGCGTTGCGTCCCGACCGCTCCGACCGTGTGGTGCCGCCCGCCGGCATGCCGGTGCGGCTGACCCAGCTGACCAGCGCGGCGATGGCCTTTCTGGCGGTCTTCGCGCTGGCGCTGTCGCTGGCCGCGGGTCGGCTGGCCGACCGCTGGTCGGACGCGCTGGCCCGCACCGCCACTGTCCGCATCTCGGCGCCGCAGGGCCAGATGACCACCCAGACCGAGGCGGTCCTCGACGTATTGCGCACCACGCCCGGCGTCGCCTCGGCCCGCGCGCTCAGCGCGGATGAACAGCGCGCCCTGCTTGAGCCCTGGTTCGGGCCCGACCTGCCGGTCGACCGCCTGCCGCTGCCCCGGCTGGTCGAACTCGTCGAGGGCCCCGAGGGGCTGGACGCCGAGGCGCTGCGCCTGAGGCTGGCCGGCGAGGCGCCCGGCGCGGTGCTGGACGACCACACGCGCTGGCGCCGGCCGCTGGTGGCCGCCGCCGACCGGCTGCGCCTGTTCGGCTGGGTCGCGTTGGGGCTGATCGGGGCCGCCGTGGCGTCGATGATCACGCTGGCGGCCAACGCGGCGCTGGCGGCCAATGCGCGGGTGATTGAGGTGCTGCGCCTGGTGGGCGCGCGCGACGTGTTCATTGCGCGCGCTTTCGTGCGCCGCTTTACCCGCCGCGCGCTGGAAGGCGCCGCGGGGGGCACCGCGCTGGGCATGCTGGCCATGGCGCTGATGCCCGAGACCGGCGAGGCCGGCGGCTTTCTGACCGGATTGGGATTTCGCGGCTGGCACTGGCTCTGGCCGCTCGCGGTGCCGCCGCTGGCCGCGCTGGTCGCCTTCGCGGCCACGCGCGCCGCGGCACTGCGCATGCTGAGGGGGCTGACCTGATGACCTATGCCTGGCAATGGCTGTGCTCGGCGCTGTTCGTGGGCCAGATGTACCTGGCGATGCCATTCTTCGCGCTGATCTATGCGCCTGCCGCGCTGGCCTCGCGCACCTGGGCCTTTCGCGCGATTCACGCCTACTGCCGCTGGGTGCGCTGGACCGCGCGCTGGATGATCGGCCTGCGGTCGGAAATCCGCGGTACGCCGCCCGAGGGCGCGGCTCTGATCGCGGCCAAGCACCAGTCTTTCTTCGATATCATCCTGATCGTCAGCGCCTGCCGCCGGCCCCGCTTCATCATGAAGCGGTCGCTGAAATGGGCGCCTGCCCTGGGCTGGTACGCGATGCGCATCGGCTGCGTGCCGGTCGACCGGGGCAAGCGGGGGCAGGCAATCGCCGGCATGGTCGCGCAGGTCTTGAAAGAACGCGACGATCCGGGCCAGCTGATCATCTATCCGCAAGGCACGCGCGTCGCGCCGGGGGCCACGCGCCCCTACAAGATCGGCACTGGCGTGCTTTATCGTGAGCTGGGCCGCCCCTGCGTACCCGCGGCCACCAATGTCGGCGTGTTCTGGCCGCGCACCGGCATCTATCGCAAGCCGGGGCTTGCCGTGGTCGAGTTCCTGGCGCCGGTCGCGCCGGGCCTGCCGGTCGACGATTTCATGGCCGATCTGGAAACGTCGGTGGAAGGCGTGTCCAACCGTCTGATGCAAGAGGCGGGATTCAGCCACAAGGGCTGAACGCTCAGCCCGAGCCCGTGCCCTTGCCCACGGCTTTCAGCGTCGGGGTCTCGGCCAGCCGGGCGGTGCGCACGAAATGCGGCACCTCCTTGCGCGACGCCATCTGCGGTTGCGTCGGGGCGGGCGCAGATTTCGTCGGCGCCTTTTTCGCGGTCTCGGTCTCGGCCTCGGCACACTCGCGCCGGAAAATCATCAGGCACCGCTCTTCCACCGGCGCCCGGAACGACCAGAAGCCGTGTCTGAGAGGCAGGCTCTCGACACGGACGAAATCCCAGCCCTCGGCCCCGAGGTCGTTGAGTAGCACCTGGAGCGTCTCACAAAACGAATCGCGTCGACGGGGGCTTTCCACCATGGGTTGCACCCGATCGGGTGCGGGGACGACCTTAAACTCGTAGTGCGCCATGTTTCCTCGCTTGCCGTACAACCAGAGAAACCGATTGGGGCCTCCCCCAGCAAGCACAATTCCAGCCAATTCCAGCAAAACTCTGTCCATGATTGGGCAACACCGTGCCCAATCCCGGTGCCGGCGCCCGGCGGCGCGCCGGACCGGCGCGTTTGACAAGGGGCAGATCGCCCGGGCTCAGGCCGCGAGGCCTTTGGCGCCCATGTTGAGGAATTTCTGCCGTCGGTCGGCGATCAGACGGTCGCGTCCGCGCGACGCAAGCTGTTTCAGCATCACCCGCAGCGCAAGGCCCACCGCCTCGATTGTGTCGTCCGGCGCGCGCTGGGCACCGCCCAGAGGTTCTTGGATGATGCGGTCTATGACGCCGAGCTTCTTGAGATCCTGCGCGGTCAGGCGCAGCGCCTCGGCGGCCTCGCGCATCTTCTCGGCGTCCTTCCACAGGATCGAGGCGCAACCCTCGGGCGAGATCACCGAATAGACGGAATGTTCCAGCATCGCCACGCGGTTGGCCGTGGCAAAGGCAACTGCGCCGCCCGACCCGCCCTCGCCGATGATCACCGACACCAGCGGCACGCCGATCTGCAGGCATTTTTCGGTCGACCGCGCGATCGCCTCGGACTGGCCGCGTTCCTCGGCGCCCTTGCCGGGATAGGCGCCGGGCGTGTCGACAAGGGTGATCACAGGCAGGCCGAACCGGTCGGCCATGTCCATCAGGCGCACCGCCTTGCGATAGCCCTCGGGCCGGGCCATGCCGAAATTGTGCTCCAGCCGGGTCTTGGTGTCGGCGCCTTTTTCCTGGCCGATCACCATAATCGGCTGATCGTCGAGCCGCGCCAGTCCGCCCATCACCGCGTGGTCGTCGGCAAAGTTCCGGTCGCCGGCCAGCGGCGTGTATTCGGTAAACAGCGCCTGGATATAGTCGGTACAGCGGGGCCGGTCGGGGTGGCGCGCCACCTGGCATTTGCGCCACGGCGTCAGGGATTTGTAAAGGTCGCGCAACATGTCCGCGGCCTTGCGGTCGAGCGCGGCGGCCTCCTGCTCGACATCCATCTCCTCGTTGGCGCGCGCCAGGGCGCGCAGCTCTTCGGCCTTGCCTTCGATCTCTGCCAGCGGTTTTTCGAATTCGAGATAGTTCATGCGCCACAGCTCCAGATGGGTGGCGCGTATATGAACGCCACCGCCCGGTTTTGCAATAACGGGGCGATCGGAAGCGGCGCTCTGACAGGTGGCCTGCCGCGGCGATCCCGCCACCGCGACGTCCGTCGATATGCGCCGCCCTGGGCGCCGCACCGGCTGGGTGCGGCGCGGCCTCAGGGCATCCGGTAGCCCGGCGTGGAGTCCGCGATCGCGCGCTCTTCTTCGTCCATCTCGGCGTCGATCGCCTGGAAGAGCGGGGCCGAAAGATAGCGCTCGCCGGTGTCGGGCAGCATCGCCAGGATCACCGTGCCCGGCTCGGCCCGCTCGGCGATGGCCAGCGCCACCGCGAAGGTCGCCCCGCCCGAGACGCCGGTCAGGATGCCCTCCTTGCGGGCGAGGTCCCGTGCGCAGTCTTGCGACTCCTGCCCGGCGACCGGGATCAACTCGTCATAGAACCCTTTGTCGATCGCTTCCTGCAACACCAGCGGGATGAAATCGGGCGTCCAGCCCTGGATCGGGTGCGGCTTGAAGGCCGGGTGGCTTTCGTCGGGCTCGCCCGCTGCGTTGCGCTTTTGCGTGTGGCCGCTTGCGATCAGCGGCGCGTCGGTCGGTTCGCTGAGGATGACCTTCGTCTCCGGACGGTCCCGCCGCAGCGCGCGCGCAACCCCGGTGACGGTGCCCCCCGTGCCATAGCCGGTGACGAAATAGTCCAGCCGCTGGCCGTTGAAATCGGCCAGGATCTCGCGCGCCGTCGTCGCCTCGTGGATATCGGCATTGGCCTCGGTTTCGAACTGGTGGGCGAGGAACCAGCCGTTCTTTTCCGCCAGCTCCTGGGCCTTCTTCACCATGCCGGTGCCCTTTTCCTCTTTCGGGGTCAGGATCACCTTGGCGCCCAGCATCCGCATCAGCTTGCGCCGTTCGACCGAGAAGGTTTCGACCATGGTGATCACCAGCGGATAGCCCTTTTGCGCGCAGACCATCGCCAGCCCGATACCGGTATTGCCGCTGGTCGCCTCGACCACGGTTTGGCCGGGTTTCAGCCGGCCCTCGCGCTCGGCCGCCTCGATGATGCTCACCGCCAGCCTGTCCTTGACCGAGGCAGCCGGGTTGAACGCCTCGGCCTTGACGTAGATCGTCACGCCTTCGGGGCCGAGATTGTTGACGCGGATCGCGGGCGTGTCGCCGATCGTGTCGAGCACGCTGTCATAGACGCGCCCGCGCCCGTTGGTGGTTCTGATCGTGCCGCTCTTGGTCATGGCCCTCTCCATCTCCTTGTGGTCGCGCGTGACCATAGCACATGGCCTTAACGGCGCACGGGGGCGCGGCGCGAATAGGGACGGTGTCGGCGCGCGCCGCCGCGCTGGCGAACGCGCGTTTCGCACAAGCACCCAGAAAAGGAAAACGGGGCCTGTTCGGCCCCGTTTCGCGGTAGATCTGCCCGGATGCGCCTGGTCTCAGCGCCCGGCGATCATCTCGGCCTGCTGCACGATCACCTCGGCCTGCTTGATCGACGCGATATCGACCAGCCGGCCCTTGTAAACGGTCGCGCCCGCGCCCTCGGCCTTGGCCTTTTCCATGGCGGCAAGGATTTCGCGGGCCTCGGCCACGGCCTCGTCGGAGGGGGTGAAGACCTCGTTGGCCAGCGCCACCTGCTTGGGGTGGATCGCCCATTTGCCGACCATGCCCAGCGTGGCCGAGCGCCGCGCCTGGGCGCGGAACCCTTCGTCGTCGGAGAAATCGCCGAAGGGCCCGTCGACGGGCAGCACCCCGTGGGTGCGGCAGGCGGCAACAATGGCGGCCTGCGCCCAGTGCCACGGGTCGGACCAGTACCTCTCGCCCTCGCGGTGCATGTAATAGTTTTCCTGCGTGCCGCCGATACCGGTGGTCGCCATCCCCATCGAGGCCGCGAAATCCGCGGCGCCCAGGCTCATCGCCTGCATCCGCGGGCTGGCGGCGGCGATTTCCTCGACATGGGCGATGCCGGCGGCCGATTCGATGATGACCTCGAAGCCGATGGGCTTGGTCCGGCCTTTGGCGCGTTCGACCGCGGTGACCAGCGCGTCGACCGCGTAGATATCGGCGCCGCAGCCCGCCTTGGGGATCATGATCTGGTCCAGCCGGTCGGACGCGTTTTCCAGCAACTCGACGACGTCGCGGTACCAGTAGGGCGTGTCCAGCCCGTTGATCCGAACGCTCAAATGCTTCTTGCCCCAGTCGATGTCGCCGATCGCCTCGATCACGTTCCGGCGCGCGCTGTCCTTGTCATCGGGGGCAACCGAATCCTCAAGGTCGAGGTTGATCACGTCCGCCTCGCTCGCCGCCATCTTTTCGAAGATCTGCGGCCGCGAGCCCGGGCCGAACAGCTGGCACCGGTTGGGGCGGGAGACGGGCGTGGGCTGGATGCGGAATGACATGTGTCGCGCCTCTTGGTAAGGATGTGTCGTTTGGCTCGGCCTGCGTGATAAAAACTTGCGCATGCAGGCGCAAGCCATTTCGCTGCGCCGCGGCAAGACGCGGATCGGGCACGGGCTGCATGATTCTTCACCCACCCTGCCTGCATTTCGAACGATCTTGCCGAAACCGGGCTTTCGGCCCCCGCCTTCGGCAAGACATCCCTGCGCCGGCCGCTAGTCTCGACCCCGACCAAAAAGGAGGGCCCGCAATGATCGAGACCCCGTATCTGCTGTTTCTGGGCGACGCGCCCGACCCGCTGGCGGCCAAGGTGGCCCAGGGCATCAAGGACTGGCGGCCGGACAATGCCGTCGGCCAGTTCCGCATGGAGGGCTGCAAGGCCGATCTGCGCCTGCCCGACATGACCCTGGCCGAGGCCAAGGCCGCCGGCGCCAAGACCCTGGTGATCGGTGTCGCCAACCGGGGCGGCGTGATCTCGCAGGCGTGGAAAAAGGTCCTGGTGGCCGCGCTGGAGGAAGGCTTCGACCTGGCCAGCGGCCTGCACAACCTGCTGCGCGACGAGCCCGACCTGGTCGCGGTGGCCGAGGCGACCGGCACCGCGCTGCACGACGTGCGGGTGCCCGAACGGGACTATCCCATCGCCAACGGCAAGAAACGGTCCGGCAAACGCTGCCTCGCGGTGGGCACCGATTGTTCGGTCGGCAAGATGTATACCTCCCTTGCGATGGACCGCGAGATGAAGGCGCGCGGGCTGAATTCCAGCTTTCGCGCCACCGGCCAGACGGGCATTCTGATCACCGGCGACGGCGTGCCGCTGGACGCCGTGGTGGCCGATTTCATGGCCGGCGCGGTCGAGTGGCTGAGCCCCGACAACGATGACGACCACTGGGACATGATCGAGGGGCAGGGCAGCCTGTTCCACGTCTCCTATTCCGGCGTCACCATGGCGCTGATCCACGGCGGCCAGCCCGACGCGCTGATCCTCAGCCACGAACCCACCCGGACGCACATGCGCGGCCTGCCCGACTACGCCCTGCCCTCGCTGGAAGAGCTGCGCGATCTGTCGCTGACGGTGGCCCGCGCGGCCAACCCCGGCGTTCAGGCGGTCGGCATCTCGGTCAACACAGCCGCCATGGCAGCGGACGAGGCAGAGGCCTACCTGTCCGAGGTCGAGGCGCGGATGGGCCTGCCCACGGTCGATCCGTTCCGGCAGGGCGCGGGGCGTCTGGTGGACGCGCTGGCGGCGCTGTAGGTTGCGGCCATGAAAATCGTCGTCACCCCCGAAAGCTTTCGCCTGGCCCAGGCCTTCACCATCGCGCGCGGCAGCCGCACCGAGGCCCAGGTGCTGACTGTGCGCATCCTCGCCAACGGCGCGGCGGTGTGGGGCGAATGCGTGCCCTATGCCCGCTACGGCGAATCGCTCGACAGCGTCACCGCCCAGATCGAGGGTCTGCCCGGGCGCGTGACCCGCGCCGACCTGCCCGATCTGCTGCCTGCCGGGGCCGCACGCAACGCCGTCGACTGCGCGCTGTGGGATCTCGCGGCCAAGCGCGCGGACAAGCGGGTCTGGCAACTGGCCGGTCTGCCCAAGCCAAAGCCGGTCGTCACCGCCTACACGCTGTCGCTCGACACGCCCGAGAACATGCGCGCGGCGGCGGCGAAACATGCCGGGCGCCCGCTCTTGAAAATCAAGCTGGGCACCGAGGACGACATGCCCCGGCTCGAGGCCGTCCGCGAGGGCGCCCCCAAGGCGCGCATCATCGTGGACGCCAACGAGGGCTGGACGGCCGACGCCTATGCCGCGCTTGCGCCGCACCTCGTGCGCCTCGGCGTCGAGATGGTCGAACAGCCCCTGCCCGCGGGCGAGGACGACATGCTGGCCGAGATCGAGCGCCCGGTGCCCGTCTGCGCCGACGAGAGCTGCCACGACCGTGCCTCGCTGCCCGCGCTGAAGGGCAAGTACGACATGGTCAACATCAAGCTAGACAAGACCGGCGGGCTGACCGAGGCGTTGGCGCTGTGCAAGGCCGCCATGGCCGAGGGCTACGGCATCATGGTCGGCTGCATGGTTGGCTCCAGCCTGGCCATGGCGCCAGCGGTGGTGGTGGCCCAGGGCGCGGCGGTGACCGATCTTGACGCTCCGCTTCTGTTGGCCGAAGACCGGCCCCACCCGCTGCGCTACGAGGGGTCGACCGTCTACCCGCCCGACGCGCTGCTCTGGGGGTGACGCGCGTCAGCGGCGACGGGGCAACGCCCCGGGGCCGCCATGTTGAGGAAAGGATCGCCGCGATGAGCCGGACAGTCTACGTGAACGGGGCCTTCGTGCCCGAGGATGAGGCCAAGGTCTCGATCTTCGACCGCGGCTTTCTCTTCGCTGATGGCGTCTACGAGGTGACCAGCGTTCTGGACGGCAAGCTCGTCGACTTCGCGGGCCACATGAAGCGGCTGGAACGCTCGCTGACCGAGCTTGACATGCCGAGCCCGGCCAGCACCGAAGAGCTGCTGCAGATCCACCGCGAACTGGTGACGCGCAATGGCCTTGGCGAGGGGCTGATCTACCTGCAGATCACCCGCGGCGCGCCCGCGGACCGCGACTTCGTCTTCCCCGACCCCGAGGAAACCGCGCCGACGCTGGTGTTGTTTACCCAGACCAAGGGCATCGTCGATAGCCCCGGCGCGGCGACGGGCATCACCGTCATCACGATCGACGACCTGCGGTGGGGGCGGCGCGACATCAAGACGGTGCAGCTGCTCTACCCCTCGATGGGCAAGATGATGGCCAAGGCCGCGGGCGCCGGCGACGCCTGGATGGTCGAGGATGGCGAGGTGACCGAGGGCACCTCGAACAACGCCTACATCGTCACCGGCGGCAAGATCGTCACCCGGCATCTGGGCAACGAGATCCTGCACGGCATCACCCGCGCCGCGGTGCTGCGCTTTGCCCGCGAGGCGCAGATGGAGGTCGACGAACGCCCCTTCACCGTCGAAGAGGCCAAGGCGGCCGACGAGGCCTTCGTCACCTCGGCCTCGGCCTTCGTGACGCCGGTGGTGGCGATCGACGGGGTCAGCCTCGGCGACGGAACGCCGGGGCCGGTGGCCCGCCGGCTGCGCGAAATCTATGTCGACGAGATGAAGAAGGCGGCGGTCTAGGGCGCGCCCGCGGCCACGGGCGGCAAGAGCCGCGCCAATCACACCCCTTTGCCGGGCCGAACGTCCGCCCGCGCCCGCGCGGCCTGCATGTCTGCCGCGGTGGCCGCGGCGGCGGGCAGACCCGCGGCCTTCAGCATGTCCATGTGCTGCGGCCGGGGTGCGGCCAGCGTCACCGCCATGCCCTGGCCCAGCGCCTTTCGGACGAACCCGGCCAGGCTGTGCGCCCCGGTCACATCCAGAAGCGGCACGTCGGCAAGATCGAGGATCAGGTGGCGCGGCCTTGCGGCGATGCGGTCCAGTACGCTTTCGATCACCGGGGCCGAGCCGAAGAAATAGGCGCCCGTCAGCCGCAGCACCACGGTTTGCCGCCCCTCGCCGCGGTCTTCGGGGCGCGAGTCGGTGTCGGCCTCGTCCAGCATCGCGTCGACACCGCTCATCTGTGCCATACGGTGCATGAACACCAGCGCGCCCAGCGCAAGGCCGGTGACGATGGCCTCGGTCAGGTCGCGCAGCACGGTCATCGCCAGCGTGGCCAGCAGCACCACCAGTTCGGCCCGCGCGGTGCGCGCGAGCGTCCGGATCGCGCCGAGATCGATCATGTGAAGCGCGACCGAAACCAGCACCCCCGCCAGCGCCGCCAGCGGGATGGCACTGGCCAGCGGCGCCAGCAGCAAGACGACCGCCAGCAACGCCAGTGCATGGATCATGCCCGCCACCGGCCCATGCGCCCCGGCGCGCACATTGGTGGCGGTCCGCGCGATGGTGCCGGTCACGCAGAACCCGCCGAAACAGGCCGAGGCCATGTTGGCCACGCCCTGCCCGATCAGCTCGGCGTTCGAGCGGTGGCGCCGGCCGGTCATCGAATCCGCCACCACGGCGGAAAGCAGCGACTCGATGGCGCCGAGCAGGGTAAAGGCCAGCGCATCGGGCAGCACCGCCTGCACCTTGGCCCACGAGACATCCGGCAGCGACGGCGCCGGCAGCCCCGCGGCGATGCCGCCATAGGCGCTGCCGATGGTGGGCACCGGCAGGTCCAGCGCCCAGACCGTCAGGCCCGCCAGCGCGATTGCCGCCAGCATCCCCGGCAGGCGCGGCGCCAGACGCCGCTGCACCGCGATAAACCCGAACGCGCCCAGCCCCAGCGCCAGGTTCAGCGGGCTGAGCGTCGGCAGCGCGGCCCACAGCACCGGCAGCTTTTCCACGAACGGCCCCGGCTCGGGCCCGTCCAGGGTGAGACCCAGAAAGGGGCGCATCTGGCTGATCAGGATGATCAGCCCGATCCCGGCGGTGAAGCCCACGGTCACAGGGTAGGGGATGAACTTGACGAACCCGCCCAGCCGCAGCGCCCCGGCCGCGGCCAGCATGATCCCGGACAGGAAGGTGGCCAGCGCCAGCCCGTCCAGCCCGTGGCGCTGCACCGTGGCCGCCACCAGAACGATGAATGCCCCCGCCGGCCCGCCGATCTGGAACCGGCTGCCGCCCAGCAGCGAGACGAGAAACCCGCCCACGATGGCGGTAATCAGCCCCCGGTCGGGCGGCACGCCCGAGGCGATGGCAATGGCCAGCGACAGCGGCAGCGCCACCACCGCAACGGTCAGCCCGGCCACCAGATCGGCCCGCAGCGCCCTGGGGCCGTAGCCTTCGGCCAGGACCGAGACGATCTTGGGCGTGAACTGGGTCAACGGCGGGGCGGGCGCTTTCATGGCGCTCCTTTCCTTGGTCGCGGGTGCGAATGTCCTCCCCTCGGGCCCCGGCATAGCGTGGCGCGGGCGCGCTGTCTCTGGTGCATCCTGTCGCCGGGGGAAGGGCAGCGGTGAGCCCAACCTGCTCCTTCGTCAAATCGCAGCGAACGGCTGCTCATCCATCCGGGCGCAAACGTTCCAAAACGTCGAGGGTTTTGCCTAGGGGTTCTGTCCACGCTATCTTGCTTGGGATCGAGGTGGATGCTGAGCGGGACAGAAACGACCGTTTTTGACCGGGAGGTTTTGTCCAGGGGTTATTGGCATCCATGTGCCGCAACGCCGCTATACGATCCGGCATGACGCATGTCACCAATTCTCAACGACGTAAGGCGTTGAGTGGACTGTCGGCTCAATTGGCGTGCCGTCATTCTCGGTGGCATGACGGTCAAAAATCTTGAAACCCGGCGGCAAAATCGTCCCGGGACGCGCCTCTGACGCGAAGATATGTTTGCTGTTTTCTTTGGTTGGTTCAATCGACACCGGATCGTCCAGGGTGCCGACGTAGATTCCAATTCGGTCCGGCCAACGCTCGAAGGTCAATGCAAGCTTAGTGCCGCATTTTTCGCAGAAATGGACATTGATGTCTTTGCCGCTCCCGTCTGATGGCAAGGTGTAAACCGTGGGAGCGCCGCCTTTGAAGGCAAAGGAGTCCCGTTCGAAAATCGGCTCGATCATTCGATCCGATCCCGTGGCGCGCTGGCAGAACCGGCAGTAGCAGACCGTTACCCAAAGGGGATCTTTACCCGTATCGTAGCTAACATTTCCGCAAAGACAGCGGCCTGTGTGCCCAGATGACATATCCGCATCCTTTTCCGAAGCATTTCGCAGGAAGATAGCCGGTTTCCCGCAATCGGCCAAATCTGGGCTCCCTTGAAAGACGGCTTTCGGAAAGGCATGCGAAAGAAATCAGCAGACAATGACAAAACTCATACGTTTCTGTCACAGGCGAAAACGACCGTTTTTGGCCCGTTCCGAAACCTGCCGTTGAATTTATGGCAGCTCTGTCCCGCAAAGCCGCCGTCAAACGCCCTGCGCGCTGGCTCAGCCCCGGTCCTTGCCCACGTTCTCGGCAAAGGCCTTTTCGAAGGCGGCCTGTTTCTCGGGGCTCGCCTCGGTCTGGTTCTGCGCCTTCCAGTCGTCATAGGGCATGCCGTAAAAGGCTTCGCGCGCGGCCTCTTTCGACAGCTCGACGCCGCGCTCGGCGGCGGCCTCTTCCATCCAGCGGCTCAGGCAGTTGCGGCAGAACCCGGCCAGGTTCATCAGGTCGATGTTCTGCACGTCGGGCCGGTCCTCCATGAGGTGCTGTTGCAGGCGGCGGAAGGCGGCGGCCTCGATCTCGGTGCGGGTCTTGTCGTCCATCTCTTCTCCTTTCATAGCCCGGTCTCGGCCAGCACCTCTTCGAGGATGGGGGCCAGCCGGTCGGCCCAGGCGATCTGGTCTTCTTCGGTGACGATCACGTCGTTACGTAGCTCGATCAGCACGTTGGGCAGGCCGTTGGCAATCGCGTGCCGGTCGACGGAATCGCCGGGCAGGTGCCCGCCATAGGGTTCGTTCTCGCCGATACAAAGGTCGGGCTCGGCCCGCAGGCGGTCGATCAGCGGCCCGGCGAGGCGGGCGTCGGCGGCGTGCAGTATGCCGATCTGCCAGGGCCGGTCGCCACGCCCGTTCAGCCGCGGGGTAAAGCTGTGCACGGCGAGGTAGACTGTATCGGGGCGCCGCGCCGCGAGCCGGGCCACCGCGTCGTGATAGGGCCGGTAAAAGGCGCCGAGACGCCGCTCTCGCTCGGCGGTGTCCACGCCGCGATTGGCCGGGATCACCGTGCCGTCGTAAAGCCGCATCAAGAGCGTGGGGTCGTCCTCCCCCCGGTTGGGGTCGATCACCAGGCGCGAGAAATTCGACAGCACGACCGGCGCGTCCAAAAGCTCGCCCAGCCGGCGCGACACGCCCGCAGCGCCCGGATCATAGGCGATATGGCGGGACATGTCCTCGGGCGGCAGGCCCAGGTCGCCGCCGTTGACACAGGGCGGAACGGTGTTGGCGGCATGGTCGCAAGTCACCAGCCAGCGTGACATGCGGCCCGCGTCTATCGTCTGGTAGGGGTGAAAGGTCATTGGGCTGTCATCTTTTCGGTTCACATCCATTTACGTCAGCCGCGACGCAAGCGCCAGTTGTCAGCTGGCGCCGTTTCGGCCTAGAGAAGGTGCATACCGGCGCATACCATGCGCGGGACCGAATTACAGATGGGGCAGGATGAGACGTTTACGCAATCTGAAAGTCGTGGCCACCCTGGGGCCTTCCTCGGATGACTACGAGATGATCCGCGCCCTGTTCGAGGCCGGGGCCGACGTGTTCCGCCTGAACATGAGCCACGGCACGCATGACGAGATCGCCCGGCGCCATGCCCTCATCCGCAAGATCGAGAAAGACACCGGCCGGCCGATCGCCATCCTGGCCGACCTGCAGGGGCCCAAGCTGCGCTGCGGCGCCTTCGCCAACGGTGCGGTAGAGATCGACGAGGGGCAGCCCTTCCGCTTCGATCTCGACGATGTGCCGGGCGACAGCAAACGGGTGCAACTGCCCCACCGCGAGATCTTTGCCGCGCTCGAACCCGGGGCCACGCTTCTGGTCAATGACGGCAAGCTCAGGCTCAAGGTCCGTTCCTGCGGGCCCGATTTCGCCGATTGCGAGGTGATCGTGGGCGGCACGATTTCCAACCGCAAGGGCGTCAACGTGCCCGACGTGGTGCTGCCCCTGGCGGCGCTGTCCGACAAGGACCGGCGCGATCTCGATTTCGTGCTCACGCTCGGGGTGGACTGGATCGCGCTCAGCTTCGTGCAGCGCCCTGACGACGTGACCGAGGCGCGCGCCATCGTCGGCGACCAGGCCGCGATCCTGTCGAAGATCGAGAAACCCTCGGCGGTGCGCTGCTTTGAAGAGATCCTGGCGGTTTCCGACGGAATCATGGTCGCCCGGGGCGATCTGGGGGTCGAACTGCCGGTGCAGAACGTGCCGCCGATTCAAAAGCGCCTGGTACGCCAGTGCCGCGCCGCGGCCAAGCCGGTGATCGTGGCCACGCAGATGCTGGAAAGCATGATCGAAAGCCCGATGCCCACCCGGGCCGAGGTCTCGGACGTCGCCACCGCGATCTACGAGGGCGCCGACGCGGTGATGCTGTCGGCCGAATCCGCCGCCGGGCAATACCCGATCGAGGCAGTGACCACGATGAACAACGTGGCCATCGAGGTGGAAAGCGACCCGGTCTACCGCGACATCATCGAGGCCAGCCGCCACGCCCACCGCTCGACCGTGGCCGACGGCATCGTCGCCGCAGCGCGCGAGATCGCCGAGACGGCGGATATCAAGGTGATCTGCTGCTTTACCGAATCCGGCACCACCGCGCTGAAAACCGCGCGCGAGCGGCCGCGCGTGCCGATCATCGCGCTGACCCCCTCGGCCGCGACCGGCCGGCGGCTGTCGCTGAGCTGGGGCATCAACTGCTTTTTCAACGAGAAGGTCGAACGCTTCAAGATGGCGGTGGTCAGCGCCGCACGCGCCGTGCGCGAGGGCGGCTATGGCGAGGGCGACGACCAGATCATCGTGATCGCCGGCCTGCCCTTCAACATCCCCGGCTCGACCAACATCCTGCGCGTGGCGCCCTGCGAGGAACGGCTGATCTTCAACGTCGAGCCCGAGTGACGCGGCCCTGACAGCCCGTCGCCGCACGTCGCGGCGCGCCCGGCGCCGCCCGATTTCCACTTGTCAGCGTGCGGCCCCGGTTTTATACGGGCGCCTTCTACCCGGTGCGGCCGGCCGATGTGGCATGCCGAGTCGCGCCATAACCGCTCGAAGAGGAGACGGAAATGCCCAAGATGAAGACCAAGTCGAGCGCCAAGAAGCGCTTCAAGGTGACGGCGAACGGCCGCGTGAAATGCGGACAGGCCGGCAAGCGCCACGGCATGATCAAGCGGACGAAGAAATTCATCCGCAATGCCCGCGGGACCGATGTTCTCTCCACGCCGGATGAGAAACTCGCCAAGTCCTACATGCCGTATTCGCGCTAAGGAGGCCTGAGAAATGTCCCGAGTCAAAGGCGGAACCACCACCCACGCCCGTCACAAGAAGGTCATCAAGGCCGCGAAAGGCTATTATGGCCGCCGCAAGAACGCCTTCAAGACCGCCACACAGGCCGTCGACAAGGCCAACCAGTACGCCACGCGCGACCGCAAGAACCGCAAGCGGAGCTTCCGCGCGCTGTGGATTCAGCGGATCAACGCCGCCGTGCGCAGCCATGACGAGGCGCTGACCTATTCGCGTTTCATCAACGGGCTGAACAGCGCCGGTATCGAGGTCGACCGCAAGGTGCTGGCCGACCTGGCCGTGAACGAGCCCGAGGCGTTCGGCGCCATCGTGGAAAAGGCCAAGGCCGCGCTGGCCTGAGGCCCGCGTCACCCGGTAATTTCGCGCCCGTCCGGCCGACCGCCGGGCGGGCGCGTTGCGTTGAAGGGCCCCGGGCCGAATGCCGCGCCCCTTCACAAGAGGCCGGCCCATCGCCCCCAGCCCCTCGCGCCGGCGGATCGCGCAGCGAATTCCGCCGCGAGCGCCGACCGGTTCTGCGAGCGCTGTACCGGCCAGTGTGATAGAGTGGTTCTAAACCAGCGCAAGCCTTTCATTAGCCCTGGGCTGAACAAGCTGCCGTGAGGCGCGTCTCTGCAAGCTACCTCGATCAGTGGCCAACCGGTCCGCCGGTGACCGCAACTCAATGGGGGGTAGTTCTATGCCTTCACCGAAATACATGATGATAACCGTCGCATCCTGCTCGGTTTCCTTCGTGGGCGAAGCTCTGAAGCTTTTGGGCACGCTTTGCGGCGAGCTCAAACAACAGGCCGGGGCGGCGACCACGCGCTACGGCTTGATCATGACGGGGGAACAAACGGGCCAATTGATCCTGTTCCAGACCTACGAGGAATTGAACGGGGTCGACGCGGCCTTTGGCGTCTACCAGTCGTCCTCTACCTACAAGGCGATCACTTCGAGTGGCCACATCGCCGTGACCCTTCGCAATATCATGAAGATCGAGGATCTGGCCTTGAAAAACCCCTCGACCGATACGCCGGCCTACGGCGTTGTCACGCGATGGGGCTGTCCCGACCTCAAGCTCGACAAAATGCGGGTCGAGGTCCCCCATTTCGAGGATAACGGCGCCATGATCCTGCGCTATTGCACGATCATGACCGGGCCCGCCGCGGGGCGGCGCCTGTTCATCGTCGGGTATCCCTCGATGGACGCCATCGAGAAGACCTACGACGCGCTGGGGCAGAGCGCCGGCTACAGGGCCCTGATCTCTGACTTCGACATGGATTGGCGCAATATCTTGCGGGTTGCCGGCTGATCCGGCGATGGTGGCGCATCGAGGCACCGGATATCCACCTGGCCGCGGCATCTGCTGAGGCCCGGACCGAAAGACGCCGGAAATGCGCCACCCGCATCGCGTGGCCGCCGCCCGGATCGGCCGTTCAGGCGGTTTGGTCCGGGTCGCGCTCGGCCTGACCGTAGCCGGCCGAAAACTGCGCCACGGCCTCGGCAAGTTGCTGGTCGGACAATACCGGCGGGTCGCCGATCAGCAGCGCGCCGTGATACTGGCGCGCCAGCGCCTCGACCTCGACGGCCAGCCACATCGCCTTGTCCAGGCTCGCCTCGGCGGCAAGCATCCCGTGATGGGCCATCAGGCACGCCTTGCGGCCCTCCAGCGCCTCAAGCACCTTGTCCGACAGCTCTTGGGTGCCGAAGGTGGCGTAGGGTGCGCAGCGGATGTCGCCGCCGCCCGCCGCGGCGACCATGTAATGCACCGCCGGGATGTCCATGTGCATGATCGCCAGCGTCGTGCAGTAGGGCGCATGGGCGTGGACCACGGCGCCCAGGTCGGCCCGCGCGCGCAGGATGTCACGGTGAAAGCGCCACTCGCTCGACGGCTTGCGGTTGCCGCGCACGGTGCCGTCGAGGCCGAGAAACACGATGTCGTCGGGCACCAGCGCCTCGTAGGGGATCGAACTGGGGGTAATCAGCAGCCCCTCGGCGTGGCGCACGCTGATATTGCCGGCGTTGCCGGTGTTCAGCCCTACCGCGTTCATCTTCAGGCAGGCGTCGATGATGGCGGCGCGTTTGGGCGCCTCGTCGAGGTCGGTCATGGCACTCTCCTTCGTCGGTCTCTTGCCATGGCAAGGGCGCGGCGGCAAAGCCCGCGCTGTCGCGCCCGGTCAGACGGGCAGGGCGGTGGTCTTGAACACGGTCCTGAGCGCAAAGGACGACTGCATCTGCGCAACGCCGGGCAGACGGGTCAGGTGCTGGCGATGGATGCGGGCGAAATCCTCGCTGTCGCGCGCCACGACCGTGAGCAGGTAATCGGCGCTGCCCGCCATCAGGTGGCATTCCAGCACGTCCGGAATGCGCGCCACCTCGCGTTCGAACGCGTCGAGAATGTCGTCGGCCTGGCCCGACAGCGTGATCTCGACGAAAACGGTGGTGGGCCGCTCGACACGCCGCGCATCCAGCAACGCGACATAGCCGCGGATGACGCCCGCCGCCTCCAGCCGCGCAACGCGGCGGTGGCAGGCCGAGGGCGAGAGGTTGACCCGCTCGGACAGCTCGGCATTGGAAATGCGCCCATGCTTTTGCAGGACGGCCAGAATGCGCCTGTCGGTGGTGTCGATTTCGCCGTTCACGCAGGATCCTTCGATGTTTGCGGCCATGCTTGCACGATTTGACCGCCAGTCAACCGGAGCGGCGGCGGATTTTCAAAGCATTTGCCCGCGTCCCGATTAATGCTGGTATCGGGACAAGAGGGAGGAACGACATGCTGATCGGGTGCCCGAAAGAGATCAAGGCGCAGGAATACCGCGTCGGGCTGACGCCCAACGCCGCGCGCGAGGCCGTGGCCCATGGCCACGAGGTGCTGATCGAGGCCGGCGCCGGGGTCGGCGCGGGCTTTCCCGACGAGGATTACCGCGCCATCGGCGCCGGCGTCGTGGACGGGCCGGAAGAGATTTTCGCCAGTGCCGACCTGGTGGTGAAGGTGAAAGAGCCGCAGGCGAAAGAGCGCGCGATGCTGCGCGAGGGGCAGGTGCTGTTCACCTATCTCCACCTCGCCCCCGACCCCGCGCAAACGCGCGAATTGATGGCCAGCGGCGTGACCGCCATCGCCTATGAGACCGTGACCGATTCCGAGGGCGGCCTGCCGCTCCTGGCGCCGATGTCAGAGGTCGCCGGGCGGCTGGCCGCGCAGATGGGCGCCTGGGCGCTGCAAAAGGCCAATGGCGGGCGCGGCACGCTGATGGGCGGTGTGCCCGGGGTGGGTCCCGCCAATGTGGTGGTGATCGGCGGCGGCGTGGTCGGCACCAACGCCGCGCGCATCGCCTCGGGGATGGGCGCCCATGTCACCGTGCTGGACAGGTCGCTTTCGCGCATGCGCTATCTCGACGACGTCTTCGGCGGGCAGTTCGGCACGCGCTATTCCTCGGCCGGCGCGCTGGCCGAGTTGCTGGGCGATGCCGATCTGGTGGTGGGCGCGGTGCTGATCCCCGGGGCCGAGGCGCCCAAGCTGGTGCGCCGCGACGACCTTGCGGTGATGAAACCCGGCGCGGTTCTGCTCGACGTGGCGATCGACCAGGGGGGGTGTTTCGAAACCTCGCGCCCCACCACCCATGACGACCCGATCTACGAGGTCGACGGGATCATCCACTATTGCGTGGCCAACATGCCCGGCGCTGTTGCGCGCACCGCGACCATCGCGCTGGGCAACGCGACGATGCCCTACATGCTGGCGCTTGCCGACAAGGGCTGGCAGGCCGCCTGCGAGGACGACCCGCACCTTCTGGAGGGGCTCAACGTCCACGGTGGGCACCTGACCTACTACGCCGTGGGCCGCGCCCAGGGCATAGACGTGCTGTCGCCGCATCTCGCGCTCAAGGCGTGATGCGGCAAGGCGCCCGTCGCGCCTTGGCTGCGCATTGTGCTGGACGGGTATCAGGCGCGCGCGATCCTCGGCGGGGATGATTTCCGCAACCTGCCCGCCTATCTCGCACGGTTTCTCGAATGCGAGGCCGTTCAGTGCGGTCTGGTGCAGCCGCCGCGGGACGAGGCCGGGCTCAGGCCCGCCCGGCGGCCGCCGACAGCACCAGGGGGTCGATCCCTAGGGTGGCCAGCGCGCGTTCCCACTTGCGCCCGTCCTCGGTGCCAAAGACGATATCGGGCGCGGCCTCGCAGGTCAGCCAGCCGTTTTCGCGGATTTCGCCCTCCAGTTGACCGGGCCCCCAGCCGGCATAGCCCAGCGCCAATAGCGAGGCCTGCGGCCCGTGCCCCTGGGCGATATCCTCAAGAATATCCAGCGTGCCGGTCATGCCAAAGCGCGAATCGACCCGCAGCGTCGAGGCGCTGTTCGAGCGGTAATCGCCCGAATGCAGCACAAAGCCCCGGCCATGCTCGACCGGTCCGCCGAAATGCACCCGTATGTCGCGCGTGCGGTCGGTCTTGGGGATTTCGAGCTGCGCCAGCAGGTCGCCAAAACTAAGCTCGTCCATGGGCTTATTGACGATCAGGCCCAGCGCGCCGTCGTCGGAATGGGCACACATGAACACCACGCTTTTGTCAAAGCGCGGGTCGCCCATGCCCGGCATGGCGATCAGCAGCTTGCCGCCAAGCTGCATCGGATGCGACGTCGATGCCATGCCCCAAGGATGAAGCCGCGCCCCCGCCCGTGCAAGGCAGCGCGACAAAATTCACGTGGCCGTCGCCCGAATGTGATTTCGTCTCGGCGCGCCGCTGCCTATTTTGGCGGGATGATGGATCGCATGCTCAAAGCTGTGGCGGCCCCGGCCGTTCTTGTCGCCCTCTTCTCGGTTCCCGCTCAGGGGGGCAATCCCGGCGACGGGGTAATCACGGCCGAGCTCTTGCCCGGTTGGCAGACCGAGACCGGCACCCACATGGCCGGGCTGCGGCTGAAAATGGCGCCGGGGTGGAAGACCTACTGGCGCGCGCCGGGCGATGCCGGCATTCCGCCGCGCTTTGATTGGCGCGGGTCCGACAACATGCGCGCGGCGCGGATCTACTGGCCGCGGCCGGACGTATTCGACAGCAACGGGATGCGAACCATCGGCTATCACGGCCAGGTAGTGCTGCCGGTCGAACTGACGCCGCGCGATCCCGACCAGCCGCTTGGGCTGGCCCTGTCGGTGGATCTGGGCGTGTGCCAGGACATCTGCATGCCCATGACGCTGGACGTTTCGGCCAGCCTTCCCGGCGCAGGAGAGACCGCGCCGATTCGCGCCGCGCTGGCCGCGCAGCCCGAAACCGCCACCCAGGCCAAGCTGGGCGATGTGCATTGCGACATCGACCCGATTTCGGACGGCCTGCGCCTGACCGCCGAGATCGACGTGCCCTCGCTCGGCCGCGGCGAGGCGGTGGTGTTCGAGTTGCCCGACCCCTCGATCTGGGTGTCCGAGGCTGATCTTCGGCGCGAGGGCGGCCGGCTGATCGCCAGCAGCGACCTCGTGCCCGTCACCGGCACGCCCTTTGCGCTGGACCGCTCCAGCGTGCGCATCACCCTGTTGGGCAGCGCACGGGCGATCGACATACGCGGCTGCACGGGGCGCTAGCACCGCCGCGGCTGGCGGGAACACTCTGTCACAGGTTGTCATGCTTGCGGCCCGCGCCGTGCCTTGCCGCCGTTATCAGGCGTCTTACCCGGTTTCGGCGGTCGCCGAGGTGGATCTGGACGCGCCGCGCCGGCGCAGCCCGATTGCCAGCGCCGCCAGGAAATAGACCACCGTCAGCGCCAGCGCCACCGCCGCCAGGAACAGCCCCAGCGCGGCGAGCATCGCCGGCGCCGCGGCCAGAGGCGGCAACGCGCCGGTCAGCGCCGCGGGCAGGGCGCCCGTGACGAGGGTGTGGCCCAGCGTTGCCGCGAAGATCAGCCCCACCAGCGCCGCCGCGCTGCCGGCCAGCAGCGCCAGCCCGCGCACCCGGCGCGGCGCGCGCAGCGCCTTGCGGTAGGCGCGCACCTGCTTGCCCACGTCCTGCTGCATCGCCAGCAGCGCCGGCACCACCAGCAGCACCAGCACCATTCCGAAGCCCAGCCCGTAGACCAGCGTGATGACGGTGGGTTTCAGGAATTGCGCCTGCTGCGACTGCTCGTAAAGCAGCGGCGACAGGCCCAGCACCGTGGTCAGCGTCGTCAGCAGAACCGGTCGTAGACGGTCGCAGGCCGCGTCGATTATCGCGGGCGTCAGCCCGCGGGTTTCGGCGTATTCGTCCACCGTCGTCACCAGCACGATGGAATCGTTGATGATGATCCCGGCCATGCCGATCAGCCCCACGACCGAGAACATCGACAAGGGCACGTCCCAAAGGTTGTGGCCGTAGATCGTGCCCACCAGGCCGAAGGGGATGATCGCCATAACCACCGCCGGCCGCGTCCAGCTGGAAAAGATCCAGGCCAGCGTCAGGTAGATGCCCAGCATGGTCAGCACGAACCCGGTGCGGGCATCGCGCAGGAACTCGTTCTCCTGCTCGGCAAGGCCCGACATCTGCCAGGCGACGCCGTGCTCGGTCTCGATCTCGGGCAGGATCGTCTCTTCCAGCGCCTTCATGATCTCGGCGGCGCGCGCCGGGTCGTCCTCGGAGATATCGCCGGTGACCGAGACCACCCTCAGCCCGTTTTCGCGCCGGACGGTGGAAAACCCCGTGCTCCGTTCGACGGTGACGATATCGGACAGCAGCACATAGGCACCCGAGGGCGCGCGCAGCTGCATCCGGTCGAGGAAATCGGCGGTCAGCTCGCCCTCGGGCAGCTCGACCCGGATCTCGGCCGAGCGCGGCCCGTCGGGATAGGTCGCCGCCTCGATCCCGTTCAGCCGGTGCCGCAGAACGCGGCCGAGTTCGTCCATGGAAAACCCGAGTGCCGAGCCCTGGGGCGTCAGGTCGAGCACCAGCTCTTCCTTGTCATAGGCCATGCTGTCCTCGACCGCCGAGACCTCGGGGTATTGCGCCACGGCGCTCTTCAGCGCCTCGGCGGCGGATTTCAGGGTGTCGGACCCGGCGCCGTAGAACTCGACGTCCAGCGCATCGCCCCCGGGCCCCGAGCGCCAGCCGCGAAAGCTGACGGTCTCGGCCATGGGATGCTGGCGCACCTCGTCCTGCAGCGCGCCGACGAATTCGAACGACGAATAGGGGCGCAGGTCGGCGTCGATCAGCTCGATCGCGATCGAGCCCAGCAGATCGGCCTCCTTTGTGTCGGCGCCCGATAGCCCGCGGCCGGTATTTCCCCCCACCTCGGCGATCACGTAGTCCAGCGGGTTGCGCCCGTGTTCCTCTTCATAGCTGTCGGCAACGGCCTCGGCGGCGCGCTGCATCTCTGCCATCATCGCCATCGTGTCGGCACGGCTGGCGCCGGGCAGCATTGCGAAATTGCCCGAGACCGAACTTTGCTCGGGCGCGTTGAAAAACCGCCAGGTGACGTCGCCCCGCAAAAACACGGTGATCTGGCTGGCCAGCACCAGAACGGTCAGCGCCAGCACCGGGTAACGCGCCCAGATAACACCCGCCATAAGCCGCCGGAAGATCACCCGGCGAAACCACGTGAAGCCCCGGTTCACAAAGCGCGAGGGCCAGTCGTACCAGTGTTGCTTGGCCGAATGGGTCAGCGCGTGGGCCATGTGGTTGGGCAGGATCAGAAAGCATTCCACCAGCGAGGCCAGCAGAACGGCGATCACCGTGAACGGGATGTCGGCGATCATGTTGCCCATGCGCCCGCCGATGGCCACCAGCCCGAAAAAGGCGATCACAGTGGTGATGGTGGCGGAAAACACCGGCGCGGCCATGCGGCGGGCGGCGTTCTCGGCGGCCTCGACCGGCCCTTCGCCCAGCCGCCGGGCACGGAAATCGGCGTGTTCGCCCACCACGATTGCATCGTCCACCACGATGCCCAGCGTGATGATCAGTGCGAAAAGCGAGATCATGTTCAGCGTGATCCCTGCCGCGTACATCAGCGCGATCGTGGCCAGCATCGCCACCGGAATGCCCGCCGCCACCCAGAAGGCGGTGCGCGCGTTGAGGAACAGAAACAGCAGGGTGACGACCAGCACCAACCCGGTCAGCCCGTTGTCGAGCAGGATATCCAGACGGCCCGAGATGTATTCGGCACGCGTTCGGATCAGATCGACGCTGACATCGGCGGGCAGGGTGGCGGTGAACGCGGCGGCGACGTCTTCGACCTGGTGCTGGATCGAGATCGCGTCGCCCTTGTCCGACCGGTCGATCCGTACCGAGATCGCCGGGTTGTCGCCGACGAAATAGGCACGCTCTCGGTCCACTCCCTCGACGCGGACATGGGCCACATCGCCGATGGTCAGCGCCGATCCGTCCTCGTTCGAGCGCAGGACAATGGCTGCGATCTCGTCGGCGCCGCGCTTGGCCACGCCGGTGCGCACCCGCGCGTTGGCCCCGGTCACGTCGCCCGCTGGCGCGGTGTCGGCCTCGGCCTCGATGGCCGCGGCGATCTCGGCCATGGTCACGTCGTTTCGGATCAACTCGGACGAGGGCACCTCGACGATGGTCTCGGGCGCGGCAAGGCCGCGGATCGTGGTGCGCGTCACGCCCTCGGCGAACAGCCGCGCGACGAACTCGTCGGCAAATCGGCCCAGTTGGTCGGGGCCCACGGGCCCGGTGATCACGACGTCGGTCACGCGGTCGCGCCAGGCGCCCCGGCGCACCTCGGGCTCGTCGGCCTCGTCGGGCAGGGTGGTGACGGAATCCACGGCCGCCTGAACGTCGTCCGCGGCGCGGGACATGTCCCAGCCCGGCTCGAATTCCAGCGAGATGCTGGCGCTGCCTTCTCTGGACCGGGCCGAGCTTTCCTCGACCCCCTCGACGGCCATAAGCGTGGGTTCCAGCACCTGCACGATGCCGGCATCCACGTCCTCGGCGCCGGCCCCCTCCCAGGCGACCGAGACCGAGACACTGTCGATGATCACGTCGGGGAAGAACTGGGCGCGCATTCGGGGCGCCGCCGACAGGCCCAGCGCGATCAGGACCACCAGCACCAGGTTGGCGGCGGTGCGGTGACGGGTGAAATAGGACAGGACCCCGCCTGCGCCTTCGGCGATGCGTCGGGCCATCGCCTAGCCCCCCATCCGGCTTTCGATCCGTTCGACCATGCGCGCGGGCACGCGGTCTTGCGAAAGCTGCGCCTTGACGCGGGCCTTGGCCTCCTGCGGCATGCGCGCGTTCGACTCGACCAGGTCGATCAGCCGGGCCCGGCGCTCGGGGGTGAGTTCCACCATCGCCGGGCTCGCCGCCTCTGCCGTCTCGGCGGCGGCCCCCGGGCGGATCGGGCGGATCTTGATGCCTTCGCCCAAGAGCGGCGAGCGTTCGGTCACCACCTCGCGGCCGTAGACCGCGGGCGCACGGACGATCACGTCATCGCCCTCGCGGCGCAGCAGCGCGACCTCGGCCACCTCCAGCCGGTCGTCCTCGCCCAGCACCAGCACGGTGCCCGCGGCATCCACCGCCGTGGCCGGCAGCCGTGCCACGCCGTCGAGCGCGGGTTCCTCGATCCGCACGGTCACGAAATCGCCGGGGCGAAAGCCCGGCGCCGCGTCGAGCCGCGCAAACAACAGCCGCCCGGTCTGTCCCTCTGCCACCGCGCCGCTCTCGCGCGAGATCGTGCCCCGCGCCGTCAGATCGGCCCCGAACACGTCGAGCGTGACGGCCACCTCGACCGGCAGCAGCCGCCCGGCCTGGTCGATCAGCCGCGAATATTGCGACGTCGAGACCCGGAAAGAGACCTCCAGCGCGTCGGCGTCGATCAGGTCGGCCACCCTTTCATTATTGGCGACCAGCCCGCCCTCGACCAGGGTCACGTCGCTGAGCGTACCGGCGAACCCGGCGTAAAGCTCGGTATCGGCAAGGCTGCGTTCGGCCTCCGACAGGTTGATGCGCGCGCGCTCGACACGGGTCGTGGCGGTGTCGATGCCTGTCTCTGACTGGGCCACCGATTGCCGGCCCGAGACCACCGCCTGCCGGGCCGAAACCGCGGCGAGTTCAACCTCGTCCACGGCCGCGTCGGTGCCAAAGCCGCGCGCCTGCAGATCCTTCTGCCGCTCAAGCGCCCGCTCGCGCAGCGCGGCCTGCGCCTCGGTCGCGGCCAACTCGTCGCGGGCAAGCTCCAGCGTGCGGCGGGCATCGCGCAACTCGGCCTCGGCATCGGCCAGATCGGTGCGCGCCAGTTCCAGCGCCGATTGCGCATCGGCCGGATCGACCCGAAGCAGCAGATCGCCCTTGTCCACATGCCCGCCTTCCTCAAAGGCCGGGTGCAGCTCGACCACGGTGCCGGTGGCCTTGGCGCGCAACTCCAGCGTGCGGCGGCTGCGCACCTCGCCAAAGGCGGTCAGCACCGGCACCACCCGCCCCGGCTGAACGGTGACGACATTGGCCGCGAAGACGCGCTCGCGTGCGGGGCGCTGGGGCGACTCTTCGGACAGCCGCGCCTGGATCGCCGAATAAACCGATTGCCCGGCATAGGCGAAAATGCCCAAAGTCACGGCGATCAGGAACAGCCCCACCAGGCTGCGGCGCAGAAATCGCATGTTTCGTCATCCTTCCCGGCCGGGAAAAGCAAGCCTGCTAGGTAGATAGGGTTACACGCCCCATCCTCCAAGCACGGTGCTGTTACGCGCGGCCCGGCTATTTCCGTCGCTGATGCTCGTCCAGCCGCGGAAATATCTCGACGAAGTTGCATGGCCGGTGGCGGTAGTCGAACTGCCATTTCAGGATCTCGTCCCATGCGTCGCGGCAGGCGCCGGGGCTGCCGGGCAGCGCGAAGAGGTAGGTGCCCAGCGCGACGCCCCCCGTCGCGCGGCTCTGGACCGCCGAGGTGCCGATCTTTTCCATCGACACCAGGGTAAAGACGGTGGCGAAGGCCTCGATCTCTTTTTCGTAGACGTCGCGGTGGGCCTCGACGCTCACGTCGCGCCCGGTCAGCCCGGTGCCACCCGTCGAGATGATGACATCGACATTCGGATCGGCGCACCACGCGCGCAGGCGTTCGGCGATGGTGTCTCGCTCGTCGGGCACGATCTGGCGGGCGGCGATGACATGGCCCGCGCCCTCGATCCGCTCGACCAGGGTCTGGCCCGAGCGGTCGTCCTCGATCTGGCGGGTATCCGACACGGTCAGCACGGCGATGCGGACCGGCACGAATTCCCGGCTATTGTCGATGCGCGACATCTCTCAGCTCCTCTGCAAAAGGGCCAGCCGCAGGGCCAGCCCGGTAAAGATTGCGGCCGTGACATAGCCCAGCCCGCGCTGCACCGCGCGCGAGCCTGTGAGCAGCCGCCGCGCGCCCCCGGCGAAGACGCCCACCGCACCGTTGACGATCAGCCCGCCCAGCGCCAGCACGGCGCCAAGGGTCACGAACTGCGCCAGGACCGCGCCGTTGGCGGGGTCGATGAATTGCGGCAGGAAGGCGAGCACGAAGAGGATCACCTTGGGATTGGTCAGGTTGACCGCCAGCGCCTCGCGGAACGCGCGGGCCGGTGCCACGGCCGGCAGGTCGGGCGCGGCGGGGCCTTGCCTGAGCGTAGCGGCCGCCAGCCACAAAAGATACGCCACCCCCGCCCAGCGGATCGCATCGAAGAGCCAGGGCCGCCCGGCGATCAGCGCGGCCAGCCCCAGCCCCGCAAGCGCCCCATGCACCAGCACCCCCAGTGCGATGCCCGCATCGGCCGCCAGCGCCGCGCGGGGCCCGCCGCGCAGCCCCTGGCCGAGGCAGAACATCATGTCCGCCCCCGGCGTGAGGTTCAGCGCCAGCGCGGCGGGCACGAAGGCGGCGAGCGTCAGCAAATCGACCGGCACCGCTCAGCCCCCTCTCAGCCGGGCCTGCACCATCAGCAGGTCGTGCCACGCCTCGCGCTTGGCATGGGGGTTTCGCAGCAGGTAGGCCGGGTGGAACATCGGCAGCGCCGGGCGGCCCAGCGCCTCGGCCCAGTGGCCCCTCAGCCGGGTGATGCCCTTGCGACCCAACAGCGCGCCGCAGGAATGGTTGCCCATCAGCACCAGCACCTCGGGGTCGGCCAGTGCCACGTGCCGTTCGACAAAGGGCAGCATCATCGCCGCCTCTTCGGGTTTCGGGTCGCGGTTCTGGGGCGGGCGCCAGGGCAGGACGTTGGTGATGTAAAGCGCGTGCGCCGGGTCTTGGGCGGCGCGGCTCATGCCGATGGCGGCGAACATCAGGTCCAGCAACTGCCCCGCCCGGCCGACGAAGGGCTTGCCCTGGATGTCCTCGTCGCGCCCGGGCGCCTCGCCGATGATCATCACCCGCGCCGCGGGGTTTCCGTCGGCGAAGACCAGGTTTTTCGCGCCGCGCTTCAACTCGCACATGTCAAAGGCGCCCAGCGCGGCCGCCAGCGCGGGCAGATCGGGCGCGGCCGCGGCCGCGTCGCGGGCCAGCGCCACCGCGTCTGCCGCGTGCGGGGCGGCCGGAGGCGGCGGCGCGGGGGGCCTTGGCGCGCCCGCCCGTTCGGGCACGCCCGCGGCAAAGCGGTCGATCGGCTCATCGCCGATCGCCTCTGTCGCGCCCAGCTCGATCTGCCATTCCAGCAGGGCAAGGGCGGTTCGGGAATCCATCTCCGGCTGCATCGCTTCAGACTATGCGCCCCACGGGGGCGCGGCAATGCCATGCCGCGCCTTGCCCGCCCGCCACGCCCTGCCTATAAGCGAGCCGACCAGGTCGGAGGCCCCATGACATTCCGCGCCCGCCATCTTTTGGGGATCGAGCACCTCAAGCCGGACGACATCCGCTGCATCCTGGACCTGTCCGAGCATTACGTCGGGCTGAACCGCCAGCCGGTGAAACATGCCGACGCGCTGGAAGGGCTGACCCAGATCAACATGTTCTTCGAGGCCTCGACCCGCACCCAGGCCAGTTTCGAGCTGGCCGGCAAGCGGCTGGGCGCGGACGTGATGAACATGGCGATGCAGGCCAGTTCGCTGAAAAAGGGCGAGACGCTGATCGACACGGCGCTGACGCTGAACGCCATGCACCCCGACCTCTTGGTGGTGCGCCACCCGCAGTCCGGCGCCGTCGACCTGCTGGCGCAAAAGGTGCATTGCGCGGTGCTGAACGCGGGCGACGGCCGGCACGAACACCCCACACAGGCCCTGCTGGACGCGCTGACCATCCGTCGCGCCAAGGGCCGGCTGCAACGGCTGACCGTGGCGATCTGCGGCGACATCGCGCATAGCCGTGTGGCGCGGTCCAACATCCTCTTGCTGGGCAAGATGGAAAACCGGGTGCGCCTGATCGGGCCGCCAACGCTGATACCGGCGCGGGCCGCCGAGTTCGGGGTCGAGGTCTATGACGACATGAAAGAGGGGCTGGCGGGGGCCGACGTGGTGATGATGCTGCGCCTTCAGAAAGAGCGGATGGACGGCGCCTTCATCCCGTCCGAGCGGGAATATTATCACCGCTTCGGGCTGGACGCCGACAAGCTGGCCTTTGCCAAGGACGACGCCATCGTGATGCACCCCGGCCCGATGAACCGCGGGGTCGAGATCGACGGGACGCTCGCCGACGACATCAACCGTTCGGTCATCCAGGAACAGGTCGAGATGGGCGTGGCCGTGCGCATGGCGGCGATGGACCTTCTGGCGCGCAACCTGCGGGCGACCCTCAGCCAGGGTGCCGGCCATGTATGAGACCAACGTCCGCGCCCCGCTGGAACCCGGCGAAACCGTGCTGGAAAGCTTTCACGCCGACCGGCGCGTCTATATCCGCGACCATGTCATCCTCGCCGCGATCGGCGCGGTCGGCACGATGGGGGTACTGGCCCTGATGGGCAATCCCGACTGGTGGGTGGGCAGCATCGCAGCGGTGGCGGCCATCGCGGTGCGTGGCTTTTACCTGGCATCGGAAGATGTGCACGCCCGCTGGGATCTGACCCAGGATCGGCTGCTGGGCCCCCAGGGCCGCGCGGTACGGCTGGATCAGGTCGCCAAGCTCAACAGCCTCGGCAGCGCGATCCAGATCGTGACCAAGGGCGGCGACAAGCACCTGATGAAATACCTCGCCGACAAGCCGGCGGCCAAGGCCCGACTCGAGGCGGTGACGGGGGTGGCGCGGTGAGCGTTCTTCTGACCAACGCAAGGCTGATCGACCCCGAGGCCGGGACCGAGACCAAGGGCGCGCTGCTGATCGAGGACGGGCGCATTGCCGCCTTGGGCCCGCAGGTCGATGCGCCCGCGGGAGCCGAGACCGTCGATTGCGCGGGCATGTGCCTTGCCCCTGGCATCGTCGATGTCGGGGTGAAGGTGTGCGAGCCGGGAGAGCGGCACAAGGAAAGCTTTCGCTCGGCCGGGCTGGCCGCCGCCGCCGGGGGCGTGACCACGATCGTCACGCGGCCCGACACGCTGCCGGCCATCGACACGCCCGAGGTGCTGGAATTCGTCACCCGCCGCGCGCGCGAGGCGTCGCCAGTGCGGATCAAGGCCATGGCCGCGCTGACCAAGGGCCGCGAAGGGCGCGAGATGGTCGAGATCGGCTTCATGCTGGATGCCGGCGCCGTGGCCTTCACCGATGGCGACCGGGTGGTCGAGAACACCAAGGTTCTCAGCCGCTGCATGACATATGCGCGCGGTTTGGGCGCGCTGGTCATGGCCCACCCGCAAGACCCGGTGCTGTCGGCCGGCGCCGCGGCGACCAGCGGAAAATTCGCCTCGCTCAAGGGTCTTCCGGCGGTCTCGCCGATGGCCGAGCGGATGGCGCTGGACCGCGATCTTGCCCTGGTCGAGATGACCGGGGTGAAATACCATGCCGACCAGATCACCGCCGCCCGCGCCCTGCCGGCGCTGGAGCGTGCCAAGGCCAACGGTCTGGACGTGACCGCGGGCGTGTCGATCCACCACCTGACGCTGAACGAGCTGGATGTCGGCGACTACCGCACCTTCTTCAAGGTCAAGCCGCCGCTGAGATCCGAGGACGACCGCAAGGCGCTGGTCGCCGCCGTGGCCTCGGGGCTGATCGACGTGATCTCGTCGATGCACACCCCCCAGGATGAGGAAAGCAAACGCCTGCCCTACGAAGAGGCGGCCAGCGGCGCGGTGGGGCTGGAAACCCTGCTGCCGGCGGCGATGCGGCTCTATCATGCCGGGGGCATCGGCCTGCCACAGCTCTGGCGGGCGCTGTCGCTGAACCCGGCGCGGCGGCTGGGGCTGGAAACCGGGCGGCTGGGCGTCGGCGCCCCGGCCGACCTGGTGCTGTTCGACCCCGACGCGCCCTTCGTTCTCGACCGTTTCACCTTGCGCTCCAAATCCAAGAACACGCCCTTTGACGGGGCCAGGATGCAGGGCCGCGTGCTGGGCACATGGGTCGCCGGCCGGCGTGTCTTCGGCGGGGTCTAGGCGATGCCTCCGTTCGACACCCCTGTGCTGTTGCTCGCCCTTGCGGCGTTTTTGGCCTACCTCCTGGGCGCGGTGCCCTTCGGCATCGTCATGGCGCGGCTCTTCGGGCTGGGCGATCTGAGGAAGATCGGGTCGGGCAATATCGGGGCCACCAACGTTCTGCGCACGGGCAACAAGCTGGCCGCGGCGCTGACGCTGGTGCTGGACGCTGGCAAGGGCGGCATCGCGGTACTGCTCGCCCGCGCCCTGCTGGCTGAGGACGCGGCGCAGATCGCGGGGCTGGCGGCGTTTCTGGGCCACCTCTTTCCGGTCTATCTGGGATTCAGGGGCGGCAAGGGGGTCGCCACCTTCCTGGGTACGCTCCTGGCGCTGGCCTGGCCCGTGGGGCTGGCCGCCTGCGGTAGCTGGCTCGCCGTGGCGCTGGCCTTGCGCTATTCCTCGCTCGCGGCACTCGTGGCCGCGGCGTCTGCACCGGTCTGGGCCCTGGCGCTGGGCCGGGCAGAGACGGCGGTGCTGACGCTGTGCCTGGCGGTGCTGATCTACATCCGCCACGCCGCCAACATCCGCCGCCTCTTCGCCGGCACCGAACCGAGGATCGGGAAAAGAGGCTGAGGCCCCGTTATTTCGCCAGCAGTTTCTCCACCGCGTCAGCGGTGCGTTTGGTGTTTTCCTGGATCCCGAGGAAGAGGTAGAGAACCCCCGCGGTCAGGATCACATAGGCGCCGCCGAAGATCAGCATGCCGATCCCCGAGAAGAACCCGCCATCGGCGCTGAACATCGTGGCGATGGACGCGATCAGCACCAGTAGGCCCAGCACTGCGACAAGTACGGAGACCAGCGTCTCCAGCGACTCGATGAAGAAGTTGCGCATCGTTATGCTCCCTGTTGCCGGCCCGTCGAAGGGGCCTGCGCAAAAAGGTGCATGCCGCGATTGAGTCGGGCAACAGTCAGCCTGTCGCGGCGGCAATCCCGCCGTCCCGCGGCGCCGGTCCGGGGCGCCCTAGTAACTGTATTCCTCGTAAATCTGCGACAGATCGCCCCGCCAGTCGCCGTGGTAGCGTTCCAGCAACTCGTCGGCGGGCGTCTTGCCGGTCTCGACGGTGTCTTCGAGCGCGTGCAGGAAGTGGCGCTCATCCTGCACCATGCCGCCGAGCCCCGGACGCGCCCGCGCCTTGAGTCCCGAGCGGGCGATATTGACGACCTCGGTGGCGAGCGATTGCATCGACCGGCCGTCGACCTCGGCCTGAAGCCCGTCCTTCGAGGCGGCGACGCGCCAGGCGTCGCGGGTCTCGGCATCCCAGCCCTTGACCAGGTCCCAGGCCGCATCGAGGGCGCCCTGGTCGTAGGTCAGTCCCACCCAGAACGCGGGCAGCGCGCAGAGCCGCCGCCAGGGGCCGCCGTCGGCGCCGCGCATCTCGATGAATTTCTTGATGCGAGCCTCGGGGAAGATCGTGGTCAGATGGTCGGCCCAGTCGCTGAGCGTGGGCGTCTCGCCGGGCAGGGCGGGCAGGCGTCCGGCCATGAAATCGCGGAACGACTGGCCCAGTGCATCGATATACCGCCCGTCGCGGTAGACGAAATACATCGGCACATCGAGCGCGTATTCGACCCAAGCCTCGAACCCGAACCCGTCTTCGAAGACGAAGGGCAGCATCCCCGTGCGCGCCGGGTCGAGGTCGCGCCACACGCGCGAGCGCCAGGACTTGAAGCCATTGGGCTTGCCCTCAAGAAACGGCGAATTGGCGAAAAGCGCGGTGGCCACGGGTTGCAGCGCCAGCGCCACGCGCAGCTTTTTCACCATGTCGGCCTCGGAAGCGAAGTCGAGATTCACCTGCACCGTGCAGGTGCGGTACATCATCGTCTTGCCCATGGTGCCGACGCGGTCCATGTAATCGGTCATCAGCCGGTAGCGCCCCTTGGGCATCATCGGCATGTCCTCGTGGCGCCAGATCGGCGCGGTGCCCAGCCCGATAAAGCCCACGCCGATCTCGTCGGCGACGCCTTTCACCTCGCGCAGATGTTCGTTCACCTCGTCGCAGGTCTGGTGGATGGTCTCCAGCGGCGCGCCGGACAGCTCCAGCTGCCCGCCCGGTTCGAGGCTGACATTCGCGCCGTCCTTTTCCAGCCCGATGATGTTCCCGTCCTCGACGATCGGGACCCAGCCGTGCCGGTCGCGCAGCCCTTCGAGCACGGCCTTGACCGAGCGCGGCCCGTCATAGGGGATGGGCTTGAGGCTGTCCTTGCAATAGCCGAATTTCTCGTGCTCGGTGCCGATGCGCCAGGCGTCCTTGGGCTTGCAGCCCGATGCCAGATACTCGGCCAGTTGCGCGCGGTCCTCGATGGGGCCGCCGCCGGATTGGGGGATGGACATCGGAAAGGGCGCTCCGGGCTTGTTCGCGTTTTCGTGGCCGTTAGACGTGCGCCGGTGCCGGGCTCAAGTCAAGGCCGGGCGTGGCCGCCGTCGCCAGAGCGTGATGTCGCCCTTTGCGGCAGGCCGGTCTAGGGCGGCCAGCATCTCGCCCGGCCGCGCGCCGGGCAGCGCGGCGAAGGCGTCGAACAGCGCCTCGGCGCCGGTCGTGTCCACCGGGATATGCAGGGTCGGCAGCGGCGCCTGGGCCAGCCGCCAATGGGGCCGGCCCGCCCCGTCGAAGACCAGCGCGATCTCTTCAAGCTCGCTCAGCGCCACGAAACCGCCGCCCTCGGCCGCAAGATACGCGATCTGGCCTTCATCCACCTCGACGACCCCCGGTGCCATGCCGCCGCCGCGAAACCGCATCCGGCGCAGCGCGACAAAGGCCAGCCCCGCGCCAGTCAGCACGAAAACCAGGCCGAGGCCCTGGTAGAACAGCCCGCCGAAGCCGAAGACCCAGATACCGCAACCGGCAATCGCCACCGCGCCGAAGAGATCGCGCCAGCGCATCAGCGCGGCCAGAGCCTCGGGGCGGAACGGGCTCATGCCCAATCCCCCAGCGCCTGCTGCCAGACGGTGAGCGCGGCCACCGCGGCGGTGTCGGCGCGCAGAACCCGCGGCCCCAGGCTGACCGGGTGCGCGAAGGGCAGCGCGCGCAGCCTTGCGCGCTCGGCCTCGGAAAACCCGCCCTCGGGCCCGATCAGGATCGCCCACGGCCCGCGCGGCGCGTCGCCCAGTGCCCGGCCCTCGCCCGCCAGCGCCTCGTCGCAGAACATCAGCCGGCGGCCCTCGGGCCAGGTGTCCAGCACGGCGCCCAGCCGTTGCAGCTCGGACACCTCGGGCACGTAGGTGCCGCCGCATTGCTCGGCCGCCTCCACGGCATGGGCCTGCAACCGGTCGCGGCGAATCCGCTCGGCATTGGTGAAATCGGTCTGCACCGGGCAGATGCGCGCCGCGCCCATCTCGGCCGCCTTTTCCACGATGAAATCGGTGCGCGCCTTCTTGATCGGCGCGAAACAGAGCCAGAGGTCGGGGGGCACCTGCAACGGCCGCGTCCGGGCCTCGCAGACCAGCGCGCCGGCGCGCTTGCCCGCGTCGGCCACGCGGGCGCGCCATTCGCCATTCAACCCGTCGAACAGCAGCACGAAATCGCCGACCGTCAGCCGCATCACGCCGAAGAGGTAATGCGCCTGCTCCCGCGACAGAGGAACCGTTTGCCCCGCCCCCAGCGGGTGCTCTACAAAAAGCCTGATCTTCGCCGCCGAACCTGCATCGCTCATGGGGGCCATTGATATGTCCGACAGCATCCAAACGCCAGAGGCCGAGGGCCAGGTCTTCGACGCGGTCAAGGGAAACTGGGTCGACCGGCTGGCCCCGCCCTGGGCCCGGCCCTATCTGCGGCTGTCGCGCGCCGACCGGCCGATCGGCACCTGGCTGCTGCTGCTGCCGTGCTGGTGGGGCGTGACGCTGGCCGCGGCCGGCACCGGGTTTCGCTGGATGGATATCTGGATCTTCGTCGGCTGCGGCATCGGCGCCTGGCTGATGCGCGGAGCGGGCTGCACCTGGAACGACATCACCGACCGAAATATCGACGACAAGGTCGCGCGCACCCGCTCGCGCCCCATCCCCGCGGGCCAGGTGACGGTGCAACAGGCCATCGCCTGGATGGTGATCCAGTCGCTGGTGGCGTTCTGCATCCTTCTGACCTTCAACATCGCGGCCATTGCGCTGGGCATCGCCTCGCTGGGGCTGGTGGCGATCTATCCGTTCGCCAAGCGGTTCACCTACTGGCCGCAGATCTTCCTCGGGCTCGCCTTCAACTGGGGGGCGCTTCTGGCCTGGACGGCGCACACCGGCAGCCTGGGCTGGCAAGCGGTCGTGCTCTACCTCGCCGGCATTGCCTGGACGATTTTCTACGACACGATCTACGCCCACCAGGACAAGGAAGACGACGCGCTGATCGGGGTGAAATCCACCGCGCTGCTGTTCGGCGAACGGACCGGCGAGCGGCTGCGCCAGTTCATGATCGGGGCGGTGGGGCTGATGGCGCTGGCGGTGCTGGGCGCGCTGGTTCCGTCGGCAGGGGCGGTTGCGGTCATTCTGGGGCTGCTGGGCGTGGCGGGCTTTGCCGCGCATCTCTACTGGCAACTCGCGCGTCTGGATATCGACGACGGCGATACCTGCCTGACGCTGTTTCGCGCCAACCGCGATGCCGGGTTGATCCCGGTTGTCTTTTTCGTGATCGCGATGCTCGCCTGATTGCGCCGTCCGCGTCGAGGCCGTAGAGAGGGTCACCGCCGAGAGACGAGGATTTCTAACGCGCCATGCGCCTGTCTGCCAACCTGATCGCCGGCCTTGCGATCGCGCTCGCCGCGCTTTTGTCCTTTGCCGCCGCAACCGTTGCCGTGACCCAGATCGAAACGCGCAGCGCCGCCGCGGTCGAGCGTATCCTGCTGGCCGAGGGCATCGACTGGGCCGCGGTCGAGACCAACGGGTTGCGCATGACGCTGAGCGGCACCGCCCCCGACGAGGCCGCGCGGTTCAACGCCCTCAGCCTGGCCGGGCAGGTGGTCGAATCCAGCCGTCTGATCGACGCGATGGACGTCACCCCGAGCGAGCCGATCGCGCCGCCGCTTTTTTCGCTGGAGCTTTTGCGCAACGATCAGGGCGTCTCGATGATCGGGCTGATCCCCGGCGACGGTGCGCATGAGCGCATCGCCGCGGCGGTGCAAGAACGCAGCGCCGGCCAGCCGGTGACCGACATGCTGGACGTGGCCGACCATCCCGTGCCCGCGGCATGGCCCGACGCGCTCGAGTTCGGTCTCGCGGCGCTCGAACGGCTGGAGCGCGCCAAGATCTCGATCTCGGCCGAGCGGGTGGCGGTGACCGCCATCGCCGACAGCCTGCCGGAAAAGCGCAAACTGGAAACCGCCCTGGCGCGGCGGGCGCCCGAGGGGCTGGAGATCTCGCTCGACATCTCGGCGCCGCGCCCGGTGATCACGCCGTTCACGCTGCGCTTTCTCATCGACGAGGACGGCACGCGGTTCGACGCGTGTTCGGCCGACACCCAAGAGGCCGCCGACCGCATCATTGCCGCTGCCGTTGCCGCCGGGTTCGAGGGCAAGGTGAATTGCATCCTGGGCCTGGGCACCCCCAGCCCGCGCTGGGGCGCGGCGGTGGAGACCGGCATAGCGGCGCTGGCCGAGCTGGGCCGGGGCACGCTGACCTTTTCGGATGCCGACGTGACGCTCGTCGCCGCCGACGACGTGCCGCAGGCCCTGTTCGACCGGGTGGTGGGCGAGCTCGATTCGGCTCTGCCCGAGGTGTTCTCGCTGCATGCCGTGCTGCCCGAGCCGGTCAAGGTCGACGGCAGCGGCGACGAGCGCGGGCCGGCCGAATTCTACGCCACGCTCAGCCCCGAGGGCCTGGTGCAACTGCGCGGCCGCATCCCTGACGCGATCGCCCGCGGCGCGACGGAAAGCTATGCCAGGTCGCGCTTCGGGCCCGGCAACGTCTACGCCGCGATGCGCCTCGATTCCGACCTGCCCGAGGGCTGGCCGCTGCGGGTGCTGGCCGGTCTTGCGGCGTTGTCGGACCTGCGCAACGGCGTGGTGATCGTTCAGCGCGACTACCTGCGCCTCAGCGGCACCAGTTTGGACGAGAACGCCGGCGACCGCATCACGCGGGAGTTGTCCGACAAGTTGGGCGAGGCGCAGAATTTCGAACTCGACATCCGCTACGAAAAGCCGCCTGCCGAGCCCGAGGCCGCCGCCGCGATCGACCCCGAGACCTGCGTCGCCCGGATCAACGAGATCATCGGAACGGAAAAGATCACCTTTGAACCCGGGGCGACGACGTTGGGCCCCGAGTCGGTGGGCGTGGTCAACCGCATCGCCCGCGAAATGCGCACCTGCCCCGATGCGGAAATGGAAATCGGCGGCCATACCGACAGCCAGGGCCGGGCGGAGATGAACCTCGACCTCAGCCAGAAACGCGCCGAGGCGGTGCTGAACGCGCTGATGGCGCGGCGCGTTCTGGTGGGAAACCTGACCGCCCGCGGCTATGGCGAAACCGAGCCCGTGGCCGATAACGGTACCGAAGAGGGGCGCGAGGCGAACCGGCGGATCGAATTCCGCCTGATCGGCGACAACGCGCCGCCGGCCGAAGACGAGACCGCAGACGCCGGGTCCGAGGAAGATACCGCAGACGATGCCGCAGAAGACGCCGGGACAGAGGCCGAGGCGGCCACGGAGGGCAGCGAATGAACCGCACCGAATTCATCATCGTCACGACGATCGTCCTGTTCGTTGCTTTCCTTCTGGGCTGGTTCGCCTCGTGGCTGATCCACCGGGTGGCGCGGGTGACGCAGTCGGACATGGGCGAGCTTGACCAGATGGCCAAGGCGCTGCACGAGGCCGAAGAAACCCGCGACCAGGCGATCACCTACCTGCAACAGCGCGAGGCGGAACTGACCAACCAGATGACCCAGACCGAGGCCGAATTGCGCGCCGCGATGGACGGGCTGAGAGAGGCGCGCCAGGAGGCCGAGGAACTGCGCGCCTATGTGGAGCGGATCAGCGCCCAATAACGCGCGGGCCAGGTCCTGGCGCGGATTTCCTGAAAAGAACTTTGCCGTGACTTTTCGAAAGCCTCGGGCCGCCTGGCGGCGGCGGGCCTGCGGCCCGGTTGGGTATTTGGGCCAAGAAGAAGGGGCGGGCTAGCCCCCGCTCCAGCGGCCGAGCGCCTGTTCGTCCTCGTCCCGGGCCGCTACCCAGGCGGCGCCGTCGGCGTCGTATTCCTTTTTCCAGAAGGGCGCGCGGGATTTGAGGTAATCCATCAGGAACTCGGCCGCGGCGAAGGCGTCGGCACGGTGGCGCGCGGCGGTGGCGACCATCATGATCATCTCGCCCGGTTCCATGGGCCCGTGGCGGTGGACGATCATGCAATCGGCCAGCGCAAAGCGGGCCATCGCCTCGGCCGCGATCTTTTCCAGCGCGCGCTCGGTCATGCCCGGGTAGTGTTCGATCTCCATGCGGGCGAGGCCGCCGTCGCGGCGCACGATGCCGGTAAAGGTGACGACGGCGCCGGCATCGGTGTGGCCGGCGGCGAAGGTCCCGGCCTCGGCGCCGAAATCGAAGCGGGCGGACTGGACCCGGATATCCATCTCAGCCCCCGGTCATCGGCGGGAAAAACGCGATCTCGCGCACGCCGGCGAGCGGCGCGTCGAAATCGGCAAGCTCCTGGTCGACGGCGACGCGCAGCGCCGAGAGATCGGCGAAGGCGGCGGCGTAGCGGTCTTCGCGTGCCTTGAGTTCCTCGACCAGCTCGGCCACCGTGGCCGCCGAGGTCTCGACCCGCTCTTTCGGCAGGCCGATCCTTTCGCGCACCCAGGCGAAATAGAGGATGTCGATCATCGTTTGTCCTCCCGCAGATGGGGCCAGGCCTTGGCGAAGTAATCGGCCCCGGTGATCAGGGTCAGCCCGGCGGCGGCGACAAGCAGCAGCGTGCCCAGGGTTCCCACCGCGGCGTGCGGCACCAGGCCGTGGGCCAGCAGCACCGTTATCGCGACCATCTGCACCGTGGTTTTCCACTTGGCGAGCCGCGTGACCTTGAGCTGGCCCGCCGCCGCGCCCAGGAATTCGCGCAGCCCCGAGACGAAGACCTCGCGGAACACGATCACCCCGGCGGCGGCGGTGATCCACGGGGCCATCCCGTAGGCCGCGACGACCACCATCAGCGCGATCAGCACCATCGCCTTGTCGGCGATCGGGTCGATCATGGCGCCGAAGCGGCTGGCGAGGTTCCATTTTCGGGCGATATAGCCATCGACCCAGTCGGTGGCCGAGGCCCCGACAAACACGCCGAGCGCCACGGCATCGGCCGCGGGCCTGTCCCAGAGAACGAAGATCAGCGGGAACAGCGGCGCCGCGACGAGCCGCAGGATCGACAGGATATTGGGCAGGGTCCATCTCATTTGCGCGTCATAGCCCGTCAGCCGCGCTCATGGAAGAAGCCGTGGATGGTTTCGGCCAGGCTGTCGGAAATACCGTCCACCGCCTTGAGATCGGCCAGGCCCGCGCGCGCCACCGCCTTGGCCGAGCCGAAATGGGTCAGCAGCGCGCGCTTGCGGGTGGCGCCGACGCCCGGGATCTCGTCAAGCGGCGTGGCGCCCACGGCCTTGGCGCGCTTTTGCCGGTGGGCGCCAATGGCAAAGCGGTGCGCCTCGTCGCGCAGGCGCTGGACGAAATAAAGCACGGGATCGTTGCGCCTGAGTGCGACAGGGCGGGCGCCGGGGCGGTGGAACTCTTCCTTCCCGGCGTCGCGGTCGATGCCCTTGGCCACGCCCACCACGGGAATGTCCTCGACCCCGAGATCGCCCATGATCTGCGCCACCGCCGATATTTGCCCGGCGCCGCCGTCGATCAGCAACAGGTCGGGCCAGGTTTCGCCCTCGCGGTCGGGGTCTTCTTTCAACAGGCGCTGAAAGCGGCGGCTCAGCACCTCTTTCATCATGCCGAAATCGTCGCCGGGGGTGAGGTTGTCGCCCTTGATGTTGAACTTGCGGTACTGGCTTTTGACAAAGCCCTCGGGGCCGGCCACCACCATCGCGCCCACCGCGTTGGTGCCCTGGATATGCGAGTTGTCGTAGATCTCGACGCGCCTGGGCGGGGCGTCGAGCGCGAAGGCCTCGGCGAGGCCGGCCAGCAGCTTGCCCTGGGCCGCGCTCTCGGCCAGCTTTCGGCCCAGGCTTTCCTTGGCATTGCGGGTGGCGCCGGCAACGAGGTCGAGCTTTTCGCCGCGCCGGGGTACGGCGATCGCGACCTTGCGACCCGCGCGTTCCGACAGCGCCTGCGCCATCAGGTCGCGGTCCTCGATGTCGTGCGACAGCAGGATCAGCCGGGGCGGCTCCTTGTTGTCGTAGAACTGGCCGAGAAAGCCTTGCATCACCTCCTCGGGTCCGGCGCCGGCGCCGGTGCGGGGGTAATAGTCTCGGTTGCCCCAATTCTGGTGGGCGCGGATGAAAAAGACCTGCACGCAGGCCTGCCCACCCTCAAGGTGCAGTGCCACCACGTCGGCCTCGGCCACGCCGCGGGGGTTGATGCCCTGCACGGACTGGACCTGGGTCAGCGCGCGGATGCGGTCGCGCAGCGCCGCGGCGCGTTCGAATTCCAGCCGTTCGGCGGCGGCCTCCATCTCGGCGGCGAGGCTTTCCTGCACGCCGGTGCTGCGCCCCTGCAGGAAACGCTCGGCGTTGCGCACCGAGGCGGCATACTCGGCCCGGTCGATCCGGCCCACGCACGGGCCGCTGCACCGCTTGATCTGGTACAGCAGGCAGGGCCGGGTGCGGCTATCGAACATCGAGTCCGAGCAGTTGCGCAGCAAGAACACCTTTTGCAACTGGTTGAGCGTCCGGTTGACCGCGCCCGCGCTGGCGAAGGGGCCGAAATAGGCGCCCTTCTCGGCCTTGGCGCCCCGGTGCTTTCTGATCTGGGGGAAGGGGTGGCCGGTAGTGATCAGGATGTTGGGAAAGCTCTTGTCGTCGCGCAGCAGCACGTTGTAGCGCGGCTTGAGCTGCTTGATCAGGTTCTGCTCCAACAGCAGCGCCTCGGTCTCGGTGCGCGTGGTCAGAAACATCATCGACGCGGTTTCCGAGATCATCCGGGCGATGCGCGGGGAATGGCCCGAGGGCTTGGCGTAGCTCGACACACGCTTTTTCAGGCTCTTTGCCTTGCCGACATAAAGCACCCGCGCCTGCGCATCGAGCATCCGGTACACGCCCGGAGAATTGTCCAGCGTGGCAAGATACGACTGGATGCAGGCATGGCCGCGGGGCCGCTCGGGCGGCGGAGTGTCGGTCTCGTGCTGGGGCGTGTCGCTCATCGGTCGCGCCGGTTCGATTCCATCTGTGTCGCTGCACAGATAAGGTCGCATATCGCAAGAGAAAACCTGTCCACGCGTTCTGTGGATAACCCTGCGTGTAACCATTAGGCCAGTGGAATTTATCCTTGAATTCTGGCGATTTCGTCGTCTTGCCTAATATTTGGGCATGGTCATACACCTTTGATTTTAAAGAAGAACTTTTTGCGCCTACGCAAATCACTGAAAACGTTAAAAATTATCTAACGGAAATGTGACGGTCTGGTTTCTGGTGGACAAGTTTCGGCAAAATCGACCGCGATGGCCCTGTCACTCCAGCCCCTGCACGTCCGGAGTTTGCCAGTTGAGGTGCTGGCCACCATCGACGCAGATCAGTTGTCCGGTCACCGCGCGGGCCTCCAGCAGATATCCCAGGGCGGCGCAGATATCCTCGGCATCGGCGCCGCGGGCCAGCGGCGTGGCGGCGCGCTGGCGGGCGAAATGCGCCTCGCTCTGGCGCCCGCCGCGCAGGGTCGGGCCGGGGCCGATGGCGTTGACGCGCACCCGCGGCGCCAGCCCCTGCGCGGCGGTGCGGGTAAAGGCCCATAGCCCCATCTTGGCGATGGTGTAGCTCATGAACTCGGGCGTCAGCTTGCGCACCCGCTGGTCGATCATGTTGACCACCAGCCCCCCGGCCACGGGCTCGCCCCGCGGGTCGGGCAGCGGCTCGGGCACCTGGGCGGCGAAATGCTGGGTCAGCACGACCGGCGCGCGCAGGTTCGACTCGATGTGCCGGTCCCAGCTTTCGCGGGTGGCGGTTTCAATGCGGTCGTGCTCGAAAATCGAGGCGTTGTTGATCAGGACGGCCAGCGACCCGCCCAGCGCCTCGGCCGCGCGGGGCACCAGGGTTTCGGTCTCGGCCTCGGTCAACAGGTCGGCGCCCAGCGCCACGGCGCGCAGGCCCAGCGATTGGATCTCGGCCACCGTCTCTTCCGCCCCGGCGGCCGAGCTGGCGTAATGCACCGCCACGTCGAACCCGCGCCGGGCGAGATCCAGCGCCATGGCGCGGCCCAGACGCCGGCCCGCGCCGGTCACCAGCGCACGTCCTCGCGGCGCGGCGCTCATGTCAGCACCATCACGATGTATGCCGCATAAAGCGCGACAAAGGCGGTGCCCCATCGCTTGCCCATCGACCAGCCGGCAAAGACGAAGGGTGCCAGCAGAACCGACGCGGCCAGCATCACCCAAAGATCGAAGCCGAGCATCTCGCGCGGCACCTCGATCGGGCCGACGAGGCTGGCGATGCCGACGATGGCCAGCAGGTTGAACATGTTCGAGCCGATCACGTTGCCCAGCGCCACATCGGCCTGACGGCGTATCGCGGCCATCACCGTCGTCGCCAGTTCGGGCAAAGAGGTACCTATGGCGACCAGCGTCAGGCCGATCACCGTCTCGCTGACGCCGATCTCGCGGGCGATGTTGATCGAGGCGTCGACCAGCAGATCGGCGCCCAGCGGCAGCCCGATCAGCCCCAGCACAAGGAACAGCGCGATCTTGGGCCCCGAGATCGTCGGGTCGGCCCCCTCGATCTCGGTCGGATCGTCGGCCTCGGCCAGCCGGGCCCGCGTGTCGCGCCGGTGGTTGCGGGCGGTATAGAACGCATCGCCCAGCACAAGGCCCAGCGCCGCCAGCAGGATCAGCCCGTGCCACCAGGTGAACACGCCCCAGAAGGCGAGCCCTATGAACAGGACCGAGGCGGCGATCATCATCACGTAGGTCCGCCGCGTGTCGCATTCATCGGTACGTAGCCCGCTGACGATGGCCGGGATGCCGAGAACCAACAGCACATTGGCCGTGTTGGACCCGACGACATTGCCCAGTGCAATGCCCGGCGCGTTGTCCATCACCGCCTTGATCGCGATCAGCAATTCGGGCGCCGAGGTGCCGAAGGCCACGATGGTCAGGCTGACGATCAGCGCCGGAACGCCCAGCCTCAGGCTGAGATTGACCGCCCCCTTGACCAGCGCGTCGCCCGCAAGCAGCAGGATGACGAGCCCGAGGCAGGCGTAAAGCACGTCCAGCGCCATCTCGCGGACTTATCCCTTGCGGCAGGGGCAGTCGCCCTTGCCCAGAAGGTAGCGCCCGCAATGGGGGCATTTGCGCGGCTTGCCCAGGCGCAGGCTGCGGCCGCCGGGCCCGGGAATGCGCAGCTTGCCGAACATGGCCATAACGCCCATGGCGATCAGGAACAGCGTGACGATCTTGATAATCATCGGTCAGAGCCCATAGCGCGCCCAAAGCACGCGGCTTTCGACCTCGTCGGCGATGTCGGCCACGACGCGCGTGCCCAGCCGCGGGATCAGCCCGCGCCGGGCTCCGTGGACGGCAAAGCGCGTCTTGTCGCCGAACACCTCTTTCATCTTGGGCACCAGATGCGCGACCCCGTCGGCCAGCCCCAGTTTGACCGCCTCGCTGCCGACCCAGACATCGCCGGTGAAAAGCTCGGTCTCGGAGTCCAGCTTGGCGCCACGCCGGGTTTTGACATGCTCGATGAAGGTGGCGTGCACCTGCTCCTGCAGCTGCGTCAGGCGGGCCACGTCCTCGTCCTTTTCCGGCTGGAACGGGTCCAGAAGGCTTTTCGATTTGCCCGCGGTATGCACCCGGCGCTCGATCCCGTAGCGGGCGATGAAGTCGGGAAAACCGAAGCCCGCCGAAATCACCCCGATGGACCCGATGATCGAGTTGTCGTCGAGCCAGATCTCGTCGGCGGCGGACGCTATGTAGTACCCGCCCGAGGCGGCCAGGTCCTCGACGAAGGCGTAAACCGGGCGCTCATGCTCTTCGGCCAGGCGGCGGATGCGCCCCGCGATCAGCGAGGATTGCGAGGGCGAGCCGCCGGGCGAGTTGATGACCAGCGCCACCGCGTCGGGCTTGCCCCGGCGAAACGCGCGGTCGAGTACCGGTGCCATTGCCTGGTCGTTCAGCCCGCTGCCCAGCCGTGAGCCCGCGGCAATGGCGCCCGACAGGCGTACCACCGCCACCAGGGGCGGCTTTTTGACGAAGGGGATCCAGCGCATCATGGGAGGCATGTAGATCGGCCCCCGGCCGGGAACAAGGCGCAGCGGCAAATGCGGCGCCAGTGTTGCGCCGCTGCTAATGCGCGGCGTGGCCCTTGTCGACGGTGAAGAAGAAATCGGGCGCCAACTCGTGCTGCCATACCTCGTCGGGCACCACCTCGGGCCCGGCCAGGAACACGCCCGCGCCGAAATGGCCGTGCAGGCGCGACAGCCGTTCCATCCGCGGCCCGGTAAGTTCCTGGTAGAAGGCGGCGTAGTTGGGCGCGGCCTTCAGCGCGTCGATCTTGGCGCGGTGGGCGGCGACGCAGGCGTGGTGCGCCGCGGCGATCTCGGGGTCGGCCATCAGCCGGTCGTACTCGGCCCTGAGCAGCGGCAGCCGGGCGTGGATCGAGGCGTCTTCCTCGGCGTTGTTGTTCATCCGAAACCAGTAGGCGAGGCCCTGGTCGCGGTCGACATGGTTCACCCGCCCCCGGTCGCGTTTGACCAGAAAGCTTTCTGCCGAGCGCACGGCGTAATGGTTGAGCGTCACCAGGTCGTAGCCCACGCTGCCAACCGTCGAGCGCCAGGCGTTGCGGTACATCGTCTCCGGCAGCGGCCGGCCCGAGCCGTTGACCCAGTTGACCTCGTCCACCAGTTGCGGCCGCAGCCCCTTGGGTCGGTGCACCCCCATCTTCTTGAACAGCCCGATATTGCGGTGCAGCGTCTTGAAGCCCCACGCCTGGTGCGGCTTGCGCGCCATCTCGGGCGCGCAGCGGGTGAACGCCTCGGTGACAAAGCCGTCGCGGAATTCGTGGATGTCGGAATTGCCGTAAAGCCGCCAGGTCATCGAGATGAGGTTGGCGTCGGGCACCGCCGCGTGCAGATCGCCAAGCCGCCCCTCGCCCACATGGATGTTGATGAACTCGTCCACGTCCATGCAGACCAGCCATGCGGCCTTCTGGATCATCGGCTCGCCCTCCGCGGCCTGCAGCGCGGCGTGCTGGGGCTTCAGCCCGGTGTCGCGGAACGGGTTGTCGCGGTGCTGTACCAGCCCCTTTTGCTGCAACAGGTCCAACAGGGTGTCGGTGCCGTCAGTGCAGTCGTTGGTGTAGATCAGGAAATCGTCCACCCCGATGGCGCGATGATAGGCCAGCCATTCAAGGATGAAGGGCCCCTCGTTCTTCATCGTGGTGACGATGGCGGTGCGCTCTTGCGCGGCCTCCGGTTTCAGCGTCTGCGCGGGCACCCGGCGCGGCTTGTGGCCGAACCGCTCTTCGGCCAGCGCGACCAGGCGCGCGTCCTCGACGAGGCTGGTCTTGGGCACCAGGCGCGCGACCTTGTCCTCGCCGTGGCGCAGCGCCATGCAGCGGATGAAGGGCACCGCCTCTGGCGCCGGCGCCGCGCCCACCACACGCACCAGCCGCCAGACCGTTGCCGGGCCCGCCCGTGCGGGCGCGACGCACCACCGCCCGTTGCCGCCCGTCGCGTCGAACTGGCGGCAGATATGGTCGCCGAACCGCGCCTCGGCCCCCTTGCGGATCTGCCACGGGTAGACGCGCTGGCCGACAAGCTGGACCAGCCCCCCGGCTGCGGCCTCGGCCCGCTCAAAGACGGTGCCGCCGTCGATGGGCAGGACAAGGTCGTGGACATCGATATTGGCCACCGCGCGGGCGCGGGCCAGAAAGCGGTGGCGCATCCATTCATAGATCACCGTCTCGCCCAGCGGCGCGGTCCAGGGGTCGGGGGCCGGTACCTCCATCCGGTCCTTGCCGGGGGCGTCGGGGGCGTTGATCGGGTGCGCCTCGGGGGCGCTGTCGGCCTGGCCAAGGGGCACGTCGCAGGTGACCAGCATCGCCAGCGCGATGCCAGGCACCTCGGCCTTGGCCAGCGCTTGGGCAAGCGCAGTGTCGGCGCCGGGCGCGGCCCGGTCGACGATCAGTGCGGCCTCGGCGCCATGGCTGCGTGCATGGTAGCGCAGCCAGTCGACCACCGTCTCGGCGCTCTCGCCGTTGCGCACCGCGAAAAGCGTGGCCCGGCCGGCGAAGGGCGCGGTTTCGGCGGGGGCCGCGACGGTGGTCTCGGCGCAGCCGGCCAGGGGCAGTGGAACGGCGTCGCCCGTGCCCGAAACCCGGGCGAGCACCGACAGGCCCCCGCCGATGCTGCGCACGTCCTCGAGCAACAGCCCCGGTTTGCCGACGAGATCCTGCGCCGCAAGGCCCGACTTGAAGACATACCGCACCGCATCCTCGCCCGTGCGGATGCAGTCGAGCAGCGTGGCCCGGTCGTACCGGCGGACGGTCATGTTGCGTTCGATCAGCTTCACCGGCGGGCCTTGTCTGTCGGGGCGCGGGTCTGTGGACCAAGACCTATCAAGCGCGGTGCGCCAGGTCGAGTTGGCGCGACCGTCGGCCGCCGCCCTAGCCGATCTTGCCGCGGTTCTCGCCCACCTGCCCGCGATGCAGCAGAATGTGGTCGAGCAGCACGCAGGCCATCATCGCCTCGCCCACGGGCACCGCGCGGATGCCCACGCAGGGGTCGTGCCGGCCCTTGGTGACGATCTCGCTCGTCTCGCCGGACCGGGTGATCGTCCGCCGCGGCGTCAGGATCGAGGAGGTCGGCTTGACCGCAAAGCGCACCACCACGTCCTGCCCGGTGGAAATCCCGCCCAGGATGCCGCCCGCGTGGTTCGAGGAATAGACCGGCTGCCCGTCATTGCCCATGAAGATCTCGTCTGCATTCTCGACGCCGGTCAGCGTGGCGGCGGCCATGCCCTCGCCGATCTCGACGCCCTTGACCGCATTGATGCTCATCATCGCCGCCGCGAGGTCGGTGTCGAGCTTGCCATAAACCGGCGCGCCAAGGCCCGCGGGCACCCCGCGCGCCGTGACTTCGACCACCGCGCCGACCGAGTTGCCCGATTTGCGCAATTCGTCGAGATCGGTGGCCCAGTGCGCCGCGGCCTGCGCATCGGGGGCCCAAAACGGGTTGTTCCCGATCTCGTCCCAGTCGAAACGGGCGCGGTCGATCCCCTGCGCGCCCATCTGCACCATGTAGCCGGTGATGCGCAGCCCCGGTGCCAGCGTGGCCAGCGCGGCGCGGGCGATGCCCCCCGCGGCCACGCGCGCGGCGGTTTCCCGCGCCGAGGACCGGCCGCCGCCGCGATAGTCGCGGATGCCGTATTTCTGCCAATAGGTGATGTCGGCATGGCCGGGGCGGAATTTCTCGGCGATATCGCCGTAATCCTTCGACCGCTGGTCGGTGTTGCGGATCATCAACTGGACCGGCGTGCCGGTCGTCTGCCCCTCGAACACGCCCGAGAGAATTTCCACCGCGTCCGCCTCGCGCCGCTGGGTTGTGAACTTGCTCTGCCCCGGCTTTCGCCGGTCGAGCCAGTGCTGCAGCATGCCCTCGTCGATTGCCACCCCCGGCGGGCAGCCGTCGACCGTGGCCCCCAGCGCCGGCCCGTGGCTTTCGCCCCAGGTCGTGACGCGGAAAAGGTGGCCGAAACTGTTGAGGCTCATGGGGCGTGCTCCTGTGTCCTTCGGGGAATAGCGGCCGGCGCGCGCCCTCTCAAGTGCTTTCCCTTGCGGCGCCGGGCCCGCCGCGTTAGCGTGCGCCGTACCTCGGGGCGCCCTCGACAGGGCTGAGACGCATCCATGCGGACCCGTTGAACCTGAACCGGTTAGAACCGGCGGAGGGAAGGTGACTGGACATTCTCCACCCCTATCCCGGCCGCCCCGTGTACGGAGGATGCCCATGAAGACCCTGATCCTCGCCGCGGGAGCCCTCACTGCCAGCATGGCAGCGGCGGACACCCCCGTGCTGACGGTCTATGCGCCCGACTATTTCGCATCGGAATGGGGCCCTGGCCCCAAGATCGAAGAGATGTTCGAGGCGCGCTGCGGCGGCTGCGACCTTGTCTACCGCATCGGCGATCTGCTGCCGCGGCTGCTGCTGGAAGGCGCCCGGACCGAGGCCGATGTCGCCATCGGGCTGAACACCGATATTACGCTCAAGGCCCGTGCCTCGGGTCTGTTCGCACCGCACGGGCAGGACAACAACGCCCTGACCCTGCCGATCGAATGGACCGACGACATCTTTCTGCCTTTCAACTACGGCTACACGGCCTTCGTCTACGACAAGACCCGGCTCGCCGAGCCGCCCGCGAGTTTCGACGCGCTGCTCGACGCGCCCGACGAGTTGGCCCTGGTGATCCAGGACCCGCGCACCTCGATCTCGGGACTTGCGCTGCTCTTGTGGGTCAAGGCCGTCTATGGCGACGAGGCCGGGGCCGCGTGGGAAAAGCTGGCGCCCAAGGTGCTGACCGTGACCAAGGGCTGGTCGGAATCCTACGGCATGTTCACCAGCGGCGAGGCCGACATGGTGCTCAGCTACACCACCTCGCCCGCCTACCACCTGATCGCCGAGGGCGACGACACCAAGGCCGCCGCGATCTTCCCCGAGGGGCACTATTTCATGGCCGAACTGGCCGCGAAAATCGCCCGAACCGACCAGCCCGAACTGGCCGACGCCTTCATCGGCTTTATCCTGTCGGACGCGTTCCAGGCGATGATCCCGACGGCGAACTGGGCCTACCCGGCGGTGATGCCCGAAGACGGGCTGCCCGAGGGCTTTGAAAGGCTGGGCGTGCCCGACCGCGCGATTTTCTTCGATGAGACCGAGGCCGCGACGCTGCGCGAGGTCGCGCTGGCCGAATGGCTGGCCGCGTTCGGCCGCTGAAACAGGGAGGACGACATGAGATTTCCGATGATCGCCGCGGCGGCGCTGGCCGCCGGCCCCGCGCCGGCCCAGACGCCGGTGCTGACCGTCTATACCTATGACAGCTTCGTCACCGAATGGGGGCCGGGCCCGCAGGTCGAGGCGGCGTTCGAAGATGTTTGCGGCTGCGACCTGCGCTTTCTGGCGATGGGCGACGGCGCGGCGCTGTTGGCGCGGCTCCAGCTCGAGGGGGCGCGCACCGAGGCCGATATCGTGATGGGGCTCGATACCAACCTGACCGCGCGGGCGGCCGACACCGGCCTCTTCGCACGGCACGGGCGCGACGATGTCAAGCTGGACCTGCCCGTGGGCTGGGACGACGACATGTTCCTGCCCTATGACTGGGGTTATTTCGCCTTCGTCTACGACAAGACGAAACTGGCCACCCCGCCCGGCAGCTTCCAAGAGCTGATCGCCGCGCCCGAGGATCTCAAGATCATCATCCAGGACCCGCGCTCTTCCACTCCGGGGCTGGGCCTGCTGCTGTGGGTGCAGGCGGCCTATGGCGAACGCGCCGGCGAGATCTGGCAGGGGCTCGCGCCGCATGTGCTGACCGTGACCAAGGGCTGGTCCGAGGCCTACGGGCTGTTTGTCGAGGGCGAGGCCGACATGGTGCTCAGCTACACCACCTCGCCCGCCTATCACCTGATCGCGGAGGGCGACGACACAAAGGCCGCGGCGCCCTTCGCCGAGGGGCATTACATGCAGATCGAGGTAGCCGGCCGCATCGCGTCGTCCGACCAGCCGGAACTCGCCGAACGGTTTCTCGACTTCATGCTGACGGACGCGTTCCAGTCGGTCATTCCGACGACCAACTGGATGTACCCGGCCGTCACCCCCGAGGGCGGGCTTCCGCAGGGTTTCGAAACGCTGATCTCGCCCGATGAGGCGTTGATCTACGCCGCGGGCGAGGCGGCCAAGGTGCGCGACGCGGCGCTTGAGACATGGCGCGCCGCGCTCGCCCGCTAGGGCCCGCGGTCGCGGCCGGCGCCGCGGCGGCGGCTCTGGTTCTGGCACTGGCGCTTGTGCCGTTGGGCGCCGTGGCCTGGCGTGCCGAGGCCGGCGCCGGGCTGGGGCCGGCCGACTGGGCCGCGGTGCGCTTTACCCTGTGGCAGGCGTTCTTGTCGGCGGCACTGTCGTGCCTGCTGGCGGTGCCGGTGGCGCGCGCGCTGGCGCGCCGGAACTTTGCCGGCCGGGGCGTTCTGATCACGCTGTTGGGTGCGCCGTTCATCTTGCCGGTGATCGTGGCGGTGCTGGGCCTGCTGGCCGTCTACGGGCGCAGCGGGCTGATCTCCGACGCGCTGGGGCTGCTGGGCCTCGGACCCATCGACATTTACGGGCTGACCGGCGTGGTGCTGGCGCATGTGTTCTTCAACCTGCCGCTCGCCACGCGGCTGGTGCTGCAGGGCTGGCTGGCAATCCCGTCCGAACGGTTCCGGCTGGCCGCCTCGCTGGGCTTTGCGCCGTCCGACGTCGCCCGCGTTCTGGAACGTCCGATGCTGCGCGCCACCCTGCCGGGCGCCTTTTTGGTGATCTTCCTGATCTGCATGACCAGCTTTGCCGTGGCGCTGACGCTGGGCGGCGGCCCCCGCGCCACCACGGTCGAGCTGGCGATCTACCAGGCCTTCCGCTTCGAATTCGACCTTGGCCGCGCGGCGCTGCTGGCGCTGGTGCAGTTCGCGCTGTGCGCGGCGGCGGCGGTGCTGGCCTTTGCCGTGGCGCTGCCCACGGGGATGGGCGCCGGACTCGACCGTCCGGTCGCGCGGTGGGACGCGACCGGCCGTGCGCTGCGGCTGACCGACGCCGCCTGGCTGGCCTTCGCCGCGCTCTTTCTGATCCTGCCGCTCGGCATGGTGGTGGCCAAGGGCCTGCCGGGGATGGCCGGGCTGCCGGCCAGCGTCTTTGCCGCGGCGGCGCGCTCGGTGCTGGTGGCGCTGGGCTCGGCCGCGCTGACGCTGGCGCTGGCCCTGCCGCTGGCGCTGGCCGCGGTGCGGCTGGGCGGCGCTGGGGGCGCGGCGTTGCAGGCGGCGGGCACCCTTTCCATCGCAACCTCGCCGCTGGTCATCGGCACGGGTCTTTTCATCCTGCTGTTCCCGGTGGCCGACCCGGTGGCGCTGGCCCTGCCCGTCACCGCGCTGGTCAATGCCGCGATGAGCCTGCCCTTTGCGCTTCGTGCCCTCGTCCCGGCGGTGGCCGAGGCCGAGGCGGGGTTCGGCCGGCTGGCCGACAGCCTGGGCGTGGCCGGCCGGTCGCGGCTGCGGCTGGTTCTGCTGCCCCGGCTGCGCCGGCCCGCCGGATTTGCCCTTGGGCTGTCGGCGGCGCTGTCGATGGGCGATCTCGGCGTCATCGCGCTTTTCGCCGACCCCAGCCAGGCCACGCTGCCGCTGCAGCTTTACCGGCTGATGGCCGCCTACCGAATGGAGGACGCCGCCGGCGCGGCGCTCTTGCTGCTGATCCTCAGCCTTGCCCTGTTCTGGGTGTTCGACAGGGGAGGGCGCGCCCATGCTGCGGCTTGAGGGCCTGATGCTTCAACAGGGCCGGTTTCGCCTGATCGCCGATTTCGGTGTCGAAGAGGGGCATATCGTGGCGTTGCTGGGCCCGTCAGGGGCGGGCAAGTCGACGCTTCTGGATGCGATTGCAGGGTTCTTGCCGCCCGCGCGGGGCCGCGTCCTGTGGCGCGGGCAGGATCTGGGGCCGCTGGCGCCCGGCGCGCGGCCCGTCTCGATGCTGTTTCAGGACAACAATCTCTTCCCCCATCTCAGCGTGGAGCAGAACGTCGGGCTGGGGCTGCGCCCCGACCTGCGCCTCGGCGCCGACGACCGCGCGGCCGTCGCGGCGGCGCTGGACCGGGTCGGGCTGGCGGGGTTCGAGACGCGCAAGCCCGCCGCGCTGTCGGGCGGGCAGCGCAGCCGCGTGGCGTTGGCGCGGATGCTGCTGCGCGGCCGTCCGCTCGTGCTGCTGGACGAGCCGTTCGCGGCGCTGGGCCCGGCGCTGAAACGCGAGATGCTGACCCTCGTGGCCGAGCTTGCGGGCGAGACGCGGGCGACGGTGCTGATGGTCACGCACGATCCCGCCGATGCCCGCGCCGTGGCCGACCAGGCGGTGCTGGTGGCCGACGGCCGGGCCGAGGCGCCGCGCCCCACCGAAGCGATCTTTGCCGACCCGCCGCCAGCCCTGCGCGCCTACCTGGGCTGACAAACGAAAAACGCGCCCCGTAGGGCGCGTTTCACTGGTCTGGGCGCAAGGGGCCCCGATCAGATTTCTTTCTTCTTCTTGTAAGGCGCCCAGAGCCGCTTGTTGGTCAGGTACAGCAGCACGGTCAGCACGGTGAGGAAGATCACCGAGACGAAACCGGCCTGCTTGCGCGCCATCATCTTGGGCTCGGCCGTCCACATCAGGAAGGCCGAAACGTCCTTGGCCTGCTGCACCGGGGTTGCCTCGGTGCCGTCGGCATAGACCACGTCATCGCCGTAAAACTGCGGCGGCATCGCGCTCCAGCCGCCGGGAAAGACGTCGTTCGCGTAGTAGATGGTGCCCGCTTCTTCCTTGGTCTCTTCGGAGAAGCCGGTCAGGTAGGACGCGATGTATTCCGGCCCGCCGATGCCGCGGAAGAACTGGTTCAGACCCAGGCCCGACGGCCCGTGGAAGCCCGCGCGCGCCTTGGCGATCACGCTGAGGTCGGGCGCCCCGGGATAGGTGCCGGCCGGGAAATGGTCGACCGGCTTGGCGGGGCGATAATCCTCCAGCTCGGGATCGTAGATCTCGAACTGGGCGGTGTATTCGCGCATCGCCGCGTCGCTCAGGCTGGGCCCGCCGGGATCGGCGAGCGTGCGGAAGGGCACCAGTTCCAGCCCGTGGCAGACCGAGCAGATCTCGGTGTAGACCTGCAGGCCGCGCTGAAGCTGGGCCTGGTCGTACTTGCCGAACGGTCCTTCGAACGGGAACTGGTAGTCGGTCACGTGCCCGCCTTCCGCGGCCATGGCGCTGCCAGCGCCAAAGCTGAGGGTCAGGGCCGCGGCGGCGGCGATGGTGAGTTTCTTGAACATCTGTCTCGTTCCTTCTCTCACTCGGCCGGGCTCGTCTGCGCCGAACCGGCTTTCGGCTTGCCGCCGTAATGCGCGTTGAAATCTTCCTCGATCGTTTCGGGCTGCGGCAGCGGTTTTTCAAGCGCGCCGAGCGCCGGCAGGATCAGCAGGAAGTAGGCGAACCAGTAGGCCGACCCGATCAGCGCGACGGTGGTGTAGATGCCTTCTGCCGGCATCGCCCCCGCCCACATCAGCACGAAGAAGTCGACCACGAGGCCCCAGAACGCCCATTTGAACATCGGGCGATAGCGGCCCGAGCGCACCGTCGAGGTATCCAGCCACGGCGTCAGAGCCAGCACGATGATCGAACCGAACATCGCCAGCACGCCGAAGAACTTGGCATCCACCACGCCGAGGGTCAGCCAGTCGGTCAGCATCACCGCCCAGACTTCGCCGTCGAAGGCGCGCAGGATGGCGTAGAACGGCAGGAAGTACCATTCGGGCACGATGTGGGTCGGCGTCACCATCGGGTTGGCCGGGATGTAGTTGTCGGGGTGGCCCAGGTAGTTGGGCATGAAGCCCACGATCGCGAAGAACACGATCATCACGATGCCCAGCGCGAACAGGTCCTTGATGACGAAGTAGGGCCAGAACGGCAGGGTGTCGCGCTTGACCTCTTCCTTCGACCCGCGGCGCACCTCGACCCCGGTGGGGTTGTTGTTGCCGGTGGTGTGGAAGGCCCAGACATGCACGATCGAGAGCCCGAGGATCACGAAGGGCACAAGGTAGTGCAGCGAGAAGAACCGGTTGAGCGTCGCGTTGCCCACGGCGGGCCCGCCCAGCAGCCAGGTCTGGATCGGCTCGCCGACCCACGGGATCGCACCGAACAGGCCGGTGATGACCGTGGCGCCCCAGAACGACATCTGCCCCCAGGGCAGCACGTAGCCCATGAACGCGGTCGCCATCATCGCCAGGTAGATCAGGATACCGATGATCCAGGTCACCTCGCGCGGGGTCTTGTAAGAGCCGTAGTAGAGCCCGCGGAAGATATGCAAATACACCGCAACGAAGAACAGCGACCCGCCGTTCGAGTGCAGGTAGCGCAGGAAGTGCCCGCCGTTCACGTTGCGCATGATATGTTCGACCGACTGAAAGGCCATGTCGACATGCGGCGTGTAATGCATCGCCAGCACGATGCCGGTGACGATCTGCAGCATCAGCGCGAAGAACAGCACGATCCCCCAGATCCACATCCAGTTGAGGTTCTTGGGGGTGGGAATCATGATCGTGTCGTAGATCAGGCCGACGATCGGCAGACGCCGATGCAGCCACTTCTCAGAGCCGGTCTTCGGCTCGTAGTGATCGTGAGGAATACCGGACATCGGGTGCTCCCTTAACCGAGTTGGATGGTCGTCTCGTCCACGAAGGACGCGACCGGGATGTGGAGGTTTTCAGGCGCGGGACCCTTGTGGATGCGACCTGCCGAATCGTAGTGCGAACCATGGCAGGGGCAGAACCACCCGCCAAAATCACCCGACTGGTTGCCGATCGGAACGCAGCCCAGATGGGTGCAGACGCCGATCATGACCAGCCATGTACCCGCGTCGTCCAGCGTCCGGTTGGCATCGGTCGCGGGGCCGGGCTTGTTGGGGTTGCGCGAGTCGGGGTCGCGCAGTTGGTCGACGTCCCAGTCGCGCGCCAGCTCGATGTCTTCGGGCGTGCGCTTGCGGATGAACACGGGCTTGCCGAGGAACTTAACCGTAAGCTGCTGGCCTTCGACCACCGAGGCCACGTCCACCCGGATCGAACTCAACGCCTGAACGTCCGCCGAGGGGTTCATCTGGTCCACCAGGGGCCAGACCATCGCCCCAGCCGTCACCGCACCAGCCCCCGCAGTGGCGTAGTAAAGGAAATCGCGGCGGGAGCTGTCGTGATCTTCTGCGTGCGACACGAGAATTCTCCTTTGCATGACCGTCGGTACGGTCGCTTCGTCAAAAAACGGGCCGGGGTGCTCCCGCGGCCTCTTGCGCGAGTTAACTAGACCTCGCAACGACTTGCGTCCAGCGGACATACCCGCGCAGGATGCCCGCCAGCCAGATATAGCACCCGGTCGACAGTGGTATACCCGTGACCTTCTGATGCAACTACAAAAAATTGTATCTGGACAGGAAATTTGGGAATACCTGAGGTGGAACAAAACCGCATTGGATCGATCCATGACACGTCTTTTTCACGCCCTTTTGATGCTTCCTCTTCTGGCCCTTCCCGCCGCCGCGCAAATCGAGCTCAGCGTCTATACCGGCTACCAGACCGCGCCGCACAGTGACGTGTCGGGCAGCGATCCCGGCGGAGTGGGCGATTTCGATTTCAACGCCGAATGGAAGGGCAAATCGTTCGACATTCCGCCCTACTACGGCATCCGCGCCACCTGGTGGCGGACCGAGCGTTTCGGCCTCGGGCTCGAATTCAACCACGCCAAGGTCTATGCCAGCGACGATACGCTGGCCGATAACGGGTTCGACCGGCTCGAGTTGACCGACGGGCACAACCTCGTGACGCTCAACGCCTTCTACCGCTGGCCCCAGCCCGACCGGCGCTGGACGCCCTATGTGGGGGGCGGTCTCGGCGTGGCGATTCCCCATGCCGACGTGATGACCGCGGGTGGCAAGACCTTCGAATACCAGCTGACCGGCGCCGCGGTGGTCTGGATTGCCGGGCTCAGCTACGAGTTGAATGAAGAATGGGCGATTTTCGGTGAATACAAGGGCAGCTACAGCCAGAACGATATCGACCTAGACAACGGCGGGTCGATGGACGCCAACATCGTCACCAACGCTCTGAATATCGGCATCAGCTACCGATTCTGACGCTCAGGCCGGGGTCGTCGCCACCATCGACGGGCGCTGCACGAAATCGGCGTACCAAGAGGCCAGCCGGTCATGCCCGGTGCGCCAGTCCCGCGTGCCATGGCGAAAGTCGAGATAGCCCAGCGCACAGCCCAGCGCGATCTGGCCGATATCGACGGGACCCGCCAGATAGGCCATCCAGCGCCCGTCCAGCGTTGCGAGGCTGCGGGAAATCTTGTCCCACTGGGCCTCGACCCAATCGGGGGAGCGTTTCGATTCGGGGCGCGAGCGGGTCTCGTAGATCATCAGCACCGCGGCATCCATCATGCCGTCGGCGGTCGCCTCCAGCGTCAGCGCCTCCCACAGGCGCGGGGCGGACGGGTAAAGCCGCCCGCCGGCCCGGTCGTCGAGAAAGCGGCAGATGACCCGGCTGTCATAAAGCGCGGGTCCGTCGGGGCGGATCAGCGACGGGATCTTGCCCAAAGGGTTGTGCGCCAACGGCATTGCCGAGCATTCGGTCGGATGGCCAGCGACGGGTATCGGCTCGACATCGGCCTCTTGGCCGGTTTCGCGCAGGACGACCTTGACCTTTCGGCAGAAGGGCGAGGCCGGATTGTCGAAAAGCTGCATCACACGCGGCGGATACGCAGCCGGCCCAGGGCGCTCGCGTCGATCTCGACGCCGGGGCCGTTATGGCCGACGCGGATGGTCCGCTTCAGGCGTGCAGTGCCGTTCATCTGCTCGTCGTCGCGGCGGAATTGCATACCCTCATGCACATCGTCCATCGCGTCTTCGGCGCGCTGGTCGCGCGGTGCGGGCTCCATGCTGCGGCTGATCGCATAGGTTGCCAGCGCGATGGCGCCGTAGCGGACGCCGACACGCAGGGCCACACCGGCAATCGGGGCGATGGGCAAAGGCATGGGATCACTCCTTGATCGGTTGACTTAAGAATAGGCAATGCCGGCGGGTCTGTCCATTCACGTGTCGGACAGGGCCCGCATCAGGTCGGCAAGCATCCGTGCCTCCGGCCCGGCAAGGTCCAGCCCCGCAGCCGCGCCCAGCCGGGCGGCGGGGGGCTTGTTCTGGCTCAGTTTCCAGGTGCCGTCGACATCCGCGACCCGCATCCGGCAGGGCACGATCGCGCGCATCAGCCGCTCCATCGCCGCCTCGGGCATCTTGGCGGTGGTCCAGGGCGGCTTGGGCGCGAGCCCTGCCTCGAACAGCGCCGATTGCCGGTCGAGCAGGTCGCGCAGCGTATCGGGCGGCGCGGCCTCCAGCGTGCCGCGCAGATGCACGGCGACGTAATTCCATGTCGGCACCTGGTCGGGCACGCCGTACCAATCGGGCGAGATATACCCATCGGGCCCCGCAACCGCCATCAGCGCGGGCGCGGGCAGGGACCGGGCCAGCGGCGTGGAACGCACCAGATGGGTTTCCAGAAGCGTGCCATCCTCGGACAAGAGAAACGGCACATGGCTGGCAAGCGGGCCGTCGGCCCCGTTCACCGTCAGAACGCCAAAACCGCGCGCCCGGGCGAAGGCCACGTTCCTGTCGTGGGGTTCGCTGCGAAAGGCGCGGTTGGGATGCATCGCTCAGCCCGCCTTCAGCCGGCCCTCGCCGTGCCCCGCCATGGTCGCGGTCACGATCCCGCCAACCGGGCGGTCGGTGGCAAAGTCGACCTCGGTGAACTGCTCGGTCCGGCCCATGCGGGGGCTTTCCATCAGCACGCGATGGGTGCGGCCCACCTGGTCGGCCAGATGGCGTTGCACCCGCGCCGTGCCCGCCGCCCGCAGCCGCGCCGCGCGATCCTTGATCGCGTTGCCGTCCACCTTGGGCATCCGTGCCGCCGGCGTGCCCGGCCGGGCCGAGTAGGGAAAAACGTGCAGCCAGGTAAGGCCGCAGTCCTCGACCAACCGCAGCGAGTTCTCGAACATCGCCTCGGTTTCGGTCGGGAAGCCGGCGATGATGTCGGCGCCGAAGGTGATGTCGGGGCGCAGCCTTCGGACCTCGTGGCAAAAGGCGACGGCATCGGCGCGTGAATGCCGCCGCTTCATGCGCTTGAGGATCAGGTCGTCGCCGGCCTGCAGCGACAGGTGCAGATGCGGCATCAGCCGCTCTTCCTCGGCGATGGCGTGCATCAGCGCGTCATCTGCCTCGATCGAATCGATCGAGGACAGCCGCAGCCGCGGCAGCGCAGGCACCAGTCTCAGGATGCGCCGGACCAGATCGCCCAGCCGCGGCGCCCCCGGCAGGTCGGCGCCCCAGCTCGTGAGATCGACCCCCGTCAGCACCACCTCGTTATACCCCCGCCCGACCAGCCGGCCGATCTGCTCGACCACCACGCCGGCGGGGACCGAGCGCGAATTGCCCCGCCCGAACGGGATGATGCAAAAGGTGCAGCGATGATCGCAGCCGTTCTGGATCTGCACATAGGCGCGGCTGCGCGTGCCGAACCCGTCGATCAGGTGGCCGGCGGTCTCGGTCACCGACATGATGTCGTCGACTTGCACCTTTTCCGTCTCGCCGACGAAGTCGGGGCCCCCCGCCAACCCCGCCCACGTCTCGGCGCGCATCTTCTCGGTATTGCCGATCACCAGGTCGACCTCTTCCATCTCGGCAAAGCGTCCGGGGTCGGTCTGGGCCGCGCAGCCGGTGACGACGATCCTGGCGGTCGGGTTCTCGCGCCGCAGCCGCCGCACCTCCTGGCGCGCCTTGCGCACCGCCTCGGCGGTCACGGCGCAGGTGTTGACGACCTGAACGTTCTCGACCCCGGCCGTGCGTGCGAGTTCTTTCATCGCCTCGGTCTCGTAGGCGTTCAGCCGGCAGCCGAGCGTGGTAAAGCGGGGCGCGGGCCGGTCCATCACGTGCCCTCCAAAAAGGCCGGGGTGAAAACGCCGTCGAAGACATGGGCGGTCGGCCCGGTCATCCACACCCCGTCGCCGCGCCAGTCGATGTCGATCTCGCCGCCGTCCAGCACGATGCGCACCCGGCGCCCGGTCAGCCCGCGCCGCGCCGCGGCCACGGCCACCGCGCAGGAGGACGAGCCCGAGGCCAGCGTGATGCCGGTGCCCCGCTCCCACACCCGCATCCTCAACCGGTCGGGGCCGATGACATGGGCGACCTGCACATTGGTGCGTTCGGGGAAAAGCGCGTGATGCTCGTGCGCCGGGCCGAACCGGCCCAGGTCGACCGCCTCGGCATCCGCGACGAAAAAGGTGCAATGCGGGTTGCCCATCCCGGTGGCCACCGGATCGCCCTCGATGGGCAGGTGCAATGTGTCCACCGTCTCGGCCAGCGGGACGCCCGCCCAGTCGACAATCGGCGCCCCCATGTTGACCGAGGTCAGGCCGCCGCCGGCATCCTCGGCGCGCAGGGTCCCCCTTTCGGTGACGAGCGTCAGCGCCACTTGCCCGGTCTCGTCCATCAGGTGCCGGGCGATGCAGCGCGTGGCGTTGCCGCAGGCGGCCGAGGCCGACCCGTCGGCATTGTAGAAGGTCAGCCGCGCGTCGGCGCCCTCGGCCGGTTCGATTACCGCCAGTTGGTCGAACCCCACGCCCCGGTGCCGGTCGGCAACGGCCGCAACAAGACCCGCGGCAAGCGGTCCCCCGCCGCCCCGCCGGTCGATCACCACAAAGTCGTTGCCCAGCCCATGCATCTTCATGAAGGCCAGGCCGTCGGAGCCGGCCATTTTGCGCATGGCAGGTGCTATACAGCGGCCGCAAACGCGAATCCAGCAGCCTCGTCAAGTTTCCGATGTTTTGCCCTTGACCGTGTGAGCGGCTTTTTCTAACTAGCAACCCTCAAGTGGGCCGTTAGCTCAGTTGGTAGAGCAACTGACTTTTAATCAGTGGGTCGCAGGTTCGAATCCTGCACGGCTCACCACTGAAACCAAGGGCTTAGCCGAGGCCGGCTGAGCCCTTTGTGTTTCTGGCCTGCCACCGGACCGGCATGAGACGCAACCCTGCCAAACGGCGGCCCTGCCCGGGCAGATGGATCAGGGCATCCCGACCACCGCCTGTGAACCGCCTGCGCAGGAACGGGCGCCCAGCCGGACGCGATGCGATTCTTTCGCCTTCGACAGGCTTCGACGCAGACTTGCGGATAGGGCGACGCCTTGGGGTGAAGATGGCCACTAGAGCGCCCCGCGCGCGCCGCGGCTCGCCCCCTCAAACTACGTCATGTTCCTGCAAGCCGAACGCTCCCGACCCCGCGTGCGTACACCCTTTCAAAACGGTCATAAAAAGTCCTATGGGCTGTTGAAGTCCCCCGCGGCTTGTCATATCTACGTCGCACTGTCGCGGGGTGGAGCAGCCCGGTAGCTCGTCAGGCTCATAACCTGAAGGTCGTAGGTTCAAATCCTACCCCCGCAACCAAAATATCATGCAAGATATCAAACACTTAGGCCGCCCTCTGGGCGGCTTTTGCGTGTCGCGTCGTGTTCCAAGCCCGTCCCGAACGCTCCCCTAAGATTCCAAAGGCTTACGACCAGCCCCGATTCCTCCGTGCAACACGGATGCGACACGGGACGGAGCCGATGTTCTGCAGACCGAGTTCGGATTTCACGAGTTCACCACGAGCCTTGCGTCGAGCTATGATCGCTGGACCAACAGCGATTTCGTTCGCCACTACTATAATGGCGGCGGGCGCGCGGTGACCCTGCTGGAGATCGGACACCTGCGAGAGATTGCCGAGCAATACGCCTATGGCGATGGGGCCGAGGGCGCGTTCCGCCGCCTCGCGGACCAGATCGCGCACAAAGCGCGCGAGTCGGGCGAGGGGTGGCTCACCTACGACTTCGGCGATGCATATGATTTCGGTGATGTCGCCTTCTCGCACGGTTATGGCGAGGTACGTGGCATCTTCGTCGGTCGCGTCGACGACCGTGGCGCGACGCTTCGGATCACTGGGGAAACCAGCTCCGAGTTCCGTGACAGCTTCGAGGACCCGCTTGATATCGGTATCGAGGCAGGCGGTACGCCGTATCCTATCACCGGCGACTGGACCGCGCGATTCTCTGCCGCGGTCATCAAGGACGCCGGTGCCAGCCAGTATGGCGCGGTCGATGCGCGATGACGTTGAGGCGGCGATCTTTTGCAGGCACGCTCGCCAGATACGTTCTGTTCGGTCTGACCGGGTTGTTCCTACTCTGGGCGTTGGTCGCAGGGTCTCTGTGGGCGATAAGCTTCCACGAGTCCGTGACCCTGCCGAGTGGGATGCAGTTGGGCCGAGAGTTCGACTGGAACCGCTACGGTCGCTGGGATCTGTTCGCGACGAACGGCCGGACCCGGCTGGCACGCGATGTCGAGTTCGTCTGCTTCAACGACCGCTATGTTTTCGTTCACTCAAAAAACCGCGAATTCACGGGCCTCTATGACGCCGAGACCGACAGCAGGGTGCCGGTGGACTACTCTGATGCGATGGACATCAGCGGCCTCGACAAACCCGGCGGCAGCTGCAACGGATACTTCACGGGCTGGGTCGGGCCCGGCCTGTTGCTTGATGATGGGCGTCCGCCGTTCGTTCCGCCGTGTGCATGGCGAAACGTCGACAACGAGGCGTTGCGCGACCGGGCGTGGTTCGAGCGCCCCTGTGCGCCGGGCCCGTGGCCTCCTGAGCGGCAATGAATACTCCGAAAATCGGATTCCCGTTCCTTCTCAATACCTTGCGTCTGCTCCGTGCGACACGCTGCCGACGTTTGGCACCCGAATTTCGCCTAACCGTCTGAAATCAAAAAGGTATTCTGGGCGCTAGGGTAGCCCTCATAACCTGAAGGCCGTAGGTTCAAATCCTACCCCCGGCAACCGGTCTTAGCGAATTCTGAACGAGATCCCGCAGCGCGCCTGGCTGGGCAGCGTCTATCATGTCGGTCAGGCGCACGTTCGGTCGCGCACCCTGGTCGAATCCGACCGGCATCCTTCGATCGGCGACATGCTACTCGTTCGTGGGCCGATCCGGTTCGATGGACACCCACCGGCAACGAGCCGCCGACCAGGTCTGCACGGGCGAAGACACCGTCGAAGTACTGACCTCCGTCCGCGAAGGCCGGCAATCGGCAGGAGGCCGCGTCGGCGTGGTCGCCGCTGTCAACGGCTGCGCCACAGGGGCGCCCGGTGGGCGGCAGTCTTGGCGCAGCGTAGCCGCGGCGCAGCATCGCGCCCTGCCAGCGCCCGACAGGGCAGAGGGCCCCCAAAGGCATCTATCTGGAAACAGTTTGTGCACGAATTGGAAACAAAATAAATTCAATTATAATAGCTCGTTAACGTGTACCCTCTCCAAGTACGAGATTCGTGTGTTTTGGGGCGGGGGGTTGCTTGAGCAACTAGGTTGCCATGCTTTTTCGAAACGATTTTGACACGATTGCCCTGGTGCGCGGCATCGAACAAAATCTGCACCTGCAATCATCGGTGGCGCGGCAGAGGTCGCAGCTTCAAAAACAACTCTTCGACAGGGCGTTCGCGGCGCTTGCGCTGCTTTTCCTGCTGCCGTTCTTCGTGGTGATCACGCTGCTGCTGCTGATCGCGGACGGGGGACCGGTGTTGTTCTCACAAGAGCGGATCGGCCAGCACGGCCGACCATTCAAATGTCTGAAGTTCCGCACCATGGTGCGTGACGCCGAGGCCCGCCTCGACGAGCTTTTGCAGGCTGATCCCGAGGCCCGGCGCGAATGGCAAACAATCCGCAAGCTGACCAATGACCCCCGCATCCACTGTATCGGTGTGATCCTGCGCAAGACCAGCCTCGACGAGCTGCCGCAATTCCTGAACGTGCTGCGTGGCGATATGTCGGTGGTGGGGCCGCGGCCGATCCTGATGGAAGAGGCCGTCTATTACGGCGCCAATTTCAAGGAATACATGTCGGTCAAGCCTGGTGTGACCGGTGCATGGCAGGTCAGCGGCCGATCCAACACGACCTTCGAAGAACGCGTCGCAATGGATGTGGACTATGTCCACAACCGGACCTTCTGGTGCGATCTCAAAATCATCTGGCGCACCATTGCCGTCGTGCTCAAGCAGCATGGCGCGCGGTAGCGACGATCTTTCAGGCGATTGCGAGGGCGGCGAGTCCGATCCAGCACAATGCGCAGCCGACCACGACAACCCGCCAGATCGTCGCCGGTCTTGCCTCGCTGGCCAGCCGCCGGCAAGGTTCCGAAGCAGTGTTCGTTTTTGCCTTCCGGTGCATTCTGCCCCGTCCAATCGTCGTCTGTGTCGCTCGCCGCAACTATTCCAACCAACCAACGGATCGCCCGCGAGCTGCTACATTAAACCTATGGCACGGTGAACTACTTCCTGATCTGTCCACAATGTGTGCACAATTAGCCCCATTGTATCAATCGTGTCTTCGGGGCATAGGCCGATCCTTGCCGAACCGCCCGCCATATCGCGCCGCAGGACCGCCAGCGCGACCCGGGCGGCGTCACGTTGAGGTCCGCGGGCGGCAATCTACCTGCAGTCCGACGTCTGCCCGGCCACTCCACGCGCGGCGCGGCAGGTCGGTGTCGAACCGGAGGATGCGTTCTGCATCGCCAAACCCGTCGACATCTCAATCACAGACGAGCGGCAAAAGCCGCGCACCCTCGGAGAGTGATCACTCGCCCCGCGCACGCGAACAACGGCTCAGCCGGATCGGCGAACTGCCCTGTGCGTTTGCGCCTGACGCGTCCAAGGCGCGCCTCGCTCGTCCGGCAGGGCTGCGGCAGACCGGGCTGCGCGCGCATCGAAGACGGGTGTTCCGCGCAAGCCGGACCTCGATGGCGGCCTTGTGGTCTTTGATCTTGTCCCGCCGCTCTTTCAGGCCGAAGGGCCACAAGGGCGCTGCGTCGTCGGCACCGAGCGCGCGCAGCGCGTATCAAGGGCGCGCCGTCATCGGCATCAGGCGGCCTCTGCCCCCTCGGGCGCCTTCGCGCCGGTCATGTAGGCGACCGCGTCGTTCATCGTGTGCTCCTTGGGGTCGATCACGCAAAGGCGCCGGCCCAGACGGTGGACATGGATGCGGTCGGCCACCTCGAAGACGTGGGGCATGTTGTGCGAGATCAGCACGATCGGCATGCCCTTGGCCTTGACGTCCCGGATCAGGTCCAGCACGCGGCGGCTTTCCTTCACGCCGAGCGCGGCGGTGGGCTCGTCCATGATGATGACCTTGGAGCCGAATGCGGCCGCCCGCGCCACGGCGACGCCCTGCCGCTGGCCGCCCGACAGTGTCTCGACCGCCTGGTTGATGTTCTGGATCGTCATCAGCCCGAGGTCAGAGAGCTTTTCGCGTGCCAGCTCCTCCATTTTTTTTTGGTCGAGCATCTTGAGGTAGCGACCCATGAAGTTGTCCTTACGGATCTCGCGCCCGACGAACATGTTGTCGACGATCGAGAGCGCCGGAGACAGGGCGAGCGTCTGGTAGACCGTTTCGATGCCGGCGTCGCGCGCGTCGAGCGGCGAGGCAAAGTTCACGGGCTGTCCCTCCAGCTCGATATCGCCCTCGTCGATCTGGATGGCGCCCGACAGCGCCTTGATGAGGGAAGATTTTCCCGCGCCGTTGTCGCCGATCACGGCAAGCACCTCGCCGGGATAGAGATCGAAGTCGCAGCGGTCGAGGGCGGTGACGCGGCCGTAGTGCTTTACCAGACCGCGGCCGGTTAGAATGGGTTTCTGTGTCATGCCGAGACCTTTCTGATCCACTGGTCGATCGCGACCGCGATGATGATGAGCCAGCCGATGGCAAAGACCTGCCAGAGCACATCGACCCCCGCCAGGCGCAGGCCCGACTGGAACACGCCCACGATCAGCGCCCCGAAAAGCGCGCCAAGGATCGAGCCGCGACCGCCGAACAGCGAGATGCCACCGATCACCACGGCGGTGATGGATTGCAGGTTGCCCTCATAGAACGCTTGCGGACTGATCGAGCCGACCCGCCCGATCGAGGCCCAGGCGGCGATGGCGCAGACCAGGCCGGCCAGCCCGTAGACCGACAGCAGGGTCCGGTCGGTGCGGATGCCAGCGAGTTCGGCGGCCTCCTTGTCGTCGCCCACGGCATAGACGTGCCGGCCCCAGGCGGTCTTGTTCAGCGCATACCAGAGCGCGACGAAGACCAGCACCATCAGGATCGAGCCGAAGGTGATGCGCGCCCCGCCGATCTCGATGACGTTGCCGAAGAACTTCAGGAACGGCGCCTGCTCGTCGAGGTCGGACGATCGGATGGACTGCGCACCCGACAGCCAGAGATTGAGCGCGTAGAAAATCGACCACGTGCCGAGCGTCGTGATGAACGGCGGCAGCTTGGCCTTGGTGACGAGAAAGCCGTTCAGAAGCCCCGCCGCGGTTCCGCCCGCGAAGGCGACGAGCAGCGCCAGCGGCGCGGGCACGCCCATCTCGATGGAAAGCTTGCCGGCGATCACCGACATCAGCACCATGATCGCGGCGACCGACAGGTCGATCCCCGCCGTCAGGATGACGAGCGACTGCGCCGCCGCCAGCATTCCGATGATCGAGACCTGCTGGATGATCAGCGTGAGGTTGAAGGCCGAAAAGAAGCGCTCGCCCGCGATCAGCCCGAAGATCCCGACCGAGACGATCAGGACGATCACCGGCACCAGCGTCGGATTGCCATGCAGGACGTGCTGAAGCGTTTCGATGGGCGTGTGGCTTCGGGCAAAGCTTGCGACGCTGCGGTCGCTCTTGGCGAGGCTTTCCTCGTAGTCCTGCCCGCCGTCCGGGGGGCTGCCGGTGTCGGTCATGATATCCTCCCTCGCCTCGCGGCACGGACGAGGCGTTCAGGTCGAGTGTAGCATGTTTGGGTCTGGTCCGGCGGGCGAGGCGCGCTTGCGCGCCCCGCCCGGTGCTCGGTTCAGCCCCAGCACTGCTCCAACGCTTCGTCAGAGCCGATCGACTCCAGCCCTTCGACCGGCTGGTCGGTGACGAGTGTCACGCCAGTGTTGAAGAAATCGAGCCCGTCGGTCGGCTGCGGCACGCTGCCGTCCTTGGCGTACTGGGCGATTGCCTCGACCCCGAGCGAGGCCATGCGCAGCGGAAACTGCATCGACGTGGCGCCGATGATGCCGGCCTTCACGTCCTCCACGCCCGGGCAGCCGCCGTCGACCGACACGATGGTCGCCTGGTCGGCGAGGCCGAAGGATTCCAGCGCCGCGTAGGCGCCGGCGGCCGCCGGCTCGTTGATCGTGTAGACGACGTTGATGCCCGAATCGACCTGGAGCAGGTTCTCCATCGCCTCCCGGCCGCCCTGCTCGTTCCCGTCGGTCACGTCGTGGCCGACGATACGGGGGTCGTCCTCGTCGCCGATATCGGTGGGGTCCTTCACGTCGATCCCGAAACCGGTCATGAACCCCTGGTCACGCAGGTAGTCGACCGAGACCTCGGACGCGTTGAGGTCGAGCAGCGCGATCTTCGCATTCGCGGGGTCGTCGATCGTCGCCCGTGCCCACTGGCCGATCAGCTCGCCGGCCTTGAAGTTGTCGGTGGCGAAGGTGGCGTGGGCGGCGTCGGCGGGCTCGAACGGTGTGTCTAGTGCAATGACGAGCAGCCCCGCATCCTTGGCCTGCTCGATCACCGGCACCAGCGCGCGGCTGTCGGACGGCGTGATCAGGATACCCGAGGCGCCTGCTGCGATGCAGCTTTCTACCGCGGCGATCTGGGTTTCCACGTCGCCGTCCAGCTTGCCGGCATAGGTGTTAAGCTCGATCCCGAGCTCGCCGGCCTTTTCCGAGGCGCCTTCCTTCATCTTCACGAAAAAGGGGTTGGTGTCGGTCTTGGTGATCAGGCAGGCGAGCACGTCGTCCTGCGCGCTTGCGCCGCCGGCGCCGAGCGTCAGGGCGAGCGCGGCGGTGCTCGCAAGCGCAATGGTCCTGGTCATTTCTTGTCTCCTCCCATGGGGCGCCCGTCTTTCGGGCGCGCGCATTGTCGATCTCGCGTCGAGGTGCCGCGCATGTTTACGCCGGCCCTGAGCGCAAGAGTGACGCACGGAACGGGAGCTGTCAATAAATAACTCACTCTTATTTACTATTGACCGCCGAGCCCGCTCGGAGCAGGATCACCCTTGCCGAGGACGGGAGGCGCCGATGAACCGACAGGAAGATGCTACCCGAGAGGCCGATCTTCCGCGCGCCGGGATTCGCGGCACGAACCAGAGCGGCATGCGGGCGCATAACGAACGCCTGGTGCTGACCCTCCTGCGCCGCAACGGGCCGCTTGCCAAGGCCGAACTCGCCCGCCTCACCGGCCTGTCGGCGCAGACCGTTTCGGTGATCATGCGCGCGCTTGAGGCCGACGGCCTGATCGCCCGCGGCGAACCGCGCCGCGGCCGCGTCGGCCAGCCCTCGGTGCCGATGCATCTGGTCCCCGATGGCGCCTACTTCCTCGGCCTCAAGCTGGGGCGGCGCAGCCTGGAGCTTGTCCTCGTCGATTTCCTCGGCCAGGTGCTGGGGGCGGAGTACGAGAGCCACCGCTTTCCCACTCCGGCCAGCGCCGTTGCCTTCATACGCCGCGCGGTGCCCGCACTGACGGACGGAATGTCCCGATTGGAACGCGACCGGATTTCGGGGCTGGGCATCGGGCTGCCCTTTCACCTTTGGGACTGGGCCCAGCCTCTCGGCGTCCCGCCCCGCGAGATGGCGGTCTGGCGCGACGCGGATCTGCGCGCCGACATCGCCGCCGAAGTGCCCTTCCCGGTCTTTCTGGAAAACGATGCCTCGGCGGCCTGCAACGCCGAAATCGTGTTCGGCAACCTCACCGGCCCGGACGGGCTGCGGGACTTCGTCTACGCCTATATCGGCTATTTCGCCGGCGGCGGCCTCGTGCTCAACGGCCGGCTTGTCACCGGGCGCACGGGCAATGCAGGCGCGCTTGGGTCCATGCCCGTGCCCGCGATGGCCGGCGGCAGCGTCCAGTTGCTGGAGGTCGCCTCGCTCTCTGGCCTCGAAGCCATGCATGTGGCACGGGGGCAGGCCGCCGCGGCGATGTGGGAGACACCCGAGGACTGGGAGATGGCCCCGGACGTTCTGGCGCTCTGGATCCGCAACGCCGCTTCGGGCCTCGCCCATGTCGCGGCCTCGGGCGCCGCCCTGCTCGATCTGGAGGCGCTGGTGGTCGATGGCTGGATGCCGGCAAGCCTCCGGCATCGGCTCATCGCCGAAACCGAGGTCGCGCTTGCCCGCATCGACCTGTCCGGCACGACGGCGCCCGACGTTGTGGCAGGCACGATCGGCCCCGGCGCACGGGCGCTCGGCGCGGCATCGGTACCGCTTTCGATGCGGTTTCTCGTCGATCCCGCCGCGCTCGGCACCACCGGCTGACGATTTCAACAGCGACGCCCGCAGGGCGATATGCGTCTTCCTGGCGGGAGCGGGGTATTCCTCGGTGCCGGCGGCTTTGACGCGCCCCAATCGCCTCGGCGACGAGGGCCTGTCCCGTGGGGGGCCGTCACCGCGATGCCGCTCGCCCTGACCACACCCTCAGGTGCGCCAGGGCCTTTACCGTCGCCGCGAGGACCAGTCCGCAGAGCACCGCCTTGGACAGCGTTTCCATCGTCCCCTCGATCAGAAGCGCATGCACCACGCTGCCCAGCACGATCACCAGTGCCAGCGACGTATGCGCGACACGCCACGTTCGCCAGCGCAGGCGCACCCGGCGGCGGAGCCCGGCCAACAGCGCCGTGGCAAAGAGTGCCCACATGGCGATCACGCCCCATGCGGAGAACGGCGTCGGCGATCTGAAAAGTAGCACGTCGACCACATCCGGCGGGCTGGTGATCCAGAGGCCCGCAACATGGATGACGACGGCCGCAACGAGCATTGCGCCGATCCAGCGATGGACGCGCCGCCCGCGCAGAGCAGCGAGGCCCGGCAGGTATCCGGCGGCCAGCAGCGGCTGCACCAGCAACAGCGCCATTGCCACGATCCCGGCAAAGCCGGCGGTGATATAGACCGGATCGCGCCAAGCCAGCAGGGGGCTCATCGCAGCCGCCGCGATCGGCACGGCCAGCGCGATCGACAAGGCGGCCCAGATCAGCGCCGCCCGGACCCGGCGCATCGGTTTCGTCGCCAAAACGGTCAGGCCGGCTGAAGGACGAAATGCGCCTCGAGGCTGGTGTCTTTCGAGCTTGCCATCACGGGGCGCAGGAAGACCGTTTCGAACTCGCCGCTGTCATAGGCAAGGTGGCCGTGCGCCTGCCCGAAGGCGGGCACGATCTGCGGCATTTCCAGGCGGAACACGCCGTTTGCGTCGGTCAGCGTGGCGCCGTGGCTGTGCCAGTCGCGCTCGTGCCCCTCGGTCGTGTGCGCCCAGATCTGGATGCGTTGCCCGGCAAGCGGTGCGCCATCGCCCGCGCGGCGCACGGTGCCCGACATCCAGAAGCCGCCGCCGCCGATCCGGTCCACGATGGGCGCGTCGGGACGGTAATTGTTCGACCCGCCCCGCATCGAGCCCGTCGGCGCAAGCCCCCGCGCCCGGGCAGGGACAAGAAGACCGGACATCACGGTGGCCGCGGCGGCGCCGCCAGCGGCAATCAGGGTTCGGCGATTGAACAGAAAGGACGTCATCTGAATTTCTCCCATCGCGCGTGCAGGCGCTCGTTCGACAAGGACCGCATCGGAAACTTAACACGGACGATGGAGTGCCCGCGACCAAAGCCAACCCGAAAGAGGCGGAGGACGCAGTAAACTGTGCCCACGATGTCGTGAGGAAGCGGGCCAGCGCCGGCCTTGTGGCGCCACGGCAAACGGTGTTTCCGAGACCGGGCGCAACACGGTGGCACCCTCGGCCGATGCGCCGGCCGGGTTTGCGAAAACAGGCATTTCTGGGCGGTCATTGCCCTCTAATCGGACGGGCGGCTTCCCGGCGCCGGCCTTGGTGCGCCACGGCCCGTCACCCGCAGGCGATGCGCGCCAGCACCTGCGCCACGATCCCGGCGGTCTCGTCCCAGGTCGGAAGCATGGCCCCGTGACGTGCCGATGCCGCCGCGATCCTGGCGCGGGCATTCGGGTCGGCCAGCACGCGGCGCAGGGCCCAGGCCAGGCCGGCGGCATCGTCGGGCGGCACCAGCAAGGCGGCCTCGGCCGGGACGGTGTCGGCGACGGCACCGCCGCTGCATCCCACGATCGGCAGGCCATGGACCAACGCCTCGGCAAAGACCATGCCGTAGCCTTCGTACCGTGTCGCCAGCGCGAAGACCGCCGCCTGAGAGAAATGCCGCCCTAGGGTGTCCTCCGCCACCTGCCCGGCGAAGCTGACGCGCCCGTCCAGCCCGAGCGCGGTTTGCAGGGAGCGAAGATCGGCCGCGCAGGCGGGATCGGGCGAACCGCCGACGATCACCGCGCGCCATGGCAGGTCCGCGACCTCGGCCAGCGCCCGCAGCAGCACGTCATGCCCCTTGCGAGGGACCAAGAGGCCGACCGACAGGATGAGGGGCGGGCCCGGCGCGGCCGCCTCGGGCCCCGCCTCGGGGCGCGTCACGCCCGGCGGGGCCACGGTGATGCGCGCCGCCGGTACGTCGTAGTCGGCGGCCAGCGTCCGGGCTGTCTCGGCGCTGGGCACGATGACATGGGCCGCGCGGGCGAGATTGGCCCGCTCGACCCGGTAGAGATGGGCCGCACGCCCCGGCGCCAGCCCGGTCTCCAGCGCAAGCGGATGGTGCGTCACGGCGACGAAGGGTGCGCGAAGGCGTGCAAGCTGCGCAGGATCGGTCGCGCCGGGCAGGAATCCGTCCAGCAAGACCGGCGTTTGGGGGGCGAGCGCGGCGAACGCGTCGCCGGTCACCTGCATGTCCTTTGGCGTCGGGTCCGGAAAGCTGCCCGGAAGCGCCAGGTGCGCCACGTCCCAGCCGGCGCGCCGCAGCCCCAGCAAAAGCTGCTTTTCATAGATGTAGCCACCGGTGACGCTATCGAGGTCGCCGGGGACCGCGAAAACAGCCTGTCGGCTCATTTCCGCTGTATCCTTGAGCAATGCGCCGCCGACCAAGGGCCCGGTCTGCCGAGACACGAAGATTTCACTGGACCTCCGCCCGTTTGAAGCCAATTCCGCGTGTTGATAAATTAACCAGAGGCCCAACGCCAATGCTGCGCAATCACCATCTTTCCGCGCCGAGATTCCCGACCGTGCTGGCGCAGCATCGCCCGGCCCCGGAGGCGCGCCGCCTCGTTCGTCGCCGCCTGCTTGTCCTCGCGCTGAACCTCGTGACCATGGCGGCGCTGATCGCGGGCATGGCCGCGATCCTGTCCCATGGCGGCCTGCTGGTTGCAGAGTGGGTCATGCTGGCGGCCTTTGCCGTGACCCTGCCGTGGCTCACCATCGGGCTGTGGAACGCGATCATCGGCTTTGCACTCGACCTGCGCCACGGGGCGCGCGCGGCCGAGGTCGTCGCCCCGGCGATCGGCCGGATCCGGGGCGGCGAACCTGTCGCCGCGCGGGTCGCCCTGGTCATGCCGCTGCGCAACGAGGACCCCGCCGAGGCGCTGGACCGGTTCCAGGCGATCCAGGCCGATCTGGGCAGCACGCCCTGGGCGGGGCGCTTCGATTTCCACGTGCTGAGCGATACCGACTGTCCCGAGACCGCCCTGCGCGAAGAGGCGCTGGTGGCGCGCTGGCGGCAGGCCGCGCCCGGGGTCGCCATTGCCTATCGCCGGCGCAGCGACAACGCCGGCTTCAAGGCCGGCAACATCGCCGAATTCGTCCACCGGACGCAGGGCGATTACGACTATTTCCTGCCGCTCGATGCCGACAGCACGATGGGGGCGGACACGATCCTGCGCATGGTCCGCATCATGGAGGCCAGCCCCGAGATCGGCATGCTGCAAAGCCTGGTCACCGGCCTGCCGTCGCAGAGCTTTTTCACCCGCGCCTTTCAGTTCGGGATGCGCCACGGGATGCGGTCCTACACCCTCGGCTCGGCCTGGTGGCAGGGCGATTGCGGGCCCAACTGGGGCCATAACGTTCTGATCCGCATGACGCCGTTCGGCGACCACTGCATGTTGCCGGTGCTGCCGGGGCGCGGGCCGCTGTCGGGCCACATCCTCAGCCACGACCAGGTCGAGGCGGTGCTGATGCGGCGCGCGGGCTACGAGGTGCGCGTCCTCGCCGAAGAGTCCGAAAGCCACGAGGAAAACCCGCCCAGCCTCGTCGATTTCATCCGGCGCGATCTGCGCTGGTGCCAGGGCAACATGCAGTATTTCCGCCTGCTCGGGCTGCCGGGTCTCAAGCCGCTGAGCCGGTTGCAGCTCTACCTCGCGATCCAGATGTATCTGGCCGCGCCGGCCTGGATGGCGTTCATCTTTCTCGGCGCGGGGCTGGCCGCCTGGCCGCAGCAATTCTCGGGCGTCTCGATCTGGCTCGGCCTCGGCTTCTTCGCGCTTCTGATGAGCATCAACCTTGCGCCGAAGTTGATGGGGCTTGGGCAGATCCTCGCGCGGCGGAACCGCGCAAGCGCCTATGGCGGCCGGGCCCGTGTCGTGGCGGGCGGCCTTGCCGAAATACTGTTCTCGATGCTCATCGCGCCCGCGGTGGCACTGGCGACAACGCGGTTCATGGCCGGGCTTGCCTTCGGCCGGCGCGTCGGCTGGCCGGCGCAGCAGCGCAGCCGCGCGCGGCTGACCTGGGGCGAGGCGGCGCGCACCCTTTGGCCGCAAACCGCAGTCGGGGTCGCGCTCGCCGCTTGGCTTGCTGCCCTGGCCCCGTGGGCGCTGTGGTTCGCAGCACCTTTCCTGCTGTCGCTGACCGGCGCGATTCCCGTTGCCGTCATCTCGACGTGGCCCGGTCTCGGGGCGTGGTCGCGGTCGGTGGGGCTGTTCGACATTCCCGAAGACCGCCAGCCCGAGCCCCCGGCGGCGCCGCGCGGGGTTGTGGAGACGGCCGCCTGACAGCGGCGGGCGTGGCTCAGGCCCTTGGCGTTTTCCAGGGCTGCGACTTGACCCAGCCGATGCCGTAGGCCGCGCCGACAAGCGCGGCCAGCCCGGCCAGGTTGGCGAGGGCGATGCTGGCCGCCGTCCGGCCGCCGAGGTCGAGCGTAAAGCCGATCAATGGCGCCAGCGCCATCGAGAAAACGAAGATCGCCAGCGACTGCTGCCCCACCCGCGCCGTCACCGCCACGATCCCCCGCCATGCGCGGGCCGGCACGCCATGTCCCGACGGAGACAGCCGGGCGCCGCGCGGCCCCACGGCGACCCAGGCCAGGTAGGCCAGCGCCAGGAAATGCAGGTAGCGCAGGATGCCGAATTCCGTCTTGCGCCGGAACTCGAAGATCTTCGGATAGGTCTCCATCGCCCAGTCGGCGGCGGGCATCCAGAGCTGCTTGAGCAGCGTCACCATGTGGGGCGAGGATAGCGGGCTGGTCAGAACCAGAAAACCAACCGCCCCCCAGACCAGCCCGCGCCGGACGGGTGGGGCGGGCAGCCAGCCGGCAAGAAACGCAAAGCCGGTGAAGAACAAAAGCTGCCACCCAAAGGGGTTGAAGAACCATTCCCGGTCAGACCAGGGCTCGGCCGGCAGCCCGAGAAACCCGAAATTGCAGGCCAGCCAGAGCCCCGCGCTTGCGCCCATCGCCAGCCGGGGATGGACACGTGCAAGCGCCACGATCACCGGCATCAGCGCAAGGATGCCCAGATACATCGGCAGGATGTCGAAATAGTTCGGCACGTAGGTCAGGGTGAATAGGCCGACGATCTGCGGGATCGGGTCGTCGAAGAACGGCCAGAGGTTCAGCCGCCCGACATAGGATTTGTCGACCGCGCCGATCAGGTCGAACGCCGCCATCATCATCGCCACGAAGATGAACAGTCCGATATGCGCCCAGTAAAGCTGCCAGATCCGGTAGGCCGTCCGCGCCGCGCCCATCGGCCAGCCTGCGCGTTCGAAGGTGCGCCCGAAGGACAGCGCCGAGGCCATGCCCGAGCAGAACACGAAGATCTCGGTGGCATCCGAGAAGGTGAACCGGCCGATCGTCCAGCGCCCCCAGGCGTTTCCGGGGATGTGGTCGATGAGGATGATGAACATTGCCAGACCGCGGAACAGGTCGATCCGGATGTCGCGCCCGCCCGCCGGACCGGGCCGAGCTGTGTTGCCGGACGGGCTCATGCCAATTGCTCGCTGGCATAGACCGACAGTACGCGGCGCTCTGCCGCCGCGACCGCCGCGTAGCCCGCGCAGGACAAGAGCGCGAGCAGGACAAGCGCGCTCCACAGCATGCCGTAGTCGGACACCGAGGCCGACAGCGCCATCAGGCTGCCGATACCCGCCCCGGTGGCCAGCCACTCGACCACGGTCACGGCCAGCACTGCCGCCGGCACCGCCATCCGCGCCGCGGCAAAGAAGGCGGGCAACATCGCGGGCAGCTGGACGTGGATCAGCCGGTCGAGCGGGCCGGCGGCATAGCTGTCGAACACGTCCAGCACCTGCCCGGGCGCCTGGCGCATCCCGTGCAAGCAGGCCACGAAGGTCGGAAAGAACACCATGATCGCCACCAGCGTGACCGTCCCCGCCGCGCCGCGCCCCAGCAGCAGAACCACCAGCGGCGCGGTGGTCACGATCGGCACCGAGCGCAGCGCGATGGCGACGGGCATGGCGATGCCGGCAAGCGCGGGCCGCAAAACGAGGATCGCGGCCAGGCCGGCCCCGAGCGCAAGCCCGGCGAGATAGCCCGGCACCGCGTAAAGCGCCGTCTCGGCCAGCGCCGCGCCCAGCGTTACCCGGTGCATCGCAGCGTGCGGATCGGTGAAAAGGAAAGCCAGCACGTCGCCCGGCCGCTTGCCGAAAAAGGGCGAAACCCCCGCAGCCTCGAACGCGCCCCACCACAAGATCACGGCCAGCCCGCCGACGGCGGCGGCATTGGCCAGCGCCGCGTGCCAGCCATTGCGCGGCCGCCCCGCCGAGTGCCGCGGGGGCGCGAGGATCAGGGGTGGCGGGTCGCGCAGCACCATGCGGGCGATCCGGCGCACGGCGGCATAGACCAGGATCGAGACGGCGGTGGCCACACTCGCCAGCGCCCAGGTCGCCTCGACATCGAGCGCGCGCATCGCCCGGATCGCCAGCACGCCCATGCCGCGCTCGGCCCCGGTGAACTCGCCCACCATCGCGCCCAGCACCGCGGCGGGCGCGGCGATCTGAAGGCCCGCGAACAGGTAGGGCAGCGCCGCCATCGCCCGGACATGGACCAGCATCGCCATCGGTCCGCGCCCGTAGCTGCGCACGAGGTCGAACCATGTGGCCGGGGCGGCGCGCAGGCCCACGAGCAGCGGGATGAGCGTGGTGTAGTAGACGGCCAGCGCGGCCAGCGTGATCTGCGGGCCCAGACCGGGGCCGAAGAACACCCTGAGGATCGGCCCGGTGGCGACGATGGGCAGGCAGAAGACGAGAAGCGCCAGCCCCGAAATCGCGCGCTCGGCCCGAGGCAGGATCAGCGCCAGCGCGGCCAGCGCGATGGCGGCGAGATTGCCGATGACGAAGCCCGCCGCCGCCTCGGTCAGCGTCACTTTCAAAGCCCGCCACATGAGCCCGGCATTTGCAGCAAGATAGGTCAGCACATCGGTCGGACCGGCCAGCAGATAGGCGCCCGCCAGCGCGCGGGCGGCAAGCTCCCAACCCAGGATCACGAAGAAGATGCCGAGGGCCGTCCGGCGCCCGCCGGCCGGTGCGCTCGTTGCCGTGGAGGCGGGCGCGCTCATTGCGCCGCGAGAGTGTCGGGGGCCTCGGCGATGCCGCGGGCGAGCGCGCCCGAGACCGTCTGGGCCAGGTCAAGGAAATCGGCGCTTGCCGTCATCGCAACGCTCCGCGGCTGAGGCAGGTCGACGGCGATATCCGCGACCAGCGCGGCTGGCCGGGGCGAGAAGACCAGGACGCGGTCCGACAGCAGGATCGCCTCGGTTACCGAGTGGGTGACAAGAAGCGTGGTCGTGCCGCGCGCTTGCCATATCCGCGGCAGGTCCTCGGCCAGTTGCCGCCGGGTGAGTTCGTCCACCGCCCCGAACGGCTCGTCCAGCAACAGCAGTTCCGGCCCGGTGACGAGGCAGCGCGCGATGGCGGCGCGCTGGCGCATCCCGCCCGAGAGCGCCGCGGGCCGGGTATCGGCAAACCCCTCAAGGCCCACCAGCCGGATCAACCGGTCGACGGCGTCCGCATCGGCGGGCTTGTGCGCCAGTCGCAGCGCAAGGCGGATATTGCCGCGCACCGTGCGCCAGGGCAAAAGGGACGCGTCCTGAAAAGCGATCGCCAGCCCGGCCCGGCGGCGGATCTCGGCCGGGGGCGCGCCGCCGATGGTCACCTCGCCGCCGGAGGGCGGCTCCAGCCCGGCGATCATCCTGAGGATCGTCGACTTGCCGCAGCCCGACGGGCCCACCAGCGCCGTGGTGCGGCCGGCCTCGAAAACCGCATCGAGCGGGCGCACCGCCTCAACCCCGCCGGGGAAGGTTTTGGCGAGACCGCTACAGCGCAGCTCGGGCGGGCTTGTGTCAGCCGCCATGGACCTCCTCGAGGATCGACCGGTCCCACAGGTCCGGCGTCACGTCGTGGCCGAGCAGCGCCAGCGTCTCGGTATTCTCGGCGACGGTCTCGTCGGTCCACCAGCCGAAACCCTGTCGGTCGGTCAGATCGGAAAACATCAGCGGCACCTGCCGTTGCGCCTGCAGCCTTTGCGTTTCCAGATCCAGCCCCGCATCGGGAAACATCTCGACCGTCAGCGCCGCCGCGGCATCGGTATCGGCCTTGTAGGTCTCCCACCCCCGGACCTCGCCCGCCATGAGCGCCACCAGGTCGCCGCGCCGGGTGGCGAGGCTTTCCTCGGTGGCGATGTAGGTCTGCGAATGCAGCGCGTAGCCGTGATCGGCCATCAGCATGGTCTGGCTTTCGACGCCCTGCATCGCCATCGCCACGGGCAGATCGGTTTCCCAACACAGCAGGCAGTCGACCTCGCCGGCCAGCAGGGGCGCGGCGGAATACTGCGTCGGCACGATCTCGATGGTGTCGATGTCGACACCGTTGAGCTGGCACAGCGCGCTCAGCACCGGCGTGTTCGCAATGGCCATGCCCAGCCGCTTGCCCGGCAGGTCGGCGGGGGCATTCACCGGGTTGCCGGGCAGCGAGGCGATCACGAAGGGGTTTTTTTGCATCGCCACGGCGATGATCCTGAACGGCGCGCCCTGCGCGACCGCTGCGGCGGTGTAGTCGGCCGCAGAAATGCCCACCAGCGCGGTGCCCGAGACCACCGGCGGTTCGACCGGCGCGTTCGGGCCGCCGGGCGCCAGCGACACGTCGAGGCCGAGATCCTGCCACCAGCCGTTTTGCCGGGCGATGTAGCTGCCCGCGAATTGCACCGAATGCAGCCAAGAAAGCTGCAACGTCACGGCCGTCTGCGCCTGCGCCCGTCCGGGCAGGAACCCGGCGGCCAAGGCGCCGAGCCCCGCCGCTCCGGCGCTCAGCGCCGCTCGTCGGGTCAGAAATCCTCGTGTCATCAACGATCTCCCAATTTCATTTACATCTTAGGCGAAGCGCCGCCACGAACAAGGCGCGGCCACGGGCGACGGCGCGTTCACGCCGGATTGCGCGACGGATGGCGCAAATATGGGCGATGCCCTGACACAAGCCGTTTGTGCCCCTCTTGCCCGGCGGGCGAGGGCCGCCGCTGATCTGCATTTTGAAGTGCCCGGAGAGGATGCTACGCTGGATGGAAAGAAGAAGGGCTCGACATGCAAGACGAAACGGCACGCCACGGCTTCCTGACGCGGTTCTTTCACTGGGCCGTTGCTCTACTGGTGTTTCTGATGATCCCGGCGGGGTTCGTGATGATCCAGGACGGGTTGCCGCAATCGGTGCAGAACACCCTGTTCTTGTTTCACAAGAATACGGGCATCCTGATCTTTGCCTTGATGATCCTGCGCCTTCTGTGGCGCAGCCTCCGGCCTCCGCCGCCGCTGCCCGAAAACGTACCGGGCTGGCAGGTGTGGGCCGCGAATCTCACCCATCGCCTTCTATATGCCCTGCTGCTTCTCATGCCCATCGCCGGTTATGTCCGGGTGAAGGCGGGCGGTTTCCCGATCGAGACGCTCGATGCCTGGGGCGTCCCCGCGCTGGTGCCGGAATCGGAAATGCTGGCAGGTATCGCAAAGACCCTGCACTTCTACGGCGCACTCGCCATTAGCGCGTTCATCGCTTTGCATGTGCTTGCGGCGGTCTACCACGGCGTCGTCCGGCGCGACGGCGTGGTTGCGCGAATGTGGACCTGACGGCTGCACGCGCACCACGCGGCACGGGGTGTGACCCATGTCTTCCAAAGGCTTGGCCGCTGCATCGGCCTGCGTCTTCGGACTGATTTGAGGTGCGCCGGCGCAATCAGCCCGCCACGGGACGTTCGCAGCTCAGTGCCTGCACAAGGCACGGCGCCATGGGGGCCCGCGCATGGGGCGGCACGTTTGGCCGCCAAAGTCCAGATCCCGGCCCCGCAAGCCGGGTAAGACACCGGGCAATCTCGCGCAGCGCCTCTGCCGCCGGTCAGCCCCAGCCGGCATCCGACAGGACGCCCGCCAGCGTGGCGGCCGAGAGGGCCACCGGGTTTGCCTTCATCGAGGAACTGGCGGCCGAACGCGTGGCGATGTCGGCCAGTGCCTCCGGCGCGAGGCGTTGGTCGGGCGGGGCGAGGCCACGCGCCGCGGCCCAGCCTTCCATCCCCGCGATGCCGCAGCCGAGCGTTTCGCGGCACCAGTGTTCGATATGCCCGAACCGGTCCGTGCGGAGCGCATCGCCGATGCAGGCGGCGCGGTTGGCCATCAGCACATGGGGCAACAGCCGTCCGCAGATGACGCCATGCGCCTCGCCCGTCTCACCGCCCAGAACGCCGGCCAGACCGTGCACCGCGCCCAGCCCCGCATTGGTCAGGGCAATACCGCTGACATGGGCGACATAGGCCATCGTATCGCGGGCGGCGGGGTTTTCGCCCGCGCCCAGCGCAGCCAGCGCGGCCAGCCCCCGTGGGATCGCATCATGGCAGAGCGCATTGGTGAACGGCGTCGCACGCGCCGAGAGATAGGGCTCTATCACTTGCGTCAGGGCGTCCAGCCCGCTGGCTAGCGTCACCTCGCGCGGCGCACCGTCGGTGAGCGCGGGGTCGATGACCGCCAGCCGCGACACCAAACGGTCATCGCGCAGGCTGACCTTGCGGCGATGCGCAGGCACCCCGATCACCGCGTTCCTCGTGGCCTCGGAACCGGTGCCGGCTGTGGTGGGGATGGCGACGAAGGGCAGGGGGTCGGCCGATAGCGGCAGGCCCTGACCCACAACCTCCAGATGGTCGAGCGGGGGCCGGTCCGCGGGCAGCAGCGCGGCGAGCGCCTTGCCGAGGTCGAGCGCGGCGCCGCCCCCGATGGCCACCACGCTGTCGGGGCGATGGGTCCGCGCCTCGGCCAGCGCGGCCTCCAGCATGTCGAGCGTCGGCTCGGCAGGACAGGAAAGCGGCAGCACGGTCGCGCCCGCCGCCGCGAGCGCGGAGATCAGGGGCGCGGCGCGCGCCGTGCTCTGCCCATGTACCAGCGCGATGCGCGTACCGAGGCGCGCGATTTCGGGTACCGCGTCCAGCGCCGCGCCGCGGCCGAACCGGACGCGGGCGGGCAGCACCAGCCCGAAGGCCGGAATGGGCCTCATGTCACGGTTTGGGTGGCGGCGATGGCAGCTTGCCAGCGGGCGTATTTCGCGTCGCGCGTGGCGTCGTCCATCGCCGGCTCGAACCGGCGGTCCAGCGCCCAGGTCTTGGCGAACTCGTCGCGGTCCGGATAGATACCGGCCTGCATCCCCGCCAGCCAGGCCGCGCCCAGCGCCGTGGTCTCTTTCACCTCGGGGCGGTCAACCGAGGCGCCCAGGATGTCGGCGAGGAACTGCATCGTCCAGTCCGACGCGCTCATCCCGCCATCGACGCGCAGGACGGCGTCATCCGCGCCCGACCAGTCCGCGTGCATCGCCTCCAGGAGGTCGCGGGTCTGGAAGCCGACGCTTTCCAGGGCGGCGCGGGCGAACTCCGCCGGGCCCGAATTGCGCGTCAGGCCGAAGACCGCGCCGCGGCAGTCGGGCCGCCAATACGGTGCGCCAAGCCCGGTAAAGGCAGGTACCAGCACCACGTCCTGCGCCGGGTCCGCGGCGTCGGCCAGGCCTTGCGTCTCGGGTGCGGCGCGGATGATCTTGAGCCCGTCGCGCAGCCATTGCACCACGGCGCCCGCGATGAAGATCGAACCTTCCAGAGCATAGGTCGGCGTGCCGTCCAGCTGATAGGCGATGGTGGTCAGCAGCCGGTTTTGCGAGGTCACCGGCTCGGGCCCGGTATTGAGCAGCGCAAAGCACCCCGTGCCGTAGGTCGATTTCAGCATTCCCTTGCCGAAACAGGCCTGGCCCACGGTCGCCGCCTGCTGGTCGCCCGCCACCCCGAGGATGGGGATTTCGCGGCCGAAGAGGTCGGGCCGGGTCATGCCGAAATCGGCGGCGCTGTCGCGCACCTCCGGCAAAAGCGACATGGGAATATCCAGCAGGTCGCAGATATTGGTGCTCCATTCCCCTTTTCGGATGTCGTAGAGCATGGTGCGCGCGGCATTCGTGGCGTCGGTGACATGAAGCTTGCCGCCGGTCAGCCGCCAGATAAGCCAGGTGTCGACCGTGCCGAAGGCCAGCTCGCCCGCCTCGGCGCGCGCCCGCGCGCCCTCGACATTGTCCAAAAGCCAGCGCAGCTTGGTGCCCGAGAAATACGGGTCGAGCAACAGGCCGGTGGTTTCCGTCACCATCGGTTCGTGCCCGGCGGCCTTCAACTCGGTGCACAGGTTGGAGGTGCGCCGGTCCTGCCAGACGATGGCGTTGTGGATCGGCTGCCCGGTCTTGCGATCCCAGACCACGGTGGTTTCGCGCTGGTTGGTGATGCCGACCGCCGCGATGTCGGCAGGCGCGATGCCGGCCCGTTCGATCGCCTCGCGGCAGGTGCCGGCGGTGGTCGACCACAGATCGGCCGCGTCGTGTTCGACCCAGCCGCTCGCCGGGTAATGCTGGGTGAATTCCTCTTGCGCGACGGCGGCGATCTTCATGGTCCGGTCGAACAGGATCGCGCGGCTTGAGGTCGTGCCCTGGTCGATGGCGAGAATATAGGTCATGGCAGGCCCTGTCGGTGTCGGTCTGGATCGGGCTGAGGGTAGGCGAGGCGGCGCAGCGGCGCCACCCCGCACGACCGGTCTACTCGGCCGCCCGCAAACCGGTGGCCCGCTCCGCGCTCATCCAGCTGTCCAGCGCGGCGACCTGCTCTGCGCTCAGCCGCAACCCCAGCTTGGAACGCCGCCAGACCACGTCTTCCGCCGTCAGCGCGTATTCGCTGCTCATCAGCCAGGTGACCTCGCGCGCCGTCAGCGTGGCGCCGAAATCGCGCCCAAGGTCGGCGACCTGCCGTGCCCCGGAAAGGATTTGGTGCGCCTCCGTGCCGTAAGCGCGCACCAGCCGTCGGGCCCAGGCGGCATCGAGGAACGGATAGGCCGCGCGCAGGCCGTCGATCTGCGCCGCCACGCCGTCGACGGGAAAATCGCCGCCGGGCAACGGCTCGCCGGCCGTCCAGGGGCCGGGCAGCCCGTCGAAATGGGGCGCGAGGCGAGCCAGCGCGCTTTCGGCGAGGCGGCGATAGGTGGTGATCTTGCCGCCGAAGACATTCAGCAACGGCGCGCCCCCGGTGGTATCGAGCTTGAGCACGTAATCGCGCGTCGCCGCCGTGGCCGACTGCGCCCCGTCATCGTAAAGCGGCCTGACGCCGGAATAGCTCCATACCACGTCGTCGGCGGTGATCTTGCGCTTGAAATAGCGGTTGGCGAAATCGATCAGATAATCGCGCTCGGCGGCGGTGCATTCCGGGCGCGCGGACGGGTCGGGGTGCTCGGCATCGGTGGTGCCGATCAGGGTGAAGTCGCTCTCGTAGGGAATGGCAAATATGATCCGCCCGTCGGTGCCCTGAAAGAAATAGCACCGGTCATGGTCGTATAGCTTGCGCGTCACGATATGGCTGCCGCGCACCAGGCGCACCCGGTCGGCGCCGTTGTCGCCGATCCGGGTTTGCAGGATTTCGCCTGCCCACGGCCCGCCGGCATTGACCAGCACCCGGGCGTGGTGGCGCTGGGTCTCGCCGGTCTCGACATCGCGCGTCTCGACCGTCCAGAGCCCGTCCTCGCGCCGGGCCGACAGCACCTCTGTGCGGGTCCGGATGTCGGCCCCAAGGCCCTCGGCGTCGCGGGCGTTCAGCACCACCAGGCGCGAATCCTCGACCCAGCAATCGGAATACTCGAAGGCCCGCTCGAACCGGTCGTCGAGCGGCACGCCGGCGGGGTCGCTGCGCAAATCCAGGCTGCGCGTGCCCGGCAGGTGCGCACGGCCGCCCAGGTTGTCGTAGAGAAACAGCCCCAGCCGGATCAGCCAGGCCGGACGGCGGCCGCGCATCCAGGGCATCAGCCGGCCCAGCAGCCGGCCCATGGGCGTCTGCCCCTCGAAGCGCATCGAGGGATGATAGGGCAGCACGAAGCGCATCGGCCAGCTGATATGCGGCATGGCGCTGAGCAGCGTCTCGCGCTCGATGAGCGACTCGCGCACGAGGCGAAACTCGAAATATTCCAGGTAGCGCAGCCCGCCATGGAAAAGCTTGGTTGACGCCGAGGACGTCGCCGAGGCCAGGTCGCCCTTCTCGGCCAGGCGGACCCTCAGGCCGCGCCCGGACGCGTCGCGCGCGATCCCGCATCCGTTGATGCCGCCGCCGATAACGAAGAGGTCCAGCGTCTCGTGGGTATCGGTGTCCGTCGTCATGCCTCGCTCCCTGAAATCGCGCGAAATCGAAGCATGTTGAGCGCGTTTCGGTCAATGAAATTGTTCGTTATCGTTCGTTATGAAGTCACTTTACCCTCAAACGTGTTCGTCGCGCCGGCCTGAATGTTTTTTCACGCGCATCAGTCCCCCGCGCCGCGCAGATGCTTGAGAAGTATTCTGTAAAGCTTTCTCGAGGATGCTCTTTGCGAGGTCCGCCGCGCGGGAGGACGCATTCCGGCAACAATTCTGGCCCCGAGGTAGCATTGATTCTGAAACGTGCAAAATGCCCGAAAAACGCTGCAATTATGCCCTGCTTCGCTATTCTCGCCGCAATTCCGCCGTATTGTGCAAACGGAGACATGCATGCCGCCAATCAGCTTGCCGACAGGGATTGACGATTGGGCGGAGGGGGCCACGCCCCTGGGCGCGTCGGCCTTTGGCGGACGCTTTGTCACCTATCGCAACGACGGCCGGTTCTTTTCCCAGGCCAACGACCTGGGGTTGATTGTCTGGCCCGGCGGGACGCTGGCCGAGTTGCGCCCGGACCGCTACGACTACCGCTTCGAGGGACTCTACAACCCCGACCTGCCACGTCCCGATCTGACGGCGATGATGGCCACCGCCGTGGCACAGGGGGCGGGCCTGTCGGTGGTGTTGCCCACCACCAGCTATCTCGCAAATCCCTCGGGCCTGGCCGAGGGTCTGCAGGGGTTTCTCGGGCGGCTGATGGGCGGTGCCTACGGCGAGGTGCCCGAGACGCTGATCCTCGAGGTCGGTTCGGAATTCTACGACAATTACGCGGGCAGGGTGAGCGGCGCCACCGCGACGGCCTATGGCCGCATCGCCGACGCGATGGTGCGCCAGATCGCCGGGGCGCTGGACGATCCGGCGGTCAACACCGCCGGCGTCGACCTGACCATCGCGGTGCAGACCGGCCGGGACCGGGCCGAAGACGCGCTGGTGCGTGCCGAGTTGAGCGATGCGGCGCTGGCGGCGACCGACATGGTGATCCAGCACCGCTTTCCCGGCGGGGCGGGTGGTGTCGACCGGCGCCTCGACGCGGCGGCGGCGATCATGGACGACTGGGCGGCGGATGCCGAGGCGGCGGGCGCTGCCGCGCCCGAGCTATACCTTTCGGCCTGGAACGTGGCCACATTCACCCGCCAGATGGTGGCCGACGATTACCTGGCCGAGATGCGGGCCGCGGGCATAGAGATGGACCGCGCCGCGCTCGACCTCGACGGCCGCAGCGACGCCGCGTTCGAGCGCTATTGGCAGGACCGGCTCGCCGCCGCCGATTACGGCCAAGATCACCCCGCCCTGATGCTGGAGCTGTTTTCCAGCTATGCCGCGATCGGCATGACGGCGGCCGGGGTGTACGGGCTGGACGTGATCCATCCGGGCCGGCTGAGCCTGCGGGGGGCCGATGGCGAGGACTACACCTTCGTCGGCGGCGAGATGCTGTCGATGATCTACGAAAGCGTCGGCGGCACCGTGCCGCTGGCCAGCGTGCTGGAGGTCTCGGAGGCCGACCCGGTGCGCGTCTACGGCTACGAAAGCGCCGACAAGCTGGTGATCTTCCTCGCCGCGGGTGACAGCGCGCCGGGCGAGGTCAGCCTGGCGCTGCCCGATCTTGGCACGGGCTATACCGCGCTTTGGGCCGAAAGCCTCACCGCAGAGGCGATGGACGATTGGCAAACCGTCTTCGACATCCCCGACACGCCCGGCGTGGACGAAACCCCCGAGGCCGAGACCTACGCCCTGCCGCAGCGCGCGGCGACCGCGGTGGAACTGACCGAGGCGGGTATCGACATGACGCTGTCCTCACCGGGCGAGGTGGTGCGCCTGACCGTGGCCAAGACCGGGGCCGGTGCCGCCGATGCCGCCGGCTGGGCCCTGGGCCCGCGGATCGAGCGGCTGGAAGGCGGCGCCATGGCGCTCTTTGCCGGGGATGGCGGCGAAACGCTGACCGGCGGCGCCGGCAACGACAGGCTGACCGGCGGGGCGGGCGACGATCTTTTGCAGGGCGGCGGTGGCGGCGATCTGCTGACGGGCGGCGACGGGGCCGACCTGATCGTCGGCGGGCCGGGGGCCGGCGACCGGGGCGATGTGGTCTATGCCGGATCGGGCGACGACCGGGTCGACGGCGGTGCCGGCAACGATCGGCTGTTCGGGATGGATGGCGACGACGTGCTGGCCGGCGGGGCCGGGGCCGACCATCTCTACGGTCAGCAGGGCTCGGACACGATCAGCGGCGGTGCGCTGTCGGACGTGGTCGAAGGCGGGGCGGGCGACGATTTCGTGACCGGCGGGTTCGGCCATGATCGGATCAGTGGTGGCGCGGGGGCGGATCGGTTTTACCATCTCGGCGTCGATGCGCACGGGGTCGACTGGCTGCGCGATTTCTCCAGCCTCGAGGGCGACAGGCTGGTCTTCGGGCAGGCGGGCGCTGCGGCCGAGGATTTCGTCGTGCATTTCGCCGCGACCGAGGGCGCGGGGGCGGCCGATGTCGACGAGGCGTTGATATCCTACAGGCCGACCGGCCAAACGCTGTGGGTGCTGATCGACGGCGCGGCGCAGGACGCGCTGACGTTGCAGATCGCCGGGTCGGGCGATCTGTTCGACCTGCTGGCGTGACCGCCGCCCGGCGCGCGCCGGCCTAGCCGCCGGCCACCCGCGCCTGTTTCGACAGTTGCACTGCCAGGATGCCTGCCATCACCACCGCCACGCCGGCCGCGTCCATCGTGCCCAGCCGCTCGCCCAACAGCAGCGCGGCGATGCTGACCCCGAAAAACGGGCTGAGAAAGTGGAACGTCGCCGCGCGGACGGCGCCGACCCGGCGGACCAGCAAAAACCAGATCAGCGTGGCGATGAGGCCCGGAAAGAGCGTGGTATAGGCAAAGGCCGCGCCCAGTTGCCACGACCAGTCGAACGCGAGCCGTTCGCCCGTCACCGCCGCCGCCAGCCCCAGCGCCGCCGCGCCCATCAGCATCTGCAGCCCCACGATCATCAGCACGTTGCCCCCGGAGGACGCACCGCGCACCGAAAGTGTCGCCGCCGTCAGCGCGACCACGCCCATCACGCACAGGCCGAGCCCGTAGAGATCGACGCCCTGCGAGATGCGGCTGCCCATGATGATCGCCACGCCCAGAAAGCCGACCACCAGACCGGCAACGCCCAGCGGCCGCACCCGCTCGCCCATCGCCAGCCATCCGAAGAGCGCCACCAGAAGCGGCATGGTCGAGGCGATGATCGCGGCCATCGAGGCCTCGAGCGTCTGCATCGCAACGAAGTTGAGGCCGAGGTAGAGCGCGTTCTGGCTGATTCCGAAGACAGCCGTCGCCCGCCATTGCGCGGCGGTCAGCCGCCAACTCTGGCCGAGGGCCAGCGCGATCCCCACGCCCAGCAGCCCCGAGATAAGGAACCGCAGCGACAGCGCGGTCAGCGGCGGCGCCGCGGCCACGATGATCCGCGCCGAGGAAAAGGCCGAAGCCCAGATGAAGGCGAAGGCCAGGCCCATCGCCAGCGCGCGGATATCCATGGCTCCTCCCGCAAAAGAACAGGGCCGCCCGAAGGCGACCCTAGACCATTACCCATGTCGGGCAAGCGGCGCGATCAGCCGTTAACGCTGTCCTTCAGCGCCTTGGCGATGGTCATCTTGACCACCTTGTCGGCCTCTTTCTTGATCTGCTCGCCGGTGGCGGGGTTGCGCACCATGCGTTCGGGGCGTTCGCGGCAGTAGATCTTGCCGACGCCGGGCAGCGTGACGGCACCGCCGCCGGCAACCTCGCGGGTGATAACGCTGGTGATCGCGTCCAGAGCGGCCGATGCGGCCTTCTTGTCGGCCTCCATCTCGTCGGCCAGCGCGGCAACCAGTTGCGTCTTGGTCATCGGTTTCGCCATTGTCGTCTCCTCGTTCCTGCCCTCTGTGGGGTCTTATCCACGCGATTTAACGTGATCTTGGTACAAGACACAACGATTAGTAGGGACTTTGCTGCTGTTTCCACGCATTTTGCGACCCTTTTGCCGCTAGAGGAAGGCGGTTTCCTCGAAGCTGCGCAACTTGCGGCTGTGAATGCGCTCCAACGGCATCTCGCGCAGCCGCTCCATCGCGCGCACCCCGATGGCCAGGTGCCGCGCCACCTGGGTGCGGTAGAAGTCGCTGGCCATGCCGGGCAGCTTCAACTCGCCATGCAGCGGCTTGTCGGAGACGCACAGAAGCGTGCCGTAGGGCACCCGAAAGCGAAAGCCGTTGGCCGCGATCGTCGCGCTTTCCATGTCCAGCGCGATGGCGCGCGATTGCGACAGCCGCTGCACCGGGCCGGACTGGTCGCGCAGTTCCCAGTTTCGGTTGTCGATGGTGGCCACCGTGCCGGTGCGCATGATGCGCTTGAGCTCGAACCCTTCCAGTTCGGTGATCTCCTCCACCGCCTCTTCCAGGGCCACCTGGATTTCGGCCAGCGGCGGGATCGGGGTCCAGACCGGCAGGTCGTCGTCGAGCACGTGGTCCTCGCGCAGATAGCCGTGCGCCAGTACGAAATCGCCCAGCCGCTGAGAGTTTCTCAGCCCCGCGCAATGGCCGACCATCAGCCAGGCATGGGGACGCAACACCGCGATATGGTCGGTCGCGGTTTTCGCGTTCGAGGGGCCCACGCCGATATTGACCAGGGTGATCCCCTGCCCGTCGGTGCGTTTCAGGTGATAGCTGGGCATCTGCGGCAGCTTGGCCGGCAAGGGCAGCGGCGCGTCGGGCGTGGCGATCTCGGCGTTGCCGGGGCCGACCAGCGCGACATAGCCGCTGGACGGGTCGGCCAGCGCGGCGCGGGCGAAGGCCTCGAACTCCTCGACATAGAACTGGTAGTTGGTGAACAGCACGTGGTTCTGGAAATGCTCGGCAGAGGTGGCGGTGTAGTGCGACAGCCGCGCCAGCGAATAGTCGATCCGCTGTGCGGTGAAGGGGGCCAGCGGCCGGGCCCCGTCGGGAAAGGTGAACCCGGTGCCGTTGACGATGTCGTCATGGGTGGTGGTCAGGTCCGGTACGTCGAACAGATCGCGCAGCGGGAAATCGAGCGCGCCCTCCTGCGGCACGGTCACCGGCGCGGCGCCGGCCGCCACCGCGAAATGCACCGGGATCGGCGTGGTCGACGCGCCGATGGTGACCGGCACGCCGTGGTTTTCCAACAAAAGGCCGATCTGCTGGCGCAGGTAGTTGGCGAAGAGATCGGGCCGCGTGATCGTCGTGGCAAAGACCCCCGGCTCGGCCACGTGGCCAAAGCTCAGCCGGCTGTCGATCTGGGCGTGGCTGGCCGTGGCCAGCCGGATTTCGGGGTAAAAGCCGCGATAGCGCACGCCCCCGGTGCCCGCGCTTAGGCAGGTCTTGAACCGCTCGCGCAGGAAATCCGTCGCCCCGTCATAAAGTTCGATCAGCCGGGCCACCGCGGCGGCGGCATCCGAAAACGCCTCGGCGGGGGGCAGGTCGGGGGTTTCGACCGGCAGATCGGGCGGGTGCGCGTACATCGAGGTCTCCTTGGCGGGCCGGGGCGGCCCCGTGACCCCTATGTGCGGGTTTCAGGCCGGGGGGGCAAGGCCGGGGCGCCGCTGTGATTGCGGGCTCGCGCGGCGGGCCGACGCCCGCGCCGCCTTGCGGCGGCTGCGCTGTCGCGCCATGCTGCGGCCATGGCAGGTACGCTCCTTTCCATCGGGCATGGCTACACGGCGCGGGCGCTTGCGCGGCGTCTGGGGCCCGACTGGCAGGTGATCGGCACGACCCGTTCGTCTGAAAAGGCCGCGAGGCTGGCGCGCGCCGGGGTCGAGCCGCTGGTCTGGCCGGGGGCCGACCTGGACCGTGCGCTGTCGCGCGCCAGCCATCTGCTCTGTTCCGTCGCGCCGGGGCCCGAAGGCGACCCTGTGCTGGCCGCCGCGGGGGCGACGCTGGCCCGCGCGCGCCAGTTGCGCTGGGTGGGGTATCTCTCGACCACGGGCGTCTATGGCGACCATGGCGGCGGCTGGGTCGACGAGGAGACGCCGCTGACACCCGGCACCGCGCGGGGCGAAGCACGGGTCGCGGCCGAGGCCGATTGGGCCGCGCTGGACCTGCCCATGCACATCTTCCGCCTTGCGGGCATCTACGGCCCCGGCCGTTCGGCGCTGGACCAGGTCCGCGCGGGCACGGCGCGGCGCATCGTCAAACCCGGGCAGGTCTTTTCCCGCATCCATGTCGAGGACATCGCCGAGGTGCTGGCCACCTCGATGGCCCGGCCCGCCGCCGGTGCCGTCTACAACGTCGCCGACGACCTGCCCGCGCCGCCGCAGGATGTGGTCGCCTGCGCGGCCGAGCTGCTGGGGGTCGCGCCGCCTCCCGAACTGGCGTTCGAAGACGCCGATCTCAGCCCGATGGCGAAAAGCTTTTATTCCGAATCCAAGCGCGTCTCGAACGCGCGGATCAAGGAGAGGCTGGGCGTGAGCCTTGCATATCCCGACTACCGCGCGGGGCTGGCTGCGCTGCTGAAGGCGGGCTTTTAGGCCCGCTTCGCCGCCGCCTCTGTGCCCAGCACTTCCATCACCTTGGTCTCGATGTCGGGGGCGTTCAGCCCGGCGGTGGCATACATGTCGGCGGGGTTTCCGTGGTCGATGAACGTGTCGGGCAGCACCATCGAGCGGTATTTCAACCCGCCGTCGAACACGCCTTCCTCGGCCAGAAGCTGGGCCACATGGCTGCCGAAGCCGCCCACGGCGCCTTCCTCGATGGTGATCAGCGCCTCGTGCTCGGCGGCCAGCCGCAGGATCAACGCGCGGTCCAGCGGTTTGGCAAAGCGCGCGTCGGCGATGGTGGGGGTGATCCCCTGGGCCGCCAGGGCCTGGCCCGCCTCTTTCACCTCTTTCAGCCGGGCGCCGAAGTTCAGCAGCGCCACGCGGCGGCCCTCCTGGATCATCCGGCCCTTGCCGATTTCCAGCGGCACGCCCTTTTCGGGCATCGGCACGCCGACCCCTTCGCCCCGCGGGAAGCGGAAGGCGATGGGGCCGGCATCATGGGCCGCCGCGGTGGCGACCATGTGCACAAGCTCGGCCTCGTCGGCAGCGGCCATGACCACGAAACCGGGCAGGTTGGCGAGATAGGCGATGTCGAAGGCGCCGGCATGGGTCGCCCCGTCAGCGCCCACCAGCCCGGCCCGGTCGATGGCAAAGCGCACCGGCAGGCGCTGGATCGCCACGTCATGCACGATCTGGTCGTACCCGCGCTGCAGGAAGGTGGAATAGATCGCGACGAACGGTTTCTGGCCTCCGGCGGCCAGCCCGGCCGAGAAGGTCACGCCGTGCTGTTCGGCGATGCCCACGTCGAAGCAGCGGTCGGGAAAGCGTTCGGCAAAGAGGTTCAGGCCCGTGCCGTCGGGCATCGCCGCGGTGACGGCGACGATCTTGGTGTCCTGGTGGGCTTCCTCGATGAGGCTCTGGGCGAACACCTTGGTATAGCTGGGTGCGTTGGCCGGCGTCTTTTTCTGCTCGCCGGTGGCGATGTCGAACCTGGCCACGCCGTGCCCGCAGTCGGGGGCGGACTCGGCCGGTGCGTAGCCCTTGCCCTTTTGCGTGATCGTATGGATCAGCATCGGTCCGTCGGCCCGTGCCTTGACCGTGCGCAGGACCGCCAGCAACTGGTCCATGTCGTGCCCGTCGATGGGGCCGACATAGGAAAAGCCAAGCTCTTCGAACATCGTGCCGCCGACGGTGATGTGTTTGATCAGGTCCTTGGCGCGCCTTGCGCTTTCCTGGAACGGCGAGGGCAGAAAGCTGACCGCGCCCTTGGCGATCGACTTGAACTCCTGGAACGGCGCGCCGGCATAAAGCCGGTTGAGATAGGATGACATCGCGCCCACCGGGGGCGCGATCGACATCTCGTTGTCGTTGAGGATCACGATCAGCCGCTTGTCCAGGTGCCCGGCATTGTTCATCGCCTCGTAGGCCATGCCGCCCGACAGCGCCCCGTCGCCGATCACAGCGATGGCGTCGCCGATACCTTCTTCCGGCGCGCTGCCCAGTTCGCGCGCCATGGCAAAGCCCAGAGCGGCCGAGATCGAGGTCGAGCTGTGGCCAGCGCCGAATGGATCATACGGGCTTTCGCTGCGCTTGGCGAACCCCGACAGCCCGTCCTGCTGGCGGATCGTGCGGATGCGGTCGCGCCGGCCGGTCAGGATCTTGTGCGGATAGCACTGGTGGCTGACGTCCCAGATCAGACGGTCGCGCGGCGTGTCGAACACCGCGTGCAGCGCCACGGTCAGCTCGATCACGCCCAGCCCCGCACCCAGGTGCCCGCCGGTTTCCGAGACCGCCGACACCACCTCGGCGCGCAGTTCATCGGCCAGGGTCGTCAGCTCGCTGTCGCTCAGCTCTTTCAGGTCGGCGGGGCTGCTGACGCGGTCGAGAAGCGGGGTGAAGGGGCGTTGGGTCAAATTTCTGCCCTCCCGGGGCGTGGCTCGTCAGGTGTCGCGCGAGATAACGAAGTTGGCCGCCTGCCGCAAGATATCGGCCCGCGCGCCAAAGGGGGCGAGCGCGGCCTCGGCCTCGGCCACCAGCTCGCTTGCGCGGGTCTTGGCGCCCTCGAGGCCCAGCAGCGAGACGAATGTCGCCTTGCCGGCATCGGCGTCCTTGCCGACGCGCTTGCCCGTCTTTTCGGCATCGCCCTCGACGTCCAAGATGTCGTCGGCGATCTGGAAGGCAAGGCCCAGCGCCGTGGCATAGGCCGACAGCGGCGCGATATCGGCCTTGCCCAGCCGCGCCCCCGCCTCGGCCGACCAGCGGATCAGCGCGCCGGTCTTGTTGGCCTGCAGATCGGTGATCTCGTCCAGGCTCAGCGGGCGGCCGGCGGTCTCGGCGGCGATGTCCTGGGCCTGGCCCAGAACCATGCCCTCGATGCCCGACGCCTTGGCGAGCGAGGCCACGAGGTCGACGCGCACGGCCGGGTCGGGGTGGGCGGCCTCGCGCGACAGCAGGTCGAAGGCCAGCGTCTGCAGCGCGTCGCCCACCAGCACCGCGGTGCCATCGTCCCATTTCACATGCACCGTGGCCTGGCCGCGGCGCAGATCGTCGTCGTCCATGCAGGGCAGATCGTCATGGACCAGCGAATAGGCGTGCAGCGCCTCGACCGCGGCGGCGGCATGAACCGCCTGCTCGGGCGCAAGCCCGTAAAGCGCGGCGCCCTCGATCACCAGAAAGCCCCTCAGCCGCTTGCCGCCCGCGACCGCATAGCGCATCGCGTGGCTGACCGGCTGGTCGGCGGCATCAGCCAGCGCGTCCATCAGGCACGCCTCGATCCGCCCGGCCTGCGCCGTCAACGCCTCCTTGAACATCGCTCAGAGCCCTTCGACGGGCTTGGTGCCGGTGGGGTTGCCCTCGGCATCCAGCGTGATCGTGGCGACCTTTTCCTCGGCCTCTTTCAGCTTGGCCTCGCAGTGCTTTTTCAGCGCCGCGCCCTTTTCGTAGAGCGCGATGGAATCGGCCAGCGGCACATCGCCCCGTTCGAGTTGGCCGACGACCTCTTCCAGCGCCTGCATCGCCTGTTCGAAGCTCATCTCGGCCACAGGTGTGTCGCTCATGCCCCCCGCTCCATCAGCACTTGCACATGCGCCGCGACGCTCGCGGCCAGGGCATCCAGATCATATCCGCCTTCGAGTGTCGAGACCACGCGCCCGCCCGCATGGGCGTCGGCGATGTCGCACAGGCGCCCGGTTATCCATGCGAAATCGTCCTCTGACAGGTTGATCTGGGCCAGCGGATCGGCGGAATGGGCGTCGAAGCCGGCCGAGATCAGCACCAGTTCGGGCGCGAATGCGTCGAGGCGCGGCAGGATATGGCCCTCGTAGGCGGCGCGGAATTTCGCGCTGCCGTCGCCCGGCGCCAGCGGCAGGTTCAGCACGTTGTCATGGGCGCCGCGTTCCCCGGGCGCGCCGGCGAACGGGAACAGCGGCATCTGGTGGGTCGAGGCGAACAGCGTGCGCGGCTCGTCCCACAGGATCGCCTGGGTGCCGTTGCCGTGATGTACGTCGAAATCGACAACCGCGACGCGCGACAGGCCGTGGATGTCCAGCGCGTGCCTGGCCGCGATGCCGATATTTCCCAACAGGCAAAAGCCCATGGCGCGGTTCGGTTCGGCATGGTGGCCCGGCGGGCGGACCGCGCAAAAGGCGTTGGCCGCCTCGCCCGCCATCACCCGGTCGACGGCCGCGAGGTTGGCCCCGAGCCCGCGCAGCGCGGCCTTGATCGACCCGGCCGAGACATAGGTGTCGGGGTCGAGGGGCAGGGTGCCGTTGTCCGGGATCTCGGCCTTGAGGATGTCGAAATAGATCTGCGGATGAGCGCGCAGAACGTCGGCCCGGCCGGCCAGCGGGGGCTCGACATGGACAAGCGGCGCGAAATCCGGTGCGGCCAGCCGGGCCGAAATGGCCTGTAGCCGGGCTGCGCGCTCGGGGTGGCCGGGCGGCGTGATGTGACCCAGGCAATCGGGGTGCGACAAAAGGATCGTGCTCATGGCCCGAGGCTAAGGAAGGCCGCCGCGGGCGGGCAAGAGCTAATCGGGCGCCAGCATATAGCCTGCGCCGCGCACGGTTTGCAGGTAACGGGGCTGCTTGGGGTCGGCCTCGATCTTGCGCCGCAGCCGGGTGATCTGGACGTCGACCGCGCGTTCCTGCGCCTGGCCGCCGTCGCGGCCCAGGTCTTCCACCAGCCGGGCGCGGCTTACGGGTTCGCCCGGGTTGGCCGAAAAGATGCGCATCAGCTGCATTTCCGTGGCGGTCAGGCGGATCAGCCGCTCGCCCTCCCACATCTCGCCGCGCGACACGTCATAACGCACCGCGCCCAGATGCAGGATTTTCGGCCCGGCCTCTTCGGGGGCGGGCTGGGGCTGGCGGCGCAGGATCGCGTTGATCCTGAGCAGCAGTTCCTTGGGCTCGAACGGTTTGGCGAGATAGTCGTCGGCCCCGGCCTCCAGCCCTGCGATGCGATCGCCCGTCTCGCCCCGCGCGGTGAGCAGCAGGATCGGCGTCCCGATTTCCTCGCGCAGGCTTTGCGTCAGTGCGATGCCGTCCTCGCCCGGCATCATCACGTCGAGCACGATAAGATCGAATTCGAGCCCCTCCAGTATCCGCCGCGCATGTGCCGAGTCGCGCGCCGCGCTGACCAGGAAACCGGCGCGCTGAAGGAACTTGCGCAACAGATCGCGGATCCGCTCGTCATCGTCGACAATCAGAAGATGGGCCTGCGGCTCCACGCTCATGACCCGCTGTCCTTGAGCCGTTTGAAGTGGCGGCGCAGCTCGGGCTCCATCATCGCCTCCAGGACCTGGCGAAAGCCCGCCACCGCCTCGGGGCCGGCGGCGCGGTAGGCCGCGCGCATCCGTGCCCTCTGGGCGTCCGACAGCTTGCGCTCCAGCGCATCGCCGGCCTCGGTGAGAAAGAGATGCCGCTCGCGCTTGTCGCGCTTGCCGACGCGGCTTTCCACCAGCCCGTCCACGATAAGCGTGCGCAACACCCGGTTCAGCGATTGCTTGGTAACGCCCAGGATGGCCAGCAGGTTGTTGACCGTGGTCCCCGGGCTGCGGTGGATGAAATGCAGCGCGCGGTGGTGGGCGCGGCCATAGCCGTATTCTTCGAGGATGCGGTCCGGGTCGGCGGTGAAGCCGCGATAGGCGAAGAACATCGCCTCGATGCCCTTCCGGAGCTGTTCGTCGGTCAGAAAGAGGAGGCTTTCGCCGCTTTGAACATGTGCGTGTGCGCCTTCAGGCATGATCTCTCACCGGAATTCTCATTTCGTCTAATTATTGAGCGATCTTATGTCAGCCTTGTTGACTTTCCAAGAATCAATTGATAGCGATTTGTGAATTTAACGCAACTTTATGTCCGTATCGGACCTAACGCGCGCAACTTTCGCAAACAGACGCCCTGCGCGGGCCAAATCGAAAGGACGAGGGCCATGGCTGGCTATGATGATCGCGACGGATTCATCTGGATGGACGGGCAGCTCGTGCCCTGGCGCGACGCCAACGTGCATATCCTGACCCATGCGATGCACTACGCCTCGTCGGTCTTCGAAGGCGAGCGCGCCTATCACGGCAAGATCTTCAAGTCGGTCCTGCATTCCGAGCGGTTGAAGCGGTCCGCCAACATGATCGATTTCGACGTGCCCTACACCGTCGACCAGATCGAAGAGGCCAAATACGCGGTGATGAAGGCCAACAACCTGTCCGACGCCTATGTCCGCGCAGTGGCGTGGCGCGGCGCGGGCGAGGATATGGGCGTCGCCTCGGCCCGCAACCCGGTGCGCATGGCCGTCGCGGTCTGGGAATGGGGCGCCTATTACGGTGACGCCAAGATGAAGGGCGCCAAGCTGGATATCTCCAAATGGAAACGGCCCAGCCCCGAAACCATCCCCAGCCACGCCAAGGCCGCCGGGCTTTACATGATCTGCACCATGTCCAAGCACGCCGCCGAGGCCAAAGGCTGTTCCGACGCCATGATGTTCGACTATCGCGGCTACGTGGCCGAGGCGACGGGGGCCAACATCTTCTTCGTGAAGGATGGCGAGGTCCACACGCCCAAGCCCGACTGCTTTCTCAACGGGATCACGCGGCAGACCGTGATCGGCATGCTGGCCGACCGCCAGGTCAAGGTGCACGAGCGCCATATCGAGCCCGCAGAGCTGGAAGGGTTCGAACAGTGCTGGCTGACCGGCACCGCGGCCGAGGTGACGCCGGTGGGCCGGATCGGCGATTACAATTTCGAGGTTGGCGCGCTGACCCGCGAGATGTCGGAAAGCTACGAGAAACTGGTGCGCGCCGACGGCTGAGGCCCATCGGCCGGACCGTCCCGCCGCCTACGCTTGCCAAAACGGGTCCGACCTCTTGCAGGGCGGGCCCGTTGAGTTTTTGGAAACGGTCTTTCCACCGATATCCACGTTAAAGTTCTCGGCGTTTTCGTGTTTTTTTCGTAGCGTGATTGTGTCAAAGGTATGGCGTCGGTTACGCCGTCATTCCGGTAAACCGTACTCGTTATGGAGATAAGTTATGAGAAAGTACCTTTTCGCGGCTGCCGTTGTCGGCAGTGTGGCCGGTACGACCGCCACCGCCGCGAGCCTGAACGGTGAGTTCTGGGACGTTCCCGCGAACACAATCGCCAGCATCGATCAGGCCATTGCTCAGGTCAACGGCGGGACCGACACACCGACCGCCACCTTCACCTCGACCGCGGTCAACTATGGTGAATCGCCGTGGACCATCGGCTCGCTGTCCGATTTCCTCAATGCCGACGCGGGCTCTATCGTTGGAACCGATCCGGCGAACATCCAGGAATCGGTGTTCCGCCTGACGGGCGATGTCGCGCTGACCACGGGCGACACGATCACCGTGACCTCGGATGACGGCTTCCGCCTGCTGGTCGGCGGCTCGACCTTCTCGGAGTTCAACGGCCTGCGCGGCCCCGGCGGCACCACGTCGGCTGTCTGGGGCGGCGCCACCGGCGTCTACTCGGCGACGCTGTGGTATTTCGAGGGCAACTTCACCCAGGCGCAGTTGATCTCGAACCTCGGCGACTTCGTCGCGCCCGTGCCGATTCCGGCCGGCGGGCTGCTGCTGCTCTCGGGCATCGGCGCGGTTGCCGCGATGCGCCGCCGCAAGGGCTGAGACGGGCTTTTACCGAGCCATTGAATGACGACAGGCGGCGCCCCGGCGCCGCCTTTTTCCGTTTCGGGGATTGATCCGGGCGGTGGATTTCACCCACCGTACGCTCCCACTCACGGTGAAATGTATTTGACTGTTATCCAAGCGACCAGGGCTGGAAACAAGACTGATAGAAGCAACGCCCCAACTCCTGTTTTCGCAAAATTCAATGCCCGAAATACTGGCTTTCTGCTTTGGAGAAAATCGTGACCCGCGGGCGTCAAAAAAACGTAGGTTTCCTTGTAGGGAGCGTCTGGGGCACCGCCTAACCAAGGTTCGTCTCCCTTAGTGGCCGAAATCTCCAAATATCCGCGACGGACGAGTTGCTTTATTTCGTAGCTTTCTTCATCAGTCCAGTCTGGCGTAGTTACTTCCTCACAGCCTCCTACAGGATGCGTCGAGTATTCCTCAAACTTAAGATAATACTCATCAGCCTCAATTTTCTTTAAGATGTCGAGTCGGCGCCGTGCAAGAGACTTCACCCACTCAACCCCCCATGCAGCGTCGGCATGTCGAGTGCGCTGAACCCGTAGTGCCTGAGCCACCGCAGGTCGGAATCGAAAAACGCCCGCAAATCCGGGATGCCGTATTTCAGCATCGCCAGCCGGTCGATCCCCATGCCGAAGGCAAAGCCCTGCCACTGATCGGGGTCGATCCCGCCCGCGGTCAGCACCTTGGGGTGCACCATACCCGAGCCCAAAATCTCCATCCAGTCGTCGCCCTCGCCGATCTTCAGCGTGCCGTCGGCCCAGGAGCAGCGGATGTCGACCTCGGCCGAGGGCTCGGTAAAGGGGAAATGCGACGCGCGAAAGCGCAGCTCGACCCCCTCGACCTCGAAAAACGCGCGGCAGAATTCCTCGAGCACCCATTTCAGGTTGGCCATCGAGATATCGCGGTCGATGGCCAGCCCCTCGACCTGGTGGAACATCGGCGTGTGCGTCTGGTCGTAGTCGCAGCGATAGACCCGGCCCGGCGCGATCACCCGGATCGGCGCGCCCTGCGCCCGCATCGCGCGGATCTGCACCGGCGAGGTGTGGGTGCGCAGCACGTGGGGCGGGCGGTCGTCGCCCGCCGCGCGGCTCATGAAGAAGGTGTCGTGCTCTTGCCGGGCGGGGTGCTCGGGCGGGATGTTCAGCGCATCGAAATTGAACCAGTCGCTTTCGATCTGCGGGCCCTCGGCCACGGCAAAGCCCATGTCGGCGAAGATCGCGGTGATTTCCTCGGTCACCTGGGACACCGGATGCACGGTGCCGCGCGGACGGGGCCGGCCGGGCAGGGTGACGTCCAGCCACTCGGCCTCCAGCCGCTCGTTCAGCGCGGCGTCTGCCAGCGCCTCTTTCTTCAAGGCCAGCGCGGAATTGATCTCGTCCTTCAGCGCGTTCAGCTTGGGGCCCATCACCTGGCGCTCTTCGGGGCTCATCTTGCCCAGTTCGCGCATCTTCAGGCTGATCTCGCCCTTCTTGCCGACCGCGGCGACGCGCAGCTCTTCCAGCCCCGCCTCGTTGGCGGCGGCGGCGATCGCGTCGAGATATTTCTGCCTCAGATCGTCCATCCTCGGGCCCTTCCGATCAACTGTCGCGCGGTCGATAGCACAGGGCCCGGGGATTGCAAATGCGGGGTCTGAACACAACAAACCCCCGGGCAGGGCCTCGGGGGTCGTCGCTTGGGGCGCAAGGGCCCCGGTTCGCCTGTCGACGGGCTTAGAGCAGCCCTTCGCGCTGGGCTTTCTTGCGCGCCAGCTTGCGGGCACGGCGGATGGCCTCGGCCTTCTCGCGCGCTTTCTTCTCGGAGGGTTTCTCGAAATGCTGCTTGAGCTTCATCTCGCGGAACACGCCCTCGCGCTGAAGTTTCTTCTTCAGCGCACGAAGCGCCTGGTCGACATTGTTGTCGCGAACGCTAACCTGCATGTGGTTGTCACCACCTTTCTAGTCTGGAATTTCAAGTCAAAGCAGGAGGTGGCCGTATAGCAAAGCGTCACTAGCTTGTCTATAGACCGACTCGATCACGAGGAGAGCCTTTCGATGACCGATCTGCCCAACGGAATGGACGAAATCAAGGACCGCCTGCTCGACGCCGCGCTGATGCACGTGCCCTTCGACGGCTGGAGCGAGGCGGCCTTTCGCGCGGCCATCGCAGACGCCGAGATAGAGCCGGCGCTGGCGCGTGCCGCCTGCCCGCGCGGCGCCGTCGACCTGGCGCTGGCCTACCACGCCCGCGGCGACGACGAGATGGTGCGCCGCCTGGCCGAGACCGATCTCAGTGCGCTCCGGATGCGCGACCGGATCGCCACCGCGATCCGCTTCCGGCTGGAAACCGTGGATGACAAGGAGGCGGTGCGCCGCGGTGCCACGCTGTTCGCGCTGCCCCAATACGCCGCCGACGGGGCCCGCGCGCTGTGGCAGACGGCCGACCGTATCTGGACGGTGCTGGGCGACAGCTCTGACGACGTCAACTGGTACACCAAGCGCGCCTCGCTTTCGGCTGTCTATAGTTCCACGGTTCTCTATTGGCTGGGTGACGAGACGCCGGGCGCCCACGCGACTTGGGAGTTCCTGGGCCGCCGCATCGACGGCGTGATGCGGTTCGAGAAATTCAAGGCGCAGGTGAACGGCGCCAAGCTGCTCAAACCCTTCCTGATCGGGCCGAACTGGCTGGCGCGCCAGATCAAGCCGCCGCACAAGCCCGCGCAGATGGGCCTGCCCGGCACGCTGAAGCCGCAGGGGGCGGAGTGACGTCAGACCTGCCCTCCGCCATGCGCGCGGTCGAAATCTCCGCTCCCGGCGGCCCCGAGGTGCTGCGGCTGACCGAACGCCCGGTGCCACGGCCCGGCCCGGGCGAGATCGTGATCCGCCTCGCCTTTGCCGGGGTCAACCGGCCCGATGCGTTGCAGCGGGCGGGCCTATACAACCCGCCGCCATGGGCCTCTGACCTGCCGGGGCTGGAGGGCGCGGGCGAGGTCGCGGCCATCGGACCAGGGGTCAGCGGCTGGGCAGTGGGCGACCAGGTCTGCGCGCTGCTGCCCGGGGGCGGCTATGCCGAGTACGTGGCCACGCCGGCGGCCCATGCCCTGCCGGTGCCCGCCGGGCTGGGCCTGAAGGCGGCCGCCTGCCTGCCCGAGACCTTCTTTACCGTCTGGTCCAACGTCTTCATGCGCGGCGGGCTCAAGGCCGGCGAACGCTTCCTCGTTCATGGCGGGTCGTCCGGCATCGGCACCACGGCGATCCAGCTGGCCCACGCCTTTGGCGCGCGGGTCTTTGCCACTGCCGGCAGCCCCGAGAAATGCGCCGCCTGCGCCCGTCTCGGCGCGGCGCGGGCGATCAATTACCGCGAGGAGGATTTCGTCGAGGTGCTGCGCGCCGAAGGCGGTGCCGACCTGATCCTCGACATGGTGGGCGGCGAGTACCTGCCGCGCAACGTCAAGGCGCTGGCCGACGAGGGGCGCCTGGTGCAGATCGCCTTTCTCCAGGGGCCGAAGGTTGCATTGAACTTTGCCCAGGTGATGATGCGGCGGCTGACCATTACCGGCTCGACCCTGCGCCCGCAGTCGGACCTGGCCAAGGCGCGCATCGCCGAACAGCTGCGCGCGACTGTCTGGCCGCTGATCGATTCGGGCCGAGTCGCCCCGGTGATCGACTCCGATTACCCGCTGGCCGAGGCCCAGAGCGCCCACGAGCGCATGGAAAGCTCGGCCCATATCGGAAAGATCGTGCTGTCGATCTGACGCAATCCCGCCCAGAGCCTGCCATCGTTTCGCCACAGGGGCATAGTCGGCCGCTGTTTTGTAACGCATTGGAAACACTCAGTTTCGGGGCGTTTCAGGCATTAACTCGGCGTAAATGTGGCGATAAGGTGTCAGACATGTAAGCACCTGCTCGTTTCGACATGACCAATTCCTAGGTTCGGGTGTCTGTCCATGTAGGTACCGCGCTATTTCGCGCGATTTTGGTGAGGGTAATGCCGAGCCCTGTGGCTGCCTGGTGCGGCAGCAGGCCAAGGCTAAAGAGGCCGGCCACCCAGGCCGGTGCGTAACCAGTGCTTGGGTAGGGCGGCGGGCGGGGTTTCCCCGTCCGCCGTTCGGTTTTTGGGGGTCAGTCGACCGGCGGCATCAACGCGCCGTTCAGGCGGCAATCGTCGTCGATATCCTCGCCGCAGCGCCGTGGTACGAGGTCGCGGGTGAGGCAAAGCCGCGCTTCCTGGATGCGGCCGTTCTTGCAGGTGATCGTCAGCATGTCCGCGGCCCAGCCGGGATTGGCCGCGAGGAACGCGTCTTCGACCACGCGCGCGGGCAGGCGCACGGTCTTTGGCAGCTTGCGAAACACCTCTGGCCGCGTCACCGCCTCGTAGGCGCGGCGGGCCGCGTCGAAATAGGCATCGGCGGTCAGCCCCGAGCAGCGGCCGTGCTTTTTCCACTGGTGCCAGGCCAGGCCCGCGCTGCCCATGATGTCGGTCATCGCGCGGGTGTCGGCCCGCGACGGGTCGCGCCGGGGCGTGCGGCAAAAGCTTGGCCAGCCTTCCTCGTATTGCGGCCAGAGGCCGTGCAGCATCCAGCCCAGCCCACGCCCCGGCGCGCATTGCGGCGCATCGCGCCGGGCGCCTTCGGACGCGCACCAGCCCGGCGACCAGCTGAGCGACAGCACGTAATAGTCGAACCGCCCGGCCCGCTCGTCCTCGGCGCGGGCGAGCGTGGCAGACAGGATCAGCAGCACCAGCCAGCGCATTTTCTCTTTTCTCCGAACTCCGGCGTGACTATATAGCCTGACAACCTCCCCGAAAACGAGGACCCGCGCCAGACCGGCGCAGCCGTTTTCCCGGCGCGGGAGAGATGTGGTCTAAAGGAGTAGCCCGATGAACAAGCCGATCATGGCGAAAGCCACCGCCGTGTGGCTGGTCGACAATACCACGCTGAGCTTCAGGCAGATCGCCGAATTCTGCGGCCTTCACGAGCTTGAGGTGCAGGGCATCGCCGACGGCGACGTGGCAACAGGCGTCAAGGGATTCGATCCGATCACCAACAACCAGCTTGAGCAGGCGGAGATCGACAAGGGCGAGGCCGATCCGGCCTACACGCTCAAGCTCAAGTTCAACCCCGCCGCGCTGGGCGAGGAAAAGCGGCGGGGGCCGCGTTATACGCCGCTCAGCAAGCGGCAGGACCGGCCCAACGCGATCTTGTGGCTGGTCAAGTTCCACCCCGAGCTGACCGACGGCCAGATCGCCAAGCTGGTGGGCACCACCAAGCCCACGATCCAGACGATCCGCGAGCGCACGCACTGGAACATCGCCAACATGCAGCCGATCGACCCGGTGGCGCTGGGCCTGTGCAAGCAGTCCGAGCTGGACGCGGCGGTGCAGAAGGCGGCGAAGAAGAAAGAGGCCGAAGGCGCGCTGATGTCGGATGACGAACGGCGCAAGCTGGTATCGACCGAGCAGTCGCTGGAGATGGAGACCGAACCGAAGATCCCGACCGCGATCTCGGGGCTGGAAACCTTCACGCTGGGTGGCAGCGACGACGACGAGAAGCAAGACGACCTGCCCGACGCCGACAGCCTGTTCAACCTGCCCGACAACGACGACGACGACGACGAGGACGAAGACAAGGGCGGCCGGTAAGCCCGGCCCCCCTCACAGCCCCTTTCGGGCCTTGAGAGCGGCGCTGATCGTGCCGTCGTCGAGATAGTCCAGCTCGCCGCCGATGGGCACGCCCTGGGCCAGCGACGTGACGCGCACGCCGGTGCCCTCCAACTCGTCGGCGATGTAATGGGCGGTGGTCTGGCCGTCGACCGTGGCGTTGAGGGCGAGAATGATCTCGCCGATGGCCTCGTCCCGCACCCGCGCGATCAGCTGGGGGATGCGCAACTCTTCCGGCCCCACCGATTCCAGCGCCGACAGCGTGCCGCCCAGCACATGGTAGCGCCCCTTGAAGGCCTGCCCCCGCTCCATCGCCCAGAGGTCGGCCACGTCCTCGACGACGCAGATCTCGCCGGTGGTGCGGCGCGCGTCGGCGCAGATATCGCAGATATCCCCGGTACCGATATTGCCGCAAACGGTGCATTCGCGCACCGAGGCCGCGACGGCGTGCATCCTGTCGGCCAGGGGCATCAAGAGCACCGCGCGCTTCTTGATGAGGTGCAGAACGGCACGGCGGGCCGACCGGGGCCCCAGCCCCGGCAGCCGCGCCATCATCTCGATCAGCGCCTCGATGTCGCGCCCTGCATCGGCCAATGCGTTATACCGGCAGGTCCATCCCCGCGGGCAGCCCCATCTCTTCGGTCAGCTTGCGGGTTTCTTCCTTGGCGGTCTCCATCGCCTTTTCCTGCGCGTCCTTGATCGCGGCGAGGATCAGGTCTTCGACCACTTCCTTTTCCTCGGCATTAAAGATCGACGAATCTATATCGAGGCCGGTCAGCGTGCCCTTGGCCGTCGCCGTGGCCTTGACCAGCCCCGCGCCGCTTTCGCCCACAACGGTCATGCGGGCCAGGTTATCCTGCAACTCGGCCATCTTGCCCTGCATTTCCTGCGCGGCCTTCATCATCTTGGCCATGTCGCCCAGGCCGCCCAATCCCTTGAACATCTCGCTCTCCTTTTGCGTTCAGCTGTCTTCGAACGGGTCCCATTCATCCTCGACCTCGGGCAGCGCCTCGGCGGCGGCCGCCTGGGTGAGGGCGTCGGGGGTTTTTATGTCGGTGATCCGCGCCTTGGGGAAGGCGTCAAAAACGGCGCGGACCAGCGGGTGCTCTTTTGCCTCGGCCTCCAGGCTCAGCCGCTCGGCGTCGCGGGTCTCGGCGATGGTGGGGCCGCCGCCCGTGGCCTCGACCGACACTGCCCAGCGATACCCCGTCCAGGCCTTCAGCCGGTCCGAGAGGCGCGCGGCAAGATCGCGGGGCGCGTCGGACGTGGGCTCGAACGCGATGCGGCCGGGCGAATAGCTGACCAGCCGCACCCCGGTTTCCACATCGATCAAGAGCTTGGGCTCGCGGTTGGCGCGGATCAACTCGACCACATGATCGAAGCTGGCGTAGTGGGCAAGCGCCGTCTCGGGCTGGGTGGCAAGCGCGGTGGCGGGCCCGCCGCCGCCCCTGGGCGCGCGGAGCGCGGCATGGCCCTGGGCCCCGGTGGGGGGGCTGCCGCCGGCGGGCCGATGCGCGCCGCCGCCACCGCCCGGCTGCGGCGGCGGAGCGTCCTGCAGCCGCCGCACCAGATCTTCGGGGGTGGGAAGCGTCGAGACATGGGTCAGCCGGATCACCGCCATCTCGGCGGCCATCATCGCGTTGGGCGCCATCGCGACCTCTTCCAGCGCCTTCAGCAGCATCTGCCACATCCGCGTCAGCACCCGCATGTGCAGCGCCTTGGCCATGGTCTGGCCGCGCGTGCGTTCGTCTGGCGAAACGGTGGGGTCGTCGGCGGCCTCGGGCGTGATCAGGATCACGCTCAGCCAATGGGTGATCTCGGCCAGGTCGCGCAGCACGGCCATCGGGTCGGCCCCGTCGGCATATTGCGCCGACAGTTCGGTCAGTGCGCCGGCGGTGTCGCCCTTGACGATCAGTTCGAACAGGTCCAGCACGCGGCCCCGGTCGGCCAGCCCCAGCATCGCGCGCACCTCGTCGGCCGTGGTCTCGCCCGCGCCCTGGGAAATCGCCTGGTCCAGCAGGCTCATCGCGTCGCGGACCGAGCCTTCGGCGGCGCGCGTGATCAGCCCCAGCGCCTCGTCCGAGATCGGTGCGCTTTCCAGCCCGGCGATCTGTTTGAGATGCGCGATCATCACCTCGGGTTCGATCCGGCGCAGGTCGAACCGCTGGCAGCGCGACAGCACGGTGACCGGCACCTTGCGGATTTCGGTGGTGGCGAAGATGAACTTCACATGCGCGGGCGGCTCTTCCAGCGTCTTCAAGAGCGCGTTGAACGCGCTCGTGGACAGCATGTGAACCTCGTCGATGATGTAGATCTTGTAGCGCGCCGAGGCGGCGCGATAGGCGACGCTGTCGATGATCTCGCGGATGTCGCCCACGCCGGTGCGGCTGGCCGCGTCCATCTCCATCACGTCGACGTGCCGCCCCTCGGCGATGGCCACGCAATGCTCGCAGTGCCCGCAGGGCTCGGTCGTCGGGCCGCTTTCGCCGTCGGGCCCGATGCAGTTCATGCCCTTGGCGATGATCCGGGCGGTGGTGGTCTTGCCCGTCCCCCGGATGCCCGTCATGATGAACGCCTGCGCGATCCGGTCGGCGGCAAACGCGTTTTTCAGCGTGCGCACCATCGCGTCCTGGCCGATCAGGTCGGCAAAGGTGGCGGGGCGGTATTTGCGGGCGAGCACCTGATAGCCGGTGCCGGGCGTGTCGGGCATGAGCGTTCTCGGATTCGCGGACCGGGGCTCAGGGTAGGGGGCGCGGCCGCCGGCGTCCAGCGGCAGGCGCATGTCCCGGCCGCGGTCAAAGTGTCTGGGTGGCGATGGCGCCGCCGTAGATCCCGAGGATCAAGAGGCTTTCGACCCCGATCCCGGCGGGGCCGTGGCGTTGACGGTAGAGCATTCCCAGGATCAGGACCGCCGTCATCATCATGCCCACGACCAGCCAGAAGAGGTCGGGCGTGCCGATGGCGTGGTAGATCGAGCCGTCGCGATAGCCGACATCCGAAAAGGTCAGAAACAAGACGTCGAACGTGTTGCCGCCGATGATGCCGCCGACGGCCAGTTGCAGCGCACCGCGCCGGATCGCGCCCAGCGTCGTGACGAGTTCGGGCAGCGAGGTGATGACCGCGGTCATCAGCGCCCCCACCATCGAGGCGTTGAGGTCGAAACGTGCGGTAAGTTCGGCGGCCCCCAGCGACAAGGCCCAGCCAGCGGTGGCCATCGCGGCCATGAGCCCGGCAAAGACCAGCACCAGAACGGCGGTCCGGCGCGGTTCGGGGTCATCCTCGTCGGGCACGTCCTCGCGGGTATCGCGGGTGCGGACCGGTCGCCACATCGGCGCCTCGCGCACCCGCTGGGTGGCAATACTGCCCACCGCGAATAGCACGACGAGCAGCGCCGAGACCGGATGCACCGACCAGAACGAAAGCTCGGGCAAGGTGTAGGCCGCCAACGGCAGCGTCAGCATCAGCAGCAGGAGCGCGCCTTGAAAGACATTTGCCAGCTCGGCCGCCGCGTGTTCCAGGTTGGCCTTGCGGTGCAGCAGGTCGGCCAACGCCAGAAAGGCGGTTTGCGCCGCGATGCCGCCGATGCCGTTGGAAAAGGCCAGCGAGGCGTGCCCATCAAGCGCGGCGGTCACCGATACCACCGTGCCGGACAACGACGTTGCCGCCCCTAGCAGGACGCCGCCCACCACCGCCTCGCCCAGCCCGCTGCGGTCGGCCAGACGGTCGGCGAGGGCGGTCATTCTGAGCCCGCATAGCAAAATGACGAGTGCCGCGGCGGCACAGACGCCCAAGAGCGCCCCGACAGGCAGGTCTGAAATCATCGGGATGAGCATAAGGCGTTCCGCGACGCGACCACAGTGGGAAATGCCTGCCTGGGGTGCGTCGCCGGACGTGTCGGGGAAAGGTGAGAGGTTGGACAGCGACCCGAACGGGGCTCGCTACGGCTGCTTCCTTCCGGACCTGACCGGGTTGGCGAGGCGCTCGCCCGCGCCAACCTCTCGAGCGGATACATAAGCGTCACGCCACGGATTCGCAAGCCTGGGGCGCGGCCAGCCGGGCGCGTTGCTCGCGCAGGATGGCGGCCCTCCTGCGCAAACCCTCTGCCCGGACAGAGGTGCGGCGCCTGTTTGTCACGTGGCCTCGCGCTCGGCCCAGCCGGCGAAGATGCGTTCGAGGAAGACGACCACGTAAAACAGCACGATCCCGAGGAAGGCCAGCGCGATCAGCACGGCAAACATCAGCGGGTAATCGGCGCTGATCTTGCCGCTGTCGAAGAGGTGGCCCAGCCCCTTGCCGTGGGGCTCGACGATTTCCATCAGGTTGGTGCCGATGAAGGCCAGTGTCACCGCAACCTTCAGCGCCCCGAAGAATTCGGGCAGGGTTTTCGGCAGGGCGATCTTCCAGAAGATCGTGAGTTTGGATGCCCCCAGCGACCGCAGGATATCGCGGTATTCGGGCTCAAGCGTCGACAGCCCGATGGAGACCGACACCGCGATGGGAAAGAACGAGATCAGGAAGGCGATCAGCACCGTGTTCATGTCATGCTGGCCCACGAACATCAGCGCGATGATCGGCACCACGGTCGCCTTGGGAATCGCGTTGAACCCGACCAGCAGCGGATAGAGCGCGTCGCGCATGGTGCGCGAAAAACCCATGACCATCCCGAGGCCCACGCCGAACACCACGGCAAGGCTGAGCCCCGCCACCGTGCGCCAGAGCGTCTGCCAGCCGTATTCGAGAAACAGCCAGCGGAATTTCCAGAACGCGGGCCAGAGATCCGACGGCGAGGCCATCTTGTAGTTGGGCCAGCCCTGCACCCAGACCAAGAGTTCCCACAGCACCAGGACGACGACCATGGCGATGGCCGGCACGGCGACCTTTCTCAGGCTCATGCGGCACCCTCCTGGGGCGCGCGCCCCTGGGCGATGCGGATCTGGTCGCGCAGGATGTGCAGCATATCGACCGCGCGGGGTTCATAGAGCACGTCAAGCGTGCGGTCCTGCGGCAGGCCCACCTTCAGCACGTATTGCGCCGTGGCCGGGCGCCCCGACAGCACCACCACCTCGTCGGCGAGAAACACGCTTTCGCGCAGGTCGTGGGTGATCAGAAGCGCGGTGAAGGGTTCCTTCATCCGCAAATCATGCATCGTCTGCCACAGATCTTCGCGGGTAAAGGCGTCGAGCGCGCCGAAGGGTTCGTCCATGATCAGCACGTCGGGCTTGTGCACGATGGCCCGGCAGAGCGAGGCGCGCTGGCGCATGCCGCCCGAGAGTTCCGAGGGGCGCTTGCCTTCGAACCCGTCAAGCCCCACGAGCGACAGCAATTCCTCCGCCCGGGCGATGCGGTCGCGCCGGGGCATGGACGGGGCCACGATTTCCAGCGGCAAGATCACGTTTTGCAGGATCGACCGCCATTCCAGCAGCACCGGGTTCTGAAACGCCATTCCCACGGTCTTGCGCGGGCTCGTCACCCGCTCGCCATGCAGCCATACCTCGCCGCGGTCGGGCTTCATCAACCCCGCGATCAGCCGGGTCAGCGTGGACTTGCCGCAGCCCGAGGGGCCCACCACGGCACAGAAATCGCCCTCCGGCACCACAAGGCTGAGGTCGTCCAGCACAGGCAGGGGGCCTGTAGCGGTCTGGTAGGCATGGGTCACGCCCTTGATCTCGATCAGCGCCTCGCCCATCGCGGCCTCGTGTGACTTTTGAAAATCGGCGCCTCCGGCGGCGCGATCCCGACATGACGAAGGGAGGAGAAGAAAGACCGAAACCACGGTCGCCGGAGGCAATCCCGAGCGGGGGAGAGAGGCACCCGCGCGGGAATTGGGTCAGTCGAGGGGGAAATTGCCCTCGGGCAGGTAGGCGTCGGTAAAATAGAGCGACGCGTCGGGCGCGTTCTTGAACACGTAGGTCTCGGCGACCTGTTCCAGCGCCTTTTCCATGCGCTCGGGGTCGATCCCGCCCATGCCGTTGGCCTTGGTGTAGTCGGTCACCACGTTGGCCGCGATGGCCAGCTCCAGCCGGCGCTGTTCCAGCGCGACATCCGCCGCGGGGTTGCGCGCGGCCACGGCCTCGGCACCCATTTCTGGGTCGGCGATGACGTCCTTCCAGCCCGCGGCCACGGCCCCGAGGAAGCCCTCGACCAGCTCGGGGTTGGCCTCGGCGAAATCGGTATTGACGATGATCGCGTTGCCGTAAAGCGCAAGGCCGTAATCGGCCATCAGGATGGTCGAGATGTCGTCCTCGGGCACGCCGAGACGGACGAGGTTGAGATAGGACGAGAAGGAAAAACCGGTGACGGCGTCGACCTTGCCCTCGGCCAGCATCGGCTCGCGGGTCGGAAAGCCCACCGGCTCGACCGTGATCTTGCTCATGTCCAGGTCGTTGGCGGTGGCGAAGGCCGGGAACTGGGCCCAGGCGCCGTCGGGCGGCGGCGCGCCCAGCACCTTGCCCTCAAGGTCTTTCGGGGCCTCGATGCCCAGCGACTTGCGGCCGACCACGGCAAAGGGCGGCTTGTCGTAGATCATCATGACGGCGATGACCGGGGCGCCGGGGTTCTGGTCGAGGAACTTGATCAGCGAATTGATATCGGCAAAGCCCATGGGGAACGCGCCGGTCGCAACCTTCGGGATGGCGTCGAGCGAGCCTTGGCCGGCCGATACCTCGACATCGAGTCCGGCCTCGGCGAAATGGCCATTGTCGATGGCGGCGAAATAGGCGGCCGAGGGGCCTTCGAACTTCCAGTCCAGCGCGAAGGGCACCTCGGTTTGTGCCAGCGCGGGTGTGGCGGCAAGCGTCGCGGCGGCGGCCAGCGCGGCCAGGGTCTGTCTCAGCATCGGGACCTCCTCGTCACTATTTGAGCCAGACTGCGCGAGCGGCCGGGCAAGCGGGAGGGGCGGCGCGCGCCGCCTGCGGGCCGGATGCGCAAAACAAGGCGGCGCGCCGTTGGATTGAGCGCGCCGCCTGTTATTTGGGCGAAAGTTGATCTAAAGCGCGATGCGGAACCGGGCAAAGCCGTCTGGCCCGTCGCCGGCGGGCTGGACGTTCAGACCCGGCACGCCGTCGGCATAGGCCGCCGCGCGCGGGCCGGTGTCGAACAGCACGGTGGTGCCCGGCATCGGGGCAAAGCGCCAGTTGCCGTCGGCGGCGGGGTTGATCGTCCCCTGTTCCACGATGAAGCGCACGATCACGTCGCGGTTGGTATCGGGGCCTTCGAAGATCACCGTGTCGCCCTTGGCGCCGGGGAAGTCGCCGCCGCCGCCGGCGCGGTAGTTGTTGGTGGCGATGACGAATTCCATGTCGTCGGTTACCGGCTGGCCCCGCCAGGTCAGGTTTACGATCCGGCTGGCCTCGGGGTTCAGCGGTTTGCCCTTGGCGTCGAAGCGCGAGGGCTGGCTGAGGTCGATCTGGTACTCGACCCCGTCGATCACGTCGAAATTGTAGCTGGGGAAATCGGGGTTCAGCAGCACCTGGTCCTGCGCGCCCGGCGTGATCTGGTTGAACATCCCCGCCGAGCGTTCCAGCCAACCCTTCAACTGCGCGCCGTTCACCCGCACCGCGCGCACCGTGTTGGGGTAGAGGTACAGGTCGGCCACGTTCTTGATCGCCACGTCGCCCACGGGCACGTCGGTGTAATAGTCCGGCCCGCCCCGGCCCCCGGCCTTGAAGGGCGCGGCGGCCGACAGCAGCGGCAGCCCTTCGTGCGCGGTGCCCTTCAGCATCTGGGCGATGTACCATGTCTGCGCGTTCGAGACGATCTGCACCGAGGGGTCATCGGCCACCAGCGCGAAATAGCTGTGCAAGGGGGCTGCCGTCTTGCCCACGGCGCGGCGGACATAGGCCAGCGTCTCTTGATGCTCTTTTGCCACCGCGTCCAGCACATGGGGCTGGCTTTCGACCAGTGGCGTGATCGAGCGGTCTTCGTTACGGCGCGCGATGGGGCGCAGCGCGCTTTCATGGGCCACGATCCGCCATGCGCCCCCGTCGCGTTCCAGCATAAGGTCGATCACCCCCAGGTGCGAGCCCCAGAAGCCGCCCATCACCGCGGGTTTGCCATGGATCGTGCCCTTGTCGGCCTCCACGCCGGGCAGGTCCGCGAAGGCGGGGCCGGGGAAGGGCAGGTGCTGGTGGCCGGTCATCACCGCGTCGATCCCGTCGACCGCGGCCAGCGGGATCGAGGCGTTTTCCTGCCCGGCCACATGGTCGGCCTCGCCGAGGCCGGAATGGCTGAGCGCGACGATGATGTCGGCGCCCTCTTCCTTCATCTGCGGCACCCAGGCGCGGGCGGTCTCGACGATATCGCGCGCGGCGACGCGGCCCTCCAGATGCCGCCGGTCCCAGGTCATGATCTGCGGCGGGACGAACCCGATCAGGCCCACCTTGATCGGGTGCGCGTTGCCGGCGCCGTCGGTCAGGGTCCTTTCCAGGATGATATAGGGTTTCACCAGCCCGGTATCGGCGGTGGGGCTTGCCCCCAGCGTCTTGGCGATATTGGCCGAGATCACCGGGAACGCGGCCCCGGCCAGCGATTTCATCAGGAAATCGAGCCCGTAATTGAACTCGTGGTTGCCCAGCGTCGAGGCGTCGAAGCCCACCGCGTTCATCGCCGCGATCACCGGGTGCAGGTCGCCCTCGCGCATCCCCCGCTCATAGGCGATGTAATCGCCCATCGGGTTGCCCTGCAGGAAATCGCCGTTGTCCAGCAGCATCGAATTGGCCGCCGCGGCGCGGATATCGGCGATATGCGCCGCAGTGCGGGCCAGCCCCACCGTGTCGACAGGCCTGTCCGCGTAATAGTCGTAGGGAAAGACATGCACGTGCAGGTCGGTCGTTTCCATCAGGCGCAGATGGGCCTGGTTGGCGGCAGCCAGGGCCGAGAAGGGATGCAGCGCGATCAAGGATGCCCCCGCGGCGGTGCCGGCCAGAAAGGCGCGGCGGTTGACGGTCGATGTCCGGTGGGTGGTCATTGGGTGCTCCTTCGGTGTGCGGCTGCCGAGCAGACCTAGAGTACCACCATCACGGGTGTTTGACATAGAGCAGGCGGCGGCGGCCGTGCGCGGGGCAAATCGTCCCCCCACGCGCGCCTCGGCGATTGCCCTGCGCCGCCCCCCGTGGCAGGGACAGGGAAGTCAGCGCGAGGGACAGGCAAGGGTGCGGGCGGCAGAGACGGTGACATTCGGGGGCGGCGGGCTGGATCGGGCGGCGCATCTGCGCAGCGACCCGGGCGCGCTGGCCCGGTCATGGTCCAACGCGGCGGCGCGGGTGCTGCCGCTGTGGCGCGACAAGCCGCTGTTCGCGGGCGGGGCGCTGGGCTGGATCGAACCGCGCCACGCGCTGGTGCGCGACCGGCGCAACGGCGCGATCTTTCTGGGCCTGGCCGGCGGGGCGGCCCGTTTCGCCATCGACATGTCCGACTGGCAGCCCGAAGAGATGCCCGACACGCTGGGCGCTTTTGTCGACATCTCCGAACAGCACCATCCGGACCTGCCCGACGACCATCGCTTTGCCGAGCTGCGCCGCGGGATGACCTGGCTGACGCCGCTGGAGGCAGAGCTTGCCGCCACCGCCCGCGGGCTGATCGCCTGGCAGAAGAGTCACCGGTTCTGCGCGCGCTGCGGGGCTGACAGCGCGCTGGCGCAGGCCGGCTGGCAGCGGGTCTGCCCGGCCTGCGGCGCGCATCATTTCCCGCGCACCGACCCGGTGGTGATTATGCTGATATTGAGGGGTAATTCGGTGCTCTTGGGCCGCTCTCCCGGCTGGCCCGAAAGGATGTATTCGCTGCTCGCCGGTTTCGTCGAGCCGGGCGAGACGGTCGAGGCCGCGGTGCGCCGAGAAGTGTGGGAAGAGGCGGGCATAAAGGTGGGGCCTGTCGATTACCTGGCTTCGCAGCCCTGGCCCTTTCCGGCCTCGCTGATGATCGGGTGCCGCGGCGTGGCGACGAGCGAAACCATCACCGTCGACCCGGTGGAGATCGACGATGCGCTCTGGGTCAGCCGCGAGCGGATGCTGGCGATCTTTGCCGGCGAGGACGACACGATCCTTCCCGCGCGCCAGGGCGCCATCGCGCGGTTCATCCTGTCGCACTGGCTTGCCGACCGGCTGAGTTGACGCGAAAACGGTGCGGGGGAAAACTCTGCATGCAAAGACGCCAAGGAGAGAAGGCATGAAATTCTCGACCCGCGAAGATATCGAGGCACCGATCGAAAAGGTCTTTGCGCATCTGTCCGATTTCGAGACCCACGAGCGTGCGGTGCTGCATCGCGGCGCCCAGGTGACGCGCATCGACTGCCTGGCCGCGCCCGGCGCCGGCATGTGCTGGCTGACCAGGTTCGAGTTTCGCGGCAAGCCGCGCGAAGTGGAAACCGAACTGACCGAATACACCCCCGACGAGGCGATGGAGCTGAAGGCCGAAAGCAGCGGCCTCGTCGGCATCACCCGGATCGACCTCGTCGCGCTGTCGCCGCGCAAGACGCGTTTGGCGGTCAGCCTCGATGTCAAGCCGCAGACCATCTCGGCACGGCTGGTTCTTCAGGGCCTGCGACTGGCCAAGTCGAACCTGAGCGATCGGTTCAAGACCGGCATTGCCCGCTACGGCCGCTATATCGAGGGGGCATAACGGCAGGGCCTGTGGCCCTGTCGCGGCGCGCAAAAATATGGCGCGCGCCCTACACGATTCGATCGAACCGTTTCAACTGAACTATCTGCGCTGGGCGGTCGCCGGAGTGATCCTGTTGCCGTTTACGATACGGCATTGGCAGCCAATCGCGGCGGCTTGGGCCACGCACCCGTTGAAGTTGCTGATCCTCGGCTTTCTGGCGGTCACGGCTTTTAACTGGCTGCTCTATTCTGGCCTTCAGCACAGCAGCGCCTCGGCGGGGGGCGTCATGTTCGCACTGTCCGCTGTCATCATCGTATTTTTTTCCAGGCTGTGGCGGGGTCGCCTATTGCGCCAACGCGACATTGCCGGCGCGGCGCTCGCGGTCCTTGGCGTCGGTCTTGCCATGCTTGATGAAATGGCTCGGCTTGCCTCGTCCCATCGGCTGTACGGGCCGATTTTTTTGTTTGCGGCCTCGACAGTCTGGGCGCTCTACACGGTTTGCCTTAGGCGATGGAGCATTCCGCTGTCGCCATCTGCCTGTCTGGCCACAACGGTCTTTTCGGGCCTTGTCATCATGACCCCCGCCGCCGTTTTCATGGAGATGCCGGATCCCCGCGCCCTGCTCGACCCGGCATTGGCGAGCGGGATTTTGTTTCTGGGTGCCGGGTCTTCGGTGGCGGCGTTCTGTGCCTGGCAGGCCGGCGTCGCCCGGTTTGGGGCCGCTCGCGCGGGTGTTTTCCTGAACCTCGTTCCGGTTTTCGCCGTTCTGCTCGGTCTGGTCTTTCTCGACGAGGCGTTGACCTTGCCCAAGGCGGCAGGGGTGGCCTTGGTTTTGACTGGCCTGACATTGAATCAAACGGGAAATCGGCCCCTGTAGCCCAGGCCCCGATGCGGGCGCGCGATGGGCTCTGATCCAAGTGGCATGGGATTGTGAACGGCAAGCGGGCCCAGGCCACGCTCGCCCATCGGGCTCAATGCCCGCATCTGCGGCCAAGATAACCGTCGGCCGCTGCCCTCAGCGTCGCTTCGGGTCGGCCGGGTAGACGCCCAGAAGCGCCATGTGCGAGGTGAAATAGTTCAGCTCTTCGAGCGCCAGCCGCACGTTGCGGTCGTCGGGGTGGCCTTCGATATCGGCATAGAACTGGGTGGCGGCGAAGGTGCCGTCGACCATGTAGCTTTCCAGCTTGGTCATGTTTACGCCGTTCGTCGCAAAGCCCCCCATCGCCTTGTAGAGCGCGGCGGGGATGTTGCGCACCCGGAAGACGAAGGTCGTCATCATCCCGGCCTTGCCGCGGCGCTTGAGGTCCATCTCGCGCGACATGATCAGAAAGCGCGTGGTGTTCTTGTCGTGGTCCTCGATATGGCGGGCCAGCACGTTCAGGCCGTAGATCTCGCCTGCCAGTTCCGAGGCCAGCGCAGCTTGGGACGGATCGCACAGATCGGCGATATGCTTGGCCGAGCCGGCCGTGTCGGCGGCGCTGACGGGTTGGATGCCGTATTCGCGCAGGAAATCGCGGCACTGGCCCAGCAGCACCGTGTGGCTGAGCGCACTGTGCACGTCCGACAGCCGCGCGCCGGGCACGCCGAGCAGGTTGATATGCACCCGCACGAAGGCCTCGTCGATGATATGCAGCCCGGAATCGGGCAATAGCTGGTGGATGTCGGCGACGCGTCCGTAGGTGGTATTTTCCACCGGCAGCATCGCCAGATCGGCCGCGCCCTTGCGGACGGTTTCGATCACATCTTCGAAGGTTCGGCAGGGGATCGCCTCGTGATCGGGCCGCGCCTCGCAGCAGGCCTGGTGCGAATAAGCGCCGGGCTCTCCCTGAAAGGCGATGCGTCCGGTCATGTTTCCCCCCTTGCTGTCGGCCGCACCCGGAGGCGCATCGGCCGGGTAAGTACACCTTGCCAAGTCGAAGGGGAAGCGCATAGGTATTACCCGGGAAAAGACGCCAACGGGAACGCGACATGTTCGACACAATGACCTTGACGAAGGTCGTGGGGGCCTTCTGCGGGGCACTGCTGATCTTTCTGCTGACAAGCTGGGCCTCGGACGGGCTTTACCACGTTGGCGGGCACGGCCACGAAGAGCCGGTTTATCCGATCCTTGCCGAAGACGACGGGGCTGAAGAGGCCGCCGAACCTGTCGAAGAGGTGCCGATGGCAGAGCTGCTGGCCGCGGGCGACGCCGGCGCAGGCGCTCGGGTTTTCGGCAAGTGCAAGGCCTGCCACAAGCTGGAAGAAGGCGCCAACGCCGTCGGACCGTCGCTTTACGGCGTCGTGGGCCGCGCGGTGGGCTCGATCTCGGGCTTCAACTATTCCGGCGCGCTCGACGGCACGGCCGAGGCCTGGACCCCTGAAGAACTGTACGCGTTCCTCGAAAACCCCAAGGCCTATGCGCCGGGCACGTCGATGAGCTTTGCCGGGCTGCAAAAGCCCGAGGACCGCGCCGACGTGATCGCCTATCTTCAGGCCGAGGGCAGCTGATCCTCCGGACGCGTTGAAACGGGGGCGCGCCCGGCGGGCGCCGCCCTTTTGCGGGCCTGCTCGCGCTTCGCTCACATATTCTCAACTTGAACACTCGACCTCGCGCTCTTTAGCTTACATCCCAAGGAAGGCCGGGCATTCGCCCCGGCAGATACAGGGGAGTGACGCCATGAAAGAGTGCCGTTCGGCCCGCGCCGCCGCGATGAGCCTGCCCGACATCAGGCCATGGACCGTTCTGGGGGCGCTGTTGCTGGCGCTCTGGGCGTCGGTGGCGGTTGCACAGGATGGCGTGACACGGGCGCACGGCATCTCCACCTTCGGCGATCTGGCATACCCGGCCGATTTCGCCCATCTCGACTACGTCAATCCCGACGCGCCCAAAGGCGGCGAGATCTCGGTCTGGGCCTTCGGATCGTTCGACTCGATGCATCCCTACACCACCAAGGGCCGTGCCGGCGGGCTGGCCACGGTGTTCTTCGAGTCGCTTCTGTCGGGCACCGCCGACGAGGTGGGCGCGGCCTATGGCCTGCTGGCCGAGGCGGTCGAATACCCCGATGACCGGTCCTGGGCGATCTTCGACATCCGCCCCGAGGCGCGGTTTTCCGACGGCAGCCCGCTGACCGCCGAGGACGTGGTGTTTTCCTTCGAGCTGTTCCGCGACAAGGGCCTGCCCAGTTTCCGCGTGCAACTGCGCGGCCAGGTGGAGCGCGCCGAGGCGCTGGACGAGCACCGGGTGAAATTCACCTTTGCCGACGGCGTGCCCACCCGCGACCTGCCGCAACTGGTCGGCAGCCTTCCGATCTTTTCCAAGGCCCATTACCTGGACAGCGGCCGCGACTTCGAGGAAAGCAGCCTTGAGCCGCTCCTCGGCTCGGGGCCCTACGTCTTGCAGGAGCTCGACGTTGGCCAGACCATCGTCTACGCCCGCGACCCCGATTACTGGGGCGCCGATCTGCCGATCAATGTCGGGCGCAGCAATTTCGACCGCATCCGCATCGAGTATTACGCCGACTACAACGCCGCCTTCGAGGGCTTCAAGGGCGGCACCTACAGCTTCCGCAACGAGGCGTCGTCAAAGAGCTGGGCCACCGGGTACGAATTCCCCGCGGTGCAAGAGGGCTGGGTGCAACGGGTGTCGCTGCCCGATGGCAGCCTTGCCACAGGGCAAAGCTTCGTCTTCAACCTGCGCCGGCCCCAGTTGCAGGACCCGCGGGTGCGCGAGGCGATCGGGCTGATGTTCAATTTCGAATGGTCCAACGAAAAGCTGTTTTACGGTCTCTACGAGCGCATCCATTCCTTCTGGGAAAACAGCCACCTTGCCGCCGAGGGCGTGCCCGGCGAGGCGGAGATCGCGATTTTGCAGCCGCTGGTGGCCGAGGGTCTGCTGCCTGAGACGATCCTGACGGAACCGGCGGTGATGGCGCCGGAATCGGGCGACCGGCAGCTCGACCGCCGCAATCTGCGCAAGGCGTCGGCGCTGCTCGAAGAGGCCGGCTGGGTGGTTGGCGACGACGGGATGCGCCGCAAGGACGGCAAGACCCTCAAGGTCGAGTTCCTCAACGACAGCCAAACCTTCGACCGGGTGATCAACCCCTATGTGGAAAACCTGCAAAGGATCGGCATCGACGCGGTGCATACACGGGTGGACAACGCCCAGGCGACCAACCGCGAACGGTCCTACGATTTCGACATCGTCACGACGCAATTCCCGATGGATTACGTTCCCGGCTCTGGTCTGCGCCAGTATTTCGGGTCGGAAACCGCCGATAGCTCTGTCTTCAACCTGATGGGGTTGAAGGACCCGGCGGTGGACCGGCTGATCGACACGGTGCTCGATGCGACCAGCGACGAAGAGCTGACCGTCTCGGTCAAGGCGCTCGACCGGGTGCTGCGGTCCAAACGCTTCTGGGTGCCGCAATGGTTCAAGGATACGCACACCGTCGCCTATTACGACATGTACGAGCATCCCGAGCCCCTGCCGCCCTACGCGCTGGGAAATCTCGATTTCTGGTGGTACAACGCGGAAAAGGCCAAAGACCTAAGGGCCGCCGGCGCGATCCGGTAGAAAAGCGAGCAGAACACACCCCATGGGCGCCTATATCCTTCGGCGATTGCTGCTGATTATCCCCACGCTCCTGGGGATCATGATCATCAATTTCACGCTCACCCAGTTCGTGCCGGGCGGTCCGATCGAACAGATCATTGCCCAGCTCGAGGGCGAGGGCGACGTGTTTCAGGGCATCGCCGGCGGCGGCGACGTGGGCGAGACCATCCAGGCCGGCGATAGCGATTACGTGGGCGCCCGCGGCCTGCCGCCCGAGTTCATCGAAGAGCTCGAGCGCGAGTTCGGCTTTGACAAGCCCCCGTTGCAGCGGTTCCTCAACATGATCTGGAACTACGCCCGCTTCGATTTCGGCGAGAGCTATTTCCGCTCGATCTCGGTGGTCGACCTGGTGCTGGAAAAGATGCCGGTCTCGATCACGCTGGGGCTGTGGTCGACGCTGATCGCCTATCTTGTCTCGATCCCGCTGGGCATCCGAAAGGCGGTGAAGGACGGCTCGCCCTTCGACACCTGGACAAGCGGCGCGATCATCGTGGGCTACGCGATCCCCGGCTTTCTGTTCGCGGTGCTGCTGCTGGTGGTGTTTGCCGGCGGGTCGTACCTGCAATGGTTCCCGCTGCGGGGGCTGGCGTCGGACAACTTCGACGATCTCAGCCTTCTGGGCAAGATCGGCGATTATTTCTGGCACATCACGCTTCCGGTGCTGGCCTCGACGATCTCCAGCTTTGCCACGCTGACGCTTCTGACCAAGAATTCGTTCCTGGACGAGATCAAGAAGCAGTACGTCATCACCGCAAAGGCCAAGGGGCTGGGCGAGGGGGCGGTGCTTTACGGCCATGTCTTTCGCAACGCGATGCTGATCATCATCGCGGGCTTTCCCGGCCTTTTCATCAGTGTTTTCTTCGGCTCGTCGATCATTATCGAGACGATCTTTTCGCTCGACGGGCTGGGGCGGCTGGGCTTCGAGGCGGCGGTGGCGCGCGATTACCCGGTGATCTTCGCCACGCTTTACGTGTTCGGCCTGATCGGGCTGCTTGTCGGGCTGTTGTCCGACCTGATGTATGTGCTGGTCGACCCCCGGATCGATTTCGAAAGCCGGGAGACCTGAGCGCATGTTCACCCTCTCGCCCCTCAACCAGCGCCGCTGGCGCAATTTCAAGCGCAACCGCCGCGCCTACTGGTCGCTGATCATCTTTTCCATCCTCTTCGGCCTGTCGCTTTTCGCCGAGGTGATCGCCAATGACAGGCCGATCTACGTGCAGTATCGCGGCGAGAGCTTCTTTCCGATCTACAGTTTCTACCCGGAAACCGCCTTTGGCGGCGACCTGCGCACAGAGGCCGTCTACCGCGACGTCGAGGTGCAATGCCTGATCGTCACCGGTGGCGTGCTGGATTGCTGGGACTATCCCGAAGAGCTGATCGAGGATGCCGAGGACGGGGTAATCGACGGCGAGGAAATCGAGAAGGGCCGCCTCATATGGCCGCCGATCCCCTACAGCTATTCCACCGTCAACGACATCGAGGGCACCGCGCCCTCGCCGCCCGATGACGAGCATTTGCTGGGCACCGACGACACCGCGCGCGACGTGGTGGCGCGGGTGATCTACGGCTTCCGCCTGTCGATCCTGTTCACGCTGATGGTCACCACCATCGCCTCGCTGATCGGGGTGGTCGCCGGGGCCGTGCAAGGCTTTTTCGGCGGCTGGGTCGACCTTGTGTTCCAGCGCGTCATCGAGATCTGGACCTCTACCCCGCAGCTTTACATCATCATCATTCTCTTCGCCGTGCTGGGGCGAAGTTTCTGGCTGCTGGTGTTTCTGACCGCGCTCTTCGGCTGGCCGGCGCTGGTGGGCGTGGTGCGGGCAGAGTTTCTGCGCGCGCGCAATTTCGAATACGTGCGCGCGGCACGGGCGCTGGGTGTTTCCAACTGGACCATCATGTTCCGCCACATGCTGCCCAACGCCATGGTGGCCACGCTGACCCTGCTGCCCTTCATCATCACCGGCACCATCGGTACGCTGGCCAGCCTCGACTTTCTCGGCTTTGGCCTGCCCTCTTCGGCGCCGTCGCTGGGCGAGCTGACCCTTCAGGCCAAGCAGAACCTCCAGGCGCCCTGGCTGGCCTTCACCGCGTTCTTCACCTTCGCCATCATGCTGTCGCTTCTGGTGTTCATCTTCGAGGGCGTGCGCGATGCCTTCGACCCGAGGAAGACGTTCCAATGAGCGCGGTTCTGAAGGTCGATAACCTCTCGGTCAGCTTCCGGCAGGACGGGCGGGACATGCCCGCGGTCAAGGGCGTCAGCTTCGAGGTGGGGCGCGGCGAGACCGTGGCGCTGGTGGGCGAATCCGGCTCGGGCAAGTCGGTCACGGCGCTTTCTACCGTGTCGCTGCTGCCGGGCAGCGCGACTGTCACAGGCTCGATCACCTACGAGGGTGAAGAGATGATCGGCGCCTCCGAGGCACGGCTCAGGGATGTGCGGGGCGACGATATCAGCTTCATCTTCCAGGAGCCGATGACCTCGCTCAACCCGCTGCACACCCTGCAAAAGCAGCTGGGCGAAAGCCTGGCTCTGCACCAGGGGCTGACCGGTTCGGCCGCGCAGGCGCGCATTCTGGAACTGCTGCACAAGGTCGGCATCCGCGACCCAGAAAGCCGGCTGAACGCCTATCCGCACCAGTTGTCTGGCGGCCAGCGGCAGCGGGTGATGATCGCCATGGCGCTGGCCAACGGCCCTGACCTCCTGATCGCAGACGAACCCACCACCGCGCTGGACGTGACCATCGAGGCGCAGATCCTCGAACTGCTGGCCGAGCTCAAGCGCGAAGAGAACATGAGCCTGCTTTTCATTACCCACGATCTGGGCGTCGTGCGCCGCATCGCCGACAAGGTCTGCGTGATGAAGGATGGCGAGATCGTCGAAAGCGGACCGACCGAGACGATATTCCAGACCCCCCAGCACCCCTACACCAAAATGCTGTTGGCGGCCGAGGCGGTGGGCGGGCCCGACGCGGTCAAGCCCGACGCACCCGAGATCGTGACGACCGAGGGTCTGCGCGTCTGGTTTCCCATTCAAAAGGGTCTCTTGCGGCGCACGGTGGGCCACGTGAAGGCGGTGAACGACGCCGACATCTCGGTACATGCGGGCGAGACGCTGGGGGTTGTGGGCGAATCCGGTTCCGGCAAGACGACGCTGGCGCTGGCGATCATGCGCCTTCTGTCCTCCGACGGGCGCATCGTGTTCCAGGGCCGCGACATCCAGGGGTGGAAGTCGCGCCAGCTCAGGCCGCTGCGCCGCGACATGCAGATCGTGTTTCAGGACCCTTACGGCAGTCTCAGCCCGCGCATGACGGTCGAACAGATCGTGGCCGAGGGTCTGGGCGTGCACGGGGTCGAACCGGGGCATTCCAAGCGCGAGGAGGTCGCGCAGATGCTGACCGAGGTCGGCCTCGCCCCCGAGATGATGCACCGCTACCCGCACGAATTTTCGGGCGGCCAGCGCCAGCGTATCGCCATCGCCCGCGCGATGATCCTGCGCCCGCGGCTGCTGGTGCTGGACGAGCCGACCTCGGCGCTGGACATGACGGTGCAGGTTCAGATCGTCGAGCTGTTGCGCGATCTTCAGCGGAAATACGACCTGGCCTATCTCTTTATCAGCCACGATTTGCGCGTGGTGCGCGCGCTCAGCCACAAGATGGTCGTGATGCGTCAGGGGGATATCGTCGAATCCGGCTCGGCGGACGAGATATTCGACGCGCCGAAAACCGAATACACCCGCACATTGATGCAGGCTGCCTTTGGCGTGCCCGGGGCTGCCCCAGCCCCGGGCGCCGCCTGAGGATCAGATCGCCGAGCTGTGCCCGGCCTTCGACAGGTCGTACGCGTCGAAGCCCCGTGCGATCATTCGCGTGAGTGGCCGGCCCGCCTCGGGGATGGAAAGGCCGTCGTTGGTCACGTCCACGAAGCCGGGGAAGGCGTCGGCCACCTCCTGGAACATCGCGTTCAGATCGGGCTTGGAGATCCCGAACGTCTCGGTGATCTCGGCGGTGTCGATGCGGAACTCGCACATCAACTGCTCGATCATCCGCGCCCGCATGTTGTCTTCATGGGTGAAGACATGGCCGCGGCCGGTGGCAAAGCGCCCGTCGCGGATGCGCGCGGTGTAGTCGGATGTCCCGCTGAGGTTTTGGGCGTAGCCCTGCGGAAACTTCGAGATCGACGAGGCGCCGAGGCCGATAAGCGCCGGCGCGGTGTCGTCGGTGTAGCCCTGGAAGTTGCGGCGCAATTCGCCCGCATCCAGCGCCACCGCCAGCCCGTCCTCGGGGCGCGAGAAGTGGTCGATGCCGATCTCGCGGTAGCCGTCCCACAAGAACAGCTTCTTGGCGGTCTCGTAGAGCTTGAGCCGCGTCTCGGGGCTGGGCAGTGCCTCGGCCGGGATCATCGACTGGCGCCGCGCCATCCACGGCACATGCGCATAGCCGTAGAGCGCCACCCGGTCTGGCGAGAGCGACAGCAGCTTCTGCACCGATTCCGCGATCCGCTCGTTCGACTGGTGCGGCAGGCCGTAGAGGATATCGGCATTCAGGCTGTCGATGCCCTTGGCGCGGATCATGTCGACCGCGTCGCGCGTCACGTCATAGCTCTGGATCCGCCCGATGACCGACTGGATTTGCGGATCGAAGTCCTGGATGCCGATCGAGGCGCGGTTCATCCCCGCGCCGGCCAGCACGTCGAGCCGGGCCTCGTCGATCTCGTTGGGATCGATCTCGACCGAGAATTCGCCCTCTTCGTGCATCGGCGCGATGGCGAAAATCGATTCGGTCAGCTCCTGCATCATGTCGGCCGCCAACAGCGTCGGCGTGCCCCCGCCCCAGTGCAGGCGCGACAATGTCACGCCCTCGGGCAGCCGGCGGCCCAGCATCGCGATCTCGGATTTCAGCGTATCGAGATAGGCGCGAACCGGCGCGTCCGAGCGGGTGCCCTGCGTGCGGCAGGCGCAGAACCAGCACAGCCGGCGGCAGAACGGCACATGGATATACAGCGATATCCGCGAACCGGGTGCGATCTGGTCGACCCACCCGGTGAAGTCTCCGTCATCTACCGATGCCGAGAAATGTGGTGCCGTTGGGTAACTGGTGTACCGTGGCACGCGCGCATCGAATAGACCGAGACGCGTGAGTTGCGATTCGGTGCTCATTGTTCTACGTTTAGCCGACCAACGGATCGCAACCTTGATCGAAGTCAAAACACCGGCGCCATGGCTCTGAGCGAACCCTTCATTAAGAATCATGACTGCGCCGATTGTCCCATTCGACATCGCGCCGTCTGCGCGCGTTGCGAAACCGACGAATTGCGCGAACTTGAGGAAATGAAGTTCTACCGGACCTTCGAGGCCGGCCAGACCGTGATCTGGTCGGGCGACCGGATGGATTTCGTCGCCTCTGTGGTCGAAGGAATCGCCACCCTGAGCCAGACCATGGAAGATGGTCGCACCCAGATGGTGGGCCTGTTGTTGCCGTCGGATTTCGTCGGCCGGCCGGGGCGCGAGATCGCCGCCTACGACGTGATCGCGACCACCACGCTGACCATGTGCTGCTTTCGCAAGAAGCCGTTCGAAGAGATGATGGCGCACACCCCCCATATCGGCCAGCGGCTTTTGGAGATGACGCTGGACGAACTGGATGCGGCGCGCGAATGGATGCTGCTGCTGGGGCGCAAGACCGCGCGCGAAAAGATCGCCAGCCTGCTGGCGATCATCGCGCGCCGCGACGCCTCGCTCAAGCTTGCGACCACGCGCCGCAAGATCGTGTTCGACCTGCCGCTTACGCGCGAGGCGATGGCCGATTACCTCGGGCTCACGCTTGAAACCGTCAGCCGGCAGATCTCGGCGCTCAAACGCGACGGGGTGATCGTGCTGGAGGGCAAGCGCCACGTCACCGTCCCCGATTTCGACCGCCTGCTGGGCGAAACCGGCGACGACGCCGACGGCGGTCTGCCGACCTGATCGCCGGCGCCCCGCCGCGGGCAAGGCGCCGGGGGCGTCAGTGGGCCATCAGCACCGGCACTTCGGTAAATTCCAGCATGTGACGGGTCGCGCCGCCGAGGATCGCCTCGCGGAACCGCGAATGGCCGTAGGCGCCCATCACGATCAGGTCCGCCTCGATGTCCTGCGCGTGGCGGCGCAGCACGTCGGACACGCGGGGCATGGTCTTGGCCAGAACAGAAATTTCCGCCTTGACCCCGTGCCGCGACAGCATTTGCGACAGCGCGCCGCCCGGGTCCGACCGGTCGGCGCCGTGCTGGGGCGGGTCGATCACCGCGATGTTCACCGCCTCGGCGGCTTTCAGCAGAGGCCGGGACTGCTTGATCGCGGCCAGCGACTCGGCGCTCATGTTCCACGCGACGACGATCTTCTGGCCGATATTGGCGGTGTCAGAGCCCTCGGGGACGATCAGAAGCGGCGCGTGCCCATCGAACAACACCGCCTCGACCGCGGCCTCGTCCTCGATCCCGCGGCCTTCGCCGTAGGGGCGCGGCATCACCACAAGATCGGAAAACCGCGAACGCTGAGCCACCAGATGGCTGAGACCCGCGATCTGCGCTACCGCGGCCTCGCACGCCCACGCGATGCCTTCGTGATCGAGCCGCGCCTTGACCGCGGTCTCCATCGCTTCAGAATCCTCCTGAGCCTTTTGCAGGGTCTCCTGCTGAATGAAGGCGTTGGTGCCGGCGTAGTAGTATCCGGTCTGGGTGCGATCGACGCCCAGGCACAATACGTCGAGATGCGCGTCCTCGCGCCGGGCGAGGGTTATCGCCGGCTCCAACGCCGATTCCTTGAGATCGGTATCGGTGAGGATGGTGAGAATGGTCTTGTACTCCACGAAAGGGCCTCCTTCCCGTCGGGGTGACGTCACCCGGCACAGTAGGGCTATGAGGATTCGCGGGGCTTTGACCTTGATCAACTTCGTTTTGGAACTATTCCAGCAAGGCTTGACTTGGATCAATGCGCATTTCTGCATACGATTGGATACGTCACGGTGTCGTGAGGGAGTCGGCCGAGTGCATTCGGCTCTGAAGTACAAAGGGATACTCCGAAATGTGGGACTACGCTAAGGTCGCCATGTTCGGCGTGATCGCGGTTTGCGCCGCAATCGCTGCGAACTATGCGCGCGACATGGCCTACCTCGTGCATGCGTTGATCATCATGCTCGTCGCGGCCGGTATGATGGTTTACACGCTGCGCCGCATGGGCGAAGCCAAGCCGGTCGTCGATACGACCGCCTATATGGACGACGTCATCCGCGCAGGCGTCATTGCCACGGCCTTTTGGGGCGTGGTGGGCTTTATCGCGGGCACGTTCATCGCCAGCCAGCTGGCCTTTCCTCAGCTCAATTTCGAATGGGCGCAGGGCTATGCCAACTTTGGGCGCCTGCGGCCGCTGCACACGTCGGCGGTGATTTTTGCCTTTGGTGGCAATGCGTTGATCGCAACCTCTTTCTACGTGGTCCAGCGAACGTCGGCCGCGCGCCTGTGGGGCGGGAACGCGGGATGGTTCGTGTTCTGGGGCTATCAGCTGTTCATCGTCCTTGCGGCCACCGGCTATCTGCTGGGCGCGACCCAGTCCAAGGAATACGCCGAGCCCGAATGGTATGTCGACTGGTGGCTGACCATCGTCTGGGTCGTCTACCTCGCGGTGTTCTTCGGCACGATCCTGAAGCGCAAGGAAAAGCACATCTACGTCGCCAACTGGTTCTACCTCAGCTTCATCGTGACCATCGCGATGCTGCACGTGGTCAACAACCTCAGCATTCCGGTGTCGCTCTTCGGCTCCAAGTCTGTGCAGCTCTTCGCCGGCGTGCAGGATGCCATGACCCAGTGGTGGTACGGCCATAACGCGGTGGGTTTCTTCCTGACCGCGGGCTTCCTGGGGATGATGTACTACTTCGTGCCGAAACAGGCGGAACGCCCGGTCTACAGCTACAAGCTGTCGATCATCCACTTCTGGGCGCTGATCTTCCTCTATATCTGGGCCGGTCCGCACCACCTGCACTACACCGCGCTGCCCGACTGGGCCTCGACGCTGGGGATGGTGTTCTCGATCATGCTATGGATGCCCTCGTGGGGCGGCATGATCAACGGCCTGATGACGCTGTCGGGCGCCTGGGACAAGCTCAGGACCGACCCGATCATCCGGATGATGGTGGTCTCGATCGGCTTCTACGGCATGTCGACCTTCGAAGGTCCGATGATGTCGATCAAGGCGGTCAATTCGCTGTCGCATTACACCGACTGGACGATCGGCCACGTGCATTCCGGTGCTCTGGGCTGGAACGGCATGATCACCTTCGGTGCGCTCTACTTCCTGGCCCCGCGGCTTTGGAACAAGGAGCGGCTCTACTCCTCCGCGATGGTATCCTGGCACTTCTGGCTGGCCACGATCGGCATCGTTCTCTACGCGGCGTCGATGTGGGTGACCGGCATCATGGAAGGCCTGATGTGGCGTGAAGTCGACGCCCAGGGCTTCCTGGTGAACAGCTTTGCCGACACCGTGGACGCCAAGTTCCCGATGTACGTGGTTCGCGCCGCGGGCGGGGCGATGTACGTCACCGGCGCGCTGATCATGTGCTACAACCTCTGGAAAACCGCGACATCCTCGCCCGCCCGCCAGGCGGCGCCCGTCGCGGCTCCGGCTGAATAAGGAGCCGAGCAATGGCAATTCTCGATAAACACAAGATCCTAGAGAAGAACGCCTCGCTGCTTCTGGTGTTCAGCTTCCTGGTTGTCACCGTCGGCGGTCTGGTCGAGATCGCGCCGCTCTTCTACCTCGAAAACACGATCGAGGAGGTCGAGGGCGTGCGGCCCTACTCGCCGATGGAGTTGGCCGGGCGCGACGTTTACATCCGCGAAGGGTGCTATGTCTGCCACAGCCAGATGGTGCGCCCGATGCGCGACGAGGTGGAGCGCTACGGCCACTACTCTCTCGCGGCGGAGTCGATGTACGACCATCCGTTCCAATGGGGGTCCAAGCGGACGGGGCCGGACCTTGCCCGCCTGGGCGGGCGGTATTCGGATGACTGGCACGTGCAGCACCTGCGCGACCCGCAATCGGTGGTGCCCGAGTCGGTCATGCCGAAATACGCCTTCCTCGAAAACCGGATGCTCGACGGCGAATACATCGGGGACCTGATGCGCACCCACGTGATGGTGGGCGTGCCCTATACCGAGGAGATGCTGGAAAACGCCAGGACGGATTTCCAGGCCCAGATCGACCCCTTCGCCGATGGCGTGGACGGTCTGCTCGAACGGTACCCGGGCGCGCAGGTGCGCAACTTCGACGGAAATGACGGCATCTCGGAGATGGACGCGCTGATTGCCTATCTGCAGATGCTGGGGACGCTGGTCGACTTTTCGACCTTCGAGCCTGACGCGAGCCGGTAAGAGGACGCAATGGACACATATTCCGCCATGCGCCACTTCGCCGACAGCTGGGCGTTGCTGGCCCTGACGGTGTTCTTCGTGGGCGTGGTTGTCTGGGTGTTCCGCCCGGGCAGCACGCCCCAACACCGGGACAGTGCGAACATCCCCTTCCGTCACGACGACAAACCCGCCCGCACCGAGACGACCCATGACGGTGCGACTTCCAACAAGGAGGCGCGGAAATGAGCGCGAACGACAAAAGAGACCCGGACGAGGTGGAAACCACCGGCCACCAATGGGACGGGATCGAGGAGTACAACAATCCGCTGCCGCGCTGGTGGCTGTGGACCTTCTACGCCTGCATCCTTTACGCGCTGGTCTACATGGTGCTTTACCCGGCCTGGCCGCTGGTCAAGAGCGCGACACCGGGCCTTCTGGGCTACTCGACCCGTGAAAACGTGGAAAAGGAAATCCAGAAAGTCGCCGAAATGAACGCCGATCTCGTCGCCCAGCTGGAGTCGGTCGAGCTCGACATGGAAGCGATCCGTGCCGACGATGCGCTTTACAATTACGCCGTCCAGGGCGGCGACGCGGTGTTCAAGACCTATTGCGCGCAATGCCACGGCTCAGGCGCGGCCGGTGTTCAGGCCTCGGGCTATCCCAGCCTGATCGACCCCGACTGGCTGTGGGGCGGCACGCTTGAGGAGATCTACTACACGGTCACCCACGGCATCCGGAACGAAGACGACCCTGACGCGCGCTGGTCGCAGATGCCGGCCTTCGGCGACGACTACCTGACCGACGAGGAAATCGACTCGGTCGTGCAGTATGTCCGGCAAATTTCGGGGCAGGAACACGATGCCGCATTGGCAAGCGCCGGAGAAACGGTATTCCTCGATAACTGTGCAGCCTGCCACATGGAGGACGGCACTGGAGACCGCTATCAGGGCGCCCCGAACCTGACCGATGCGATCTGGCTATACGGGGGCGATGTCGAAACGCTGACCGAGACGGTCCGGTATGCGCGTTTCGGGATCATGCCCTCGCACGCCGAGCGTCTGTCCGAGGCCGAGCGCCGAGCGGTTGCAGTGTACGTTCATACCCGTGGCGGCGGCGAGTGACACAACGACTTCCGGGGGCCGCAAGGCCCCCGGTCGATGGCACCGGCCCCCGTCCTGTTCGCGCGTTTCCAAGGGGGTCGGTGTCTATCTATACTTATTCTAAGTCGCCCGTCCAGCCCAAGCTGCCCATACCCCTTTTCCCGAAGCGTCCCGCCGCGATATGTGATCGGCCCGCCGCTTTCATTCCCGCCGGGTGCGGTCTATCACCACACCATGCGTCACACAGCGCGGCCCTGGCGCCCGGGGCCGGCCGACCAGTCCCGATCCTGAACGGAGTGAGCTTGTGAGCTCGACAGACCAGCCCCCCGATCGCCTCTATTCCGCCCGCGAACCGATCTTTCCGCGGCGTGTTTCCGGCAAGTTCCGCAATCTGAAGTGGTGGATCATGGCCGTGACGCTGGGTATCTACTACCTCACGCCCTGGATCCGGTGGGACCGCGGCCCCAACATGCCCGACCAGGCGGTGCTGATCGATCTGGCCAACCGGCGTTTCTTCTTCTTCTGGATCGAGATCTGGCCGCACGAATTCTACTTCGTCGCGGGCCTTCTGATCATGGCGGGTCTCGGCCTCTTCCTGTTCACCTCGGCGCTGGGACGGGTCTGGTGCGGCTATACATGCCCGCAGACCGTCTGGACCGACCTCTTCATCCTGGTCGAGCGCTGGGTCGAGGGCGACCGCAACAAGCGCGTCAGGCTGTGGAACGCCAAGTGGGATGGCCGCAAGACCCGGCTGAGGCTGACCAAGTGGATGCTGTGGCTGCTGATCGCCGTCGGCACGGGCGGGGCGTGGGTGTTCTACTTCGCCGATGCGCCGACGCTTTTGTGGAACCTTGTGACGCTTCAGGCGCACCCGGTGGCCTACACCACCATCCTTGTTCTGACGCTGACCACCTTCGCCTTCGGCGGGCTCATGCGCGAACAGGTCTGCATCTACATGTGCCCCTGGCCGCGTATCCAGGCCGCGATGATGGACGAGGATACCATCACCATCGGGTATCGTGACTGGCGCGGCGAGCCGCGCGGCAAGCATCGCAAGGCCGCGGGGGCCGAGGTGCTGGGCGACTGCATCGACTGTTATGCCTGCGTGAATGTCTGCCCCATGGGCATCGACATCCGCGACGGGCAGCAACTGGCCTGCATCACCTGCGGGCTGTGCATCGACGCCTGCGACGAGGTGATGGAAAAGATCGGCAAGCCGCGCGGCCTGGTCGACTACATCGCCCTGTCCGATGAGGCGCGCGAACGCGCGGGCCACGCGCCCAAACCGATCTGGAAGCATGTCTTCCGTTTCCGCACCATCCTTTACACCGTTCTCTGGGCGGCGGTCGGTGTCGGCCTTGTCGTCGCGCTGTTCATCCGCTCGGAAATCGACCTGACCGTGTCGCCGGTGCGCAACCCGATCTACGTGACGCTGCCCGACGGCTCGATCCGCAACGTCTACGAGGTGCGCGTTCGCAACAAGTTCGGCGAAGACCGCTGGTTCCAGATCGGCGTGACCCCGAACGACGTGTTCAGCGTCCAGGTCGAGGGCGCCGAGACCGGCCTCGTCTCGGTCCCGCCCGACGCCAGCGAATTGCAGCGCGTCTATGTCGTGGCGCCGGCCGGCAGCGACGCCGCCACGGCCCCGCGCACCGAGCTGCGCATCTGGCTGCACGATATCGAGGGTGACGACCGCGCCTTTGCCGATACCGTCTTCAACGGAACCGGAACGGGGAAATGAGCGAGAGAAAACTCACCGGGCGCCACGTGCTGATCATCACGGTCACGGCCTTCGCTGTCGTGATCGGGGTCAACCTGACGCTGGCCTTCCAGGCGGTCAGCACCTTCCCCGGCCTGGAGGTCGACAACAGCTACGTCGCCAGCCAGAAATTCGACGCCGCCCGCAACGCGCAAGAGGCGCTGGGCTGGCAGGTGGCGCCGCGCTACGAGGACGGGGTGCTCAGGATCACCTTCACCGACATGGCCGGCCGCGCGGTCGATGTGGCCCGGCTCGACGCGACCGTGGGCCGCGCGACCAACGTGCAACAGGACCAGGCGCCGGATTTCAGCGGCTACGCGGGCGATTTTTCCGCCCCGGTCGACCTGGCGCCCGGTTACTGGAACATCCGGCTGGAGGCCGAGGCGCCCGACGGCACCCTGTTCCGCCAGCGCCTGGAGCTTTACGTGAGGGGCTAGGCCCATGGGCAGCATCGAAACCTCCCGACCGGCCGCCTGCCCCGCCTGCGCCGTCGCGCCCGCTGCCGAAGAGCTGGCCGAGGGCAGGGCACCCGACAAGGCGCAGCTTTTCCTCTCGCTGCCGACGATCCATTGCGCGGGCTGCATCGCGGCGGTGGAACGGGCGCTGAACGCGATGCCCGGCGTGCGCGAGGCGCGCGTCAACCTTACGCTCAAGCGCGTGGCGGTCGAGGCCGAGCCCGACACGACCGCCGACGACCTGATCGCCGTGCTCGACCGGGTCGGCTATGAGGCGCACGAACTCGACCCCGGCATCATCGCCGCCACCGCCACCGACAAGGCGGGCCGCGATATCCTGATGCGCATCGCCGTGTCGGGCTTCGCCATGATGAACGTCATGCTGTTGTCGGTCGCCGTCTGGTCGGGGGCCAGCGACGCGACGCGCGACATGTTCCACTGGATCTCGGCGGCCATCGCCCTGCCGGCCATCGCCTTTTCTGCCCAGCCGTTCTTTCGCAACGCCCTGTCGGTGCTGAAACACGCGCGCCTCAACATGGATGTGCCGATTTCGCTGGCGATCCTGCTGGCCGCCGGCATGTCGCTGTACGAGACTGCCCAGCACGGGCCGCACGCCTATTTCGACGCCGCGCTGTCGCTGACCTTCTTCCTGCTGGCGGGCCGCTATCTCGACCACCGCACCCGCGCCGTGGCGCGCTCGGCGGCCGAGGAACTGGCCGCGCTCGAGGTGCCCCGCGCGCTGCGCCGCGCCGCCGACGGGCAGGAGGAAACCGTCGCCATCTCGCAAATCGCCGTGGGCGACGTGGTACTGGTGAAACCGGGCGCGCGGGTGCCCGTCGACGGGGTGGTGGCCGAGGGCCAGTCGGAAATCGACCGCTCGCTGCTGACGGGCGAGACGCTGCCAGCCTTTGCCGGCCCCGGCGCCCGGCTGAGCGCGGGCGAGGTCAACCTTACCGGGCCTCTTTCGGTCACGGTGACGGCGGCTGGCGAAGACAGCTCGCTGCACCGCATGGCCGACCTTGTGGCCGTCGCCGAAAGCTCGAAAAACCGCTACACGTCGCTGGCCGACCGGGCCGCGCGCATCTACGCGCCGGGGGTGCATCTGCTGGCGCTGGCGGCCTTCCTCGGCTGGCTGGCCGGCACTGGCGGTGACGTACGGCTGGCGCTGAATATCGCCGTGGCGGTGCTGATCATCACCTGCCCCTGCGCGCTGGGCCTCGCCGTCCCGGCGGTGACCACCGCGGCCTCCGGGCGGCTGTTCAAGAAGGGAATGCTGATCAAGGACGGCACGGCGCTGGAGCGGCTGGCCGAGATCGACACCGTTGTCTTCGACAAGACAGGCACGCTGACCCTGGGCACGCCCGAGCCCACCAACCTGGGCAACCATCCGCGGCGCGAGCTGGAAATCGCGCTGGCGCTCGCCGGTCCGTCCGCGCACCCGCTGGCCAAGGCGCTGGCCGAGGCCGCGCGCAAGGCCGGCATCCATCCCGCGCCGCTGACCGACGTGCACGAGGTGCCGGGGCACGGCGTCGAGGGGCGGCTTGGCGGGCAGATAGTGCGGTTTGGCCGCGCCGCCTGGCTGGGCGCCGAGGCCGGCCCCGAGACCGCCGCCTGGTTGCGCGTGGGGCAGGGGGCCCCGATCGAGTTCACCTTTGCCGACAGGCTGCGGCCCGGCGCCCAAGAGGCCGTGGCCGCGCTGCGCGCGCGGGGGCTCGAGGTGCGGCTCTTGTCGGGCGATGCCGAGGCGCCGGTGGCCGATCTGGCCGGCCGGCTGGGCATTTCCGAATGGATCGCCGGTGCCCTGCCAGAGGAAAAGGCCGAGGCCGTGGCCGCGCTCAGCCGCGGCGGCAGGCGGGTGCTGATGGTGGGCGACGGGCTGAACGACACTGCGGCGCTGGCCGCCGCCCATGTCTCGATCTCGCCGGCCACGGCCCTCGATGCCGCGCGGGTGGCCTCTGATATCGTGCTATTGGGGCAAGACCTGGCCCCCATCGCCGAGGCAGCGACCACGGCGAAAAAGGCGACCCGCCGCATTCATGAGAACTTTGCCATCGCGGCGCTTTACAACATGATCGCCGTGCCGATCGCGCTGGCGGGCTTTGCCACGCCGCTGGCCGCCGCGCTGGCGATGTCGGCCTCTTCGATCACCGTGTCGCTCAACGCACTCAGACTGAGGTGAACCGATGGAGATGCTGGCCTATCTGATTCCGATCTCGCTCAGCCTCGGCGCGCTGGGACTGGCGGCGTTTTTCTGGGCGCTCCGCTCGAACCAGTTCGACGACCCGGAGGGCGACAGCCGGCGGATACTCAACGACGAGTGGGACGACCACCCCAAGCCCTGACGCCTGTCAGGAGCGCGGGCCGAAAAGCTGGCATTCCGCGCCGCGGGACTTCAGCCGCCGGCAGGCCAGCGCAGCCTGATCCTCGGTCATTCCCACGAAATTGGCCTCGAAACCGCGGCTGTTCTGCACCACCTTGCGCAGCGCGTCGTCAAGCGTGCCAAGCTCGCGCAGGGCGGTTTTCAAAAGCACCCTCTCGGCCTGGTAGCGCGATCCGTAGCGGCCGACATTTATGCCCCAATGCCGCCCGCCGGACGACGACAGGCGCGTCACGATCTCTTGCCCGGCGTCGGGCTGGGCGGCGCCCTGGGCCGTCGGGCGCGCGCTGGCAAGCGACAGCGCGGCGGGGCGGGGCCTGGGCGCGACGGCGACAGGCACGGCCGCGGCGGTCGCCGTCGGTGCGGTGGGTGTCGGCGCGGGGGCCGTGGCGGCCTCTTCGACGGCCTTCAGGATGTCGTCTTCAAGCGCGGCGATCACAGTGCCGGCGGCGGGTGCCGCGCTGGGCCGTGGCGCCGGCCGCGGCGACCGGGTGACGGCGATATCGGCGCTGGCCACATGGTGGCCATAGGCCGGGCGGCGGGGCTTTTTCATCGCCACGCGCGACGGCGCGCGCTGAAAGCCGAGATCGAGCAACTCGGCCACGCGGGCGTTGCGCGTGGCCGACGAGCGCCCCCCAAAGACGGTGGCGATGATCCGCTCGTTGCCGCGCTCGGCCGAGGCGACGAGGTTGAAACCCGCCGCGCGGGTATAGCCGGTCTTGATGCCATCCGCGCCGCGATAAGAGCCCAGCAGCCGGCGGTTGGTGTTCGATACCGTGCGGATGCCCGCATCGGTCGAAATGCGTGAGAAGAGATTGTAATATTGCGGGTAGTCGAAAAAGAGGTGCCGCCCCAGCGTGGTCATGTCGCGCGCGGTCGACAGGTGCCCCGCTTCGGTCAGGCCGTGGGCGTTCTTGAAGGTCGTCCGCGTCATCCCCAGCGATTTGGCGGTGCGGTTCATGCGCCGGGCAAATGCGGCCTCGGACCCCTCGATGGCCTCGGCGATGGCGGTGGCCGCGTCATTGGCCGATTTCACCGACGCGCCCCGGATGAGATAGCGGAACCGGATCTGCTGCCCGGCGCGCAGTCCCAGCTTGGACGGCGGCTCGGCCGCGGCCTTTTTCGAAATGCGCACCATGGTGTCAAGCGATATCTCGCCGTTCTCCACCGCCTCGAAGGCAACGTAAAGCGTCATCATCTTGGTCAGCGATGCCGGGTGCAGCCGCGAGTCGGCGTTGCGCGAATGAAGCACCTCGCCGTTGCGCGCGTCGATCACCATCGCCGCATAGGGCGCTGCCTGCGCCTGGATTGCGCTGAGGGCCACAAGACCCGCGAAGTAAACGGAAATCAGCCCGATCCGGGCCGTACGCCCCAGGTTTTGCACCTTGCCTGCCTTTTCACTGCCTCGTTCCGCCGGGTTTTCCCGGTCGGTTGTTAGATTAACAGTACCACACCCCAAAGGCGCAGAAAACAATTCTTTTCAAGGGTTTTTGAGCTGTTCTTTCAGTCCAGATATGGGGCCGGGCCGGCATCTGTGCACTAGATGTCAGGCCAGTCGCCCGACCAGATCGGGCAGCCCGGCCAGATCGGTCAGTTCATGGAACCGGGGGTGGTCTTGGGGCACTTCGGCATGTTCCAGCGCCCAGGTCAGATCGTGGGGCACGAACACCCCCCAGGCGCCGGCGTCCAGCGCCGGGATCACGTCGGAGCGCAGTGAATTGCCAACCATCATCGCCCGTTCGGCCCCATCGCCGTGGCGGCCAAAGATCTCGCCGTAGCGCGGCGCGGTCTTGTCAGACACGATCTCGACCCCGTCGAACAGCTCGCCCAGCCCCGATTGGGCGAGCTTGCGCTCCTGGTCCAGCAAATCGCCCTTGGTGATCAGCACGATGCGGTGGGACGCCGCCAGCGCCTCGACCGCGTCGCGCGCATGGGGCAACAGCTCGATCGGGTGGTTCAGCATCTCCTGGCCCGCGCGCAAAAGCTCGTGGATCACCGAGGACGGGACACGCTCGTCGGTAACCTCGATGGCGGTTTCGATCATCGACAGCACGAACCCCTTGATGCCGAACCCGTACTGCCCGAGGTTGCGCCGCTCGGCCTCGGTCAGCCGCTCGTACAGGTGATCGGGCTCGGCATACTCGGCCAGAAGCGTGGCGAATCGCTCTTGCGTCATCTTGAAAAAGCGCTCGTTCTGCCAGAGCGTGTCGTCGGCGTCGAAGCCGATGGTGGTGACAGAGGCCGTCATGAACATCTCCTGCGGCGGGGCGCGCGTGACAATGCTACGCTGAGGCCCCTTTTCAGACCCCGGCCCTCGCATATATAAACAGATCGAGCCCAAGACCACCCAGATTGCCGGAGCCGAACGCCTTGACCGTCCGACCGCTGATGATGTCCGACCGCGAGGACCGCCCCGATGATGAAACCGGGGTGATCACAAAAACGCGGCCAAAGACCCAGCGGCCGCCGCTTTACAAGGTGCTGCTGCTCAATGACGACTACACCCCGATGGAGTTCGTCGTGCATGTGCTGGAGCGGTTTTTCGGCATGAGCCACGCCCAGGCGTTCGAGCTGATGCTGACCGTTCACAAGAAGGGCGTCGCGGTGGTGGGGGTGTTTTCCTTCGAGGTGGCCGAGACCAAGGTGGCGCAGGTAATGGATTTCGCCCGCCGTCACCAGCACCCGCTGCAATGCACCATGGAAAAGGAATAGGGCGTCGCGCCCGCGCTCCATGGCCGACAGCCGATTGTCCCTTGCGCTCGCCTCCGGTGCCGCCGTGCTGCCCGCCGATGGCACGATTTGCGTGGTCAATCCCGGCGCGGGCTCTGACCTGACCGCGCTGCCGGCCGAACGGGTGCGGATCGTCCAGCGGCGAAAGCCCGATCACGACGCCTGGGCGGCGCGCGGCTATCGCGTCGCGGCGGTGCCCGAGGGCGATTGCGCGCTGGCCGTCCTTTACCTGCCGCGCGCCAAGGACGAGGCGCGCGACCTGCTGGCCGATGCCGTGACGCGTACCCGCGGCGGCCCGGTGATCGTCGACGGGCAAAAGACCGACGGCATCGACAGCCTGCTCAAGGCCTGCCGGGCGCGGGGCCACGTCGGCGCCCCGCTGGCCAAGGCCCATGGCAAGCTCTTCGTGTTTGGCGCGGCGCCCGATGCAATGGCCGATTGGCGCGTCGCCGAGCCGGCGCCGATAGAGGGCGGCTTCGTCACCCTGCCCGGCGTGTTCTCTGCCGATGGCGTCGACCGCGCCTCGTGCCTGCTGGCCGACGCGCTGCCGGGGCTGAAGGGGCGGGTGGCCGATCTGGGCGCGGGCTGGGGCTATCTGGCCGCCCGGGCGCTGGCGGCCAGCCCAGATATCGCCGAGATGCACCTGATCGAGGCCGACCATGCCGCGCTGGACTGCGCGCGGATCAACGTGGCCGACCCGCGCGCGCGGTTCCACTGGGCCGATGCCACCCGCTTTGCCCCCGAGAACGCCTTTGACGCGGTGATCTGCAATCCGCCCTTCCACGCCGGCCGCAGCGCCGACCCCGAACTTGGCCGCGCCTTCCTGCGCGCCGCCGCCGCGATGCTGGCGCCCCAGGGCGCGCTCTACGTGGTCGCCAACCGGCACCTGCCTTACGAGCGCGAGCTCGGCGCGCTGTTCCGCGAGGTCGCCGAGACCGGCGGCGACGCGGGCTTCAAGGTGATCCGCGCCTCCCGCCCGCAGGGCCGCCCTCGCCCCTCTCGCTGACATCCCCTAAGCTGCGCGCAGAATCAGGAGGCCCGCCCATGTCGTTCTCGATTGTCGGCAAGACCGCCATCGTCACCGGCGCTGCCAATGGCGTGGGTCTGGCCATCGCCCGGCATTTCGCCGACCACGACGCCAACGTGATGTTCGTCGACATGGACGAGGCCCGGTTGATCGACGAGGTCGGCAAGGCGGCCGAGCGCGAGGGCAATGTCCGCTATTTCGCCGGCGACCTGCGCGAGCGGCTGACCGTCGCCAACCTGCTGTCGGCCACGATCGACGCTTTCGAGCGTATCGACATCCTGGTCAACGCCAGCCGCCAGATGGTGCCCTCGGACCCGCTCGACCCCGATGCCGACGCGGTCGAGATGCTGATAGAGCAAAACGTGATCACCAGCCTCAGGCTGAGCCAGATCGTCGCCAAGCGGATGATCAAGCAGGCCGAGGACGAAGAGCTGGAAGAGGGCTCGGCCGGGGCCATCATCAACCTGTCCTCGATCGCGGCGCGCCGGACCCATCCCAGCCTGCTGGGCTATTCGGTCAGCTCCGCCGCGCTCGACCAGTTGACGCGCTCTCTGGCGGTCGCGCTGGCGCAGCACCGGATAAGGGTGAACGCCGTCGCCTTCGGCTCTGTTCTCTCGGCCAGCCTCAAAGGCGCGCTGAAGGACAATTCGGACTACCGCACCGATATCTGCGAACACACGCCGCTTGGGCGCATCGCCAAGCCCGGCGAGGTGGCCGAAGCGGTGCAGTTCCTCGCCTCGGAGGGGGCGCAGTTCGTCACCGGGCAGATCCTGACGGTGGACGGCGGGCGCACCCTGCTCGACCCGGTGAACGCGCCGGCGCACTAGGGTCCGGCCCGACAACGGCAGCCATCCACGGTCTGCTATGCGGACGGAGGAGACGCCGGTATTGCGGCGGCGCTGGGGGGCTCTGCCCCCCGTCCTCCGGACTCCCCCCGGGATATTTGGAGCCAGAAGAAACCGCTGCCTGGTTCTTCTTGGTCCAAATACCCTGGGGGTCGGCCGCGAAGCAGGGCGAATCCGATGGTCGCAAAGCGCTCTTGGAGAAAACCCGCGCGTTTGGACCGGATCACGGGTTTTGGCGCTGAACCTCGGGATAAGTCTTGCGGCAGATTGCCAGGTCGCGGGCAGCCCTGCGCGCAAGCTCGGTGCGCTTTTCCTTCAGCCCTGCCAGCTTGCGCCGCTCGGCGGCGAGGTCGACGGCCGCGGGGCGGGTACGCATCTCGACCTCGCGCACCTGGCAAAAGCCTGAATAGATCCGCCCGTCCTTGCCGCGCCGTGGGCAGGGCCGCATGCGCCAGACGCTCACCGGCTCGCGCTCCAGCCCGTAGCCGCGCGCCAGCGTCGCCTCGGTATCGGAGGCCAGCGCATCGATCACCCGCAATTCGCGCAACGCGTCGGCCTCGCACAACTCGCGCGGCGTGGCGCAGGCGCCCAGCAGGGCGAGGGCACAGAGGGCGAGGGCGCGCATTATCGGTCTCCTGTCAACTGTGGCCCCAGTCTAGGGCGCCCGAGCCCGGCCGGGAAACCCCTGCGGCATGTTGGCACGGCCGGTCCAAAGCTGCTAGGTCTGAGGCACTCGAGGGAGACGCCCATGACCGAACAGTTCGACGACAAGAAGACCCGCGCCAGCGCCTGGTTCCGCAGCCTGCGCGACGAGATAGTGGCCGCCTTCGAGGCGCTGGAGGAGGCCCAGCAAAGCGGCCCCTTCGCCGAGGCGCCCGCCGGCCGTTTCGAGGTGACGGAAACCCGCCGCGAGGCCGGCGATGGCGGCGGCGGGCTGATGAGCGTGATGCGCGGCGGGCGGGTGTTTGAAAAGGTCGGCGTCAACGTTTCGACCGTCTACGGCACGCTGGGGCGCAAGGCGCAGGCCGCGATGGCCGCCCGAAAGGGGCTGGAGGGCATGGAGGACGACCCGCGCTTCTGGGCCTCCGGCATCAGCCTTGTGGCCCATATGCAAAACCCCCATACGCCGGCGGTCCACCTGAACACCCGCATGTTCTGGACGCCGCATGGCTGGTGGTTCGGCGGCGGCACCGACCTCAACCCCTGCCTGCCCTACGACGACGACACCGAGGCGTTTCACGCGGTGCTCAAGGAGCATTGCGACCGCCACGACCTCAGCCACTACCCCCGCTTCAAGGCCTGGGCCGACGAGTATTTCTACGTCCCCCACCGCCACCGCGCCCGTGGCGTGGGCGGTATCTTTTACGACGACCTGAACAGCGGCGACTGGGAGGCCGATTTCGCCTTTACCCAGGATGTCGGCCGCGCCTTCCTGCCCGCCTACCTGCCGCTGGTCGAAGACCGCCGCGACACCGCCTGGTCACACGAGGACCGCGCCGCGCAACTGGCCCACCGTGGCCTCTATGCCGAATACAACCTGCTATACGACCGGGGCACGAAATTCGGGCTCGAGACCGGGCACGACCCCGACGCGGTCCTGATGTCGATGCCGCCGCTGGCGAGCTGGCCTTAGGCCGGCGCGACCGCCGCGGCCGCGCCGCCTGGCCTATCCCAGATCGGGTTCGGTGGCCTTGAAGGACGCGACGCCCTGCATCGCCTGCCACCAGTCGGCCATGCCCGGCACCTGCAGCAGCGCATCCTTGTCGGGCGTCAGCGAAATGTAGAACATGATCGGCGCGAGGAAGTAATCGGCGAGCGTCGGGGCATCGCCGGCCAGCCATTTCGCCTGACCCTTGTTTTCCATCAGAAGTTCCAGCAGCGTCTTGGCGGCTTTCATGCACTCCGCATGAGCATCGTCATCCGGGCCGCCGATGAACTCTGGAAAGAGGTGATAGCCGGCCGCGCCGATGAGGGCGTCGTAGCCGTAAGCGTTGATCAGGCTCATCGCCTCGTTCATCAGGGCCTTTTCCCGGGCCTTGTCCGGAATCAGCGCCGGGTCGGGCCGGGTGTCCTCAAGATACCGGCAAATCGCGTCCGTCTCGCGGATGCGGATACCGTCGATGTCGAGCACGGGAACCTTGCCGAACGGGTGGCGGGCGAGGTGTTCGGGCTGGCGCGGTTCACCCTCCAGAACGTTGATCTGCGCCTGATCGAAATCGACACCCTTGTCGTTCAACACCGTTTTCACGGTTCGAACGTAGGTCGATCCGTCGAAACCATAAAGCTTGGTCTGGTCGGCCATGTCTCTCCTCCTCCTTGGGTGGTCCGGAACACCCGGCCATCGTCGCCTTGCAGGGCTTGATCTAGCGCGGTCTTCGGGTTCGGACAGAACGGCGCGCGCCCGGCCTCTTGGCACAAGGCGGCGGCAGCGGGCCGGGTTGGACGAAGGTAACCCTCCAAAAGGGCATCCCCCGGACCGGCCGTCCGGGGGGCGAGAAACGCCTGGCGTCTCGGCCCCCAATCGCCGCGAGCAAGACGTTCACATTCTCCGGGTTCGCATCGGGGTGAAACTTCTCCGGGTTCGCATCGGGGTGAAACCGTGCCCGGGTCTGAAGATATGCGGGCCCTTCGGGAAGGCGTCCTTGATGCGCTGGGTTTCGTCGATCGACTCCTGCCCGCCGGTCATCATCAGCGAGGGCGCCATGTTGCCCTGCACGCAGCCATCGACCTGCATGTTGGACGCACCACACGCGGCGTCGAGCGCCACGCAGGTCGTGGCGAAACCTGCCCAATCGCGACTCCTTGATCCACCTTGCAACCGGATTTTCCGTCCTGTTCAGGAACAAGGGCGCGGGTGGTCTTGTTGGGCGGGAGATGGCAAGGAACGAAAGGAGGAAACGACATGAAATTCCTTACTGCAAGCGCACTTGCCCTGTCCGTTGCCGCGACCGGCGCGATGGCCGAGAACCACGAGGCCAGCAATTCGCAGACCGGCAACAGCACCATGCAGACCGGCAACGGCACCATGGGGTCGGGCGACATGTCCAAGTCGATGGAAGGCCGCGAGGACCTGATTCGCACGCGCGACATCACCGGCGGTGACATCTACACCTGGAACGAGACGCAAGATGAAGTCTGGAGCCCGACCGGCGTTCATCAGAGCGTCGGCGACAACTGGAACCAGATCGGCGAGATCGAGGATGTGGTCCTGTCGCATGACGGCGAGATGATCGGCGTCGTGGGCGAAGTCGGCGGCTTTCTCGACGTAGGCGACAAACACGTGATGATACCGGTCGACGACGTGAACCTCGTGGCGGTCGACAACCGCGAATACGCGCTGGTCACGCGACTGAACGAAAAAGACCTGCAAAACAGGGAAAACGTGGATGAAGGGTTCTGGAACTGATCCCGGTTCATCTCAGGAAGAAGGCCGCCGGGATATCTCCGGCGGCCTTTCTTGTCTCTCAGGGTGCTGCCGGGGTTAGCCCCGAAGCGCCTCGAGCATGACGTTCACATTCTCCGGGTCGGCATCGGGGGTGATCCCGTGGCCAAGGTTGAAGATATGCGGGCCCTTCGAGAAGGCGTCCTTGATGCGCTTGGTCTCGTCGATCAATTCCTGCCCGCCGGTCACCATCAGCGAGGGCGCCATGTTGCCCTGCACGCAGCCATCGACCTGCACGTTGGCCGCGCCCCACGCGGCGTCGACCGAGTTGTCGAGCGCGACGCAATCGGCCCCCGTGGCCTTGGCGAAACCGATGTATTTTTCGCCGGCCTCGCGCGGGAAGGCGATGCAGGGCAGGCCGGGGTGGCGGGCCTTGAGTTCGGCGATGATCTTTTTCGCGGGCTCCAGCGCGTATTTGTCGAACGCCTCGCCCTTCAGCGAGCCCGCCCAGCTGTCGAAGATCTTGACCACCTCGGCCCCGGCTTCGACCTGCTTGGACAGGTATTCGATGGTGGATTCGGTCAGCAGGTCCATCAGCGCGTCGAAGGTGGCCGGGTCCTCGACCCGCATCTTGTGCGCGGGCGCCTGGTCCTTGGTGCCCTGACCGGCGATCATGTAGGTGGCCACGGTCCATGGCGCGCCGGCAAAGCCGATCAGCGTGGTTTCCGACGGCAACTCGCGCGACAGGATGCGCACGGTTTCGTAGACCGGGGCCATGTGCTCGTGGATGTCGTCCTTGCCCTTGAGCGGGGAAAGTCCCTCGGGCCCGGTGATGGTCGACAGGCGCGGACCCTCGCCGGTGACGAACCACAGATCGGCGCCCAGCGCCTGCGGCAGCAGCAGGATGTCAGCAAACAGGATTGCCGCGTCGAAGCCGTAACGGCGGATCGGTTGCAGCGTAACCTCGGCGGCGAGCTCGGAATTGTAGCACAGCGACAGGAAATCGCCCGCCTCGGCCCGGGTGGCCCGGTATTCCGGCAGGTAACGCCCTGCCTGGCGCATCAGCCAGACCGGCGGCACGTCCTGGATTTCACCCGCGAGCGACCGCAACAGTTTTTTGGTTTCCGCCATCGTCATCCCCGTTTATTGCTGGCGCCTGTCGTCCCCTGCTTGCGGCAGCATGTCAAGTCGGGCCGAGTTGTCAGGACGACGTGACGCGATTACAGGTAGGCGCATGGCACTGACACTTCCCTCCCCCGCTTCCCCCCTCAAGATCGGCACCCGCGGCTCGCCGCTGGCCGTCGCGCAGGCCCATGAAACCCGCGCGCGGCTGTCCAGGGCGTTCGACCTGCCCGAAGACGCCTTCGAGATCGTGGTGATCAAGACCACCGGGGACCGCGTGCTCGACCGCCCGCTGAAAGAGATCGGCGGCAAGGGCCTCTTCACCAAGGAAATCGAGGACGCGATGCTCAACGGCGATATCGACATCGCCGTGCACTCGATGAAGGACATGCCGGTGGAACAGCCCGAGGGGCTGATCCTCGACACTTACTTGCCGCGCGAGGATACCCGCGACGCCTTCGTGTCGCTCAATCACGCGCGGCTGGCCGACCTGCCCGAGGGCGCCGTGCTGGGCAGCTCGTCGCTGCGCCGGCGCGCCCAGCTACTGAACTTCCGCCCCGACCTCAAGGTTGTCGAGTTCCGCGGCAATGTGCAGACCCGGCTGAAAAAGCTGCAGGACGGCGTGGCCGAGGCGACCTTCCTCGCCATGGCCGGTCTCAACCGGCTGGGGATGAGCGAGATCGCCAAATCCGGCATCGAACCCGAGGAAATGCTGCCCGCCGTGGCTCAGGGCGCCATCGGCATCGAGCGCCGCATGTCCGACGACCGCTGCGCGGAAATGCTGGCCGCGATTCACGACACGCCCACCGGCCACCGGCTGGCCGCCGAACGCGCCTTCCTCGCCGCGCTCGACGGGTCCTGCGAAACGCCGATCGGCGGGCTGGCGCTCTTGGAAGGCGAGCGGGTCTGGCTGCGCGGCGAGATCCTGAAACCCGACGGGACCGAGCGGATCGCGGGCGAAGACCGCGCGCCCATCGGCGAGGCCGCCGAGATGGGCCGCAGGCTGGGCGAAAGGCTGCGTTCGCAAGCGGGCGAAGGATTCTTTGACTGGGTTCAGGGCTAAGGCACCGGGCAAGACGGCAAACGGCGCCGGGCGGGAAACCCCTGTCCGGCGTTTTGCGTTTCCGCCAGATGCAGGCACCCCGCCCCGCGACTTCGCGCAGCCCCTTCCCGTCGTCCCGCCGGGCGACCCTGTCGCGTTCCTGCTTGACGGTCCGGCCCGGCAATGCTCGCCTGACGCGGCCTCTTGAGGAGCCCGCCCCATGCAAAACGACCCGCTGCTCACCCCCTATCGGCTCAAGCACCTGACGCTGCGCAACCGGCTGATGTCGACGGCCCATGAGCCCGCCTACTCCGAAGACGGCATGCCGAAAGAACGCTACCGCCTCTACCATGCCGAAAAGGCGAAAGGCGGCATCGCACTGACCATGACCGCGGGGTCGGCCGTCGTTTCGCCCGACAGCCCCGAGGCCTTCGGCAACCTCCTGGCCTACCGCGACGAGATCGTGCCATGGCTGCGCGACCTCGCGGACGCCTGCCACGAGCACGGCGCGGCGGTGATGATCCAGCTTACCCACCTGGGCTGGCGCACCGGCTGGAACAAGGGCGACTGGCTGCCCGTGCTCGCGCCGTCGCCGCTGCGCGAACCGGCCCACCGCGCCTTCGCCAAAGAGATGGAGGGCTGGGACATCGACCGCATCGTCGCCGACTATGCCGCCGCCGCCCAACGGATGCAGGCCGCCGGCCTCGACGGGATCGAGTTCGAAGCCTACGGCCATTTGATGGACGCCTTCTGGTCCCCCTACCAGAACCGGCGCGACGACCAATGGGGCGGCTCGCTCGACAACCGCCTGCGTTTTACCTGGGCGGTGCTCGACGCGGTGCGTGCCGCCGTGGGCTCCGAGTTCATCGTCGGCCTGCGCATGGTCGCCGACGAGGATTTCGACAAGGGGCTCAGCCGCGACGAGGGGGTGGAGATCGCAAGGCGGCTGGCCGACAGCGGCAAGGTCGATTTCCTCAACCTCATCCGCGGACGCGTGGCCACCGACGCCGAACTGACCAGGGTCATACCGGTGCAGGGCATGGCCGCCGCCCCCCATCTCGATTTCGCGGGCGAGGTGCGTGCCGCCACCGGCATACCGATGTTCCACGCCGCCAAGATCGCCGATGTCGCCACCGCGCGGCACGCGGTTGCGGACGGCAAGCTCGACATGGTCGGCATGACCCGCGCCCATATCGCCGACCCCCATATCGGCCGCAAGATCGCCGCGGGGCACGAAGACCGCATCCGCCCCTGCGTCGGCGCCACCTATTGCCTCGACCGCATCTACGAAGGCGGCGAGGCGCTCTGCCTGCACAACGCCGCCACAGGCCGCGAGGCGTGGATACCGCACGACATTCCGAAGGCCGGGACAGCCCGCCGCGCGGTCGTGGTCGGCGCCGGCCCGGCCGGGCTTGAGGCCGCACGCGTCGCCGCCGAGCGCGGGCACAAGGTCACGGTCCTCGAGGCCGCCGACCGCGCCGGCGGCCAGGTCGCCCTGCTCGCCGCCAACCCGCGCCGGCGCGAGATGTCGGGCATCGTCGACTGGCGCCTCGCCGAGCTTGACCGGCTGGGGGTCGAGATCCGCTACAACCTCTACGCCGAGGTCGACGACGTGCTGGCCGAAGACCCCGACATGGTGGTGATCGCCACCGGCGGCCTGCCCCAGCCCCCCGAAATGCAGGGCGCCGAGCTGGCCGTCTCCTCCTGGGACATCCTGTCCGGCACGGTGAAACCCGCCGCCCGCGTGCTGGTCTACGACGACAATGGCGGCCACCCGGGGATGAGCGCGGCAGAAGTGATCGCGCGCGCCGGGGCCACGCTGGAAGTCGTCAGTCCCGAACGCTTCTTCGCCCCCGAGATGGGCGGGCTGAACCACGCCCCCTATGCCGCGGCCCTCGCCGAAACCGGCGCACGGGTAACGATCAATACGCGCCTTACCGCGTTGCGCCGCGAGGGCAACGAACTGGTCGCGACGCTGGGCTCCGACTACGCGCGCGGCGCGACCGCCGAACGGCGCGCCGACCAGGTTGTGGTCGAACACGGAACCGCCGCCCTCGACGATCTCTACCACGCGCTGAAGCCGCAGGCGCGCAATCGCGGCGCGATTGATTACCCGGCGCTTCTGGCTGCCGCCGATCCGTTTCCAACCTGCAACCCCGACGGCCGCTTTACCCTTTATCGCATCGGCGACGCCGTCGCCTCTCGCAATGTCCACGCCGCGATCTATGACGCGCTGCGGTTCGGTCTGCGCTGGTAGTGACCGCTTTTTTTTAAAAATGAGCGCCTGCGGCGCAAGCCTTTCGTCTCGGCCCCGGCCCTGGGGCCGGGGCCTCGGGGCCTCCGGCGGGGATATTTCGGGCCAGAAGAAGCCGGCGCGCTCTTCCCGCTTCTTCTGGCTGGAAATATCCCGGGGGGGCCGCCCGCAAGGCGGGCGGCGGGGGCAGCGCCCCCGAAACCCGTGTCAGTCCCGCACTCGGTCGACCAGGTTCAGCACCGAGGGGCCCATCGCCTCGACGATGAGGCGCACGCCTTCCGCGTTGGGGTGGATGCCGTCGGGCTGCATCAGCGCACGCAGCGCGCGGCTATCCCCCTCGTCGACGCGCAGCCCGGCGAGGAAGCTGTCCACGAGCAGCGTGTCGTACTGCTCTGCCAGGTCGGGATACATCGCGTCGAAGGCGGCCTTGTAGTCGGGGCCGTAATTGCCCGGTGCCGAAAGGCCCACCAGCATCACCTCCACGCCCTTTTCCTGCGCGATGCTCAGAACGCCTTCGAGATTGGCGCGGGAGGTCGCCGGGTCGATGCCGCGCAACAGGTCATTGCCGCCAAGCGCCACGATCATCGCGTCCACTTCGGGCGTCAACGTCCAGCCGACCCGCGACAGGCCTCCGGCAGTGGTATCGCCGGAGACGCCGGCATTGATGAGCTCCACCTCGGCGCCCTGCGCCGTCAGCCAGGCCTCCAGCTGCGGCACGAAACCGTCGCCCTGGGCAAGCCCGTAGCCCTGGGTAAGGCTGTCGCCGAGCGCGGCGATCACCACGGGTTCGGCATCGACGGGCAGCGCGACCAGCGCCAGAACCGCCGCGAGCTTGAGCGCGCGCCGCCGCGCCCCATATGCAAGGGGAGCAATCCGTTTCAGAAGGCCCGCCATGGCAGACCCCGTGCTTTCCCTTTCCGATGTCACGCTGACGCTGGCCGGCAATGCCGGTCCGGTCGAAATTCTGCACGGCATCGAGCTGGATGTCGGGCGGGGCGAGACCTTGGGGCTGGTCGGTCCGTCTGGGTCGGGCAAGTCCTCTCTCCTCATGCTCATGGGCGGGCTGGAGCGCGCGACGTCGGGCCGGGTTTCGGCGCTGGGCCATGACCTGACAGCGATGAACGAGGACGCGCTGGCCCGGTTCCGCAGGCAGCATATGGGGGTGGTGTTCCAATCGTTCCACCTGATTCCCACCATGACCGCGCTGGAAAACGTCGCAACGCCGCTGGAGCTGGCCGGCCACGCCGACGCCTTTGACCGTGCCGAAGCGGAACTTCGCGGCGTGGGGCTGGGCGCGCGGCTCGACCACTACCCGAGCCAGATGTCGGGCGGCGAGCAGCAACGGGTGGCGCTTGCGCGCGCCGCCGCGCCACGGCCGCATATCCTGCTGGCCGATGAGCCGACGGGCAACCTCGACGGCGCCAACGGCGCGGCGATCATGGATCTGCTGTTCGGGCTGCGCGACCGGCACGGCGCGACGCTGGTGCTTGTCACCCACGCGAGCGAACTGGCCGCGCGCTGCGACCGGGTGGTGCGGCTGGCCGACGGTCGCGTCGCCGGGGAAGACCTGCGGAGTGCCGCGGAATGAGCCTGCGCGTTTCGGCGAAGATCGCCCGGCGCGAGCTGCGCGGAGGGCTCAGGGGGTTTTACGTCTTTCTTGCCTGCCTTGCGCTGGGCGTGGCGGCCATCGCCGCCGTGGGCTCGGTGCGCGAAAGCATCGAGGGCGGGCTGAAGCGCGAGGGCGCGGTTCTGCTGGGCGGCGATGGCGAGATGTCCTTTACCTACCGTTTCGCCGACGCGGATGAGCGGGACTGGATGGCGACGACCGCCGCCCGCGTGTCGGAGATTGTCGATTTCCGGTCGATGGTGGTGGTCGAGCGCGACGGGGCGACCGAGCGCGGCCTGACCCAGGTCAAAGGCGTCGATGACGCCTATCCACTCTATGGCGCTGTCGAGCTGGACCCGCCAATGCCGCTGGACGCGGCGCTTGCCGGCAACGGCGCGGTGATGGAGCGGGTGCTGGCCGAGCGGCTGGGCCTGGCTCCCGGCGACGCCTTTCGCCTCGGCACGGGCGACTACACGCTGTCTGCGCTGCTGACGCGCGAGCCTGACGGGGCGGGCGACGGGTTCGGCCTGGGGCCGCGGCTGTTGCTGCGCACCGCGGCGCTGGAGGGATCGGGGCTGCTCGAACCCGGCACGCTTTTCGAGACCAAGTACCGCCTGGCCCTGCCCGGGGGCGACCTTGCGGCGCTGGAAAAGCGGGCCGAGGCCCGGTTTGCCGATCAGGGCATGCGCTGGCGCGATGCGCGCAACGGCGCGCCGGGGATGACCGTTTTCGTCGACCGGATGGCCTCGTTCCTGGTGCTGGTGGGGCTGGCGGGCCTCGCCGTGGGTGGGGTTGGCGTTTCGGCCGCCGTGCGCGCCTATCTCGACGGCAAGACCGAGGTGATCGCCATACTGAAAACGCTGGGCGCCGAGGGCCACACGATCCTTTGGGCGTATCTGATCCAGATCGGCGCGCTGGCGGGGCTGGGCATCGTGCTCGGGCTTGGGCTGGGCGCGCTGGCGCCGCTGGCGCTGGGCCCGGTGATCGAGGCGCAATTGCCGGTGCCGGCCGAGTTTACGGTGCATGCGGGCCCGCTGGCCGAGGCGGCGCTTTACGGCGTGTTGACCGCGCTGGTGTTCACATTGTGGCCGCTGGCCCGCACCGAGGAGGTGCGCGCGGCGGCGCTGTTCCGCGACGCCACGGGGCCCGAGCGGGCCTGGCCGCGGCCGGTCTATGTGGCGATCACGGCGGCGCTGGCCGCGGCCCTGATCGGCGTGGCTGCGTGGTTTTCGGGCGTGCCGGAGCTGGCGCTCTGGTCGGCCTTCGGCATTGTCGTGGCGCTGGGCCTGCTGGTGATCGCGGCGGCCGGGCTGCGGTGGCTGGCGCGGCGTGCGGCGCGGACGCACATGGTGCGCGGGCGCACCGCGGCGCGGCTGGCGCTGGGCGCCGTGGGCGGGCCGGCGGGCGAGACCGTGTCGGTAGTGCTGTCGCTGGGCCTTGGGCTGAGCGTGCTGGCCGCCGTGGGCCAGATCGACGCCAACCTGCGCGCGGCCATCGCAGAGGACCTGCCCGACGTGGCGCCCTCCTATTTCGTGGTCGACATCCAGGGCGACCAGCTTGCGGGTTTTCTCGACCGGGTGGACAACGACCCGGGCGTGTCCAAGGTCGAGACCGCGCCGATGCTGCGCGGCGTGATCACGCGGATCAACGGTTTGCCCGCGCGCGAGGTTGCGGGCGATCACTGGGTGATCCGGGGCGACCGGGGCGTGACCTATTCGGCCACGCCGCCCGAGGACACGGTCATTACCGCCGGGGATTGGTGGCCCGAGGGCTACGACGGGCCACCGGTGATGAGTTTCGCCGACGAGGAGGCCGAGGAGATCGGGCTCAAGCTCGGTGACGACGTGACCGTCAATATCCTGGGGCGCGACATCACCGCCAAGGTCACCAGCTTTCGCGAGGTCGACTTCTCGACCGCCGGGATCGGCTTTGTCCTGTCGATGAATCCGGCTGCCCTGCAGGGGGCGCCGCATACCCACATCGCCACGATCTATGCCGACCCCGAGGCCGAGGCGGCGATCCTGCGCGACCTGGCCACGGCCTATCCCAACATCACCGCGATCCGGGTGCGCGACGCGATCGACCGGGTGGCCGAGGTGCTGTCGAGCCTCGCCGCGGCGATCACCTACGGGGCGGCGGCGACGCTGGTTACCGGCGTGATCGTGCTGATCGGGGCTGCGGCGGCGGGCGAGCGGGCGCGGGTCTACGAGGCGGCGGTGCTGAAGACCGTGGGCGCGGTGCGGCCGCAGATCTTGCGCTATTTCGCGCTGCGTTCGGCGCTTTTGGGCGCGGCGGCGGGGGCCGTGGCGATCGTGGCCGGAGGCCTGGCCGGCTGGGCGGTGATGACCTTCGTGATGGAGGGCGGCTACCGGTTCGAGCCGGTTTCGGCGGTGCTGATCGTGGCCGGCGGCGCGATGGCCACGCTGCTGGCCGGGCTGGGTTTTGCCTGGCGGCCGCTGGCCGCGCGGCCCGCGCGGGTGTTGAGGGCGCGGGAGTAGTCACCGGCGCGCGCACCGGCCTGAGCTTTCGCAAGGCCGACGCCGCCGGGGGCCCTGCCCCCGGACCCCCGGGATATTTCCGGCCAGAAGAAGACAGGCGGTGGGGAAAAGCCGTTTGCCGGGGGCAAGAGCCTGTCTGATGCGCTCAACGCCGGGCGGTTGCGCTGCGCACCTGGGCCACCGCCACCGGGATCACCACGGTCAGGAACAACAGCCGGAACACGTGATGCGCCGCGACGTAGGCCGGGTCGGCGTCGAGCAGCAGCGACATCGCCATCATCGTCTCAAGCCCGCCCGGCGCAAACGCGATCAGCGCGTTCAGGATCGGCAGGCCCAGGAGGCGCGCGACCAGCGCGGCGAACCCCAGCGCCACCAGCGCGGCAAAGCCGGTCAGCAGGCTGGCCGCGCCGAGCGATTGCAGCATCATCCGCGGCGTGACCCCGGCAAAGCGGGTGCCGATCAGGGTGCCCATGGTCACGAAGGCGGGCAGCGACAGCCATTGCGGCACGCCGCCCTCGATCAGTGCCGCGCCGTGGCCCACCGCCGACAGCCCCATCGCGCCCAGCAGCAGCGCCGCCGGCACCCTGATCCGCTTGAGCCCCATCCCGGCCGCCAGCGACAGGGCGACAAGGCCGGCCAGAGCCACCGGCGCCATCGGCGGCGCGGCGGGAGGCAGCGCCGGCAAATCGCCCGTCCCAAGAAGCGGCGCCAGGACCGGCACGATCAGCGTCAGCGCCAGCACCCGCAGGCTCTGGATCATTGTCACCCGCGGCAGGTCGGCCCGCACGTCCGACGACAGCGACAGCACGAAGCTCAGATGCCCCGGCGTGGCGGCCAGAAGCGCGCTCATCCGGTCGAAGCCGAAGACGCCCTGCAACAGCCGCGTGCCGCCGGCGAAGATCGCCAGAACGGCGAGTGCGAGCGCAACCAGGCTGATCGGCCATTTCACCGCCGTGGCCACGGCTTCGGGCGTGACGCTGGCGCCCATGTTGACGCCGATCAGCACGAAACAGGCATCGCGCAGCCGCGCGGGCACCGTGACGTGCAGACCCGCCAGCGCCGCCAGCGTGACCGCCAGCGACGGGCCGGTCAGAAACGGCGCCGGCGCGCCCAGCAAGGCGGCCAGCCCGGCGCCCAGAGCGCCGACGATAAGCGTGCGGATCGCGGCCCACATCGGGTTGGGGTCTCCGGCTCGGGGTTGGCCGGGGTGCGCGCGTTCGCCCCGGCCTGGCGCCCAAGCAACCGCCAGGCCGGGGGAAAGTCAATCGCCGCAGCGCGGTGGCACCAGATCGGGGTCGACCATGCCGGCCGCCTCGCGCGGTCGATCGTCGTGACGCAGAACCGGGGCGAACCGGCGAACCGCCCGGCCGGCATCTCGGCCCTGGTCAATGCCCGGCCAGGCGTCGCTTCGATCGCATCATCCCTCTGGACGGTCCAGCGATGCGGCGAAGAACGGCGCGAAATGGTCCAGCACCGCTTGCGGGTTTTCCTCGGGCGCGAAATGGCCGCTGTCGCAGGAGGCGTCGGCGAGGTCGGGCGCCCACCGGGCCCAGAGCGCCGCGGGCGCATCGGTCTGGGCGGGAAAGCCGATATCGGACCACAGAAAGAAGACCGGGCAGGCGATGGTGCGCCCGGCGGCACGGTCGGCCTCGTCCAGCCGTCGGTCGGTGGTGGCCCCGGCGCGATAATCGGCGCACATCGCGGCGATGCGCGCGGGGTCGGCGGCTTGCCGCCGGTAGGCGGCCAGCGCCGCGCCCGCAAACGCGTCGAGCGATTTCGCCTTGGTCCAGCTTTGCAGCGTGTGTTCGATATAGCCTACCGGGTCGGCGCCGATCAGGCGCTCGGGCAGCGGCGCGGGCTGGGCGAGAAAGGTCCAGTGATAGGCCTTGAGGGCGAGGTCGGCCGACCACGCGGCCCAGAAATCGCCCGTGGGCACAACCTCGACGATGCCCAGCCGCGAGACGCGCGCGGGGTGGTCGAGCGCCAGCCGATAGGCCACCCGCGCGCCGCGGTCGTGGCCCAGAACGCCCGCGCTGTCGAGGCCGAGCGCGTCCATCAGCCCGACGATGTCTCGCGCCATCTGCCGCTTGGAATAGGCCGTGTGCCCGTCATCGTCCGCCGGTGCGTCGCTGTCGCCATAGCCGCGCAGGTCGGGCACGATCACGTCGAAGTCGCGCGCCAGCGCCGGCGCGACGGCGGACCAGCACATGTGGTTTTGCGGGTAGCCATGCAGCAGGATCAGCGGCGCGCCCGCGCCCCCGCGGTGCATGGCCAGGCGCAGCCCGCCCACATCGACGCGGCTTTTGGCGAACCCTTCGATATCCGATGTCATGGCGGCCTCCGTCACGGTCAGGCTAGGGCCGCGGCGTGCTCAGGTCCAGTGCGCGGGTGCCTGGGCATAGCCGATATAGAGCGGATGCCTGGGGTGGCCCGCCTTGGTCAGCCCAAGGTGAAAGAGCGGCAGGCCGGTGGCGCGGAGCAGCCGCTCGACCTCTGGTCCCCGGTCGAGATGCGCGCCATGCGCGCCCCAGGCGCAGACGATCTGGTCGGCCCACGGGGCGCTCTGGGCGATGGCGGCATCGTTGCCGGGCCCGACCGGGTCGGGCGCGGCGCGCATGAGCTTTGGGTCGGTGGCGCGGTAGGCGAAGATGTTGGTCACCCGGAAGGCGCCGAAGCCCAGCGCCCGGGCACGGCGTTCGCAGCGTTCGACCGTGGGGTCGTTCTGCACCTCGGTCGCGGTCGAGGGGTTGAGCATCACGAAAAGCGCGCGCCGGCCGGCCGGGTCCCACACGCGGGTCAGCAGGTAGCGGTAGGCCTCGCAGTCGGAATAGACGGCCTCGGAGGCGGCGTCGCCCTTCAGGTGGGTGCGGGTGATCATGGTGCGGTTTGTGGCAAGGCCCGGGCGGACAGGCAAGGGGATAGCCCCGTTTTGAGCCGTCCTGGCATGCCGCGACCGCATGCCGGTCCGCTTCAGGCCCGTTGCGGTCATTGGGTTTCGCCGCGCTTTCGCGCGGCGACACTCAGGGTATTTCAACCAAGAAGAAGCAGGCAGCGGTTTCTTCTGGCCCCAAATATCCCGGGGGGAGTCCGAAGGACGGGGGGCAGCGCCCCCCACCGCTGCGCGACCGCCATCGGCAAGCCGCTGCGTCCCGTTTGGCGGAATTCTTCGAGAAATCCTGCGCCGGGTCAGTTGTTGAACACGCGGCTGGGGTGCAATTCGCCCGCCTTGTAGATGCCCACCGCCACCGCCCGGCCATCGAGCGAGGCCCAGGCCTCGTCGCCGTATTCGGCGTCAGAGGCCAGCACGATCCCCGGGTTGCCGTTGCGCAGTTTCGCGGCGCCGTCCGGCGTGGTGGGCAGTTCGGGCAAATCGACCAGCCCCCTTTCCAGCGGGTGCAGCAGCGCGTCGATCTCGGGGGTCTTGGCCAGCGCCTCGATACGGTCGAGGCTCACGCCCTCTTCGGCGTCGAACGGCCCCGACCAGACGCGGCGCAGGCTTTCGACATGGCCGAGGCATCCAAGCACCTCGCCCAGGTCGCGGGCGATCGCGCGCACATAGCCGCCCTTGCCGCAGACCATCTCCAGCTCGACATGGTCCGCATCGGGGCGCGACAGCATCGTCAGGCTGTCGACATAAAGCGGGCGGGCCGCGATCTCGACCTCTTCGCCGGCGCGCGCCATGGCATAGGCGCGCGCGCCATCCACCTTGACCGCCGAGAATTGCGGCGGCACCTGCTCGATATCGCCGGCAAAGCGGGGCAGGGCGGCGCGGATATCGTCGTCGCCGGGGCGGGTGTCCGAGGTCGCGATCACCTCGCCCTCGGCATCGTCGGTATTGGTGGCCGCGCCCAGCCGCACGGTAAAGCGGTAGGCCTTGAGCGCATCGGTGACGAAAGGAACGGTCTTGGTCGCCTCGCCCAGCGCCACGGCCAGCACGCCGGTCGCGGCGGGATCAAGCGTACCGGCATGGCCCGCCTTCTTGGCGCCGAAGGCCCAGCGGACCTTGCCCACCACGGCGTTCGAGGTCATGCCCGGGGGCTTGTCCACCACCAGCCAGCCCGAAATGTCGCGTCCCTTGCGGCTGCGTCCCAACCTTTGTCTCCGTCCGTCGTGAAGCCCGCCTGCTAGCGAAGCCGGCGCCGCCCGTCAACGCGCCGCATCGACCACGGCGCCCACGATGGGCCCCATCGGCAGCCCGCCATCGGCCCGCCCGAGGCCCGGGGCGTAAAGCTTGGACACCTTGCCGTCGAGATAGAGAGCCTGGGGCGTTTGCAGAACGTCGCGGAAAAGCCGGCCGAATTCATGAAAGGTGACGGGCCGGTCGGAGATTGCGAAATGCACGTCGCCGGCGGTATCGACCCCGACGCCGTTTCGGACGTAGCGCGAGTTGCTGTCGACCAGGAAGCGCGGATGCAACCGCCCGTCGATCACCAGCATCGGGCCGGATTGCGTGGCATGGGCGCAGGCCGGCGGGCCGGCGAGGTAGGCGCGCGTTTCGATCACCTGTGCGCTGCCGTTTTGCAGGCAGAGGATGCCGTTGGGCAAGAGGCCGAAATTGCCCGGCCCCGCGCTTGCGACCGCGGCGCGCTGCTGGCGGCCATCCTCGATATAAAGCCCGACCGGGCTGCGGTCGGCGTGGTACATGCCGGCATTCATTGCAAAGGCGAGATCGGCGCCCCGTGCCGAGAGCATGTCGCGCACCCTTCGAAAACTGCCCAGCACCGCGCCGCTTTCGTCGATGCGAAAGAGCCTCAGCTCGGTTTCGGCCGGGTCGAAGGAACAGATCGTGTAGCCCCGCCCCTCGTGGCTGGCGGTGCGGCAGGCGGCCTCGGCCGCGCCGCCCAGCGCAAAGAGCGCCAGCAGGCCGGCCAGCGCGCCTTTAACGCTCATCGTCGTCGGCGCGGTCCAGGTCGCGGCGCACGTTCTCCTGCGACAGAAGGCGGCGGGTCTCGTCCATCCGGTCGAAGGTTTCGTCCAGCGCAAAGCGCAGCTCGGGGGCGAATTTCAGCGACAGACCCTTGGCAACGATCCGCCGCAACTCGCCCCGGTTGCGCCGCAGCGCGTCGAGCGCGCCCTCGGCGTCGCGCCCGCCCAGCGGCAGCACGAAGGCCGTGACGACCCGCAAATCGGGCGTGGCACGAACCTCGCCCACGGTGATCGACATGCGGTTCAGCTCGGGGTCGTGCACCTCGCCGCGTGCCAACACCTCGGAGAGGCGCCGGCGGATCAGTTCGCCCACGCGAAGCTGGCGCTGGCTGGGCCCTGCGCCCTTGGAATATCGGTCTCTGGCCATGCCTCGCATCTAAGCCCTGGGGCGGGCTTTGCCAAGCCGGGCTTTGCAAGGGGCGCGGCGCTCGGCTACACCCGGGCGCATCGAATACCACAGGAGGGCGTGCGATGGAGACCCTGCCGGGCATTGTGATCATGGGCGCCTCGGGGCGCATGGGGCGGATGCTGACCCACGGCGTGCTGCAAAGCGACAAGGCGCGGCTGATCGGTTGCGTCGAAAAGCCCGGCCACCCCTGGGTCGGCCGCGACGTGGGCGAGGCGATGGGCGGGCCCCGCGTGGGTCTGCACGTCACCGACGACGCGGTGTCGGCCATCGCCCAGGCCCAGGCCGTGATCGATTTCACCGCGCCCGCGGTCACCGTGGCCACTGCCGAACTGGCGGCGCAGGCCCGCGCGGTGCATGTGATCGGCACCACTGGGCTGGGCGACGAGGACCTCAAGCGCCTCAAGGCCGCCGCGCGTCACGCGGTGGTGGTCCGGGCCGGCAACATGAGCCTCGGGGTCAACCTGCTGGTCCAGCTCACCCGCAAGGTGGCTGCCGCGCTGGACGAGGATTTCGACATCGAGGTTGTCGAGGCCCACCACCGGCACAAGGTCGACGCGCCCTCGGGCACCGCGCTGATGCTGGGCCAGGCCGCCGCCGAGGGGCGCGGCGTGGCGTTGTCGGAGGTCGAGGATCGCGGCCGCGACGGTATCACCGGCGAGCGCGCGCGCGGCGCCATCGGGTTTTCGTCGATCCGCGGCGGCGACATCGTGGGCGAGCACGACGTGATCTTTGCCGGCGCGGGCGAGCGGATCTTGCTGCGCCACGTGGCGACCGACCGGGCGGTTTTCGCCCGCGGCGCGCTCAAGGCCGCGCTTTGGGGACAGGGCCAGCGGCCGGGCGAATACGACATGCTCGACGTTCTGGGACTCTGAGAGTCATCCGATCCGCGCGCTGCCCCGTAATGACATGCATGACCCGGATCGCATACATATTTGCCGTCGCCGCCCTGACGGCCAGCCCCGCGCTGGCCGAAGGTTTTCAACCCGTGGAAAACCGAGACAGCTTCGTGTCCTTGATCGACGGCCGGTCACTGACACGGTTCGGCATTCGTCTTGAGGTTTCGCCTCGCGGCGACATCACCGGGCGCGCATTCGGACGCGAGGTCTCTGGCGATTGGCGCTGGGACGGCCGGTACTTCTGCCGCGATCTCACCTTCGGCGCGGAGAGCCTGGGGCCCAACTGCCAGGCGGTAGAGGTGCGCGGAAGCACGTTGCGCTTTATCGCCGACAAGGGCGCCGGACAGCGGGCCGATTTGCGCCTCGACTGAGCCGTCAGAAATCGACGGCGATGCCTTTCCTCTCCCAATCGCCGTAGCGCACGGGCTCTGGCCCGTCGCGGCCGCCCAACTCCTTTGGCATCGACATCTCCCGCGCTTTCTTGCGCCGCTCCTCGGCTTCTTGCAGGGCGCGCTGTGCGGCGGGGGGCAGGTCGGGGCGGTCGGTGTCGGGCATCGGGCGGCTCCTTGTGGGGGGCAGGGCTTTGATATACCTCGGCGCGATGGGCTGGCAAGCGGAGGGTCGCGGATGGCCGAGGGGCGGGACAAGGCGCGCGAGGCGGCGCTGGCGCTGGTGCGCGGCGTGCTGGAAGAGCACCGGCTGATGTCCGAGATGACCGGGCCCGAGGGCCCCTTGGCTGCGCTGGAGCCGGCCGAGGCCGCCCGGGCCCAGCGGCTGGCCGCCTCGACCTTGCGCCATACCGGCCGGGCCGACGTGGTTTTGAAGCCGTTGATGCGCAAGCCCCCGCCGCCGCCGGTGCGCGCGATCCTGCGATTTGCCACGGTGGAAATGCTGCAAGAGGGCGCAGCGCCCCATGGCGCGGTCAACGCCGCAGTGGCGCTGGCCCGGCGGGACCGCCGGTCCGAGGCGTTCAAGGGGTTGGTCAATGCGGTGCTGCGCAAGGTGGCCGAAACCGGGCCCGAGGCGTGGGCCGCGCTGCCGCCCCAGCGCTTGCCGGGCTGGTTGCGCGGGCGGCTTGACAGCGCCTGGGGGCGCGCCGCGGTGACGGCGATCGAGGCCGCGCATGCCGCGGGCGCGCCGCTGGACCTGACCCCGAAAGACAGCGACGCGAGGGCGCTGGCCGCCGAAACCGGGGGCACCGCGCTGCCCACGGGCAGCGTGCGGCTGGAGGGCGGCGCACAGGTTTCGGCGCTGCCGGGCTATGACACGGGCGCGTGGTGGGTGCAGGACGCGGCCGCGGCCCTGCCGGCCCGCTTGCTGGCAGCGCAGCCGGGCGATCGGGTGGCCGATCTCTGTGCCGCGCCCGGCGGCAAGACGCTGCAACTGGCCGCGTCGGGGGCGCAGGTCGTTGCGGTGGATATTTCCCAGGCGCGGATGGCACGGGTCGAGGAAAACCTCGCCCGCACCGGGCTGATGGCCGATCTGGTGGTGGCCGATGCGCTGAGCTGGCGGCCCGACGCCCCGCTTGACGCGATCCTGCTGGATGCGCCCTGTTCGGCCACCGGTACGATTCGCCGCCACCCCGACCTGCCCTTTGCCAAGGACGGCGCCGCGATCAAGCCGCTCTTCGCGCTGCAAAGCGCACTGATCGATCATGCCGTGAGCCTTCTGAAACCCGGCGGACGGCTGGTCTATTGTACCTGTTCGCTGCTGCCCGAAGAAGGCGAGGCGCAGCTCGCCGCCGCGTTGGAGCGCCACAGGGCGCTCGAGGTTCTGCCCGCCGATCTGCCTGGGGTTGAGCCCGCCTGGCAGGCCCCGGCGGGCGGGCTGCGCCTGCGCCCCGATTTCTGGCCCGGGCGCGGCGGGATGGATGGGTTTTTCATGGTGGCCTTGCGCAAAACCGCCTGAGACACGGCCTTGCCCGGTGACACCCGGCAGGCCCGCCGGTATGCTGCGCCCATAAAAGCCACGGCCCGCGAGCAGACACCAAAAATCATGGCAGGCGCCCCCCCAGAAACCACCAGCCCGCGCCACAGGCCGGGCCGCCGGATGGACCGGCTGCATGCCCGGCTGAGCACGCTGGCCCGGCCCGCCACCGGCTTTGTCTCGCAGCCCGAGCCGCGCACCATCGGCAGCTATGCCCGCGGGCGACAGCTGATCGCGGGCAATTTCCTGTTCGCCGGTGATCTGCTCGCGGCGCCGCAGACGGCACCGTGGGATCTGGCCCACCCCAGCGCCGAGTTCGAGAACGAGGTGCACGGCTTTGCCTGGCTCGACGATCTGGCCGCGGTGGGTGACGGTCCGGCGCGGACCCGCGCGCAGGACTGGACCTGGGCCTGGATCGAGCGCTACGGCCGCGGCCGCGGTCCGGGCTGGACGCCCGATCTGACCGGGCGCCGCCTGATCCGCTGGATCAATCACGCCCTGTTTCTGCTGAACGGACAGGAAAGCGCGGCGTCAGAGGCCTATTTCCGCTCGCTCGCCCAGCAGACGATCTTTCTCAGCCGGCGCTGGAAAAGCGCCCTGCCGGGCCTGACCCGGTTCGAGGCGCTGACCGGCCTGATCTATTCCGGCCTCGCGCTATCGGGCATGGGCCGGTACGCCGGGCCGGCGGTCAAGGCGCTGTCGCGCGCCTGCGAGAGCGAGATCGACAGCGGCGGTGCGATTCCCACCCGCAACCCCGAAGAGCTGATGGAGGTGTTCACCCTGCTCACCTGGGCCGCCGCGGCGCTGTCCGAGGCCGGGCAGGTGGCGCCCCGGCCGATCGGCGAGGCGCTGGAACGGATCGCGCCGACGATACGGGCGCTGCGCCATGCCGATGGCGGGCTTGCGCGCTTTCACGGCGGCGGGCGCGGCGCGGAGGGGCGGCTCGACCATGCGCTCGCGGCCTCGGGGGTGCGGCCCCATGCGCTGACCGGGCTGGCGATGGGCTATGCCCGGCTGTCGGTCGGGCGCACGACCGTGATCGTCGATGCCGCCGCGCCGCCCGCGGTGGCGGCTTCGGCCAACGCCCATGCCTCGACACTGGCCTTCGAGCTGACCTCGGGCCGCCGACCGCTGGTCGTCAATTGCGGCTCCGGGCGCAGCTTCGGGTCGGACTGGCGCCGCGCGGGCAGGGCCACGCAATCGCATTCGACGCTGGCCATCGAGCGGTTTTCGTCGTCGCGCCTGGCCCCACGCGAAGGCAACGGCCGGATGCTGCTGGTGGACCGGCCCGGCGACGTGGGCGCGCGCCAAACCGTGGGGCCCGCGGGCGTGAGCCTGGTCGCCTGGCATGACGGCTATCGGGCGACCCACGGGTTGACCCATTCGCGCAGCCTCGACCTCGGACCGGACGGGCGCGCGCTGGCCGGCGAGGACATCCTGGCCACGGTGACCGAGGCCGACCGCAAGCAGTTCGACCGGGCGATGGACCGCGCGCGGCTGGCCGGCATCGCCTTTGCGCTGCATTTCCACCTGCACCCCGACGTCGACGCGGCGATCGACATGGGCGGCGCGGCGGTTTCGCTGGCGCTTAAGAGCGGCGAAATCTGGGTGTTCCGCCACGACGGCACGGCCGAGCTTAGCCTCGCGCCCAGCGTCTATCTGGAAAAGGGCCGCGTCAAACCGCGTTCGGCCCAACAAATCATTCTATCCGCCCGCATGATGGAGTATGCGGGCCAGATCACCTGGAGCCTTGCCAAGGCGCAGGAGACCCCGCAGGCGGTGCGCGACCTCGTGCGGTACGACGATCTGCCCATGGACTGAGACCATAACGAAGGACTGACCGAATGACCGACCTCGTGCCACTGCGCCGCGCGCTGATTTCCGTATCCGACAAGACCGGACTGGCCGAGCTGGGCCGGGCGCTGGCCGGCCGCGGGGTCGAGCTGCTGTCGACCGGCGGCACCGCGGCGGCACTGCGCGAGGCGGGGTTGGGCGTGGTCGACGTGGCCGAGGTGACGGGCTTTCCCGAGATGATGGACGGGCGCGTCAAGACGCTGCACCCGATGGTGCATGGCGGGCTGCTGGCGCTGCGCGACAACCCCGAACACGCCAAGGCCATGGCCGATCACGGCATCGGCGCGATCGACCTGCTGGTGGTCAACCTCTACCCGTTCGAAGCCACCGTTGCGAAAGGCGCCGATTACGAAACCTGCATCGAGAATATCGACATCGGCGGCCCGGCGATGATCCGCGCCGCGGCCAAGAACCACGCCTTTGTCGGCGTGGTGGTCGATACCGATGATTACGCCGCGCTTCTGGCCGAGCTCGACGCCAATGGGGGCGCCACCGGGCTGGCCTTCCGCCAGAAGCTGGCGCTGACGGCCTATTCCCGCACCGCGGCCTACGACGCCGCCGTGTCGGGCTGGATGGCCGGCGCGCTGGAGGAGACGGCGCCGCGCCGCCGGGCCTTTGCCGGCACGCTGGCCCAGACGCTGCGCTACGGCGAGAACCCGCACCAGAAGGCGGCCTTTTATACCGACGGCACCGGCCGGCCCGGTGTGGCCACCGCCAGGCAGTGGCAGGGCAAGGAACTGAGCTACAACAACATCAACGACACCGACGCCGCCTTCGAACTGGTCAGCGAGTTCCTGCCCGGCGGCGGGCCCGCCTGCGCCATCATCAAGCACGCCAATCCCTGCGGCGTGGCCCGCGGCGCCAGCCTGAAAGAGGCCTATTCGCGCGCCTTCGACTGCGACCGCACTTCGGCCTTCGGCGGTATCGTGGCGCTGAACATGAAGCTCGACGAGGAAACCGCGCGCGCCATCGCCGAGATCTTTACCGAGGTGGTCATCGCCCCGGGCGCCGACGACGCGGCCAAGCAGGTGTTCGCGGCCAAGAAGAACCTGCGCCTGCTGACCGCCGACGGTCTGGCCAACCCGGCCCAGCCGGGGCTGGCCGTGCGGCAGGTTTCGGGCGGGTTCCTGGTGCAGGACAAGGATAATGGGCGGATCGGGCCGGACGATTTGCAGGTTGTGACCAAACGCGCCCCCACCGAGACCGAGATCGCCGACATGCTGTTCGCCTGGAAGGTGGCCAAGCACGTCAAGTCGAACGCCATCGTCTACGTCAAGGACGGCGCGACAGTCGGCGTGGGCGCCGGCCAGATGAGCCGGGTCGACAGCACCCGCATCGCCGCGCGCAAGTCCCAGGACATGGCCGAGGCGCTGGGCCTGTCGATGCCGCCGACCAAGGGCTCCGTCGTGGCCTCCGACGCCTTTTTCCCGTTCCCCGACGGCCTCCTGACCGCGGCCGAGGCCGGCGCCACGGCGGTGATCCAGCCCGGCGGGTCCATGCGCGACGACCAGGTGATCGCGGCGGCCGACGAGGCGGGGCTGGCGATGGTGTTCACCGGTATGCGCCATTTCCGGCACTGAAGGCGATGCGGGCTCTCACGGCAACCGCGCTGGGCGTTTTCCTGCTCGACCAGGCGAGCAAGGTTTTCGTCCTTTACGGGCTGGGCCTCGCGCACCGGCTGGCCATCGACGTTGTGCCACCCTTCCTCAACCTGCGCATGGCGTGGAACCGGGGCTTGAATTTCGGCCTGTTCTCGAACGAGACGGACGTGATGCGCTGGGTCTTCGTCGGTGTCGCGCTGGCGGTCTCGGTCTGGGTGGTGCTCTGGGCGCGGTCGCAGCCCGGCCAGGTTGCGGTGCAACTGGCCGCCGGTGCGCTGGTGGGCGGTGCGCTGGGCAACGCGCTCGACCGGGTGGTTTACGGGGCGGTGGCCGATTTCCTGAACATGTCGTGTTGCGGCATCAACAACCCTTTCGCTTTCAACATCGCCGATGTCGGGGTCTTTGCCGGCGCCATTGGCCTCGTGCTCTTCGCCGGGCGGCACAAGACCCCGTGACGGGCACCGCGCCATCGGTTAAACATCGGGCCAGTGTGACGAAGGAGCCCGAGATGCGCATCGCGCCTGCATTCCTGTTGGCCTCCGTGGCGGCGGCGATGCTGCTGGCCGGCTGCAGCCGCAACAGCCAGCCGCAGTTGATGAATGTCGGCGCTGGCGAGCGCAGCCCCGACGAGTTTCAGGTGCTGCCCGGCAAACCGCTGGAGATGCCCGAGGATTTGGCCGCGCTGCCCGCGCCCACCCCGGGCGGCGCCAATCGGACCGACCCCACCCCCAATGCCGACGCCGTGGCCGCCCTTGGCGGCAACCCGGCCCGCGTGGCGCGCAGCGGCGGCGTGCCCGGCGCCGATGCCGGGCTGATCGCGCACGCGACGCGGTATGGGCTGGCCGGCAACATCCGCCAGACGCTGGCCGCCGAAGACCTGGAATACCGCCGCCAGAACGACGGGCGGCTGCTGGAACGCTGGTTCAACGTCAACGTCTATTTCCGCGCCTACGAGCGCCAGTCGCTCGACCAGCACGCCGAACTGGAACGCTGGCGCCGCGCCGGCGCCCGCAATGTTGGCGCGCCGCCGGAACAGGACTGAGCCGCGCGCGCCCAGACCCCGGACAACACGCGCCCAGCGCGCCGTCTGCCCGCGCAACGCCGCCCGGTCACATCCCCGTAGGCGGGCTTGAACCGGCGCCACGGCGGCGTAGCTTGAAATCGACGATCCTTTCGGAGAGATGCCCCATGCCGCGCCTTCCCGGCCTTGTCGTTCTGGCCCTCAGCCTTCTTGCCCTGCCGGTCCGCGCCGAGCAGGTCACAACTTTTGCCCTCGACAACGGCCTTGAGGCCGTGGTGATCGAGGACCACCGCGCCCCGGCGGTGGTTCACATGGTCTGGTACCGGGTCGGCGCCGCGGACGAACCCGCGGGAAAGTCGGGCATCGCCCACTTCCTGGAACACCTGATGTTCAAGGGCACCGACGACCTGGCCCAGGGTGAGTTTTCCGACATCGTCGAGGCCAATGGCGGCTCGGACAACGCGTTCACCTCGTGGGATTACACCGGTTATTTCCAGCGCGTCGCGGCCGACCGGCTGGGCCTGATGATGCAGCTCGAGGCCGACCGCATGACCGACCTGGCGCTGACCCCCGAGGACGTGGCGACCGAGCGCGACGTGATTCTCGAAGAACGCAACCAGCGCACCGAAAACAGCCCCGGCGCACTGTTCAGCGAACAGCGCCAGGCGATACAGTATGTCAATCATCCCTACGGCACCCCGATCATCGGCTGGAAACACGAGATGGAGGGGCTGAGCCGCGCCGACGCGCTGTCGTTTTACAAACGCTACTATGCGCCCAACAACGCCATCCTCGTGGTGGCGGGCGATGTCACCCCCGACGAGGTGCGCGCCCTGGCGCAGGAGCATTACGGCTCACTGACCCCCAGCGATGGCCTGATGCCGCGTGCGCGCCCGCAGGAGCCGCCCCAGCGCGCCGAGCGGCGATTCACGTTTTCCGACCCGCGGGTCGCGCAGCCCTATGTCTCGCGCAGCTACCTGGCGCCCGAGCGCGACCCGGGCGACCAGAAGACCGCGGCCGCGCTGACCTACCTGGCCGAACTGCTGGGGGGGCAAGGCGCAACATCGCTGCTGGGCGAGCGGCTGCAATTCGATCGGCAGGTAGCGCTTTATACCGGTGCCTTTTATCGCGGGCTGTCGCTGGACGACACGACCTTCAGCATGGTCGTGGTCCCGGCCGAGGGCGTCGACATGGACGAGGCCGAGGCGGCGCTGGACGAGGTGATTGCCGAATTCCTGGCCGAGGGCGTCGACGAAGAGCTGTTTGCCAGCGTCAAGATGCAGCTCCGCGCCTCTGAGATCTATGCCCGCGACGATATCCAAGGCCTGGCGCAACGTTACGGCAGCGCGCTGACCAACGGGCTGGGCGTCGACGACGTGCAGGTCTGGCCCGAGGTTCTGCAATCGGTCACCGCCGACGACGTGATGGCCGCGGCGCGCGATCTTTTCGACAAACGGCGCGCCGTGACCGGCTGGCTGACGCGGCCTGCGACCGACGCCACGGAGGTGACCCAATGATCCGTTTCGCCCTTGCCGGCCTTCTGGCCGTGGTAATGGCGCTGCCCGTCCGGGCCGCTGTTGAAATTCAAGAGGTCACCTCGCCCGGCGGCATCGACGCCTGGCTGGTGGAAAGCCACGACATCCCGTTCCTCGCGCTCGAAATCCGGTTCAAGGGCGGCGCCAGTCTGGATGCGCCGGGCAAGCGCGGGGCGATCAACCTGATGACGGGGCTGTTGGAAGAGGGCGCCGGCGACCGCGACGCCCGCGCCTTTGCCCGCGACCGCGACGCAATGGCCGCCAGTTTCCGGTTCGACGTCTCGGCCGATGCGCTGTCGGTCTCGGCCAAGGCGCTGACCGAGAACCGCGAGGCGGCGATGGCGATGCTGCGCGAGGCGCTGGTCGCGCCGCGCTTTGACGCCGACGCGATCGAGCGGGTGCGCCAGCAGGTGCTGTCGGGGCTGCGGTCAGACGCCAAGGACCCCGATACCATCGCCATGCGCAAGCTCGACGCACTGGCCTTTGGCGATCACCCCTATGGCTCTGCCATCGAGGGCACTCCCGAAAGCGTGTCGGCCCTGACCCGCGACGACCTGATCGCAGCCAAGGACAGGGTCATGGCGCGCGACCGGCTGTATGTGGGCGCGGTCGGCGACATCACCGCCGAAGAGCTGGGCGTGCTGCTCGACCGGCTGTTCGAGGACCTGCCCGAGGTCGGCGCGCCGATGCCGCCCGACACCGAGGTGGCGCTGACGGGCGGCGAGACGGTCGTGCCCTTTGACACGCCACAGGCCGTGGCGGTGTTCGCACAGCCGGGGATCGAGCGCGACGATCCCGATTTCTTCGCCGCGTTCGTGCTGAACCAGGCGCTGGGCGGGGCCGGCTACGGATCGCGCCTGAACGAGGAGGTCCGCGAAAAGCGGGGGCTGACCTATGGCGTCTATTCCTACCTGATGCCGATGGACCATGCGGCGCTGGTGATTGGCCAGGTCGCCTCGGCCAACGGGCGGGTCGCCGAGGCCATCGAGGTGATCCGCGCCGAATGGCGGCGCGTCGCCGAAGAGGGTATCACCGCCGAGGAACTGGACGAGGTCAAGACCTACCTGACCGGCGCCTACCCTCTGCGGTTCGACGGAAACGGCCCCATTGCACGCATCCTGGTGGGGATGCAGATGGATGATCTCGGCATCGATTACATCACCACCCGCAACGACAAGGTGAACGCGGTGACGCTGGAGGAAGTGCGCCGAGTCGCGGGCGCGCTTTACCGCCCCGACGCGCTGCATTTCGTCGTGGTGGGGCGGCCTGAAGGGCTGGACGCGTCGAACTGATACCCTAGTGAATCGGCCCAAGCCATGCTAATGCTTGTGGCATGATTATCGCCAACCCCAAGATAGGGCACAACCCGCCCCCTATTCGCCAGCTCGACGAGGCCGCGATCAACCGCATCGCGGCCGGCGAGGTGGTCGAGAGGCCCGCCTCGGCGGTAAAGGAGTTGGTCGAGAACGCGCTCGACGCGGGCGCACAGCGCGTCGAGGTTGCCTATGCCGACGGCGGCAAGACGCTGCTCAGGGTGCGCGACGACGGGCACGGTATGGCGCCCGATGACCTGCCGCTTGCGCTGTCGCGCCATGCGACCTCCAAGATCGACGGGACCGATCTGCTGAACATCCACAGCTTCGGCTTTCGCGGCGAGGCGCTGCCCTCGCTGGGCGCGGTGGGTCGGCTGACCATCACCTCGCGCGCACCGGGCGCCGAGGCGGGCGAGATCGCGGTCGCGGGCGGAGCGTCGGGCGCGGTGAAACCCGCCGCGCTGAGCGCGGGCACGGTGGTCGAGTTGCGTGATTTGTTCCACGCCACCCCGGCGCGTCTGAAATTCCTCCGCTCAGACCGGGCCGAGGCGCAGGCGATCGGCGATGTGGTGAAACGCCTGGCGATGGCGGAACCTTTCGTCGCCTTCACCCTGCGCGATGTCTCGGGCGGCGGCGAGGGGCGGGTGATCTTCCGTGCCGATGCGGAAACGGGCGATCTGTTCGACGCGCTGCACGGGCGGCTGGCCCGGGTGCTGGGCGCCGAGTTCGCCGAGAACGCGCTGAGGATCGAGGCCGAGCGCGAGGGCATCGGGCTGACCGGCTATGCCGCGCTGCCCACCTATTCGCGCGGCTCGGCGGTGGCGCAGTACCTGTTCGTCAACGGCCGCCCGGTGCGTGACAAGCTGTTGATCGGGGCATTGCGCGGCGCCTATGCCGATTTCCTGTCGCGCGACCGGCACCCGGCGGCGGCGCTGTTTCTCGACTGTGACCCGCACCGGGTTGACGTGAACGTGCACCCGGCGAAGGCCGAGGTGCGCTTCCGCGAGCCGGGCGTGGTGCGCGGGCTGATCGTCTCGGCGCTGCGCCACGCGCTGGCCGAGGCCGGGCACCGGGCCTCGACCACGGTGGCGGGCGCCACGCTGGGCGCGATGCGCCCCGAGCCCTCCGGCCCGGCGCGCGTCTACCGGATGGACCGGCCCTCGCCCGGCGCGCTGTCGGCGGCCTACTCCGGACAGGCCCCGGCCCCGGCCCCGCAAGCGGCCGGCCCGGTGCTTGCCCCCGGCCTTGCCGAACCCTCGGCCCGCTTCGAAGACCCCGCCTCATCGCCCGAGGCCGAGGCGCTGCCGCTGGGCGCTGCCCGCGCGCAGGTCCATGAAAACTACATCATCGCCCAGACCGAAACTGGGCTCGTGATCGTCGACCAGCACGCCGCGCATGAGCGGCTGGTTTACGAAAGGCTCAAGCGACAGATGGCCGAAACCGGCGTTGCCGCGCAGGCGCTGCTGATCCCCGAGATCGTCGAGATGTCAGAGGGCGATTGCGCCCGGCTGATGGAAATCGCGGGCGAGCTTGCCCGGCTGGGCCTGACGGTCGAGCCCTTCGGCCCCGGCGCGCTGGCGGTGCGCGAGACGCCGGCGATCCTGGGCGAGGTCGATGCGGGCGGGATGCTGCGCGACATCCTTGATGAGCTTGACGACATGGGCGAGAGCCTGACGGTGCAGGCCAGGGTCGAGGCGATCCTCAGCCGCGTGGCCTGCCACGGCTCTGTCCGCTCGGGCCGCCGGATGGGTGCGGACGAGATGAACGCGCTCTTGCGCGAGATGGAGGCGACGCCCCATTCGGGCCAATGCAACCACGGGCGGCCGACTTACGTGGAACTGAAACTCTCCGATATCGAGCGGCTGTTCGGGCGGACATGATCGAGATCGGCGAAACCCTCGTCATCGGCGGGCGCAGCTACGCATGGACCGACCCGGTCATCCTGGGGGCCGGCGGCGGGGCCGGGCTGGTGCTGCTGATCCTGTCGCTGCTGCTGCTGGCGGTGGTCCGCGCGGGGCGCTCGGCGCGGATGGCCGAGCCGCTGATTTACCAGATGAACCAGTTGACCAGCCGGGTGCAGGCGCTGTCGGACGGGCAGCAACAGCTTGCCGGCGGGCTGACACACGTCTCCGACGCGCAGGCGGCCAGCCAGTCGAACCTGCTGAACCTGATGGAAACCCGCCTCGCGCAGGTCAGCGAGCAGATGAACCAGAACCTGCACGGCTCGGCCCGGCGCACGGCGCAGTCGCTGGGCGAGTTGCAGCAGCGGCTGGCCACCATCGACAAGGCCCAGGCCAATATCGAGAAACTGTCAGGCGACGTGCTGTCGCTTCAGGACATCCTGTCGAACAAGCAGACGCGCGGCGCGTTCGGCGAGATCCAGCTCAACGACATCGTATCCAAGGCGCTGCCCGCGGACAGCTACACGATGCAGGCCACGCTATCGAACGGCAAACGGGCCGATTGCCTGATCCAACTGCCCAACCCGCCGGGTCCGATCGTGATCGACAGCAAGTTCCCGCTGGAGGCCTACGAGGCGCTGCGCCGCGCCGACACCCAGTGGGAGCGGACCGAGGCGGCCAAGATGCTGAAAACGGCGGTCAAGGCGCATATCAAGGCGATTTCCGACAAGTATATCCTCGACGGTGAAACCGCCGACGGCGCGCTGATGTTCCTGCCCTCCGAAGCGGTCTATGCCGAGCTTCACGCCAACTTCCCCGAACTGGTGCGGGAAGGCTTTGCCGCGCGGGTCTGGATCGTCTCGCCCACCACATGCATGGCCACGCTGAACACGATGCGCGCCATCCTGAAGGACGCGCGGATGCGCGAACAGGCCGGCGCGATCCGCAAGACCCTGAAACAGCTTCATCGGGATATGGAACTGGTGGTCGAAAGGGTGGACAGGCTGACCACCCATTTTGGCCAGGCTCGCGCCGATCTCGAAGGCATCGGCGCCGCCGCAGAACGCGCGGGCAAGCGCGCCGCGCGGCTGGACAATTTCGATTTCGAAGATCCGGCGCCGGGCACGCCGCGCGTGGTCGCGCTGAGCGAGCCCGGCGAGTAGCTCAGATCCCGAGGAAAGGCTGTGCCAGCCGCGGGATGAGGCCCGAGAACCTCAGCGGCGCGTCGGTCGCCGCCAGGCAGATGCAATCGTGGCCGGGGGCCGCGACCGGGGTATGCTCAAGCTCTTCGTTGGCGACCTCGACGTCGCCGGGGCCAAAGACATCCGCTTCGTCCTCGAAGGCGCCTTGCAGCACAAGCGTCAGCTCGGTGCCGCGGTGGCCGTGATCGGGCACCGCCACGCCAGCGGGGATGTAGAGCAGTCGCACCGAGGCGTCCTTCGATGTCGGCAGGATCGCTTGACGCACACGGCCGCCGACCGATTTCCATTCCACCGCGTCGATATCGCCGCCCACGTACTCGCGCAGGGGTTTGGGCAGCAGCGCATCCTCGGCGGTGGTGGCAGGTGCCGTGATCCGCTCTTCCTCGGGCACGTCAGAGATACGCTTCATCGTGGCGGCAAAGCTGTCCTCGGCCATCTCGCACGTATCGGTCTCTTCCAGTACGGCGCCGCCGACAGCCTCGAAAGAGGCCAGGCGCGCGCGGCATTCGTCGCACATCGACACATGGGTCGCGACGACGAGGCCGAACGCCTCGGGAAGATTGCCGGCGGCATAAGCCATCAAAAGCGGGTCGGTGAGGTGGTGTTTTATGGTCATGTTCATCTTCTTCTTCACTTCATCTCGTGGCGCAGGCGGTCCAGCGCCAGGCGTATTCGGGATTTGATCGTGCCCAGCGGCAGTCCGGTCTCTTCGGCGATCTCGCTATGCGACATGTCACCGAAATAGGCCCGTTGGATCAGCATCCTCTGCTTTTCGGGCAGGGCGGCCAGCGCCGTGCCCAGTTTCTCGCTCTCCTGTTGCAGGGCAATGGCCTCGTCCTGCTCGGGCTCGTGTTCGGGGCCCCATGTCAGGTCTTCGGGCTCTGGCCGGCGGTTTTTCCGCAGCGCGTCGATCCGGCGGTTCCGGGCGATGGTAAAAACCCATGTCGCCACGCTGGCCCGCTCGGGGTCGAACAGATGCGCCTTATGCCAAAGCGTTGCCATCACGTCCTGTGCACATTCCTCTGCAAGGGCCGGATCGGCCCCCGATTTCATCAAAAACGCCTTCACGCGCGGTGCGAAGTGGGCGAACAGCTCGGCAAAGGCGGTTTCATCCCTTTCCGTTTTCACCCGCGCCACCATTTCGGACCAGCGCGTGTCGACCGTATCCTTTTCCGTCACGGACCTTGCCCCTCCAGACCGGTACACTCCTTTCGCGCCGTCAACATAAAACGCAGGCGGCAGGGGCGCATCCGATTTCTCGACAGCGGCGGTTCCGTTCAACATACCCTTTCTACGCGGCCCGCCCGGGATTGGATCACACCCGATTGTATTAATCCGGTTACGCCCCTCCTGCGTAAATGCAACAGTGGCCACAAAAGACCAGCAAAGGGACAAGTGAATGCCGTTTGAATATGTAGCGGGCGCCTCGCGGCGCATCGCCGTAATTGGTGCGGGAGTTTCGGGCCTTGGTGCGGCTCATCTGCTGGCGCGCGATCATCGCGTGGTTCTTTACGAGGCCGAGGGGCGATTGGGCGGCCATGCCCGCACCGTGATCGCCGGCAAGCGGGGAGATCAGCCCGTCGATACAGGGTTCATCGTGTTCAATTATGCCAACTATCCCCACCTGACGCGGCTCTTCGATGAGCTTGGCGTGCCGGTGGCGAAATCGGACATGAGCTTTGGCGCCTCGCTCGACGGGGGCAGGTTCGAATACGGCTTGCGCAACCTCAGGGCCGTTTTTGCCCAGCCCGCCAACATCGCCAACCGCAAGTTCTTGCGGATGCTGCGCGACGTGGTCACCTTTAACGGGCGGGCGCTGGAGGTGGCGAACGACCCGACGATGACGATCGGCGAATTCCTCGACGCGCTCGGCACCGGCGACTGGTTCCGCGACCGCTATCTGTTGCCCCTGTCGGGTGCCATCTGGTCGACGCCGAGTCGCGGCATCCTGGAATTTCCCGCGCAGGCGATGATTCGCTTCTTCGAAAACCACGCGCTGCTCAGCCATTCCGGACAGCACCAGTGGTACACGGTCGAGGGCGGCTCGGTCGAATATGTCCGCCGGCTGGAGATCGCGCTGGCCCGGCAGGGGGTCGAGACCCGGCTGAAGGCGCCGGTTCAGGCCGTGCGCCGGGCCGCCACGGGCGTCGATCTGCGCGCAGCGGGAGGCGATTGGGAAAGCTTCGACGAGGTGGTCTTTGCCTGCCACTCCGACCAGGCGCTGACGATGCTGGCCGGCAGCGACGCAACCGAGGAGGTCGCCGCGCTGTCCGATATCCGTTATCAACCGAACGAGGCCGTGCTGCATGCCGACACGGCGCTGATGCCCAAACGCCGCGCCGCCTGGGCGAGCTGGGTCTACACCGAAGAGACCGGCAAGGCGTCCGACCGGATCGACCTGACCTACTGGATGAACTCTCTGCAACCGATCCCCGCGGACGATCCGCTTTTCGTCACGCTCAACAGCCAGCGGCCGATCCGCGAAGAGCTGATCCACGACACGGTCACCTTCGACCATCCGGTCTACGACCTCGCCGCCATGGCGGCGCAGGGCACGCTGCGCGCCATGAACGGGGGCGACCGGCTGTGGTTCTGCGGCGCCTGGATGAAGAACGGGTTCCACGAAGACGGGCTGGCCAGCGCCGTGGACGTGGCCGAGGCCATGACCCGGCGCGCACGCGGCGCGGTGGCGGCGTGAGCGGCACGGTCGAACATATCCGCGCGTCCACCTTTCACGGGCGCCATGGCAAGGTGGACCACCGGTTTCGCTACTCTCTCGACTACGTGCTGTTCGATGCCGAGGCACCGGCGCCGGCGCGCCCGCGCCTGTTTTCGCGCAACCGCCGCAACCTCATGACGGTGCGCGACCGCGACCATGGCGGGCCGCGGGGGCAGGGGCGCGGCGCGGACTGGGTGCGCGAGGTGCTGGCCGCCCACGGTGTGGGCACCGCCGATGGGCCGGTGCGCCTGCTGACCATCCCGCGGATGCTCGGCGGCTGGTTCAACCCGGTCAGTTTCTGGCTGTGCGAGGGCGCCGACGGCACCCTGCGTGCGGTGGTCGCCGAGGTGAATAATACAGTGGGCGAGCGGCACAGCTATCTCTGCGCTCACCCGGACGGGCGGGCCATCGTGCCGACCGACACGCTGGAGGCGCAAAAGGTCTTTCAAGTCTCGCCGTTTCAGCAGATCGGTGGCGGCTACCGCTTCCGCTTCGACATCCGCGCCGACAAGCTGGGCATCTGGATCGATTTTCGCAATGGCGACGAGGGTCTTTACGCGACGCTGACCGGCGACCGCGCGCCGCTGACCGACCGGGCGATCCTGCGCTCGGTCTGGCGCCGGCCGGTGGGCAGCTACCGGGTGCTGTCGCTGATCCACTGGCACGCGCTTGTCCTTTTCATCAAGGGCGCACGCTTTCGCCGCTTTCCCAAGCCGCCGGCCGACGAGGTCAGCTGATGGCCAGGGCGGCGCCCTTGCCCGGCTACGCGGTGTTCGCCGCGCTCCTGGCCTCGGCCGGGCTGCCGATCTATATCCACGCGCCCAAGTTCTACGTCGACGAATACGGCGTCAGCCTCGTCGCGCTGGGCGCGGTCCTGTTCGGGCTGCGCCTCTTTGACGTGGTGCAGGACCCCGCGCTCGGCTGGCTGTCCGAGCGGCTGCACCGTGTGCGCGGGCTGGCGGTGGTTGGCGCGCTGGTGTTGCTGGCAGGCTCGATGCTGGCGCTTTTCGCCGTGGCGCCGCCGGTGGCACCCCTGCTCTGGTTCGGCCTGACGCTGACCGGGCTGTTCAGCTCGTTCAGCTTTCTGACCATCACGTTCTACGCCCAGGGCGTGGCGCGGGCCGGGCGGATGGGCGAAAAAGGGCATGTCCGGCTGGCTGCCTGGCGCGAGACCGGCGCGTTATTGGGCGTCAGCCTCGCCGCGGTGGCGCCGACCGCTCTGGTGGCGGCCGCGGCGCATCCATTTGCGGCCTTCGCCCTCGGGTTCTGTGCTCTTGCCGTTCTGGCGGGCGCGATGATGCGGCGCGAATGGTCCTTGCCCGCCGCATCGGAACCCTCGGGCGCCCGCGAGGTGCTGGCCGACCCGGTGGCCCGGCGGCTGTTGCTGGTGGCCCTGGCCAACGCCACCCCGGTGGCCGTCACCTCGACGCTGTTCCTGTTCTTCGTCGAAAGCCGGCTGGCCGCGCCGGGCTGGGAGGGCCCGCTCTTGCTTCTGTTTTTCCTCGCCGCTGCGGCGTCGGCGCCGCTCTGGGGCCGCGCGGCCCAGCGTTTCGGGGAAAAGCCGGCGCTCTTGGCCGGGATGGTGCTGTCGATCGTGGCGTTCGGGTTCGCCGCCATGCTTGGGCCGGGCGACCTGGTTCCCTTTGCCGCGATCTGCCTCGCCTCGGGCGCTGCGCTGGGCGCGGACATGACGCTGTTGCCCGCAATTTTCGCCGCCCGCATGGCGCAGATCGCGCCCAATGCGGGGCAGGCCTTCGGCCTGTGGTCTTTTGTCTCGAAATTCACGCTGGCCTTCGCCGCGGTCACGCTGCTGCCGCTGCTCGACCTGGCGGGGTTTTCCGCCGGGGCCGATAACCCCCAGACCGCACTGACCATGCTGAGCGTTCTCTACGCGCTGGTGCCCTGCGCACTGAAACTGATTGCGATCGCGCTTTTCGCCGCGACGCCGCTGACCAAGGAGGTGTACGCATGACGCCGATTCTCGCCTTTTCTCTCGGGGCGCTCACCATATTGGTGCTGGCCATGATCCGGCCGCGATACATGGGGTTTTTGGCCCAGAAACCAGAGGATTATGCCGGTTCGGGCCCACAGTTCGACCTGCGCAAGCACCTGAACGGCCCGATCCTGTGCGAGGGGGTGGTCTACGGGCCGATGGGCCGCGTGACCTCGCGGTTCGTCGCCGACATGGAGGCACACTGGGAAGGTAACACCGGCACCATGACCGAGGAGTTCCGCTATGACAGCGGCGCAACGCAGAGCCGGTCCTGGACCTTTACGCTGGGCAATGACGGGCATATCCGCGCCGAGGCGCCCGACGTGATCGGAACCGCTGAGGGCGTCCAAAAGGGTTCTGGTGTGCAGCTGCAATATCGTATCAAGCTGCCGAAGGATTCGGGCGGTCATGTGCTCGAAACCACCGACTGGATGTATTTGATGGAGAACGGCGCGATCATCAATCGCAGCCAGTTTCGCAAGTTCGGCATCCCCGTGGCGGAACTGGTGGCGACGATGCGCCCGAAGGAGGCTATGTGAGGGACTTCACCAATAAACGCTACTGGGTCGTCGGCGCGAGCGAGGGGCTGGGCCGGGCTGTCGCCGAAAAGCTGAACCGCATGGGTGCCGAGGTGATCCTGAGCGCGCGCAGCGACGATCGGCTTGCAGATCTGGCCAAGGTCCTGCCGGGCCGCTCGCAGGTCGTGCCGGTCGATGTCTCCGACAGTGCCTCGGTGAAGAAGGCGGCCGAAGAGGTGGGCGATATCGACGGGGTGCTCTACCTCGCCGGGGCCTACTGGCCGCAAAGCGCGCAGGAATGGAACGCCGAGCAGGTCGAGGCGATGATCGACGTCAACCTGACCGGCGCGGTGCGGGTGATGGGGGCGGTGATGCCCAAGTTCCTTGAAAAGGGCGCAGGCCATATCGTGTTGACCGGCAGCCTTGCCGCCTTTCGCGGTCTGCCCGGCGCCATCGGCTATTGCGCGTCGAAGGCCGGCGTCATGGCGCTGGCCGAAAGCATGTATGCCGACCTGCGCGGCACCGGCATCGACGTGCAGGTGATCAACCCCGGTTTCGTAAAGACGCGCCTGACCGACAAGAACGATTTCAAGATGCCCTTCATCATGGAGCCCGAAAAGGCGGCGCACGAGTTCATCGAACACATGGAAACCGACAGTTTCCACCGCAGCTTTCCCGAGTTGTTCTCGTGGGTGTTCCGGCTGGGCCGCTTTCTGCCCGACTGGGCTTATTATCCGATTTTCGCCCCCAGGCGCTGAGACAGCCCCTTGTGCATCCCGCGGGGCCGCGCGAAACTGTGGCCCCGTTCGGAGGAGAGATAATGGAAGAGCTGTTGGAAATCAGCCCGCGCAAGGTGGTGCAGGTCATCTTTCAGGCCCGTGAAAAGTCGATGGCCGAAGCCGAGCTGCGCGCCTTCATCGCCGCCATGAACGATGACGAAAAGGCCAGCCTCGTCGCGCTGACATGGATCGGGCGCGAGACCTTCGATGCCGACGACCTGGAAGAGGCGATCGCCACCGCCAAGGCCGAGGCCACCGCGCCGACCGAGGATTACCTCGTCGGAATGCCGCTTTTTGCCGATTTCCTCGAGGCCGGGCTTGAGGCCATCGGGATATCGCCCAGCGAGGTGGAAGAGGATTTCTTCGACCGCTAGGCGCCCGTCATGCAGCGCCCACGAAAAAGGCCGCCCCACGGGGCGGCCTTTTCGGCATACGCTGCGCGGCGCCCTCAGCCCTGGCGGGCCTTGAAGCGGCGCTGCGTCTTGTTGATCACGTAGACCCGGCCCTTGCGGCGCACGACACGGCAGTCGCGATGACGCTGCTTGAGCGAGCGGAGCGAGTTTCTGACCTTCATGGTCCTCTCCTCATTTCGCGGCGCGTCCCTGCGCCTTTCGGTTTCGATGTCCGCGCCGCATGCGGCGCGGGGTGTCATGGTGGGCGGTACTGGGATCGAACCAGTGACCCCTACGATGTCAACGTAGTGCTCTACCGCTGAGCTAACCGCCCGAACGAGTTGAACCCACCTGCCCAAACGTAAAAGGACGCGGCGGGCCCGCGTCGGTTCGCAGGTCTATAAAAGGAGTCGGAAAATGGTTCAAGAGCTTTTGGCAAGCCCCGAAATGCGGCTATAACGCGTTTCCAGAAGGAGTGCCGATGCAGACGGATCCCTACGCCCTGTTCCTGCCAGCCGCGCGCACGACGAGCGTGGTGTTTTCCTCGCCCCATAGCGGGCGGGACTATCCGTGGGCCTTTCTCCGGCAGACCGTGCTGGACGAGCGCGCCGTGCGCTCTTCAGAAGACGCCTTCGTCGATCAGCTGTTCGCCGACGCGCCGCAGATGGGCGCGCCGCTGCTGGCTGCGCGGATGCCGCGCGCCTATGTCGACCTCAACCGCGCGGCCGAGGAACTGGACCCGGCGGTGATCGAGGGGGTCAGCGCGGTGGGCCACAACCCAAGGGTCAGCTCTGGCCTGGGCGTGATTCCGCGCGTGGTGGCGAACGGGCGGGTGATCTATCGCGGCAAGCTGCCGCGCGCCGAGGCCGAGGCGCGGCTCGACGGCTATTGGCGGCCTTACCATGCCTGCCTGCAACGGCTGCTGGACGAGGCCAATGCGGCGTTTGGCGAGGCGATCCTGATCGATTGCCACTCGATGCCCCACGAGGCCATCGAATCGGTTTCGGGCGGCGGCAAGGCCACGCCGCACGTGGTGCTGGGCGACCGCTTCGGCGCCTCTGCCGAGCCCGACGTGGTCGACCGGATCGAGGTGGCGTTTCGCAATGCCGGACTCAGGGTGGGGCGCAACACGCCCTTTGCCGGCGCCCATATCACCCAGCGCTACGGTCGCCCGTCGCGCGGGCAGCACGCCATCCAGGTCGAGATCGACCGCGCGCTTTACATGGACGAGGCCGAGATCCGGCCGAGCCGCGACTACCGCGCCTTCAAATCGGTCCTGAGCTCGGTCATCGCCGAGATCGCCGAGATCGGCCGGGGCCTGGAGATGCCGCTGGCCGCGGAATAGCGCCGGCGCGCCCGTGGGACGGACGGGAATCGGGTATTTTTGCCAAGAAGAAGCAGGGCGTTCAGCGCAGCGACCGCCCCTTGAGAATTGCCTGTGCGCCGAAACGTGCGCGGATCGCGTCGCTGGCGCGTTCCGCCTTGAGCCGCCGCGCCTCGTTCGGGTCGAGCAGGTCGCCCGAGAGATCGGCGCGCTCGGCCGGGCCGATGTCCGACAACCCCACGCCGATCAGCCGGAACGGGCCCGCCTCGCCCGACTGGTCGAAGAGCGCGCGGGCGGCCCGGTAGAGGCGGTCGGCCATCTGGGTGGGCTCGGGAAGGGACTGGCGCCGGGTGACGAGGCGGTGATCGGCGCGCTTGAGCTTGAGCGTGACCACGCGGCCGGCGCGGCCCTTGGCCTTGGCGCGATCCGCCACCTTTTCGGCCAGCCGCCAGATATGGCCGTCGAGCAGATCGGCATCGGCGGTGTCTTCGGCGAAGGTGGTTTCGTTGGAGATGCTCTTGACCGGCGCGTTGGGCGAGACGCGCCGGGCATCGCGCCCGCGTGCGAGGTGCCAAAGCCGCGTGCCCATGCTGCCGAACCGCGCGGCGAGGTCGGCCTCGTCCCAGCGGCGCAGGTCGGCGAAGGTATGGATGCCGGCGCGGTCGAGCGCGGCCTGGCCCGCGGCACCGACGCCCCAGATCAGCCGCACCGGACGGTTGGCGAGGAACTCCTCGGTCTCGGCCCGGCCGATCACTGAAAAGCCGCGGGGCTTGTCGAGATCGGAGGCGATCTTGGCGAGGAACTTGTTGTGCGACAGCCCGATCGAGCCCGAAAGGCCCAGCTCGTCCTCCATCCGTTTCACCAGCTGCGCGAGCATCAGCGCGGGCGGCGCGCCGTGCAGCCGCTGGGTGCCGGTGAGATCGAGGAACGCCTCGTCCAGAGACAGCGGCTCGACCGCCGGGGTGAGCCGTTGCATCATCACGCGGATCTCGGCCGAGGCGGCGGCATAGGCCGCGCCGCGCGGCTTGATCACCACCGCCTCGGGGCAGAGCGCCAGCGCCTTGAACATCGGCATGGCCGAGCGCACCCCCTTGACGCGCGCGATGTAGCACGCGGTGGAGACCACGCCGCGCCGGCCGCCGCCGATGATGACCGGCTTGTCGGCAAGGGCGGGGTCGTCGCGCTTTTCCACCGAGGCGTAGAACGCGTCGCAATCCATATGCGCGATGGAGAGGGTCAGCAGTTCGGGGTGGGCGACGATGCGCGGCCGGCCGCAGTCCGGGCAGCGGGGGCCGGCGTCGAACAGGGTGAGGCAATCTCGGCATAGGGCGGGCATTGGGCCGGTCCTGTCTGGCGGCAGGGGCGCACAGGGCAGGATGCCGCGGTGGCGGGGGGGCGTGCAAGGTCTTCCGTCGCGTCCCGGCGCGGGGCATAGTGCGCGCATCGGGGCATGGGATTTGAGACAATGGATTTGGAAACCCTCATCGCGGAGTTCGTGGGCGGCAACCTGGTGGTGCTGCTCTTGGCGGGGCTGGTCATCCTCAGCATCGTGCTGGGGGTGCGGATCGTGCCGCAATCGGAAAAGCATGTGGTCGAACGATTTGGCCGGTTGCGCGCGGTCCTGGGGCCGGGGATCAACGTGATCGTGCCCTTCCTCGACCGGGTCGCGCACCGGATCTCGATCCTTGAGCGGCAATTGCCGACGGCCAGCCAGGACGCGATCACCGCCGACAACGTGCTGGTGCAGGTCGAGACCAGCGTCTTTTACCGCATCATCGAGCCGGAAAAGACGGTCTACCGCATACGTGACGTGGATGCCGCCATAGCCACCACCGTGGCCGGCATCGTGCGCGCCGAGATCGGCAAGATGGAACTCGACGAGGTTCAGTCCAACCGCTCGCAGCTGATCTCGACGATCAAGGCGAGCGTCGAGGACGCGGTTGACAATTGGGGGATCGAGGTCACGCGGGCCGAGATCCTGGATGTGAACCTCGACCAGCAGACCCGCGACGCGATGCTGCAACAGCTCAACGCCGAGCGCGCACGCCGCGCGGCGGTGACCGAGGCCGAAGGCCACAAGCGCGCGGTCGAGCTGAACGCCGATGCCGAGCTTTACGCCGCCGAGCAATCGGCCAAGGCGCGGCGCATCACGGCCGAGGCCGAGGCCTATGCGACCCAGATCGTCGCCCAGGCGATTGCCGAGCACGGCATCGAGGCCGCGCAATACCAGGTGGCGCTGAAACAGGTCGAGGCGCTGACGGCGGTGGGCCAGGGCGAGGGCAAGCAGACCATCGTGCTGCCGGCCCATGCGATGGACGCCTTTGCCGACGCCTTCAAGATGCTGAAGGGGCGGGTTTGATGCTGTCGCTCTGGTGGGTGTGGCTGGCCGCGGCGGTGGTGCTGGGCATTCTGGAGATTCTGGCGCCGTCCTACATCTTTGTCGGCTTTGCCATCGGGGCGGCTGTCACCGGCGGGCTGATGTGGCTGGGGATGACGCTGGCGCTGCCTTGGACGCTGCTGGTTTTTGCGTTGGTCTCGCTTGCGGCGTGGCTGACGCTGCGCCAGCTCCTGGGGATACGCAAGGGCCAGGTCAAGGTCTGGGACCGCGACATCAACGAGGACTGAGCGGGCCTCAGGCCCGGTTCGGCCGCTGCGCCTGGGGCGAGGCGAGTTCCGCCGCGATGGCGCGGGCTGCCGCGCGCGGATCGGCGGCCTGCCAGACCGGGCGGCCGACGACCACGTGATCGGCGCCGTTTGCAATGGCCTCGGCAGGGGTCGCCACGCGTTTCTGATCGCCTAGTTCGGCGCCGGCGGGGCGCACGCCGGGGGTGACGATCAGTTTGCCCTCGGCCTGGGGCAGGGCGCGGATCCTCGCGGCCTCCTGGGGGCTGGCGATCACGCCGTCGGCCCCGGCCTCCAGCGCCCGCGCGGCGCGTTCGGCGACGATTTCGGGGATGTCGCCGGGCCGGATCAGGCTGGCGTCGAGGTCGGACCGGTCGAGCGATGTCAGGATGGTGACGGCCAGGATCTTCATGTCCGACCCGCCTGCGCCCTCGCGCGCCGCGCGCACGACGTGCGGGTCTCCATGGACGGTGAGGAAATCGAGATCGAACCGGGCGAGGCCCCGCACAGCCGCCTCGACCGTTGCGCCGATATCGAAAAGCTTCATGTCGAGAAAGATGCGCTTGCCATGGGCATCCTTCAGCTCTTGCGCCAGCGCGAGGCCGCCGCCGGTCAACATCCCCAGGCCGATCTTGTAGAACGAGACGGCATCGCCGATCTCGGCGGCAAGGGCCAGCCCGGTATGGGCGTCGGCGACATCGAGGGCGACGATCAGTCGGTCATCGGCAGGCATGGCGCGGGCTCCGGCACGGGGGATCGGCCGTTCCTAGCGCCGCGGCCCTTGCCCGTCCAGCCCCGGCGGGGCTCAGGCGGCCTGGATCAGTCCTGCATCTGTCAGAAATTCCAGCTGCTTCCTGCCGGTGCGGTAGCCGGGCATCCGCAGCATCTGGCGGCTGGCCTCGGCGATCAGCGCGTCCGACAGTGCCGCGTCGCTGGCGCCTTCGGGCAGCGGCACGGCGCAGTCGAAATGTACCCAGTCGCGCCCGGCCTCCGCCAGGTGGCGAAAGGCGACGTGGCCGGTCAACACGCCGTCCTGCGCATTGGCGTTGATGCCCTCGACTTCGATCGACACGACTTGCATGGCGGAATCCTTCCTTTCTGCTCGACCCCGCTCTTGTCCGGGGCGCCTGTCAGGCAGGTCAACATGCGCAGCATGTCGGGCAATCGTGGCGCCGAGATGGCGGTTCGCGGCCGTTTTCTGGTCCGCGCCCGCGGTCTTGAAACGGCTGGCAGCGCTCTCCAAATCAAGAGCGAGGCCCGAGAGGGACGCGCCGCCGGGCGGGCGTTCCACAAAGCGGGCGCTTTGAACAAGGAGAGACCGATGAACCTGGAGAAGTTCACGGAACGGTCGCGTGGTTTCCTGCAAGCCGCCCAGACCATCGCAACCCGCGAAAACCACCAGCGGCTGGCGCCCGAGCATCTGCTCAAGGCGCTGATGGACGACGAGGAGGGGCTGGCCTCCAACCTGATCCGCCGGGCCGGCGGCGCACCCGAGCGCGTGGTCGAGGCGGTGGATGCAAGCCTCGAAAAGATGCCCAAGGTCACCGGCGATGCTGGACAGATCTATCTCGACCAGGCCACGGGCCGCGTGCTGGACGAGGCCGAGAAGATCGCCAAGAAGGCCGGCGACAGCTTTGTCCCCGTCGAGCGCGTGCTGATGGCGCTGGCCATGGTGCGTTCCAAGGCCAAGGAGGCGCTGGATGCGGGTGCGGTGAGCGCCCAGAACCTGAACGCCGCGATCAACGACTTGCGCAAGGGCCGCACCGCCGACACGGCCAGCGCCGAGGAAGGGTACGACGCGCTGAAGAAATACGCGCGTGATCTGACCGAGGCCGCCGAGGACGGCAAGATCGACCCGATCATCGGCCGTGACGAGGAAATTCGCCGCGCCATGCAGGTTCTGTCGCGTCGCACCAAGAACAACCCGGTGCTGATCGGTGAACCGGGCGTCGGCAAGACCGCGATTGCGGAGGGTTTGGCCCTGCGCATCGTCAACGGCGACGTGCCCGAGAGCCTGAAGAACAAGAAGCTGATGGCGCTGGATATGGGCGCGCTGATCGCCGGCGCGAAATACCGTGGCGAGTTCGAGGAACGTCTCAAGGCGATCCTCAGCGAGATCACCGCGGCGGCGGGCGAGATCATCCTCTTCATCGACGAGATGCACACGCTGGTGGGCGCCGGCAAATCAGAGGGTGCAATGGATGCGGCCAACCTGATCAAGCCGGCGCTGGCCCGCGGCGAGCTGCACTGCATCGGCGCGACCACGCTGGACGAATACCGCAAGCATGTGGAAAAGGACGCGGCCCTTGCCCGCCGGTTCCAGCCGCTGATGGTGGAGGAGCCCACGGTCGAGGATACCGTGTCGATCCTGCGCGGCATCAAGGAGAAGTACGAGCTGCACCACGGCGTGCGTATCTCCGACGCCGCACTCGTGGCCGCCGCCACGCTGTCGCACCGCTACATCACCGACCGGTTCCTGCCCGACAAGGCGATCGACCTCGTCGACGAGGCGGCCAGCCGGCTGCGGATGGAGGTGGACAGCAAGCCCGAGGAACTGGACGCGCTGGACCGCGAGATCCTGCAAAAGCAGATCGAGGCCGAGGCGCTGAAGAAAGAGGACGACGCGGCCTCGAAGAACCGGCTGGAAAAGCTGGAAAAGGAACTGTCGGAGTTGCAGCAGCAATCGGCCGAGATGACCGCCAAGTGGCAGGCCGAGCGCGACAAGCTGGACAGCGCGCGCGAGCTGAAGGAACAGCTCGACCGGGCGCGGGCCGAGCTTGACCATGCCAAGCGCGAGGGCAACCTGGCCAAGGCGGGCGAACTGTCCTACGGCGTGATCCCGCAGCTTGAAAAGCAACTGGCCGAGGCCGAGGCACAGGATGACGACGTGATGGTCGAAGAGGCCGTGCGCCCCGAACAGATCGCGCAGGTCGTCGAGCGTTGGACGGGCATTCCCACATCGAAGATGCTGGAAGGCGAGCGCGAAAAGCTGCTGCGCATGGAAGAGGAACTGGGCAAGCGCGTGATCGGCCAGAAAGCGGCGGTGACCGCCGTCGCCAACGCCGTGCGGCGCGCCCGCGCGGGGCTCAACGACGAGAACCGGCCGCTGGGCTCGTTCCTGTTCCTGGGCCCCACCGGCGTCGGCAAGACCGAGCTGACCAAGGCCGTGGCCGAGTACCTCTTTGACGACGACCAGGCGATGGTCCGGATCGACATGTCCGAGTTCATGGAAAAGCACTCGGTCTCCCGTCTGATCGGCGCGCCTCCGGGCTATGTCGGCTATGACGAGGGCGGCGTGCTGACCGAGGCCGTGCGCCGGCGCCCCTATCAGGTGGTGCTGTTCGACGAGGTCGAAAAGGCGCATCCGGAGGTCTTCAACGTGCTGCTCCAGGTGCTCGACGACGGCGTGCTGACCGACGGGCAGGGCCGCACGGTCGATTTCAAGCAGACGCTGATCGTGCTGACCTCGAACCTCGGCAGCCAGGCGCTGAGCCAGTTGCCCGAGGATGCCGATGCAGCCGCGGCCAAGCGCGACGTGATGGACGCGGTGCGCGCCCATTTTCGGCCCGAGTTTCTGAACCGTCTGGACGAGATGGTGGTGTTCGACCGGCTGACGCGGACGGACATGACCGGCATCGTCGAGATCCAGCTGCGCCGCCTGCAAAAGCGGTTGGCCGCGCGCAACATCACGCTGGACCTGGACGCGGGCGCCGAGAAATGGCTGGCCGATGCCGGGTACGACCCGGTCTATGGCGCAAGGCCCTTGAAGCGCGTGATCCAGAAAAGCCTTCAGGACCGGCTGGCCGAGATGATTCTTGGCGGCGAGGTGCATGACGGCGACACGGTGCCGGTGCATGCGGGGGCCGACGGGCTGATCGTGGGCGACCGCGTCGGCGGGTCGGACCGGCCCTCGCCTGAGGACGCCGTGCTGCACTGATGCCCGGACCAACCGAGTGGGAAAGGCCCTGCCGCACGGCGGGGCCTTTTCATTTCCGGTTGGCGGGCGGTGGCCGCGCGCGCCCGGCGAATCCTTTGGGCGAACCTGCGATTCGCGGTTATCTTTGGCTTTAGCTGAAGTCGGCAGGCAGTCAGCGAAATCGGTGTGTGCCAGTCCCTCATCGCCAAGTCGAGGAAGCCGCACATCATGACCAGGACCAGACCCACCGCCCGCCGCAACCGCCCGACCCGCACCAGCACCCCGGCCACGGCCTTTCGACAAGAGCCGCCGGGCTTTGGCCGCGCGGGCTTCGGCTTTCTTGACGATGACGAAATTGCCTGGATGAAGGCCCGTGTCGAGGACGTGCTGGCCGATTACGGGGTCGCGATCCTGCACCCCGAGGCGCAGAAACGGCTGCGCGCGGCCGGTGCCCGGCCCGGCCGCGACGCCAACCGCCTGCGCCTGCCGCGCGGGCTGATCCGCGAGGCGATGGAGGCCACGCCCAAGGCCGCGCGGCTGGCGGGAAAGCTGCCGCAGCTCGACATCGAGCTGCCGCGCCCCGACCGCGGCTTCGTCATGCGCACGGGCACCGGGGCGCACGGCTATGTGGACCCGCGCGACGCCAGTTACCGCAACATGGACCTCGCGGCCGTGTCCGACATCGCCGCGGTGGCCAGCACGCTGGACGAGGTCGGGTTCATCGCCCATCCCTTTGTCCACGGCGTGCCGGAAAAGACCGCCGACATCCACAGCTTTGCCCGGCTCATCGCGCGCACCCCCAAACATGTCTGGATGCAGCCCTACCAGTGGGAAAACGTCGATTACCTGATGAAGATCGCGGCCATCGCCGCCGGCGGCGAGGACGCGCTGCGCGAAACCCCGATCACCAGTTGCATCACCTGTTCGTTCACGCCGCTGGAGTTCAAGTTCATGGACAGCCAGTGCATCATCGCGGCGGGCAGATACGGGGTGCCGCTGCACGCATGTGCGCTGCCGTCCTCGGGCGGGACGGCGCCCTTGTCGGTGGGCAGCATGGCGATCATGGCCGCGGCCGAGATCGTGGGCATGACCGTCATGGCCCATGTCCTGGCCCCCGGAACGCCGGTGATCTCAACGCCGCTGATGTTCACCCTCGACATGCGCACAGGCTCGGCGTTGCAGGCCTGTGTCGAGTCGCTTCAATCGGCGAGCGTCGCGGTGCAGCTGATGAAACGCGGCTGGGGGATGTTGGCGCATACCTATGGCGCCGGCTCGGATACGCCCGACGTCGACCACCAAGCCATGGCCGAGCGCGCGCTGCTGGCCCAGATCGTGGCGCTGAGCGGCGCCGACATCCTGGGCGGGGTGGGCCAACTGGAATGCGCGACCGTCTTCAGCCCGGTTCAGGCGGTCCTTGACAACGAGATCGGGGCGATGATGCGCCGCCTCATCCGCAAGCCGCGGCTGGAGCGCGAGGCGCTGAACTGGGACGAGGTGATGAGGGTGCCGGCCGGTGGCCATTTCCTCGATTCCGCGCATACCATCGCGATGTGCCGCGACCAGTTGGCACCGCGGATCTTCACGCGGCAGGGCCGGGACGACTACGAGGCATCGGGGCGGCGTACCTCATTCGACGCGGCCCGCGAGGCGGCGCTTTCCGCGATTGCCGCTGCCCCCGAAGGCGGCGTTCTAAGCGCAGAGCAAGAGCGCGAGATCGCCGCGCTGATCGCCCATGCCGACGAACATATCGTGGCCGCCTATGCCGGAAAGGTTACTGTGATCTAAGGGGCCGAAGAATGCGACTGGCGGCTACCGCGAGCGGCCATTCGGGCGGCGGCACCGTCGGGCGGACCCGCCAATGGAAAAGGCCCCGCCGGGGGGCGGGGCCTTCGTGTCTCGCGGTACTCAGACCAGCAGGTCGATCGAGGCCGCGTCGCCCGCGATTTGCAGGTCGATGCTTTCGGCAGCCGCGCCATCGACCAGCGCCCAGATCACCTGCCCTGTGGGGGCGTAGGTGATGAACGCCTCGGCCACGCCGGCCTCGCCCGCGTCCGCGGTCTCGGCGAAGGCGAGGACGAAGTCGTCGGCCTCGGCCTCTGCGCCGAAAAAGAGCGTGTCTTCCGAGGTGAAGTCCTGCACCCAGTCGGTGCCGTGGCCTGCCACGCCGAGATGGAAGAACGTGTCGGCGCCCGCGCCGCCGTTCACCCGGTCATAGCCATAGCCGCCGTTCAGGAAATCGGCGCCCTCGTTACCATAAAGCACGTCACCCAGGCCGTTGCCCGCCAGCACGTCGTCGCCGGCCTGCCCGGCCAGGAAATCGGCCCCGGCGCCGCCGGTCAGGGCATCCGAGCCGTCCATGCCGTAGACGGTGTCGTTTCCTGCACCGGCCGAAACGGTGTCGTCCCCGGCGCCGGCAAAGATCACATCGGCGAGATCGTCCTCGGCAGGGCCGCCGACGATGCGGTCGTCGCCGTCGCCGCCATTGAGACGATCGGCGCCCGCGCCACCCAGAACGGTGTCGTCACCAAGCCCCGCGATCACCACGTCATCGCCACCGCGGGCGTCGATGTAGTCTGCATCGGCTCCGGTATCGAAGCTCTCGTCGGTGTCGTCGCCGATCAGGAAGTCGACGTCGTCCGCGCCGTCCGAGGCCAGCAGGTCGGCGGGCAGCAGCACCCCGTCGATGACATGGACGATGCCGTTCGCGGCCTGGATGTCCAGCGCGCGCGGCATCGGGTCGGCGATGTCGGGGTCGAGGTCGGCAAAACTGACCGCATCGCCGTCGACGGTGACGCCGATCTCGGGCCCGGCCAAGGTCGTGATGCCGTCGGCGGCCAAGACCTGGCTCGATTGCAGCGAGCCCGGCGCGACGTGATAGGTCAGCACCGTGGTCAGCAGCGGGATCGGATCGCCCGCGTTCAACAGCGTCAGCCCGTCGACGAGATAGGACCAGGCCCCGGCTTCGTCGCTGCCGCTGTAACCCAGCGCCGATGCGAGGCTGAGGAAGGCGTCGTCATCGGGGGCAAACACCGTCAGGTCGGCGGTCTCGTCGGCCAGCGCATCGACGAGGCCGGCCGCGCTCACCGCGGTCAGCAGCAGGTCGAAATCGGCGCCGTTATCGTCGAACTCGCCACCGCTGGCGGCCACGATACCGGCAATCGTTTCGGCGTCGTTGCCGGGCAGGTCGATGGGCAGCAGAACCCGGTCGATGACATGCACGATGCCGTTGTCGGCCTCGATATCCGTCGCCACCAGCGACGGGTCGAGAAGGTCGGGCTCGGCATCGACGAGCGTCGGCAGGTCGGGCGCGATCGTGGCGCCGTTCAGCGTGTCGAGCGACTCGGCGGCGGACACGGCGGCGCTGTCGAAGATGCCGGGTGAGACGTGATAGGTGACAACGTCGAACAGCGTTTCGGCCGCCACGTTCTCGGTGAGGAACGCCGATACCGCGGTCTCGTCCGCCGCATCGCCGGTGTAGCCCAGATCAGTGGCAAGGGCGCCGAACGCGTCGTTTGTGGGGGCGAAGACCGTCACGCCGGCATCGGCGGCGGACAGCGCGGCGACGAGGTCGCTCTCTTCGATATTTTCGTCGAGGTATTGCAGAACGCCGACAAGGATCGAGAAATCCGGGTTGTCGACGGCGATTTCGGTAATTGTAGCCATCAAAGATACTCCGATTGTCCCTCCGATAAACGGCCCGGCGCGAGGGCCGGGCCGTCATCTGGGCGTCAGTTGGGCAGGATCACCTGGTCGATGACGTGGATCACGCCGTTCGAAGCCTCGATATCGGCGGTCGTCACATTGGCGCCGTCGACGGTAACGCCGCCATCGGTGCCGATGGTCACTTCGCCGCCCTGCACCGTGCCGGCCATCATGCCGTCGGACAGATCGGAGGACATCACCTTGCCCGGCACCACGTGGTAGGTGAGGATGCCCACCAGCTGGTCCTTGTTCTCGGGCAGCAGCAGGCTCTCGACGGTGCCTTCGGGCAGCGCCGCGAAGGCTGCGTCGGTGGGTGCGAAGACCGTGAAGGGACCTTCACCCTTCAACGTCTCGACCAGGCCCGCCGCCTCAACGGCGGCAACCAGCGTGTTGAAGTCGCCGGCACCAGCGGCGGTATCGACGATATCCATCGAGTGGCCGCCCGCGAGCGCGGGGCCCGACAGCATGGCGGCGGCGGTTAGCGAAAGAAACGTTCTGCGGATCATTAGACAATTCCCTTTGTTGGACACAGGCACCCAGTGGCTGGGCTGCCTTCCGTACGCGGGAGTTAGGGCGCAGATCGGGTCTGCATCGTGGGGGATTCCCGCCGATGTCATTTGACGAAAACGCGCCGCGCCCTAAGCCGGGGCACGGCGCGATGTCATCTCAAATTCCGTTCAGAATGTTTGAAGATCCGTGAACGAGATACCGGCTCAGTCGAGCCCCACGGCCTCGCGCGCTATCGTGTCGAGCAGCGCCTCGACCTCTTTCATCGGGCCCTCGGGAAACTGGCGATAGCCGATCGTGGTTTCGTCGGGGCTGTCGGGAAACTGTAGCACGAAGATGTCGTAGGGGCAGAACTTTATGTTCATCGGTTCGGCCTCCATCACCTTGCGCGACAGCTTCGCCGAGCAAAAGCTGAAGATATCGGCCTTGAGGAAGATCGTGACGTCCGAGCCGACATCGGCCTTGGTGCGCTCCAGCATGTCGCCGGTATGGCTGACGCTGTCGATTACCAGGCCTTGGCCCAGCACGGCGTTTTCCAGCCCGAACACCACGTCGTCGAACGTTTGATCGACCGTGTAGGTGACGGTGTCCTCGGCGGACGCGCAGGTGGCGGCAACGGCCATGGCCGCCGCGGCGAGAACTGTTTTCATGGAATCCTCCCAGTTTCCCCGTGCTGCCGGGGGGTTGTCTGATACGATCTGTCCGCGCACTCTAACCTCGGCGACCCCGGCAACCTTGATCGAGGTCAAACTGTCGCACAGGTGCAGGGAGGCATCATGGGCTGGGCGTATTACGCATTGCAGGTGATGGCCGGTGCCTTTGCGCTGTTTCTCGGCTTCATGTTTCTCTTGGTGCTGGTGTTTTATGTCATCGACAGCCGCCAGGCCGGAGACGCGATACGGCGCAACTATCCGGTCATCGGCCGGTTCCGCGGGGTGTTCACCCAGCTTGGCGAGTTCTTCCGGCAATATTTCTTTGCCATGGACCGCGAGGAGATGCCGTTCAACCGCGCCCAGCGCAACTGGGTCTACAATGCCTCCGCGGCCAAGGGGAACACGGTGGCCTTCGGCTCGACCCGCAATCTGAACATCCCCGGCACGCCCATCTTCATGAACGCGGTCTTTCCGCCGCTGGACGATCAATACGCCTCGACCGAGCCGATGGTGATCGGGCCCCATTGCCGCGAGCCCTATCTCGCCCCGTCGATCTTCAACATCTCGGGGATGTCCTACGGCGCGATTTCGAAACCCGCCGTGCGGGCGCTGACGCGCGGCGCGAAACGGGCGGGGATCTGGCTGAACACCGGCGAAGGGGGGCTGTCGCCCTATCACCTGGAGGGCGGTTGCGACATCGTCTTTCAGATCGGCACGGCGAAGTTCGGCGTGCGCGACGTGGCCGGGGGCTTGAGCGACGACAAGCTGCGCGAGGTGTCGGCGCATCCGGAAGTGAAGATGTTCGAGATCAAGCTCAGCCAGGGCGCCAAGCCCGGCAAGGGCGGTATCCTGCCCGCGGCCAAGATCGATCAAGAGGTCGCCCGCATCCGCGGCGTGCCGATGGGGCAGGACGCGATCTCGCCCAACCGGCACAAGGAGGTCGACGATTTCGGCGATCTTTTGGACCTCGTCGCCCATATCCGCGAGGTCACCGGCAAGCCGGTCGGCATCAAGAGCTGCATCGGCTCGGCCGATCCCTGGTTCGAGCTGTTCAAGGAAATCAAGAAGCGGGGCGAGGAAAGCGCGCCGGACTTCATCGCCGTCGACGGCGGCGAGGGCGGCACCGGAGCGGCGCCCATGCCGCTGATCGACCTTGTCGGGCTGCCATTGCGCGAGGCGCTGATCCGCATGGTCGACCTGCGCGACCTTGCCGGCCTGCACGAGCGTATCCGCATCGTCGCCAGCGGCAAGCTGGTGGCGCCGGGCGATGTGGCCTGGGCCATTTGCCTCGGCGCGGATTTCGTCACCTCCGCGCGTGGCTTCATGTTCAGCCTGGGCTGCATCCAGGCGCTGAAATGCAACAAGAACACCTGCCCCACCGGGGTCACGACGCACCAGCCACACCTTCAGCAGGGTCTGGTGGTCGAAGAAAAGGAAAAGCGCGTGGCGGCCTACGCAAAATCGGTGATCCAGGAGATCGAGACCATCGCCCATTCGGTCGGCGTGGCCGAACCGCGCGAGATGCGCCGCAGGCATATGCGGATCGTGAAGGACGACGGCACGTCGGTGCAGATGAACGAGATTTTCCCATCCGTGAACCTGGCCGAGCATGGCCTCGCCAGGGCCCGCGGCCACAAGCAGTTCGAATTGGCGCTGCAGCGGCTGGACGAGGTCTGACCGCGCTGCCACCGGGCCCTTTGTTTCAGGGCGGTGCCGTCGGTGTGAGACGAGTTGTTTTCACAGCGCGATGGCGCGCACCTAAGTTGACCTTGGGACCGATGGGAAAGGAATTCCAATGGCAGGCCGCTGGCGCAACACATTGAACTGGTCGGACGTCACCCCGGAGGCTGCCTATCTCAGCCGCCGTCAGATCATGGCTGGGGCCGGGGCGCTGGCGCTGGGCGGGCTTGCCGGGCAGGCCCGTGCGGCCGAGGGCGGGCTGGAGCCCAACACGTTCGAAGAGATCACCAGCTACTGCAACTTTTACGAATTCGGCACCGGCAAGGAAGACCCCAAGCGCAATGCCGGCGCCCTGACCGTCGATCCGTGGTCGGTGAAGATCGACGGGTTGGTCGACAAGCCCGGCACCTACGACCTGGCCGACATCCTGGAAGGCGTCTCGCTTGAGGAACGCATCTACCGGCTTCGCTGCGTCGAGGCCTGGTCGATGGTGATCCCCTGGGTCGGGTTCGAGCTGGCGGACCTGCTAGATCGTGTCGGCGTGCAGCCGGGCGCGAAATACGTGGCCTTCGAGACGCTCTTCCGCCCCGAGGAGATGCCGGGCCAGCGCGCGCCCATCCTCGACTGGCCCTATGTCGAGGGGCTGCGACTGGACGAGGCGATGCACCCTCTGACGATCATGGCGACCGGGCTTTACGGTCAGGACATGCCCAAGCAGAACGGCGCGCCGATCCGGCTGGTGGTACCGTGGAAATACGGCTTCAAGTCGATCAAGTCGGTGGTGCGGATCAGCCTGACCGAGACCGAGCCGCCGACCACGTGGAACAAGGCCAGTGCGCGCGAATACGGCTTTTACTCGAACGTGAACCCGCAAGTGGACCACCCCCGCTGGAGCCAGGCCACCGAACGGCGCATCGGGGCGGGGCTGTTTTCCAAGCGTCAGCCCACGCTTATGTTCAACGGCTATGACGAGGTTGCCGACCTCTATGCCGGGATGGATCTGAAGAAATTCTTCTGATGGGGCTGGCAGGCACGATCAACGGCGCGCTGCGGCGTGTGCCGGCCTGGCCTGTTTATGTGCTGGGGATGCTGCCGGCGCCCTGGTTTCTGTATCTCGGCCTCACCGGCGGGTTGGGGGTCGAGCCCATCGAGGCGCTCGAACACCGGCTGGGCGTGACGGCCTTGCAGTTTCTCGTCGCGGGGCTGGCCGTCACGCCGCTGAGGCGCCTGACGGGGATCAACCTGATCCGCTATCGCCGGGCGCTGGGGCTGGTCGCCTTCTTTCACCTGTCGCTGCACCTTGCGACGTGGCTCTTTCTCGACCTGCAATCGTGGCAGCTGATCTGGGCCGATATCGTCAAGCGGCCCTATATCACCGTCGGCATGGCCGGGTTCGTGTTGCTGGTGCCGCTGGCGCTGACCTCGAACAGCCTGTCGCTGCGCCGGCTTGGCCCGGTGCGCTGGCGGCGCCTGCATCGGCTGACCTATCCGGCGGTTCTGCTGGGGGCGATTCACTACGTGATGCTGGTGAAGGGCTGGCAGATCGAGCCGCTGGTCTATCTGGCGGCGATTCTGGCCCTTCTGTCGCTTCGGATTCGCCTGCCAAGGCGCAGAGTCGCCGTCTAGGTACCGGTTTTGGGCGGGATTCTGGGGAAGACTCTGTGGAAAATCGCCCTCGGCGCCTTTTCGTCCGCCGCAATGGGGGCGGCGGGCTGGGGCGGCACATGTGGTCTAGTGCT